>CAWKNP010000001.1:0-106768 GCA_963851105.1 uncultured Actinomycetota bacterium
TAGCTTGGTGTCGGTCTTGTTCCTGACGTAGATGTAGGCGACGCTTTGGCCGGCGCGGATCGAAAGTGTCCCGCTGATGGGCACGTAGTCCTCGACGGCGTGGGCGGTCCCATCAGCGGTCTTGTAGTCGACGGTGAAAGCAGGGACTCGACCTGAGATGGTGACGACGAACACCAAGACGCCGCCTCCCTGGTCGCCTTCGGGCACCGCCGTGTTGCCGATGGACACGTGGGGCGGCCTGGCAGGGTCGTCGTTCAAAATGGTGGCGGTGCCGGTATCCCGGGAGATCGGCACACTGGCGGCCGACAGTTTCAGGAAGAACGTCTCGTCAGGCTCAACCGTCGGGTCCGATTCAACCTGTCGGCGAATCAGGATGTACGGCTTCCCGGCCGGGATAGTCGCAGTTGAAGCGATGCCCGCATAGTCGCTCAGATGGCTAGCGGTGCCGTCCATGGTGGTCCAGTGGAAGGTGACGTCACTGGTGGTGGGCGCCGACAGGCGGACCACGAAAGTCGCCTCGGGCTGCGATGGTAAGCCGTCGCCTTCCCAGACTTGGGTGTCGCCAACACTGATGGTCGGTGTGGTCGTCGCCGCGGCCGCGGTCGCGATGGGTGAGAGGAGACCGGCGAGGACCGCGGTCAGGCAACTTGCGGTGATGGCAGCACCGTGTCGTCTCATTCAGGTCACCCTCCCGGAGTCGATCGTCGTCATCTGGTCTTGGTTCTGTGGAGGTTCTAACGGTTGTGGGGGATCTCGGTGGTCGTCGAGGGTGGCAGCGAAGTCGTCGGCACCACCGCCGCCGACCGCCCCGAACTCGACCTTGACATCTTTCACCTTCAAGTGCCCTTTCGTTGATCGGCCAACATGGCATCCCGCGGGCTGTCGCCCCGGTGGCGCCCTGAGCCATGGTCCCGGCTTACCAGCACGGTCCTCGTTGGTTTTTAGGTGTCGTCATTGAGGATGGTGCCGGTTCCGGTGCCGCCGCCTTGGCCGATGGGGACACCGTTGGTCGGGTTCGAGAGGGTGACGGTGAACTGCTCGTCGCCTTCTACTTTGGTGTCGGTCTTGTTCCTGACGTAGATGTAGGCGACGATTTGGCCGGCGCGGATCGAGAGTGTTCCGCTGATGGGCACGTAGTCCTCGACGGCGTGGGCGGTGCCGTCCGCGGTGGCGTAGTCGACGGTGAACGCAGGGAATCGACCGGAGATGGTGACGACGAACACGAAGACGCCGCCTCCTTGGTCGCCTTCGGGGACCGCGGTGCTGCCGATGGAGACGTGGGGCGGCTTGGCCGGGTCGTCGTTCAAGATGGTGGCGGTGCCGGTGTCCCGGGCGATGGGCACACTGGCGGCCGAGAGTTTCAAGAAGAACGTCTCGTCGGGCTCAACGGTCGGGTCGGAGACTATCGATCGCTTGATAAAAATGTAGGGCTGGCCCGCCGGTATGGTCGAGTTCGTAGCGCCAGGCCCGTAGTCGACTCACGTGGGTGGCGGTGCCGTCCATGGTGGTCCAGTGGAAGGTGACGTCGCTGGCGGCGGGCGCCGACAGGCGGACCACGAACGTCGCCTCGGGATGAGATGGTAAACCGTCGCCTTCCCAGACTTGGGTGTCGCCAACGCTGAGTGTCGGTGTGGTCGCCGCCGCGGCCGCGGTCGCGATGGGTGAGAGGAGCCCGGCGTGGGCCGCGGTCAGGCAACTTGCGATGATGGCAGCACTGCGTCGTCTCATTCAAGTCACGCCCCAGGCGTCGATCGTGGTCATCTGGCGTGGATGCTTATCGAACGGTCGGCCCCGAGCAACTGGACCGAATCGAGGAGGCGTGCGTCGCCTGGGGCGTGGGTCATGCCGGAGAAGTCGCAGCCATGCTCCCCGGAACATCTCGTAGTACCTGGTCTCTGACGCATTCCGTCATTGGCGACCGCGACACTACGGGCGGACTGGGAGGCCGCTGGCGTGCTTTGGAAGCACGGGCATCTCTGTTGGAGTGCCGAAACAGCCGGCTTCACTGGAATCCGGTCAAGGGGAGCGAGCACCGGTGTCACTGGCCCACCACATTAGTGCCACCCACCACACCTGGCGGCCCTCCATAATGCTCAAGTTCACACCGATCGCCGTCACACATCTGAGAGCGCGCATTCGGCGGTCAGGATCGAAGACCGCCTCCCGGCACAACTTCGCCTGCCCGGGTTGGGCGGGCGCCCATCACCGTCGATAGGGCGGCTCGGTGGCGGCGTCCGTGGACGTGGACGGCATTCCAGCTCGGACGTTCGAGCGCTGTTGTCGCGTACGCTCAACTCATGGAGCAGCGGCTCGTCGTGCTGGCGCAACGTCGGAGGACCCAACCGCCGCCCCCCTTGGTTATCTGGGAGATGCTATCTGATCCATTTCAATCCGAAGACCGGCAATGGTTCCACAGTGTCGCAACAACTGTGTTGGGCTTTGGGGTTACCAACCTTATTCCCGGCTCTACATTACCTGCGAGAATCGGCAAGGCGGCAATATCAGCCTACATTAGCGAGCTCGGGTTCTGATGCGGACGGCAGCATGGATGACCTTTATCATGGGAGCAATCATGATTATCGATTCAGGCACATTATTGCTGCGCGCTAAAATGTTGGCAAATCGCCCGGCCGAGCGGTGGCGCACTTTAAGTCCACTCTTCAGAAAAAATGCACGTCAAGCATTCTTCAGCGGGATCTTCTTTGAGTTGCTTGCATGTGTCCTGTTCATTTTGAGTTTTGTCTAAATCGAGCACTAAAATGTAAGCCATGATGGTGACTGAGAGTAGGATACCCCGCACCCGCCGATTCGTTTCCACGGATCTGCTGGGTGAGTGGGAGCACCATAGGAATCTTGACGGTCGCCCCCGGGCGCATTGACCTTCGACATGGGCGCTTGACGCGCTCCTGCTGCGGTTGGACGGACGACTGGTACACCGCCGCGAAAGAGTGGTGCTGATCTCTAGCGCGCTCAACCTGGGCCTCAGTATTGCGCTTCGTGCAGATCATCCCGACGACCTCCTCAGGATCTCGCCCGCCTTTGGTCGAGTTCGCAACGTCGCCCACGCAAACGTGGTGACCTATCCGCGGCGGCGATCTCAGGTTCGCAACTCGATCCGTGATGCAGGATTCGAGATCGAACTGAGACGACGATGGTTCTTTCCCATCTCGGGATTCTGGCGCCCGGTCGACTGACCGCGACTAGGGTCGACTTCTAGTGTTTCAGGCCGCACGTGCTGTGGGAGAATTGGCCGGTCTGCTGGTCCTCACAGGCATCGCGTGGGGTATCGGGACGATAGGGTTCGGGAACAGTCCGACGGAAGGGCAGCGAAGGGGCGGCAGTGCCGGGCGGCAAGTCGCACGATTCTTCATCGGGATCGGTTTAGGAGCCTCCGCGATTGCGCTTGTGCTTCTACTCCTAGGTCTGGTTTTCTGAGCCGGGTCAGCCAGAACGGGGACTCCAATCACGACATAAACGATGACCGGCACCGAGGAGAGGCCTGCCGATCACGGTGGGTCATCGTTCGGACGGTCCGCGATGCTGCCGCCAGATTGAGGAGCGTTATGCCGGCTCGGTTAGCGTCGCATGCAACTGCGGCAGGCGGCGACTGGGATTGGGTGGCCTTCTATTGTTCAATACAGCAGAGTTCTTCTGTATCCTAGGGGTGTTCCTGCTCGTCGGCGGCCCCATGTGGAGCGTCGGGAGGGAGCGCGGCGAGCGGAGAGTAGCTCGGTGGTTTGTGAGGATGGGAGTGGCCATGTTGCTGGTCGGGTTGGTGCTTCTTCTCGTGAGCCTGTTTGTCTGACACACGTCGGAGTGTTGGACCATGGGGCCCGTGCCCAACAACTCTCCCGCTCGTGACGGCCGGCCCGATATCGCCCTCTTCCTGTCGCCCGCCACGGGCGTGGGCCATTTTGAGGTGAGTTCCGCCAGCAGGATGGGACCACTGCTCCGCCAGTGATGGGACCCCTTGGGGTCCACCCAGCTGCCGGCACAGCGATGTCCTCGGGCATCTCGATGTAGTGGAGTTCCGAGAACCGGTTGCGCATGACGGCCTCGCTGGGGCGTGGGGTCAACCATGGATACAGAATGCTCCATACCGAGTGCGGCACGGGCTCGGTACGGATTCTGACGAGCGCACCGAATCGGCGTTGGTCCGATGTCGGGACAACGCCGATAGTTCCGACGTCGTGATTGTTCCGATGTGCATCTCGCACGGCCTACCGGGCAAGGTCGTCGCCGCGATGAGGTCGGAACAATCCGGTGCTGCCGAGGAAGACGGGCAGTGGGTCGCTGGCTGGATAGCCGCCGGTGCTGCGAGCCGAGTGGTATTACGCGGTGGACCGCGGCCTCGAGTGCTGACGGCTCGTTCTCGCCCATACGGTGCACCACACCGTCACATCGGTAGCCGCGTTGTTCCGACCTGTCGAGCGCGGAAGCGAGTGCTGCCAACGCCGCATCTTGTCAGGTCGGAACAATCGCCAGGTCGGAACTATCGGCGTTCTGCGTTCGCCGGACGGCGCGAGCGGCTCCGTCAATGCGAACAGAATGCCCCCGCCCCCGGACGACCAGGACCCGTTGACACGGCTGTCCGCTGTGGGCTGGCCAGTACTACGATCGGGCCACTCAGTGCTCAACGTCCCTTTTCGCTGTGGACAACCCGACCAAGGTGGTCTGCGGCTTTCCGATCCGACGATGCCCGGGCTTTAGAATAGTGACGGGCGAGAACCTGGGGGCCGTGACCTTGACGTTGGGCAACCATACTGATGTTGAAACCAGCGTCGAGGAGTTCGCTGGAGGTGAACTTCCGGAGCGCGAGGATTGATCCGTCAAAGTGGACTTGTCCAAGTCCCGCTGCCTTCGCTATCTCCCGGCGTTCGGCAGCTTGGATCGCCAAAGCCGCCCAACGCTCGCTCCGCCCGAACTGCTCGCCAATCTCGCGGAACGAGAGCCCACCTCTCGGCGGGGGACCGGTCATACCGGCGGGTCGGGGACCCGGCGGCTGGCGACGGAGCCGCAGCGCTTCGTTCTCCATCTGGACGGTCTCGGGTCGCTTGTCCTCAATGCCGAGATGTCCCTTCAGGACGCCGACCTGTTTGGTGAAATAGTCTGGGGGGATCGGGCGCGAACAATCCGACGCCAGGCTGAAGATGTACGGGTCCGCACACAGACTCACCCCGGCGAGATGCGCTCGCTCGTCCATTGCGTCGCAGACGGACCTGAGCATCGCCATCGTGCCGGCATCAACGTGGAAGCTGCGCTGTCGGCGGGTCTTGGGGCCCTTCACCCCTTTGGATGACGTGATCGCAGTGTCGACCACGATCCGGAGGTCATTCCACATCACCCGTGAGCGACGGATTCCGACGAGCTCTCCTCGTCGCATCCCTGTGACGGCACCCAAAGTCAGTAGGGGAGCTACATCTGGTACGACTTCCGTCGCAGTGGTCAGCAGAGCGGTCAGCTGATCCACCTCTGGGGGAGTCCGCTCGGTGGCCAGGTAGCTGCTGGTAGGCACCTCGAAGTTGACCATGGGGTCTCTGGTTGTCATGCCCCGCCGCTTCGCCCAGCGAAAGAACGGAAGGTAGAGGCTCTTGGCCTGATTAAGCCGCGAAGCGCTAAGCCCCGAGGCGCGCATGGCACCGAAGAGCCGGTCCATTTCAGCGGTGTCGACACGATTTACCTTCTTCTCGCCGATGTCCGGGGAGAACCACTTCTCGTGCAGCTTGCGGTAGTCGTTGATGGTCTTCGGCTCACGGCCCTTCTCGTTTCCGAGGTATTCGGTCAGGAAGAGCTCAAGTGCCTCGTCGATGGACAAGTCACGAAGGGAGCGGTCCGCGGGTCCCTGGGCCGATCGCATCTCGTTCACGAACGCGACCAGCTGGGCAGATGCATCGGCCTCGCCCGACGCCTCAACCGTGCGGTAGTAGGTGCGCGGCCGGCCGTCGGACCACCGACCGGCCGTGAGCCGGAGCTCCCAGCTTCCTTTACGAAGTTTGCGCATCGAGCCCATGCCTTTGCGACCTCGAGCGTTTGTCAGATGTGTTGGCCCGCGGTGCGCCTCAACGGACAGATGCTCGACCTTTACGCATGCCGAATCTCCCTGACACGAACGTACACGGGCACCCGGCGGCAGTTCGCCCTTCGACAACTCCCAGACGACCCTTCGGACCGTCGTCAGCTTCCCATCGACGCGGATTTGCCCGACCCCCATGCTGTCCTTGGCGCCGGTCCACAGATCGTGTTCGCCTGACGTGTCTAGTCTTCGGCGGATCCGTTCACCAAGGTCCACGTCAAAAAGTCTAGTAGAAGGTCTAGCGACATGTCTAGTGGGTGTTCCGAACTTCATGCTCGCACCAACTAGACATTTGCGGACGTGGGCATGCCCGCTGACCTGCGATGTTGTGGTGCGCCCCCCGGGATTTGAACCCGGAACCTGCGGATTAAGAGTCCGTTGCTCTGCCGTTGAGCTAGAGGCGCTTTGCTGCGGAGGTGCGTACGTTACGCCACTCCAGGGTGACCGAGGGGACTTGAACCCCCGACCTCCAGGGCCACAACCTGGCGCTCTAACCAACTGAGCTACGGCCACCACGGGACCACCCAGCATGCCACGTTGGGCGGAGTCCGGGGGAGCGAGATCCTAGAGGTGCCCGCGCTGGGCTTGGGCCCGCTCGATCGCCTCGAAGAGGGCCTTGAAGTTGCCCGCCCCGAAACCCTTGGCGCCCTCGCGCTGGATGATCTCGAAGAACACGGTGGGACGGTCTGAGACGTTCTCGGTGAAGATCTGCAGGAGGTAGCCGTCGGGATCCCGGTCGACGAGGATCCCCAGCTTCTGGAGCTCGGCCCACGGAACGTCGACGTCGGTCAGGCGCCGGCGGGCGTCTTCGTAGTACGTGTCGGGCACCGTCAGGAATCTCACGCCCCGCGCCCGCAGCGCCCGGACCGACGCCACGATGTCGTCGGTCAGGAGGGCGATGTGCTGGACCCCGGGACTCCCGTAGCACTCCAGGTACTCCTGGATCTGGCTCTTGCGGGCCCCGTCGGCGGGCTCGTTGATGGGCAGCACGACCCGGGACCCGTCCCAGACGACCGTCGACATGAGAGCCGAGTAGGGCGTCGAAATCTGGGCGTCGTCGAAGTGGACCAGCTGCTCGAAGCCGAGCGTGTACTGGTAGAAGTCGACCCAGCGGTCCAGCGATCCCCTGTGGACGTTGGCCACCACATGGTCGATCAGGCGAACACCTACCTCGGGCCCGCCCGGGGCGGGGGGTAGCAGCCCGGGATCACTGGTGAACCCCGGCAGGAAACGTCCCCCGTACGCGGATCGCTCTACGAAGGTGTGCTGGGTGTCGCCGTAGATGGCGATGGTGGCCTTGGTGACCTTCCCGAAGTCGTCCTCCTCGGTCGCCGGTGGGCACACGCCGTTGGCGCCACGGGCCAGGGCGGCGTCGTATGCGGCGGCCGCCGATGTGACGCGGATTGCGAGGTCGCGGACACCGTCGCCGTGGGCTCGGACGTGGTCGGCGATGGGCGAGGCGGGGCTGAGAGCGGCGCTCACCAGGAACCGGATGTTGCCCTGCTCGAGCACGTACGACGCCCGGTCGGCGCATCCCGTTTCGGGGCCGGCGTAGGCCACGATCTGGAACCCGAAGGCGCAGGCCAGCCAGCCGGCCATGGCGCGGGCGTTCCCGACCCACAGCTCGAGGTAGTCCCACCCCTCGAAATACCGCGCCGGTGCCCGCATGGACAGCAGCATCGTGTCGTCGGCGTCGACACTGTCGTCGGGATCCGGCTTCAGGGTTCCCAAAACGGCAGAAAGCTTCATGGCATGGACCTCCCGAGCAGGTGATCGGCCCAGAGTCCATCCCAGAACGCTTGAACGCCGTCGAGCATCTCGGCGGCACCGCAAAGGAATTTTTCCGAGTCGAAGTTGGGCAATTCGATGGCCTGAGCGAGCTCGTCGTCGGTATGGGCGGCGTGGGTGTCCTCGACTTTGTCGTGCCAGGTCCAGAAGGCCAGGTTGAGCTCGGGGAACTCGCGTCGCTTGATGGCGTCCAGCCCCGCGATCAGCTCCTTCCAGAAGCCGGCCGCGGCCCAATGCTCGACCGCGTAGGAGGCTCCTTCGGCGGTGGAGGCGTCCTCGCTGCCGTAGATCCGGAGGAGCTCGTCGCAGAATCGCAGCGTGGAGACGGTGGCGTGGCGGCGTTTGCCGAGTTCGTCGAAGCCGAGCCCGAGGGGCGCCGCGAAGCGCACCAGCCATTCGAAGTGGGCGGCGGCGAAGCGGAAGCGGCTGCCTTCGACCGAGCCGTCGACCGCGACCAGGTCGGGGTCGACGCCATCGAGGTTGACCGGGACGGCGGGCTTGAAGATCACGCCCAGCTCGTTCATCAGGATCTCTTTGCCGGTCCGGTAGGTCTCGATGTCGGCGGCGTTGATGACCTTGCGCAGCTGGGCCTCGACGAACTGGTGGCTGAACACGCTGAACTGGACGGTGAGGTGGCGGACCTCGTCAGCAGTGGCGCCACCGGTGGCGAACCAGCGGGTGTAGGTGTTGGCGACGACGGCGGGGTGGCGGTTCACCAGATCGGCGGCTCGGGTGGCGAATCGCTCAGGGGCGGTGGTGATCACGTTGTCACCTCGATGACAGTTCCTGTAGACATCTCGTACAGTCAAGTGAACATTTCGTGAGCGCTGGTGTCAACAGTTCTGAGATCCAGTGATCATATTGACCATTGAGTCGCCGCCTGCGTGTGGCAAACTGGGCACAATGCCGGCCTCCAGCGTGCCCGTCGACCCGCTGGACGCTCGGATGCTCGAGGCGTTGACGGCAACACCGCGCGCTGGGATGCTCGATCTGGCCCGCCAGCTCGGCGTAGCCCGGGGCACGGTGCAGGCTCGTATCGACCGCCTGCAGCGGCGTGGGGTCGTGCGGGGGTTCGGGCCGGACATCGACGTCGAGGCGCTGGGGTACGAGGTGCTGGCATTTACCACCCTCGAGATCGCCCAGGGCCGCCTGGGCGATGTGGTCGAGCACCTCCGGGAGATTCCCGAGGTGCTGGAAGCGCACGGCATCTCCGGCGCGGGCGACCTGCACTGCCGGATTGCGGCCCGCAACAACGCAGACCTGCAGCGGATCATCAACCGCATGCTCGAAGTGCAGGGCATCAGCCGGACGACGACGGTCATCGCCCTGTCCACCCAGATCGGCTACCGGGTGCTGCCGCTGGTCGCCGCGGCCAACACCGGGTCGCCGCCGGCGGAAACCGGCGGATGAACTTCGGCCGATGGCATCCGCATCGGGCATACGCACCGGAATATCGGTGTTTCCGGCTACAGCAGACGGGTATCTTCCCCAAGAGCGAGGAAAGTGAAGGGCATGGCCAAGAAGCGGCCGGAAGGCGCCGAGGCGGATCTGGTCCGGATGTACCTGGACGAGATCGGAAAATATCCGCTCCTCACGAAAGACGATGAGGGGCGCCTGGCTCGCGCCATCGAGGCCGGCCGGCAGGCTCGCAGCGAGATGGCCGAGCCCGCCGTCACGCCGGGGCGCCGCCGCGCCTTGCAGCGCGACGCCCGCGCCGGCGAGCAGGCCACTCAGGACTTCATCAACTGCAACCTGCGGCTCGTCGTTTCCATCGCCAAGCGGTACCAGTCCTCCGAGATGCCGCTGCTCGACCTCGTGCAGGAAGGCAACCTCGGCCTCATCCACGCCGTCGAGAAGTTCGACTGGCGCAAGGGCTTCAAGTTCTCGACCTATGCGACCTGGTGGATCCGCCAGTCGATCGGGCGGGGCATCGACAACTCGGCGCGCACGATCCGCCTACCTGTTCACGCGGGCGACCAGGTGCGCCGCCTGCTGCGCGTCCGCAACCACATGGAGGGCGAGCTGGGCCGCCTGCCGACTCCGGCCGAGCTGGCCGACGTGCTGCAGCTCTCGGAGGAGCAGATCACCGAGCTGCTCGGCCACGCCTCCGATCCCATCAGCCTGGACACACCCATCGGCGCCGATGGCGACACCGAGCTCGGCGACATCGTCGCAGACCTCACCGCCATGTCGACATTCGAGATCGTGGCCGAGGCCATGTTGCCCGAGGAGGTCGAGAAGCTTCTGAGTCCGCTGGACGACCGGGAAAAAGAGATTTTACGGTTGCGGTACGGGCTCGACCGAGGGGACCCTCGGACCCTGGAAGAGGTCGGGGACGTGCTCCACCTGACCCGGGAGCGGATCCGCCAGATCGAGCGCCAGGCACTGTCGAAGTTGCGGCATCCGTCGGTGGAGACCGGCGGTAGGGACCTGCTGGCTGCCAGCTGACCTCGGCCTCGGCCTCGGGCGTCGTGGGCCCGTCCTGGTCCGGGTGTCGGCGGGCCGGGCGCGGCGGCTGCCGACCCCAAAGTGCTGTGAAACGACGTAATACCGTCGTTTCAAAGCACATTGGCCGTCGGCTCCCCCTTTGGCCACCTCGGTCAGCGATGGCGGGGGAGGGACCCAAGGCTAGAGTCGGAGCCAGGCAGCCACGCCAGCCCCTGTAGCTCAGTCCGGATAGAGCGGCTGCCTTCTAAGCAGCGGGTCGCAGGTTCGAGTCCTGCCGGGGGCACCACGAACCTCCTGATCATCCGAGCGAGTCCGTGGCAAGTAGTACGTGCGCCGACAAGGTTCGTACCGTACGTCGCCAATACTGTCACAGCTCGTCCCTACGCTCTGTAGACGTGACAACCCGCCATGACATCACCGACGTGCCCTTGCAGGGCGGATACGTGGCCAAGCAGTGCCCGGTTCGAGCGCAGTGGGACTTCTTGCAGCCTGCTGAGCCGATGTCCATCTCACCGGTGGTCGAACGTCGGGTCGCTCGAGGACGGGAATTCGAGGCCGAAGCCCTCGCCGCCGTCACTGAGCGCCACCTCGACACGGTCGTCGTGACGTGGGCCGACGCGGCTACTGAGGAGGCGGCGACGCTGGCGGCCATGAGCGCTGGTGTTCCGCTCATCGTGGGCGGCCGCCTCCCCGCCGACCTGGCGGGCCGCAGGGTCGGCAAGCCCGACGTCCTGGTCCTCGCGGATGGCGGCGGCTACCGCGCCATCGATGTCAAATACCACCAGACGCTGGAAGCTGCGACGACCGCCAGCCAGCCCGCGTGGCGGTCATCACTCGAAGCGCCGCGTTGGGAGGAGGCGGCGCCGGCGGAGGGGTTTGCCGCCCGCAAGTCGAAAGCTGACCTGCTGCAACTGGCCCACTACCAGCGGATGTTGGAAGCCGCGGGCTGGGCCGCAGCCGGCGGTCGCCGTGGCGGGATCATGGGCGTCGAATCGGGTGTCACCTGGTACGACCTGGACGCTGCCGTGTGGTCGACACCGTCATCCACCGGGCGGCGGAAGCAGCGATCGACGATGGAGGTCTACGACTTCGAGTTCGATTTTCGCCTGGACATCCTGGCGATAGCCGCCCAGTACCAGCGCCATGAGGTCACAGCCCCGTTGGTCGTGCCTGTCCGCGTCGCCGAGTGCGGGACCTGCCGGTGGTGGTCATGGTGCGGACCGCACCTCGAGGAGGGCGACGGTGACGTGAGTCTGATCCCGAGGATGGGTTGGGGAGGATGGTCTCTCCACCGCGACCACGGCGTGACCGACCGGCTGGCCCTCGCCCGGCTCGACCACCGCACCGCGACGCTGGTCGGAGACAAGGTGGACCTCCGCCCGCTGCTTGGCGCCCTCGACACCTTGCCTGATGAGACGCCGGTGTCGGCGGTTGTCGGCGCCCGCCGGACGGCACAGGTCGCGCGCCTCGAGCGCGGCCGGCATCCACACCTTGGGCGACGCCCGGACCCTGGACCGGGCCACCGCCGCCTATTGCGACAAGGCGCCGGCCGGACTGGCGGACCAGATCGACCAGGCTCGTGCCGTCCTGGGCGCCGCCGCCGTCTACCGCCGCCGTGGCGTCGAGGAGGTTCAGGTGCCCCGCGCCGACATCGAAGTCGACATCGACATGGAGAACGTGGAGAGCGGCGTCTACCTCTGGGGAACCTTGCTCACCGACCGCTCGGGACGCAGCGGGATCCCGGGCGGGTATCGGTCTTTTCACACGTGGGAGGCGCTCACCAGCGGAGCCGAGAATGCCTTGTTCGTCGAGTTCTGGCAGTGGTTGAGCGATGTGCGATCGCAGGCTGCGCTGGCCGGGTCGACCTTCGCCGCCTACTGCTACAACGCGGCGGCGGAGAACGGACAGATGCGCCGCCTGGCCGCCGGGCTCGGACTCGAAGACGACGTCAAGTCGTTCGTCGACTCCGACGAGTGGGTCGACCTGCTGGCCGTGTTCCGCCGCCAGCTGCTCACCGGTTCTTCCGTCGGACTCAAGTCGGTGGCGCCGCTATGCGAGTTTTCCTGGGACGTCGACGACGCCGGCGGTGGGGAATCGATGATCCGCTACGACAAGGCGGTCGACCTCGGCGATCGGGCCGCGGCGGAAGAAGCCCGCAACTGGCTGACCTCTTATAATCGCAGCGATGTCGAAGCGACGTGCGCGTTGCGTGGCTGGTTGGACACCGTTGCCACCTCATCCCCGTCCGTCGCCAGCCTGCAGCCATGAGGCGGATCCGCCTGGCTCGGCCGCCACCTGCGGGGAGCGACTCGTTCCCGCCACCTGACAGGCAATCGGCTGCAGCAACTGTGAGACACTGGACCATCGCCCCTTTTTCTGGCGGTTGAGGGGGCGGTAGTGATGTGGTGTTGCCAGGGTCGGCTCGGCCAACGGCGGGGATCAAGGGCGCGTGCGCTGACAGCCTTGGGGGTGGCCTCGGCCGCCTGCGGGCTGTCATTGGTTAGCGCGGCGCCGGCATGGGCGGCGGGCCCGACGGTCTCGAGCTTCTCGCCGTCGACGGGGCCGGTCGCCACCGCGGTGATCGTGAACGGGACCGGCTTCACGGGTGCATCGGCGGTGAAGTTCGGGACTACGCCGGCGACGACGTACACGGTCAACAGTGACGTCAAGATCACCACCAGCGTGCCCAACGGGGCCATTATCGGCCGCATCTCGGTGGTCGCTACAGGCGGTACGGGACTGTCGGCCACCAACTTCCGAGTGACTCCGGTCATCTCCGCGATGTCGCCCACCACGGGCCCTCCCGGCGCCCAGGTGGTCATCACCGGTACCGCGATGACGGGGGCGACGGCGGTGCAGTTCAACGGTGTCAGCGCGACGTTCACCGTGGGCTCCTACACCAAGGTGACGGCCACGGTGCCGACGGACGCGACCACGGGTCCGGTCACGGTGACCACCCCGTCGGGTGTCGGCACGTCGCCTTCCCCCTTTACGGTGCCTCCGGTACCGACCGTGGTCCTTTCGCCCACATCGGGTCCGCCGACCTCGTCGACGACAATCGGTGGCAGCCATTTCGCGCCAAGTGAGGCCGTGGACATCTACTTCGACACCGCCGACGTGGCGCTGGTCAGCACCGACGGAGTGGGCGCTTTCGCGCCCGCCGCCGTTGTCGTGCCCGCGGCAGCGACTCCCGGCCCGCACTCGGTGACCGCCATCGGCCGCCACAGTGGCCTGTCGGCGCAGCGCAGTTTCACCGTGGCCACCAACTGGGCGTCGTTTCGCGATGGTGCCCGCCACCAGGGAAACAACACCTACGAGAACGTGTTGTCTGTCGCCAACGTGGCCGGGTTGGACCTGGAGTGGACGGTGACGACCGCGGCTCAGATCGATTCGTCGCCAGCCGTGGTCAATGGGGTCGTCTACGTGGGCTCGGACGACCAGAAGCTGTACGCCATCAACGCGGCCAGCGGCGCGGTGCAGTGGGCTGCGCCAACCGGATTTCTCGTGCGGTCGTCACCAGCGGTGGTCGGTGGAGTCGTCTACGTCGGGTCAGGCGACGGCAAGTTGTACGCCTTCAGGGCCACGACGGGTGCCCTGGTCTGGAGCACCCCTGCCACCGGCGGTGGCATCTACTCGTCGCCCACTGTCGTGAGCGGGGTGGTCTACGTCGGCTCCGATGACCACAACCTCTATGCCTTCAACGCCACCACCGGGGCGAAGCTCTGGGCGGCTGCGACCGGGGGCCTCGTCGACTCCGTGCCCGCGGTCGCCAACGGGGTCGTCTATGTGGGCTCCGCCGACAACGACCTCTACGCCTTCAACGCGACCACCGGGGTGCGACTGTGGAATTTCGCCTCCACCGGCCAAATCGTTTCGGCGCCCGCGATCGCCAACGGGATCGTCTATGTGGGCTCGTCCGATCACTTCCTCTACGCCCTGGACGCCTCCAGCGGGGCGTTGGTGTGGAGTGCCTCGTTGGGCGGAGTCCTTCAGTCCTCGCCGGCAGTGGCCAACGGGGTCGTCTACATCGGATCGCAGGACGGGAACGTCTACGCCCGCAGCGCCGCGAGTGGAGCGCTGATCTGGACGTCGGGTACCGGTGCCAGCATCTTTTCGTCGCCCGCGGTGGCCCACGGTGTGCTGTACGTGGGCTCGTACGACCACAAGTTGTATGCCCTCGATGCGGCGAGTGGCGCCCACCTGTGGAGCGCGCTCACCGGTGGCAACGTCCAAGCGTCGCCCGCGGTGGTGAATGGCGCCGTCTATTCGGCCTCGCTCGACGGCAAGCTCTCCATGTTCGACCTGAACGTCGGGCCCTCTTCGGCGCAGCCGATCAAGTTGCCCCAACAAAAAGCGGTGTAGCCCTCGGCGGAAACGGTCTTACAGATCGAGCCTGGTGGTGAGCGGACGCACGATCAGGTCCCGAGCGGCCCCCGACACGCCCGAGCTTTCGAAGTCGGTCAGTCGCACGATCTCGGCGCGCAAGAAGGTGGTGGCGGGGATCGCCGCCGACCGGGCCGCGGCGCGGTGCCGAGCGAGGGCGAATTCGAGGGCGGCCTCGGGGTCAGGAGCAGTCAGTTGGAGCTGGATGGCGTAGCGCTCGTGATGAAAGAGCCCGACAGGGTGCCATTCCCGCAGAGCCTCCACGAGCGCTTCGACGTCGCCATGGCGCAACGGTGGATCGCTCGGCAAAGCGCCGAACTCCAAGACTGCGACCCATTCCTCGCCGCCGTCGCCGCGCGCGGCTCGCTCCGCTTGTGCCCAAAGATCGTTGTCAGCCCAGTCGAAAGACGGGTCCATCGCGGTGTCTCCCTTGCGTCCACCCGGCCGGCGCGAAGCCAGGGTCATGGCCCCTTTTACCCAACAAGGCCGGAGGTCAGACCTGCTCAGTGATCGGCCAAGAGATCGAGCACCGCCTCCTCGACGGCGCCTCTGGCCGGTCCCCAGCGGCGATCGGCCGGCCCCAGGCGGTCAAGAGTGGGCCGGATCGTGCGGCCTTCACCGAAGCGATCGATGACGCGGGGATCGACATAGGACCGCCGGGCGACGGTCGGGGTGTTGCCCAGCGTGACTGCCACTTCGTCCATGGCCGCCTTCACCAACCTGGCTTTCTGGCGCGCCGCGCCCGCCGAGCGCGCCGGGCCGGCGGATCCCGGCGCCGACTCCGCGTCCGCGGCGGCGAGGGCCTCGGCGGCGAGCACCGTCGCGTTCCACGTACGGAAATCCTTGGCCGAGAAGGCTTCACCAATTGCCGCCTTGATGAAGTTGTTGACGTCGCCCGGGCTGAGTGATCGCCATTGGCGGGTCCCGGTGCGAACCGCCAGCAGCCGTGGCCCGGTTCCCCGCTTGGACTTCAGCTCTGCCACCAGGCGAACCACGTCGGGGCGGTCGATCTCCACGCTCCACGGCTTGCCGCCCTTGGCCGGGAAGTCGAAGCACGCCCGGCCGTCGCCTACCCGCACGTGGCGGCGTTCGATCGTGCACAGCCCGTAGGTGCCGTTGTCGCGGGCGTAGCTGGGGGAGCCGATGCGGAACAGCCCGAGGTCGATCAGGGCGACGGCCGCCGCCAGCACCCGGTCCTCGTCGAGGCCCGATTGCATCAGGGCCTGCTCGTAGTGGCCGCGAAGGCTGGGCAACAGGGCGCCGAAGTCGAGCATGCGGTCGAACTTCTGGCGGTCCCGCCGGACGCGCCACGCCTCGTGGTACAGGTACTGGCGGCGCCCCTTGGTGTCCATCCCTACTGCCTGCAGGTGGCCGTGGGGATCGAGGCAGATCCATACGTCGGTCCACGCCGGCGGGATGGCCAGGGCGGTGATGCGGGCCAGGACCTCCTCGTCACGCACCGGGTGGCCGAGATGGTCGACGTACCCGAAGCCCCGCCCGTACCGCCGCCTCGTGAGCCCCGGGTCGAGGTAGCTGGACCGTCGCAGGCGGGGCACGGCCATGTTGTTCCCCACCCGGTGAGACCGCCAACCCCGGGGGACAGCGCGAAAACCGTCGTGTACACGACGGTTTTCGCGCTACCCCTCCCCGTCTACCGGTGCTCGAGGCCCCGGAACGTCCGCAGGAACAACCAGGTGACCGCCGCCGGCGCCAGTACCCACAGCGGCCGCTGCACCCACCAGGCGCCCGAGGCCCGCTGGGGCACAGAGATCCCAACCGCGGCGACGAGCCCGTAGGCGGCGGCGAAGGCGGGAAAGTGCCACAGGTACACCGTCATGGACCGGGCGCCGGCCCACGCCGTGAACCGCTGCGGCCATGGCCGGCTGAGCCAGGCGGTGACCCGCGAGCGCAGGAGCAGGACGACACCGACCTGGAGCGCCGTCAGGGCGAGGATGCACACCGTGGGAGGACCCATGTTGGAGTACGCCTCGCCGGGCACCCCGACCATGGACCGGGGATAAGAGCCAAGAGTCGTGAGCACGGCCAGCGTCGCCAGCCCGGCCACAACCAAGGCCACCGCAACCCTGCGGGGAGCGGCGATCAGCCGCCGCCAGGAGAAGCCGAGCTGGTGGGCGAAGCCCCAGACCAGGACCATGTTGAGCCACTCGATGCCACCGACGTGGAAATGGAAGCGGGCCACGTCGACGAGCACGGCTCCCGCGGCCAGCCCGGCGAGACCACGATCGCCGAACGCCCGGTGGAGGCGGATGAAGAGGGGAGCCAGCAGGACGAGGCCCACGTAGATGGCGAGGAACCACAACGGGCTGAGCACCAGCATCAGCCCCGCCGCCAGGTAGGGGACGTGCATGCCGGCGAACTCCAACAACGCCCACGCCCCGACGACCACGCCGACGCACACGCCGGCGGGCGGCAGCAGCCGCCTCAGCCGCCGGGAGAGGAACTGGCGGTACCCGCCGCCGGCCCGCTCCACCGATTCCCAGGTGACGAGGTGGGCGAAGCCCCCCACGAAGAAGAACAGCGGCATCACTTGGAGCACCCACGTGAACGCCCACAGGCCCGGCGTGGTCCCGATGGGGCTGGTCGTGCCCGGCCCCGGGTGCCAGGTGACGATGCTGAAGATCCAATGCCACCCGACGACGACGAGCAAGCTGGCGGCGCGGAGGAAGTCGATGTAGTGGTCCCGTTGCCCCCGGTTGGCGCTGCTTCCCCGGTCGTGCCGCATGGTTGAGGTCATGCAGCCACGGTGCGCTCATGTGGCGGTCCCCGCTATCGGGGGAACCCCCCATTTTCCCCAGGGGGTTTCCCGGACCTATCTGATGTCGTGGTCCGCGGCCCAGCGGATCAACTCCGCCCTTCGGGTCAGGTGCAGCTTGCCGAGGATGTTGCGGACGTGGTTCTCCACCGTCTTTTCGGCGATGAACAGCTCGGCGCCGACCTGCTTGTAGGTGTAGCCCCGGGCCACCAGGTTGAGGACCTCCCGCTCGCGCTCGGACAGGGGGTTGGTGCCCGTCGCCGCCCGGGCCACCCGGCGGAATTCGCCGAGCAGGAGCGACGCCAGTTGGGGGGCGAACGGGGGGTCGCCGTGGATGGCGCGCAGCAGCTGGCGGTGCAGTTCGGGGCCGGGCGTCGATTTGGTCAGGTAGCCGTAGGCGCCGCTGGCCACGGCGTCGAGCAGGTCCCGCTCGTGCTCGGAAACGGTGAAGACGACCACCTTCACGGCGTCGCCGTAACGGGCCGCGGTCTCACGGACGACCCGCAGGCCGCCGCCATCGGGCATATTGAGGTCGCACACCACCAGGGCGGGGTGGTGGGCGTCGATGAGGGCCAGGGCTTCGCTGGCGTTGCCGGCCTCGCCCACGACCTCGAGCGGGGCGACCAGGTCGGCCCGGATCCCCGAGCGCACGGTGGGGTGGTCGTCGGCGATCACGACGGTGTAGACGGGCTCAGCCACGGGACGCTCCTCGGTGGGCCGTTACCGGCACCACGATGCGGACCTCGGTCCCGTCGCCGCCCGCCGAGGCGAACTCGACGTGGCCGCCGAGGTCGCGCACCCGGCCCCGGATGCTACGGGCCATCCCGACGCCTTCGGCCACCGTCCCCGGGTCAAAACCGCCCCCGTCGTCCTTGATGGTGACGAACAGGCCCCCGGACGACTCGTGGACATCGGCGAAGACGACGACCTGATGGGCGTGGCCGTGTTTGGCGGCGTTGGTCAGGGCCTCGGTGGCGGCGCCCGCCACCGCCTCGACCTGGCCGGCGCTGAGCACCGGCACGTCCTCGGTGACCGTGACGGTGACCGCGGTGTCGGGCCACGCCCGCTCGGCGCGGGCGGCGGCGAGGCGGAGCTCGGCGGCCAGGTTGCCCGAGCCGCTGCGGTCGCCGAAGAGGTAGAGGCGCAGGTCACGCTCCTGGTCGCGGGCCAGGCGGGCGATGTCGACGGAATCGGACCGGCGCTCGATCATGGCCAGCGTCTGCAGGACGCCGTCGTGGAGGTCGCGGGCGATGCGATCCCGGGCCTCGGCCTCCGCCAGCTGGTGCTGGGCCTTGCGAAGCAGCCGAATGATCGTGCCGCACACGGCACCGATAACGATCCACGAGACGCCGGTCGTGAACGCCCCCAGCAGGTCCCGGCCCGTCGCTCCGGCGCTGCCCGCGGCCACCACGACGGCGACGAAGCGGGCCGCGCTGACGACGGCGCCCGCCCCCACGCCCCACGCCACCCCGCCCGCCACCGCGGCCACGAGGATGGCGGGGAGGGGCCAGATCCCCGCCAGCGTCTGTCCAGTCGCTTGCGCCTGGCGGACCCAGCCATCGGCGCCCACCACCAGCGCAGCCAGGGTTATCTCGGCGGCCACGGTGCTCCTGGCAAGCGCCGCCGACCAGCGCGGGCCGAGGAGCACCAGCTGGTCGGCGACGGT
Organism: uncultured Actinomycetota bacterium; assembly: GCA_963851105.1. GTDB lineage: Bacteria > Actinomycetota > Acidimicrobiia > Acidimicrobiales > Palsa-688 > DATARN01. The sequence goes on from CAWKNP010000001.1 coordinate 19,132, forward strand.
CGCCAATCCGGTGACGACAATGGCGGCGATCACCACCGGGGGGTGGTGGTCCTTGTGCAGGTTGACCAGGGCGACGATGGTGAGGCCGACCCAGGCCGCCCATCGCAGCCCCGCCAAGCCGATCAGCACCCCGCGTTCCATGCCTCCACGATGCCTTACCGGGGGTGGCGGCGTGAGGAGCGTGCTACCGAGCGGGAGGCTCGGGTGGGCTGTGACGGCCGGGTCGGGTCCTCGTCGTCGAAGCGATGCAGGAAGGAGAAAGCCCAGAGGCCGAGGGGCAGGGCGATGGCGACGGTGATTGTGACGTTGATCGCGCCGGCCGCCGCGGAGTCCCCGGCCGCCCAGGTGGCGTGCAGGAGGGTCCCGATCAGTTGGGCCGCGTAGCGCAGAAGGCGGTAGATGCCGACGATCCCGCACGCCCAGACGAGGACGTTGGCGAGCGTGCGGCGGGGTCGGGACCACACCGCGACGGGATCGTCACGGTCGACCTTGGCGGCCCAGAGGTGGGCCCAGATGGCGAAGGGAAGCGAGACGGCGAGGGCCGTGAGCCAGATGGCGAGCTGGTTGCGGTCGACGCTGTGGTCGACGCCGCCGGCAAGAATATGGCCGGCGGTGCCCGCGGCCAGGGCCCCGACACCGGTGGCGACGAGCAGGGCCGAGTAACCAAGGGTGTGCTCGTTGAAACGTTCCCGGTACTGGGCCGAGGCCACGGCGACCTGGGCGGGCTGCCAGCCGGAACGGCGCACCATGTTCTCGACAATGTGGGGGTGTACGGCGTCGCGGGCCTGGTCGTCGAGCCAGGTGACGATGTCCGCGGCAAGGGCGGGGGCCGGGTAGGCGCCGGGCGCCGGCGAGTAAGCCCGGTGCGAGGCGCCGGGAAGCGGGGCGCCGGGGAGCGGGGCGCGGCGATGCGGGAACGAGGGGTCGGTTGCGGCGGGGTCCGAGGTGATGGCGTCGGGGCCGGCGGGCTCGGCGCCGGGCTCGTGGGCGTCGGGCTCCCACGATGCGGGCCAGGGCGGGGTTGGCCAGGAAGGCTCGTGGTTGCTCATCATCGGGAAACTGGTCATCGTGATCGGCTCCTAGGTCGGCGCTGCGGTGCTCTCAGTAGACGACCGGTGGTGCTCCCCCAGATAGCCCCCAGCCGGTAAATGGGGGTCAGCCCCTAGGCTGCAAAGCACTGGATCGAGCTCTGGAAAGACCGGGCTCAGATGTCTATGGAACGCCGACGAGGCAGACGAGAAGCAGGAGCGTGCTGAGGCTGTCAGCCGCCAGCTCAGTTGATTGGGTTAGGCCTGAGCCGCCGCAGCCGACATTTGGTTGCGGCGGCCTTTTTTCCGGGCTCATTTGCCACTAGGAGTACCATTGTCGGCCATGTCGACGCCGAACAATGTCGGGGAAAAGGGGTCGCCTGATCGCCACGATCAGTTGGCCAAGTTGGTTCTCGCCGCCGTCCTCATCGGGGTCCTGGTGGCGTTCATCCTCGGCAACAGCGAGCGTGTCCGGGTGAGCTTCGTCTTCTTCCACTCCCGATCGTCGCTCATCTGGGTGCTCGTCATCACCAACCTGCTCGGGTTCTTGGCCGGCTACCTGGTGCACGGGCGCCTCGATGGCCGGAAGAGGCGGCGCTCGAAAAGGTAAGCACTGGAGTCCGCACGCGACGAGGTCCCCGCACAGGAGGAGTGGGGGACCTCATCGTTTGGTTTGGCAGGCGGCCGAAGGCAGGCGAAAGACCGATCCGCTTCGTGCTGGTCAGGCCGAACAATCACCGATGATGTCGGCCCGGTTGTGCCGCCACGACGGTTGGTGGGGCACGGGAAAAGCATGCCGGCTGTCCGTTTCCGGGCTGTCTCGGTCCTGTCAGGGGGTCGTGAACATGACGTGACCCGATGCTGAACGAATCACGCGACGACATCGACGGGGCTGCCGAGGGGCACTACGTCGATGGCGTTGATCGTTTCCGGGCCGGCGCGGACACAGCCGTGCGACGACGCCACACCCTTGGTCGACCCGGGATCCGACGGGTACCCGTGGATCGCCACGGTGCCGTCCCCGCCATCGAACTCGGTGAACACATCGGATTTGGAGCCGAGGACGACCACGGTCGGGCCGTAGATATAGAGCTGGTTCTTGGGCGTGGCGACCACCGCGTCGACAAACGTACGGCCCATGGGCGTCGGCCATTGCGGTTTTCCGACACCGACGGGCGCGCTGTAGACCGCCTTTCCCTCCTGGTACATCGTCAAGCTGCGCCGGCTGATCGAGATCTCGATCCGGTAGGCGGTCTTGGCCAAGGTCACCTCGGAACGAGGCACCCAGCCGGTCGACTGGTTGGGGCGCACGTCGAGGCCGATCTGGACCCAGTCGGCGGTCTGGCTGACGACCGGGCGGACGGTCGGAGACCCCCAGGTCACCGTGGGGAGGGTTCCCGCGTCGGGTCCGCCCGGCGTGGCGGAATAGTGCAGCGGGCTCCCGATCGGCGTGGCCACGTAGAACTCGCCCTCGGGCGCGACGGGAAGGGTCGTGGTAGTGGCGGTGGCCACGGTAGTCGTCGACTTTGCCACGGCCACGGCTTTGGGATGGCCCGGCGATCCGCAGGCGCCCAGCACCACCAGTCCCGCCAGCACTGCACCGATTCGCCGCACGTGGCGAGGGTACCCGCACGATCCCGGCGGTGGCGGGCGCCTTTCGTTACTGGTAGCTGGTTACTCGTTGCCAGGTTCCGATGAGTTGAGCTGCGCGGTCCACAGCCAGGTCTCGTAGGGGTGGTCGTAGAACCCGCCGTGGGAATCGATGACCTCGGCCACTCGGGTCAACAGAACCTCCCGCTGGTCGGGCCGGATAAGCCGGTGGTCGGAATGGGTCTGGGCGAGATCGGTCCATTCGGCGGCGGTGTAGCGCCTGACCCAGGGGAAGACCTGCCAGGAGGATTGCCCGAATCCCGCCTCGGGGGCGGGCGCCCCCACCGGTGGGTGACCAATCGTGAGCGTGCCGTGGGGCGACAAGCCGGGAAACAACTCGGCGTACACCGCGTCCACGTCCCTGCGGATCGGCGAGGAGTCGTCGCCCGTCCGATTCCAGAACAGGGCCAGCCAGCCTTGTGGGCGCAAGAGACGCGCCGCATGCGGGAACCGCCGGGCGGGGTCGAGCCAGTGCCACGCCTGGGCGCAGGTGATCAGGTCGAAGGGGGCCGCGGGGTCGCCGGCGTAGTCCTCGAAGTCGGTCACGACAAGGGACCACGCCTCGAAGGCGGCCAGGTTGCGATCGGCGGCCGCGGCCATGGCAGGGTCCGGTTCGAGGCCCACGCCCGCCAGTCCGCGGGCGGCGAGCAGCACAGTGGCCTTCCCCGTGCCGCAGCCCACGTCGAGGACACGGCCGGGTGCCGGGGTGATGGCGACGAGGTGGTCGACCAGCTCGGAGGGGTAGCTGGGCCGGGCACGGTCGTAGAGGTCGGCAACCTCGCCGAACACCAGTCGCTGCTCCTTGGCCATGCCCGCCAGTCTGCCCTGGGCTTTGCGTGTTTCAGAGGCTGGCGGATTGTGACGATAATTGATCCATGTTCCTAATTTTCGGATTCCGTTCCAGGGCGTCGAATATCTCGGAAGGAGAGTTCTTCTGCCCTCATTGCGGGGCCGACCGGCACTACGTGCTTCAGCGGCTGCGGCAGTGGTTCACCCTGTTCTTCCTACCGATCTTCCCCATCGGGGGCTCGAAGGGTGAGCAGGTGAAATGCCAGACCTGTGGCACCACCTACCGACCCGAGGTTCTGCAGATGCCGACCTCGGCCAACCTGACCGATTCGATCCGCGACACCATGCGGGTGGCGGCCGTCGCCATGCTGACCGCCGGCAACACCTGGGATTTTGCCGCTCGCCAGGTCGCGGTCAACGCCATCGCGTCGACTGGGGCGGTCGGCTACAACGACGCCAACCTGTCCGAAGACCTCCTGAGCCAGCATCCGGCGCAGTTGGCCGCTCAGGTCGCCACGCTGGCCCGGGGCCTCAACGACCAGGGCAAGGAGACCTTCCTGACCCGCTTGGCCGAAATCGCGGCGGCCGATGGGCCGGTCAACGACGGCGAGCGGTCCGTGCTCGATACGGTGGGCGCCGGCCTCGGGATGAGCGCCGCCCACGTCCTCGGCATCCTGACCGCGGTGGTCAACAGCCCCCGTTTCTGAAACTGAGGCTCGGTCCCTAGCCCCGTATCATGCGGGGAGCGTGCAGGGAGCGGGGAGGTCGTCCCGGTGGTCGTGACCCAACTGTTGGCCGCAGTGGTGGCGGTACTGTCCGGCGCCATGTTGCCGGTAGCCGGCCACTCGGCGTCACCCGCGTATCGGGGGGATTTTCCCGACCCTTTCGTCCTGAGCGCCGGCGCCACCTACTGGGCCTATGCCACCGGCAGCGCCGGCCTCAACCTCCAGGTCATGCACTCGTCCGACCTGGCCAGTTGGAGCCCGGTCAGCGATCCGCTGCCCGTCCTCCCGGCCTGGGCCGCCCCGGGGCTCACGTGGGCGCCCGGTGTCGTGGCGCGGGGCGGCGGGTACGTCATGTACTACAGCGTGCGCAACGCGGCGGCCGGTCGCCAGTGCATCTCGGTGGCGACGTCGACAACGCCGGGCGGACCGTTCCACGACACCTCGACCGGGCCATTCATCTGCCAGCTCGACCATTTCGGGTCCATCGACCCGGTGCCGTTCGTCGATTCGACCGGGGCGCTGTACCTGATCTGGAAGAGCGAGGACAACGCGGTGGGCCGGACGACCCGGCTTTGGGGCCAGCGGCTGAGTGCCGACGGCCGCTCGTTCACGGGTAGCCCGACGATGCTGCTCAGCCAGAGCGCGGCGTGGCAGTCACCGGCGATCGAAGGGCCGGCCATGATCGCGTCGGGGGGCACGTACTACCTGTTCTACGGCGCCGCCCCGTGGGACAGCGCCCGGGCCGCCATGGGCTACGCCACCTGCGCCACACCGCTCGGGCCGTGCCGGAACGCCACAACCGGCGGGCCGTGGATGGCCTCGCACGGCCAGGCGATCGGTCCCAGCGGGCCCACCTTCTTCACCGCTAACGACGGCGGGATCCGGATCGCCTACCACGCCTGGATGCCCGTCGCCGGCTACCCCAACGGCGGCGTGCGATCGCTGTGGGTCGACACCCTCACCTTCCGACGCCAGAGCTAGCGCCCGAGCGCGGGCCTGGGTCACCCGGCGGCGGGGTGCCGGCCCGCCAGCCGTAGGAGACCGACCCGCTCCGCCCAGGCCACGATGAGGACCTGAACCTCCCGTCGAGGAGTTGTTGCGCCGTGCCCGGCCTCTGCCTCCTCACGAGGAGATGATCATCGACGGCCTCTCCGAGGACGCGAGCAGCTTCGGCTGGGCGTGCCACGTCGTGTCGAGGCCGCCCATCAGGAAGGCGCTGTCGATGGTGGCTGTGCCGGGAGGGAAGCGGTCCGGGTGGCCGAAGAAACTCGATGAGGATTCGTCGATGTCCAGGGGACGCATATCCCAATCGTCGGTAGCAAGTTCGACACCATCGAAGACGCCCGGCGAGGGTGTGGCCGCATAGCCGATCGGCGCGCATTGAAAGAACCGGGATGCCGCGTCGAGGTTCGAAAACACCGATCCGGCCATCACGGTGTCGGCCACGTGGGCGGCGACCAGGATCTCCACCGCTCGGTCCCGGCTCTCGACGTGCATCCGGAAGCGTCCAGCGCCTTCTTCGATCTTGAAGCGGGCGAGATGTTGCCAACCCGGAAACAGGCGACCGCCGGCCAGCGTCGCCGCTCGTGACGAGGTGTCCCTTCGGGGGACGTACACGCCTGTTATCGGCCCGTCGGCGGTGTCCCAGCACACTGCTATCCGGTGGGCGGCGTTCTCGGTGGTCAGCCCGACACGGGCGGGAAGCCCGGCGGGGCGGATGTGCCCGAGGCGAAGCAGGCAAATACCGGCGACACCGTGACCGTCAACCAGGGCGGGCCGGAACGGCGCCGGGAGAAACGAGGCCAAGGTGTCGGGGTCGACCCGGTAGTTCACCAGGAGGCGGCGCTCCATGGAGGCTTGAAGGGCACGGGTCCTCATGACTCGCTCACCGTCGTCTGCTCCGGCCGGCGGTGGCGCAGAACCACCTGCTCCGGGCAGACCATCGACAGGAACCCGCCCACGCACATGGCCAGGCGTTCCTCGCCCAGCGAGTACATGATCCGATTGGCGTCACGACGCTCCCTGACCAGGCCGGCCGCCTTAAGGATCGACAGGTGACGCGACACCGACGGCCCCTTGATCGAGAAGCGCGACGCGATCTCACCCGCAGAGAGCTCGCCGTCGCGCAGGTCCTGGAGGATCTGGCGGCGGGTGGGGTCGGCCAGTGCCCGGAACACCGAAGCATCATCATCTGCCATGTCGCTATTTAGCCATATAGCTAGATACGATGTCAAGGGGGCCCGATCACACCTGGCGGACCCCTGTTCACCACGGTTTTCGTTTTCGGTGTGGCACACGTGTGGCGTGCCGGGCCTGTTCGGCCCTCCGGGGGACCCCCCGTGAGGGACCTTCTCACCCGCTCTGACCAGGGAGCGGGTGACGGGAATCGAACCCGCATGACCAGCTTGGAAGGCTGGGACTCTAACCATTGAGCTACACCCGCGGCGGCGGTCACGTTAGTCGGGGAGGGGGGATTTGAACCCCCGACCTCCTGCACCCAAAGCAGGTGCGCTTCCGCTGCGCTACTCCCCGTGACAGTCGCCCAATGGTACCGGTCCCACCTCGGGCCGCCTTGCGACTCTGCCGGGCCGAGGACCGTTCCCCGGGCGCTGCCGTGAAACGTGTTGACCCGCATGGACGGTGCGGTCGGTAGACTGCGTCACCCGTATGGAAACCGCCGTTGAGCCCCTCGAGGGCAACAAGATCAAGCTCTCGGTCACAATTGAAGAGCAGGAGTTCGAGAAGGCTCTCGACGCCACCTACCGCAAGATCGCCCAGGAGGTTCGGATCCCGGGATTCCGGCCGGGCAAGGCACCGCGGAAGATCCTCGAGGCCCGCCTGGGCAAGGAGACCGCCCGGGCCGAGGCGATCCGAGGTTCGTTGGCCGGCTACTACAACGAGGCGATCCGCGAGCACGAGGTGGACGCCATCGCCCCGCCGCAGATCGACATCACGGCCGGCGAGCATGAAGGACCCGTTTCTTTCGACGCCATCGTCGAGATCCGGCCGCATGTCCAGCTGGCGGGCTACGGCGGCCTCCGGGTCACCATCCCCAACCCGGCGCTGACCGACTCCGACGTCGAGGCCCAGCTCGACAAGTTGCGGGCCAACTTCGGCGAGCTCACCGCGGTGGAGCGGCCGGCTCGTAGCGGCGACCACGTCACCATCGACTTGAAGATCAGCCGACCTGGCGAGACCGACCCGGACAAAGAGACGACGAGCGAGGATCTCCTCTACGAGGTCGGATCCGGCAACTTCGGTGCGGAACTGGACGAGCGCCTCGAAGGTGCGACCGTGGGCGCCGACCTGGCGTTCACCGTCGATCTGAGCGCGCCGAAGGCCGCCGTGGCCGACGCCGACACTGAGGCCGACGCCGAGGGCGCAGCCGCCGAGGGCGCAGCCGCCGAGGGCGCAGCCACCGAGGGCGCAGCCGCCGAGGGCGCAGCCGACGCCCCGCCCGGGCTGCCGCGACGCGAGCTCAGTTACGAGGTCCACGTCAAGGAAGTCAAGGAGATGGTCCTCCCCGAGGTCACCGACGAGTGGGCCAGCGAGGCATCGGAGTTCGAAACCGTCGCCGAGCTCATGGCCGACATTGAGCGGCGCCTGACGGTCGTAAAGCGGGCGCAGTCCCAGGCGGCGCTGCGGTCGCAGGCGATCGAAGCCGTCGCCGACCTCGTCCAAGATGACCCGCCCGAGCCGCTGGTCAACGAAGAGATCACGCATCGGGCCCACGAGCTCGAGAACGCGCTGCGCCAGCAGGGCCTGAACATCGGCCAGTACCTCACGGCCACCGGCCGCTCGCAACAGCAACTCATCGACGAACTGCGGGCCCAGTCCACCCAAGCGGTGAAGGCCGATCTGGCCCTGCGGGCCGTCGCCGAGCTGGAGAACATCGAGATCACCGAGGCCGACGTGGACGCCGAGATCCGCCGCCTGGCGGATCGTTTCGACGCCAAGCCGGCCGACGTTCGGGAGCAACTTGAGAGCAACGACCAGATGGCCGCGGTACGCTCGGATGTCAAGCGAGGCATGGCCGTCGAGTGGCTCGTCGAACATATCGAGGCTGTTGACCCGCTCGGTCAGCCGATTGACAGTGCGTTGCTCGTAGAACCTCCGGAGGTCGACAGCGACGACGGAGAAACAGCATCAGAGGCGGCCGACGCCGCCAACGAGACCTAAGCATCAAGACGTAAGCATCTCGCTGGACCAACCGAAATCGAGGGCCGCAACAACGTGATCAGACCCGTTGCCAGCTATTACCCACCGAGCGTTGTCGAAGAGACCAACCGGGGCACTCGGACCTATGACCTCTACAGCCGGATGCTCGAAGAGTTCATCGTCTTCCTCGGGACGCCTATCGATGACCACGTCGCCAACACCGTCTGCGCCCAGCTTCTGTACCTCGAGTACAAGAATGCGGACAAGGACATCAGCCTCTACATCAACAGTCCCGGCGGGGACATAACGGCCCTTTTTGCCATCTACGACACGATGAAGTTCGTCAAGAACGACATCTCGACGTTCTGCTACGGCCAGGCCGCCTCGGCCGCCGCTGTTCTCCTCGCAGGGGGCACACGAGGCAAGCGATTCGCCCTTCCCCACGCTCGGATCCTCATCCATCAGCCCTACGGGGGCGCCGCCGGGCAGGCCGCGGACATCGAGATCCAGGCCAAGGAGATCCTGCGCATGCGGGACCTATTGAACGAGATGGTCGCCTTCGACACCGGTCAGTCGGTGGCGAAGGTCGCCAAGGACACCGACCGAGATTTCATCATGAGTGCCGCTGAGGCCGAGGTCTACGGCATTATCGACGAAGTGATCACCGCTCGCGAACTAGCGGGGGTCCCGCTGGCCGCAGGCGTATCCTGAAAGATCCGGGGGGGACAGGCGTGGCGAAGTTCGGTGAGAGCAGCGACTTGGTCAAATGTTCGTTCTGCGGGAAGTCGCAGAAACAGGTCAAGAAGCTGATCGCCGGACCTGGCGTCTACATCTGTGACGAGTGCATCGACCTGTGCAACGACATCATTGAAGAGGAACTGGCGGAGTCGTCCGAGGTCCACTTCGACGAGTTGCCAAAACCGACGGAAATCTTCAACTTCCTGAACGACTATGTGATCGGCCAGGAGCGGGCCAAGAAGATCCTGTCGGTGGCGGTGTACAACCACTACAAGCGGGTCCAGGCCGGCGGCTACCACGACACCGAGGTCGAGCTCCAGAAGTCGAACATCCTGCTCCTCGGCCCCACCGGCTGCGGCAAGACACTCCTTGCGCAGACTCTGGCCCGAATGCTGAATGTTCCCTTCGCCATCGCCGACGCGACCGCGCTCACCGAAGCCGGCTATGTCGGTGAGGACGTCGAGAACATTCTCCTCAAGCTCATTCAAAACGCCGACTACGACGTCAAGAAGGCTGAGACCGGGATCATCTACATCGACGAGATCGACAAGATCGCCCGCAAGAGCGAGAACCCCTCGATCACCCGGGACGTTTCAGGTGAAGGCGTCCAGCAGGCGCTGCTCAAGATCCTGGAGGGCACCACCGCCTCCGTGCCGCCGCAGGGCGGCCGCAAGCACCCGCACCAGGAATTCATCCAGATCGACACGACCAATATCCTGTTCATCTGCGGCGGGGCATTTGCCGGTCTGAACCGGATCATCGAGAGCCGCATCGGGCATCAGGGCATCGGCTTCCGCGCCGAGATCCGCAGCGCCGGCGAGCGTTCCGAGGGCGAGCTCCTCAACAAGGTGCTTCCCGAGGACCTGCTCAAGTTCGGTCTGATCCCGGAGTTCGTGGGCCGGCTGCCGGTAATCGGTGCCGTGTCCAACCTCGATCGCGAGGCGTTGGTCCGGATCCTCATCGAGCCCAAGAACGCCCTGGTTCGCCAGTACCACCGGGTGTTCGAGCTCGACAACGTGGAGCTCGAGTTCGGCGCCGACGCCCTCGAGGCCGTGGCCGAGCAGGCGCTCCTGCGCGGTACCGGGGCCCGAGGCCTGCGGGCCATCCTCGAAGAGGTCCTGCTGGAGGTCATGTACGACCTGCCCAGCCGGTCCGACATCGGTCGCTGCGTAATCGACCGTTCCGTGGTCCTCGACCGCGTCAACCCCACCCTTGTTCCCCGCTCCAGCATCGGGGAAAAGGAGAACCGGCCCCGCCGGGCCGCTTCTTAGCCGTTTCGCCCGGAGGCGCCGGCCGCCCCGGGTGGTTGTCCGCCTTTCGCTGGTCCATGCGGGATCAGTTTGGCGCGCCCGAAGTGCTGCCCGGTGGGGGGGTGGTCAGTAGTCCGTGTGGGGGGCGGGGTTTGTGTCCAGGGGTGGCGGCAGGGTGTTGGGGGGGTGGGCGGTAGTCCGTGTGGGGGGCGGGGTTTGTGTCCAGGGGTGGCGGCTGGGCGTTGGGGGGGTGGGCGGTAGTCCGTGTGGAGGGGGGGGTTTGTGTCCAGGGGTGGCGGCTGGGCGTTGGGGGGGTGGGCGGTAGTCCGTGTGGGGGGCGGGGTTTGTGTCCAGGGGTGAGCCCGAACTGGTGCTGGTGGCGGGAGTAGCCTCGCCGCCATGAGCAAATTGCTGAAAGGTGCGCTGCTGGGAGCCGCCATAGGGGCTGGTGCCGCCGCAATAGAGGCCTACAGCAAGGACCGGCCGGTCAACGAGCTGGCTCGCAATGCCGCCCGCTGGAGCCTGGGCGGGGCAGTTGCGGGAGCGCTGCTCGGCGGCTCTGTTGGGCGGCGAGCAACATCGGCGGCGGGCGCCAAAGGCTCTGCGGTCACGAGCCAGCGGGAAGCGGCGATGGAAGCGGTGTCCAAGGCCAAGGCCCGGGCCAAGAAGCTCTCCAAGAAAGAACGCAAGGCGGCCAAGCGTGCGGTCGCCCGGGCCCGAGGCAAGGCATGCCAGATAGCCCGATCCGAGCGAAAGGCGGCGACCGAGGCTGTCGCCCGGGCCCGGGCCAGCGTCGAGAACGTCGCCGGCCAGCAGGTCGAGGCAGTCCAGCAGGCATTCGGCCAGGCCAAGGGGAAGGCGCAGCGCCTGACCCGCGAAGAGCGCAAGGCGGCCGAGCAGGCGGTGGCGGCGGCACTCGGTAAGGCCGAGGCGGTGGCCCGGAACGCTCGCCGCCGGGCCCTGCGCTCAGCCGCCAAGGCCCGCAGTGCAGTTGAAGAAGCGGCCGAGGAGTTCGCGGCCCGCATCGAACGCATCGCCGCCTGACGCCGCCCGACCCCGGAAAAGCTATGGATCTCGGCGACGCCCTGGCCTGGCTGGACTCCCACCAGAACCTGGAGCGCATGCTGGCCGACACCAACCGGCCCCCGCCCGACCTCGGGCGCATGCGGCGGCTGGTCAACATCCTCGGCGACCCCCAGGCCGACTACCCCGTGATCCACGTCACCGGGACCAACGGCAAGACCTCGACGGCCCGGGCCATCACCACCGTCCTCATGGCCAAGGGCCTCACCGTCGGGACGTTCACCAGTCCCCACCTCGAAGCGGTCAACGAGCGGCTCATGTTCAACGGCGCGCCGGTCGGCGACGGGGACCTTGCCGACCTGCTGTCGGACCTGGCGCTGCTGGAGCAGATGCTGGTGTCCGACGGCCGGCCCGAGAGCCGCCCGACGTGGTTCGAGCTGCTGGCGGCAGCAGCCTTTCGCTGGTTCGCGGAACGACCGGTGGACATCGCGGTGATCGAGGTCGGCCTCGGCGGCCGATGGGACGCCACCAACGTGGCCCGCGCCGAGGTGGCGGTAGTGACCAACGTCGACCTGGACCACGTCGAGTTCCTGGGCCCTACCGTCGCCGACATCGCCAAGGAGAAGGCGGGCATCATCAAGCCCGGCAGCTCGCTGGTGCTGTCCGAGACCCGCCCCGAGCTGCTGCCCATCTTCGAGGCGGAGGGCCCCGAACGCGTCCTCCTCCGGGACCGGGACTTCGAGGTCCTGAGCAACGAGCTGGCCGTCGGCGGCCGGCTGGTCAGCCTGCGGACACCGGCGGCCGAGTACTACGACGTCTACCTCGCCCTCCATGGTCGCCACCAGGCGTACAACTTCCTGGACGCGGTGGTGGCCGCGGAGACCTTTTTCGGTGCTCCCGTGGAACCCGACCTCCTGGCCGAGGCGGCGGCCAAGGTGCGCTCGCCGGGGCGCCTCGAGGTCGTGAGCCGGGACCCGTTGATCGTGCTCGACGGGGCCAAGAACATCCCCGGGGCTCAGGCGATGGCGGCTGCGGTCGACGAGGAGTTTGGCGAGGTGCGCTCGCGGATCATGGTGGTGGGCATGCTGCGGGGCAAGGACCCCGGCGAGATGCTGCAGGCGCTTGGCGCGCCCAAGGCCCGCTACGTGATCACCTGCCCGCCACCAAGTCCCCGGGCCCAGCCCGCCGACGTCGTCGCCAAGGCAGCAATGCTCCTCGGTGTCGACGCCGAGCCCGCGACCACAGTGGAGAGCGCCCTCGACCGGGCCCGCGCCATGGCGGGAGCCGACGACTTGATCCTCGTCACGGGGTCGTTGTATGTGGTCGGAGCGGCCCGGGCGGCCATCCACCACTTCGAGGAGCACCGCCGCTAACCACAGCAAGCGCTGGTACCGTGACGGGCACGTATGTCAAGGACTCTTGTTCTCTGCAAACCGGATGCTGTCGAGCGCGGGCTCTGCGGCGAGATCATTGGCCGCCTCGAGCGCAAGTCCCTGCGTATCGTGGCCGCCGAGTTGCGCCATATTGATGCCGAGCACGCCAAGCGCCACTACGAGGAGCACCTCGGCAAGGCCTTCTTCGAGAAGCTGGTGAGCTTCATCACCCGTTCGCCCTTACTGGCGCTCGTGGTCGAGGGTCCCGAGGACACCTGGGAGATCGTCCGGCTGATCAGCGGGGCCACCAACCCGGCGGAGGCGAACCCGGGCACAATCCGTGGCGACCTGGCCAGCGCATCTCCGGAGAACCTCATCCATGCATCTGACGGCGCCGAATCGGCCGAACGAGAGATCGCCTTGTGGTTCCCGGCCCTGGCGGTCACACCGGCGGCGTCGGAGGGCGGCGAATCCTAGCGACGCGTTCCACCGAGATGGTGGATCCGGCTTGTTACCTGGGCAAATCCCACCTAGCCTTGCCGCCTGACCTCCGATCGCAGGAGGAAGGCCCCTCGTGTCTGACAGCGCATTCACCTCACTCTTCGGCCGAGATATGGCCGTCGACTTGGGCACCGCCAACACCTTGGTCTATGTGCGGGGCCGGGGGATCGTGCTCAACGAGCCTTCCGTAGTCGCGGTCAACATCAAAGACGACCGGCCCCTCGCCGTCGGAGCCGAGGCCAAGCGGATGATCGGCCGCACCCCGAGCCACATCCAGGCCATCCGCCCGCTGCGTGACGGGGTCATCGCCAACTTCGACATCTGCGAAAAGATGCTGGCCTACTTCATCCGCCGCGTGCAGGGCCCCCGGAAGTTCGCCAAGCCCCGCATGGTCATCTGCGTGCCGTCGGGCATCACCGGCGTCGAGCAACGCGCCGTCATGGAAGCGGCCGAGTCGGCAGGCGCCCGCAAGCCCGCCTACATCATCGAGGAGCCCATGGCCGCGGCCATCGGCGCCGGCCTGCCGGTGCACGAGCCGACCGGCAACATGGTCGTCGACATCGGCGGCGGCACCACCGAGGTGGCGGTCATCTCCCTCGGCGGCATCGTCACCTCCCAGTCGGTGCGTATCGGCGGCGACGAACTCGACGAGGCCATCATCGCCTTCATCAAGAAGGAGTACAGCCTGGCGCTCGGGGAGCGCACCGCCGAGGAGATCAAGATCGCCCTGGGCAGCGCCTGCCCGCTGGAAGAAGAGCTCCACGCCGAGATCCGCGGCCGCGACCTGATCACCGGCCTGCCCAAGACGATCGTCACCACGACCCAGGAGATCCGCGAAGCCATCGAAGAGCCGGTGACGGCCATCGTGGACGCGGTGAAGATCACCTTGGACAAGACGCCGCCGGAACTGGCCGCCGACATCATGGAGCAGGGGATCGTCCTCACCGGCGGCGGTGCGCTGCTGCACGGCCTCGACGCCCGGCTGTCCGCGGAGACGGGAATGCCGATCATCATCGCTAACAACCCGCTGCTCTCGGTGGTCGTCGGTAGTGGCCAGTGCCTCGAGGAGTTCGATGCCCTGAAGCAGGTTCTGATCTCCTCGCAGGGTCACTGAAACTGTCGCTTTTCTGATTCGCTGTGGCTGTCTACCGCCGAAGCGCCCGACCGCGATTTATTCTCCTGCTGCTGGTCCTCACGGCCATCACGCTGGTCACAGTGGACACCCGGGCCAACGGCGGCGGACTCACGGGATCGATCCGCTCCGGCGCCCATGACGCCTTCGCCCCGGTCCAGTCGGCCACGCACGCGGTCCTGCGCCCGGTCGGGGACTTCTTCACCGGGGCGTTCCACTACGGGTCGCTGAAGGCGGAGAACGCCCACCTGCGGGACCAGCTCGCCCAGGCGCGGAGTCAGGCGTTGTCCGCGTCGGACGCCCAGCGCCAGTTCCAGGCCCTTTCGGAGCAGGCGCACCTCGATTTCGTCGGGAACATCCCGACCGTCGCGGCCCAGGTCGTCGACACCTCGTCGTCCAACTTCGAGATATCGATCCAGATCAACCGGGGCACCGACAACGGCATCGCGGTCAACATGCCCGTCGTCACCGGCGGCGGCCTGGTCGGCCGCATCGCCCAGGTGTCGAAGAGCCGCTCGACGGTGCTGCTGCTGACCGACCCGACGTTCAGTGTTGGGGTCCGGCTCACGACCAACGGGGCGGTGTTCGTGGCCAACGGCGCCGGCCGGGGCAACCCCCTGACCCTCGACCTGGTCGATGCCAACACCAAGGTCAACGTGGGCGACAATCTGGTGACGAGTGGGCTCAATCTGGCGCAGTACCCGAAGGACATCCCGGTCGCCACGGTGAAGTCGGTGAAGTCGGCGCCCGGGCAGTTGCAGCAGTCCGTGACCGTTACCCCGGCCGCCGACCTGTCGCGGCTGGAGTACGTCCGGGTGCTGCAGTGGTCTCCGCAATCGTGAGCCCCGCGGTGGCGACGCGACTGCGCGTTGCCGCCCTGCTGGTGCTCGCGCTGCTGCTGCAGACGACGGTCGTGGCCGATCTGCGGATTCTGGGCGTCTGCGCCGACCTCATGCTGCTGTGCACCGTGTCGGCCGCGGTGGTCGGCGGCCCCGAGCTCGGCGGCGTGGTGGGCTTCGCGGCGGGACTGCTGGCCGACCTGTTCCTCGTCACGACCCCCCTCGGCTTGTCGGCGCTGGTCTTCAGCCTCATCGGCTACGGCGTGGGTTCGATCCGGGGAACGGTGCTCCAGGAAGGTTGGTTCCTGGCGCCCGCCACCGCCTTCGTGGCCAGCGCGGCGGGCGTCGTCACCTTTGTTCTGGCCGGCGTCATGGTCGGGCAGTCCCAGCTCACCGCGAGTGGGCCGGTCGCCATCGTCAAAACGGCGCTGATCGTAGGTGTCATGAACGGCATCGTGGCCGCGCCGGTAACCCTCCTGTTCGCCTGGGCCGCGTCCGGGACCAAGCGCTCCGACGGCGGCGCCGATAGGTCGTCGCTGGCGCGCCCGACATCGGCGACGGCTTCAGGCCTTTTCGGTGGCGGCGTCGGCTACCGCGGCCCGACGGGTTCCGCGTCCCGGTCAGCCCGGCGATGAGGCAGAGGCGATGAGGCACCCGCCGATGAGGCAGAGGCGATGAGCACCCAGCCGGATCTGCCGTCGGCCCAGATGCGGCTCACCGTGTTGGCGGTGGTCATCGTGTGCCTGTTCGCGGCGCTTTTCGCCCGGCTGTGGTTCCTCCAGGTCATCAACGAGCCCAAGGCGCAAGCCGCCGCCCAGGGCAACTCGGTCCGCCTCGTCTATACGCCGGCGCCGCGGGGCCGCATCCTCGACCGCAACGGGACGGTACTGGTCGACAACATGGTTTCGGAGGTGGTCACGATCAGCCGGGTCACCGCCAAGGCGGAGCCCGATGTCGTCTCTCGCCTGTCGCTGCTCCTCGGCGCCTCTAACGACGAACTGTTGCAGCGGCTCAACGACGCCCGCTATAGCCCCTACGTCCCGGTGCCCTTGGCGGTCGACGTGAAGGCGCCGGTCGTCATCTACCTCCGGGAGCACCAGTTGGAGTTCCCCGGCGTCACCGTCGAGGCGGTGGCCGAGCGCTTCTACCCCTACGGCTCGCTGGCTGCCAACGTCCTCGGCTACGTCAGCCAGATCAGCGGCCAGGAGCTGACGCCGGCCCGTAAGCGCCAGGGCTACCAGGCCGACGACCAGATCGGTAAGGCCGGCGTCGAGGCGGCGTACGAGGACGCCCTGCGGGGTCGCCCCGGGTTGACCAAGCTGCAGGTCGATTCCAAGGGCCGGGTGCTCGGGGTGTTGGCGTCGCAGCCTTCCGTCCAGGGCCACGACGTGTGGCTATCCCTCGACCTGAACGTCCAGAAGCTCGCCGAGGAGTCACTGGCGCAGGGCCTGGCCGCGGCCCGCCTCAACAGCGACCGGGGTGCGGGTGGGCCCGGCAAGCCGTTCGCGGCGCCCGGTGGGGCGGTGGTGGTGCTCAACCCCCAGAACGGAGCGGTACTGGCGCTGGCCAGCAACCCGACCTACAACCCCCAGGACTTCACCGGTGGGATCAGCCGGGCCAAGTTCGCCCAGTACGTCAACGATCCCGCCCACCCGTTGAACGACCGCACCATCCAGGGCCTCTACGCGCCGGGATCCACCTTCAAGCTGGCGACGGCGATCGCGGGCCTGGAGGGGGGCATCGTAAGCCCGGCCCAGTACTTCAACGACCGCGGCTTCCTGCAGGTCGGCAAGTTGACGTGCAACGCCAGATTCCAGGTCGCGGGCTGCTTCAACAACGACAACCACCAGTCCTTCGGGCAGGTCAACCTGACCCGGGCCATCACCGTTTCGAGCGACGCGTACTTCTACCAGATCGGCGCCACCTTCTGGAACGACCGGTCCAAATACGGGGTGGACGGCCTGCAGAACGTGGCTCGCCAGCTCGGCTTCGGCAGCCCGAGCGGCATCCCGCTGCCCAACGAGGCATCGGGGCGGATCCCCGATGAGGCGAGCAGGGCGAAGGAGCACGCCCAATACCCCAAGATCTTCACCGAAGGCAACTGGTTCACCGGCGACAACGTCAACACGGCGATCGGGCAGGGGGAAGTGGCGGTCACACCCCTGCAGTTAGCTAATGCCTATGCCACCTTCGCCAACGGCGGGACCCTCTGGACGCCACAGGTCGCGATCAAGATCACCGACCAGCAGGGGAAGCTGTTCCAGCAGATCGCCACGATCAGCAAGGGCCACGTCGCCATGCAGCCGGAATGGCGCGACGCGGTGCTGGCCGGCCTCCAGGGCGTCGTGGGCAGCGGCGAAGGCACGGCGCACGTCGCCTTCTCGGGGTTCCCCCTCAACCAGTACCCCGTGGCCGGCAAGACGGGCACGGCACAGGTCCAGGGCAAGGACCCGACCTCGGTCTTCTCCTCCTTCGCCCCGGCCAACAATCCCCAGTTCGTGGTCACCGCGGTGATGGAGGAGTCGGGCTATGGCGCCGACGCCGCCGCCCCCGTCGTCCGCCGAATCTATGACGGGCTGTTCAACCTCACTCCCGGGCAAGTTGTCATCGGCCTGGGCGGAAAGGACTAAAGACCGCATCCCATGGCACTTTCGATACCCCGGCGCACTGCCGGCATCTCCGGATCGTCGCGACGGGCCCCCGCCGCGGCCTGGCGCCACGTCGACGCCGGGCTGGCGGTGGCCACCATCGGCATCGCCTGCTTCGGACTGCTGATGATCTACAGCGCCACCCGGGACAAGCTCATTGCCCAAGGCTTGGACCCGGCGTACTACTTGAAGCGCCAGGCGGCGTTCGTCGTGGTGGGCATCGTCGTCATGGCCCTGGCCGCGTCGATCGACTACCGGCGCCTGCGGGACTTCGCGCCCATCTTCTACGGAGGTACGGTCCTCGCCCTGCTCCTGATCATGTCGCCGCTCGGCAAGAAGAGCAAAGGGGCACAGGCGTGGTTCCAGATCGGGTCCTACCAGCTCGAGCCGTCGGAGTTCGCCAAGATCGCCATGATCGTCGCCCTGGCCGGGATCTGCGCCAACTACAAGGGCCGGTTGGGCGGCAAGGAGTTGGTGACCGTCCTCGGCCTGGCCGCGGTGCCCTTCGCCCTCATCTACAAGCAACCCGACCTCGGGACCGCTCTGGTCTTCGGCGCCATCCTGCTCGGCGTCCTGCTCGTGGGCGGCGTTCGCTCTCGCCATCTGGCCGTGCTGGCCGTCATCGGGATTCTCGGCGTCACCGCGGTTCTGCACTTCGGGGCCTTGCACCAGTACCAGCGCGACCGCCTGACGGCGTTCCTCGACTCGAGCAGCAACGTGACGGCGACCTACAACCTCAACCAATCCAAGATCACCATCGGCTCCGGGGGCCTGTCGGGCAAGGGTCTGTTCAAGGGCACCCAGACCAATCTCTCCTACGTCCCCGAGCAGCA
Organism: uncultured Actinomycetota bacterium; assembly: GCA_963851105.1. Lineage (GTDB taxonomy): Bacteria > Actinomycetota > Acidimicrobiia > Acidimicrobiales > Palsa-688 > DATARN01. Next base: position 37,819 of record CAWKNP010000001.1, read on the forward strand.
GACCGACTTCATCTTCACCGCGGTGGGCGAGCAGTTGGGCCTGGTGGGCTCGTTTCTGTTGCTCAGCCTGTTCGTACTGATCGTGTGGCGGACCTGGCGGGCGGCAACCTCGGCGCGCGATTCCACCGGCACCTTGATCTGTGTCGGCGTGCTGGCCATGCTGGTCTTCCAGATCTTCGAGAACGTCGGGATGACCATGGGCATCATGCCCATCGCGGGCATCCCGCTGCCGTTCATGAGCTACGGGGGGTCGGCGATCGTCTGCTCGTTCGCGGCTATCGGCCTGGTCCTCAACGTGCAGATGCGGCGCTACAGCTGACGGCCGCCCCGGGGTCAGCCACCGGCGGCCCGCTACACTGGCGCGGGAGATGACAAGTCTCTGGCCTCGTATCGAGCCGCTCCTCGCGCACGTACAGAAGCCGGCTCGCTACATCGGCTGTGAAGACGGGATGGTGGTGCCGGACCCTTCGACGCGCCCGGGACGGGTCGACTGGCTGCTCATCTATCCCGACACCTACGAGATCGGGCTGCCCAACCAGGGCCTCCAGATCCTCTACGAGCTGCTCAACGAGAACCCGGCCAGCGCGGCTGAACGCTCCTACGCCCCGTGGAGCGACATGGAGCAGGCCATGCGGCGTCGCGGCGTGCCGCTGTTCTCCGTCGACAGCCACCGCCCGGCCGCCGAGTTCGACCTGCTGGCGTTCAACATCTCCGCCGAGCTCGTCTACACCAACGTCGTCAACTGCATCGACCTGGCCGGGGTACCCGTGCGCGCCCGCGAGCGCGACGAGTCGCACCCGCTGGTCGCGGCCGGCGGCCACTGCACCTTCAACCCCGAGCCCCTCGCCGACTTCGTCGACCTGTTCGTGATCGGCGACGGCGAGGAGGCGGTCGGCGACGTCTCCGCGGTCATCTCCGAGTGGAAGCGCTCCACCCGCCCCCCCGGGTCCCGTCACCAGTTGCTGCGCCGCTTGGCCGCAGTGCCCGGCGTCTACGTGCCCTCGATGTACGAAGTGGCCTACGACGGGCAACGGTTGCGGGCCATCACACCCCTTTTTCCCGACATCCCGGCAATAGTCCACAAGCGCACCATCGCCGACCTGGGAGCGTGGCCGTACCCCAAGAACCAGCTGGTGCCGCTCACCGAAGTCGTCCACGACCGGCTCAATGTCGAGATCTTCCGGGGCTGCACCCGGGGCTGCCGCTTCTGCCAGGCGGGCATGATCACCCGGCCGGTGCGGGAACGGCCGGCGGCCCAGGTCAGCCGCATGGTCCGTGACGGGCTGCGCCGGACCGGCTACGACGAGGTCAGCCTGACGTCACTGTCGAGCGCTGACTATTCCGGGATCCAAGAAACCGTCGCCGGGATCGTCGGCGATGCGATGTGCACGGGCCAGGCGCCCGTTTCGGTCAGCTTGCCGAGCTTGAGGGTCGACGCCTTCACCGTCGGCATCGCCAACGAGCTGCAGAAGGCCCGGCGCACCGGCCTCACGTTCGCCCCCGAGGCCGGGTCGTGGCGGATGCGCCAGGTCATCAACAAGTTGATCACCGAAGAGGATCTGTACGGCGCCGTCGACTCGGCCTTCTCCCAGGGTTGGCGGCGGGTCAAGCTGTATTTCCTGATCGGGCTGCCCACCGAGACCGACCCCGACACGCTCGGCATCGCGGAGCTGGCCCGGAACTGCGTGGCAATCGGGCGCAAGCACACCAAAGGCGTGTCGGTGACGGCGTCGGTGGGAGGTTTCGTTCCCAAGCCGCAGACGCCGTTCCAGTGGTTCGGGCAGGTCGGGGTGGCCGAGCTGCAGCGCCGCGTCAACATGCTGCGAGACGCCACCAGGCTGGAAAAAGGGGTGACGATGCGCTGGCACGATCCCCGGGCCACCCTCGCCGAGGGCATCGCCAGCCGGGGGGATCGGCGCATCGGCGCCGTCATCGAAGACGTCTGGCGCGCCGGGGGGACCTTCCAGGAATGGTCGGAGCATTTCGACCTCACCCTCTGGGAGGCGGCGATGGCGCGCCAGGGGTTGTCCATCGAGTGGTACGTGGAGCGCCATCGCGAGTCCGACGAGATCCTGCCGTGGGATCACATCTCGGCCGGGCTGCACCGGGACTTCCTGTGGCAGGACTGGCGGGAGGCGCTGGCCTCCCACGGCCTGCCCGACTGCCGCTGGACCCCGTGCTACGACTGCGGGGCGTGCACCGAGTACGGCATCGAGCACGTGGTCGCGTCGCCCGTCGCCCCCGCCGGCGGCAGCCAGGGGACCGGCCAGGATCTGGCCGCGGGCGGCTACGTGCCCGTCACCCTGCTGCCGGCGCGCAGCGGATCGGCGGCGCGGTGACCCGGCTGCGGATCCGTTTCGTCAAGCTGGGCAAGATCCGCTGGACCAGCCATCGCGACACCGCCCGCATGTGGGAGCGGGCCTTCCGCCGGGCCAACCTTCCGCTCGCCTATTCGAACGGATTCTCGCCCCGGCCCAAGGTCAGCTTTGGGCTGGCGCTTTCCACCGGCTACGAATCTATGGCCGAGTACCTCGACATCGAACTGGCTGACTTCCCGCCCTCGCCCGACGGCGGCGAAGCGGCTCTCGATCTCGAAGCATTGACCGCCACCTTGTCCGCCGCGCTGCCCGAGGGCCTCGACGTCCTTGCCATCGCAGCGGCCAACGACCGGTCGCAGTCCCTGCAGGAAGAGGTCACCGTCTGTACCTGGCGGCTGGCCGTGACATCTGCCGACCCGGACACGCCCGTGCCCGACGTCGGCGCTCGTGTGAGCCAGTTGCTGGCCGCGGACTCGGTCGTGATCACCCGCACCCGGAAAGGCCGTGAGGTGACCGAGGATATCCGGCCCGCCATTTTGGCCATCCGCCCCGTTGGAAACGACAACGAGGGCGTGTGGCTCGAGTGCGACCTGGCGACGCAGCCCCGCAGCCTCCGGCCGACCGAACTGGTCGCTGCGCTCGGCACTGACGTCGAAGAGCGCTTCGTGCGCCGCATTCAACAATGGATTGAGCGCGACGGCGCGCGGTGGGAGCCCTTGGCGGCCCCGCTCGCAGCGCCGGACGCGCCGCACGCTTTGGAGCGTGCGTCATGAGAAGGGAACACCACCATGTCCGACGCAGCACCCGATCGCCCGGCGAGCCCCGAGGGCCCGCCGCTGGCGGCGCCCCGCCCGGTATCGGAGGGGGCCCCGGCTGCCGACAATAGTTTTTCGTCCTCTGACCCTGGAGCGACCGGGATCGGCGCGCCCTCGCGCCGGCGCCGGCGGGGGAGCCGGGGTGGGCGCAACCGCACCCGCCCGAGCGTCGACAGCGGCGCGCTCGATGGCGGCGACGGCCCCCCGGCCGCGGTAGAAGCGGCCGACAAGCCGCTGGCGGGGCCCGCCAAGCCCAAGATCGGAGACAGCCGTCCCGCTCCATCGGCTGCGTCGTCGGCGGCGGGCGCGTCGGCGCGGGCGGCGCGAGGCGCGGCGCCCAAGGAGGCCGCCGGCGGTCGCCGCCCGGCCGGGGCTGGTTCCAACCCCTCTTCCGGTTCCGGGTCGGGCGGCGCCCGGACGGGGGAGGGAGGTGGCGGGAGCCGACGGCCGAACGGCAATGGCGGTGGCGGGGGTCGCTCCGAAGCCCGCGCTGCGGGTGGTGCCGGGACTGCGGGAGCATCGGGGCCATCAGCGCTGTCGAGGTCGCAGGAGTCGTCGGGCGCCGATGACCTCGTCAATGGACGACGGCGCCGGCGCCGAGGTGGGCGCGGTGTTGGCCGGGGCCCGGCCGGCGATGCGCTGACGACCTTCGCCGACGAGGAGATCGACGCCGAGACCCTCGAAAAGCGGCGAGGTCGGGAGCGCAAGGGCCGCCCTGTGGGCCGCTACCTGATGCTGGTCCACGTCCAGCCCAACGCCACCCAGATCGCGGTGCTGGAAGGGCGCTCGCTGATCGAGCACTACGTTTCGCGGCCGGCGGACGACGCCATCCAGATCGACGGCAACATCTACCTGGGCCGGGTCCAGAACGTCCTCCCCGGCATGGAGGCGGCGTTCGTCGACATCGGCACCCCGAAAAACGCCGTCCTGTACCGCGGCGATGTGCGCTACGACCGTGAGGAGATCGAGGGCGACTCGGGGGGCAAGCCGGTGCGCGGTGGCGGCCGGGGCGGCGGTGACAAATCACGCGAGGCCCGCATCGAGCAGTTGTTGAAGGTCGGCCAGGTCATCGTGACCCAGGTGACCAAGAACCCGATCGGGACCAAGGGGGCCCGGCTCAGCCAGGAGGTCTCCCTTCCCGGCCGTTTCGTCGTGCTCATCCCCGGCAGCGACACCTACGGGATCTCGAAGCGCCTGGCCGACGACGAGCGCAAGCGGCTGCGCCGCATCCTCGACGACATTCGCCCCGACGGCCACGGCCTGATCGTGCGCACCGCCGCCGAGGGCGCCTCCGCCGACGAGCTGCGCCGTGACGTGACCCGGCTGCTGCGCCAATGGGAGGACATCGACGCCAAGGCCAAGCGGTCGAAGGCGCCCGCGCTCCTCTACCGGGAACCCGACATGGCGGTGCGGGTCATCCGGGAGGAGTTCAACAACGACTACCGGGGCGTGATCATCGACGATCGCGAGCTGTTCGAGGAAGTGCGCGACTACGTCGCCAGCATCAGCCCCGAACTGGCCGATCGGGTGGAGTACGCCGGCGACGGCGACAGCCCGTTACCCATCTTCGAGCGCCACCACGTGCACGAGCAGGTCCACAAGGCCCTCGACCGCAAGGTGTGGCTGCCGTCGGGCGGCTCTCTGATCATCGAGCGCACCGAAGCTCTTACCGTCATCGACGTCAACACCGGCAAGAACGTGGGCACCTCCAACCTCGAGGAGACCGTCTTCCGCAACAACCTCGAGGCCGCCGAGGAGATCGCCCGCCAGCTGCGGCTGCGCGACATCGGCGGCATCATCGTCATCGACTTCATCGACATGGAGATTGCGGCCAACCGGTCCGAGGTCGCCCGTTCGTTCCGCGACGCCCTGGCCCGGGACAAGACCCGCACCCAGGTCTTCGACATTTCCGAGCTGGGCCTCATCGAGATGACCCGCAAGCGCGTGTCGGAGGGCCTGGTCGAGTCGTTCTCCGAGACCTGCCCCACCTGCGGGGGCCGGGGCCTGCTGCTCGACGAGGAGCTCTTGTCGGCCGAGATCTGAGCGGCGGGCCCACCGGGTCCCCGCGGGTCCTCTGGTAAGATCGCGCCCTTGTGTATGCCGTCATAAAAACAGGTGGAAAACAGGAACGTGTCGTCGAGGGCCAGACTCTGGCCGTCGAGCTGCTGGGTTCGGCGGAAGGATCGGAGGTCACCTTCGAGCCAGTGCTGCTCGTCGACGGTGACACCGTCCTGGCAGGAACCGGCGTCGCCGGAAGCGTGGTCGCGGCCCGGGTCGTCGGTGAGACCAAGGGACCCAAGATCCACGGTTTCACGTACAAGAACAAGTCCCGGGGCCGCAAGCAGTGGGGTCACCGGCAGCACTACACGACCATCGAGATCACTGGAATCAGCAAGGGCGAGGGTTAAGTATGTCCAAGACAAAGGGTGGCGGCTCCACCCGTAACGGCCGCGACTCCAACGCCCAACGCCTCGGCGTCAAGGTCTTCGACGGCACCGCGGTGACTGCCGGGTCGATCATCGTGCGCCAGCGGGGCACCCACTTCCACCCGGGAGTCAACGTGGGCCGCGGGGGCGACGACACGTTGTTTGCCATGGCCGACGGCAAGGTCAAGTTCGGCAACCGCAAGGGCCGCAAGCTGGTCGACATCATGACCGAGGACTCGCCCGCCCCCTCGTAGCGGGCTCGGAGCTCGCCTCTTGGGCGGGGCTCGGTGGAGGGCTAGCGGCCGGTCTTGTGGCCCATCATCTGGTCGATGGTGGCCAGCATGGTGGAGCCGGAGCGCATGCCGCCAAGGGGCCAGAAGCCGATCTCGAGGTGCGGTGCCGTGGACATGCCGACGCGGCCAAAGCCGACGATGCCGATCTGCTGGCCCGCCGTGACTTTGGCCCCGACGGGCACGATGTTGGCGCCGGCGTGGCCGTAATAGACGATCTTGCCCGCCAGTGGCCCGTCGGTGATCTGCAGGACCGGGATGTTCGGCCCGAATCCCGAGGTCCCGGGGCCACCCTCTTGGATGATGATCCCTGTGCCCATGGCGTACAGCGGCGTGCCGCCGGGGGCCAGGTAGTCGACGCCCTGGTCGACGCTGCCCCCGCGCATGTACTGCACGGGAAGCGGGACGCCGGGGGGCGGGCCGGGAGGCACCGGGTCAGGCGCGTCGTGCTCGAACTTCAAGGTGAGCGGCGGCGTCGAAACCATGACGGCCAGCAGGGACTGCGTCGCCGCGGCCGGCGTGAACGTGGGGATCTGCCGGTCCGGGGAGGCGGTGCCACCGCCGCGGCGCGACCCGGTGCCCCGCGCTGCGAACGTGCCCGCGGTGAGGCCGACGACGCACACCGATACCGACAAGAAGGCGCCAAGACGGCGACGGCGCAGGGCGGCGGCCCGGGCTCGATGCCGCGGAATCCCGCGTCGATGCAGCCTCAACGATCCACGTCTCCCCCTCGGCCCAGGCGCAATAGGGGCAAACCGTAGCCAATGCCGACAGGTTCACTCAAGAATGGGGGATCGGGACCCGTTTCGCCACGACGACGCCCTTAGTGTCGTAGACCACCGTGAACGATCCGCCGGGCCCGGTGAGCTGATCCAGGAGGGTGCGCTCAGGGGGGCCGAGAGTGGCCCGGTCGAGGATGAGCCACTTGACGGTGGCCGGGTTGCCCCGATCGTTGTTGATCCCGTAGTTGACGCTCTCCCACGGGTTCGGGAACTCGAAGGCGTACTGCCGGTGGGTAACCTGGGGCGTCAGGTAGTACGTCACGCTGACCCCGTCACCGGAGGGGACCATGTCGACGGCGGTGTGTAGCTCGCGGCTGATGTTGTTGTGGGCCAGCCACACGCCCTTGTGGAACTGGGTACTGATCGGCGACAGGCCCCAGGCCACCGCGCCCGCCAGTGACGTGGCCGCCAAGACCCCCACGGCGAAGGGCACGAGGGAAGGCAAGTGGCGCCGGATGAACGCCAACGCCTCGACGGTGGCGAGGAACGAGCCGACGATGACCAAGCTGGCGTACTGGCTCTTGATGGTCGCGCCCTGCACGACCTGGGCGGTGACGTCCACGCCGAACTGAGGGCCGCCGATAAGGAAGACGGGGATGGCGAGGAGGGGGATGAAGGCCAGGGGCGCGAACATCTGGACGTAGTAGGTGCGCCGGTCGGGGAGCTGCGCCAGGTGCCAGACGCGGCTCGGGTGGCGGATGGCGTTGAAGATGACCTGGGGGATGGTCGCCCCGAGGGAGGGGAAGAAGGAGTCGTAGAACGGCGGCCGGCCGTGGTTGCGCCAGGGGATGATCACCTTTGTGCACAGGAGGTACCAGGCGAGGGCGACCGCGGCGGTGGCGAGCCCGATCCGCCGCCGCTGCTGCCGGTCGCGGGCGAGATCTCGGCCGTCCTGGTCGGGGGAAACCGCCGCCGGTTTCATCCACAAGGCCACAACCCCACCGAGCATGATCAGCGAGAGGGCGACGTCCTCCTTGCACAGAAGGGCCACCGCCACTGCGACCGCGAACCATCGCCACTTGCCCCGCACCGCCAGCCAGTAGGCGAACAGCAGCGGCGTGATGGCCAGTGAGTCGGGGTGGTAGGCCCACCAGGTCACCCAGTTGACCGCGGGGTACAGGAGGTAGGCGAGCGGGGGGACGAGGGCCAGCCACGGGTTGTGCAGGCGGTCCCGGGCCAGCAGCCACAGCGGTATGGCGCCCGCGGCCACCGCCAGGGTGTGGACCACTATCAGGAAGTGCGGGCCGGCCCCCAACCAGTAGAAGGGCACGAACGCCATCGAGACCACGTTGACGTGGTGGGCGAAGTAGTCCAGGCCGCGCACGGTGACAAAGGTCGGCCGGCCCTGCGAGGCCAACCAGATGCCTTGGTCGTGGATGCCGATGTCGAAGCCGAAGGTCCCGAAGTTGGACTGCTGGCGGTAGACGAGAAAGCCGAAGACCAGCCAGTACAGGGCGACCATGGCGGCCAGCACCGCCACCGGGCGGCGATCGGTGGCCGCCACCGTCTCGGTCACGCCGCCGGCATCGGTATCGATGGAGCCCGGTCGCTCCGGCGGGGGTTCGGTCGTACCTTCTTCGACCGCCACGCCCGGAATCATCGCTCGTCGGCAGGCCTCCGCGAAAGGCGCACCGGAAGGCGTCGGCGAAAGCCGGGAACAGCATGGGAGCCGTACCGGGGTCCCGGTACCCTCGTAGCAGTGTCCGGATTCGTCGATGAAGCACAAATTCACGTCAAGGCCGGAGACGGCGGCGCGGGCGCCGTCGCCTTCCGGCGGGAGGCGCACGTGGCCAAGGGGGGCCCCGATGGCGGCGACGGCGGGTCGGGCGGCGACGTCTGGCTGGTGGCGTCGACCGACGCCGCGTCGTTGCTCGGCTTCCGGGATCATCCCCACCGCGCCGCGACCTCCGGGACCCACGGCAGCGGCAAGAGCCGCCACGGCCATGCCGGTACCAGCCTCGACGTCCCGGTGCCGGTCGGCACGATCGTACGGACGCTCGACGGTGAGATCCTCGTCGACCTGGCGGGCCCGGGCGACCGTTGGCGGGCGGCCGCGGGCGGCCAGGGGGGCCGCGGCAACGCCCGCTTCCTGTCCAACCGGCGCCGGGCGCCTTCCTTCGCCGAGCAGGGCGAGGTGGGGGAGGAGAAGTGGTTCAACCTCGAGTTGCGCCTCATCGCCGACGTCGCGCTCGTCGGCCTGCCCAACGCCGGCAAGTCCACCCTGATCTCGCGTATCTCCGCGGCCCGGCCCAAGATCGCCGACTACCCCTTCACCACCCTCGAACCCCACCTCGGGGTGGTGCGGGCCAACGACTACGAGTTCGTGGTCGCCGACATCCCCGGCCTCATCGAGGGCGCCAGCGAGGGACGGGGCCTCGGGCATCAGTTCCTCCGCCACGTGGAGCGGGCCCGGGTCCTGGTGATCCTGGTCGACCTGGCGTCGGTGACCGACGTTTCCCCGCAGCGCCAGGAGGAGATCCTGCTGACCGAGCTGGGCCGGTACCAGCCCGAGCTCCTCAACCGCCCCCGCGTCGTGGTCGGGTCCAAGGCCGACCAGGCCGACGCCGCCGGCGTCGCCTCCGACTGGCAGGGCCGGCGGATCTCGGCCATGACGGGCGAGGGGTTGCCCGAGCTGGTCGGCACCCTCGGGGTGATGGTGGCCGAGGCCAGGGCGGCGGCCGCCGCCCTGGCCGCCGACACCTTCGTGATCCACCGCCCGGTGCCCGAGGGCGTGGTCGTCGAACGAGGCGGCGACGGGGCGTTTGTGGTGCTCGGCCGCCCCGCGCTGCGGGCGGTGGCCCTGTCCGACCTCAACAACGCCACCGCCCTGGCGTACGCCCAGGGGCGGCTGCGCCGCCTCGGTGTGGACCGGGCCCTGGCCCGCGCCGGGGCCCGCCCGGGCGACACCGTACGCATCGGCACCTTCGTTTTCGACTACGAGCCCAACACGTGACCGCCGCCGCCGGGGCGGCGACGATCGTCGTCAAGATCGGGACGTCGTCGATCACCGACACCCGGGGGGTCATCTCCGAGCCGGCCATCGCCAAGCTGTGTGCCGAGGTGGCGGCCCGCCACCGCCTCGGTGACCGGGTCGTGATCGTGACCAGTGGCGCCATCGCCGCCGGCCTCCCCGCCCTCGGGCTCTCCGACAACCCGCCGACCGACTCGCCCACGTTGCAGGCCATCTCGGCGGTGGGCCAGAGCCGGCTCCTGCGGGTCTACGACGACGCGCCTGGGGCGCAACGGCCTCGTCGGCGGCCAGTGCCTGCTGGCCCCGCTCGACTTCGTCGACCGCAAGCACTACCTCCATGCCCGCCAGACCCTCGGTCGCCTGCTCGACCTCGGTGTCGTGCCCGTCGTCAACGAGAACGACGCCATCGCCGACGACGAGGTCCGCTTCGGCGACAACGACCGGCTGGCGGCACTGGTCGCCCACCTGGTCGGGGCCCAACTGCTGGTGCTGCTCACCGACGCCCCCGGGCTGTTCACCGCCGACCCCCGCTTCGACGCCGATGCCTCGCTCATCGACGAGATCGTCGAGGTCGATCAGGCCCTCGAGGCGGTCGCCGGCCGTTCGGGCAACCCGCGGGGCAGCGGCGGCATGGCGTCCAAGCTGGCGGCCGCCAAGATCGCGTCGTGGTCGGGCGTCCGCGCCGTCATCGCGGCCGCCGACCGTCCCGGGGTGCTGGACGAGGCGGTCGCCGGCGTTGCCGGCGTGGGGACGATCATCCACCCCCGGGACCGGCGCCTCTCGGCCCGCAAACTGTGGATCGCCTTCGCCGTCGGCGCCAGCGGGACGGTGGTCGTCGACGACGGCGCCCGCACGGCGCTGGTGCAGCGGGCCACCTCGTTGCTGCCGGCCGGCGTGGTCGGCGTCGAAGGGTCCTTCGATGCCGACGACGCGGTCGAGATCGCGGGCACCGACGGGCGGGTGTTCGCCAAGGGCCTCGTGCGCCACCGAGCGGAACGGGTCAAGGAATGGGCCGGGCGTCGGACCTCGTCCCTGCCGCCCCATGTGGCCCACGAGGTCGTCCACCGTGACGACCTCGTGATGCTTCCTTAGGGCGATTTGGCGGAAGAAAGGTTGACGAACGTCGCCGTCAGGCGCTGCGCCCCGGGTCGTCGGGGCGGCTGGCGGGTACCGCATCTCCGGGATCGGCCATCGCGGCGGTGTTGCCGGTGCCGGTCTGGCCGGCGGCGGGCACCGCCTGCTGGGCGGGCGCCGCCAGGGCGTCGGGAGCGCCACTGGCCAAGCCCAGCTGGCTGCGCAGCTCGGACAGGCGCGACTGGGCCTCGGTGTTGAGGCTGGCCTGCTCGACCTCGAGCATCCGCGACTCCACGGTCTGGCTCTGGAGCTCGGAAGCGCCGATGGCCCGGGCGTAGCGGGCCTCGATCTTGTCGCGGACCGAGTCGAAGCTGGGCACGTCCTGGCCGACGGTCTCCGACAGGGTCGCCATGGCCTTGTTCATCTGTTCCTGCATCTTGGTCTGGTCGAGCTGCGACATCAGCTTCTGCCGCTCGGCCAGCTTCTTCTGCAGGGCGGAGGAGTTTTGCTGCACCGCCGACTTGGCCTGGTTGGCGGCCTGGGTCGTCTGCAGGTGCATGTTCTTCAGGTCGTCGACCTGCTTCTCGACGGCGATGAGGCGGTTGGCGAAGCCTTCCGCGGCCTGGTTGTACTCCGCGGCCTTGGCCGTGTCACCCCGGCGCTGGGCGTCGTCGACCATGAGCAGTGCCTGGCGGGTCGAGCCGTTGAGGCGTTCCAGCTCCTCCATGGCCCGGTTGAGGCGCATCTCGGTCTGCTTCTGGTTGGCGATGACGTTGGCCGCCTGCTCGGTGAGGCGGCGGTGCTGGTCCTGGGCCTCGCCGATCGCCTGTTCCAACTGGACCTTCGGATCGGCGTGCTCCTCGAACTTCGTGTTCGCGGAGGCGCCCATGTACGCCCAGACCCGTCTGAAGAACTTGAACATGATCCGATGGTAGGCCAGGACCCCGCCGATTACCGCCGATGAAGGTCCTTCCGCTCTCGATGAGGACCAAACGGCGCCCCAGAATCCGGTCCGTTGGCCAGTTAGGTTCGCCGAAGCGGCGTGTGGCCGCCGCCGCCTGCGGTCGTCTCCTCGAGGGCCAGGCGCAGGGACTCGATCTCGCCCACCACGGAGTCGACGTTGCCCGCCAGCTCCCCGGCGGCGGCGGCGTCGGCACAGTCGAGGGACAGCTCGACGGCCGAGGCGACGGCTGCGTTGAGCTCGGCGGTCAGGACCCGCAGGCGGTCCGTCGTCCGCTGGGCCGCGGCCTCGATGCGGCGGGCCGCCTGGAGCTGGGCGGCCAGCGCCGCCTCGGTCTCGTCGCCGGCTCTGCCGGCCTCGGCTGACTGGCCACGGGGGCGATGTGCCTGGAAACTCCTCAGTTGGCTGCTCTTGCCGTCGGGATCGAGGCCGGCGCGCGCCGCGTCCAATGCCGCGCCCAGGTTGGCGACGCGCCAACATTCCCGGACCCCGTCGTGCACCCGGTTCGCGACCTCGCCGAGCCGGTCGCGCAGCGGTCCTGGCTGGCTGCGGGCCACGGTTTGGTCGAATTTGGCCTGGGCGGTGAGGGACTCCCGCACGAAGCTCCGCCACGGTTCGCGCACCGCGTAGGGATCGATCATTTCGGGCCGGTCGGCCCGGTGCCGGCGGCGGGCGGCCCGGGCGGCGGCGGCCGCGACACGACCGGCCCAGCAACAAGCGCCGAGGATCACCGCGGGAGCGACGCCGCCGGCCAGCAGCCCGATGAGGGCCCCGGTGCCCGCCAGCACCAGCGCCGACGGCGAGACCGCGGCGCGAGCGGCGGCGGGAACCGGCGCCGGCAACAGCTCCTCACTCGGGTCGGGAACGCGCGCCATCATCAGACCTCCAGGGTAGGGGCGGTCGGGAACTTTCGGGGTCAGATGGTTGCGTCGCGGCCGATGTCGGCCGCGGTCAGCTCGCACAGGTCGTTGTCGGTCGGGTTTTCCAGGTCCACGACCCGCCCCGCCTGGCGCTCGAGGGCGGCCTCGAACAGGTTGCGGGCCAGCCGCCCGTTGCCGAACCCCTTTCCCCGAGGCTCCGCCTCGAACAACTGCCGGACCCGCGCCCGGGCCTCCAGTGTGAGGTGATACGTGCTGTCGTCGCACAGCGAGTCGAGGATTTCCACCAGTTCGTCGGTGGTGTAGTCCGGGAAGCGGATCGTCCGGGGGAAGCGGGAGCGCAGCCCCGGGTTGGCGTTCACGAACTCGTCCATCTCGTCGGGGTAACCGGCGGCCACCACGACGACCTCGTCGCGGCGGTCCTCGATCAGCTTCACCAGCGTGTCGATGGCCTCCTGGCCGAAGCTGTCCTCGTCACCTTGGTTCAGGGCGTACGCCTCGTCGATGAGCAGGACGCCGCCGGCCGCGGAATCGAACACCGCCGTCGTCTTTGTGGCGGTCTGGCCCATGTACCCGGCGACGAGGTCGGAGCGCCCGGCTTCGACCAACTGGCCCCTCTCGACCACGCCGAGCGTGCAGTAGATCTGGGCGACCAGCCGGGCAACGGTCGTCTTGCCCGTCCCCGGATTCCCGGTGAACACCAGATGGTGGCTGGCCTCGGCGACGGGCAGCCCCCGCTGGCGGCGCAGCTGCTGCACCCGGATCAGGCTGCTGACCAGCCGGACCTGGGCCTTCACCTCCTTGAGCCCGATCATGGCGTCGAGCTCGCTCAGCAGCTCCTCGAGGGGGCGAGGCGGCCCCGGTGCTGACGCTCGTGGGGGAGCCACCTCGGGCCCCGCGGGCGCGACCGCCGTGGCCTCGATCGCGTGGCCGCTGAGCGGCGACCGGCCGGTCCACGGGTTGCGCAGGCCGGCGCCCTCCATGGCCCGCAACAGCGTCGTGCGGAACTGGTCCAACGCCTGCAGCTCGCCCGGGGTGGTGAGGGTGTCGGCTGCGCAGGTGGCGTGGGCGATCTCCATGGCGGCGTCGTAGTAGCGCCACGAGTTCAGGCTCCCGTATTTGCGGTCCGAGTCGATCAGGAGGGAAAAGAGGGGTGATGCCGTCGCCAGCCAGGTGCGGGCGCCGTCGAGGACGGCGCGCTGGCGGATGTCGGCCCCGGTCATCCCGGTGATCGGCGTGTCGAACCGGCTGCCGAAGGCTCCCACCAAGGCCTCGAGCTCGTCGGTCGTGTGCGTCCCGTCGGCATCGGCGAAGGCCGCGGCAACGTGCCACGCCTCGGCCGCGACGTCGCTGACCAGGGCGCCGGCGGGGCGCCCGACCGAGTTGGCGAGGATGTCGAACGACTCCCCCACCTCGGAGATGAACCGGGTGACCGGTTCTGCCAGCGGGCCGGTCGCTATGGCCGGGGCTCCCGCCACATGGGCCAGATCCGGGGACCGCCGCCGGGGAGGTCGAGGGTACCCGTCACCTCGAAGCCCAGCCGCTGGTAGAAGGCCAGGTTGTCCTCCCGGGAGGACTCGAGGTAGGCGGGGAGGTAGTCGCGGTCGCAGCGCTCGAGGACCGGCGCCAGCAGGGCGGAACCAACGCCCTGGCGCTGGTGGGCGGGGTCGGTCCCGACCACCGCCAGGTACCAGTGGGCCTCCGGGGGATGGAGGCGCTCGATGGCGCTGACGCACTGGACGGCGGCGCCGATGTGGCCCCGGAGCGTCCACACGAGGCGGGGAACGGCGCGCAGCAGGTTGGTCGGTGGGGTCCGCCAGCGGTTGGGGGGGGCCCACAGCGCCCCGCCCACCAGATCTCGAGTGGTGTACACCTCGTCGTGGGGCAGGTAGAGGTCACGCAGCTCCATGGCGAACAGGCGCGGGAGGCGGGAGGCACGCGCCTGGCTCGCGGGGACGAGCCAGCGCATGACGGGATCCTCGGCGAAGGCCCGACCGAGCGCCACCGCCAGGGGCCGGGCGTCGTTCGTGCTGGCCTTGCGGATCGTCACTGTCACCGGAGGAACAGTTTGCACGGCGAGCCACCGTAGGTCGACCTGCGCCGATTGGCGGTGCCCAGTGCAGGCGGGGCCGGTACCCTTTTCTACCGGGGCCGATCCTCACGGCGTCAGCATTCATCAGGGGAAGGACGAGCCGTTCATGGCGATCTTGGGACGTGAATTCATTGCGGTACCGGACGATCGCAAGGGGCAGATCGTCTTCAAATGGCCCGACGTCAACATCCGCAAGATGACGCGGGCGATCGTCGACGCCGACGAGCTGGCGGTGTTCATCAACACCGGCCAGGTGCTCGGAACCATGGGACCGGGGCGCCATCAGATCGACGCCAACGAGCTGCCGTTCCTCGGCGCCATCGTCGACTGGGCGACGGGCGGCAACGCCTACCGGGCCGAGCTGTACTTCGTCGGCACCCGGGAGTACACGGGAAACACATTCGGGGGTCGCATCGACGACGTCCAGGATCCCCAGACGGGGATGATCGTCACTCTGCGGGTCTTCGGCGACTACTCCTTGCAGGTGAGCGACCCCGGCGCCCTGATCACCCGGCTCACCGGCACCGTCGACGTCACCAACAACCAGGCCATCACCTCCTGGGTCAGCGACCAGCTGCTCAAGGTCATGCGCACCCATGTGACGACCCAAATCGTGCGCAACGGGTGGCCCATCCTCGGCCTGTCGGCCTACACCACCGACATCGAGCAGACCGTGATCCAGCAGGGCAACGCCCAGCTCCAGTCCTACGGCCTGGCCATCATCCGGATGGGCAACTTCGACGTCAACCTCTCCGATGAGGACGAAGGCCAGCTCAAGGAGCTGGCCAAGGACACCGCCTACTCCCGCCTGGCGGGCAGCTTCCAGCAGTACGCCTCGGGCGAGATGATGAAAGGCGCCGGCGAGGGCATGTCCAAGGGCGGCGGTGCCACCGGCGGCGCCTTCATCGCCGCCGGCATGGGCCTCGGCGGTCAGGCGGCGGCTCCCATGCAGACCGGCCCGCCGCCTCCGCCGGGACCGGGTTTCGCCGGCGGCGGCCAGGGCTTCGTCGGCGGCGGCCCGGCGCCGGCCGGCGGCGCCACCACCGCCACGGTGGAGTGCCCCAACTGCCACACCGCCAACGCCCCGACCGCCAAGTTCTGCGCCAACTGCGGCAAGTCGATGGCGCCGCCCACGATCACCTGCGCCAACTGCGGGGAGGCCAACGCCGTCGGGGCTCGCTTCTGCGGCAACTGCGGCCAGCCCCTCGGCCCGCAGCCCGTCCACTGCCCGTCGTGCGGCCACGAGGTGGCCCCCGACGCCCGGTTCTGCCCGAACTGCGGCAACGCCATCGCCCCCGCGGCCCCCGCGGCCCCCGCGGCCACGACCCCCGACGAAGGCCAGGACGCGTGATGCTCACCCCAGCGGTGGCACTGGCGAACCTGGCGACGCGGGCGGGAGGCGGCCATTCCTTCAGCGGCGGCGGCAGCCATTCATCGAGCGGCGGTAGCGGCGGGGGCGGCGTCTTCTTCTTCGGCGGAGGTGGCGGCGGCGGCGGCGGGATCGCGGGCTTCATCATCCTGATCGTGATCGTGCTGATCGTCGTCGGCGTCTACATGGCCGTGAAGCGCAACCGCGGCGGCATAAGTGGTGCCACCGACGCCGCGACCCGCGGCTACGGTGGCCCCGGCGCAGGCCCGAGCTCGAACCTGGGCAGCAGTGGGGCGGCGCCGTGGAGCGGCTCGGGCGGCGAACCGGCGATCAATTCCATCCGGGGGGACGTCTTCCCGGGCACCCACGTCGACGCCCACGCGGCGCAATCGCCGGTGGAGCAGGGCGTGACCGAGATCACCGCCCACGACCCGGCGTTCAACACCGAGACCTTCCTCGAAGACGTCAACAAGGCGTTCTTCGTCGTCCAGGAGGCATGGGAGCAGCGCAAGCCGGACATGAGCCGCCAGGTCATGGCCGACGGCATCTGGCAACAGCACCGGGCGCAGATCCAGGGCTACCTGGACGAGCACAAGCACAACGTGCTCGAGGACCTGGCAGTCGGCGACCTGCGGCTCATGTCGGCGCACTCGGACCAGACCTACGACACCATCACCGTCCGGGTGACCGCGGCGTGCGCCGACTACGACGTCGACGACGAGAAAGGCAAGGTCATCCGGGGCAACAAGAGCGTCGAGCAATGGCAGGAAGACTGGACCTTCCAGCGATCGTCGCAAGCAACCACCAAGGCCGAGGGTGGCACCCTGCGGGGCAACAAATGCCCCAACTGCGGGGCGCCGTTCGATGTCGACCTGCAGGGCATCTGCAAGTACTGCCACGCTCCGATCATGTCGGGAAAATACGACTGGGTTCTGGCTCGCATCAACCAGGTCATGTAGGCGTGTCACTCGTCGAACTGGGGCAAAGGGCGCAGGTCGCCTCGCGCCACCTGGCTCTGACCACTAGCGCCGAGCGCGATGGCGGCCTGCTGGCAGCCGCGGACGCCCTGGAACTCGACGTGGGTGCCATCCTCGAGGCCAACGCCACCGACGTGGCGCGTGCCGAGCGGGCGGGCACGAGCGCCACGGTCATCGACCGCCTGCGCCTCACCGGGCGCCGGGTGGAGGCCATGGCCGCAGGCCTCCGGCAGGTCGCGGCCCTGCCCGATCCGCTCGGCGAGATCCTCGATGGCTGGCAGCGGCCCAACGGCTTGCGCATCCACCGCGTCCGGGTCCCCCTCGGCGTGGTGGCCATCATCTACGAGAACCGCCCCAACGTGACCAGCGACGCGGCCGCCTTGTGCCTCAAGTCGGGCAACGCCGCCTTCTTGCGGGGTAGCTCCGCCGCGATCACCTCCAACACCGAGATCGCCCGGATCCTGCGTCAGGCCTTCGCCAAGACGGGCCTGCCCTCCGACGCCCTCATCCTCGTCGAGGACACCACCCGGGAATCGGCGACCGAATTCATGCGCCTCCGGGGCCTGATCGACTGCCTCATCCCCCGCGGGGGGCCCTCGCTGATCGCCGCCATCCGCGAACACGCCACGGTGCCCTACGTGATCGACGGCGACGGGAACTGTCACGTCTATGTCGACGCCGCCGCCGACGTGGACATGGCCGTGGCCATCGTCGTCAACTCCAAGACCCAGCGACCGAGCGTCTGCAACGCCGCGGAGTCGCTGGTGGTGCACGGGGCGGTTGCCGAGTCCTTCCTGCCGCCCCTGGTGGCGGCCATGGAGGGCGTGGAGCTGGTGGGCGATGCCCGTGCGGTGCAGATCGTGGGTGCTGCGCGCATGACGCAGGCCACCGAAGACGATTTTTCCCGCGAGTTCTTGGATCTGAAGCTGAGTGTGGCGGTGGTCGATGACATCGACGGAGCCATCGCCCACATCCGGCGCCACGGTTCCGGCCACACCGAAGCCATCGTCACCGCCGACTTGGCCGCCGCCACCCGCTTCACCGCCGAAGTCGACGCGGCCGCGGTCGTCGTCAACGCCTCGACCCGCTTCACCGACGGCGAGGAGTTCGGCTTCGGCGCCGAGATTGGGATCAGCACCCAGAAGCTGCACGCCCGGGGGCCCATGGGGCTGCGGGCCCTCACCACGTACAAATACGTCGTGTACGGCGACGGCCAGATCCGCACGTGAACCAGGCGCCCCGCTTCGAGTCCATCGCGCAGGTGCGCGACGGGCTGCGTGATGTCCGTTACCTGGCCGACGAGCCGATCGCGGGCGTGGTGTACCTGGCCGACCGGCTGGCCAAGCCGGTGCTGGTCGAGGGACCAGCGGGCACCGGCAAGACGCAGCTGGCCAAGTCGGTGGCGGAGATGAGCGGCGCCCGCCTCATCCGCCTGCAGTGCTACGAGGGCCTCGACGAGTCCAAGGCACTGTACGAGTGGAACTACAAGAAGCAGCTGCTGCGGATCCAGGCCCAGCGGGTGGCGGAATCCGACGGCGGCAGCTGGTCGGACATCGAGGAGGACATCTTCTCGGAGCCGTTCTTGTTGACCCGGCCGCTGCTCGAAGCCATCCGGGCGTCGGAACCGGTGGTGTTGCTGATCGACGAGGTGGACCGTGTCGAGGTGGAGACCGAGGCCCTGCTGCTCGAGATCCTGTCCGACTACCAGGTGTCGATCCCCGAGCTGGGGACGGTCAGCGCGACGCAGATCCCGCTGGTGTTCTTGACCTCGAACAACACCCGGGAGTTGTCCGAGGCGCTCAAGCGGCGCTGCCTGTTCCTCCACATCGACTACCCCGACCTGGAGCGGGAGCGGGCGATCGTGCTGGCCCGGGTGCCGGGTATCGGCGAGCAGCTGGCCGACCAGATCGTGCGCATCGTGCGCTCGATCCGGTCCATGGAGCTGAAGAAGGCGCCCTCGGTGTCGGAGACGCTGGACTGGGCCCAGACACTGGTGTTGCTGGGGGTGGACAGCGTGGACGCCGAACTGGCCCGCGAGACGTTGCACATCCTGCTCAAGTACCAGTCCGACATCGCCAAGGCGAGCAAGGAGCTCGGGGGCCCGGCGCCACGGTGAGCGGTTCGGGGCCCGGTGGCGGCGCCGGCGGCATGGTCGACGTGCTCAGCGGCTTCATCGGCGAGCTGCGGGCCGCGGGCCTGCCGGTGAGCATGACCGAGCACCTCGACGCCATGGCCGCGTTGGCCCATGTGCCCTTGGAGGACCGGGAGGCGTTCAAGTACGCCCTGGGCGCCACGCTGGTCAAGAACGAGGCCCATTGGCGGGCCTTCGAGACCATCTTCGACGTGTACTTCTCGCTGCGGGCGGCGGGGTGGGCGGGGCCTGCGTCGGATCCCGAGGACTCATTGGCCGCCGAAGGCGTCGGCGAGCTGGCGGCGATGCTCGACGCCGGCCGCCAGGCGGGCGACGCCGAGTTGGCGGCGATGAGCGCCGAGGAGCTGGTGGAGATGCTCTACCGGGCGCTGCTCGCCGGCGACGAGGAGATGCTGGCGGCGCTGGCCCGCCAGTTGGTCAACCGCTTCGCGGGCATGGAGCCGGGGCGGCCGGTGGGCGGGACGTACTACCTGTACCGCACGCTGCGTCACCTGG
Source organism: uncultured Actinomycetota bacterium (assembly GCA_963851105.1). Taxonomy (GTDB): domain Bacteria; phylum Actinomycetota; class Acidimicrobiia; order Acidimicrobiales; family Palsa-688; genus DATARN01. Next base: position 57,419 of record CAWKNP010000001.1, read on the forward strand.
ACCTCGACGGGGTGCGAGCCCGGCTCATGGGTTCCCGGGGCGCGCCGGCGCCCGACGCCGAGTTTGATGCGGGGGACGTCTCGGATCTGGAGGCCCGGCTGGCCCGGGAGGAGTTCGACGCCCGCCTGGAGCGGCTGCGGCGCCTCATCGAGGCGGAAATCCGCCGGCGCCTGGTCGCCGATCGCGGGGCGGCGGCGATGGCCAAGTCGCTGCGCAAGCCGCTGCCCGAAGACGTCGACTTCATGCACGCCACCCAGGAGGAGCTGGCCTCGCTGCGGCGGGCGATCCAGCCGCTGACCCGGCGGCTGGCGGTGCGACTGGCCCGCAAGCGCCGCCACGGCCGCCGGGGCCCCCTCGACTTCCGCAGCACCGTCCGCCACTCGCTGTCCTACGGCGGTGTGCCCGCCGAGCCCAAGTTCCGCTACCCCCGGCCCGCCAAGCCCGAGATCGTGGTGCTGGCCGACATCTCGGGGTCGGTGGCGGCCTTCGCCCGCTTCACGCTGCAGCTGGTGCACGCCATCAGCAGCCAGTTCAGCCGGGTCCGCAGCTTCGTGTTCATCGACGGGATCGACGAGGTCACGTCGTACTTCGACGGGGTCGAGGACATCGGCGCCGCCATCCACCGGGTCAACACCTCCGCCGACGTCATCTGGGTCGACGGCCACTCCGACTACGGCCACGCCCTCGAGGCGTTCTGGACCCGCTGGGGCCAGCAGCTGACGCCCCGCACGTCGGTCATCATCCTGGGCGACGCCCGCAACAACTATCACGCGTCCCAGTCGTGGGTCGTGCAGGAAATCGCCAAGCGGGCCCGGCACCTGTACTGGCTCAACCCCGAACCGAGGGCGTATTGGGATACCGGCGATTCGATCGTCAGCCAGTACGGCGTGTTTTGCGACGGCGTCTTCGAGTGCCGCAACCTGCGCCAGCTCGAGCGCTTCGTCGAGAACCTGGCCTGAAGTTCTGCGGTTCTGGGATTCTGAGCATCATCTGGCGCGATATATGCCCTCAAATGGTGCCAAGAACGTCAGGTGCCGGTCCGGTCGCTTCAGGGAAGGGCGGGGCGCGCCGACACCAGAGGTGAGGGCGGTGCTCGGCCGTTGTTGGGCGTGCTGCGGCGCGCGTGGAAGAGGAGACAAATCAGCCATGAAAACCGTGCTGGTCGTCGATGACGACAAGGACATTCGCGAGCTGATCGTGTGGAAGCTGAACCAGGCCGGGTACGCCACGCTGACCGAGGCCGACGGGGAAGCGGGGCTGGCGGCGGCCAGCGGCACCTCGCCGGCGGGCCAGGGGGTCATCCCCGACCTTGTCCTGTTGGACTGGACGATGCCCAAGATGGACGGCATCTTCGTGTGCGCCTTGATGCGGGCCAACCCGGTGACGGCCAAGATCCCGGTCATCCTGCTGACCGCCAAGGCCCAGGAGGCCGAGGTGCAGCGCGGTTTCGTGGCGGGCGCCGACGACTACATCGTCAAGCCCTTCAGCCCCCGCGACATGCTCATCCGGGTAAGTTCCGTCCTCGCCCGGTCCGAACAACCGTAAGTGGGCCCCCGGGGCCCGGAGATGACCGAAGGGATTGCCCCCGAGGCTCCGTCGGACGTCTCCCTGCAAGTAGGTGCCACCGTGGCGCACGGACGGTTCCGGTGCGACCGCGTCGTCAAGTCGGGGCTCGGGATCCAGACCTGCATCGGAACCGACCTCTCCGACGGCAGCTTGGTCGTGATCAAGCGGGCGGCCTCGGCCGACGTGGCCGACGGTATGCGGCACCGGCTCGAGCACGAGGCCGACGTCCTGCGCCGCATCGGTGCCGCCTCGCTGCAACCGCAGCTGCTCGTGGCCCGTGAAGGGGCGGCATTTTCCCTGATCCAGCCCTACGTGCCCGGCATCACCCTCGAGGACCGCCTGCGGCGGGGACCGCTGGCCCTGGTGTCGGCGCTGCGGGTCGGCGTCGACCTGTTGTCGGCCCTGCAGCAGGCCCACGACCATCAGGTGCTGCACGGCGACGTCAAGCCGGCCAACGTGATCGTCGACGAGGGCGACCCCCTGGCCCGAGCGGTGCTCATCGACTTCGGCTTCGCCCGCAGCTCCACGCTCGATGCGTCCCTCGGCCACGAACGCGTCGGTACCGCCCGCTACCTGGCCCCCGAAGCGGCCGGTTTGCTGGCCAGTTCGGTGGACGAGCGCTCGGATCTGTACTCGGTCGGCGTGCTGCTCTTCGAATGCCTCGCCGGCCGGCCGCCGTTCGACGGCACCGATATCGGCAAGGTGCTCCAGCAGCACCTCAGCACTCCGGCGCCCCAGCTGCGGGAACTGGGCGTCGAGGTCCCGAGGGTGCTCGACGCGTTGGTGCAGCGCTTGTTGCGCAAGGACCCCGCAGAGCGCTACCAGTCGGCCCAGGCGGCGCTGGTCGACCTCAGCGCGATTGCCGAGGCCGTGGCCCGGGGGATCGCGGAGCCGAGCGTCGTCATCGGCCTCCACGACCGCCGCCAAGTGCTGACCGAGCCGGCGTTCGTCGGGCGCGTCGCCGAGCTCAGTGTGCTGGGCGGGTTCATCCGCGGGGCCGCTGCCGGCCGCGGGGGGCTCGTGTTGCTGGAAGCCGAGTCGGGCGGTGGCAAGACCCGGCTCCTCGACGAGTTGGCCCAGCAGTCCCAGCACGAGGCGTGGATCCTGCGGGGCCAGGGCCTGGACCAGGCCGCCCAGCGACCGTTCCAGCTGCTCGAAGGGGTAGTACAAGGCATCGTCGCCGCCTGCCGGGACCATCCCGAGATCGTCCCCCGGCTGCGCGACCAGGTCGGCGACCGCGCCGATGCCGTCGCCGCCGCCCTTCCCGAGCTGGCCGAGGTGCTGGGCCGGGGGCACAGCGCCAACCTCGGTCCCGAGGCCTATGGCGAGACCCGCACCATCAACGCCCTCAGCGCGCTGCTCGACGCCTTGGGTTCCTTGGGATCGATGGGCCGAACCCCCGTCGTGCTCCTCGACGACTGCCAGTGGGCTGACAGCTCGACCCTGCGGTTGCTGGCCCATTGGCAGCGTGGCGTGAGGGAGCGGGGATCGCTTGGCGTCGTCATCGCCGCTTTTCGCTCCGAGGAGGTCGCCGCCGGTCATCCGCTTCGCGCCGTCGAGCCGATCGCAACGGTGGCCCTGGCCGCCTTCGGCGACAGCGACATCCGCAGCGTGGCGGAGTCAATGGCCGGCCGGCTACCGGACGAGGCGCTTCACACCATCGCGTCGCTGTCCGAGGGAAGCCCGTTCATGGCATCGGCGGTGTTGCGGGGCCTGGTCGAGATCGGGGCCCTGGTGGACACAGCCAGCGGCTGGCAGGTCGACCGCGAGCGGCTGGCGGATGTCCAGACCTCGCGCCGGGCGGCCCTGTTCCTCTTGCGCCGGCTCGAGCTGCTGGCACCGGCCACGCTCGACCTGCTGTCAGTGGGCGCCGTCCTGGGCAAGGAGTTCGATCTGCGGCTGGCGATCGAGCTGTGCGGACAGGACGACGTGGTGGCGGCGGCCGCCCTGGCCGAGGCAAGCCGGCGGCACATCGTGTGGGTCGACGAGCCCGCCGGCCGGGCCCGGTTACTGCACGACAAGCTGCGGGAGGCCTTGCTGAGCCGGCTCGACAGCGAGTACCGGCGCACCCTGCACCTGCGCGCCGCCCAGGAGATCGAGGCTTCCGACCCTGATCGCGTGTTCGAGCTGGCCTACCACTTCGACGCCGCGGGCGACGGCCCGCGAGCTTTGCCCTACGCCCTGCGGGCCGCGGAGTTGGCCCGGGGGCAGTACTCCCTCGAGGTGGCGGCCACCCATTACCGCATGGCGGCCCGGGCGGTGGCGAGCGCCTCCGACGCGGCCGCCGCGGCGGTGGTGGCCGAGGCTCTTGGCGATGTCCTGACGCTGCAGGGGTCCTATGACGAGGCGACGACCCAGTTGGAGCTGGCGCTGGCGCTGGCCGGTACCGACGTCGAGCGGGCGTCGCTCAAGGGCCGCCTCGGCGACGTGGCCTTCAAGCGGGGGGATCAACGCTCGGCCCGGGCCCATCTCGAAGGTGCGATCGAGCAGCTCGACCGCCGGCTCCCACGCCGCGGTGTGGGACTCGTCGTGGCGTTGCTGGTCGAGGTGATCGTCCAGGCCGCCCACACCCTCGTGCCCCGGTTGCTGGTGGGCCGCCGGCCACGCGAGGGGGCCGACCGCGAGTTCCTTGCCATCCGCCTCTACAGCCGCCTGGCCTACGTGTACTGGTTCAGCGCCGGCAAGGTCCCTTGCGCCTGGGCCCACCTGCGGGAGATGAACCTGGCCGAGCGCTATCCACCGACCGCGGAGCTGGCCCAGGCGTACTCCGAACACGCCCCGGTCATGACCATGGCGCCGTGGTTCAGCCGCGGCATCACCTACGCCAAGCGCTCGCTCGACATCCGCCGGGACCTCGGCGACCTGTGGGGCCAGGGCCAATCTCTGAGCTTCCACGGTGTGGTGCTGTACGCCGCCTCCCGTTACCGCGAGTCGATCGAGCAGTGCCAGGAGGCGGTGCGCCTCCTCGACCAGACGGGCGACCGCTGGGAGGCCAACACCGCCACCTGGCACATTGCCTTTGCCCACTACCGGCTGGGCGAGCTCGCCCAGGCGGTCGAAATCGTCCGGGCCCTACACGCCTCGGCGGTCGACATTGGCGACACCACCGCGGCGGGCATCTCGCTCAGCGGCTGGTCGCGCGCCTCGGCCGGCCAGGTCCCGGCCGACCTGGTGCGAGTGCAGCTGGAACAGCAGCAGGACGACGCCCACACCGCGGCCGAGGTCCACGTGGCCGAGGGGGTGCGCCTGCTCGCCTCGGGCGACTGGGCCGGCGCGGTCTGCGCCCTGGAGGAGGCGGCGCGGATCGTGCAGCGCGCCGGGTTGCGCCAGGAGTACGTGGCCCCGGTGCACTCGTGGTTGGCGACTGCGTTGCGCAGCCACGCGGAGGGGCTGTCCCTGTACGAGGCGCGCCGCCGTCAGGCCATCTTGAAGCGGGCGGCGCGAGAGGCGCGGCGGGGCTGGCGGGTGGCGCGCTTCTACCGCAACAACGCGCCCCACGCCCTCCGGGAGCGGGGACTGCTGCTCGGGCTCAAGGGCAAGCACCTGCAGGCCCGCCGGCTGCTGGCCCGCAGCCTCGCCATCGCCGAGCGCCAGGACGCCCGCTACGAGCACGCCCTGACGCGCCTGGCGTGGGGTCGCATGGGGCTGCGACTCGGTCCTGCCGACCCGATCGAGGTGCAGGCCACGGCCGAGGCCGACATCGCCGCCATGCTGCCGCCCACGGCATCGTCGGCGGTGGGGAGTCGCCTGGCCGTCACCAGCTTGTCGCTCGCCGACCGTTTTGCCATGTTGCTCGCCGTCGGCCGGCGTATCGCTTCGGCCTCGTCGCCTCAGGAGGTTTTTGCCGCCGTGCGCGACGCCGCGGTCACGCTGCTCAGAGGAGAGAAGTGCCACATTCTCGATATCGGGGAATCGACCGTCGGGTCGGCCGTCACCGCGTCCGGCCACGATGTCGACCGGCTGAGCCGCAGCCTCATTGCCCAGGCTTTGGCGGCGGGGCGGCCGGTGATCCTCGTCGACGATCCCGAGGGTGACTCGGCCGACAGCATCGTGCTGTCAGGGATGCGTTCCGCCCTGTGTGCCCCCATCTCCTGCGAAGGAGTGCCTGTCGCCTGCCTGTACGTCACCCACAGCCATGTCGGCGGCCTCTTCGGTGACGACGAGATCCAGCTGACGGAATTCATCGCCACGCTCGCTGGCGCCGCGCTCGAGCACGTGGCCGGAACCGAGGCCCGTTTCCGGTCGCTGGCGCAGAACTCGAGTGACGTCATCACCATCATCGACCGCAACGCCACAGTCGTCTACCAGAGCTCGGCGGTGACCAGGGTTTTCGGCTTCGGTCCGACGGAGATGGTCGGGCGACCGCTGGCCGAGTGGCTGCACCCCGAGGACGTGGCCGATCTCCTCGCCACCGTCGCCATGGTCATGCAATCAGGGCAAGTGTCGTTGCTGGTGGAATGCCGGTTGCGCCACTGCGACGGCGGTTGGCGCGATGTCGAGACCGCGCTCAACAGCCTGGTCGACGACCCGAGCGTGAACGGCGTGGTGCTCAACAGCCGGGACATCACCGAGCGCAAGCGGGCCGAGCGGGAGTTGCGGGAAACCCTCGAACGTGAGCATGGGATGCGCGAACGCCTCCAGGAATTGGATCGCGTCAAGACCGATTTCTTATCCTCGGTCTCCCATGAACTGCGCACGCCGCTGACCAGCATCCTCGGTTACGTGGAAATTCTCGGCGATGGCTGCGGAGGGTCGCTGGCGGCCGAGCAGACCCGCGTTCTCGGCATCGTCGAGCGCAACGCCCAGCGCCTGCTCATCCTCATCGAGGAACTGTTGATCATGTCGAAGGTCGAATCGGGCAGCTTCACCCTTTCGGTCGGCCCGGTCGCGATCGCGGAACTGGTGGAGGGCGCCTACCAGGCCGTCCTTCCCGATCTGAAGGTCCGCGACCTCGAGATCACGATCGATGTCGCCGCCGACGCGGAGCTCGTCCAGGGCGATGCCGGCCAGCTCGACCGGGTCATGATCAACCTTTTGACCAACGCCATCAAGTTCACGCCCGACGGCGGGCGCGTCTCGGTCGCGGCTCGCCGCCAGGGCGACGACATTGCCCTTCGCGTCCTCGACTCGGGTATCGGTATCCCGGTCGAGGACCAGGACCGCATTTTCGAGCGTTTCTTCCGGTCGTCGTCGACCCAGCACCTGGCGGTACGCGGTACCGGGCTCGGGCTGTCGATCACCAAGGCGATCATCGAGGAGCATGGCGGCTCCATCGCAGTGTCGTCGCGACCGGGCGCCGGGACCGAGGTCACCGTCGTCCTTCCCATCGACCCCACCTTCTCCGCCCCGCTGGCACGGGTTGTTGAAACCGGCAGGCCGATGTGGCCGGCCGCGGCGGTCGGGGAGGCGTCGGCGCCTCGGCCCGGCGGCGAGCTGCGCGAGGCCGTCACGTGAGCGTGCCGGCGCCGGCGCCGGCGCCTCGGCCGCGCCGGCGGGCCCGGGTGGGGGCGGTGTGGCTGGTGGCGGCGCCCTTGGCCGGGGCCACCGCGGCCGGTGCCGCCGCCTTGCGGCGCGTCCAACGTCGGGCCAGCAGCCGGCGCTTCGACCTGGAATTGGACGCGGCAACCTACGAGGTCCGCAGTCGACTCCGCCTGGCCGCGGCCCGAAGCCGGCGCCATGACCTGGTCAATGCCTTCACGGCCATTGAGGGGGCATCCACCATCCTGTCGCGTGAGACCATACGGCCCGCCGATCGAACGACCTTGACCGAGGTGTTGGAATCGGGCCTGACCCGGGTGCGGGCGTTGCTGGCCAGCGAAGTGGCTCCCGATCGTGTCGACATCTCCTTGGCCGAGGTGGCGGCGGCCGCAGGCGCGGTCGCGCCAGGGGCGACGGTGGCAACCCTGGCGCCGCACGAGCCGGGTGGTGGTCACACGATCGACGTCCAGGTGGCCCCCGATTTGATCGCCACCGGTTCGCGCAGCGAAACAGAGGAGGCCGTCCGCCAAATGCTGGCCTACAGCCGGGGACGCTGCTCGCAAGGGGAACCCTCCATCCGGGGACAGCGAGTTGGCGACCGCGCCGTGCTGTGGGTGGAGGATCGGGGCCCCGACATGACGCCTCGGCAACGCCAGGCCATCCTTGACCCCGATCGGCGGACGCCGGGGCGCAACGGAGGTGTCACGCCGCTGCACATCGCCATCCGCCTGACGCACGAGCAGGGGGGCGAAGTTCGCATCGAGGCGAGGCCCGGCGGAGGCGCAGCGTTCGGCGTAAGCCTGCCGGTAGCTCGTGGCTGAGGCGGTACCGGACCACCTCCTCATCGTCGAGGACCACCTTCTGCTGGCCACCGCCTTGGCCATGGCGTTGCGCCAGCTCGGGTTGGCGGTCGAGACGGCGGCGGGGCCGACGGCCGAGACGATTCTCGAGCGCGTCCGCCAGCTGGCGCCGGTGCTCGTTCTGCTCGACCTCGAGCTGGGACCACCGCTGGGTTCCGGTCTCGACCTCATCGCCCCGCTGATCGGCGCCGGAGGCCAGGTCGTGATGATGACCGGCGTCATCGACCACCTCCGGCTGGCCGCCTGTGTCGAAGCGGGCGCCATCGGCATCGTGAACAAAGCGGCCGGCTTCGCCGACCTGGTCGATGCCATCCGCCGGGTGGCGGCGGGCGAGGAGCTCCTCACCAACGGCCAGCGCCAGGTACTGCTCGACGAGCTGGGCACCCAGCGCCGGGCGGACCGGATCCGCCTGGCGCCTTTTGCCACCCTCAGCCCCCGGGAGAAAGCCGTCCTGACCTCGCTGTTGGCGGGGGACTCAGCCGAGACGATCGCCCAGCGGAGCTACGTCTCGCTCGCCACCATTCGCAGCCAAATCCGCTCGATCCTCCTGAAGCTGGGCGTGAAATCGCAACTTGCGGCGGTGGCTCAGGCCCGCCGGGCCAACTGGTCCCTCCCCCCCGAATAGATCGGCACCGCTCGCTATGAGCAGGTGACGACGGTGAGGACGCCCAACCCGAACTCGTCACATGGGCGGTAAATGCCCCCACGACGGTCGGTGTGACCCAATTGGTGGACTTGGTGGCGTGGATCCGATAGGTCACCGGCGCCAATACGAGTGTGGCACTACCGAAACTGTTGTCATTGATCGTGAGGGTCGGACGAGAGACGGTCACCGCCGGGACAAAACCGGCACCATTTATGTTGTGCTCGATCACGTAGGTGTCGACCAGGGACGAGCCGTGCGAGTTCACCGTGCTGTTGTCCCCGTCGGCCCAAGTCAGATGGACCGCGAGGCCAACAGCACTACAACCGAAGGCCGTTACCGGGGCCATGGTGTGAGCAGTAAAGGAATTGGTCTCGGAACCGGTGGCGCCGTAGTGGGCCCACGCCCACGAGGGCATTAGGGTGCTCGCCACCACGATGGCTGCGGTCACCAGAAATCCGGCCGTCCGGAAGCGCATCACCTAGCTCCAGGCGAAGCTTCCGGCGATCGCACACACTGCGCCTGCCGTCGGAGTCCCGCCGCCGGCGACACAGTTGATGGTGTTGTTCTTGGATTGGACCGCGTGGGCCGTGAGGACGACGACGGCGCTGCCGCCCTGGTAGGTATTCGGCTGACCGGACGGCATGGTGAGAACAGTGGTGAAGGTAACGCTGCCCGTGGTGAACGCGGTTGCCGAAACGAGGTAGTTGAGGACCTGATAGCAGACGTTATAGGTGGTGTAGTTGGCGCCGTCGGGGCCTGTCCCACAAGCGAGAGTGTTGCCTGTCGTCGGCAGGGGGGTGTAGCTCACCGACGGGCTGTTTAACGTGATCGTGGCGGTGTTCCCGGTGTCGCTCGGATTGTAGAGGGGCAATGTGGTGCCGTTCTTCGTGGCGATGTAGACGTCTATCGCCATATATCCCGGCAATGTCCCCCCATACGTCGTGACCAGGGTGCAGGTCGCGGCGTCCCCGGGGGCCATGGCGGTGGTCGAGCAGGCGGAAGCGACGTTGTTGGTCAACGTCACAGTGCCGGCCGAGAAGGAGTTGGTCTCACCCGTCGGCTTGTTGCTGTAAAGGGCCAGGGTGACGCCGACGCTCATGGATGCCACTGCGGCCAGTGTGGCCAGCGCCAGGGCAATCTGAATGCGTTTTCTCTTCATGGGGTTCTTCCTTTTGGTGGCGCCAGGCACGGCGGTGGTCGTGAATGACTTGACAATGTGGGCGGCGACGGCGGCCAGACACGCGAGTACGGCCAGAACTGCGATGACTGCATCCAGCCTCTTTTTTCCCATTTGGGCGTCGCTTCTTTCGATCGGTGGGCAGCGTTGGGATGCCGCTAGCTCCAGTTGAACGTCGAGCTGCAGACGTTGCCGGCGGCGCAGCCGGCGGGGAGGGCGTTGTTGTCCGACTGCACTGCATGGATGACGAGCACGATCGTGGTGCTCGCCGAGTTGTAGGCGTTGGTGGCGGCGGTCGGCAGCTTGTAGTTGACCGTGATCGTGTTCGATCCACCGTTGGTGGTGGGGGTACGGCTGAGCAGGAGATCGGTGACCGACGACGTCGCGCTGAGCGTCACCGCAGCTCCCGCTTGATTTTGATAGGTGGTGCTGTTCATGAACGTCGTGCCGCCGCCAGTGACGAGCACTTGAAGCCCCGTCGCCGTCCCGTCGAACAGCCCGGGGGCGGCGCTCGGAGTGGCGCCCCCGTACGGTGCCACCGGGGTACCGGCGACGCCGGTGATGGTCAGGTCAAGGCCGAGGAAGGCGGGAATGTTTCCCGCATAGGTGACCTGATAGGTGCAGGTCGCCCCGCTGCCGGCCGGGGTCCACCCCGTCGAGGCGTCTCCGGGCGACATCGGGCTGATCGTGCAGGTCACCGAGACCGGCGTGCCGAGGGACACCACGCCGGCGGTGAAGGTGTTGCTGCCGCTGGCGTGGCCGGCGCTGCTGAACAGGCCGAGCGTCACGCCCGCGACGAAGGTGGCGCCGGCGCCCAGGGTGGCGAGGACGGCGGCGACGGTGGCGGCTCGTTTCGCTCTCGAGATTGTCATGGCATCGCTCCCCTCGTTCGTCGCATCCGGTGGCCGCGAGAAAGGGGGGCGGGAGTCCCCGTCCCCCTTTCTCGTGCGTTCAACTGCCTGTGGTGATTGGAGTGAGTGATTAGCTCCAGTTCATCCCGGCGGCGCACACGTTGCCGGCCGCTAGGCAGGTGTTCGGGATGGCGTTGTTGTCAGCCTGCACCGCGTGGATCCTCAGCACCAGGGTCGAGGTAGCCAGGTTGTAGCCGTTGCCGGCCGTCGTCGGCAGGGTGTAGTTCACCGTCAGGTGCTTGGTGGCGCCGTTCGCTACCGGCGTCGCCGTGACCAGGAGATCGGCGATGGAAGCTGCGCCAAGGGTCGGAGTCAGGTTCGTCGCAGCTCCGGTTTGGTCCTTGAAGGTGGTGCCGCTCATGTAGTTCACGGTGCCGTCGCCGATGGTGAACTGCAGCCCGGTGGCGGTGCCGTCGTACAGGCCCTGCTTGGCCGCCGGTGCCGTCGTCTGCGTGTACGGAACCTCGATCGGTGTGCCCGGAGCGCCGGTGATGGCGAGGTCCAGGGCGAGGTAGGCGTTCACGTTGCCGGTGTACTGGACGTCGTACTTGCACACCACGTTCCCGGACTTGGCCTCGGTGTCACCCGGCGACATCGGACCGATTGCACAGGTGACCTGCGACCCGCCCGAGTCAAGTCCGACGACCACGTGACCGGCGGTAAAGGTGTTGCCGCCGCTGGCGACACCGGCGCTGCTGAAGAAGCCGAACGTGGCGCCGGCCAAGAGGGCTGCGGCCGCACCAACGGTGGTGACGGCGCCTCCGACGAGCAGGAGTCGCTTCCTACTGAAAACCTTCATTGGGTGTTCCTTTCTGATTGGGGTGGAACGAGCTGTCTTGATGGGGTGGATACGATGGCCGGCCTGCCGGTTGAGCCGAGCGTCAAGGGCGTGACTTTTCCTCCTCGGTGCCGGGGCCTTCCTCCCGGGCCCACTTCCACAGCGGCTCGGAGAGGAGCCAGAGGAGGGGGGAGGCGATGAGCAGGCCGATCACCAGCGGGCGGTGAAGGGCGTTGAGGATGAAGCCGCCGGCGGGGATCTTCGACTGGTAGAGGCCGACGACATTGGTCGAGGGGCTGACTGGCCCATCGCGGGAGTCGTTGGCATCGCCTTTGGTCACGTAGCCGACGCCTCCCCCGGGCAGGGGCACCACGTCGGCGATGCGGTGCGTGAAGATCGTGCTGGAGTGGGGGGCCGCCCGGAAGCTGATGATCTGGCCCTTGTGCAGGCTGGCGGCCTGGGCGGCGGTGAGTTTGTTGTCAACCACGAGGTCGCCGGTGTTGATGACCGGGGCCATGGACCCCGAAAGAACCGACATCACGGGGTGACCGGCGATCCCGAGCTGGCCATTGGGCGAGAAGTGGGTGCTGACCGCCACGACGATGACCAGTACCGCGACCACCGCCAGGATCACGCCGGCCACTGTCGAGATGATCCCCTTGATGATCCGCCAGGGTCCTCTTCGCCCGGCGACGGTGTCAGCGCTTGCGTCCGGCGCGACCGCCGCGACGGGCAATATCTCCTCCGGTGGGCGACTCGGCGGTCCGAAACTCACGAAGTCGTCGGTCGTTGTGGCCGGCCGGGAGTGAAGCAGTTGCACGAGCGAATCCGATCAATCGGCGGGTATCACCTGATCTCTCGGCATCGGGCGGGAACCACCAATCCTCAGGATTGATGAATCTTCCCGCGAAGCCCTGCGAGTGCCGCCTGACCTAGAGGCCGGCGGCCGCCAGCCGCTGGGGGATGGACCAATCGAGCATCGCTTTGTAGACGTTGAGGATGGCGTAGCCGTAATTGGTGGCGGTGGCCCAGACGCCGCTCAGCGCCAGCCAGGTGGAGCAGCAACCGGCCACGCTGACCCTTCCGACCAACGGCGTCGGGAACTTCTTCGGCGTGGCGTAGGCCTGCAGGAGCTGTTCCTGGGCGGCCACGCCGGTCTGGGCGTCGGGGAAGCGCCAACCGTGGGCGCACGTGTCGCACGCGCCAATTCCGGCGAAATTGTTGTCGGTGCCGAGGAGCTGGCCGCCGGAGGGGAAGGTGAAGTAGCCCGTCTCGACGATCGACTGGGCGAACGCGATGTCACCTCGGAGTCCGACCGTCGTGCCGTTGCTCACGTAGTAACCGGCCAAGGTGGGCATGGGAACGGTGGTGTTGGCCTGGAACCCGGTGCTGGCGTACCAGCCGGCCAGTTCGCCTGCGCTGAGCGCGGGAGGACCCATGATGTTGGGAAGTGGCGTGCCCGTCGTGGCCTTGACAGCCCGTCCCGCCGCCGCCAGCTTGGCGTTGGCCAGCGCGAGGGCGCTCTTGCTCAGGGTCACGTGGGCTCGGGCCTGGGCGGCCCGGGCGCTGGCGGCACGCAGCTGGGCGACCCGTAGGATCCGCTTGTCGTCATCGACCAAGCGCTTGCCTTGGGCCACTTCGTCCTGGCCGTGGTTGATGAGGATGCCGAGCACCACGCTGCGGTTGACGGTTGCCTCGCCGGAGGTATCGGTCCGCTGGGCACTTCCCACGTCGGCGCGGACGTACAAAGCGATCGCCAGTGACGACAGTCGATGCTGCGCCTCTGCCAACTGCCCTTGCGCCGACGCGACGAGATCGGTGGCCTGAGCCTCGGTGCGAGTTGCCAGGTCGGCGTCGCTGTCGGCGCTGGCGGCGTTGAGCTGGTCGACGGTGACGATCCCCTTGTCCTGGTCGTAGCCGGCGATGGCGTCGAGCTGGGCCAGATCGTTCTGGACCGATCGGACCAGGGCATCGATGACCACCGGGGAGACCGTGGTCGTCGGTGCGGGAATCGACGTCGAGGTCGTGGTGCTCCCGGTGCCGGGATTGGGGCCCGGGCCGTGGTCGGGAGTCGTCGGTACCGCGACGGTGGTGGTCGTCGGTGGGACAGTCGTCGTGGTGACGGGCTTGACGGCCAGGGCAGACGCGGGCGCGGCCGCCAGGGTCATCACGGCATTCGCCACGCCGATGACGGCGATGGCCCAGATACAGGCCGGGGACAAGCGGTGGCGCAGGATCAAGATGTTCTGTCTGCCAGGGTCGCGAGGTGAGCGGTCCTGACGCCCTGACGATACCTGACGCTAGATGTGCATCCCGCACTCGGTCTTGTTCTTACCCACCCACCGGCCCGAGCGAGGATCAGAGGCGTCCTGTACAGGATGGGTGCAGGGCCGGCACCCGATGGACAGGTAGCCCTGGCTGACGAGCGGGTGGACGGGGACATCGTGATCGGCGATGTAGCCGGCCACGTCCCAGTCGGTCCAGGTGGCGATGGGGTTGATCTTGACAATGCCCCGGATATCGCGGTGGACGACCGGCGTGGCGGCGCGGGTCGGGCCGTCGGAGCGGCGCACGCCGCTCATCCAGGCCTGCTTGGAGCCGAGGGCACGATCGAGCTGGCCGGTCTTGATGGCCGAACAGCAGTTTTCCGGGTCGACCTTCCACAACTCCTCCTCTTGGGGGAGGGCGGTCATGACCCGCAGGTTGAGGCCGTAGCGCCGGCGGACGAGCTCGAGCATCTCGAGCGTTTCGGGGAAGTGGTAGCCGGTGTCGATGAACACCACCTCGATGGACGGCTCGACTCCGATAGCGAGGTCGATCAGGACAGCGTCGGTCATCGATGCCGTGAGGCACAGGTGGGGGTGGAAGTTCTCGACCGCCCACTTGATGACGGCACTGGCCGAAACCGTCTCGAGGCGCGCCGCCGAATCGAGCAGGTCCCTGTCGGTCAGTTCGGGAGTGTGGAGCATCGTCATCGGACCGGCAGTACCTTCCTCGTCGGCGCAAGCGAGTATCTGCGATGGCAACTACTGGAGAGGTTCCCCATCATGTGCCGGCGCACTCGCCGGCTCCGACCTCGGCCACGTAGGGCCCCGTTTCGTCGTAGTCCACGTAGAAGTCCGGGCCCTCCTCGGGCGTCGGCCACGTGTCGAGCTCCTTCAGGTCGGCACCCACCGCGGCGGCGCCACCGATCGCGCGTCAGCCACGAGGCGAAAACCTCGCCCGCCTCGCGCTCAGCCTCGTAGCGGCTGACCACCCGCACCACCGCTTCAGGTACCGCCTTGGCCGGCAGGCGCAGGGCCTTCTGCCCGAACTCGATCTCGGTCTGGCCCACGTGGCCGCCGAGCAGCATCTGGTAGCCGGGAGCGGAACGGCCGTGCGCCCGCCGCTCGGCCCCGAAGAAGCCGATGTCGGAGATGTGGTGCTGCCCGCAGGAGTTGGTGCAGCCCGAGATGTTGATGCGCACGCCCCCTACATCGGCCAGCCCGGCGGCGTCGAGGGCGGTGCCGATGGCATCGGCCAGACCTCGGCTTTGGGTCACGGCGAGGTTGCAGGTGTCGGCCCCCGGGCAGGAGACGACGTCACGGGCCAGTTCGGCGCCGGGCTCAGCCATGCCGATGGCCGCCAGGCGGCCATGGAGGCCGGAAAGCTGATCGGGTGTCAAACCCCGGAACACCACGTTCTGGCGGTTGGTGACCCGCACCTCGACCTCGAAGTCCCGCTGGATGGCGGCCAGGCCCCGGAACTGATCGGACGTGATATCCCCCAGGCGGGCGAAGGCGTAGGCAGAGACGGTGCCCTTGGCGACGCCGATGACCACGTTCGCCGTTTCCCACCGCTGATAGCTGGGGCCCGCCTTGAGGCGCAGCGTCACCGGGGTCCCGACCGGCGTCGGTGTCGCGCCCGCGCCGATGCCGGCCGGGGCATCGCCCTGCTCGGTGACCAGTGCCGGGACTCCGCCCGGCCAGGTGCTCGACGCCAGGAGGGTCTTGCGTTCCTTCAGCACCCGGCGGCGAACTTCCTCGATCCCGAGCGTGTCGACCAGCCACTTCATGCGGGCTCGGAGCTTGTTCTCCCGGTTGCCGTAGTGGTCGAAGGTCCGCAGGCACGCCTCGATGGTGGGCAGCAGATCCTCACGGGTCGTGAAGGGCTCCAGGGCAAGCGCGGCGTGGGGGTTGGCCCCGAGGCCGCCGGCCACGAAGACCCGGAACCCGGGCTCGACCGTCCCGTCCTCTCGTGGCTGGCCGACCGCGACCACACCGACGTCGTTGAACATGGCCTGGCCGCAGTCGGTGGCGCAGCCCGAGAAGTTGATCTTGAACTTGCGGGGCAGCCGCTGGCCGTAGGGGTGATGGAGGAAGTGGCGGTAGGTCGCCTCCGCCCACGGGCTGATGTCGAGCACCTCGAAGGGGCAGGCGCCGGCCAGGTGGCAGCCCGTCACGTTGCGCACGGTGTCGCCGCACGCCTCCCTCGTGACCAGGCCCACGCTCGCCAGCTCCCGCATCAGCTCCGGGACCCGCTGGAGCGCGACGAAGTGGAACTGGATGTTCTGCCGGGTCGTGATGTGGCCCCAGCCGCGGCTGTACTCGTCGCCGACGCGGCCGAGCATCTCGAGTTGTTCGGGGTTCAAGGACCCGTAGGGCACCTTGATCCTCACCATCTGGTTGTGCCCACCTTGACGCTGGCCGTAGATGCCGTTGTTCAGCCGAAAGATCCGAAAGGCGTCCTCGTCAAGCTCGCCGGCCAAGTACTGGGCGAGGACGATGTCGAACTTTGCGATGTCGGCGGCGATGTCGGCGGCGATAGTGGGGTCGATCTGGAGCGTCTCCACGCGTCCATTCAATCAAAGCCGAGTTAGTTGATCAACTTTTACGGGTTTTAGCATCCCGACCGAAAAGGTCAAGAAGGGGCGCGCTGCTATCGTCGGAAGCCGAGGCGTACCGGTGACGACGGTCGCCGCAGGAGGTAGACGTGACCGAGGACGAAGTTTTCGACGCCATCGTGGCGTCCAAGCCGGCGCCGGAGGAGATCCTTTTCGTCGGCCGAGTCGGCAAGGAATTCGCCTGGCGCATGATTGCACCGGGCGATCCCATGGTGGGCGAGATCGACGGCGTGTTCCCTGATGCCTGGATGTTCACCGCTGTTCCGTGGCCCATCGAGGCCGACGTCGACTACCAGCGGAGGTTTTTCGACGACCTGCTGGCCGAGGTCGAGACCATGGCCGACGGCGCCGATCGCTGCCGCTGGGAGTTCGACGACCCGTACGGCTACCGCCACTAAGCCGCCACCAACGCCACCAACCCCACCGCAAGCGCCACCAAGTCACGCGGAAGCCGCCCCTGAGCAGGCCTGCCCGGCCGCCTAGGAAAGTGAGCCGCCCCTTGAGCGTGGGCTGCCCTTCTGACGTTTGGTGATGGCGTTGACGCGCTGATCGGAACGGACGATGGATACCAGCAGCAGCCCGCCACCGGCGGCCGCGGCCAGGAAACACACGATGGCAATGCTCGGGTAGCCGAACAGCTGCGAGGACGTGGGTACCCGCATCATCATGGCGGCGCCCACGATGAGAGCGGCCAGCACCAGACCCATGGTCAGGCGGTTGGCGAGTTTCTGCACGCCCCGGAGTAACTCGGCCTCGTCGAAGGCCTTCACGTTGACGTGAAATTCGCCCTCCGCGAGGGCATCCATGACCTTGTTGACCCGGCCGGGCAGCGCCTCCACGAAGTCCCGCATCTCCAGCAAGGCGCTGAAGGTGCCGCCCGAAGACGCAGTCATCTGTGACTGCATGATCGCCACCGAATGCGCCTTCATGGCAGCCAGCGGCTGGAAGTCGGGGTCGAGCACGTGGGCTACCTGATCGAGATTGAGCAGCGCCTTGCCCAGCATCGACAACTCCGCGGGCAGCCGCAGCCCGTTGTCGCCGGAGATCCGCATCAGCTGCATGACCATGGTGCCGGCGTCGAGCTGGCCGAGCCGCAGCCCATCGGCGCGGTCGACGAGCTCGGCAGCTTGGGAACAAAATGAACTGCGATCGAAGCCGTCGAGCGGGGAGCCGAGGGCCACTGCCGCCTCGGCGGCGCCCGGGCCGTCGCCGTCGCTCAAGGCGAGGAGCAGCTTGATCAGCCCTTCCCGCATGGTCCTGGGTACCCGGGCCACCATCCCGACATCGATCAGGGCCAGATTCTGCTCGGGCGTCAGAAGGACGTTGCCGGGATGGGGGTCGGCGTGAAAGAAGCCCTCCACCAGGACCTGGTCGAGGTAGGCCTTGAAAAGCTGGTCGGCCAATGGCGCCCCGTCGAGCTCCAGCAAGCCGAGGGGACCGAGATCGGTCACCTTGCGGCCTGCGATGAACTCCATCGTGAGGATCGAGGTGGTCGAAAAGTCGGGTATCGGAGCGGGCACGACCAAGCGGTCGTAGCGCTCGACGATGCGGCGGAGGCGTACAAGGTTGGCGGCCTCGAGCTGGTAATCGAGCTCGGCGGTGATTGACCGGCTGAACTGCTCCACCAGATCGGTGAAGCCGTACCGCCGCCCCATATCGGTATGGTCGTCGAGGAACTCCGCCAACTCGGTCAGCACCTCGAGATCCTCGGCCACCTGGGTTCGGATTCCTGGCCGCTGAACTTTTACCACCACAGCACGCCCGTCGCGCATGGAGGCGCGATGGACCTGACCGAGGGAAGCCGATGCCAGGGGCTTGGGATCGAAGGTGGCGAAGGCGTCGGAGATCCGCACACCCAGTTGCTCGGTGACTTGGCGCGCCACCTCGTCGTAGTCGAACGGCTCCACCCGGTCCTGGAGCCGGCTGAGGGCCTCGAGGTAGGCCGGAGGGACCAGGTCGCTCCGGGTCGAGAGCAGTTGCCCCAACTTGACGAAGGTGGGGCCCATGGCCTCGAGGTCGTCGGTGAGCTGCTCCGCTTCTGCCGCCATCGCCTCCTGGTCGAGGGCGGGGCGGTCGCCCAGCGTCGCATCCAACCCCGCCTGGCGGACGAGATCGGAACGCCCGTACTTCATGAGCAACCGGGCTATGTCCCGGTAGCGCCCAAGGTGGCGGGGTCGTAGAGCGATGGCCGTCAAAGTGCCTCCGGTTTTACCAGCAAATAACCCTTACGCGTCAAGGGCGGGACCACCGAAATGGTCCCGCCCCACGCCGATCAAAAGATGACTACAGGACCCGGCGCGGCCGGTCGTCGACAACGACGGTGTCGCGGCTGTTGAAGCCACCCCAGCTACTCCAGAAGATCAGGGAAAGCACGACACCGATGGCCCCCACGATCATCAGGATCACCCCGATGGTGTGGATGTTGAAACCTTGTGTATTGACGCTGACGGCGAAGTCCAAGATGGCACCGACCGCAATCAGAAAGAGACTGGTTCCGAGGCCCATGAAGCCCTCCTTTTCAGGCAGTGGATATGTGATTCAGCACGTACCCACAACAGTTTCACTCCAATCTCGGGATCCCAAATACGGCATTTGCACCCGTCCCGGGAGAGCGATCAGCTTCGGCGGAGCAGCTCCGCGACCTGGTAGGCGAGATCAAGTGATTGCCGGGCATTGAGCCGCGGGTCGCATGCGCTGGTGTAGTGGATGTCGAGGTGGTCCTCGAGGATCTCCTCGACACCGGCGCCGCCCAGACATTCGGTCACGTCGTCGCCGGTCAACTCGACGTGGACGCCTCCTGGCCATACACCCTCGGCCCGGCACACCGAGAAAAACTCCCTGATCTCGGTCACGACGTCGTCGAACCGGCGGGTCTTGCGGCCCCCGGGGCTGGTGAAGGTGTTTCCGTGCATGGGGTCACAGGCCCATACCACGGGATGGCCGGCGTCGCGGACCGCCCGCAGCAGCGCCGGCAGCCGCACCGGACCCTTGCCGGCCCCCATGCGGGCGATCAGCGTCAGGCGGCCCGGCGAACGGTTCGGATCGAGGGCGGCGCAGATCCCGAGGACCTCGTCGACGGTGGCGTTCGGCCCCAGCTTGCAGCCGAGAGGATTGGCCACCCCCGCCAGGAACCCCAGATGGGCGCCGCCCAGCTGGCGGGTGCGCTCGCCAACCCATAGGAGGTGCGCCGAGCAGTCGTACCAGTCGCCAGTCAGTGAATCCTGGCGGGTGAGGGTCTCCTCGAAGCCCAGCACCAGCGCCTCGTGGCTGGTCCAGAACTCGACTTGGTGCAAGGTGGCCTCGCCCTCGAGGTCGATGCCGCAGGCCCGCATGAATCGCAGCGCCCGGTCGATTTCGCCTGCGATGGCGTCGTAGCGCTGCCCCTGGCTGCTCGACGCCACGAACTGCTGGTTCCACTGGTGGACGTGTGACAAGTCGGCGTAGCCACCGGTGGTAAAGGCCCGCAGCAGGTTCAAGGTGGAGGCCGACTGGTGGTAGGCCGCCAGCATCCGGGCGGGATTGGGTATCCGGGCCTCGAGAGTCGGGGCATCGTCATTGACCAGGTGGCCCCGAAAACTCGGCAGCTCCACCCCTGCGACCAGCTCCGTCGGCGAGGAGCGGGGCTTGGCGAACTGGCCGGCGATGCGGCCCACCTTGACCACCGGCACGCCGGCGCCGTAGGTCAGCACCACCGCCATCTGCAGGATCACCTTGAGCTTGTCGCGGATGGCGTCGGCGGTGAAATCGGCGAACGACTCGGCGCAGTCCCCCGCCTGGAGGAGGAAGGCGCCGCCCGCCGCCACCTGGGCCAGGGTTCGCTGGAGGTGCCGGGCCTCGCCCGCGAACACCAGCGGAGGGAGCACCGACAGCTGCTTGTAGGTCGTTTCCAGCGCCGCCAGGTCGGGCCAATCGGGTTGTTGGGCCGCCGGGAGGTCGCGCCAGGCGCTCGGGGTCCAGGTGTGGTCCATCCCACCAGCGTGGCGCGGCGACGGCCGGAGGGCAACGCCGTAATTCCGAACTACGCTCCCGCGGTGCGACCGTTCCGTTTCGCCGTCCAGCTCAGTGGCGCCGGCGACGGCCATGAATGGCGGGATCTGGCCCGGCGGATCGAGGATCTGGGGTACTCGACGCTGTACGTGCCGGATCATTTTCGCAACCAGTGGGCGCCGCTGGTGGCCCTGACCTCAGCGGCAGAGGCGACGACGACGTTGCGGGTCGGTTCGCTCGTGTTCGACAACGACTACCGCCATCCGGTGGAGCTCGCCCGCGAAGTGGCGACCTTGGCGATCGTCAGCGAGGAGCGGGTCGAGTTCGGCATCGGAGCCGGCTGGCTGCGCACGGACTACGACGAGACGGGCATTGTCTACGACACCCCGGGTGTGCGCATCGACCGCATGGTCGAGGGCCTGCAGATCATGAAGGACCTCTGGTCGACCGGCATCGCGACCCGTTCGGGCCGGTACTACCAGGTGAACGGAGCGCACGGAGTCGCCATGCCGCTCGGCACCGACCATCCGCCGATTGTCATCGGTGGCGGCGGCAAGCGGGTGCTTTCGATCGCCGCCCGGGAGGCCGACATCGTGGGGTTCAACCCTTCCATGGTCGAAGGCGCGGTGGGTTTGGCCACCGCCAAGTCCGCGACCGCGGCCCGCTTCCGGGAGCGGGTGGCCTGGGTGCGCGACGCGGCGGGCGCCCGGATCGACGAGCTGGAGTTCCAGGTGTTGACCTTCGCGGTGGCCGTCACCGACGACCGCGACTCGTTCCTCGACGACGCTGCCCGCCTGTTCGGCCTCACGACCGCCGAGGTCGCCGAGACGCCGATCGCGCTCGTCGGTACGGTCGCCCAGATCTGCGAATCGCTCGAGGCCCGCCGCGACGAATTCGGCTTCAGTTACTGGGTGGTCCACGAGGAGAACATCGGCGACTTCGCACCGGTAGTCGCCGCCATGACCGGGAAATAGCTCCGGTGGCCGGCCCCCGGATCGGGGTCCTCGGAGGGACGTTCGATCCGGTCCACGTGGGCCATCTTGTGGCCGCGGTCAACGCCCGCTCGGCGTTGCACCTCGACAAGGTGATCTTGATGGTGGCCAACATCCCGTGGCAGAAGGCGGGGCAACGCACCCTGACCTCGGCCGAGGACCGCTTCGCCATCGTCGAGGCGGCGGTCGGCGACGTCGAAGGCCTCGAAGCGGGGCGCCTCGAGATCGACCACGGCGGCACCTCGTACACCGCCGACACCCTGGCAACGCTCGCGGCCGCCGACCCCGACGCCGAGCTGTTCCTGATCGTCGGCTGGGACGTGGCCGCCGAGCTCACTACCTGGGAACGATGGCAGGGGATCCAGGGGCTGGCCACGTTGGTGGTGGTCAACCGGCCCGGCGCCGGCCGCCCTGCGGGCCTCGACGACGCCGGGTGGCGGGTCGAGGAAGTGACGGTGCCCAACCTCGAGATCTCGAGCACGGACCTGCGGGAACGGGCGGCCACCGGCCGTCCGCTCGACTACCTCATGCCGGTGGCGGCGGTGCACTGCTTACGGGCGCGTGGTCTGTACGCTGCTGACAGATGACCACCGTCCCCCAGGTGCGGCCCGAGGCGATAGCCCTTCCCCTGGTGGGGACTGGCGAGCGCCAGCGCCGGCGCCAGGAGCGGCGGCGCCTCGGCCGCCAGCAAATGCTGGTGGTGCTGCTCATGGTCGCGGCCCTCGTGGTGACCGTCGCCGTCCTGGCGCAGCAATGGCTGGCCACCGGCGTCGCGGGCGGCGGAAATCAAGGGCTGCACCCAGCCCGAACAGGCATTCTGATACGCGCCAACCAAGGAGAGATGACATGACCCAAGCGAGTCGCCCGTGACCCTCCGGCCCACGATCGACGATGTGCGCCAACTGTGCGTTGTCGCGGCCCGAGCCGCCGCGGCCAAGAAGGGCGAGAACACCGTGATCCTTGCGGTCGAGCCGCTGCTCAAGATCACCGATGCCTTTGTGATCTCGAGCGGCTCCAATGCCCGGCAGGTACGCACCATCGCCGAAGAGGTCGAGGAACAGGTCAAGCAGGACGGGGGACCGGCGCCATTGCGGATCGAGGGTCTCGACGACGCTCGGTGGGTTCTGATGGACTACGGCGATTTCGTGGTTCACGTGTTCTTGGACGAAGTGCGTACCTTCTACGACCTCGAACGGCTCTGGGCCGACGCCGAGCGCTGGGAGTTCTCCGAAGCGGGCGTCGGCGCCTCGGTGACCACCGCCGTTACTGATCGGGAATAAGGCCGGGAAAAAGGGACGGTCGTTGCCGGGCTTGGTTGCTACGTTGCCCGCGTGACCACCGCAGACAGCCGCGGCTACCCCCCCACGGCCCGCAGCCAGGTAAAACGTCTGGCGGAGCGAGGAAGCTACGACCGCGAGGTGGTGCACGCCATTCTCGACGAGGCGCTCATCGCCCACGTCGGTGTGTCCACGGCGGAGGGACCGCGAGTCATTCCGATGATGTTCGCCCGCGTCGGCGAGACGCTGTACCTGCACGGCTCGGTGGCTAACCGGACGTTGCGGGCGGCTGCCGGGGTGCCGGTGTGCGTGACGGTTACCCTGCTCGACGGCCTGGTGTTGGCCCGCTCGGCGTTCCACCACTCGATGAACTACCGATCGGTGGTCGTGTATGGGACCGCGTCGGCGGTGACCGATGGCGATGAGAAGCGGACCGCCCTCGACGCCATGGTCGAGCGGGTGGCGGTCGGGCGCTCCCAGGTCGCCCGGCCCCCCACCGAGGCCGAGTTGCGGTCCACGTCAGTTGTTTCCATCCCGCTCCTCGAAGTGTCCGCCAAAGTGCGCACCGGCGGCCCCAAGGACGACGAGGCCGACATGACGTGGCCGGTTTGGGCCGGCGTCATTCCCCTGTCCCTGGTCGCAGCCGAGGGCGTGACCGGCTAGCGCTGGCGGCTGGCGCCCGGCGGTGGGAGGGGGCGTGGCGCCTGGCGGTGGGAGGGTGGCGGGCGGCCGGGGGGCGCCTGGCGGGCGGAGGGGGTTTGGCGGGGGTGCTGGAGGTTTCTTCGCTTACCTGGAGCCATATATCGCGCCAAATGACGCTCAGATTCCGCTCAGGGCCGCGGTTCAGCTGGCCTCGGCGAGCGGACGACCCGTCTCCAGCAGCGTCTTCATGCCGCTGAGCACCATCATCCAACCTTCCCCGGAAACATGCTGGGCGGTGAGCGGCGCCGCCTCGAGGCGGTCGTGGACGACGGTGAGCAGGCAGAAACCGTCGCGCTCGTCGATCTCCCACGTGACCCGGCTCGGCTCTTCAGCCGCCGTCTCCTCGCTCCACAGGGCGTGCCAGCTGACGACCAACCGGTGGGGGGGATCGGACTCGTAGATGACGTCGTCGCCCCACAGGGTGGTGCCGTCGGGGGCGTAGTAGCGGATCGGGGCTCCCGCCTCTCCCGTTGTCTCGACCTGAGCGCCGTGGAAGTAGCGGGCGGTGAACTCGGGCTTGGTGATGGCATCCCAGATCTCTCGGGCGGAGGCCTTGATGAAGACCCGGTAGACCTGGGTGGTGGTGGCGATTTCTGCGGCGGTTGTGGTCATGCGGATCCCTCCAGTTGGGCCTTGAGGTCGGTGAGCGCGGCAACCCGACGCTCGGTGTATTTGTCGATCCAGCGGTTGTGGATCAACCGGATGGGGACGGGGTTGAGGAAGTGAAGCTTTTCCCGGCCCGATCGCCGGGTGACGATGAGCCCGGCGTCTTCGAGCAGACGGAGATGCTTCATCACGCCGAAGCGGGTCATTTCCAGTTGTCCTTCGAGCTCGGTGAGAGTCTTTCCGTCATGTTCGAAGAGCTGATCGAGCAGGTGGCGCCGCGTCGGGTCGGCCAGTGCCTTGAAGACCCGGTCGTCGTCGTCGCCCTCCATATCCCTACGATACGTGACTAAAAGGTCACATGTCAAGGATTCTCGTGGCGGCGAGACTCCTTCGGGTGGGCGGGGACTTCAAGCGGTTCTGGGCCGGGCAGACGATCTCGCAGCTCGGCAGCTCGTTCACGATGTTCGCCACCCCGCTGTTGGTTTTCAAGCTGACCCACTCGGCGGTGAACCTCGGGATCGCGACGGCGACCACCTTCGTGCCGTATTTGTTGTTCGGCCTGGTGATCGGGGCGTGGGTCGACCGGGTCGACCGCAAACGGATGATGGTCCTGGTCGACCTCGGCCGCGCCGCCGTCATTTCAGCGCTCCCGCTGCTGTCGGTCGCGGGCGCGCTGCAGGTCTGGCACGTGTACGCGGTGGGATTCGCCAGCTCGGTGCTGACCATCTTCTTCGAAGCGGGGGAGTTCGCGGCCATCCCCAGCCTGGTGGACACCACCGACCTGGTCGGGGCCAACGGCAAGATCCAGGCCAGCTACTCGGCGGCCCAGGTGCTGGGGCCCCTGCTCGCCGGTTTGCTGCTGGCGCTGGTCAGCGTCGAGAAGCTGTTCGTCGTGGACGCGGCGTCGTTCGTGGTGTCGGCGCTGGCGCTGACGCTTGTGCAGGGGAGCTTCAACGATTCGATCGCCGAGGCCTCAGACGGGGGCGGCGGGGGCGGGCGTGCGACGATCCGCCAGGACGTGATGGAGGGGCTGCGGTACGTGATCGGCCACCCCGTGCTGCGGAACATCTCGGCCATGATGGCGCTGTTCAACTTCGTGGGGGTGACTTCGGCGACGCAGCTGGTTCTGTTCTCCAAGGACCGGCTGTCGGCGACCGATACCGAGGTGGGGGTGTTGTTCTCTGCGGGCAGCCTCGGAGTCGTGGTGCTCGGGCTTCTGGCCGGGCGGATACGGCGCCGGCTGCGATTCGGGCCCGCGGCGCTCGGGTCCCTCGCCCTGATCGGGGTGCTGTCGGTGGCGTTCGCCATCAATCGCATGTACTGGCTCGCCCTGTTGCTCTGGGGCCTCGCTCAAGGCCTCGGGATCTTCTTCAACATCAACACTGGAAGCCTGCGGCAGGCGATAGTGCCCAACGCCATGTTGGGCCGGGTACTGAGCATCGCGGGCTTCCTGGCGTGGGGCGCCATCCCCCTCGGCAGCCTTCTCGGCGGCTATGTCATCGGGTGGACGGGCAACATAGCCCTCGTCTATGGGGTCATCGGTGCCATCGAGTGCGTCATCGCCGCCTGGTTCTTCTTCCTGTCCCCGTTGGGCCACGCCGAGGACTACCTGCCCGGCGGCCTGCTGACGGGGGGTGCGGCGGGCGAAGCTACCGCACCGGCGGTGGCTTGAGGGGCGTCGGTGGTTTCCGCCGCACCCCCATCCGCACCTCCCACATCCCTAGAGGCCCAGCTGGCTCCAGTCCAGCGATTGGGGCGGCACGACGGTGCCGATGTCGAGCTGGACATCGCCGTGGGCCGTCAACTGGATGTCCCTCGGGTTGCCGGTGAACGGCTGGCCGTTGACGAAGGCGGTCAGGGTCCCGATGGCGGGGCCGACCCGGCCCGAAGCCAGCGGCTGGCCCCAAACATCGAAGAACTGGCCGAGGGTGTACCGCGCCTGGCTCGGTGACTCGATGTGCATGATCCCGTCGGCGGCATGGCTGTGAAGCCAGTAGAAGCAACCACCACCGGAAACGAAGGGCCCAACCGGGGTGTTGGTCAGCTGGATTGGTGGGGCGATGCCGATGCCATAGGGGACCTGGCGGGGTTGGCCGTTGACGAACACCGTCAGGTGGGCATGGATGTGGTAAACGACCTGCTCCGACGTCTGGCACTGGATGCCGTCGATGGCCCCGGGGTAATTTGCAGTAACGACGGGGCCCAGTGGGGGGCCGTCGGGAATGGGGACGCTCTCGGGGCCCAGGCCCGGTGGCTGCTGACCGGCGACGGTGGTGGGGCCCCCCAGTGCTGTGGTCGGCGGGGCGCTACTCGTGGTGGTGGCGGCCGGATTAGTGCTGTGAGCGGCGGCGGTCGTGGTGGTCGTGGCTTTGGGGACGGCGCTGCCGCAGCCCGCGAGGGCCAGGACCAACGCAGCCGCCAGGCCGCCCCAATGGCGGCCGGAGGTCCGGCGGGCGGCGATGGGAGCCGAGCGGGATCTGGTCACGGTGTGCTCAGTCTGGCGGACCGGGGCACGGGGCGTCGGAGCCGAGGGCGACGCCGAAGCCACGGCCAACGCCCCTCGGCAGGCCTGCTGGCCGATGGCGGCGAAGCCGAATCCAGAGCATTTGCCGGGATCCGGTCACACGCCGCGGCGAAGGCGCCTCAGACTCAGAGTCTGAGGCGCCAGGGCCTGGCCGAAAGGCGAATGGACTAGGAGCCGGAAGAGACGACGGTGAACGGCTCGCATGCGCTACTGGCCTGCGGGTTGGTGTCGTCCCCGGTGTAGAACGCCGCGAAGGCGTAGGTACCCGCATGGGTCGGGATGAACGTGGCCGACCTGTAGCTGCCGTTGCCGTGGACGTTCGCGGGCGGCGGAACCGGGGTGCCGGGGCCCGAGTTCAAGCAGGTGTGGCCTTCCTCCACCTGCCACACGGTGAAGCCGATCTGTCCCGTGGGATTGAAAGCCCCACTGAGGTGGGCGGTGTCATGAATCGCCTGACCGACCATCACCGAATTAGAGGAGACGGTAGTGGTGAGCCTCTCGTCGAGAGGGCACCCGGCGTCATGCAACGTGATGATCTCGGCGTTGATGAGTGCCTGGTGCCCGGGACCGGTCCGGGGACCGTTGGCAATTGCGGTGTCGAGGCCTTCGTCTAGGGCGGCGCAACGAGATGGCGTGGTGGCGGCCTTCGCTGTGGCTGTCTTCGTGAACCCCGCAGCACCGGCTGACATCACAAGACCGACTGTCATGAGCGCGAGCAAGCTGTTCCTGACTGTTCTCATACGTAACCCCCTGTTTCCGCCGACTTGGTGGGGTATCAAGTATCCGCAGGCAAGTTGGCCTAAACGGCGTTGCGAAGATTTGTACTTTTGGTGACCGGCGATAGTGCAAATGCCCCAAAACCGACACTCCGGCTTGTTTCGCCATCTGGAGACTATCGACGACGAGCTGTGTCGAAGCTGGTACGCCACCACGGCGTGTCGGTAGTCGGCGTCGGTCCCCGCTTGCCGAGGGTTGAAAATAGGGGTCAGATATTCTTTTGCACCGGAATCTGGTTGGTACCCACTTGGGTTGGGACAAATGAGGTGACCTTTTTCCGGGATCAAAACAGTCACGAAATTGCCGGATAGCAGGTGACATTGAGCGCGAATAATGTGAATGGCGGGCGTCCCTCGTCCTTGCTGGATGTCGCCCATGGACATTCAGGTGAATTTCGTTCAGTTTGTGCCGGTGGCTGCCGTTGACGAAGGCGGTCAGCCTTGGATGCCGCGACCCCTCCGGGGTCCGGGAACTCGCCTCACGGCTCGACCGCCACTGTTGGTGCGACGCCGTGGGTCGGTGACTCGGACTGCCAGGACCTCAACCTCGACAAGGCTGTCAACGAGGTCGTGTCGAAGCAACTGGCCCAGATCGTGACCAACTCCTACGGCGACCGGGGCGAGGACATTCCGGCAGGGCTGATCACTGCCTTCCAGCACATCGCCATCCACGCCACGCGGGGGATCGGCCTGTACTTCTCCTCGGGTGACAGCGGCCACGAGGCCGCCAACCTCAACGGTGTCCGAACAGCCGGCGTCGCGAGGCGCTGGCTGTTCGTCTTCGCCGGCCCGTATCCAACCCGCCCCCCGCCTAAGGCGGCTCCGCCGCCCCCAGGCCACCATGGCGCCCTCAGGCCGCCACGCCCGCTAAGGCGTCCTGTCGCGCTAAGGCGGTCCTGCCGTCCCAGGACCATGGAAATAGGCATTTCGCACGATGTGCCGCCCCTCCTTAGGCCCCCAAAATGGTCCTGACGCCGGATTTCTGGCAAGGAGGACCCACCATGTTGACATCGTTCGAACCATTCGTGGACGCAGAGATAACGTACCGTCGTGAGCGGGTCATCGCCGATTTCCCCCACCGCGACCACAGGCCCCACCGGCACATTGGCCGCATGCTCCGGGGAATTCCGCAGTGGCGGAGCCGGCACCACGGACAGACGACCCAGATTGCGGGACGGCGGTCAGCCACAGGCATCACCCACGCCGCCTGAACCCGACCGGCGGCAGCGCGGCCAATGCAGGCTGCCGTGCCGGCAGGCCCGGTTGCTTCGCCGGCAGGCCCGACCGCTTCGCCGGCAGGCCCGACCGCTTCGCCGGCAGGCCCGGTTGCTGCGCCGGCAGGGCCGGCCGCAGTGCCGATGCCGTCGTGCCTCACCGCTCGGCTCGCCATAATGACGGGCGTGGCACCCGGTATCGCCTCCAGCCCGATCATCGGCCGGGCCTGGGAGGTGGGCCGCCTCGCCGAACTGGTCGGCTTGGGCGGCGGTCCCGCGGGCAACGTGCTCCTCGGCGGTGACGCCGGCGTCGGCAAGAGCCGCCTCATCGCCGAGCTGGCGGCAGTTGCTCAGAATGCCGGCTGGCGGGTACTCGTCGGGCACTGCCTTGACTTCGGCGACAGCGCCCTGCCGTACCTGCCGTTCAGCGAGGCTTTCGGCCGCGTGGCGGGCGAGGATCCGGCCATGGCACGCGCCCTGGCCGAGACGAGCCCCGCCATCAGCCGACTCCTCCCTGCCCACCGGTTGCTGGCCGACGTTGCCGAGCCCCAGGAGGCCACGGGCCGTGAGGCGCTTTTCAACGCGGTCCACGGCGCTCTGACCGAACTCGGACGCCAGGTGCCGCTGCTCCTCGTGGTCGAGGATGTGCACTGGGCGGACCAGTCGACCCGTGAGCTGCTCTCCTTTCTTTTCACCCGGCAGTTCGGCCCCAGCGCCCGGGTGGCGGTGGTCACCTCCTACCGGGCCGACGACCTGCACCGCCGGCACCCACTGCGGGCGGCCCTCGGCGAATGGTCACGGCTTCCCCGCGTCACCCGCCTCGACCTCGGCCCCTTGAACGAAGCCGACATGCGTCTCCTGATCCGGGCCCTCCACCCCGATCCGTTGCCCGAACGCGAGCTCCAGAACATCGTCCGGCGTGCCGAGGGCAACCCTTTTTTTACCGAGGAACTGGTCGCGGCAACCCGAAACGGCGGCGGCCCGATGCCCACCGAGCTCGCCGATCTGCTCTTGGTGCGCCTCGATCAGCTTGATGACGACAGCCGCCTCGCGGTGCGCGCGGTTTCGGTGCTCGGCCGCCGGGCCCCCCACGACCTGCTGGCCAAGGGGCTCGACCTCGACGGCGCCGTCCTCGACCGAGCGCTGCGGGGGGCGGTCGAGGCCAACGTCCTCATCGCGGTCGGGGCCGACGGGTACGCCTTCCGCCACGCCTTGCTGGCCGAGACGGTCTACGGGGACCTGCTTCCCGGCGAGCGGGCCCGCCTGCATGCCGCGTTCGCCAAGGTGCTGGCATCGCGCCAGGCCGAGGGCACCGCGGCGGAGCTGGCCCGCCACGCCTTTGAGGCCCACGACCTGGCAACGGCGACCACGGCGAGCATCACCGCCGGCGACGAGGCCATGGCCGTCGGCGGCCCCGACGAGGCGGCGAGCCATTACGGAACGGCCCTCGAACTGCTCGCCGATCCCGGTGTGGCGCGCGCCGTCGGCGCGGGAACAGGAGGCGTCGACATCATCGATCTGGCGGTGCGGGCGAGCGCGGCCGCTGCGGCCGCCGGCCATCCCTTCCGTGCTATCGCCCTGGTTCAGCACCAACTCGGAGTGCTGCCCGAAACCGCCGCGGACCGGGACCGGGCCCGACTCCTGACCGCTCTGGCCTTCAACGCTCTGTTGGCCGACAACAAGCTCGACATCCTGGCGTTGACGACCGAGGCCATGCATCTGGTGAAAGGGGAGCCACCGGGCTGGCTGCGTGCCGAGGTCCTGGCGGTGCACGCTCGGGCCAATGCCGACCGTAACCGCGACGACGAGGCGGTCCGGTGGGCCACCGAGGCCCTGGACATGGCGCACGACCTCAACCTGCCCGACGTGGCCGCGGGTGCTGCGACCACGCTGGCCCGCCTTGACGAGCGCGCCGGCAACCCGGTGGCATCCGAGTCCGCCCTGATCCAGGCCGTCGAGGTGGCCCGATCGGCCGGCGAGGCCACCGCCGAGCTTCGCGGCCTCGCCAACCTGGGCGCCATCCACTACGAGCAGGGCCGGCTCGCGGCGGCTCTCGAGCTTCACGTCCGCACCTGGCAACGGGCGCGGGAGCTGGGCCTGCCCTGGGGCACCTACGGCTTGGATGCCCGCGCCCGCACGGCTCTCGTTGCCAACGTGATGGGGGACTGGGAGGCGGCCGCGGCGGCGGTCGATTTCAGCGGCGAGTCGCCGCCCGAAATGGCCGAGGCGATGCTGACCGGCGTCGCCATGGAGCTGGCGGCCGGCCGCGGCGACACGTCCGCCCTCGACCTGCTGCCCCGGCTACGCCCATGGTGGCAGCGCGACGGGCTCATTGCCATCATCAGCGGGGGCGGGGCGATCGACCTGATGGGTCAGCAGGGCGATATCGAGGCAGTCCAAAGGCTCCACGACGACGTGGTCACCACCGTCGCCGAGCTGTGGCAGCTGCCCCAATTCCAAGCCCGGATCCGCCTCCATACCCTGCTGCTCGGGCAGTACGCCACGGCCGCCGGACACGCCGGCCTGACCGAACGGGAGGACCTGGTGGCGCGGAGCGACGTGCTCGCCGCCGAGATCGCCGAGGTCGCCTCGCAGGGTCTGCCCCGGGGCCGCCGCCACGGCCCGGAGAGCCGAGCGTGGCTGGCCCGGGCCCGTGCCGAGAACGCCCGTGTCCACTGGCTCGCGGGCATCGACCCCCCTGCCGAGGAGGCGCTAGTGGACGCGTGGCAGGAGGCCACCGGAGCCTTCGAGCAGTTCGGCCATGTCTTCGAGACGGCCCGTTCGCGCATCCGGTTGGCTGCTGTGCTCCAAGCCGCCGGCCGTTCCGCGGAGGCGGCCACGGAGATCGCCCGCGCCCGGGCGGTGGCCGAGCGCCTCGGGGCGGAGCCGCTGCGGAGCGAGCTGCGCGGCCTGGCCGGCGGCGACAAACAAACCGGGGAAAAAGGCGAGCCGGCCTCCTCCCGTCTCTATGAGACGCTGACGGCGCGAGAGGATGAGGTGCTGGCCCTGGTGGCCGAGGGGCGCAGCAACCGGGAAATCGCCCTGCAGCTGTTCATCAGCGCGAAAACCGTCAGCGTCCACGTCTCCAACATCCTGGCCAAGCTGGGCGCCGGGGGGCGAACGGAAGCCGCCGCCATCGCCCGCCGGCGGGGTCTCCTTCCCGCCCAGAACGCAGCTCCTGGCCGGTCGGACGGATGAAGTGGCCTTCACCGATCCGCCTCGAGGCGCCTGACACGACACCTACCTCGCGGGCGTAACCGCCGGTGGCGAGGCAACGTAACGCGGCTGACCGGTCGCGCTCGTGAAATCCGTTGGCGTTCTAACATGGATTCCGGGGTCACTGGACCGACCGTATGGCCGAGACCCGAGGACACGGGAGGCCCGATGCCGAGAGAGGCGCTGCTTGCCAGGACGTTCGTAGAGTTGGCCGACACGCTGGTGGCCGACTTCGATGTGGTGGATCTGCTTACTTTGGTCGCGGATCGCTGCGTCGACGTGCTCGATGTCGCGGCGGCCGGTTTGATGCTGGCGGCCCCCGAAGGGGACCTTCGGGTGATGGCCTCCTCAAGCGAGGCCATGCGGATGTTGGAGCTGTTCGAGCTGCAGTCGCGGGAAGGCCCGTGCCTGGACTGCTACCGCAGCGGGCAGCCGGTCGTGAACCAGGACTTGGCCACCGTAAACGGCCGCTGGCCCCGATTCGCGCTCGAAGCCCTCGCCGCCGGGTTCCACTCGGTGCACGCGCTGCCCATGCGGCTGCGAGGTGTCGTCATCGGCGCCCTCAACCTGTTCCACCTCGAAGTGGGCGAGATGCGCGAAGCCGACGTCGACGCCGCCCAGGCCCTCGCCGACGTGGCCACCATCGCCATCCTCCAGCATCGCGCCACCCATGAGGCCCAAGTCTTGAACGACCAGCTGAGCCACGCCCTCAACAGCCGCATCGTGATCGAGCAGGCCAAAGGTATGGTCGCGGAGCGCGCGAATTTGAACATGGAACAGGCGTTCATCACCTTGCGAGATCATGCCCGCCGAAACAACCTTCGCCTGGTCGACGTCGCCCACGGCGTCATCGACGGGACGCTCGACCCCTCCACCCTTGACCCTCGACCGACAACGGCGCCCTTACCAGGGTGAGGGCGCCGTGGACTGGGTCCCGGGGGACC
The DNA here is from genome assembly GCA_963851105.1 of uncultured Actinomycetota bacterium. GTDB lineage: Bacteria > Actinomycetota > Acidimicrobiia > Acidimicrobiales > Palsa-688 > DATARN01. The sequence goes on from CAWKNP010000001.1 coordinate 89,955, forward strand.
TACTTGGACTCTTGTACCAGGAGCATCATTCTGGCCGGAGTCGCTCGCCCTCAAGAGCGGCCCTGACTCAGCGCTGGCGGTGAGCGTCGAGTATTGGACCGTGAACGGTTCGGGCTTGCCGGGTAGCCGGTTGTGTTCAAGGGCGGGGGTCGGGGGCGGGGGTGGGTGGTGGATGAGGCCCGACCGTGAACGGTTTGGGCTTGCCGGGTAGCCGGTTGTGTTCAAGGGCGGGGGCGGGGGCGGGGGAGGGTGGTGGATGAGGCCCGACCGTGAACGGTTTGGGCTTGCCGGGTAGCCGGTTGTGTTCAAGGGCGGGGGTCGGGGGCGGGGGAGGGTGGTGGATGAGGCCCGACCGTGAACGGTTTGGGCTTGCCGGGTAGCCAGTTGTGTTCACGGATGGGGGCGGTGGCGGCGGTGAGGCGGCGGAGGCGAGGCGGTGGAGGGTCAGCGTCTCTACGCGCCGCCCGATCCCATGGCCATGATCCCCTGTGCCCGGTGCGGCAAACCGATCCCGAGCGGGCGGAGCGGGGACCGCGACGCTGGTACTGCGGCGTCACCTGCCGGACCGGCTCCTACGCGGCCCGGCGGCGCGCGACACGCTGGCGTCCCAAGCCGCCATCGGCGTCCCGCTCACGCAATTACCTACCTGCCAGCCGTGAGGATGACCGGCAACGGGATGAAACTAATACCCTGAGGGGGTATACAGGTTCGAGCTCGACCGGGGAGGGTGATGTGCGCGGGTACACCGACGACAAAGACGCCGTGCTGAAGAGGCTGCGCCGGATCGAGGGACAGGTTCGGGGTTTGCAGCGCATGGTCGACGAGGACACCTACTGCATCGACATCTTGACCCAGGTGTCGGCAGTCACCAAGGCGCTCGAGGCGGTCGCATTGGAGCTATTGGACGGCCATCTCGGGCATTGCGTCCGCCAGGCGATCGCCGACGGAGGCGACGAGGCCGACGCCAAGCTGGCCGAGGCCAGCGCCGCTATCGCCCGACTCGTACGATCGTGACCGCGATCCTGGCTGCCAGCGTTGTCACCTGGACGGGGCGCAGCCTGCGTGAAGGATTCTTCATGTTCTGGGAGACCCTGTGGCCGTTGGTGGTCGGCTTCGCCCTGTCGGGCGCGGTGCAGGCCTTCGTCCCCAAAGAGCAGATGGAACGAGTGATGGGGGACCATCGCCCTGCCTCGGTTGCTCGCGCCAGCGGTCTGGGCATGATGTCGTCGTCGTGCTCCTATGCCGCCACGGCCATGGCCAAGTCACTTTTCCAAAAAGGGGCGGACTTCGTCACGGCCATGGTGTTCATGTTCGCCTCCACCAATCTGGTCATCGAACTCGGCATCGTGCTCGTCATTTTGATGGGTTGGCAGTTCGCGGCCGCCGAGTTCATCGGCGGTCCGATCATGATCATGCTCCTGGCCCTTCTGGGCGGGATCGTGCTGCGCCGCCGGCTGACCGACCCCGCCCGCGAACGCCTCCGACGCCCGCAGATGGGCGCCGGACACGACCACCTGGCCATGGTCGCGGTTAGCGAAGCACGCCAAGGCGACCTCGAAGCCCAGCCGTGGTCGCAGAAACTCCGCTCCAAGAGCGCGTGGGCCGACGCCGCCAGCTACGCCATGGCCGACCTGACCATGCTCCGAAAAGAGCTGGTAGTCGGCTACGTGGTGGCCGGCTTCCTGACCGTCCTGGTCCCCAACCACGTGTGGAACGCCGTGTTCATCCACGGCCACGGCATCTGGACCTCGGTCGAGAACATCCTCGTAGGACCGTTCATCGCCCTGATCAGTTTTGTGTGCTCGGTCGGCAATGTCCCCCTGGCGGCCGCCTTGTGGAACGGCGGGATCAGCTTCGGCGGCGTGATCAGCTTCGTCTTCGCCGACCTCATCACCTTCCCGCTGCTGCTCATCTACCGCAAGTACTACGGAAGCGCCTTGACACTGCGTCTCGTCGCGTTGTTCTGGGCCGTCATGGCCGCGGCCGGCCTGATCGTCGAAGGCCTCTTCTCCGTGACGGGACTCCTACCGAGCCACCCCCGCTCGGCGACGATCGTGGCCACCCGCTTCCAGTGGAACTACACCACCTTCCTCAACGTCGCGTTCCTGGCCGTCCTCGCCCTGCTGTACTGGCTGTACCGCAACCGGGACCGCCTCGGCGGCGGCATCGGCTACGCCCTCGACCCGGTCTGCGGGATGCAAGTCCGCACCGCCGACGCCCCCGCCCAGTCGTTGTACGACGGCCAGCGGTTCTGGTTCTGCTCCGATCATTGCCGGGACCGCTTCGACCCCGACCCCGTCCGCCACAACCATCCCCACCGCTCGGCGGACGTGGAAGAGGTCGGCGACACCAGAGACCCGGTTTGCGGCATGACCGTCGATGCCGGGTCGGCCCGCGAAAGCCGCAGCCACGACGACCGAACCTATTTGTTCTGCGGGAAGGGCTGCGCCGAGTCTTTCGATACCGACCCGGCCCGCTACTCGACCGGCCCCGAGGCTTCAGCTGAAATCGACTTCGATCGCCCTGACCTGCCCGTGCGCCGACACCCTTCCCGGCGGCGCCGAAGGCTCATCGGCCCGTGGTGGCCGTAGGAATCCCTACACCTGGGTTCATTGCGTTCCGACAACATGAGGACAATGGCCTCGTCCGGCTTCCCGCCGAGTGCACTCGACCGCGTCGCCGCCGGCGATATCGAGCAGAGACCAGGCCGAGTCCTCATCATCGAGGACGACGTAACGACGCGCCTGCTGGAGACGATTTCGTTGCAACGCGCGGGCTGGGCGGTCTCCGAAGCGTGCAGCGGCCGCGAAGGTGTCGCGGTGGCGATCGAGACACGGCCTGAGGTCATCATCTGTGACCGCCGGCTGCCGGACGTCGACGGTGTCGACGTCATCAGGGCGCTCGCCGATGACCCGGCCACCGCAGCGATCCCGGTTGTGATGGTCACCGGGATGGGCGAGACGGACGATGTCGTCGCCGGCATCGACGCCGGAGCCCACGACTACCTGGTGAAGCCGTTCAAGATGATCGAGTTGGAGGTCCGTTGCCGGGCCGCGTTGCGCGTGAGCCGCCAATTTCGCCTTCTCGTGCACTCCGAGTACGAGTTGCGCCTCTTGAGCGAACGCAGACGAGCTGACGAGGCGCGCTTGCAATTGGCGGCCATCGTCGAGTCCTCCGACGATGCCATCTTCAGCAAGACCCTCGACGGCATCATTCTCACCTGGAACACCGCTGCCCAGAATCTCTACGGATACACCGCAGAGGAGATCGTCGGGAAGTCGGTGTCGCTGCTGGTCCCGCCCGATCGCCCCCAGGAGGTGGCCGACATCCTGGCCAAGATTTGTCGAGGCGAGGCGGTCGAGCACTTCGAGTCGGTGCGGGTCCATCGCGACGGCCATCTGGTGCCGGTGTCGTTGACGATCTCACCGGTCCGGGACGCGTCGGGCCACGTTGCCGTCGCCTCCAGCATTGCCCGCGACTTCACCGACCGCCACCGTCAGCGACATCTCGAGCGAATGGCACACCGCGATGCCCTCACCGGGCTGGGCAACCGGTTGGCGATGGACGAGGACATGCCAGGCATCCAAGACCGCTTCGATCGCTACCGACACGGGTTCTGCATCGCCATGCTTGACATCGACCACTTCAAGAGCTTCAACGACAACTCCGGCCACCAAGCCGGTGATCGCATCCTCGCCGACGTCGGTTGCGCCATCGCCTGCGAGATCCGGCCGGGGGATCTCGCATACCGCTACGGCGGCGACGAGTTCCTCATCGTCTATCCCAATCAGACCGCCGCCACGACGTCGATCGCGGTGCAACGGCTCCGACATCAGGTCGAGAAAATGGCTTCTCATACCGACCTCTCTGTCCCGGTCACGTTGAGTGCGGGCATCGCGCAAGCCTGGGAGGGCGACCGCTACGACGCCATCGTCGAGCGCGCCGATCGAGCCCTCTACCAGGCCAAGCATGACGGCCGGAACCAGGTCTGCCTCGAGATGCGCTAGGTATCCCTATCGGTCGCTACCGGGTGGTCGATGGGCAACTCGAACCACACCGACTTGCCGTGCGCTCCTCGATCCTCGAGGCCGAAGCGCGATGCCAATGTGGAGATCAGCATCAACCCGCGACCGGATGACGCGCTCGGGGCGACTCGCCGGGGTGGGTTGGCGACCAGATCCCGGAACGCTTCGGTGATCGCCGCCCCGTCGCGCACCTCGACGCGGACTGAGTCTTCGATGGTGACCACCACCTCAAAGGTGGTGGCGGCGTGGCGGATGACGTTGGAGACCAACTCGCTGACCAACAATGCCGCCAGGGCACCGTCTACAGCCACCTCGCGCAACGCATCGAAAACGAAGCGACGGGCAACCGCGGTGTTTCTGGCTTCAGCGTCAAGGATGATCGACGGCACGGACTCCACCAATCCATTCCGGGCGAACCCATTGACCGTTCCCGCAACGGCCGTTGCCGAAACGGTGGTTTCGGCTGGTGCGGTGCGGGGAATCATCCGGCCATGCCGCCGCCTGGTTCCGCCGAGGTCCTAGCGGCCCTCGACGATGTCGTCGACTCCCTCGAGCAAGCCTGCGCCGAAGGAGAACTTGCCGCCGAGCAGGCCCGCGAGGTGCGCCGTCGCAGCGCTCAAGGGCTGCCACTTCGCGAGGTTCTCGTTGACGACGGCCAAGTCCCTCTAGTCCGCCAGGTTGCCGCGGTGTTGCACCACCTCGGGGCGGCCAGCAGCCGCCTGCGACGCTCCCAGGCCCGGGCCTTGCACGCCGAAGGGTTAACGACCGAACGCATAGCCGCACTGTTCGGCGTCACACGACAGCGGATCACGACGCTCCTGCGCAACGGCCACGGAGGCGGGTAGCGCCGAGCGGCCGGGCCGCCGGAGTGGATGGACTTTGTGTCGATCCGGAAGTCGGTGCGCTCATCATCGGCTCACAAGATCCAGGTGTAGGTGACGCCCTCTCGCGGTCTTCTGGTACAAAGATGCCGCTGAGGTACAGTGACCGGAGACGATTCCTTCCCTTCACTTTCCGGCCGTCTACGACGCCGAAGTTCGTCCGCCATAAGAGGAATGATCGAATGGTTTCGGGACACCAATCAGCTGATGTCGATGCCCGCGCCAATGGGCGAAAGCCCCAATCCGACGCTCCTGCGTCGGGTGCACCGGCGCACTCAATCACCGACGCCCCGGGACCCGGAGGTACCAAGGCTCAACCCGCTCTTGTCGTAAACAAGCTGACCAAGCGCTTTGGTGACCGGACCGCCTTTTCCGAGGTCTCCTTCGAAGTCGCCCACGGGGAGGTGTTCGGGTTCCTGGGACCCAATGGCGCCGGCAAGACCACCACAGTGCGGACCCTGGGGACCTTGATCGCCCCGACCTCGGGCTCCGCCATCGTGGCGGGCATCCCGCTGCTCCCCGAGAACGGCGTGGAGATCCGCCAACGCATCTCGATCATGCCCGAGGCACCGGGGCTCTACTTTCGACTGACTGTTACCGAGAACTTGGAGTTCTTTGCGGGGCTCTATGGTCTTCACCACGCCGCCACGCGGATCAAAGAAGCCCTGGCCGCGGTCAACCTCGCGGATCGGGCACAAGATCTCTGCGGTGGCCTGTCCAAAGGACTCCGCCAGCGGGTGGGACTGGCGAGAACACTGTTGAGTGATCCGATCATCATGTTCCTCGACGAGCCGAGCTCGGGGCTCGACCCTGTGGCCGCCCGCGAGGTGAACGATCTGATATCCACTCTCAGGCAGAAGGGTGTGACGATCGTTCTCACCACCCACCGCCTCGACGAGGCGGAAAAACTGTGCGACCGCGTCGCCATCCTCAACACGACGCTGCGTACCGTCGGTACCCCGGCCGAACTGCGAGAACAGCTGTTCAAGAGTGCGCTTGTGGTCACGACCCTGGCGCCGCTGCGCGACCCTGACCAGCTGTTCACCGGGATCGCCGGCATCGAGGGTTGGCGACTCGAAGGTCCGGGCTCCTACGTGCTGACGGTACCCGATCCACGGGGGGCCGCACCTTTGGTGACCCGGGCCCTGGTGGGCGCCGGAGCCGATGTGGTCTCCATAGGCGAAGCACGACATTCGCTCGAAGATGTCTACCTTGAGCTGATCGACGAAGACGTCGAGGCACGCACGCAATGATGGGCCTCGATGCCACTCGCGTCCGCGCCGTCATAGGCAAAGAATTGCGGGACTACCGGCGCAAACGGTCCATCGTCGTGACCATGGCCATCATGCCGGTGGTCTTCCTGATCGAGCCGGTCGTCTCCATCTTCCTCGTCCCGGCCTCGACATCGGCTTCTGCCCTGGACAAGGGGCTCAGCCTTCCACTTCTCTACCTGCTCTTGATCCCGGTCATCATTCCTGCCACCTTGACCGCCTACGCGGTTGCGGGCGAACGCGAGCAGGGGACGCTGGAGCCGCTGCTCACCACGCCCATTCGCAAGCAGGAGTTCATCATGGGCAAAGCGGCGGCGGTCATGATCCCCTCGGTGGTGCTCTCGTACATAGTGTTCGGGATCTTCCTCGCAGCCGTTCGGCTCTTCGCCCACTCCGTCGTTTCCTCGGCGGTGTTCCACAAGGGCCCGATACTTCTTGCCCTGTTTCTCTTCGCTCCCCTGCTGGCGGGCTGGGCCATCGTGGTGGGGATGGCGATCTCCGTAAGGGCAAGCGATATCCGCGTCGCCCAGCAGCTGGGAATGCTGGCCAGCTTTCCGCCCGTTGGCGTCATCGCCCTGCTGGCGGTCGGTGTGATCAATCCGACCTTCCAGGTGGCACTGCTGTTTGCGGCGGGGTTGCTGATAATCGACATGCGGGCCTTGCGAATCGTGTCCCGAATGTTCGATCGTGAGCGTCTGGTTACGGGCGCCAAAGCCACCCGACCCCGCCCTGCGGAGAGGGTCGCGTCGTAAGCCGCCAGGTACCCTTGATTATCGCTGACGTAGCAGCAAGAAGCGCCGACGGACACAATGCTTGGGCCCGACCAAAACAAGTCCGGCCGCAACGAGCTATAGGTGGCGCTTGGCGATAATTCGGGTGATTACGTAGGAGACAACGAACGTGAACAGTCCCAGCAGCACAGCTCCGATGAGGCGGGGGCGACTTGGCTCCGGTCGCCAGGGAGATCACGAGGTCCGACCAAGGCGCCTACTACTACGCCCACCCCATCGAATACATGCGCCACCACCTCACTATGGTCGCCTACGACATGAGCGACCTGCCCCTCACTTATGTCACGGCGCTCCTCTCCGGTCCCGCAACTAGTGCGCGGTCGGTTTCAAACAGGTCAAGTGGCTCGCCGGGATAGAGTTGGTCACCATTTCTCCGAAGTCGCCGCTGGCCACGGCGGCTACAACCAAGACCACGAAATTCTTGGGATACGCCAATCCATCCAATGATCCGCTCCATCGTCGCATTCCACGCTGACCTCACAGGCGACTGGGTAGCCGAACTCTCCTGCTACCACAACCAGCACATCCGTCACCGTCCACCGTTCCAACCCCGGCCGTGGGTCGACGACGCGGTGGGGCGCGCCGGGCGCATCGGCTCGCCCATCGATTGTCCGCTGTGTGACCGTGCCGAACTCCCCGCCGGCCTTGCCGTTCTCAACCGGCTCGGCCCGTGGGACCAAGAATCTCTTCCCGTCGCGCTCTGCCACGCCCACCAGACTCCCCGCGGTCAATGGGGCCAACTCCAGGTCCGCGCTGGCGCTATCGACTTCCAGTTTGAGCCCGGCAGGCCCGACAGCGCAGTGACGCACCTTCAGGCCGGGTCTCATCAGCCCATACCACCCGGGCGCACCCATCGTGTGATGCCGACCGGCGATGTCAAGCTCGAACTCGAACTCTGGGGGAAGCCGGGCAACTGAGCGAACTGCAAGCTGCATCTATCTCCCAACCCGGACCGAATGTCGAAGGCTCGCCGAACGGGCTGTTCCTACGGTTCGTTAGCTCCCGGGCATGTTGAGGCTGCCACGAACAATTTCACCGCACCGGGTACCACGTCGCGAAAGGTGAGGAACTCGGGTACTTCCAGTTCGGCGGCTCGACGCGCTGCCTCATTTTTCGTCCAGGCGTGATCGCCGCTTTCGTCCCCGCCGCCATTCCCCAGCCGCACGACCCCAACGAGAGCCTGGTGCGCCACTTCGCGATGAGGTGTGAGATGGCGGTGTTCATCCGCCGAGGCCCCGTCGCGGCCCGAAGCATTCACGGGTACTTATCTCATCCAGTGCCGAGACGTCGTCGGCTGTAGTGATCCCGGCGAGAAGGCTCTCATCGGTTCTCGTTGCGGGTTCATTCGCCTTCACTCGTACCGTCACGCGACCCGATCGTCGTGAATACCACGGACGTGACCCCGGTTGGTTCGGTCCTTTCGCCGTCGTGACTGCGAAAGCGCCGTTATCGCTCCCCGGGGTTGCCTAGCCACTGGGTACGGTGCGTGGCAGGCCGAAATGGGCGAAGAGGCTTTCGTCTTCGAATCGAGTGATCGCCGAAATCTGCACTGCGCGCACGGTCAAGACCATGATCCCGCTGGATCGATGGACGTTGGCGTTCGGGTCTGGGAGGTAGTAGCCAAAGGCGGGCTGGTTGTTGGCTCTGGTGGCTACGAGCTTGAGGGCTTGACCCCAGACGCCCCGACTGTGGAGGTACTCGGCGATGACGCGCGGGCTTCGCAACTCGCCTGGCTGGGGCGGCATAACGAACTTTGCGTCATCGCTCAGCACGGCGATCACTCCTTCGAGATCGCCCTGTTGGAATGAGTCGATGAACCGATCTACGGTCTTTGCCTCATCTTCAGTTCGCGCTCGAGGAACATGGTCCGGAACTCCTCCCAAATGTTCGAGCCTGCTTCGCGCTCGCTGCAGGGCGCTGTTCACCGACGCTGGAGTGGACTCGAGCATCTCAGCGACCTCGGACGCTGAAAACCCGAGCACGTCGCGGAGGACCAAAGCAGCGCGCTGCTGGGTGGGCATGCGTTGCAGGCCCGCGACAAAGGACAATGCGATGGACTCACGCGCGTCATATCGGGCTTCGGGGCCGAGAGTGAGGTCATCCATCAGGGAGTCGGGATAGGGCTCGAGCCACCACGGTTCATCAAACGGTATGGCCTCGCCGAAAGGGGATCCTGATTCGCGCGTGGTCGCGATCTTTGGTCGGCGGGAAGTGTCTCGGAGGTAGTTGAGGCAGCGATTCGTGGCTATGCGGTAGAGCCACGCCCGTAGCGATCGGCCATCGAACCGATCAAGTGCTTGCCACGCCGACAACAGGGTCTCTTGGAGTACGTCCTCGGCGTCTTGGAACGACCCGAGGATCCGGTAGCAGTGCACATGGAGCTCGCTGCGATACGGACCTGTCAGTTCCCGGAAGGCATCGCTATCGCCTGCCCGGGCCCGGGCAAGGGCATCAGCCATGTTCCTCCCATCTCTCGGTACTCGAACCTTCTAGAGGTTGCAACACCAGCGACAGCGCAAACTCATCGCTCAATCGCCGATCCGGTCGGTGTTTGAACTTCCGTAGCACCCGGACTGCGAAGTTAGGAAGCATGCCATGACCCAACTCACCATACGAACGAACTCGTCGACGACCGACGGCGCAATCTGGAGGGCCAGCGCCACCGATCCGTATCGCCGCTCCGGTTTGAGGCCCAAATGCCCGCTAAGACCGAGACCCGTCACTGCGGGCGTTCTCCCTGCCGGCGGAGGCCTACTTCATGACAATCGTGGATCTCACGATCGTCAACGTCGCGCTTGCCACCATAGGCGTGAAGCTTCGCCTTCCACAGTCCGATCTGCACAGGGTCGTCACCGCCTACCGGCTGATCTTCGTAGACTTCCCGCTCCTTGGGGGCGGGCCCCGGCCGTGAAAGCCGGACCCGCACGCCTCAGGAGACCTCGGTGGTGAGCCCTTACTTCACCGAGCGGGTTGCCAAGGAACATCGTGACGACCTATTGCGCGCCGCCGAAACGTGGCGCTTCGTTCACTCGGCCGAGATCAGGCCGAGGAGCCAACGGTGGTGGAGACTTCTGCTTCGATTCCGGTTCGATAGACATTGCGGGAGCGCACCAGCGGGAGCTGGGGCAATGCGAGACTTGGTTCAGACTGATCTACGACGGCACGCTCGGTGAAAGCCCCAGGGCTGCGAATCTGACCCCGCCTCTGGCGCCTGGCCGGAGCCAGCACCGCCCGGTCTCCTAGAGGTTCTCCGGTGGCGGCCACCCACTGCAGGTCCACGTGTCGGGCTCCCCCCAGGCGACTCGGGTCGCGACGTGCCCCCTATCGTGGGACCATAACGTCCGCTTCCATAAGGTGCGAGTGACCTCGAACGATACTCCTATGGTTGTCGTGCGACACGAGGTCACACGAAGTGAGTGGTTACGTAGATTCGGAGGACCATTTGGTGGTTACGTAACCCGGGTAGTGCCCATTGCCTGTCCCCATTCCGACATGCGTCGCCGGTGACGGCGGGGTTTGAAGCTCGGAAGCAAGCCCAAGGACTCCCGTTCCACCCGGGGGTCACAGGCGAGGGGAAGACCGGACGGGTGAACGATTGAATCCTTGTTTGATGCCTCGTGATAGGAAGCCTCGTTGGTGGGTTGTCGGGTCGAGGTGGAGGGACTAGCCGTTGAAAGGCGGCAAGTGGCGGCCGGGAGACATGCCGGTCGTGTGGGCACCGCAGTCCCCGGGGTATAGAGGACACCCATCCCGGCCGTAGCTCTTGCGTGTGGAACGTGACAATCCCGTCAGGGTCCGGTTCCAGTCAGGCGCCGGTAAGCCGACCGTGAGGGAGGCCCAGTTCCCCGGCGGGCAAAGGATGACCAAGAAGCCAATGCCGGTGGCCGAAAGGCGACAGGAAACCGGGACACGATGGTCGGCCCCTCCGGTCGACCGTCCCGCATAACTGGCCGGATACGGGCTGTGCCCGGACCCGAAAGGGTGCTGACGTGGTCAGGTGGGCCTGTGAGGAAGGCTATGACCGACGATTCCCGAACCGATGGGCATGTTGGACGCCACGGCCTCGCCGTGGCGAACGGACCTGACGGCGACATTCTCGACTGGGGCTCTATTGACTGGGGCCAGGTGGAGCGCGACGTAGGGCGTCTGAGGCAGCGTATCTTCACGGCGTCACAGGATGGGGACCTGGCGAAGGTCCGCAATCTGCAGAAGTTGATGCTTCGGAATCGTGCCAACGCATTGTTGAGCGTCCGGCGGGTGACCGAGGTAAACGCTGGCCGCAAGACGGCAGGGATCGATGGGGTCACGGTGGTGACCGCACCAGGGAAGGCGTTTCTGGCCGAACGGGTGCAGCACCGAGGGACACCCTGGGAACCTGAGGCTGTCCGGCGGGTGTATATACCCAAGGCCAACGGGAAACGGCGCCCGCTGGGGATTCCCGTGCTTTTCGATAGGGCGTTGCAGGCCCTGGTCGTCAATGCGTTGGAGCCCGAGTGGGAGGCACGCTTCGAGCCGAGATCCTATGGATTCCGGCCCGGTCGTGGCTGCCATGACGCAATCGAGGCCATCTATCTTGTCGCCAAGGGGAAGTCCCCGAAGCGGCGGTGGGTGCTCGACGCTGATTTGGCGGCGGCGTTCGACCGGATCGATCACGCTCACCTTCTCGCCGCTCTCGGCGGTTTCCCTGCCAGGGGACTGATCGAGGGATGGCTGAAAGCCGGTGTGGTCGAGGACGGTCGCTTCGCCCCGACCGAGGAGGGAACCCCGCAAGGCGGGGTGGTCTCCCCGTTGCTGTTGAACGTGGCCTTGCACGGGATGGAGGAGGCTGCCGGGGTCCGCTACGCCACTGCCGGTGTTAACGCCGTCAGGACAGTTTCGGGCTCTCCAGTGCTGGTTCGCTACGCAGATGATCTGGTGGCTTTGTGCGCCAGCCGTGAGCAGGCCCTAGAGGTCAAATCACGGCTGGTCCCATGGTTGGCGGCCAGAGGGTTGGCCTTCAACGAGGACAAGACGAGAGTCGTGAACCTCGACGAGGGCTTCGACTTTCTGGCGTTCAACGTCCGCCGCTATCAGGGGAAACTGCTGATCAAACCGGCCGCCGCAGCCTTGCGACGGCACCGGGAACGGCTCGCGGCGGAGATGAAGGCCCTGCGAGGGGCCAACGTCGCCGCCGTGCTCCAACGGCTGAACCCGATCATTCGGGGATGGTCGGCCTATTACCGGACGGTGGTGTCCAGCCGGGCGTTCGTCAAGCTGGACGATTACCTGTGGCAGCTCACCTACAAGTGGGCCAGACGGGGCCACCAGAACAAACCGAACCGCTGGGTGGTCCACCAGTACTTCGGCAAGTTCAACCCGTCCAGGAACGACCGGTGGGTCTTCGGCGATCGTGACAGCGGCGCCTATCTCCTCCGCCACGCCTGGACCAAGATCGTCCGCCACCAGATGGTCCCAGGCAGGGCGTCACCCGACGACCCGACCCTGGCCGACTACTGGGCCAGGCGGCGACAGCACAGCACCCCGCCGCTCGATGGTGTCAGTTTGCGGCTCCTCAAGGCGCAACATGGACGCTGCCCGGGCTGCGGTGGGCTCCTGCTGGCCGCCGACCACGAGCCGCAAACCCCCACACAGTGGGAGCAGTGGCTCACCGCGACCCGCAAAGCGGTCCGCAAACAAGCGGTCACCGCAGAACGGGAACCTGGCAGGCCGGGCGAAGCTGTCGCCCTCCGACTCGTCCACGCCTGGTGCCAATCCAGGGAACCCTCTCAAACGGCACCGGGTCCCAGCACGGCTGCAGGCCCGTGACCTCCTTGAGGCCTGCTTGAGCCGAGTGCGGTGAAAGTCGCACGCTCGGTTCTGAGGGGGCCCCGGCGCAGTAATGCGTCGGGGCTACCCGACAAGGCCTAATTGCGGATTGTTTTGGATGGTTGGCGACGGGGGGTCGTAGGACTGAGTGTTAGTCGCCGACGGAGAACTCGGTGGATCGCGCTGACGGGTCGGCCAGCGATTCGGTGCTGGCTTGGGGGGTGAGGATTTCGGTGACGCACCTGGCCAGTTCGTCGTCGCCGTTGACGAGGAGCGTCTCGAGTCCGTTAACGATGTAGACGATTTGCTTGACGTCGTGGCGGGGTGAAAGTCGTGCTGTTGGGAGTTTGGACGCGAGGCATAGCGAGCGGTGTCCTTTTGGCAGTTGTGGGCGACGGCTGTGCTGGAGGGTCGCGGCTGGTGGGAGGTGCTGGATGAGGGACAAGACAGGGACGGGCCACTCGGTGAGGGCAGACTCTTATTAGGTCAACGCCAGCAGATCGGTTGAAAGGCTCGGGGGCGGCCGGCAGATCGTTCGTAGGCCAACCCGAAGGGCGGCAGCCGGTTAGAGGGCCAGGCGGCCCCCGAGAAGTGAGCGTCAGTCGGCGGCCGGGCGGAGGTGCGCGTACACCTCGCGGGCGACGTAACGCTTCAGGCAGCGGATGACCTCAGCCTTGGAGAGGCCTTCTTTGGTGCGCCGCTCGACGTAGTCGCGGGTGCGGGCATCAGAGCTCATGCGGGTGATCACGATCCGCCATAGGGCGTGGTTGGCTTGGCGGTCACCGCCGGGGTTGAAGCGGAAGCGGCCGGTGGTTTTGCCGGACGACGCGGGGATGGGAGCGGCGCCGCACAGCTGCGCCCAGGCGGCCTCGCTGCGCAGGCGTTCGGGGTGGTCGCCGGCACAGATGAGCAGCAGCGCGGCGGTGTCGGGGCCGACGCCGTAGAGGGCTAGCAGGCTGGGGGCGGCGACGGCGACCAGGGGGCTGAGCAGCTCGTTCAGGCGGTCGATCTGCTCGTCGAGGAACTCCGCTCGCCGTCCCAGCTCCCGCAGCGCCATCTTGGTGCAGTACGACACGGCGTCACCGGAGCGGGGCCGCAACGCCGCCATATCCGACACCAAGGCGACGGTGCTGTGCTTGGCGAAACGGGCCCGGATGTCGTCGGGGGCGGTGAAGATCAGACCCCGGGCCTGGTTGATGGTCTGGGTTCGCTCCCTGCGGGCGGATCGTTTCGCGACCATCAACGCCCTGATCGCCTCCACCGTCCCATCCCGACCCTTGGGTCTCCCCCGGGCCCGGCCCGACAGTGCCGCGCGCGCCGCGCTCACTGCGTCGAGGGGGTCGGACTTGCCCTGGCGGTGGCGGTCGGCGCGGTCGGCGCGGTCGACTTCGACGACGCGCACGCCGGCGGTGGCCAGGTGGCGAGCCAGGCCCGCCCCGTAGCTGCCCGTTCCTTCGACCCCCACCAGGCGGACGGTCCCGAAGCCTGCGAGCCAGGCGAGCAACTTGGCGTAGCCGGCCGCGGTGACCTCGAAGGATTCCACGCCCAGCAAACCGCCGACGGGGTCCAACGCGGCTGCCACATGGACATCGGCGTGGGTATCCACACCGCCTGTGATCGCGCGTCTCGCGGTCATGTTCTCTACGATGGACATAGCCATCCCTTTCTCACGTTGAGGGGTGGCACGCATTGCGGGAGGACCGTCCTGTGAACCCCGACCTCTCGTAAAGGCCGGGCAGATCGGAACACCCGACCGTGGGTGCCGGGAACAACCCTGGGACCCGGCCGACAAATCAGGTCACAAGACAACCGAAGCGGCGTCAGCCGTTCGCAGGTCAGGCCGGGACCCAGGACTCCCGACCATACGCCAATGCGATTGCCAGACCAGGGATGGAGGGACATAAGCACCACCCACATCCTCCCTGCCGGCTATGCGACCCCGCTGGCGAGCTTTGACTGGGGTCGTCCGCCCGGTGGCACGGTTCTGTTCTCTGTGTTCGCGATTGTTGCCGTCCCCGCGACGAGCACGTCGCGAATACCACGCCTAGGTCAATCGCCCCGTGCGGTTCCGTTCTAACCTCGATCGGTTAGGTCATAACCCCGCTGCCTGGGACGTAATTATGCCGTCTCCTGCAGGACGGACACCGCACCTCGACGCCCTTCCACAGTGCCCTCGTCGGTGGGATCTCGATCTCTGTCGCGACTCCGGTGACTGGGCACGTCGCTCCGCGCCTCATCATGCGAGTCGTCTCGACTGCATCGACGTCGCGATCCTCAAGCCGGGGCGATGACCGATCGTCGGACGAACCTGAAAGCGCCTCCACCGAGATCCCCTCGAAGAGATTCCTGGTCCAGAACCCTGCGGTGCCGTCCTCCCGCTTCCTGCGTGCGGTTTCGTCCACCCACATTCTTAACGCGACCACGACAATGAGGACAAACGCAACAAGTAGGCCTTCGACCATGGAACCTATATGTACCCAGATCGGATCGACCGATTCACCCCGACAAGTTCAGCGGCCCTTGGAACAGGAACCGGATCGTTCCGCTCCCGGCGAGGCGAGGGCCTCCGTCGCCGTCATCGGGACCTCAATCCCGACCGACCCAAAATGTCCCAGAACGCGTCGGCGCCACCGCCGCAGAGGGTGTCTCCGGCTTGCCGGACCGCCGTAAGCAACAGCAGCAAGCGGGAAGGGGACACTGTTGCGTCCGCTATGGCCGTGCGAGGCTGCCGGATGACCGCTCCCGGATCGCGGGACTGGCGCAGAATCCATCAGCGGTGGCGATTCTCGACTTCGAGAGCGAACTCGATGAGCTTTGCGAGGATGGAATTGTCGTTCCAGGAGATCTCGGTTCGCCACGTCGTCGGAGCGACGAGTCGGCGTTCGGTCGTCTCGAAGCGCGGCACCCACTCATCGAGCTCGACCCGCCGCCGGGACTGGAAGTAGTTCGTTCGACCAAGGCGATTGTCGGGATCGTGAACGTGTTGGCGGGCTAGGTACTCCGCCTCTATCACCCGTGCCCACGCTTGCTCAGCGACCTCTCGTACGAGGGTGTCGACCGGCTGCTCGCCCGCCTCTTGGGCGCCGGCTCAACGTCTCATGGCCTGTCAGCCGATTTACTGGACCATGTCGGAATGCTCGTCCCCGGAGGACGCGCCCCCGTTTGCCCAGTACCGCCGGGTGGGTGGGCGGGTGGACAGCCGGAAGCTGCCGGACGCAAAGCACCGCAGGCGCGAGACTCCTGTCGCTGAGTCCCCAGGCAGGGATCCCCCGACGGCGTTGAGTCGGAAGAAGCCAAAATGATGCTCGGTATGAGGATCGGTGTTTGCTCCGATGTGCACGGTCGGCACGACCGGCTTCTGACTGTCCTCGGCGCCATGGCGGCGGCCGGGGTCGACGAGCGCTGGTGCCTCGGTGACCTGGCCGGAAGCGAGACGGTCACGCCTGAACTGGTGGGCGCGGCTCGCCAACTCGACCTGCTCATCGCCGGAAACCATGACACCTGGGCGCTCGGGCCCGACCGGGTCACCGCCCGCGGGCGCGACGTGTTTCGGTTGGCGAGCCGCGCAACGGCCAGCCGTCACGGCATCGACTGCTGGCACGGCTCGCCGCGCCACCCCCTGCTCGGGTTCTTGACTGAGGCGTCTGCCCCCCGGATCCTGCCCGAGCGCCCCGTGGGCTCCCTCGGCCTCGTCGGCCATACGCATGAACCGGCGCTCTTTGTCTACGACGGCGCCACGACCCGCGCGCTACGCCCCCTCCCCGGCAAGTCCTACGACTGGCCCGGGACCGGCGCCTCCATGGCGAACCCGGGGGCGGTCTGCGGCAACCCGCGCGACGCCGCGAGCTGGTGGCTCATCGTGGACGTCGACGCCCACATGCTGCGGTGGCAACGCGAGGACCTCTAGTAGTCCGAAGACGCTGCCGCTGACGGCTCGCGGGTCTTGGAGCTGGGCCGTGACCGCACGCGACCAGTCCTGTTTTCGTCAGGCCAGCGACAGGGCTCTGCGGGAAACCACCTCTGACCAGGCCCTCCGTGGTG
>CAWKNP010000002.1:0-707363 GCA_963851105.1 uncultured Actinomycetota bacterium
GGCGATGTCGCTGCGGTGGTGTCGGCGATCGCGCACCTGCCCGTGTTCGTGTCGGCGGCGGCCATCGGGGCCAAGGCCAAGACGCCGGTCGAGCTGATGGCGAGCGCCGCCAAAGCGGTTGGTTTCGATCTTTCGACGGTCGACTACACCTGGCAGATGCGCGATTTGCTGGGCCAGCACCCGTACCTGCCGCCCAACGTGTCCGGCTGGCCGGCAGGAAAGCGGTGGCTCAACACTGGCGTGATCATGACCTGGTGCGCCATGGTCCCGGACTTCGTCGGCGCCTCACGGACGGCCCCGGGTGGCGCCGTCGCGCAACTGGCGGCACTCGCCCCCGCGGCCGCGCCGGCGGCGGCGGCGCGGATCTGCGGCATCACCGACCTCTCGCCGGCTACCGCCACAGGGCTCTCCAACTATGTCGCCGGGGGCCCCTGGAATCTTGATCGGGCCACGGGAACGCTGGCGCTGGTACTCGTGTCCCCCGAGTTTTTCGTCAATTAGGCAACTCGTCAACTAGGAGTGTCCGTGGAACTCGACCGCCGCAACTTCCTGAAAAGGGCTGGCGTCCTCTTGGTGGCGACCTCGGCCGGACGTATCGGCCTCGACATCTTTTCCCCGCTCGGCCAGCCATCTCCGGCCGCGGCGTTGGGCGCTGCCCCGCCGCTGCCTCCCGGCAGACCGATCGTGCTGATCATCGACCTTCAAGGGGGCAACGACGCGGTCAACATGGTGATCAATCCCAGCGACCCGTGGTACTACGACGTGAGCCGAGGACATGGGAACATCGCGATCGCGCAATCCACGGTCCTGCCGCTGACGGGCACCTCCCTCGGGCTGCACCCGAGCATGCCGTGGCTGGCCGGACGTTGGCGTTCGAAGACCGATGTCGCCTTCGTCCAGGGTTCGGGCGAGAACGTCAAGCAGGAGTTCTCGCATTTCGCGGCCAGCTATTACCGCAATGTGGCCGACTTCTCGGGCGCCGAGGGGCGGGGCTGGCTGGGCCGGTACAACGACCTGGTTGCCCCGTCGTCGCCGTTCGCCTCCGTATCGTTGAATGGCGTCGCCCCATCGCTCATCGCCGCGGTCACCCCGGTGCTCACCGTCGCCGATGTCGCCTCGTTCAGCTTCAACGTCGACTGGCGGTGGCGAACGGGTTTCCTCGGCGCCTGGCAGGCCATGGGCCGTGGTGGTTCCGTCTCGGGAACGATGCTCGCGGCAGCCAAACAGAACATCGCCGACTCCTTCGCCACCCAATCGGTGGTCGCGGCAGCCAACCGGCCTTCGTACAACTCCAGCTTCAGCGGAAGCCTGGGCCGCCAGATGGCACAGGCCGCCATGCTGATCTCGGCGGGGTTCCCGAGCCAGACCTATGTCGCCTCACTCAGCGGCTTTGACACCCACGGCAGCGAGGCCTGGAGCCAGGCCGACCTGCTCAAGCAACTCGACAGCGCACTCAACTCCTTCTTCACCATTATCGACGCCGGCCCGAGGGCCAAGGACGTGTTCGTGCTGGTGACCAGTGAGTTCGGGCGCCAGCAGACCGCCAACGCGTCCGGGGGGTGCGACCACGGCCAGGCGGGTGTCAATCTCGTCGTCGGCGGGGGCGTGACCGGTGGGCTCTACGGGCAGGCCCCGCTCACCGACCCGGCGCAGCGACTCAACGACGCGCTCGTCGCCACGGTGGACTTCCGGGCCGTTTACGCCACCGTGCTCAACCGTCTGGCGGGCGACCCCAACGTGAGTGCGACGATTCTGGGATCAGGATTTCCCGACCTCGGATTCCTGAACGGGACCGCTGTCCGCGGGGGCGGCCCCCCGACGACAATCACCACCACGACCACCATTCCCTCCGGCACCACCACGACGTCGACCGCGCCCACCGTCACCGCAACTACGACTACCACTACCCGCCGAAGCAAGGTCACCACGCCGTGAGAGGGCGAGAATTGCGTCGTCGAGGCACGACTCTAGGTCGCCTTTTTCCGATAAATGACGCCTCCTTCGCCGACGGTCCTTGCGCGTGCAATTAGTTGCCACATAGCGTGGGCATCCCGAGTGTCAGGTGAGGGAGGTTCGATGGCGAAACTGCAAGTCGTGAGCTATAGCTACACATGTGACGTGTGCGGCGAGCCCATCGCCGCGTCCGACGCTGCCGCCACCGGCAGCGGTAGTCGCACCGTCAGTTGGGAGGGCTCCGACTACACCGTCGATGTCTGCGCCACCCATGCTGAGCAACTTACCGACGTGATCGGGCGGTTGAACCGCTACGTAATGGTGAGCCGGCGGGCCGATGGCAGGCGCCGGCGCACCGCCACTTCGTCGCCCTCCCGACAGCCACAGGCGGCGCAAAAAGCACAGAAGGCCCAGAAGGCCCAGAAGGAAGGGGGCGGGCGGGCGCGGCCGGATGCCACAGCACCGGGGCCCGCGAAGCGCGACGATCTTCCCGCCATCCGGTCGTGGGCCCAGGCCTCGGAGCTGAGCGTCGGTGTCCGCGGCCGTCTCCCGGCCGCGATCATTGACGCCTACGACGCGGCGCAAAGGTCTTCCGCGACACAGTCCGCGCCCCGCAAGCGCGGCGCGCGCAAGACGACGGCTGCGGGCTAGTCCCCTCCCGGCCGCAGAAAATTGACGAAGCCGCTGTGGTATTTTGACCATGGCGAGCCCCTCTGCGGAACCCTTTCTTTGCTGGCGCCGAAGTCCTGGCAATGGAGGCTTCGAGCGTTGAGGAAGCTGCCCGACTCTAAGAAAAGGGGAAACTGACCATGGCGGAACTTGATGGCAAGGTGGCACTGGTAACCGGCGCAGCCAGCGGAATCGGCGAGGCGACGGCGCGCGCGATGGCGGCGGCCGGGGCCAAGGTCGTTGTCGCCGGCCTCCATGAGGCGGGGGCGAAGGCGGTGGCGGCGTCGATCGCCGAGACGGGCGCTGAGGCGGTCGGCGTGGCCTTCGACACCTCCGTCGAGTCCGAGGTGGCCGCCGGTGTGGCGGCGGCAATGCAGGCATTCGGCGGGATAGACATTCTGCACAACAACGCCGCTATCACCAGCGTCGATTTCATGATGCGTGATGGGATGATCCACGAGCTCGACGTCGATCTCTGGGACCAGACGATGGCGGTCAATGTGCGGGGCTACATGCTGTGCACCAAGCACGTCGTGCCCATGAT
Organism: uncultured Actinomycetota bacterium; assembly: GCA_963851105.1. Classification (GTDB taxonomy): domain Bacteria; phylum Actinomycetota; class Acidimicrobiia; order Acidimicrobiales; family Palsa-688; genus DATARN01. The sequence goes on from CAWKNP010000002.1 coordinate 3,167, forward strand.
GCTTGCCCGTGGTGGCGGTGTGATCATCAACACCGCGTCGGGCGCCGGGCTGCAAGCCGAGCTCGTCCGCTCCGCCTACGGCACATCCAAGGCCGCGGTCATCGGTTTCACCCGTAACGTCGCCACCCAGTACGGAAAAATGGGCATCCGGTGTGTGGCCGTCGTCCCCGGGCTCACGACCACGCCGACGGTCGCCGCCAATGTGCCCCAGCCGATGATCGACATGATGAAACGCCACAGCCTGCTGCGCGAGCTGGCCCGTCCCGAGGACGTGGCCAACACAATTGTCTTCCTGGCTTCCGACGGCGCCGCCGCCATCACCGGTGTCACGATCCCCGTGGACGGGGGCTTCTCGGTCCACAGCCCGTCCTTCGCCGACGAGGCCGCCATGTGGGGCGCCGGCGCCGGCGGCTGAGGGGCCGGCCGTGGTCATCGTGGGGGGCACGTTCGCAGTCGATCCCGGCCACCGCGACGAGTTCATCGCCAACCATCACGACATGATCCGCACCTCGCGCGCCGAGGCCGGCTGCCTCGAGTACACCTACAGCGCCGACCCGATCGACCCGGGCCGTGTCGTCTTGTTCGAGATCTGGGAGAGCTCCGACGCCCTCGACGCCCACCTGCGGGTCCTCCGGGCCGCTCCTGCCTCGCCCAAACTGGCACGACCGGAGGTCGAGGCGACGAGCTACTCGATCGTCATCTACGACGTCGCGGGGTCACGGTCGCTGTAGCGTCTCGCCGGTGGAGATCGAGGTCATCATCGAGATCCCCAAGGGGACTCGCAACAAATACGAGGCGGATCACAACACCGGCGAGATCTGGCTCGACCGGCTGCTGTTCACCTCGACGCGCTATCCCGAGGACTACGGCTTCGTGCCCCACAGCCTCGCCGCCGACGGCGACCCCCTGGACGCGCTGGTGCGCCTCGAAGAGCCCACGTTCCCGGGATGCCATGTCCGGGCCCGGCCGGTAGGCGTGTTCATCATGAGCGACGAGGGCGGCGACGACGCCAAGGTGCTGACCGTGCCCGCGACCGATCCCCGGCACGCGGCAATCCTCGAGCTCGAGGACATACCAGCGCACGAACTGAACGAGATCGCACACTTCTTCGCCATTTACAAACAGCTGGAACCGGGCAAGGACACCGTCACCCACGGATGGCAGGGACGCGAGGAGGCGGAAGCCGTCATCGCCGATTCCCGGCGCCGGTTCCAGGAGGACCAACAGGACTGAGTCACCGGTAGGGTCCCCGTCGTGCTGGCAGCCAAGAGCGTTTCGGTGAGCCGCGGCACAGAGGTGATCCTCGATGAGGTGAGCGTTACCGTCAGCGCCGGGAGCCGGCTGGGCGTCGTCGGGCCCAACGGCATCGGCAAGACCACCCTGCTGCGGGTCCTCGCGGGCCTGGAAACGCCCGACTCGGGCGCCGTCGAACGATCCCCCGCCTCGCTCGCTATCGGGTACCTGCCGCAGGAAACCGACGCCGTCGCCGGCGAGACGCTGCGCGCCTATCTGGCCCGCCGCACGGGCGTCGCCGCCGCCTCGGCGGAGCTGGACCGCCAAACTGAAGCGCTGGCCGCCGACGCCGGCGCGCTGGATGCCTACACCGATGCCCTCGACGCCTATCTGGCCCGGGGGGGCGACGATTTTGCCGCCCGGGCGGCGTCGGTTTGCGGCGACGTCGGCCTGGGCGCCGATCGCCTCGACGTCGCGGTCAGCGACCTTTCCGGCGGCCAGGCGGCGCGCGCCGGCCTGGCCGCCATCTTGCTGGCCCGATTCGACGTGTTCCTCCTCGACGAGCCGACCAACGACTTGGACTTCGACGGCCTCGACCAGTTGGAACGTTTCCTGGCCAATGTCATCGGCGGCGTCGTCGTGGTGTCCCACGATCGGGCGTTCCTCGACCGGGCCGTCACCCGGATCGTCGAGATCGCCGAGGAAAGCCATCGGGCCAGCGAGTACGCCGGGGGCTGGAGCGACTACATCTCCGCCCGCAGCCTGGGCCGCCGCCAGCGCGAAGAGTCGTACCGGCGCTACGCCGAGGAACGGGGCCGGCTCACGGCGAGAATCGCGACCCAGCGGACGTGGTCCGAGCACGGTGTGGCGACCCGCAAGCGCAAACCCCGCGACCACGACAAGGCACAACGGGGATTCTTCCAGGACCGCACCGAGAAGCAGGCGGCCAAGGTCCGAATCAGTGAGCGCCGCCTCGAGCGCCTTGATGTAGTGGACAAGCCGTGGGAGGGTTGGCAGCTGCAGCTCTCGCTGGCCCCTGAGCGGCGCAGCGGCGACGTCGTCGTACGCCTCGACAAGGCGCGCGTCGAGCGGGGCTCGTTTACCTTGGGGCCCGTTGACCTCGAGATCGGCTGGGCCGACCGGGTCGCGGTCCTCGGGCCCAACGGCTCTGGCAAGTCGACCCTCCTGCGGGTGATCCTCGGCGAGCAACCTCTGGCCGCAGGGCAGCGGTGGGCGGGACCCTCGGTGGCCTTCGGCACACTCGATCAGGGGCGGGCGGGCCTGGCGACGCCCGGGGCCACAGTTCTGTCGGGCTTCACGGCCACGACCGGCCTGCTGCAGGCCGAGGCCCGTTCGCTGCTCGCCAAGTTCGGGCTCGGAGCGGCCCACATCGCCCGGCCCGCATCTGGCCTGTCACCGGGCGAGCGCACCCGGCTGATCCTGGCTGCTCTCATGGCCGGGGGGATCAACTGCCTGGTGTTGGACGAGCCGACCAACCATCTCGATCTCCCCGCAATCGAACAATTGGAAACGGCGTTGAACGCCTTCGAGGGAACCCTCATCTGCGTGAGCCACGACCGCTGGTTGCTCGAGGCGGTCGAGTTCGATCGCTCCGTCCTGGTCGACAACGGCCGGATCCAAACGGTCACCAACTGACCCCGCCCGTTCCCCGTCGGGGGGCAACCGCCCCCTTTTTTCCCGGATCCTTCAAACAGAATCGAGGGAGGCGGCCAAGGTCTCGAGCACCTTGCGCAGCTGTTCGATGATCTCCACATCGGCGACTGTGCCGTCGGTGCCGATGGCGCTGCGGGGTACCGGGATATGGGCCTGTTCAATCAGCACCGCGCCGACATAGCCGAGCACGATGCGCAGGGACTCGTGGGCGTTGGCGGCGGCGGTGAGGGACCCCGATGTGTTGATGTAGGCGACCGGCTTGTGGTAAATCTCGCCACCGCCGACGGACCAGTCGAGCAGGTTCTTGAACGAGCCGGGCAGGGCGCCGGCATATTCGGGCGTGGAGAAGACGACGGCGTCAGCGGCCGCGATCTGGCGGCGCAGTTCGGCGACGCTAGGGGGGAGGGGCTCGACGTCGTCGTCGGGGTTGAAATGGGGGAGGTCGGCGAGGCCGGAGAAGATCACCACCTCGACGCCGGCGGGTGTCACCCGGCGAGCGGTGTTGAGCAGGGCGGTATTGGTCGAGCCGTTGCGCAGGCTGCCGGAAATGAGCAGGAGCCGACGGGTTGTCATGAGCGGAAAGGTACGCCCGTTTCTGGCGCGAAGCGCGTGCTTCGCGCCAGAAACTCAGGCCTGGGCGGGGTGGCGGCGGGCGTTGGCGGCCCGGTTGGTCCGGTCGCGCCAGGAGTTGGTGCGTGGTTGCTTGTCGGGCTGGCGGGAGGCCAGCAGCTGGCGGTTGCGGGTGACGCGAGCCGAGCGATCAAGGCGATCGGAGCTACGGGCGCGCGCCATCTGTTGGTTCAACATGGCGGGTGGTTCTCCTTCGAGACGGATGGAAATGCGGGATCAGGGCGGCCGCGTCAATGCCGACGCGTGACCGGCCTCAATGCCTGGAAAGCCGGCTCAGAGAATCCGAAGACCGGCGTCCGACGGGCAGGCAAGGGTTGCTGCCGTCAAGGTCATGCCAGAAACCAACTCGCCCTCCTTTCGTGCGCCGGGAAAACTGATGCGATCCCATTTGTACCTGATCGCCGGCGGCGGGGCGAACGATTTACCGGTGTAACCTCGGCGCCGACATGGCCGACGAGAGCACGCATCGACGAACCGGGGACTTCGACGCCGAGGAGCGCAAGCGCCTGCGCATCGTTCATCACCGCCTCCGCAATGCCTCGCAGGCCGTCGAGTCCCTGCTCGCCACCGAGCAGCTGAAGGGGCGGTGGGCGCCCGCGCCGGCGCCCGTCGAGGCCCTCGATGGTGCCCTGGCGGAACTCGACGCGGCCATCGAAGGCGTCGTCGAGTGCCACCGGGACCTGGCCCTCTAGCTCTCGTCCCAGACGACAACGGCGCGCCGCCAGCCCCGCAACGAGCTCAGGACGGCAATCTTCTCCGCCCCCCGCAGGTCGGCGACGGTGATAGGGCTTTCCCGCAATGTTCCATCGTCGAGCGCGCACGCCCGGCCCACGCCGGGGAGGCACCCCGAGTCGAGAGGCGGGGTGAGCCAGCGGCCCGCGATGCGCACGGCCAGGTTGGCGACGGTGGTCTCGGTGACCTCCCCCCGCTCGTTGACACCGACCGCGTCATCGGCGTCGGGATGCCGGGCCCGGGCGGCGCGGTAGCGCTCACGGCGGCTCGTCTTGTGGAACAACCAGATGTCGTCGGACTTGACCGCTGGGCGGTCGATGGCAAGGCGCACGGGGGCTCGATCCGCCGGCGGCGCGAAAGTGGTGATCTCGACCTTGAGGTGCCCGTGGCGGGAGAGCGAAAGGCGGACCCGGGCCGGATCCAGCTGCGCCGCCAGGATCTCGTCAAGCCTCTCCGAGCCCTCGGCGGCGGTGTAGCGGAAGTCGAAGTAGGCGGCCGACTCGGCCAGGCGTCGGAGGTGGCGCTCCCGGTTGCGCAGGCCGGCGCCGGGCACAAAGGCCATGGTTTCGATCAGATCGAAGTCCTCGGTGGGCGTGAACAGGATGGCGGCCTTGCTGAGCGCCTCGGCGAACTCCCGCTCGGGCTCGGAGTCCCAGACGATGCCGCCGCCTGAGCCGTAGACGGCGCGACCGGACTGCCGGTCGACCACGGCGGTGCGGATCGCCACGTTGAACCGGGCCTCGTCGGGTCCCACGAAACCCACTGCCCCGCAGTACACGCCTCGGGAACGGCCCTCGATGGCCGAGATCAGGTCCATGGTGCGCCGTTTGGGGGCTCCCGTTACCGACCCGCAGGGAAACAGGGCCTGGAAAATGGAAAGGAGGGTGGTCCCGGGCCTGGTTGTGGCGGAGACGCTTGAGGTGAGCTGCCAGAGCGTCGGGTAGCGCTCGAGCTGGAAAAGGCCGGGCACGTTCACGGTCCCGTACCGTGCCAACCGACCGACGTCGTTGCGCACGAGGTCGACGATCATGACATTCTCGGCTCGGTCCTTGGCCGATTCTCCCAGGGCGGTGGCCGCGGCTTCGTCCTCGGCGGTCCACCGCCCCCGGGCCGCGGTTCCCTTCATCGGGCGGCAGGTCAAGAGGTCGTGGCGCCAGGAGAAGAAGAGCTCGGGTGAGGCGGACGCGACCACGTGGCGGCCGGTGTCGATGAAGGCCGCGTAGGCCGCTCGCTGGCCGAGGGCGAGGCGGCGGTAGAGCTCCCAGGGATCTGGTGGCGCCGGGGCGTCCCACTGGTTGGTGAGGTTGAGCTGGTAGATGTCGCCGGCGCCGATGTGCGCCCGTATCCGGTCGACCTGGGCCCGGTGCTCGATCGGGTCACAGTCGAGGGACCAGCCCGCGGCGGCGTCAGGGTTTGGCGGCGTGGCCGGAGCCGGTGCCGGTCCGTCGCGGGCTTCAAGGGGCGCGACGTCCTCGCGCCTGTCGAACAGCCCGAACCAGACCAGCGGCGGCGCGTGGCCTTCCGGGCCGTCGGCGGCATGGACGCTGAGGGCGGGATCGAAGCCCGGCGCCGCCTCGTAGCTGACGAAGCCCGCGGCCCACAGTTTGGCGGCCGCGGCACGCTCTGCTGCCGCGATGGCGGGCGCGACCTGGTCGGGGCGCCAAGCAATGATCTCGCCGCGGTAGCCCGTCAGCCGGAATCCCTGCTCCGGGTCCGCCAGGTTGTCGAAGCGGGCCGTGGGCATGCCCCGGATCCTTGCAGCCGTCCAGCCGTCCAGCCGTCCAGCCGTCCAGCGGTATGGCCGGCGGGGTGTCATAGGCGGTGCGGCGGACCCAAAGTGCTGCGAAACGACGGTAGTACGTCGTTTGGCAGCACTTCGGGCGCCGCGGCTCCCCCAAAAGGCGCGGGCCGCGCTCATCAGGTCATCGGCGCATCAGCGGGGAACCTCTCGATTCGATGAACTCTGGGCCAACGGCTTTCACAGGGGCCCCGGGGTGGCGATGATGGACACCATGTTGGATGCTCCTCCCATGACCGCCCGGGTCCTGATCATCGAGGACGACCCGAACGTCGCCGAAGTCGTGGCCCGATACCTGCAGCGGGAGGGGTACCGGGTGCAGATCTGCGGCGACGGCCGCCTCGGGCTCGAGACCGCGCTGGCGGAGCTACCCGATCTCGTCATCCTCGACCTGATGCTGCCGTCGCTCGGGGGCCTCGAGATCTGCCGGCAGCTTCGCTCGGTGGCGCCGGTGGCGGTGATCATGTTGACGGCGCGCGGCGAGGAGGCCGACCGCATCGCGGGGTTGGAGTTGGGGGCCGACGACTACATCGCCAAACCGTTCTCACCCCGGGAACTGACGGCGCGCGTGAAGGCGGTGCTGCGGCGAGCGACGGGACCCCTTACCGGCGAGCGGCTCGCCGAGGTGCTCCGGACAGGACAGGGCGACGGCGGGGGCGCCGGCGACCCGGCCGGCGCCGCGGCGCTGGAAGTCGATACCGTCGCCCACGAGGTACGGGTCAACGGCGATCTGGTCGCCCTGACCGCCAAGGAGTTCGACCTGCTGGTCCATCTGATGCGCAACCCCCGCCGAGCGCTGCGCCGCGAGGAGTTGCTGCTCGACGTGTGGGGGTTCAGCTATGGGGATACCTCCACGGTGACGGTCCACGTGCGCCGCCTCCGGGAGAAGATCGAGGCCGACCCGTCCACGCCGCGTTTCGTCTGCACCGTGTGGGGTGTGGGCTACCGGTTCGAGCCATGATGCCGCGACGGGACCCCGCGTCGGCCCCGCGATGGTCCACCCGGCGCTGGGCTCTGCCCGTCGTTGTGGGCCTCGTCGGCGTGCTCTCGGGCGCCGCGGCGGCGGCCGCCGGTGGCATCCCGGCCACCGACGCGGTGCAGCTCATCGGATACGCCACCGTGGGGGCCGCGATCGCGGGCGCCATCGCCGCTCTCGTCCTCACGGCGCTGCGGCGCACCAATGTCGGTGTCCAAGCGGCGGTCGCCGCGCTGGCGCCGGTGGTCGCCACCGGCATCGGGGTGGCGTGGGCCAGCGCCCGAATGTTCCTCATGGCTCACGACCTCTGGGTCCTGGCGGTCGTGCTGTGCAGCGCGGGCGGCGTCGGGGTCATCGTGTCCATCCTGCTCGGCCGGCGGGTGTCAGTTGCCGTGCGGTCGGTCGGCGCGATGGCCCGGCGCCTGGGCGAGGCGGGACCGGGCATGGATCTGGCCGCCACCGGACGCGCCGGTGGCGTGCCGGGGGAGCTGGCGGCACTGGCCGGCGAGCTACAGCTGACCAGCACGCGCCTGGCTGAGGCCCAGGAGCAGGCGTCGGCCCTCGAGCGCAGCCGGCGGGAACTGGTCGCCTGGGTCTCCCACGACCTGCGCACACCGCTCGCCGGCATCCGGGCCATGGTCGAAGCACTGGAGGACGGTGTCGTGGACGACCCCGACACCATTGCCCGCTACCACCGGACCATCCGCCAGGAGGCCGACCGTCTGGCCGGGCTCGTCAACGACCTGTTCGAGCTGTCCCGGATCCAGGGGGGTTCGTTGGCGTTGCGCTTCGAGTCGGTTCCCCTTGACGAGTTCGTCGCCGATGCCATCTCGGCGGCGGCCGTGGCCGCGGGCACCAAAGGCATCGAGGTGCGCACCCAGATGCGGACCTCGACGCCGTCGACGGTGGAGCTGTCGACCCCGGAGATGGCACGGGTCGTGCGCAATCTGCTCGACAATGCCATCCGCCATACCCCGCCGGGGGGGACGATCGTCGTCGACGTGGGGATCGACGAGAGCAACACCGCCGCGGTGGTGTCGGTCCTCGACGGCTGTGGGGGGATCCCTGAGATCGACCTCGATCGGGTCTTCGAGATGGCCTTCCGGGGCGACACCTCCCGGACGCCCGGTGAGGGCGGTGGCCTCGGGCTGGCGGTCGCCCGGGGCTTGGTCGAGGCCCACCAGGGAGACATCACCGTCCGCAACGAGGGCCCCGGTTGCCGCTTCGTGGTGCGCCTCCCGCTCCGTCACCCCTGAGCGGGCCCCTGGGGCGCCCCAGAGGGAAACGACCGACCGTCGCTCAGGCCTTGTCGGTCACACCGGCGCCGTCGAAGGTGGCCATCTCCCGCAGGATCCGGGCGCTGGCCTCGACCACCGGTACCGCCAGGCAGGCGCCGCTGCCCTCGCCGAGGCGCAGGCCAAGATCGAGCAGCGGCGAAAGGCCCAGGTGGTTCAGGACTGCGGTGGCGCCGGGTTCGACGGAGCGGTGACCGGCGATGCAATAGCCAAGAACCCCGGGAACCAGGGCGACCGCCACCAGGAGGGCGGCACCGGCGATGACGCCGTCGATGACGACGGGGATCCTGGCGGCCGCCCCGCCCACGATGAAACCCGCCAGCGCCGCGATCTCGAGACCGCCGACCGCGGCCAGCGTGGCCAGGGCACCCGCCGACTGGGATTCGGCGTGGAGGATCAGCGCCTGCTCGATGACCGCCACCTTGCGGGCCAAGGTGGCATCGTTGATACCGGTTCCCCGGCCGGTGACCTCGGCGGCGGGCAAACCGGTGAGGGCCGCGATGACCGCGGCCGCGGGAGTGGTATTCCCGATCCCCATCTCGCCGGTGACGAGGCAGCGAGCGCCCCGTGCTACCAGTTCCGCCGCTGTCTCGGCCCCGATGTCAAGGGCCTCGCCCGCCTCAGCGGACGTCATGGCGGCTTCGACGGCCAGGTCCCCAGTGCCCGCCCGTACCCGGCGGCGGCGCAGGTTGGCCGCGCCGTCGAGGCCGAGACCGCTGAGATCGGTCGCGATACCGATGTCGACGACGGTGACGGAGGCGCCGACCTGGCGGGCCAGCACGTTGATGGCCGCGCCGCCGTGCACGAAGTTGGCCACCATCTGGCCCGTGACCTCCTGGGGCCAGGGGGACACGCCTTCGGCCAGGACGCCGTGGTCGCCGGCGAACACCGCCACCGCCACCGGTGAGGGCAGTGGGGGTGGGCATTCCCCGGCGATGCCCGCCAGTTGGATCCCGATTGTTTCCAGGAGGCCAAGGGCGCCCCGAGGCTTGGTGAGGCGGGCCTGGAGCGCCTCCGCCTCGGCCAGAGAGATGGGATCGAGCGGGCCCACGGCGGCCGCCGCAGCCTCAAAGGGTCGGGTCATGGTGAACGCTACCGCCGGGAGACGGGTGCCTGCGGGCGACGCCGCGGCGCGCCCGCGGGAAAATCGTGTAATCGCAGGGGCAGGATTAGTCAGAAAATACGATTTTCCATATATGAGAAACTACGCGGCGTGATGAGCGGACGTCGCCAGCACTTTCACGCACTCGTCACGTGTGACGGCACCGAGCCATGCCCCTACCCGGTCGGGCTGGCGGATCTTTCCCAGCTGGCGGCCGAGACGGCGCCACACCGTGGCCGACACCCGCGCCACGTCGGCCTCGTTCAGGTGATGGGCCCCCGCCACGGAAGAAACCAGGTCCGAGTAGCGGGTCACCAGCTCCTGCCAGGCGTCACCATCACCATCGGCGGCGCCGATTACCAGCCCGCCCACGTCTCCGGGGCGGATCGAATCAGTGATCGCGGTGCTGTCATACCAACTCATTTCAAGCTCCGATCGTTTCCCTCGGATCCAAGCGGCATTAAGCTCGATCACCTAATCAAGAGCATCGGGACCCCGGTTCTGATACACGAGAAACTGCGCCTGTGCGTCCGTTGCACTCGCCCCGGCAGCGAGGAATAGTCGAAGCGGTGTCAGCCCCGGGAAATGACGGCCCGTTCATCGGTCGGGCGGACGAATTGGGGCGCCTCGGGACGGCGTTTTGCAAACCCGCCACCGGGCAACCCGCCATCGTGGTGATCGGCGGTGAGAGCGGAGTCGGAAAGACCCGTCTGCTCTGGGAATTTCTCAACCTGGCGCGGGACCAGGGAGGGACCGTATTGGTGGGAGGGTGCACCGACTTCGGTGAGGGTGGTCCTTCCTACTGGGCGGTGCTCGAGGCCCTCCGTCCGGTGTGGAGCCAGGTCGACGTCGCCGGCCTGGACCCCGCGGTGGCCGAGGGTTCCCCGGGCCCGACCGCCGCGGCGGGGGTGTCCGAGCAGTCTGGCGCCGGTCGTATTCCCCTTTTCGAACTGGTCCTTCGGGCGCTACGGCGCCTGGCCGAGCAGGCACCGGTCGTCCTGGCCATCGAAGATGTCCATTGGGCGGACCGATCGACGCGAGATTTGCTGGCCTTTCTGCTGGCCAACCTCCATGCCGACCCCGTCATGATGATCGTCACCTACCGCAGCGAGGCGCTCGGCCGGCGCCACGCGCTGCAACCCCTGCTCGCCGAGCTGCGCCGCAGCCGGCGCGCCGATTTCATCGAGCTGCGCCCGTTCACCCGCGACGAGATGGTCGCCAAGCTGCACGGCATCCTCGGTCGCGCCCCCGGCGACGAGCTGGTGGAGCTGACGTGGTCTCGCTCCGATGGCAACGCCTTCTTCGCCGAGGAACTCGTCGCCGCCGTCCAGGAGGGCTACGGCGACGAGCTGCCGCCGACGTTGCGCCACATCCTCCTGTGCCGCGTCGACGTCTTGTCCGATGCCGCCCGGCGGGTGATCAGCCTGGTTGCGGTCGCGGGCGAGGGCGTCAGCTACTCCCTCCTGGCGGCAGTGGCGGAGATGGACGAAGGCGAGCTGGCGACCGCGCTGCGGGAGTGCGTCGACCACCAGTTGCTGGCGGTCCACAGCGACGGGCGCACCTACCGCTTCCGCCACAGCTTGATGCAGGAAGTGCTGTACGACGAGCTGCTGCCGAGTGAGAAGCATCTGTTCCACACCGCCTACGGTCGGTCCCTCGAATCGCAGCTGACCTCCGCGGAGGCGACAGGCGCGGCGCGGCCGGGGGACATCGGGCCGGCCCGCCTGGCCCACCACTGGTTTGCCGCCGGAGATGCCCGCCGGGCCCTCGTGGCGGCCGTCGACGCGGCCGCGGCCGCCGACGCGATCTATGGCTTCGCCGAGGCCCAACGCCTCTACGAGCGGGCCCTGGGGCTTTGGGATCAGGTCGCCGACGCCCGCGATGTCGTCGGGATGGAACGCTGGGCACTGTTCGAGCGGGCCGCGGAAGCGGCCCATTTTGCCGGGGAGCACCGCCGGGCCAGCGCCCTCACCACCGCTGCGATCGCCGAGTTGACCGCCGGCAACGAGACGATCGACAACCGCCGCGCCATCCTGCACCAGCGGCTGGGCCGGTATCTGTGGGCCGCAGGCGACAGCCGAGAGGCTCTCCGGGCGTACGAGGAAGCGGTCCTGTGTCTGCCAGCCGGCGTCGCCAGCGCGGCGCGGGCCAGTGTCGAAGGCGCCTATGCCGAGGCCCTGATGCTGTCGGGCCGGTACCGCTCGTCGCGCCAGCAGGCCGAAGCCGCCCTGCAGGTGGCCCGCGAGGTGGGCGCCCAGCTGCAGGAGACCCAGATCCTGGCAACGCTCGGCTTCGACCTGGCGTTTCTCGGCGATTCGGCCTCGGGTGTCTCGGCGTTGGAGCGAGCCCAGGTCATCGCGGAGGAGCTGGGTAACCCCGATGACATCGGGCGGGCGTACCTGAACCGGGCCGAGCTGCTCTCGGGCCCGCTCAATTGCCTGGCGGAAGCGGCGGAGATCGCGCAGCGGGGCGTGGCTCGGGTCCGCCAGCTCGGGCTGGAACGAACCTATGGCGTCGCCCTTCAGGCGATCGCGGTCAACACCCTTTTCCGATTGGGGCGCTGGTCCGAGGCCGATGTCTTCCTGCGCCAGGCGTTTGCGGCCAAGCCGACGGGGACCGCCGCCATCAACCTGTGCCTGGCTCGCGCCAAACTTTCGGTCGGGCGGGGCGAGTTCGCGGCCGCCGAGTCGGATCTGCGGGCCGTGGAAGCGCTGGCCGCCGGGGGCCTCGGCCTCCAGTACGAGGCCCCGCTGCTCACCTTGCGGGCCGGCCTCGACCTGTGGCTCGGCCATCCTGAGCGGGCTCGCGAGGCGGTGAACCGGGGGATCATGTCCTCCATCAACGGCAGCGACGACGTGTGGTTGCTGGCGCCGCTGATCTGGCATGGGCTGCGGGCCGAAGCTGACCTGGCGGCAGCCGCCGGGTTCGCCCGCGACCGCGCCGCGCACGACGCCGCCACGACCATGGCGGCGGGGCTGTGGGCTCAGGTGCAGAGCCTGGGCGACGACTCCCTCGACGCCGCGCCGTCGATCCGGCTCGCCATCGAGGCCTACCTGCGCATGTGTGAAGGCGAGGCGGGCCGGGCGCGAGGTGACTCCGATCCGGACGTGTGGGCCGAGGCGGCGAAACGGTGGCAAGAGCTGCACCAGCCGTACCCCGCGGCGTATGCCCGCTGGCGCGAGGCCGAGGCGTTGTTGGGCCAACGGAGCCGTTCCGCTCGGGCCGCAGAGTCGCTGCGCGCCGCCCATCAGGTGGCCATCTCACTCGGCGCGAGCCCCTTTCGCCGTGAGGTGGAGTCGCTGGCCTCGCGGGCGCGGATCTCCCTGGTGGTCGAGATCGGGACCGAGGACCGAACCCCACCCGCCACGATGGCGGAACTGCTCCCACCAGGGCCCCCCGACCAGCCGGTTCGGGCCCCGGACCGTGCCACCGCACGCGCCGCGGCCAAGAGTCGCTATCGCCTGAGCGATCGCGAGCTCGATGTCTGGCTCCAACTCCCTGACGGCCTGTCCAACAACCAGATCGGCGAACGCCTCTTCATCAGTGGCAAGACGGTGAGCGTCCACGTCACCAACATCCTGCGCAAGCTGGCGGTGAAGACCAGGGTGCAGGCGATCGCGCTGGCGTACCAGCTGGGGATGGTGGACCCGCCCTTGCAATAAGGCAGCGGCAGCCGGATATAGGGGCGATGCCTTATATACGCCGTATACCTGAAGCGCGACGATGGGACGAAATCGCCCAGGAGGACCCATGTTGCCAGCCGCGCGTTGCCGACCGAGACTCGATCAGCGCGGGGATCTCGACGAGGGTGCTGTTGTTACGACGCTCGTGACCGGGGCTGCTTCGGGTGACGCGCGAGCGACAGAGGCGCTCATCGAGCGTTACGCCGGCCTCGTCTGGTCGATCGCGTGGAGCTTTCATCTGAGCGCGGCCGACGCCGCCGACGTCAGCCAGGTGGTGTGGCTGCGGCTGGTCGAGAACATCGGCCGAATCCGCCAGCCCGACAGCGTCGGGGCGTGGTTGGCCTCGGTGACCCGCCATGAATGCCTGCGCTTGCTGCGCCGCTCGGAACGGGAAGTCGCCACCGCCGACAGCTTCGACTTCGCCCTCGATGATCGCGCCGGCGACGAGGACGTGGACCTGCAGCTCCTGAGCTCCGAGCGCGACGCCGCTCTCCGAAAGGCGTTCGAGTGCCTGCCGCCGCGGTGGCGCTGCCTGCTCGAGATGCTCATGGACGCCCCATCGGCCAGCTACGAAGAGGTGGCGGAGGCGGTCGGCATGCCGATCGGCAGCATCGGGCCGACGCGCCAGCGCTGCTTGGACCGGCTGCGTAGCGCACCACTGATCGTGGAACTCACGGCGGCATAACGTCATCCACGGTGGCCCTCGCGAGGGGACTGTCGTTCAAGGGGCTGGGGGGCAGCTTGATCGGGCATTACGACGTCGAGGGAGTCAAGGAGGTCGTCGACCAGCTGGAGGCCGTCCAGAAGCAGGCGGATCACCGCCGCCCCCTGTACCGCCACGACGGGGTGGCCTGCTTCAACTACCTGTACGTCGAGATAACCAAAAACGTGCTGCGCTGCGTCGAGAACCTGGCGCTCGAGAAGAGCGATCCCCGATTCGAGGATCTGGAGTTCATGGCTGCCCTCGACGTGGCGTTCGCCAACCGCTACCTGGCGGCGATGGGGGTCGGGGAAACGCCACCCTTCCAACCGCGCTGCTGGCAGGCGCTGCTCGACCATCGCGACACCCGGGACATCTCGCCGCTGATCTTCGCGGTGGCGGGGGTGAACGCCCACGTCAATTTCGACCTGCCGTTCGCGCTGGTAAAGGCGTGCGAGATGATGAACCGGGAGCTCGACGCAGGGAGCAACCGCGCCGACTACCTCCTCATCAACGACATCTTCGACCACCACATGCAGCACCTCCGCCGGCATTTCGAGAGTCGCTTCCTCAAGCACGTCGACACGGCGCGGGTGGCGAAGATCGAGAACAAGGTCGGCGATCTTGTCGTGGTCGTCGCCCGGAAGCTGGCCTGGTGTACGGCGGCGAGCTTGTGGGAGGTCCACGAGGACGAGAAAACATTGCTGCGTCGAGCCCGGTCCCGGGACCGCCTGGTGGCCTGGTCCAACAACGGTCTGTTCCAACTCGACCGGGTGCCCGCGCTGGCGTTCCGGGCACTGCACCTTGTGCCCGCCCGCCCGGCCAAGGCGGTGGCACGGCGGGGCCTCGATCGGACCGGCTGGGTCAGCCCGAAGCCGACGGAACCGAAGCCGAAGGCTCCGCCCGCCCCGGAAACCTGAGGTGGTGCGATCTGCGCCGCTCGAACCCCCGACAGATCGTGGCCCGAGCGAGGGTGTCAGCCGTTGTTGGAGTGCCGGCGGTGGCGGCGCCCGAAAACGAACCACCAGATACCAGCCACGACGGCCACGAAAACGGCGGCGTGAAACAGCCAGCCGACCACGTGGAAGATCACAGTGAGCACCGCGAAGAACATGGCGATGGCCAGGCCGCCGATCACGATCCCCGCGGCCACGGCCAATGCGATACCAACCAAGCTGTGCTTACGCTCATCGATCATTCTGTGTCCCTCCTTCATTGTTCACGGTAAGGCTGGCGGCAGTATTTTCCATCCCCCTGAGCGCCGATTGACCCCTCCTCCTCAAGGGGGACGGCGATCACCGGCTGGGCTCGACCAGGCCGCACTCGTACGCCAGGACGACGGCTTGGATCCGGTCCCTGAGCCCCAACTTGGTGAGGATGTGGGTGACATGGGTCTTGACCGTTGCCTCGCCTATGTACAGCTCCTCGCCGATCTCGGCGTTTGACTGACCTCGCGCCACCTCCCTCAGGACTTCGAGCTCGCGTTCGGTCAAGGTGGCGAGGCGGACCGGGAGCTCGCCGCGGGGCGTGAGCCCGGGGCGCCGAGCGAACTCCTCCATGAGTCGCTTGGTCATCCGCGGCTCGACCAAAGCGTTGCCGGCCTGGGCGGCATGGATGGCCGCGACCAGCTCTTCGGGCGGCGACGCCTTGAGCAGGAAACCGCTGGCACCGGCCCTTACCGACGCGAACAGGTGCTCGTCGAGGTCGAAGGTGGTGAGCACGACCACCTTGGCGCCCGAGGCTTCGACCAGCCGGCGGCACGCTTCGACGCCGTCCATGCGCGGCATGCGGACATCCATGAGGATCACGTCGGGCCGCAGGCGCCCGGCGGCCTCGATGGCTTCGACGCCGTTGGCGGCCTCTCCGATGACCCGAAGGTCACCCTCGGCTTCGAGGATCAGGCGCAGACCGGTGCGGACCATGGCCTCGTCGTCGACGATCAGCAGCCGGATCACGGTGCCGGGGGCGGGGATTCCGCGGCTGGTCGGGGAGCGATCAAGCGGCGATGGCGAGCACAGGGACCGAGGCGTAGACCCGCCACCCCGGCCCGGGCTGGCGGGGCCCGGCCTCGAGGGATCCCCCGAAGGTCGCCAACCGCTCGGACATGCCGATCAAACCGTGACCGCCGCCCGGACGCCCCACTGCCGCCCGACCGGGGCCGTCGTCGTCGACGAACACGGTGATGGCCTCGGGCGAGAAGATCAGCTGAACCTCGATTTGGGCGTCGCCTGCGTAGCGGGCGGCGTTGGTCAGCGCCTCCTGCACGACGCGGTAGATCAGCAGCTCGACGCTGGCCGGTACCCGGGGGACGTCGCCCAGGGCGTGGAGGCTGATGTTGCGGCCCGCCTCCAGGAGGGCCCCAACCAGGGTCGGGATGTCGGCCAGGCGGGGCAGGGGTGCACGCCTCGGATCCGGTCGCTGGTCATAGCCGCCGCCCGCGGGGAGGCTCGGCCCGCCGGCCACCCGCCCGGGATTTCCCGAGGCCGCCGCCGCGGTCCCGGTCCCGGCTCCGGTCCGGGCGAGACCAGTCCCGGCGGGCCCGCTCGGAGTGGGCCTGGGGGCAGGGCCGACGACCCCGCCAGGACTGGAGATCTGCAACGGGCCGGTCGGCGCGGGCTCGAGGCCGGCCCCGATCATCCCGATCCCGCCGGCGGCGCCGATAGAGGCGTCGGCGCCGCGTAAGGCACTCAGCATGCTGTCGAGCTCCGCCAGGGTTTGGCGTCCCGTCTCCTCGGCCGCCGACAGCGACGCCGCGGCCGCGTCGGGCTTGCTGGCGGCCACCCTCCGGGCGGCGGTGATCTGGATGGTCATCAGGCTGACCCCGTGGGCCACGATGTCGTGCAGTTCGCGGGCGATGCGGACCCGTTCCTCGGCCACGGCCAGCTGGGCGCTGCGATCCTCCTCGACCTGGAGCCGCCGGGCCCGGCGCAGCAGCATCCCGGCGCCGACCGCGATCAGGAACAGGGGCCAGAACATGGCGGGCCCCACCCGCAGCAGGCCCAGGCTGTCGAGGAGGAAGGCGCCGCCGACCAGGAAATAGAACGTGCCGATGGTGACGCGGGCGCTGCGGTAGCGGTAGGTGATCATCGCCGGGGGGCCGGAGTCACCGCCCGCCGCGACTCCACCTCCGACGCCCGCGACGCCACTCGAGGTACCGGAAACGCGGGAGTAGGCGAGGTCGGTCATTTGATGTTCACCGGGGACTTCGGGGCAAGCGGAGTGTCGGGGCCCGTCGACGACGAGCTGTTTTGGACGATCTCGACCGATGAGAAGCCGGCCTTGATGTGCAGCGTGAGCGGCGGACCCACCGCCGAGGGGCTGAGGATCTCGCTGTGGTCGTGGCCCACGCCGCTGGTGGCCACGCTGTTGACGATGATCTCGCCGGCTGCGACGTGGGCGTCGAGCAGGACCCGCAGGCCGGGCGGCAGTGTGATCAAGAGTCGGCCGGCGGCGTTGTCGATTGTCGTGGTGGCGGCATTCGCGAGGGGAGTGGGCAGGGAGCCCAGCGCGACGGTCGTCTCCCCGAAACCGCCGTGGATGATCACGGGCAGCTCGCTCCAGGTGACGGGAGTGAAGGTCTGCGAGCCGACTTGGGGGTGCTGGAAGCCGACCGGCAGGCCCGGTGACGCCGCGAAGGCGAGCAACGCAACCCCCACCGCGGCCCCTCCGAGGACCGGCCACTTCCTGCCGCTGAGAGCCCAGTCGGTACGGGCAGTGACGACGGTGGCGGCGCCCACAACCATGAGGGCGACGGCCAGGACGGCCTCGGTGGAGACCGAGGCGAGGTGGGTGCCCGCGGCCAGCCAGGCGAGGCCGAAAATGACCGCCAGCAGTCCGACGAGGGTCGTGCCGTCGTGGCGGTGGCGCAGCGGCAGTGCCACCGGGGCCGGAACCGGGACGCGTTCGTGGTGACGACCATCGTGGCGGGGCCGCCGTGACCAGCCGGCAGTGTCAGCGGGCGAAGCGCCGCCCGGGTGGCCGTGATGGCGGCGGCCGCCCCAGTTGTCCCAGCGGGGGGGGTAGCCGGGCCCCGGGCTGCTGGGTCCGTAGCCGGGCCGGCGGCGATCGTCGCGGGAGTGACGGTGCTTTCGGGCCGACTCCCGGACCGCGATCTGCGCCGCCCGCAGCTCATCGCGTGCCGCTCGGCCGGCCGCCGCCAGGTCCTCGCGGGCGGAGCGCCGCCCGGGGGCGTCGCTCCCCTCGGGGCTGTTGGGATCTTCGTGGCTCCGGTCGAGAGCCGCTCGGATGTCCCGGCCCAGGGAACGGGCTAACGCCCGGACATCTTCGGCGACCCGCCGGAGCTCGTCATCGCTCGGCACATTCCCAATGCTACGACGGCACTACCGGGACCAGCATCCCCCTGAGGTCGGACCGGCCTCTCCGCCTCATGTGGGAGATACGGCACCGAGGACGCTCAGCAGCCCGCCGAGGCCCCGACCGAATGCAGGCCCGCCAGGTCTCCGGCTTGGTAGTCGGTCGGCGAGGAGGACCCGATGTTGCCGTACATGACCTCGTTGCCACGGGTGGCGTGGCCCAGGCCGAGGGCATGGCCGAGCTCGTGGCGCAGGACCGTCGCGATGTAGGGGTCGGCGCTGTGGCTGATCGTGATGCCCGCGGCGGTAAGCCAGCCGCCGACGGCCTTCCAGGCGGTGAACCCGATTTCGCCGCCGGGAGGAACCGAACCCCACTGCACGTTGATCTGGGCCGGGCCGCCGACCACCGTCAGGCGCAGGCCGGTGATCGATGCCAGCTCGCTGACGATCCCCGTGACGTCGGGCCCGGTGCTGTTGACGGTAATGGTCTGGCAGGGGCTCCACCGGTAGCCGATGACGCTGAAGTCGCTGGCACTGCCGCCACTGGCGGGGGCGGCGATGGCCCGGGCCGGGGGGGCGGCCACGACGGCGGGGCGCAAGGTAGTGGGGGCGACGGGCTGTGGGGCCCGTGTCACCGGAGGCGCGGACGGGACGGCCTTGGTCGTCGGCGTCGTCGGTGGGGCCACGCTGATGGCCGGCGCCACGGTCGTCGGAACCGTTGTCGCCACGGTGGCGACCGGCGCCTCGGGGCGGACCGTGCCGGCATCGGCGAGCACCGGTTGGGCGACGACGCGGCGGGAGTTGGCGGCGCTGCTTCCACTAACGCTGGTGGCGATGACGGCAACCGCGACCAGAGTCGCGATCCACATGGCGGCGATGGCGAGACCGAGTCGGCGGATCATAGTCGGGTCTCGTCGGGCTCGGGTCATCGGTTGAGCCGGCTGCGACAGATTTAGCCTGGCCTTCAGGAACACGGTCCGATTTGCGGTGGTTGCGATACCAAAGGTTCCGGCGTAACCGCTCGAAGCGGGCATACGCTGGCCCCGACACCGGGCCGGCATCTCGTCGGGCTGCGTGAGCCGAAGGAATCCGTGCGCGTCGGCGTCTTGATCAAGCAGGTTCCCGTGGTGGAGTCCATGGCGCTCGGTCCTGATGGCCGGCTGCGGCGCGAGGGCCGGGAACTCGAGATAAACGCGTACTGCCGCCGGGCCATCAGCGCCGGCGTCACCGTGGCCAAGGAATACGGCGGGTCGTGCACGGTCATCACGCTCGGGCCGCCGAGCGCCGAAGACGCGCTCCGCGAGGCGGTGGCGTGGGGGGCCGACGAGGGCATCCTCGTGACCGACGCCTTGTTCGCGGGTTCCGACACGCTGGCCACCGCCCGGGCCCTGGCGGCCACGATCGCCCGGCTGGAGCCGTTCGACCTCATCCTCTGCGGGCGCAATTCGGTCGACGCCGACACCGGCCAGGTCGGCCCCGAGGTGGCCGAGCTGCTGGGTCTGCCCTTCCTGGCCGGGGTCAAGGCGATGACGGTGAAGTCGGGGACCATCGTCGCCCGTCTCGAGCACGATGACGGCTGGGCCGACGCCGAGGTGGACCTGCCCGCAGTCCTGAGCACCGCCGAGCGCCTGTGCCCGCCCGCCAAGGTCGACCCCCAGGGCCGGGCCGCCGTTGATCCGGCCCGGCTGCACCGGGTGAGCGCCGCCGACCTCGGCGCCGGACCATGGGGCGAAGCGGGCAGCCCGACGCGCGTCGGCGGCATTCGCGCCCTCGAGGTGGTCCGCCGCCGCCAGGTTCTGGAGGGGCCCCTGAGCGAACGGGTGGCGAAGGCGGTCGCCCTGCTCTTCGACGCCGGGGCGCTCGGCACAGCTGGCGCTGAAGACCACGGGGTCGTGCCGGATGGTCCCGAACGTGGGGAAAAGGGGGTGATGGTGCTGGTCGAGCGGGACCGGGCCGGTCTGGCCCGCCAACTCCTGGGCACGGCCGCCCAGCTCGCCCAGGCGGTCAACGGAACCGTCACCGCGCTGGCCACGAGAGGAACCCTCGACGCCGACACCGCCGGTCGCTGGGGCGCCGACCAGCTCGTGGTCGTCGAGGGTGCCGAGGTCGAGGAGGATGTCGCGGGCGCCGCTTCGCATTGGGCGGGCGACCATCAACCGTGGGCAGTGTTGGCCCCGGGCACCATGTGGGGCCGCGAAGTGGCGTCTCGCATGGCGGCCCGGCTGGGTGTCGGCCTGACCGGCGACGCGGTCGAGGTCAGCGTCGACGGCGATCGGCTCCTGTCGTGGAAACCGGCATTCGGCGGCCAGTTGGTGGCGGCCATCACCAGTTCCTCCGCCATCCAGATGGTGACCATCCGCTCCGGCGTGCTGCCTACGCCGGCACCGCGACCCGCCCGTCCCGTTCCGGTGACGGTCCACCGAGTCGCTCCCGGGGGCCGGGTCCGCGTAATGGCTGCCGGGCGCGACGACGAATTGGACGACCTGGCGACCGCCCGCACCGTGGTCGGCGTCGGCGCCGGGGTCGATCCCGCGGAGTACGACCAGCTGGCCGCGCTGGTCACGGTCCTCGGCGCCGAAGTGGCGGCCACCCGGAAGGTGACCGACCTCCAATGGCAGCCCCGCTCGCGTCAGATCGGCCTGACCGGGCGCAGCCTGACGCCGCGTCTCTACGTGGCCATCGGCCTATCAGGGAAGTTCAACCACCTCATCGGTGTCCGGGGCGCGGGCATGATCCTCGCCATCAACAACGACCCTGCGGCCAAGGTCTTCGCGGCCGCCGACATCGGCATCGTCGGCGACTGGCACGAGGTGGTACCACTCCTGGCGGAGGCGATCGCTCATCAGGGCCGGGACGATGTCAGGACCGAGACGGTGTCACTGAGGATCGTGTAGCCGGGGATTCCGCCCGTTACGTGCACCTTGGTCTGTACCGGGAGGCGCAACACCGGGGAGTACCAGTCCGTCTCGTTCACCACGAGGCTGGTGCCGGACAAGGTGGTGGTGCTCGTCACGACGAAGGTGGCCACGCTCGCTCCCGCCACCGCCACCACGGCGGTACCCGTCACCTTCCCCTGCAGGGCAAGAGTCCCAGCCGTCTGACCCTGGCCGCAGGTGGCCGTGCCCGAGAAAGACTTGCCAACCGCCACGGGCCACGGCGGCGAGGCCACCGGCGCGTTGAACACGCACGTGGTGCCTGCCAGTGGGACGTTCTCGGAGAGAAGGAAGACGCCGCTGTTGTTGAATAGCACCGTCGTCGTGGCGTTGGGGCTGACCCATTGCTGCGTCCCACCACCGGCGGAGGTGACCACGAGGGTGCTCTGCGATGGCACCGCGATCGGCGTCGAGGTCGTACCGCTGGTCACAGTTGACGTACCGCTCGTCCTGTAGACATACGTCGCCGGTGCGACCGGAGCGGGGCCGGCGCTCACCGGCGTCGTCGGCTTCGGGTTCGTGATGGGAGGCGCGGTGATGCCGGTGCCGCCCCCGGTGGTGGCCTGTGCGGTCGTGCCCGGATGGCCGGTTGTTGCCGCGATGCCTCCTGCGGCGGGCGCGCCACCCCCGGATGCGGGGCCCGTCGCGGGCACCGTCGTGGCGGTGCCCGTCGATCCCTGAGTGATGCCTGCGGGGGCGCCGTGGGAGATGTCGAGGGATACCGACTTCTTTCCCGAGCCCCCGGAGCAGGCGGCGACCGCCACGGTTACCGCCAGGAGCAGGGCCCCGACCGCCAACTGGTGACCGCCCGCCCGCCGTTTTCCGTTGTGACCCATGCTTGACAGCCTCCCGGCACCGAAGTCTCTCCTCCTGTTTTCGGCGTGGGCGGCCGAAAGCCGAACGACATTTGCCCTAAGTCGCCCTTAAGTTCTTTCCGCGGTATTTGCAGGGATCAACGATTGGCGTGGCGAACCTTTCCCCTGTCTTGCTGCGCACGAAACGGTCGGTCGGGGACCACAAGGAGTCCATGAGGGGTCTCGGGCAGCGACGCGCCTCTCGAAACCGGTTCATGGTCTTGACCGTCGTGGTGCTGATCGGAGGTGGCGCGGTGGCGGGCGTCGCCGGCGTTGCCATGGCCCGCCAGTCCGGCCACCATCGGACATCGCTGGCGGGCGCCACCGGGGCGGTTGCGACGGCGAGTTCCGTCCCGCCGTCGATGGCCGGCCGTCGGTCGGCGCCGGTGACCAAGGCCGCCAAAGTGGCCCCGCGGGGAGCGACCACCACCGTGGCACCGGTGGCACCGGTGGCACCGGTGGCGTCCGTCGCGCCCGCCGGGGCCCGACATGATCCGAGCGCCCTGGTGACCGTGACGCAACCGATCACCGCCGCCCAGCTGGCCGCGGTGCGGGCACTCAAAGGGGTCGAGGCAGTCGACGTGATCGACGTGGGCACCGTCACCCTCCTCGGGGCGCCGGCAACTACCGTCGGCGTCGATCCCGGCACCTTCCGGAACTTCACCCCCAAGGTGAGCGCCGACACCGACGCCTTGTGGCAGTACATCGCGACGGGAACGATGGCTTCGTCGTTCGAGATGTCCCGTGACCGCCAGCTGACGCTCGGCGTCAAGGTTCCGGTGGCCGCGGGCAACTCGGCCCAATCCAGCCCGCAGTGGCTCGGGGCGTTCATGTCGATCGGGCTCCCGGGCGTCGACCTGGTGGTGAGTCGCAGCTTGAGCAGCCAACTCGGGCTCGTACCCAACGCCGGTCTCGTCGTCAGCGCGCCCGCCGCCGACGCCTTTCAGCTGCAAACTGCCCTCAAGTCGACCGTGCCCACGGCATCGGTGGTGCTGATGCGGCCCGGTCTCGCCCTCGGCAGCGCGGGGCTCGGGGCCGGGGGCGCGGGCCTCACCCGAGCACAGCTGTCGACCGCCCTGACCGCCGCCGTCAGCCGGGTGGGCCAGCCTTACGTGTGGGGCGGGACAGGACCCAACGGCTTCGACTGCTCGGGCCTCGTCGGTTGGTCCTTCGCCGCCGCCGGCGTGCACCTGCCGCGGACGGCCGCCGAGCAGGCCCAGGCCGGCCCGGCCGTGCCCCTAAGCCAGATCCAGCCCGGGGACCTGCTGTTCTGGTCCTACGATCCCGCCGATCCCGCTTTCATCGACCATGTCGCCATCTACCTCGGCAATGGACAGATGATCGAGGCGCCGCAGACCGGTTTCTCGGTCCACGTGCTGGCGGTACCGCGGGGACATCTCGTCGGCGCCATCCGGATCAACCCGGCGGCGGCCGCTCGTCTCGGCGGTCCCTCCGGCGGCTAGGGGGCGCCTTGCCTACAAGCCCAGGGCAACGCCACTGACCGCGTCCACCTGGTAGCCCCGGCTCCGCCACGCCGCCGCCTCGGACAGCGCGTCACGGCCCAAGAGGATGACGACCACCTGACCGTTGGGGCGGCGCACGACCTGGGCGGGACGGGCGAGCCTCGTCGCCGTTGCTGCGGTTTCCGCCAACACAGTCGCTGTCGCCATCGGGGGCCTCCTCGGATCCATCTACCTGGTACAGAGTCGGCAGAATCGGCCCTGATACTTGAGACTCTGCTCAAAGAGAGTTCTTCTGGATAGAGTCCGCGCCCATGGCAATCGAGGACCGGGGCCAGCTGTACATCGACGGTCAATGGGTGGCTCCGCGGGCTACGAGCACGATCGAGGTGATCAACGCCACCACCGAGGAGGTCATGGGCCGGGTCCCGGCGGGCGGCCAGGCCGATGTCGACCGCGCCGTCGCCGCCGCCCGGGCGGCGGGGCGTGAGTGGGGCGCGTTCGACCGCGACGAGCGGTCCAAGTGCCTGCGGCGCATCACCGAAGGCCTTCAGGCGAGGATGATGGACATCGCCACGGTCATTGCCCAGGAGGTGGGCACGCCTGTCAACCTGGCCATGATCATCCAGGCCGGCCTGCCCATCATGACCTTCAGTGCCATGGGTGACCTGGCCAACTCGTTCGCGTTCGAGGAGGCACTGGGGTCATCGATTGTGATCCGCGAGCCCATCGGCGTCGTCGGTGCCATCACGCCGTGGAATTATCCGCTGCACCAGCTGGCCGCCAAGGTGGCGCCCGCCCTGGCCGCGGGGTGCACCGTCGTGGCCAAGCCGTCGGAGGTGGCGCCGCTCAGCGCGTTCATCTTGGCTGAGGTCATCGACGGCGCCGGGCTCCCGCCGGGGGTGTTCAATCTCGTCACCGGGTTCGGGCCGGTCGCCGGCGAGGCCATCGCGAGCCACCCCGACATCGACATGGTCAGCTTCACCGGCTCGACCCGTGCGGGCCGCCGGGTGAGCGAGCTGGCCGCCGCCTCGGTCAAGCGGGTGACCCTCGAACTTGGCGGCAAGAGCCCCAACGTGTTCCTCGACGATGCCGACGTCATCGCCGCGGTTCGCGACGGGGTGGCCAAGGCGTTCCTCAACTCGGGCCAGACATGCTCGGCGTTGACCCGGATGATCGTGCCAAGGTCCCGGTTGGCGGAAGTCGAGAACCTGGTGGTGGCGGCGGTGGCGAGCTACGTGCCCGGCGACCCGCTGAACCCGGGGACCCGGCTGGGCCCGCTGGCCAGCGCGGCCCAGCGCGATCGGGTGCGGGGCTACATCACCGCGGGCGTGGCTGGGGGGGCCAAGCTGCTGGCCGGAGGCCCCGACGCCCCCGAGGGATTGGAACGAGGCTTCTTCGTGCGGCCCACCGTGTTCTCCGATGTGGATCCGGGATCGGCGATCGCCCAGGAGGAGATCTTCGGACCGGTGCTGGCGATCATCGCCTACGACACCGAGGCCGAGGCGGTGGCGATCGCCAACGGCACCGTGTACGGACTGGCGGCGGGGGTGTGGTCCGGTGACCGAGAGCGCGCCATCGCGATGGCCCGCCGGTTGCAGGCCGGCCAGGTGGAGGTGAACGGGGGGCCGTTCAACCCCCAGGCACCCTTCGGGGGGTACAAGCAGTCGGGCAACGGGAGGGAGCTCGGACCGTTCGGTTTCGAAGAATTCCTCGAGGTGAAGTCGCTGCAGCTGTAGTCGGCAGGCCCCGATCAGTGGTGATGCTCACCGCGGTGTCCGGGCATGGCCACCCGGTACGTGCAGCAGTCGCAGTTCATTCGGGTGTCGCCGTCGCGGGCCTCCCGGTAGCGGTCCAGCACCAACTGGGCCAGGCGGCGGTCGGGGCCCAACTCCTCACCGGCGCGGACCTCGATGCCGGGGTGCTCGCGGGCCCATGCCTGCGCCTGGGCCCCGATCCGCTCGACCAGCACCCCGGTGAAGAGGAAGTAGGGGAACACCGCGATGCGCTCGGCGCCGAGGCGGCGGCACCGCTCGAGGGCGGTGGGCACCGAAGGTGGGGCCAGCGAGACGAAAGCGGCCTCCACGAACTCCGCGCCACCGCCGTCGCCGAGCAGCCGGGCGACCTTGAACAGGTCGGCGTTGGCATCGGGGTCGCTCGATCCCCGGCTCACCGCCACCACCGCGGTCGCCTGGGTGGGCCAGCCCGCGGTCACGGCCCGGATGCGCTCGCCTGCGACGTCGAGGGGGGTGGGATGGATGCCGAGGGCCCGGGCGTAGGCGAAGGTCACGCCGGGATGGCGGCGGCGGGCGCGGGCCAGCGCCGCGGGCCCGTCGTTTTTCATGTGGCCGGCGCCGAGCAGCACGAGGGGGACGGCGACCACGCTGGTGGCCCCGGCGGCGACCAGGCCCGCGATGGCGGTGTCGAGGTCGGGCTCCGCCAGTTCGATGAACCCGCAGCCGAGGCGCAGGTCCGGGGCCTCGGACTGCACGGCGTCGGCGAAGCGCCAGTACGCCTCGACACCGCGCGCCGAGCGGCTCCCGTGGCCGACCAGCAGCAGCGCGGGAGCTTCAGCCATGGGCCAGCCGCACGATGGCGTTGCAGGCGGCGGCCGCGGCCGCCGAGCCCCCTTTTTCCCCGACATTGCTGATGACCGCCAGCCCGCTGCACCGGGCCGCTTCCTTGGCCGCGGCCGCGCCGACGAATCCGACGGGCATGGCGATGACGGCCGCGGGCGCCAGGCGCCCGGCGGCGGCGAGGGCGAGGACCTGGTAGAGGGCGGTCGGGGCGCAGCCGATCACGAACACCGCCCCGTCGGGGTGGCGCTCGGCGGCGAGGGTCATGGCGGCGGCGCTGCGGGTGCCGGTGCCCTTGGCCACCGCCTCGCCGAGGTAGCACCGGGCGGTGACGCCGGTGATGGCGACTCGGGTCATCTCCACGTCGGTAACGACCGGATGGCCGCCGGCGAGGGCCGCCACCGCCGCCGCCACGGCCGCTTCGGGCGCCATGACGGTGGCCGCGTAGTCGACGTCGGCGGTGGCGTGGATCACCCGGGCCACCACGGCGCGCGGCCCCGGCGCCAGATGGGACAGGTCGACGCGCCCGGCGAGGATCTGGTAGCTCTGCGCCTCGATGGGATGGATCACGGCGTCGCGACCTCACCGATGGCGTCGGTCGGGCAGATCTCGAGGCACGCCCCGCAGCCGGTGCAGCGCTCGTCGATCACCGCCGGGCGCCGGGGGGCGCGCACGAGCGCTCGGGTCGGGCAGGTGATCAGGCACTGCCCGCAGGCGGTGCAGCGGCTGTCGATCACGACGGTGGTCACCGGTAGCCCCGGGGGGTGACCATGCGCCCGTTGACGACTCTGGTGGTGGTGGCGCCGATGATCACGCAGGTTGTCATCCCGACGACGGTGGTGTCGAGATCGCCGAGGGTGGTGATCACCGCCGCCTCGGTGGCCCGGCCGGCGTCGGTGACCAGCCCGACGGGTGTCGTGGCCGCCCGGCGCTCGAGCAGGATCTGCTGGGCCGCCGGCAGCTGCCACGTGCGGCGCTCGGATCGCGGGTTGTAGAAGGCGACGACGAGGTCGGCCTCGGCCGCCGCCCGGATCCGTCGCTCGATCTCGTCCCAGCTGGTCAGTAGGTCCGAGAGGCTGATCGCGACGTGGTCATGGCCGAGGGGCGCGCCGAGGACGGCTGCCGCCGCGGTGGCGGCGGTGACACCTGGTACCACGTCGACGTCGACGGTGCCGTCGGCCAGTTCGAGCACGAGGGAGGCCAGGGCGTAGATGCCGGCGTCCCCGGAGCACACGAGGGCCACTCGCCGCCCGGCACCGGCTTCCGCCAGCGCCTGCTTGGCCCGGACCGTTTCCTCGCCGATGGGCGACGCCACCACCTGCTGGGCGGCGCCGAGGAGCTCGCCGCACTGGTCGATGTAGGCCCGGTAGCCGATGACCAGCTCCGCCCCCCGGATGGCGGTGGTGGCGGCGGGCGTCCGGTGCTCGGCCGTGCCCGGTCCGAGGCCGACGACCGAGAGATGGCCCCGGGGGTGGGCGCGACGGGCGATGGCCACCGTTGCCCGGGCGGAGGATCGTTTGGGCACCACCAGCTCACCGCCGGGGCCCGCCGCGAGCAGCGCCGCCGCCTCGCACACGCTCGGTGTTCCGACCGCGGCGCGGACGGTCTCGCTCGGGGTGGGAACAGCGACGCTTGCCAACTGCTCGGAGCCGAAGGCCCGGATGCGATGGCCGAGGGACACGATGGCGGGCGCCGTCGCCCGGCGGTCGATGGTCGCCACTTCGGCGATCGACTCCGGCGCCAGGTTGGCCGCGGCCAGGGATTGTGCCAGCAGGCGGGCGACCTCGCCGGCCTGGGCGTCGGTCGAGGTCCCCACGCCGGCGACGAGCGAGGCGGGATGGAGGGCGGCTTGGCCCGCTTGGAGGCGCTGTCGTTCGTCGGTGACGGTGACGAGCACTCGGCCGGCGGGATCGTGGGTGAGGGGGACGGGCCAGTTGCGGGGGTTGGCGACCCTGACTCCGTGGCCGTCGCCGTCGAGGAGGGCGATGGTCACCGCCGCGATGTCGCCGGTGGCCGTGAAGCCCGGCAGTTGGTCGAGCCCGGCGATGCCCATGGCATCGGTGGCAGTGGTGATGACCGCTTCGGCGCCAAGGGCCCGAGCCACGTCTCGGGCGAGGTCATTGGCGCCGCCACCGTGGCCACCGCACAGCGCCACCGCGAAGCGGCCCGCCTCGTCCACGCAGACCACCGCGGGGTCGCGGCGCTTATCGGTGAGGAGTGGGGCGATGATGCGCACCGCGGCACCGGTGGCCAGGAACAGCACGAAACCGTCCATCTCGTGCCAGCGGGCCGCAACCGTCTCGGCGGCATGACCGCCGTGGTGTTCGTAGGGAAGATGGCCGGCGAGCGCCTGGCCCCGGGCCGTGACCGAGACGGCCAGGACGTTCACGACCGGGACCCCCAGGCCACGAAGACAGGGTTCTCGGCGGCCAGGCGCCAGCCGCCCGCGGCGAGGCGCTCGCCCCGGCTGATCGCCACCTGGACGACGTGACCGAGCCGTTCCGCGGCCACCGCGGCCCGGTCCAGCGCCGCGAAGGTCGCCACCACCGCGCCGCCGGGGCGGAGCCGGGCGAGGACCGCGTCGAGGACCTCGGGGCCGCCGCCGCCCACGAATACCCGGTCGGGGTCGGGGAGCGCGGCCAAGGCGGCGGGGGCTGCGGCCTCGATCACCGTCACCGCGGCTCGCAGGCGCCTGGCGTTGGTCTCGATGCGGCGGGCGTCGTCGGGGCGGCGTTCGACGGCGAAGACCTGAAGGCCCGGGGCCAGCAGGGCGGCTTCGATGGCGACGCTGCCGCTGCCCGCCCCGACATCCCACAGCACGCCGGTATCGGGGAGGTCGAGGCGGGCGAGAGCGACCGACCGCACCTCGGCTTTGGTGATCATCCCGCCGCGATGGGCGAAGGCCGCCTCCGGCCGGCCCCAGGTGAGCTGGGGCGCAGGCGCCACCGGATCGCCCCGGAGGACGACCACAACCGACAGCGGGTCCCAGGTGTGATTCGCCAGCCCGGCCACGTCGGTGCTGGTGACGCTCTCGCCGGGCAGACCCAGCCGGCTGCAGATCCGTATCGCGGCGGGGGCGGCGCCGATGGCCAGCAGCTCCTTGCCCAGCGCTTCGGGTGGGCTGTCGGGGGACATGAGGACCGCCGCCTTGGTCGCGGTGGCGACGGCCGCCGCCGCCTGGGCGAGCGGGCGGCCGTGGGCCGAGACCACCAGGGCGTCGTCCCACGGCGATCCCGAGACGGGCGAAGGCCACGCTGACCGACGACGGGGCGGGGTGGACCTCGAGGGCTTCGGGGCCGAAGCGGGCGGCCAAGGCCCGCACGATGCCGAAGAAGCCGGGGTCGCCCGACGCCAGTACCGCGACCGTGCCGGGCTCGGCGGCGATGGCCGCGAGCACCGCGGTGAGGTCGCCGGCGATCGTGACCGTCCTGGTCTCTGGGGGTACGGCCACGATTTCGAGCTGGCGGGCACCGCCGGCTAAAAGCGCCACCGGGGGCAGCGGCGCTTGAAGCGGGAGGCCGACGACGAGGATCCGCCTAGCCATGGGCGATCAAGGCCTCACCTTCGA
Organism: uncultured Actinomycetota bacterium; assembly: GCA_963851105.1. Classification (GTDB taxonomy): domain Bacteria; phylum Actinomycetota; class Acidimicrobiia; order Acidimicrobiales; family Palsa-688; genus DATARN01. The sequence goes on from CAWKNP010000002.1 coordinate 32,694, forward strand.
AGTCGACCATGAAGACCTCGACGGCCAGGGCCCCGTCGACGTGGCGGCGGCAGGCGGCCGCGGCCCGCCGGCACAGGACGGAGAGGGGCTCGAGGTTTCCCGTGGCCACGCACACCTCGAAGAAGTGCCGTGCGGTCGCCGTCTCGGTGGCCGCCGCCACGACCGGCGGCGGGGCCCCCGCCTCGGCCGCGACGGCCGCCAGCAGCGAGGTGTCGACCTCCGAGCGGTGGAAGTGGGTCATCATCACGCCTGCCGCCAACTTGGCGATCTTGCCCGCCATACCGACGAACGTGGCCGCGGTCATGGCCCGTTGCGCGACCCGGCGCAGGCAGACACCGGTGAAGTCGCCGACCTCGACCACGCAGACGTCGGCCACGCCCGGCAACAACCGCTGGGCGGCGCGCTCGGAGCGGCTGCCGGTGGCAAGGACCATGTGGGTCTCGCCTTGGGCGGCGGCGACGTCGACTTGTTGCACGACCGAGGCGCGATAGGCAGCGGTGGAGAAGGGCCGCACGATGCCAGTCGTGCCCAGGATGGAGATGCCGCCCACGATGCCGAGGCGGGCGTTGGAGGTCTTCTCGGCCATCGCTTCGCCGCCGGGTACGGAGAAGCGGACCTCTATCAGGCGGTCGCCGGTCCCGCGTTCGGCCGCGTCGGCGGCGCCGGGAGCCGGGGCGGCCGCAGTGGCTTTGGTGGCTTCGGCCAGGGCGCCCATGATCATGAGGCGGGGAACCCGGTTGATGGCCGGGGCCCCGACCGGGAGACCCAGGCCAGGCAGGGTGACGGTCCCGATACCGGGACCGGCGAGGAGAAGTGAAGACCCTTTTCCCGCGTTCGCCCACGACGCCACGGCCGTCATGCGGGCCCCGTCGGTGCAGTCGGGGTCGTCGCCCGCGTCCTTGACGACGATGGCGGCCGGCCCGTCGCTCTCCACCGGAAAGGCGACCCTGCGGCCGCCGGGGAGGGCGACGTCGACCTCGGTGGGGACGGTGCCCGTCATCAGGGCGATGGCGGAGGCCTTGGCCGCGGCCGAGGCGCAGGTTCCCGTGGTCCAGCCGGTACGCAGGCCCTTGTCGGGGCGGGCGGGGGCGACGTTCTTCGGGCCGCTAGCAGTCATCGGGCGGGGCGACCCACGGTCGTCCCGGGGGTGGAGCGCCGGCGGAAACGGTGGGCGAAATCGGGCGAGTAGAGGTGGCTCCGCGCCGCCAGGCCCTCGAGTGCCGGGCCGACAAGGACGAGGACCGTCATCGAGGCTCCGGTCGCCGCCAGATCCTCGGCAAGGTGGCCGACGGTGGTGGCCACGACCTGCTCGTCGGGCCACGTCGCCCGCACCACGATGGCCGCCGGGGTGTCGGCGGTGTAGGCACTGGTGGCGCCGAGCAGCTCGCGTTGCAGCTCGACGGGGCGCGCCGCCGAGAGGAACACCGCAGTGGTGGCGCCGATGGCGGCGAAGGCGGCGACGGACTCCCGGGGGGGCATGGAGGCGCCGGTCCGGCCGGCCAGGCGGGTCACGACCACGCTCTGGGCGACCCTGGGGATGGTGAGTTCCCGGCCGATGGCGGCGGCGGCGGCGGCCAGGGAGCTGACACCCGGCACAATCTCGAAATCCCGCTCGTGGGCCACACACCAGTCGATCTGCTCCTGGACGGCGCCGTAGATCCCGGGATCTCCGGAGTGGAGGCGCACGATGGCCGCCCCGGGGTGGCGTTGGTAGGTCGCCAGCACGTCCTCGAGGGTCATGGTGGCCGAGTCGTGGATCTCGGCGGCCGGTCCGGCGTGGTCCAGGAGCGCCTCAGGTACCAGCGACGAGGCCCAGATGACCACGTCGGCAGCTCCCAGGCGTTGGGCGCCCCGGAGGGTGATGAGGTCGGCAGCGCCGGGGCCGGCGCCGACGAAGGAGATCATGTCGTGCTGCCGGCGCGGCCGGCGGGGGGGACGATGATGGTGGCCAGGTAGGAGGCGGGCTGGTCGGGCCAGTCGCGGGCGGGGAGGACCCGTTGCCCCGGGAGGCCGAGGAGCTCGCCGATGACGGCGGTGTCGAGGCGGCCGGCGTCGGCCAGCGCCTTCAAGATGGCGGGAAGGTGGCGGCCGCCTTTGTAGACGACGACGGTCTGGTGGTCGTCAGCCAGCGCCGCCGCGACGGGCCCGGCACCGTTGACGGCGGTGACCAGCTGCAGGCGTTCGGTCCCGTCGAGCAGCACGGTCGCGGTCCGGCTGGCCAGGTCCTGGAAGGCCATGATGCCCGCCACGGTCCGCAGCCGGGTGGCGGGCCGGGTTCGGCAGACCGCGGTGGCGAGCGACGAGAAGGTGCTGTAGATGTTGGGATCGCCGAGGGTGACGAAGGCCACCTCCTCGCCGGCGTCGAGGATCTCGACGACAGCCGCGGCGGCGGCCCGGTGCGAGGCGTCGCGGTCGCCGGCGGCCACCGACATGTCGAAGACCAGGCGTTCCACCGGGACTCCGGGCGCCACCTGGCGGACGATCGACTCGGCCCGGCCGACGGCGTCGGGTGCCAGCGACGGGGCGAGAACCCGGTCGGCGTGGCGGATAGCCCGGACGGCTTGCAGCGTCACCATCTCGGGGTCGCCGGGGCCGACGCCGACGCCGACAAGAATTCCCGGCCGCATCACCGTGGCCCTCAGCCCCCGAGCGCCTTCAGCAGCTCGGGCCCGCTGTGGGTGATCATCTCGAGATCGTGCCCGTTGGCGGGGAAGTTGAGGATCACCCCGTCTAGGCCCTGGTCGATCGTGAGCTGGCGCAGCCGGCCGCCCACCACTTCGGGGATCCCGACCAGCAGCCGGGACGAGAAGGACGCTTTGGCGTCGCTGTCCATGGATTCCCAGGGAATGCCCCGCTCGGCGAACCAACGGTCACGGGCCTCGAGGGCCTCAACGGGGGTGGGCCCGATGATCACCGATGCCAGCCATGTCTTGTTGATCGTGGCCGGGTCGCGGGCCTCGGCCTCGCAGTGCATTTCCAGCACCTTGAGCTTGTGGGCGATCTCGTCGCGCCCGCACACCAGGTTCACCGCGTCGCCGTGCTGCGCGACCAGTTTGAGGGTGCGTTTCTCGCCTGAGCCGCCTATGAGTACCGGCGGGCCGCCGACTTGCAGGGGGGCGGGGCAGTTGATTGGGGAGCGCACGCGGTAGTAGCGACCGTTGAAGATGGGACGGTCCGAGCGGAGCATGGCCCGGATGATGAGCAGCGCCTCCTCCAACCGGTCCATCCGCTCGCCGACGGGCGGGAAATCGACGCCGTAGCCCTCGTGTTCCGGTGAGAACCAGGCAGCGCCGATCCCGAGCATGGCCCGGCCGCCGGAGATCACGTCGAGGGTCGTGACCTGCTTGGCCAAGATGGCGGGGTTGCGATAGGTGACGCCCGTGACCAAGGTGCCGAGACGGGCCGTCTTGGTCCGGGCGGCGAGCGCACCGAGGAGGGTGTAGGCCTCGAGCATGGCGTTCTCGGCCGGGCCGAGCAGCGGCAGCTGGTAGAAGTGATCCATGACCCACAGACTGTCGAAGCCCGCTTGCTCGGCCGTCTCGGCGATCGACGCCACTGTTTCGAACAACTCGGCGGTTCCCACGCCGGGATAGGTGAAGTTGGGAATCTGCATTCCGAGCCGGATCATGGCGCCAACCTAGGCGGGCCGCCGGCGCCGGCGGCGCGGGTTGGCGGCGCTGCGGTGCAGATTCGGCGAAGATGGGGGCGTGCACCGCAGCAAGCTCACGGCCGCGTTGGTCGACGTCCCCGCCGAGGTCTTCGACCGGGAAGTCAGCTTCTGGTCGGGGGCGCTCGGACGACCCCCCGACGACGTCGAGGAGCATCCCGAATACCGCGATTTCGGCCAGCCGGTGCCCGGATTCCAGTTCATGCTCCAGCGGGTCGATGACACGGCCCGGGTCCATCTGGACATCGAGACCGACGATGTCGAAGCCGAAGTCCGGCGTCTCGAGGCACTCGGCGCCGAGCGGGTGGCGCCGATCCGATCGTGGTGGGTTATGCGCGATCCGGCGGGCCTGCTGTTTTGCGTGGTGCGTGTTCAGACCGGCGAGATTTTCAACGACCAGGCCACCACCTGGGATTGACCCTGTGTCAGTCCCGCCATGGACCGACGCCGGCGATGCGCTCTGGGGTGATCCGGGTCACATAGCCCGCCGGCGGGTCGTCCATCGGCGGGAACTTCACGTCGGGGCCGATGTACACCCACGCCAGCTTCTGGAGGAGCTCGGGGGCGCCGCCCTCGGTGATCCGGGCCCGCCCGTAGACGACTAGGTACTCGTCCATTCCGAAGTCGGTCCGGTCACCGGTTTCCATGGAGAGGACGACGCGGCTGTCGCGCCGGATGTTCTTGACCTTCTGCCAGGCGCCGAGGTGGGCCGCCACGATCTCACCGTTCTCGATCCCGACCCACACGAGTGTCATGTGAGGATCGCCGCCGGCACCGAGGGTCACCAGGTGGGCAAGATGGCCTGAGGTGAGGGCGGTGCGGACACGGTCATTGAGGAGAACCGGCGGGTTGGCCTGCTCGTCGGTGCCGGTCTGGTTGGCGGTGGCGGTCGGGTCGGTCTCGTCTGTCATTGGGGCCTCCGAGTGGTCGTGGGACGAAGCGGAGGGACCCAGCCCTCGGCGTCGGAATGGCGGCGAACCACGTGCGCGGGCGCCCCGGCCACGACGGAGCGGTCGGGGACGGAACCTCGGACAACAGAACCCGCGGCCACCGTCACGTGACAGCCGATGTCGCTGCCTGGCAGGACGATCACGCCGGTTCCGAGCCAGCTGCCGGCTCCGATGCGGACCGTGTCTTCACGAGGCCACTGGCCGGCAATAGGAACGGTGACGTCGCCATAGCTGTGATTGTGATCGGTGATGTACACGTTGGGCCCGATTGCGACGTCGTCGCCGATCTCGATGTGGCGCAGCCCGACGATCGAGGTTCCCCGACCGATGCTGCAGCGGTCCCCGATAACTATCACGGGACCTTCGTCGCCGATCGAGGGATTGCCCGGCATCCCCGCAGCCAAGCTCACGTACGGCCCGATGAGGCTCTCCGTGCCGATGGCGATGGCTGGTTCACCGAAGACCGACCCGGGGGGAAAGGCGATGCAGCTGTTGGCGCCCATGGCGTAGAACCGCTGGCCGACGGCGTCGTCGGGCCCGACACAGCCCACGGTGGCGATCCAGCTCCAGGCCCGGTGAATGACCGCTGCTGCCAGGTTGCGAGCCACGGGTGACAGGTCGGAGGCGGCGAACACGGCTCGCTAAATGTACCGACCCCGACCCGGCGGCGCCCCATTCCTCTCAGGCGCGGCCGGTGATCCTTGGTGGGAGCGGGGCGGGTGATGCCGCTGCGAGCGCTACCGTCGGCAGCAGTGTCCCGCCGGCGACTGGAGTACGGCCGGCGCCGGGGCCAGTGCGGCGACCTGTGGCTGCCCGACGGACCAGTGGCGAGTGCTGGTGTGGCCGGCGGTTCTGCTGTGGCGGGGGGCGCCCTGGGCCGGCCGGTGGTGGTCCTGCTCCACGGGGGCTTCTGGAAGGCGATGTACACAAAGAGCCTGATGACCAACCTGGCGGCCGACATCATCGACCATGGGTGGGCCGCTTGGAACCTCGAGTACCGCCGTGTCGGCACCATCCCGGGTGGCGGCTGGCCCGGGACCTTCGAGGATGTCGGTGCCGGGATCGACTACCTGCGAACCATTGCCGGTGCCGGTGCCGGTGAGGGCGGTGGGCTCGATCTCACCCGGGTGATAGCGGTCGGTCATTCCGCCGGAGGCCATTTGGCCCTGTGGGCCGCGGGGCGAGCTCAGCTGCCGCCCGGGGCGCCCGGCGGCCCGTCCCCGAGTTCGGTGCTGCTGCGCGCTGCGGTCGGATTGGCGCCCGTCTCTGACCTGGCGGAGGGCGCCCGCCTCGGCCTTGGCGGCGGCGCGGTCGCACGCCTTCTCGGCGGCCCCCCGGAACGGCACCGGGAGAGGTACGCGGTGGCCGACCCGGTCGCCTTGTTGCCGACGGGTGTCGCCCAGGTCCTGGTCCATGGGGATCGCGATGGCGCGGTGCCGCTGTCGTTGAGCCGGGGGTACCTGGCCAAGGCGGTGGCCGCCGGCGACCCGGCGACGCTGCTCGAGCTTCCCGGCTGTGGCCACATGGAGCTGATCGATCCCGCCTCGAGCGCTTGGGCCGCGACGATCGTGGAGATCCGCCGCCTCCTGGCCTAACCCCCGTTGAGGGTGTGAGTGCGGTCCACCTGCGTCGTGCCGGAAGCGCACCGCCCCGGACCCTCTCCTGCTGTGAAACGACGGTAGTACGTCGTTTCGCAGCACTTGGCACTCCCGAGCGCGACCCAGACCGACGCCGGCACCGGTCCCGGCGGCCCCGGCGGTCCCGGCGGGGCGAGGTCTCAGAGGCCGGGCGTAGCCCCGGCAGCGGTTCGGACGCCGGTCACGGTGAAGCGCTCGACGGTGGCCACGTGGCCTCCGGTCGATGCCGCCACGATCAGCACATCGGAGGTCGCTCCCCGGTAGGTGACCGTCGCGGACCACGGGTTTGCGCTGCTGCCCGCCGGCGTGCAGCACGACACTGCGAGCGCGGTGGTGGACGACGGTTGCAGGACCTGGACTCGGATGCTCTCGTCGACGCCGTTGATGGCGCCCCCCACCTTCAGCGGTGAGGCGACCGTCGTGCCATACACCGGCGTGGTCAGGCTGAAGTCGGCGGTGTCGTCGGTCCCGACGACCTCCCAGGGAGCGTTTGTTCCGGTCCCGAACCGCCGCAGGTGCAGTACTGCGGCGGGTAAGACCTGGAGTCCCTGCGGCCTGGGTATTCCGACCGTCACATGGGCGCCCGTGGAATCGGTGCGGACATTGGCGACCGCGGTGATGTCGGTGTATCCCAGGAAGCCGGTGAAGCTCAGCGCCGTCTGGCGGGCGTCGAGATGCCAAGGTTGGGCGCCCGTTGCCGCATACTCGGCCTGCCAGGACTTGGCGGCGTCGAGGCTCGCGAAGGGATAGAGCGGCTGGTAGGCGAACCCCCTCGCAGGCACGGTCGGGGACGACAGTGGCGGCGCCGGTGTCGCCTTGGTGGAACCCGTCGGCCCCGTCGGCACCGTCGTTGGGGCGACCACGGTTGTCGGGTGGCCGGCGGAGTTCACGGTCACCCGCCGGGGCTGGTCCCGGGTGAGGACCGGCACGACAACCAGCGCCGCCGCCGTCGCCGCGGCCAGGCCGACGGCGGTGAGACCGCCGGCCCTGCGGCGCGAGCGCCGCCGAGCCTGGGCACGGCGGGCGGCGGCCGCACGGCTCTCGATGCTGTCCCAGCGGTCGGGCGGCGTGGGCATTGCCTCGGTCTCCGCGAAGAGGGCGTCGCGCAGGCGGTCTTCGACGGTCATCGTTCCTCCAGCCGAGCAGCCAATGCGGCCAGGCCGCGGTGCGAATGCGTCTTGACGGATCCCGCCGATATGCCCAGGGCGGCTGCGATCTCGGCTTCGGAGGCATCGAGGTAGTAGCGCAGAACCAGGCACTCCCGCTGCCGCGTGGGGAGCGACTGCAAGGCGGCCATCACCCGGCGGCGGTCTTCGCCGGCGTCGCTGGCCGACTCCGGCGAAACGCCGACGGCCGGGCGGCCCGGGTCGTACCGCTGGACCACCTTGTCGTGGCGGAGACGGGAGCGGGCACCGTTGAGCACCGCGCTGCGCAGGTACGCCAGCCCTTTGGCGGGATCGCGGAGTCGGGACCAAGCCAGGTGGGCCTGGACGAAAGCGTCTTGGACCACCTCCTCGGCGTCCACGGGATTGCGCAGCAGAAGGGTCGCCATTCGCACAAGGGGCGCCCATTGCTGCTCGTAGAGGTCCCGGAGTTCGCCGCGGTCCCACCCCGGGGCGGAGAGCAGCGTCGTCGTCGGCGTGGGCACGGTGGCCATCATCACCCCCACTGACGCCTGAGAGGGGGATTCGGTTGACGGCTATTTCGCTCGCATTCCACCCGGTTGTGAACCGGCGGTGACCAACGCCGTCGCCAGCGAAGGCGCGCCCGCAAGGTGGATGTGGAGATACGACGCCAGGAGGGTGGCCGACGCCCAACCGCTACGAGCCGAGACACCGCCCGTGCCCGCCAGCGAGAGCGCCTCGCCGGCGGGATCGACGCTCGAGTAGTGGAACTCATGGCCGCGTACGACCAGTCCCTCGGGCCCGAGGGGGGTGGCGGTCTGGAAGGCGGCGGTGCGGTAGCCAAGCGTCAGCCGGTCGGTCATGCGGCCGCGGGCCGCGATCACCCCGCACAAGCGGTGCCCGTCGAGTTCCTGGCCGAGCCACAGCAAGCCGCCGCATTCCGCCCACGTCACCAGCCCGCCTGCCACCCGACGTCGGGTGTCGGCGAGGAGCGGCCGGTTGTCGGCGAGGGCACCCGCGAAGACCTCCGGGAACCCGCCCCCCGCCACCAGGGCCCCGATCCCCTCGGGTAGGGCACGGTCACGGAGAGGATCGAACGGAACGATCTCGGCGCCCGCTTCGGCGAAAAGCTCCAGGTTGTCGGTGTAGGAGAACGAGAATGCGGGACCCGCCGCCACTGCGATCCTGCATCCACCGCCGGGAGCGGCACCGGCACAGGGTGGCGCCGGCGTCGCCTTTCTGGGCGCCAGGGCGGCGACGCGCATCACCGCGTCAAGGTCGACGCCGGCCGCGACCGCGGCCGCCAAGCGATCGAGGGACTGCTGCACGGCACCGGGGTGCTCGACGACCGGTACGAGCCCCAGGTGCCGGTCCCGCCAACTGAATGCGGCATCGCGCCCTAGAGCCCCGAGCACCGGCAGGCCGAGGGGCGCCAGCGCCCGGCGCAACAAATCCTCGTGATTTGCGCTCCCTACCCGGTTCAGGATCACCCCGGCAATGGCGAGATCGGGGTCGAAGCTCGCGAAGCCGTGGACGAGGGCGGCCACCGAGCTGCTCAGCGACGATGCGTCCACGACCAGGACAACCGGGGCGTCGAGGAGTTTGGCGACGTGCGCAGTGCTCGCCACTGCGGTGGCGCCCGCCCCGTCGAACAGCCCCATGACGCCTTCGACGATCAGCACGTCGGCATCGCGCCCGGCGCGGCCGGCCAACGGGACGATGGTCGACTCGCCGCACATCCACGGGTCGAGGTTGCGCGGCGGCCGCCCTGTCGCCAGGGCGTGATAGCCGGGGTCGATGAAGTCGGGCCCGACCTTGGCGGCCGCCACGCGATCGCCGCGCCGGCGCAGCGCCGCCATCAGGCCGGTGGCCACGGTGGTCTTGCCCACACCCGACGACGTGCCGGCAATGACCAACCGGGCGCCGAGCTCGTTCAGTATTCGATCCCCTTCTTGGCGACGATCCCCCGGTCGTAGGCATGCTTGACCTTGCGCATCTCCGTGACCGTGTCCGCCACCTCGATCAACTCGGGGGCGGCGTCGCGGCCGGTGATCACGACATTGGTCTTCGGTGCCCGCGCCTGCACCCCGGCGACCACGTCGGCTACTGCCACCCACCCGTATTTGATGGCGTAGGTGAGCTCGTCGAGGATCAGCAGGTCGTACTGGCCCGACGCCAGTTTCTCCCGGGCCACATCCCACGCGTGGCGACCCTTGGCGGCGGTCTCGTCGAGATCCGTCGATTCCCAGGTGAACCCGTCCCCGAGCGTGTGCCACTCGATGCCGAGGTGGTCGGCCAGCTTGCGTTCGCCCGTTTTCCACTTGCCGCTCTTCACGAACTGGACGACGCCGACGTTCCAGCCCCGCGCCCACCCCCGGCCCATGACCCCGAAGGCGGCCGACGACTTGCCTTTGCCGTGACCGGTGTTGATGAGCACGATCGATTCGGCGCGGGCCACTAGGCGCGGACTCTACCGGCCACCTGCGGCGCCTGTGGCCTGCGGCGGCCGCCGGCGTTCAGGAGCGGCGCGAACCGGGACAGGGACGGACCCGCCGGTCGGCAGTTGCCGGCGGATGCGGCGCCCCCTGGATCGGCATGGGCCGATCCCATCGGGAACGGTGGCAGTCGAGGGTCCGGATACGAGCCGGTGTCCCCCGGCGCCGCTCGACCAGACGCCCTCGCGACCGGAACACCGCCCATCCGGTAACCATCAACCCGGCGCCAAGAACGATCCCCGCCACGAAGGTGTCGACGAACGCAGCGACCGCCGCCGACGCCGACACGAGTGCAGTCAGTGCCAAGCCGGTGAGGCCGGCCACCATGGCCCACGAGGCGAGCGACCGGCGGTGCCGGGTCAACCAGTCGGCGGCCGCCCGGGCGGGCCGGGTCACCGGGTGCTGAAGGGGCGCGCCTGCCTGGTTCCGCCGGCCCGTGATCCTATTCGGCCTGGCACGGCGCCTCGTCTCCGGCATGGTCACCTCTCTTTTCCCCAACTGTGTGCTTCCCATTTCGGCAGTTCTGGGGCGCGAGTTCAGTTAAGACATCGTTGCACGCCCTTAACCACCTTTGGTCCATCGATGGCTAGGGTCTGTGACCAGCAGCGCAGGGAACCCGGTGTGATTCCGGGGCTGTCCCGCAACTGTCACCGGGGAGCGAACCTCCAACAGCCACGGCCCTTGCGGGCGGGAAGGCGGGGGCGAGTGGATCCGGGAGCCAGGAGACCTGCCTGCCCGGGACTGACCGGAGGTACGCGCGGACGTCATGAGTACTTCGTTGATCACCAGCTATTTTCGTTCCCGCCGAGAGGATGGGCGGGATCTGACCACCCTGGTGTGGCGGTTCCCCACGCCGCTGCGGGCGGTGGCGTCGGCGCCCCACGGGGGCGGCATCGGCGTCCGGCGGTGGGTCGTCAATACCCAGGTGCCCGTGTCGTACGGCCGGCGGGATCCCGACAACCACCTTCGGCAACTGGCCGTTTCTCTCGGCCTGGCCGGTCGGGGCGTGGGGATGCTCACCGCCGCCGATGTGCGCCAGCAGGTCGCGTCGACCGACGGCGGAGTCGAGGTGCGTGCCACCGTAGGCCTGGGCCACCCCATCCTGGCGGCGGCCCCCGACGAAGCGGGCCCCGTCAGCAGGGTGGGAACGATCAATCTCATCGCCGTGATCCCCGAGCGACTCGCCGATGCCGCACTCGTCAATGCCGTGGCCACCGTGACCGAAGCCAAATCGCAAGCCCTTTGGGACCTCGGCCACCGGGCGACGGGGACGGCAACCGACGCCGTGTGCGTCCTCTGTCCCGACAGCGGCCAGGCCCACTCCTTCGGGGGACCGCGGTCGCTGTGGGGCGCCCGATTGGCCCGGGCGGCGTATCGCGCCATACTGGCCGGGGAAAAAGGGTGATCACCTTGGTGCTCGGTGGTGCCCGCTCCGGCAAGTCGGCCCTGGCCGAGCGCCTGGCCGCCGGGCTCCCGGAGCCGGTCACCTACGTCGCAACCGCCGTTATCGGCGATGACGACATGGTCAGACGGGTCGCCGCCCACCAGGCTCGTCGCCCCCCGAACTGGCAGACGATTGAGTCGGTCGGGGACCTGGTGGACACCTTGGCGTCCCTGGACGGATCGGTGCTGCTCGATTCCCTGGGAACCTGGGTCGCGGCGGCGCCGGGATTTGACGTGGATGTCGCCGCTCTCGGCTGCGTCCTGCAACTGCGCCGGGGCGACACCGTTGTCGTGTCCGAGGAGGTGGGCCTCGGGGTGCACCCCGCCACGGAGGCGGGACGGCGTTTCCGCGATGCCCTGGGCGACGTCAACCAGGCCATGGCGGCGGTGGCCGACGACGTGTTCCTCGTCGTCGCCGGGCGCGCCCTGCGCCTGCATGAGCTGAGCCACCAGGAGTGATCCCGCTGGCACCCACCAGTGGCTTCCGGCGGGCCGTGGCATTCCTGACCCCCTTGGGCGGGCCTTCGGCGCCGACGCCGGGTGCCGTGTCCTGGTTTCCCCTGGTCGGCGCGGTGATCGGCGTGGCGATCGGGAGCTGGTGGTGGCTGGTGGCCAAGGCGTGGCCGCTGCCGGTGGCCGCGGCGCTCGTCGTCGCTGTCGACTTGGGCGTGACCGGGATGCTGCATTTCGACGGCCTCTTGGACTGCGCCGACGGGCTGCTCTCCCATCTGTCGCGGGAAAAGCGCCTGGCGGTCATGGCGGGCCCGGAAGTGGGCGCCTACGCCGTGGCTGTCGGCGGCGTGGTGCTTGTCGCCCGGTGGGCGGCGCTGGCGGCGATGCGTCCCGCCCCGCTCCTACTCGCCGGTGTGTGGTGCGCATCGCGGACGCTCATGGCAGCGACCATGCGAGCCGTCCCCTACGCCCGGCGCGACCAAGGAGGCCTGGCGACCGCGTTCCTCGGCCGCAGCGCGGTGGCGTCGCTCGTGGTCGGGGGGGTCGCGGCCGTGGCCCTGGCCGGCGGTTGGCGGCTCCTGGCCGGGCCGGTAGCCGTGGCCGCAGGGGTGGCGGCGGGCGCAGGTGTCGTGATTCTTGGCCGCCGCCAGCTGGGCGGCTTCACCGGCGATGTCCTCGGAGCCGCCGGCGTCGTCGCCGAAACCGTCGCCCTGATCGTGGCCGCTGCCAGATGGTGAACGCCACTCGCTTCGCCCTGTCTGCCGCCGCCGGCGTGGTCGCCGACCGGGTGCTTGGGGAACCGCCCCTCGAGCCCCACCCCGTCGCCGCCTTCGGGCGGGCGATGCGGGCGTTCGAGCGGCACGGCTACCGCGACCGCCGGATGGCGGGCGTCGGTCATGCCGCAGTCGGGCTGGCGGGCGGGGTGGCATCGGGAGTGGTGGTCGGATCGCCTGCCGTCGCCACCTACCTGGCGGTCGCCGGCCGCTCACTGGCCGACGCCGCCGCCGAGGTGGCGACGGCGCTCGCCGCCGGCGACCTGGGCAAGGCCCGGGAACTCCTTCCCGCCCTCGTCGGGCGCGACCCCACCGGCCTGGACGAAAAAGAGATCGCTCGTGCCGTGGTGGAATCGGTGGCCGAAAATACCGTCGACGCCGTCGTCGCTCCCGCTCTGTGGGCGGCGGTGGCCGGGGCCCCCGGTGCTCTCGGGTACCGGGCGGTCAACACCCTCGATGCCATGGTCGGCCACCGCTCCTCCCGGTACGTGCACTACGGCTGGGCCAGCGCCCGACTCGACGACGTGGCGGGTTGGATCCCGGCGAGGGCCACGGCTGCCCTGGTGGCGCTGGCCCGCCCGGCTACGGCCACCTCGGTGTGGCGGACGGTCCGGCGCGACGCGGGCGCCCACCCCTCGCCCAACAGCGGCGTGGCCGAGGCGGCCTTCGCGGCCGCCCTCGGGCTGCGCCTGGGAGGCCTGAACCATTACGCCGCGGCCGGGCGAACCGAGCTGCGTGCCGCCCTCGGCACCGGGCGGCCGCCCGAGGGTGCCGACATCGGGCGCGCCATCGCACTGTCGCGAGATGTGACCTGGCTCCTGTCGACCGCGCTTGCCGGCGTCGGCTTCGCCGGCCGCCGCGCCCGCGCCCGCGGCCGTCGCCCAGAGGAGCGACGGTGATCCCCGCGGGCCCCCATGGCGGCGACGGTGCTCGCCTGGCCCAGTCCCTTGGCTTGGCGCCGGAGAAGGTCCTCGACCTCTCGGCCAGCCTCAATCCGGTCGCTCCCGACCCGGCGCCGGCCATTGCCGCCCACCTCGGAGCCGTCGGGCGCTATCCCGACGCCGAGGCCGCCACGGCGGCACTGGCCGCAGCCATGGGTGTCGCGGCGGGAAACCTTCTCCTCACCAATGGCGGCGCCGAGGCGATCGCCCTGGTGGCGGGCGAGCTCGGACCGGGATGGGTCGACGAGCCCGATTTCTCGCTCTACCGGCGCCACCTCGTCGGCCTCGATCCCGACGGGCCACGGTGGCGTTCCAACCCCCACAATCCCTCCGGGCGCCTGGCGCCACCGTCAGAGGCCGCGGACGTCTGGGACGAGGCGTTCTGGCCGCTTGCCACGGGGACCTGGACACGCGGCGACCACGTCGCAGGCGGCGTGGTGCTGGGGTCACTCACCAAGCTCCTGGCGTGCCCGGGGCTGCGGATCGGCTACGTCCTGGCGGGCGCCGACCTTATTGGCCGCCTCGCGGCCCGCCAACCCCGCTGGGCCGTCAATGGTCTCGCCTGCGAGGCCCTCCCCGATCTCCTGGCGCCGGTCGATCTGGCCACCTGGGCCAAGGAGGTGGCCCGCCTGCGCGGTGGCCTGATCGACGTCCTGACCGCCCACGGCTTCGCGCCCGACGACACCGACACCAACTGGGTGCTGGTGCGGGCGCCGGAGCTACGAGCCCGCTTGGCCTCCCGGGGCGTTCTGGTGCGCGACTGCGCCAGCTTCGGCCTCCCGGGAACGGCGCGGCATCGCCGTGCCCTCCGAACGCAACCTGCAACGCCTGGAGGATGCCCTGTGCCCGGACTGATGGTGTGCGGCACCAGTAGCGACGCCGGCAAGTCGACCGTCGTGACCGGATTGTGCCGCGTCTTCGCCCGGCGGGGGGTCAAGGTGGCGCCGTTCAAAGCGCAGAACATGGCGCTCAACTCGTATGTCACCGCCTCGGGCCACGAGATCGGTCGGGCTCAGGGGATACAGGCGCTGGCGGCCCGGGTGATGCCGGAGGTCGCAATGAACCCCATCCTCCTGAAGCCGACCGGGGAACGCACCAGCCAGGTCGTCGTCATGGGCGAGCCCTGGGCCCATCTCGACGCCGCCAGCTACCACCGGGCCAAGCCCGGATTGCTGAAACTGGTGCTCGCTGCTCTCGACGATCTCCGCCAGCGCTTCGACGTTATTTTGTGCGAGGGTGCCGGCAGCCCGGCCGAGATCAACCTCCTCGACCACGACATCGTCAACCTGCGCATCGCCCAAGAAGCGGGGTTCGGCGCCATCGTGGTCGGCGACATCGACCGCGGTGGGGTGTTCGCGGCGCTCTACGGCACCTTCGCCCTCCTCCCCGACGACCACCGTCGCCTGGTCAGGGGGTTCATCATCAACAAGTTGCGGGGCGATCCCGCCCTCCTTCTGGGTGGCCCCGCCGAACTCGAGCGCCGTACGGGGGTCCCGACCATCGGCGTCGTGCCGTTCCTGCATGACATCGCGCTCGACGCCGAGGACTCTCTGGCGCTGGCCGGCCATCGGCCCCGCCCGCTGCAGGGTGGCGGCGACGGCGATCCCCTCGATGTCGCCGCCATCCGGTTTCCCCGGATCTCGAACTTCACCGATCTCGATGCTCTGGCTGTCGAGCCCGGAGTCTCGGTGCGCCTCATCGAACACCGCGGCGCCCTGGGCGATCCCGACCTCGTCATCCTGCCGGGAACCAAGGCCACTGTTGCCGACCTGGAGTGGCTGCGGGGCCGGGGCTTTGTCGATGCGCTGCACAAGGCAAGGGCGCGGGGAACGACGATCCTCGGCATTTGCGGCGGCTACCAGATGCTAGGTCGGACGATCGACGACCCTGTCGAGGCGGTGCGCCCCGACCCGGTGGCAGGACTCGACTGGCTGGCCGTCGCCACCTTTTTCCAGGCCTCCAAGGTGACTCGCCAGCGCCGGGGCCATGCCGGCGGTCAACGCGTCACCGGCTACCAGATCCATCACGGCCGCACAGCCGGGTCCGAGGGGGCCGGTGGCTGGATCACCCTCGACGATGCCTACGGCTATGGCTGCGACGGTGCCACCGCCTATGACGGCGCCGTGAAGGGCACCAGCCTGCACGGGTTGTTCGAGGAGGACGGGTTCCGGGGCGCCTTCCTCAGCGAGGTCGCCGAGCGACGAGGCAAGCGCCGCCCGCCCTCCGGGGTCAACTTCGCGGCCGCCCGGGAATCGCAGATCGACCGCATCGCCGACGTGCTCGAGGCCCATGTCGATCTCGGGGCGGTGGAGGCGATGATGCGGTGATCCTGGTCCTCACCAACGCCGACACGGAGATCTTGGCGCTGCGCTCGGTCGTCGAGGGACTTCCGCCGGACTTCCCGCCCGTCCGGGCAGCTAATCCCGCCCACCTCGATCCGGTGGCGGGGCCCGACCTGGAGGCCGTCGACGTGGTCCTCGTCCGGCTGCTCGGGGGCCGCCGGGCCTGGCAGGAGCCGTTCGACGCCCTGCGGAGCCGCTGCCTCGCGCAGGGAATCCCGCTCCTGGCCTTCGGCGGCGAAGCAGCCCCCGACGCCGAGCTCACGGCCTTGTCCACCGCCCCGAGCGCCACCGTGGCCCAGGCTTTCGAGTACCTCGTGCGCGGCGGACTGGCCAACACCGAGCATTTGCTGCGTTTCGTCGCCGACACCGTGCTCTACCAGGGCTTCGGGTTCGACCCGCCAGCAGAGGTGGCTGCAACCGGCCTGTACCGGTCTTCCCCGGCCGCCGCCGGGACCCTCGTCGCGGTCGTCTTCTACCGGGCCCATCTGATCGCGGGCAATACCACCTTCGTCGACGATCTCTGCGATGCGATCGAGGCCCGAGGCGCCCGGGCGCTGGCCATGTGGTGCTACTCGCTGCGGCCCGCCGCCGGCGGGCACATCGCGGCCATCGACCTGCTGGCTGAGTACCAGCCCGACGCCGTCATCACCACGGTCCTCGCGTCGGGCTCGGCGGATCCCGACGGCGGGGACTGGGGTGCCACATCCCTCGCCGCGCTCGGCGTACCCATCGTCCAGGCCGTCGCGGCCACCTGTCCGCGGGCCGACTGGGAGGCCAATCCCGGCGGACTATTCCCGATCGATGTCGCCATGAGCGTGGCCATCCCGGAGTTCGACGGGCGGATCATCACGGTCCCGTTCTCGTTCAAGGAGACCGTGGACGACGGTGACACCCTCGGGACGCCGGTCACGGCCTACCGCAGCGTTGCCGACCGGGTGGCACGAGTTGCCGGCGTCGCGCTGCGCCTGGCAGGCCTGCGCCACGTACCCGTCGCCGACCGCCGCATCGCCATTGTGCTGTCGGCCTACCCGACCAAGCGCAGCCGTATCGGCAATGCCGTTGCCCTCGACACGCCGGCGTCGGTGATCGCCCTGCTGCACGAGTTGCGGGCCGAGGGCTATCGGGTCGACCGCATACACGACGACGGCGACAGCCTCATGGCCGAGCTGATCGACGCCTTCTCCTACGAGCGCGAAACCCTCACCGGGGCCCAACTGGCGCGGGCCACGGGGCGCTGGCCGGCGGCGTCGTATCGCCAGGCCTTCGCCCGGATGCCGCCGGGGCTGACCGGCGCAGTGGAGGAAACATGGGGCCCCGCGCCGGGGACGGTGTACGTCGACGGCGCCAGCGGCGACGTCGTGTTCGCCGGCCTTGACCTCGGCCACGTGTTCATCGCGGTGCAGCCGCCCCGCGGCTTCGGCGAAGACCCCATCGCGGTCTACCACTCGCCCGATCTCGCCCCGACCCACCACTACCTGGCGTTCTACCGGTGGCTGGACGAGGGGTGGGGTGCCGACGCCATCGTGCACGCCGGCAAGCACGGGACCCTCGAATGGCTGCCCGGCAAAGGTGTGGGGCTGTCGTCGTCGTGCGCGCCCGACGCCGCCCTCGGCGACATGCCCCTGATCTACCCGTTCGTCGTCAACGACCCGGGTGAGGGCACGCAGGCCAAGCGGCGGGGCCATGCCGTCATCATCGACCACTTGCTGCCGCCGATGACACGGGCGGAGACCTATGACGACCTGGCCCGGCTGGAGGGCCTGCTCGACACCTACGCCCAGGTGGCCGCGCTCGACCCGTCCAAGCTGCCTGCCATCCGTCGCCAGGTGTGGGAGCTCCTGGTCTCGGCTTCGCTGCACGAGGACCTCGGGGTGGCGGCGGCGCCCGAGGGCGACGACTTCGACAACTTGATCCTGCACGTGGACGGCTACTTGTGTGAGCTCAAGGACGCCCAGATCCGCGGCGGCCTGCACATCCTCGGCCAGCCACCAGTTGGGGAAGCTCAACTGGACCTGGTTTTGGCAATGACCCGTCTGCCGCAAGGGTCGGTCCCGTCATTGCGGGCGACGGTGGCCGCCCGATTAGGGGTCCCCTGGGACCAGTTGGCGGCTCCGGGCGGGCGGGCCGGGGTCGACGCGGTGGAGGCCGAGTGCCGGGCGCTCCTGGCGCGGTGCCAGGCGTCGGGGTGGACCTATGTCGGCGACGACCCGACGCTGCGGTGGGTTTGCTCGATATTGGTGCCGGCGCTCGGCCGGAGCACCGACGAGCTCGCCAATATCGGCGGCGCCCTCGCCGGGCGCTACATCCCGGCGGGCCCGAGCGGGGCGCCGACGCGGGGGATGGCTCACGTCCTGCCGACGGGCCGCAACTTCTATTCCGTCGACCCGAAGGCGCTGCCGTCGCCGCTGGCCTGGGACGTGGGCTGCCGCCTGGCCGATGCCCTGATCGAACGCCACCTGGCGGACGAAGGCACCTACCCCACATCGGTAGGGCTGGTGGTGTGGGGCACCGCGGCCATGCGGACCGGAGGCGACGACATTGCTGAAGCGCTGGCGCTCATCGGCGTCCGGCCGGTGTGGGAGACCGAGAACGGCCGGGTAAGCGGTGTGGCCCTCATCGCCGACGACGAGCTCGGCCGGCCCCGGGTCGACGTCGTGCTGCGGATCTCCGGCTTTTTCCGCGATGCCTTCCCCCATCTCATCGCCCTGTTCGACGACGCGGTGCGCCTGGCCGGCTTCGCCGCCGACGGGGACGCCCGCATCTTCGGCGCCAAGCCGGGCGCCTACGGGTCGGGGATCCTCGGGCTGCTCGACAGCCGGGACTGGCGCGGCGACGACGACCTCGCCGCCGTCTACCAGGCGTGGGGCGGCTACTCGTACGGGCGGGCGGGGATGGGCGTTCCCGCGGCCGCGGCCATGGCCCGGCGGTTCGCGTCCATCGAGATCGCGGTCAAGAACCAGGACAACCGCGAGCACGACATCTTCGACTCCGACGACTACCTCCAGGACCACGGCGGGATGATCGCCACCATCCGGGCGCTCACCGGCCGCCAGCCGAAGGCATTTTTCGGCGACTCCGCCGATCCGGCCCGGCCCCGGGTCCGGTCCCTGGCGGAGGAGGCGGCCCGGGTTGTACGCAGCCGGGTCATCAACCCCAAGTGGATCGCGGCCATGGCCCGCCACGGGTACAAGGGGGCGTTCGAGCTGGCGGCCACGGTGGACTATCTGTACGGCTACGACGCCACCGCCCACGTGGTCGAGGACTGGATGTACGAACGGGTGACCGCGGCCTACGTCGCCGACGCCGAGGTGCGAAAGTTCCTCGAGGTGTCCAATCCGTGGGCGCTGAAGGCCATCGCTGAGCGGCTGCTCGAGGCCGTCGAGCGGGGCTTGTGGACCGAGCCGTCGCCGGAAGCTCTGACAACATTGCGCGCCGCGCTTCTCGAGGCCGAAGGTTGGGAGGAATCACGGTGAACCCGAAACTGCGCGCCGACATCGACGGCTGCCGCCTCGCCCATCTCCGGCTGGGGGCGACGCTGGAACTGGTGACCGACGATGTGGCCCGCCGCCCGTCGCAGCTTCCCGGCTGGACCGTCGGCCACGTCCTAGCCCATCTGGCCCGCAACGCCGACAGCCACCTGCGCCGCATCGCGGGTGCCGCCCGCGGCGAGGTCGTGGATCAGTACCCCGGGGGTCCCGACGGGCGGGCCGTGGAGATCGAAGCCGGCGCCGGCCGGCCGGCGGCCGAGCTGGTGGCGGACGTGCTCGCCACCAACGCCGCGCTGGAGGCGGCCTGGGAGGCACTTCCTGAGGACGCCTGGGGTCGACACACCCGATCGGTGTCGGGTGCTCTGTTGGCCGCCGATGCCTTGCCGTTCAGCCGCTGGCGCGAGGTCGAGGTCCATCACGCCGACATCGGCCTCGACTTTGGGTATCAGGAATGGTCCGATGGATTCGTGGCCGAGGAGCTTCCCCAGGCCCTGGCGACGGTGCCGGGGCGGCTGGTCGACCCTGCGTCGCGCCGCCAACTGTGCGCGTGGTTGCTGGACCGGGCGGCCGCGCCGGGTTCACTTTCGTTGGAGCCGTGGGGGTGACCGAGGCGACGACCGCCGGGCCTCAGTTCCCGTTCTCGGCCGTCGTCGGCCAAGATGACGTCAAGCTGGCGCTGCTGCTGGCGGCGGTTGATCCGACCATCGCCGGGGTGCTGTTGCGCGGGGAAAAGGGGAGCGCCAAGACGACACTGGCCCGGGGCTTGGCCGCGCTGCTGCCCGGGGCGGCACCCTTCGTGGAGCTTCCTGTGGGCGCCACCGAGGACCGTCTGATCGGCACCCTCGACCTGGCGGCCGCGCTCACCGGCGGTGAGCGGCGTTTCCAGCCTGGCCTGTTGGCCGCCGCTCACGGCGGCGTGCTCTACGTCGACGAGGTGAACCTGCTGCCCGACCATCTGGTCGACGTCCTGCTCGACGTGGCCGCCAGCGGGGTCAACCGGGTCGAGCGCGAAGGCGTCTCGCATCGCCACGCGAGCCGCTTCATCCTCATCGGCTCCATGAATCCCGAGGAGGGAGACCTGCGGCCCCAGCTGCTCGACCGTTTCGGCCTGGCGGTCGACGTCCGGGCGCCGGGTGAGCCTCCAGTGCGGGCCGAGGCGGTCCGCCGCCGGCTGGCGTTCGACGCCGATGCCGCCGCGGTCGTCTCGGAGTGGGCGGCGGCCGAGGCCCAGCTGGCGGGGCGGCTGGCGGCGGCGTTGCCGGCCGCGGTACCCGACGCTTTGATGGAGGAGGTCAGCCGGCTGTGCGCCTCCGTCGGGGCCCAGGGCCTGCGCGCCGATCTGACCATCTGCCGCGCCGCCGCCGCCCTGGCCGGCCTCGACCGCCGCCCAACCGCCACCCGCGACGATGTGCGGCGCGTCGCCCCGCTGGCGCTGGGCCATCGCCGCCGCCAGAACCCGTTCGACTCGCCGGGGATCGACGCCGACGAGCTGGACCGTGCGCTGGACGAGGCGATGGACGAGGCGACCGACCCGGCGACGGACGAGGCGACTGACGAGGCGACGGACCAGGCGACTGACCAGGCGACTGACCAGGCGACGGACCAGGCGACGGACCAGGCGACGGACGACGCAGGGAGGGGCCCGTCCTCGGGGGCTGCCGGTGGTGAGAGCGTCGTGGGGCCGGACACGCCCACCGCGGTCATGCGCCTGGTGACCGGCGCCGCCACCGCCAGGCAGACCGTGGTCCCTGGGCGGCGGACGACCGTCGAGGGTTCCCGGGGCCGGCTGGTCGCCGATCGGGTCCCCGACGGCCCGATCAAGTCGTTGGCCGTCGGGGCCACGGTGCGGGCGGTCGCTGCCCGCCGAGGCGGCAACGGCGTGACACCCGAGGCGGCGCCTGCGGTGCTCGCCGCCGACCTGCGCGAAGCGGTACGCCAGCAGCGGGTCGGCAACCTGATCGTGCTGGCCGTCGACGCGTCCGGGTCGATGGGCGTCGACCGGCGCATGGAGGCGGCCAAAGGCGCCGTGCTCGCCCTGTTGGTCGACGCCTACCAGCGGCGCGACAAGGTGGCCATGGTCACGTTCCGGGGCGACGATGCCGAAGTGGCGCTCAAGGCGACGAGCAGCGTCGAGGTCGCACGCGCCCGTCTGGCGGAATTGCCCACCGGAGGGCGCACGCCTCTGGCGGCGGGCATTCTCACCGCCCTCGACGTCGCCACGGCACCGGGGTCGTCGGCATCACACACCCCGTTACTGGTGCTCATCACCGACGGTCGGGCCACCGCCGCCTCATCGGGGGAGGACCCGCTGGTTGTCGCCCTTGAGGCGGCGACGGCGGTGCGCCGCCGGCATGTCGATGCGGTCGTCATCGACGCCGAGGACGGAGCGATCCGCCTCGGCCTGGCCCGCCGGTTGGCCGAGGCCATGGGAGCGCGTTACGTGACGCTGCCAGAGTTGTCGTCGGCCGCGCTGACCGCCGCCGTCCGCACCGAGTGGCGCGCCCGCGGCTAAGCCAACGGGCCAAGGCGGAGCGCGATCTTTGGGGGCGGACACCCCCAAAGATGGCGCCACCCCGACACCGCAGGGTTAGCTCGCTCTTCGCGGCTGGCGGGGCGACGAAGGGCGCCCGCCCGAGGAGCGCTGGCCCGCGGCCACCGTGGTGCCCCAGCGGGGACTGGCGCCACGCGATCGGCCAGAAGTGTCGCGGTCGCGCGACGGGCGCACCGGCGGGCGGCTCGATGGGTACGACGCCGCTTTGGTGCTGCGAGCGGCGGTGCTGCGAGCCGCGGTCGTGGCCGCGGCCAGTCGGGCCCTGACCACGTCGGCGGCCCCAACGTCACCGATGGAGGCCATCTCGGGGCGGTCGATGGAGCGGGGGAGGCGCAGCTTGGCCTGCAGCTTCTTTGTGTCGGAAGCCTGCGAGGAGCTGATCAGGGAGACAACGAGGCCCGACGCCCCGGCCCGGCCGGTGCGGCCGGAACGGTGGACGTAGGCCTTCTCGTCTTCGGGTGGGTCGAAGTTGACGACGCAGGCGACGTCGTCGACGTGGATGCCCCGGGCCGCGATGTCGGTGGCCACGAGGGCCTGCACCCGCCCCGAGATGAAGGCTGCGAGGGCCCGCTCGCGCTGGGCCTGGCTGCGGTCGCCGTGCATGGCGGCGGCCTCGACACCGCCGAGCTGGAGCTTCTGGGCCAGACGGTCGGCACCGCGCTTGGTGCGGCAGAAGACGATGGCGGGCCAGTGGGCCTTGACGACCTCGGTGGTGAGGTTGGTGCGCTCGGAGCCGTCGGCCCACCAGAAGATGTGGCGGTTCTCCGGCGCCTCGGCGATCGGTTCGGCCTCGACTCGGACGGCGTCGTTCTGATACCGGCGGGTGAGCTCGGCGGCGTCGCCGTCGAGGGTGGCGGAGAACAACATGGTCTGGCGCTTGGGGCCAACCTGGTCGAGCAGGCGCTTGACCTGGGGCATGAAGCCCATGTCGGCCATGCGGTCGGCTTCGTCGACGACCACGATCTCCACGTCGGCCAGGTTGACCTCACCCCTGTCGGCGAGGTCGGTCAGGCGGCCCGGGCAGGCGACGATGATGTCGACACCGCGGCGCAGGGCGCCGATCTGTGGGCCGTAGCCGACACCGCCGTAGAAGGTGGCGACCGAGGGCCCCTTGGGGCCGGCCAGCTGGATCAGTTCGCCTGCGACCTGCGACGCCAGCTCCCGGGTGGGGACGAGGACGAGGCCGCGGGGGCGCCGGGGGCGACCCCGTCCGACCCGGGCGACCAGCGGGATACCGAAGGCAATGGTCTTGCCGGAGCCCGTCGGGGCCCGCCCGCACACGTCGCGGCCCGCGAGGGCGATGGGAAGTGCGGCTACTTGGATGGGGAAGGGTTCGGTGATGCCTCGGGCAGTCAGACTGTCCGCGAGGCCGCGTGACACTCCGAGTTCGAGGAACGATGTTGACATGAAAGTGTGACTCCAGACGGCGGATGCCGCTATGGGGCGCGACGAGCCCGATTGGCTCCCCTGTACGGTCGTACCGTCGCAGGTCGCATCGCGGGCGACCGGGAAGTTCGGTCGGGAATCGGGACAACTCCCGGACACGACCAGCCGGCGCCACCCGGCGACCTCGGCAAGAACACCGAGTAAGCGACAGTCATGATACCCGCTGTCGGCGGGGCAGCGGCGACAGCTGCACCGGCGCGATCGCGGGCAACGACTACCGTCGAGCGCTGTGGCGGTCTCACCAGCTCCCGACGAGCTGGACGCGGGCTCGCGGCGCGTGGGACCGGCGGGCACAAGTGGCGAGTCGGTCGCACTGCGTCCACCGACGGGCGCGCAGGGGCTCAGTGACGCCCAGGTAGCCGAACGTGTCGCTGCCGGCCAGGACAACGACATGGGCGACCACAACAGTCGCCCGGTACGCGACATCGTCCGGGCCAACGTGCTGACGCCGTTCAACGCCCTCCTCGGGTGCCTGGCGGCCCTGGTCATCGTGACGGGGGCGGTCGGCGACGCCCTTTTCGGTGTCATCCTGGTCTTCAACTCCGCCATCGGCATCATCCAGGAGCTCCGGGCCAAGCGGACCCTCGACCGCCTGGCGGTGCTCAACCAGCCCTGCGTACGGGTCATGCGCAATGGCGCGGAAAGTGAGATTTCCGTGGACGGCGTCGTGCTCGACGATCTGGTGAGCCTGCGTCCTGGTGACCAGGTTCCCGCAGACGGGCAGCTCCGCGCCGTCGATGGCCTTGAGGTCGACGAATCGCTCGTGACCGGGGAGTCGGACCCGGTAGCCAAGGAACCGGGCGACATGGTTCTGTCGGGGAGCAACGTGGTTGCCGGGGCGGGCACCGCTCAGGTGACTGCGGTCGGCGCCGATTCGTTCGCCAACCGGCTGACCGCCGATGCCCGCCGCTTCAGCCTTGTCCGTTCCGAGCTGGCCGAGGGGATCAACCGCATCTTGAAGTACGTCGCCATCGCGATCGCCATCGCGGGGCCGATCCTGTTCATCAGCCAGTCGGGGACCACCTCGACGTGGCAAGAGGCGGTTCGCGGCGCCGTCGCGGGCCTGGTCGGGATGGTGCCTGAGGGACTGGTGCTCCTCACGAGCGTCACCTTTTTCGCCGCCGCCATGAAGCTGGCCCGCCGTGGGGTCCTGGTGCGGGAGCTGCCGGCCGTCGAGGGCTTGGCCCGGATCGACGTGCTCTGCCTCGACAAGACGGGCACCCTGACCGAGGGCCAGATCGTCTTCGCGGGCGTGGAGACGGTCGGCGCCGGAACCGGCCAGGAGGCGGCGACGGCGGCCTTGGCGGCGCTGGCCGCCGACGATGCGGGAAATGCGACGGTGGTTGCGCTGCGCCAGCACTTCCCGACGCCACCAGGCTGGGAAAAAGTGGGTGGGGTGCCCTTCTCGTCGGCACGCAAATGGAGCGCAACGTCGTTCCGAGGCCACGGCACCTGGATCCTGGGAGCGCCGGAAATACTGCTCGCCGGCTTGCCGGAGCGAGACCGCCTCGCTCCTCGCGTCGAGGAGCTGGCCGCGGCCGGCACCCGAACCCTTCTCATGGCCCGCACCGACACCGCACTCGAGTGGGGGGCCCCCCACGACGGTGAGCCGCGGCTGCCGGCCGGCGTCGTCGCGGTGGCGCTGGTGACGTTCCAGGAGCAGATCCGCGCCGACGCCGCGGACACCCTGGCCTACTTCACCGCCCAGGGAGTGACGCTCAAGGTCATCTCCGGCGACAACGCCTCCACGGTCGGCGCCATCGCCCGCCAGGTCGGCCTCCCTGGGGCGGGCGAGCCGGTGGACGCCCGCCGCCTGGCCAGCGACGAGGCCCAGCTGGCCGCCGTCGTCGATGGGCGATCGGTCTTCGGCCGGGTCACGCCGCAACAAAAACGCTCGTTCGTCGGCGTCCTCCAGTCCCAGGGCCACGTCGTCGCCATGACCGGCGACGGCGTCAACGACGCCCTCGCCCTGAAGGACGCCGACGTCGGCATCGCCATGGGGTCGGGGACCGCCGCCACCCGCGCCGTCGCGCAGCTGGTGTTGCTCGACAGCCAGTTCGCTGTCCTTCCCGGCGTGGTGGCGGAAGGACGGCGGGTCATCGCCAATGTCGAGCGGGTCGCCAACCTGTTCCTGACCAAGAACGTCATGTCGTTGGCGCTTGCGCTGGCGGTGGCCGTGGCGGGGTGGCCCTTTCCGTTCCTGCCCCGGCACCTCACGTTGATCAGCACTGTCGTGATCGGCATCCCGGCGTTCTTCCTGGCCCTCGGACCGAGCACGCAGCGGTTCACGCCTGGCTTCGTGCACCGGGTGATGTGGTTCGCCGGTCCATCCGGCCTCATCGCGGCGGGGGCCGTCTTCATCACCTACGCCTTGGCTCGACAAGCCCACAACAGCCCGCCCCAGGCCAAGACGGCGGCCACGATCGTGCTTTTCGGCGTGTCGCTGTGGGTGCTGGTCATCCAGGCCAGGCCCATGCATCGGTGGAAGATGGGCCTGGTGGCCGCCATGGGCGGACTCGGCGTGCTGGCGTTCGCGGTGCCCTTCGGCCGCCACTTCTACGACCTGCATCTCCCGTCGGTGCTCATCACCGTGGAAGCCTGCGGCCTGGCCGGCGCGGCCGCCATCGTCCTCGAACTGGCGTGTTACTGGACGGCCCGGGTGCGAGCCCCCGGGTAGGGTCGCCGCCATGGTGCGGCTGATCTTGTGGGATGTCGACGGAACCCTGATCCATACCCAGGGGATCGGCTCGGAGGTGTTCGACCGGGCTTTCGAGCAGGTCCTCGGCTTGGCGCCAAGCGCCCGGATCAGCGAGCGCGTCCGTCTGAGCGGCAAGACCGACCCCCAGATCGCGCGGGAGTACCTCGAGTTGATGGGGATTACCGATGCCGACGCGCACCTGCCGCTGGTGCTCAAGATCCTGGAAGCGGAGTTGGCGACTGCAGCCGCGACGTTGGCCGCCAACGGGGGCGCATTCGGTGGTGTGGCGGAGATCCTGGCCCGGCTGGCCGGCACCGACGGCGCGTACCAGACACTGCTCACCGGCAACCTGGCCGCCAACGCCCTCGTCAAGGTGGCCGCCTTCGGCCTCGACCAGTGGCTCGACCTCGAGATCGGCGCATACGGGAGCGATCACGCCGATCGGTGCGCGCTGGTCCCGATCGCACGGGAGCGGGCGCGCCGCCTCCGGGGCGTCGACGCGGCACCCGAGGACACCTGGGTGGTCGGCGACACCGAGCGCGACCTCGCGTGCGCCCGGGCCGGGGGTGCTCGCTGCCTGCTGGTGGCCACCGGGAGCACGCCGTTGGCGGAGCTGGCGGCCCTCGGGCCGGACGCGGTCATGGCCGACCTGACCGATGTCGATGCGGTGTTCGACCTGTTGACGGCGGAGGGGTAGTGCGCCACCCTACGAAGGGCCCGGGGCGAGGCGGTAGCCCCGCCCGGGCAGGGCTTGGAGGGCGCCGCCGGCGGGGCCCAAGCGGCGCCGCAGGCGGCCGACGGCGACCTCGAGGAGGTGGGGATCGGTCGCGGGCGAACCCCAGACACCGGTGAGGAAGGCGTCGCGGCCCACCACCGCGCCCGGTTTTCGGGCGAGGAGCTCGAAGATGGCCCGCTCCTGAGGGGCGAGCTGGTCGACGGCGCCGTCAAGTTCGATGGCCCCGCCCTGGAGGACGAGCTGGTGTCCGTCGAGCGAGAAGTGGCGCCGACGCTGGCTGAGGTGGTCGCCGAGGGCCCGCACGAGCAGCCCCAGGCGCCCGACGTCGGGCGCCAGCGGATGGACGACTCCCTCCTCGACTGCCCCTGCGGCGCACACCGGCCCGACGCATGCCGCAGTGACGGGGCCGTTCAGAGCGGCCCGGAGCCTGTCGGCCTCCTCCGGGCTTTCGGTGAGGGCGAACAGGTTGTGCACCGCGGGCGCGCTGGTGAAGGTGATGGCGTCAACCTGGTCCTGGCACGCGGCCTGGACCAGGCGGCGGGCTGCGGAAGGGTCGTCGGGTACCTGCCACCGGTACACCGGCACCGAGACCACGGTGGCACCGGCGGCCGCCAGCGCGTCGGTCACCTCAGGGCTCTTCATGCCGTACTCCTGAAGCGCGACCCGCTTGCCGGCGAGGGGCTCGGCGGTGAGCAGTTCGACTAGGGCGCCCATACGCTCGGTCGGCGAACGCTGCCAGACCTCCAGACCCCCGATCTGCACCGCGGCCGATGCCTTGGGGCCCCGGGCGACGATCCTGGCTCCCTGGAGGGCGGCGAGCAACTCGTCGCCGATGCCCCATGTCGAGGCGGTGTCGAGCCAGGCCCGCATGCCGATGCCCGTCGTGGCTACCAGGTAGTCGGGCGGCTCGGCGATGAGGGCGACCGTGGCCTGGCGCAGGGTCTCATCCGACGCCAGATACAGCGTTGTGATCGTGGGACCGTGCATCACCGACGCGCCGCGGCGCGCCAGGAGCTCGGCTTGTTCCTCCCAGCGCCGATCGGCGGTCACACCGACGACGAAGCCTTCCAGCGGTCGCAGTGTCATTGGTTTATCCGATACTGGGCCGCATTGGTTAACGCCATATTCGTGATTCGTGTCCATTGCGAGAACGGACTCTGACGCCCGACTGATCCCTTCACCTTCGATACAGATACCTCACATCGGCCCTGTGGCGGGGTGTGTGGGATTCGACCACGACGGTTCACGAGCCTGCAACGGTGCCCACACAGGGCCGCGATTGGATCGGGGGCCATGAGCACCGTCATCGACCGGCCCGCCGTATCCACATTTCGGGATGTCCCCGCGACAGCGGCGGCGTCACGGCACGGGCGGTGGATCGACCGCTGGGACCCCGACGACGAGCAGTTCTGGGAGACGACCGGGCGCAAGATCGCCAAGCGGAACCTTGTGTTGTCAATCTTCGCCGAGCACATCGGCTTCAGCATCTGGGTCATCTGGACCATTGTCGTCATCAACCTGGCCAACATCGGGATCACGATGTCGCTGTCGGAGCAGTTCCTGCTCACCCTGGTCCCCAACCTCATCGGGTCGATCCTGCGGGTCCCCTACACCTTCGCGGTGCCTCGTTTCGGCGGCCGGGCCTGGACGACCGTCAGTGCCAGCCTTCTCTTCATCCCCGCACTGTTGCTGGCGTTCGTGGTGCCCGGCGGCTGGCTGGCCCATCAGGCCCACACCGCCCAGTTCTGGGTCCTGTTCTGCTGCGCCGCCTCGGCCGGGGTCGGCGGCGGCAACTTCTCCTCGTCGATGGCCAACATCTCGTTCTTCTATCCCGAGCGCAAGAAGGGATTCGCCCTCGGCCTCAACGCCGCCGGTGGCAATATGGGCGTCGCGGTCGCGCAGCTCCTCGTGCCGCTGGTGATCATCATCGGTGTCGCCGCCAAGGCGGTCAAACTGCCGAAGCACCACGTGCACATGGCCTACGCCGGGCTCATGTGGCTCCCCCTCATCGCGATCGCCGCCGCAGGCGCCTGGTTGTTCATGGACAGTCTCACCGAGGCCCGGGCGGACAAGAAGTCCTACACCGCCTCGCTGCGCAACGGCCAGACCTGGATCATGTCCCTGCTCTACATCGGGACGTTCGGGTCGTTCATCGGGTTCTCCTTCGCCCTACCCCTGGTGATCAAGAACACCTTCCCGGAGTTCCTCGCCGGCCACCCCTTCATCGCGACCTACCTGGCGGGCCTCGGCTTCGTCGGCGCCCTCATCGGGTCGCTCTCGCGGCCCGTCGGTGGCTGGCTGGCGGACATCGTCGGCGGCGCCAAGGTGACGCTGGTGGTCTTCGGGGGCATGGCGGTCTTCACCGCCGGGGCCATTGCCGGTGTCCAGCGGCGCAGCTTCGCAATCTTCTTCGCTTCGTTCATGGCGATCTTTCTTTTGAGCGGGCTCGGCAACGGCTCGACCTACAAGATGATCCCGTCGATCTTCGCGACCCTCGGCCGCCGTCACGCGGCTGAATCCGGCGGGGACCCGAAGGAAGCAGCCGTCGAGTTCAAGCGGCGGGCGGCGGCGGTCATCGGCATCGCCGGAGCCATCGGCGCCTTCGGCGGCGTCCTCATCCAGGTGGTCCTGCGCCAATCCAGCCTGCATGTCTCCGCCTTGGTCAAGGCGGCCAAGACCCCCGCCGCCAAGGTGGCGGTGGCGGCCGCCCACTCCGACTGGTCGGTTCCCGCCCTGTGGGTCTTTCTCGCCTCCTACCTGGTGTTCGCCGCCGTCACCTGGGCTGTCTACCTGAATGCCAACACAAGCCTCGGCGGTCGCCGGGCGGCCGCCACCGCGGTGCCGGTGTGAGCAGTACCTCGGAGTTTGACGTGTCGGGCCGGCGGCGGACACTTGTTGTCGCGGGCAACGGCATGGTCGGGCACCGGCTGCTCGAGGTCCTCGTCGAGCGGGGCGCCACTGCGGAGTGGGACATTGTGACGTTCTGTGAAGAGCCCCGGGTGGCCTACGACCGGGTGGCGCTCAGCTCACTGTTTTCGGGCTCGACCGCCGAGGACCTTTCGCTCGTGAGCGCCGGCTTTTTCGACCAGACGGGCCTGACGGTCCACGTCGGCGATGCCGTCGCCGCCATCGACCGCGACCGCCACGAGGTCGTGTCGCGCCTGGGCGTTCGGATCGGTTACGACGCGGTCGTGCTGGCTACCGGCTCGATTCCCTTCGTCCCTCCGGTGCCCGGTCGCGAGGCGGCGGGATGTTTCGTCTATCGCACCGTCGACGACCTCGACGCCATCGCCGCCTACGGCCGGCGCGACAACTGCCGGGTGGGGGCGGTGGTCGGCGGTGGCCTCCTCGGTCTCGAAGCCGCCAACGCCCTGCGCAGCCTGGGGCTCGAGACCCATGTGGTCGAATTCTTTCCCCGCCTCATGCCCGTGCAGGTCGACGATGGCGGCGGTGCCGCCCTGCGCCGGCGGATCGAGGACCTCGGGGTGGTCGTGCACACCGGCGCCGCCACCGGCGAGATCCTCCGGCGCACGAACGGCGCGGTCAAGGCGATGCGCTTCGCGGCCAAGGGTGACGACGCCCCGGCCCCCGACCTGGCGGCCGACATGGTGGTGTTCTCCGCCGGCGTACGGCCCCGCGACGATCTCGCCCGCACTTCCGGCCTGACGGTGGGTGAACGGGGCGGGGTGGTCGTCGATGACGCCTGCCGGACGTCGGATCCCGCCATCTTCGCCATCGGCGAGTGTGCTCTGGCCGCGGGCCGGATCTGGGGACTGGTGGCGCCCGGCTACCAGATGGCCCGGGTCGTCGCCGACCGCATCCTCGGCGGCGACGCCACCTTCACCGGCGCCGACCTGTCCACCAAGCTGAAGCTCCTCGGCATCGAGGTGGCCAGTTTCGGCGATTCTTTCGGCGCGACCGAAGGGGCGGAATCGATCACCTACGCCGACCCCGTCAACAACGTGTACAAGCGGCTGGTCGTCGGACCGGGCGGGCGTCGGGTGCGGGGCGGGATCCTGGTCGGCGACTCCTCGATGTACGAATCCCTCGTCCAGATGTGCCGGGGTGACATGCCGACGCCCGAGCGCCTCGAGGAGCTCATTTTCCCCGCCCGGGGCGGTGGCTCGGGGCCTTCGGCCGGCGTAGGCGCGCTGGCCGACAGCGCCGTGGTGTGCTCCTGCAACGCGGTCACCAAGGGAACCATCTGCGCGGCGGTGGCCGGAGGGTGTGCCGACGTCGCCGGGGTCAAGGCGTGTACGACGGCGGGGACCGGCTGTGGCGGCTGCGTGCCGCTGGTCACGGCGCTGGTGCGCAACGAGTTGGTGGCCGCGGGAATCTCGGTCCGCAACGACCTGTGCGAGCACTTCGCCTTTTCCCGCCAGGAGCTGTTCGACATCGTTCGGGCCCGGGGGATCACCACGTTCGCGGAACTGGTGGCCGACCACGGCCGCGGTCGGGGCTGTGAGATCTGCAAGCCGGCGGTGGCCTCCATGCTGGCGTCGGCGGGAAACGCCTACATCCTCGACGGCGAGCAGGCGTCCCTTCAGGACACCAACGACCACTTCCTGGCCAACCTCCAGCGCGACGGCACCTATTCGGTCGTGCCCCGGGTACCGGGCGGTGAGATCACACCCGACCAGCTCATCGCCATCGGCCACATCGCCAAGGACTTCGGCCTGTACACCAAGATCACCGGTGGCCAGCGCATCGACCTCTTCGGGGCACGGGTCGACCAGCTGCCGGACATATGGCGCCGGCTGGTGGATGTCGGGATGGAGTCCGGCCACGCCTACGGCAAGGCCCTACGGACCGTGAAGTCCTGCGTGGGCACGGCGTGGTGCCGTTTCGGCGTGCAGGACTCGACGGCCCTGGCAATCGAGCTCGAGCTGCGCTACCGGGGCCTGCGTTCACCCCACAAGCTCAAGGCGGCGGTGTCGGGGTGCAGCCGGGAATGCGCCGAAGCGCAGAGCAAGGACTTCGGCGTCATCGCCACCGAACAGGGCTGGAATCTCTATGTCTGCGGCAACGGGGGACTCAAACCGCAGCACGCCATCCTGCTGGCGGCCGGTATCGACCGCGACACGGTGATCCAGTATCTCGACCGCTTCTTGATGTTCTACATCCGTACCGCCGACCGCCTGGAGCGAACCGCTTCTTGGCTCAACAAGCTCGAGGGCGGCATGGACTACCTGCGCCGGGTGGTCATCGACGACTGCTTGGGCCTGGCGGGCGAACTGGAGGCCGATATGGCCCGCCACGTCGCCGGCTACCGGTGCGAATGGAAGGAGACCATCGACGACCCCGCCCGTATGGCCCGGTTCCGGACGTTCGTGAACTCCGATGAGGCCGATCCCAACATCGTGTTCATCACCGAACGGGGCCAACCCCGACCCGCTCGGCGTCACGAGAAGCCAGACCCCGCTGTCTACGCCTTTGGATCAGCAGTCCCGGGAGGCCATTCGTGACGATCGCCACCGAACCCCGCATCCCGACGTGGGCCGATGTTTGCGCCTTCGACCTTCTCATCTCCGGCCGCGGCGTCTGCGCTCTCGTGGCCGGCCGCCAGGTGGCCATTTTCCGGATGGAGGACGAACTGTACGCCGTATCGAACTACGACCCGTTCAGTGAGGCATTCGTCCTGTCACGGGGCATCGTGGGCTCGGCCGGCGATCGGCTGAAGGTGGCCTCGCCCGTCTACAAGCAGAGCTTCGACCTGGCTACCGGGACGTGCCTCGAGGACGCGAACGTGGCAGTTCCCGTGTACTCGGCGCGCGTGGTCGCGGGCCGGGTCCAAATCGGTTGCCCGTGACGCTGGTCGAAGACAACAGCGTCGGCGTTGCCCTCGGCGCGACCCGCCACCGCCGCCGCCCGAGCCTTGGCGTCGACGGGCCGGACCTCCTTCCCCTCGATGCCGGCGAGCAGTACCGGTTCAGTTTCGACATGGGGGCATGCATCGGCTGCCATTCCTGCGAGGTTGCCTGTGCCGAGCAGAACGCCAACCCCGTCGGGGTCAACTGGCGCCGGGTTGGCGAGGTCGAAGGTGGCAGCTTCCCCGACGCCCGGCGCTTCAACCTGTCGATGGCGTGCAACCACTGCGTCGAGCCGACCTGCCTGAGCGGCTGCCCGACCAACGCCTACGTGAAGCTGGAAAACGGCATCGTGGCCCATCACGCCGAGGACTGCATCGGCTGCCAGTACTGCATCTGGAACTGCCCCTACGAGGTCCCGGTTTTCAACCCGCAACGCCGGATCGTGACCAAGTGCGACATGTGTGAGCCCCGGCTGGCCGCGGGCGGCAAGCCGGCCTGCGTCGAGGCTTGCCCGACCAGGGCCATCGGTGTGGAAAAGGTCAACGTGGCGCAATGGCGCAGTGACCACCGCCAGGCCGATGCACCGGGACTGCCGCCGTCGGACGTCACCGTGTCGACGACGCGCATCATCCTCCCGGAATCGCTGCCCGCCCACACCCGTGCCGTCGTCGACGACCGGGCGGAGCCCGCCGATCCCCACTGGCCGCTCATCGCGGTGACCCTTTTGACTCAGATGTCGCTCGGGGCCCTGGCGGCCACGGTGGCGCTGGGCGTGCGCGCCGGTGCCGGGGCCGTGGTGGCCGCCTTGGCGGGAGCGGTCGCGCTGGCGGTGTCGACTCTGCACCTCGGGCGCCCCGCCGCGGCATGGAAGGCATTGCGCAACATGCGGCGGTCGTGGCTGTCACGGGAGGTGGCCCTGTTCGGGGCCTTCTCGATGGCGACCTTCGCGTACACCGCGGCCCGCCTGGCGCGGCGCCACTCGCCCGGCGTGGCCCTGGGCCTCGGATGTGTTGCCCTTGTCCTCGGTATCGCCGGCGTCTACGCCAGTGGCCGCCTCTACCTGGTGCCGGCCCGGCCGGTATGGAATTCACCCCGGACGGTGGTGGCCTTCTTCGCCACCGCGGTATCGACCGGCCCGCTTGCCGCCGTCCTCTGTGTTCCGGGCTCGGCCGCGGTCCACGGACTGTTCGCGGCCGCGGCGGTGGGTACCGTGGTCCAGTTGGGTGTCATCCAGCACCTGATCGCGTCCATCGCGACGCGCCAGGAGCGGGAGTACGCCCTTACCGCCCAGCTGCTGTTCGGACCCCTGCGGGGGCTGTTCGTGCTGCGGGTGGCGGCCGCGCTGGGCGCCGTCGGCCTGTCGTTTACCGCCGCGGTCGCGGGCGCCAAGGCCGACAGCGCGGCGTGGGCGCTGGCGGCCCTGGCGGCGGTGGTCGTCAGCGAGGCAATCGGGCGGTACCTGTTCTTCGTCAGCGTCACGCCGATGACCGCCGCCCGGCGTTTCTCTGCCGGCACCCGGTGACCCGGCTGGCAGCCTCCGGGGCTGCGGCGTGGCTTGGGCTCGGGACTCACGCCGAGCAGTACCGGTACGGCACCGACGAGCGCTTCGGTGTCACCTCCGAGTCTCGCTTGCCCGAGCGATGGGTGCGCACCACCTGCGGGTACTGCTCGGTGGGTTGCGGGATGCTGATCGGGGTGCGCGACGGCGCCGCGGTCACGGTGCGCGGCGACCCCGATCACCCGGTCAACCTGGGCCGGCTGTGCCCCAAGGGTCTTTCCGAACACCACACCATCGCCGCCCCCGGCCGCCTGCAACAACCCCAGGCGCGCGCCGAGCGATCGGCGCCGCTCGCCCCCGCCAGTTGGGACGAAGCGCTGGACCGCCTCGTCGGCGGCTTCCGTGCGATCGTCGCCGAGCATGGCCCCGACGCGGTGGCCATCTTGAGTACCGGCCAGTTGGTGACCGAGGAGTTCTACGCCCTCGGCAAACTGGCCCGTGTCGGTCTCGGGGTCCGCCACTACGACGGCAACACCACGCTGTGCATGTCGTCGGCGGTCGCCGGCTACAAGTCCAGCTTCGGCAGCGACGGGCCCCCGGGGGCTTACGCCGACTTGGAGGACGCCGATTGCATCTTGCTGGTCGGCGCCAACATCGCCGACAACCACCCGCTCCTGGCGCCGAGATTGCTGGCCAACGAGACGGCCACGGTGATCGTGGTCGACCCGAGGGTGACCAAGACCGCCAACCTTGCCGACCAGCACCTCGCGATCCGCCCTCGAACCGATGTCGTCCTCCTCAACGCCATGATGAAGGTGATCATCGACGAGGGCCTGGTGGACGGCGAGTACGTGGCGGCCCACACCGACGGCTACTCGGCATTGGCCGACCACCTGGCCACAGTGGATGTGGCCGCCACGGCCGCCGAGTGCGGCATCAGCGAGGAATCGCTACGTACTGCTGCGGTGACCTTCGGGCGGGCTGAGCGGGGTTTCGTGGCCTGGACCATGGGCGTCAACCACTCGGTGCAGGGAACCGAGACCGTCACCCTGCTGAACGACCTGTGCTTGATCACCGGCAACATCGGCCGCCGCGGTGCGGCCCCGTTTTCCATCACCGGGCAGTGCAATGCCATGGGCACCCGGGAGGCGGGCGGTGCCTCGTCGCTGCCCGGCTACCGCCGCTTCGACAGCCCCGCCGACCGCGCCGAGCTGGCCGCCCTGTGGGGCGTGGCGGAGGATCGGATACCTTCGCAGCGCGGCCGGGCCTACCCCGACATCATCGACGCGATCCTCGACGGCACCATCCGCGGCCTGTGGATCATCGCGACCAACCCGCCGGTGTCGTTTCCCAACCGGACCCGCCTCGAGGCGGCCCTTGGCGCCCTCGACCTGCTGGTCGTTCAGGACGGCTTCGAGACGCCGACGACCGCTCTCGCCCATGTCGTGCTGCCCGCCGCCATCTGGGGCGAGAAGGACGGCACCTACACCAACTCAGAACGTCGGGTCTCCCGGGTGGCCAAGGCGGTCGACCCGCCGGGCGCCGCCCGGTCGGACTTCGACATCTTCATGGGCGTCGCCGAGCGCTCGGGCGTGGCGGAGGAACTGTTCGGGGGCTGGAAGGGCCCTGAGGACGCCTTCGCGGAATGGGCGCGGGTGTCGGCCGGGCGGCTCTGTGACTACAGCGCCATCACCTACGCCCGCATCGAGGCCGCCGGCGGCGTCCAATGGCCGTGCACCGCTGACACCTCCGACCCGGCAGGGACGCCCCGGCTGTACCGCGACGGCAACTACCCGACCGAAAGCGGGCGGGCACAGCTGCGGTGCGTGTCCCCACAGCCGATCTCGGACCCGCCGGGCGCCGAGTACCCGTTGCTGCTCAACACGGGGCGCACCGTGGAGCACTGGCACACCCGCACCAAAACCGGCCGGGTGGGCATCCTCGACGAGATGGCACCCGAGGCCTGGGTGGAGGTGAACCCGGCCGACGCCTCCCGCCTGCGGTTGGTTTCCGGCGCCCGAGCCCGGGTTTGCTCGGCGCGGGGAACCGTCGACAACCTCGTGGTCCGGGTCACCGCCGTCGTGCGCGAGGGCGAGGTGTTCATCCCGTTCCACTACGACGAGCAGTGCGTCAACCGGCTGACACTCGACGAGTTCGACCCGATATCACGGGAACCCAACTACAAACAGTGCGCAGTCCGCTTGGAGAGCCAGCCCCGGCTGCCGAGGAGCAAGAATCCGACTGGTTCGGATTAGCAGATTTGCCCGTTGCCGGAGATCGTCCGCGGGTGGCGCCGTAGCCTGGCCGCCGTGACGGACTCGGTCGCCGACGTGGTAGGTCAGGTCGGACTTCCGATGCCGGTGACGGAGCTGGCCGCCCGGCGCTGGGACGTGATCGTCGTCGGCGGGGGTCACAACGGCCTGGCCGCGGCCGCCTATCTCGCCCGGGGGGGCCAGCAGACGTTGGTCCTCGAACGCCGGGAGCGCCTTGGCGGCGCCTGCAGCCTCGAACGCCCCTTCTCCGACCCCGGCTATCTCATCAGTCCCTGTGCCTACCTGGTCGGCCTTCTGCACCCGCTCGTCATCCGCGAGCTGGATTTGGCGGCCCGGGGATACCGGGTGTTCACGTGCGACCCGAGCCAGTGGACCCCCTTCCTCGACGGCACGTCGCTCACCGAATGGAAGGACCCGGACCGGACCGCAGAGTCGGTCCGCGCCCTGTCTCCCGGTGACGTCACTGGCTACCTCGCCTACCAGGACGTCTACCGCCGCATCCGGGCGGCGTTGCGATCGCTCGACCCCGTCCGGGACACCTGGGTCGGCGACTCGCCCGACCGTGGCGAGCTCGAGGCCAGGCTGGCGGGGGACTCCGAAGCCGTCGAGGCGCTGTTCGAGCTGCCGGTTGCGGACCTGGTGGAGCGCTACGTGCGCGACGAGCGGCTGCGCACGGCGCTGCACGGCGCCGGCGTCATCGGTACGTGGGCCGGCCCCCGGGATTCGGGCACCGCGGGCATCCGCGCCATGCACAACCTGGGCCTCCTCGATGGTTGGGGTTATGTCGAGGGCGGCATGGGCCGGGTGTCGTTCGCTCTTGCCGATGCCGCCATCGAGTCGGGAGCGGTTCTGGCGACGGGAACCCCGGTTGCCCGCATCGAGCCGGGCACCGGGGTGTGGCTCGACGACGGCACGCTGCTGCGGGCGAAGGTCGTCGTGAGCAACGCCGATCCCCACCGGACGCTGGGCCTGGTGGGCGCGTCGGCACCTTCGGCGTGGCGGGCCCGGATCTCGGCGTGGGATGTCCGCAGCCCCGTGGTCAAGCTCAACTGCGCGCTCACCCGGCTGCCTCGCTTCTCTGCCGGCGACGGCTCTGGCGACCACATCTACCGTTCGATGGTGGTGCTGTCATCGGGGATCGACGACACCCAGGCGGCGTTCGCATCGGCCTGTAGCGGCGAGGTGGCGCCCGAGTGGTGCGAGCTGTACTTCCAGACCGCCTACGACCCGAGCGTGGCGCCCGCGGGTCGCCACACCATGAGCGTGTTTGCCCAGTACGCCCCCTACCAGTTGCGCCACGGCGACTGGGACACCCGGCGCGACGAGATCGCGGCCCGGCTGGTGCGGCGCATCGGAACGTGGGCACCAGATGTCGGCGATTGTGTCGAGCAATGGGAGCTTCTCGGGCCGCCCGACATCGAAGCGCGCATCGGCCTCACGGGAGGCCACATCTTCCAGGGCTCCTGCCTGCCGGCGCAGATGTGGGACCGCCGGCTTCCGGCCCGCACCCCGATGGCGGGCCTCTACCTGTGCGGCGCCGCGACCCATCCCGGCGGCAGTGTGATCGGGATCAACGGCCGCAATGCCGCCATGGCGGTGCTGGCCGATCGCGCCCGGCTTCGCCAGTAGCGGTCAAGGCGTGTAAAGGTTGGATTGTGCACATCGGCGTTTTGGGTGGGACCGGCCCCGCGGGCCAGGGTTTGGCGCTGCGTTTGGCGTCGGTCGGATTCACGGTCACCGTGGGGTCACGTTCGAAGGAACGGGCCGCGCAGATCTGCACCAAACTCACCGATGAGTGGCCTGCGCGCCACCTCGTGATCCTGCCTGGCGACAACGCCGATGCCGCGGCTGCCGACCTGGTCGTGGTTGCCACCCCGTGGGAGGCGGCGGCGCCGACCGTCGGCCCCCTCCAGAAGCAACTGGCCGGCAAGGTGGTCCTGTCGATGGCCAACGCCCTGACCAGGGTCGGTAGCGAGTTCGTCCCGCTCATCCCGCCGCGAGGCTCCGTCGCCGCCTGGGTGCAGGCGGCGGTGCCCGGTGCCCGGATCGCGGCCGCGCTGCACCACGTCCCGGCCCGGGAACTCGCCGACCTCGATCACGATCTCGGCGGCGACGTCCTCGTCTGCTCCGACCACCCCGAGGCCACCGAGGCGGTCAGCGCGGTGATCAACAAAATGCCCGGACTGCGGGCCCTCGATGCCGGCTCCCTGGCCAGCGCCTCGGCGATCGAGGCCCTGACACCGGTCCTGCTGCAGATCAACGCCCGCTACCGGACCCGAAGCTCCATCCGCTTGACCAACATCTACCTCGACTGATGTCTGGGGGCGGGGGTCGATGAAGCTGTACGACACGGCGCGACGTGAGGTGGTCCCGTTCGCACCGGGGCCGACGGTCACCATGTACACCTGCGGCATCACGCCCTACGACGCCGCCCATCTCGGCCACGCCGCCACCTACCTGGCCTACGACATCCTGCAACGGCGGCTGC
This sequence comes from uncultured Actinomycetota bacterium, assembly GCA_963851105.1. GTDB lineage: Bacteria > Actinomycetota > Acidimicrobiia > Acidimicrobiales > Palsa-688 > DATARN01. The sequence continues at coordinate 71,507 of CAWKNP010000002.1, forward strand.
GCGACCTCGGTCACGTGACCCAGTGCGTGCGCAATGTGACCGATGTCGACGACGACATCCTGCGCAAGGCCCGAGAGCTGGGCGTCAACTACCTCGACCTGGCCGCCGAGGAAATGGCTCGCTTCGACGCCGACATGACGGCGCTGGGGTTGTTGCCGGCGTGGAGCGAGCCGCGGGCCACCTCGGCGATACCCGACATCCTGGGCTTCATCGGCATGGTTCTCGAGTCCGGCCACGCCTACCAGGCGGGCGGCGGGGTGTATTTCAGTGTCGACTCGTTCGCAGCCTTCGGCGCCATCAGCCACCTCGACCGCCAGACGATGCTACGGCTGGCGGCGGAGAACGGCGGGAACCCTGACGACCCGAACAAGGGCAATCCGCTCGACTTCGTCTTGTGGCAGCCCTCGGCGCCCGGAGAGCCGGCCTGGGAATCTCTGTGGGGGCGGGGCCGGCCCGGCTGGCACATCGAGTGCTCGGCGCTGGCCATGCGCGAGCTCGGGGCGACCATCGACCTCCATGGCGGGGGCAGCGACCTGATCTTCCCGCACCACGAGTGCGAGGCGGCCCAGTCTGAGGCGGCGACCGGGGAGACCTTCGTCCGTCACTGGATGCACGTCGGCCTGGTCCGCCTCGGTGGGACCAAGATGTCCAAGTCACTCGGCAACTTGGTGTTCGTGAGTGATCTCCTCAAGGACTGGGAGCCGGCGGTGATCCGCCTGGCCATCATCGCCCAGCACTACCGCCGTGGTTGGGACTGGGACGACGAGATGCTGACGGCGGCCGCCTCCCGGTTGGAGGTGTGGCGGGCGGCCGGTGCCCGCGGGTCGTCTGGCGACCGCCCGGATCCGGTCTTGGAAGTGGTGCGCAACGCTCTCGACGACGACCTGGATGCGCCGGCAGCCATCGCCGCCATCGACTCGGCGGCGGCGCAGCGCCAGGATGTGGCGGCCGCGGCGGCGCTGCTCGGCGTGCGTCTTTGAGCGCGGTGGCGGGCGGCAACCCGGCGCTGGACCGACTTTGGGCGGGATGGCGGAGCTTGTTCGTGACCAAGGTCGCCGATGACGGGCCGGGCCCCGACTGCGTGTTCTGCGCCATCTTGGCCAGCGGGCTGCCCGATGAAGACACGCACATCCTGTGGCGCCACCCGAACGGGCTGGTCATCGCCATCCTCAACCTGTACCCGTACACCAGCGGCCACCTGATGGTCATGCCCACTCGCCATATCGGCGACCTCAAGGGGCTCACCGACGAGGAATCGGGCACCGTGTGGGCGGCCATGACCGACGCCGTGCGGGCGCTCAAGGCCACCTACCGGCCCGAGGCCCTCAACATCGGGGCCAATCTGGGACGCGCCGCGGGCGCCGGCGTGCCCGGCCACTTCCACGTCCACGTGGTGCCCCGTTGGAGTGGCGACACCAACTTCATGACCTCGGTAGCCGACGCCCGGATCCTGCCCGAGGCCATCACCGACACCTGGCGGCGCCTGCGCGCCGCTTGGCCGCCGGCGCGGTCGGATTCCTAGGCTGGCCTGACATGGCTGGTACAACCCCCGATCCCGTTCCCGAGCCCGATGGCACCGACGATCACCGCGACGCCCTTCCCGACGAGCTCGACGCCAGCACCTACGCCGGGATCTACACCTTCCCCAACAACAACCGGCGCCGGATCTCGGGGCTCATCGAGGCGGCGGCCGGGCTGATGTGCGTCGGGATCTTCGTTATCCGGGGCTCAGGCGTGCTCGTCAACAGGGGCCTGTTCTATGGAGGCCTCTTTCTCCTGGCCCTGGCCTGCTACCACTTCGCCTCGGGCGTGACGCTGCGGATCAACGAGACCGACGCCTTGGTGGCCGCCACCAAGACGGTCGGGTTCACTGTCGGCCACGCGTCAGCGCAGCTCAGCTGGCGGGGGCTGCTCTCGCACCCGACGTGGCGGATCCTGCTGTATTCCGCCGACGACCCCCCGAAGAAGCGGGCCCTCGTCCTGGTCGACGGCGTGCAAGGGACCGTCGGCGACCATCTGGTGGAGGACAACCCCGAGGACTGGTCCAGCCTCGATCGGTAGCGGTTGCTTCTGCGCCTCAACGGGCGACAGTCAGGATGTGGCGGAGTCCTTCCGCACCTTGTCGTAGAGGTGAGGCGGCAGCGGGTCGTAGTGATCGTGACTGGCGGTGAAGCGACCGCGGCCGCCGGTGATCGACCGCAGGTCGATGGCGTAGCGCAGGATCTCCGACGTCGGCACCAGCGCCGTGACGAGCGACTCGCCGTCGTCGGCCTGCTCCGTCCCCTGCACCCGCCCCCGCCGGGAGTTCAGGTCGCCCATGACATCGCCCTGGTAGGCGGGGGGCACGGTGACCTCGAGCAGCGAGATGGGCTCGAGCAGGACGGGATTGGCCTTGGCCATGGCGTCGCGGAACCCGATGGAGCCCGCCATCTTGAAGCTCATCTCCGAGCTGTCGACCGGGTGGAACTTGCCGTCGAAGCAGATGGCCTTGATGTCGACGACGGGATAGCCGAACACCCCGGCGCGACTCATCGTCTCCTCGATGCCCTTCTGCACCGCCGGGATGAACTGGCGGGGGATGGCGCCGCCCACGATCTTGTCTTCGAACTCGAAGCCACCGCCGCGAGGCAGGGGCTCGACCCGGAGGAAGGCGACGCCGAACTGACCGTGGCCGCCGGTCTGCTTCTTGTACTTTCCCTCGGCATCGGCCGTGGCGGTGATGGTCTCGCGGTAGGCGACGATGACATCCTCGGTCTCGACCTCGACGCCGAATTTGCGGGCCAGGCGTTCGGTGGCGATAGCCAGGTGGGCTTCGCCCATGCCCGACAACAGGGTTTGGTGGGTTTCGTCGTCGCGCCGGACGAACAGCGCCAGGTCCTCCTCCTGGATCCGATGGAGGGCGGTCATCAGCTTGTCCTCGTCCCCTTTGGACTTCGGGCGGATGGCTACCGACAGCACCGGAACGGGGGGCGGGGGCCGGGGAATGACGACCGGAGTGCCTCGGGGAGCGAGCGTGTCGCCGGTCGTCACGTCGCCCAACTTGGCAACGGCGGCCAGATCGCCGGCCGGAACCTCGTTCACCGGCACTTGCTCCTTGCCCCGCAGGGTGAAAAGGCCGTGCAGCTTCTCGTCGGCGTGGGTCCGGGGATTGGTGAGTACCGCGTCAGGGCGGACGGTGCCCGAGACCACCTTGAACAGCGAGATCTTGCCCACATAGGGGTCGGCAAGGGTCTTGAAGACGCTGGCCAACACCTGGCCGCCCGGCTCGGGCCTGATCTCGCGTTGTTGATCGCCGGCGTCCACCACCACCCCGGGGCGGTCGAGAGGCGATGGTCCGATCTCGCAAATGAATGTCGCCAGGCGGTCGATGGCGATGTCCTTGGCCGCCGATCCGCACAGCACGGGAAAGACCTGCGCAGACGCCACTCCGTGCGCCAGGGTCTCCTCGAGCTCCTTGAAGTCGAGGCTCTCACCCTCGAGATAGCGCTCCATCAGGTCATCGTCGGCGACCACGATGCCCTCGATCAGGGAGTCGTGCACGGCATGCTCCTGAGCTTCCATGTCGCTCGGTATGGGCCCGGTCGTCGGCTTTCCGCCCTCGTAGGTGATGGCGGTGTCGGACAGGAGGTCGGCGACACCGCGGAACGAAGACTCGGCGCCGATGGGGAGTTCGAGGGGAGCGATGCCCGCGCCGAAGGCGTTTTGCAGCTGCTCGAGGGTCCGGGTGAAGTCGGCGCGCTCACGATCGAGCTTGTTGACGAAGATGAGGCGGGGGAGCCCCATCTGGGCGGCAGCCTTCCACATCAACTCGGTCTGGACCTCGACGCCTTCGACCGCGCTGACGACGAATACCGCCAGGTCGGCTACTCGCAGCGCCGCCATGGTGTCGGCGCCGAAATCGGAGTAGCCGGGGCAATCCAGGAGGTTGATCTTGTGGTCGTGCCACTCGAGGGGGGCGAGGGCGACCGAGACGGAGATGTGGCGCCGCACCTCCTCAGGGTCGAAGTCCGAGGTCGTGGTGCCGTCCTCGACCCTTCCTTTGCGGTTGGTCACTCCGGCGGCGAAGAGCAGCGCCTCGGTGACGGTGGTCTTGCCAGCCCCTCCGTGCCCGACCAGTGCCACATTGCGGATCTTCGACGGGGGGAAACTCTTCACGGATGCACCTCACTCATAGGGGCTGCTCAAGGGGTCAGTTGACGGGAGTTGCCGGGTTGCGTGCAGGTTTGGGACAGCCTAACGACCGACGGTGATACGGTGATGAGTAACTTTCGCGAGCAGCAGGAGTTGCAGTGTTCGACGGACGGTTCCGTTCTCGCGTCGACAAGGGCGTGAGCCCAATTGGTGTGGCGCTTGGACGAACCGGGCTCTCGCCCGATCATCTGACGGCTCTCGGCTTGTTGATGGCCGTCCCCGCCGCCGCCGCCATCGGCACCGGCCGCCTGGGCCTGGGCTTGATCCTTCTCATCGTGTCGGCGGTGCCCGATCTCCTCGACGGGGCGTTGGCCAAGGCCAACGGGACCGCCTCCAAGCGGGGGGCATTCTTCGATTCCGTGGCCGACCGGGTCACCGATGCCCTGATCCTCGGCGGCATCGCGTGGTACCTGCAGTCCACCCGCCATGGCCATGCCGCCATGCTTCCGTTCGCCGTTCTCGCCGTCTCGATCCTGATCTCGTACGAGCGGGCCAAGGCGGAATCGCTCGGTTTCACCGCCAAGGGCGGTCTCATGGAACGCGCCGAGCGGATCATCCTGCTGTGCATCGGACTGGTCGCGTCGGTGATCCTGGTTCCGATCCTCTGGGCCATGCTGATCCTGACCGCGGCAACCGCGGTGCAGCGCTTCGCCAAGGTGTGGCGGCAGGCCACCTTGGCCATCGTGGTCGAGTCCGACCGACCGGTCTCCGTGCCGCCGCCCCCCAGCCCGGCAGGCGCGGATGGCGATTCCAACGCCGCCATGACGGAACGGTGGCGGACCTGGCGACAGCAGGCGCCGGCGCGTCGCAGCGGTACCGCGACCGCGCCCCGCCCAAGTCGCGTCGGCCATGAGATCGACGATGCCCGGCGGCCCACCCGGTGGGAGGATCGCCGGGCGGCGCGCCACCAGAGCCAGGACGACCGCAAGGGCGGGGCGTCACCAGCCGGCCGGCGGCACGGCACCCGACGTCCCTGATCACCCTGGCGGCGGCCCCGGCGCTCGGCGGACAAGATTCGCCCCGGCGGCACTTGCCCCCCCGGCCGGTGCTGGCCTACGGGGCGGGTGCCTGCGTGGCCCAGAGGTTGCCCGGCGCGTTGGTAACCCGCGCCGCTGCGATGGTCGCGGTGGCGGCGTCCAAGCGCCGGCCCGGATTGGCGGCGCGGCGAGCCATGGTCGCCCGCCATCTGCAACGCGCTGCCGGCGGCCCCGGCGCGCTGCACGGCCGGGCGTTGGACGACTCGGTTGACGCCGCGTTTGCTTCCTACGCCCGATACTGGGCCGAGTCCTTACGGCTCCCCGGGACGTCACCGGCGGAGATCGACGCCGGCATGTCCTGGGAGGGCATCGGGCGCATCGCCCGGGCGGTGAGTGACGGCCGCGGGGCCATCTTGGCCCTGGCCCATCTGGGGGGTTGGGAATGGGGCGGGTTCTGGATGGTCCAACAGGGCTTCGCTCTGACCGTAGTGGTCGAGGCGCTCGAGCCGCCGGAGTTGTTCGAGTGGTTCGCCGGCTTCCGCCACAGCCTGGGGATGGATGTCGTGGCCGTGGGACCTGCGGCCGCCCGAGCGGTGGTGCGGGCGCTCAAGTCGGGGGGCGTCGTGTGCCTGCTGTGTGACCGCAACATCGGCGGTGGCAGCGGCATCGACGTCGACTTCTTCGGGGAGCGGACGCAACTGCCGGCAGGTCCCGCCACGCTGGCGCTGCGCACAGGGGCCGCGCTCCTGCCGTCGGCGGTGTATTTCGACGGTCCCGGCGACCGCCACCGCGCCGTGGTCCGCCCCGAGATCGTGCCCCGCCTCCCGCCCCGTGGTGCTGCGGGCGCCTCGGGCCCGGCGGGCGCTGGCGCCACTCGATCCGAAGTAGCCCGAATGACCCAGGTGCTGGCCGGCGAATTGGAGGTCCTCATCAAGAGGAGCCCCACCCAATGGCACCTGATGCAGCCCAACTGGCCCAGTGACCCGGGGTACTCGCGTTAGCGCTGGACAGGACGTCATCCGGCTAATGACCTCGTCAGTCCTCAATAACTGCGTCCTCCGTCACTTGTCCAGCCGCGACCGGCCGACGTCCTGTGTCCCTCCGGAGATAGCCTCCGGTCGCCGGTGCTCTAAGTTGTTGCCTGCCCGCGAGCGGCGCTTCGGGGACATCACGACCCGCACGGAGGAATGCGTCGGTGGTCCCGAGTCGTGACCGCCTTGGGACAACGTCGCGTAGTATCGGAACATGCCTCGGACAGACTCGGCCGCCCTGGACATTCTCGCCCCGGTCGACCAGGTCTATGCAGCCCTAGTCGATCCCAAAGCTCTGATTGAATGGCTGCCACCTGGAGATATGACCGGGATTATCGAGCGGTTTGATCCGCGCCCGGGGGGTTCGTATCGAATGGAATTGAAGTATCCCGATCACTCGGTCCCGCAGGGCAAGACAACCTTGGACACAGATGTCGTGGAGGCGCGCTTCGTCGACCTGGTTCCGAACGAAAGGGTTGTCTGGGCCGTGGACTTTGTCTCTGACGATCCAGGCTACGACGGCATGATGATCATGACGTGGGACGTCGCCGCGATTGATGGAGGTACCCGCGTACAGATCACGGCGGACAAGGTCCCAGACATGGTTGCAGAAGAGGACCATGCTGCGGGTATGGCATCGTCATTGGCCAAGCTGGCTGAGTACCTCACCAAGTAGCGGTATCCGGGGTATCTCATTCGCCTCAAGGCAGCAACCTGGCTAACGGATCGTTGGAACCGTCATGTGGTTCAACCGGAGGCGATGCGTCGCGCACCCTCAGAGCGGCGGCCGCGACCCGGCCTTCAGGGACACAGGGCCGTGGGTCGGCGAAGTCTGCCACGTGACCACGGCGTGTCTGCTTTTCGCATCGTCACCAATCTCAGTTAGCTGGGTGGCACCCCGACTACCGTCGTCGACGTGAGCAAGATGACAAACCGGATGCTCGCCGTGGTGTGGCTCGTCGGCATGGCGCTCCTTGTCCTCGGCCTACTTCTTGACCGTTTCGGCATTGTCCTAATTGTCACAGGATTCGTACTGGCCGGCGTCGCGAGCATCACCTATCGGCTCCGTCTGCTCCGGGCCTTCGATGAGCGCGCCGCTAAACGGCGCAACTTCTGACCTTTGACCTCGGCCCGCCAACCCGGTCCGCAAGGTGCCGTTACCAGTCGTGGTTCGCCGGCGCCTCCGCCCTGGAAACAAGTAACTCGGGCGAGTGTACTGAGCGTTGGTAGGGCGCGAACCTCGACACGAGCCCCCCTGACGCTGGCACGCTCCTGGACTGCAGGGTAGCCACGTCGCTGGTGGAGCACCGCCTCATTCCCGCGTCCGCTGGTTTGGCCTCGATGGGCCGCAACTCGTGGCCGAGCCGGGACCGGGGGGTATCAGCCTTGCGGCGATACCGGGGGAGTAGCTTCAGGTCCGATCATGAGATGGCGAGCCGGCACACCGAAGTTTTCTGCAGTCCTGGCCACGTTCGCGGCCTCGGCCCTAGCCGTGTGCGCCTGCAGCAGCGCCAAACATGTGGCCGCCCCGACCTCGGAATCGACGACAACGACCGTCGCGCCGTTCCCGTTCGACCTTGGGGCGACGACGACCACAGCCGGGACCGGGACCACCAGCACCAGCAGCGTGGCCGTTGCGACTACGACCACCGCGCCCACCACGACGGTGACCCCCAATCCCGGGCGGGTCTGCGCCCCGACCGAGCTCGCGGTCACTGCTACGACCGATCGGACGACCTACACGGCCGGCCAGGCGGTGACGGTCGCCATCTCGATCCGCAGCCGGTCCACGACCGAGTGCACCATCGACCGCAGGGCCGCCCTGAACATCGTCGATCCGGCCGGCAAGGTGGTCGTCGGCGGCCAGCAATTCGTCGACCGCTTCGTCGGCGCCGGCGGGGCCATCCGGCCCACCCAGTCATACACCTTGACCTTCACCTGGAACCAGGTGGGGTGCTCGGGAGCCGGCGGCCGATGCCTCGCCGGCCAGTACACCGCGGCCGCCAGCCTCGGGGAAATCCAGGCTCCGGTCCGCTTCAACCTTGCCTGACGGACGCGGGAAACATTTCCGTATTTTCTGCAAATACCGAGCTTGGCGATAGCGAATCAAGCGGGAATCGCCGGCACCCGATATTGAAGGGGTGCTCAACCTCAAAATGCTTCTGCAGCTGGCGGTCGAAGAGGGCGCCTCGGACATCCACCTGAGGACCGATGTCCCGCCCCGCTTGCGGATCGACGGCCAGTTGATGGACATCAAACTCGACAATGTCACCGCCGAGGATCTCGAGCGCGTCCTCGCCGAGGTGCTCCCGGCCAGCCGGGTCGACGAATTCGAGGCGACCAACGACGCCGACTTTGCGTTCTCGGCCCCCGCCATCGGCCGGTTCCGGGTCAATGCGTTCCGCGAGAGGGGATCGGTGGGCGTTGTCTTGCGCCGTGTGCGGGCGTCAGTCCCTTCGATAGAAGAAATGGGACTCCCCCCAATTGTCCGAAAACTGGCCGACGAATCCCGCGGTTTGATACTTGCCACGGGGCCGACGGGCTCGGGAAAAACCACGACTCTGGCGGCCATGATCGACCACATCAACGCCACCCGATCGGTCAATGTCATGACGATCGAGGACCCAATCGAGGTCGTGCATCACAACAAAATGGCGATGATCGCTCAACGGGAAGTGGGCACGGACACCGTCGATTACGCCCAAGCCATGCGCCGGGTCCTCCGCCAAGACCCCGACGTGATCTTAGTCGGCGAGATGCGCGACCTCGAGACAGTGAGCGCGGCGTTGACCGCGGCCGAGACGGGCCATCTGGTCCTGTCGACCCTCCATACGACCAACGCCACGGAGACGGTCAACCGCATCGTCGACTTTTTCCCACCCTTCCAGCAGCATCAGGTGCGCCTGGCGCTGGCGTCGTGCCTGAAGGGGGTCGTGAGCCAACGGCTGTTGGAGCGCGCCGACGGAGATGGCCGGGTCCCGGCGGTCGAGGTGATGGTCGTCAACGGTCGCATAGCCGACCGCATCGTCGATCCGGACCGGGGCCGGGGCGAGTCGATCGAGGAGATCATCGCCGACGGCGAGTGGTATGGGATGCAGACCTTCGACCAAAGCCTTGCCGGCCTCTACCGCGACGGCCTGGTCACCCTGCCCCAGGCCATGTTGGCCGCCACAAACCCTCACGACCTGCGCCTCATGCTGCAGAACGCGGGACTGGTTACCGCCGCCCGGTAACGGTCACCGCCCGCCGAGCGATCAGAATCCGGGAAGGGAGAACTGACCCGACGGGATCTCGCTGTAGTTGCGGACCGCCCAATCCTGGCTTGTCAAGGTCTGCAGGCGGGAGTCGTAGTTGACGCTCAGGTTGGGCCCGCCATTGCAGGTGAACGTCCCGATCACGAGGGCCCCGGTCAGGACCATCTTGCAGCCGTTGGTCGTGATCTGGGCGCTGGGCGCGTCGATGACCCCGGTGATCGTGGCGTTGTGCGCGCCGTTCCCCATGTCGATGGTGCCCGCGCCGGCGACGTGGACCACGAAGTTGCGGGGGTCGCCGCCGAGGTTGATGGTGGTGCCGGCGAAGCCGACGTTGGCGGTGCCGCTGGTCGGGATGACGAAAAGCTGGAACGATCCGATCACCGTGATCGGTGCTGCGCTCGCGAAGGTGACGTCCCCGGTGCAGTAGTACGTCCCGGTGACCACCGCCGCGAAGACCCCACCGACCGGGCAGGCCGAGACGCCACTGGCAGGCAGGCACGGCACGGGCGGCGCGTTGGTGTTCGGAGATGGGCAGCTGCTGGCAACGACGGGGTCTTTCGGGAGGTAGGTACCCACCCCGGGCGTCGGGGTGGGGCAGCCATTCCAGCTGTTCTTGTAACTGACCTGTTGATCGCCTTCTTGGGCGCCACTGTGACAGGTGACTGTGTTGTTCGAGCCGGTGTCGGCGAGGCGGTTGGGGTCGAGCGATCCGTCGGGCAGGGTGGCCTGGATTGTGCCGCTCCCATTGCCGTTGAAGGTCACGTCCCCGTTTCCGAAGATGGCGAAGGGATAGCGGGGCGACCGAGACACGGTTGCCTGGATGGCGTGGGGCCTGCGGTTGACGGTACCCAAGGCCGTGACCGCCATGGTGTCGCTGTTCACCTTTATGGCCCGGTACTGGGCGACAGGGGCGCCAGGCACCGTTAACGGGAAGCATTTGGGGTTGGCACCGACGCAGAAACTGGTGATGTCATTGGTCGCGAACTGGTCGATCCGGAACATGGCATCGGAGAGCGCGGCGTCGGCCTGGGCCAGCGCGGCCGAGAAGTCCTGATCCTGGCGCACGCTGGCCATGGACGAGATGGTTCGCGCCATCACGACACCGGAGAGCATGAGAAGGATCATGATCACTCCCATGACCACGATGAGGCTGCCCCGCTCGTCGTGGCGGGTGGGTCTCAACTGACGCATCCGAGAATCCCTCCCGGCAAGCGGTTTCGCAGTTCGACGTCGAGGTTCTCACTGAACGGTTGGGGACCGGGTTGGGCGTCGGAGTTGACCTGAATGTGAACCGCGATGGCGCAGTTGGCGATATTGGCGGGAGTGGTCGGGTTGAGAGCGACGAGGTCAGCGTGCTGCGAGTCGAAGTAGGTGAAAATCGCGGTGTTGGTCTCGATGTTGTGGATTCTGGTGACCACGATTCTCTGGCTCACCACCGTGGCGGTGCTGTTTGGCCCCGACATGACCTGGCGCATGAGGGATTCGTAGGTTGGCGATCCCACCACGGTGTCGTATCGCCAGCGGACGTATTGATGAACACCGGGCGTTGGTCCGAGCTCAATGTTGATTTGGTTGGGGTACGAGGAGGCGGCGGGTAGCGAATCGAGTGGATTGGCCGCTCGCAATTCGCGCCCCATTTGCCCCAAGGCGAAGCGGACGGTCTCCTGATTGTTGACCAAACCCTGTACTCGTTGCTCGGCTTTGGTGAGGCTCTCCAGGCCACTGAAGAACATGCTCAGGACGACCATCAAGGCGGCAAGGACGACGACAGCCTCGATCAAGAGGAAGCCGTCACTGCCAGCCGACGGAGCTCGACGAGGCGTGGCGGTCGACGCCGCGGTCAACACACGTTGGCCGACGAGCTGCGCTGGCCCGGGGGACTCCAGGCACAGATCAGGAGCCCGTGGGTCACCGTCGTCGCATGGCCGCTCAGGAGGATGTTCATGTCGTGGATGCCCACAGACCAATTCGTCTGCCCTGAGGAAACGATGGTCGCGGACCACTGGCCACCGATCGGGGCGCCGACAAACACGTAAGGGGCGTTGGGATCGAGGGTGCTGGTGCCGTGCAGTACGGAACTGGCTACCACGACCCACACGCAGGTGCCGTTGACGCTGAGATTGAGTGCAATGTTCTCGGTCATGGCACCTCCTTTCGTCAAATAGGTTTTCCCGCTCGTGCTGGTTGTGATGGTGAATGCGCCGAGATTGCACATTGGGATGGTCGTCGTTGTCGCAGGGACAGTGGTCGTCGTCGGGGGCAACGTCGTCGCCGGCAAGGTGGTGGCCGGCAGCGTCGTGGCCGGCAGCGTCGTGGCCGGCAGCGTCGTGGCCGGCAGTGTCGTGGTGACGGGCAGGGCGGCGGTGGTCGCCGACACGACGGGCGAATAGGCCGACTGTCCGGTGGTGTTGCTCGCGAAGGCACGGACAAAATACGTGGTGCCGGCGGCGAGACCCTGCAAGGCGTAGGAGGTGCTCGTGGGGGGCAGCTGCGGACTCTGCGCGGGAGCCAGGAACAGGAGATCCGTCGCCCATTGCAGCTCGTACCCGAAAACGGGCCCACCGCTCGCCGGCGCACTCAGAGCTACGTCGATCTCCTGCTGATCAAGGGGGGACAGGGGCGCAGTCGCGGCCAGCGACAGCCCGGGAGAGCCCGGGGCATATTGCGGTGCGGTGGTCGTGGTGGTGGACATCGACCCTCCGGGGCCGCTGTAGACGCCCCGGCCCCCCGGATAGATGATCGAGTCCTGTTCGATCCGGTGACGCCCCGTCTCGTCGGTCCAGGTGACGACGACGGTGACCGCCTTGTAGGCCTGTACGAACGTGGTCGAAACCGCGAGGCTGTTCATGCCCTGGGTGTCGGCCCAGTAGACGTAGCGGGCGATGCTGTAGGTGATCCCGGTATTGGCCGGTACGGGTGTCGAAGTCCCCATCGGCTGGATCAAGGGCGCAAAAGCAATGGGGCACGATGTCGAGCACGACCCGAGGATGACGGTGCTGGCGCCGTTCCAGTCCGCCGGGGCCTGATCTCGGTAGAAGCCGACCAGGGCGTAGGGATCGGCGTGCATCCGTTCTGTCTCCCGGGCAGCGATTGCGAAGGCATCCGTTCGATGGCTGCTCGAAGCCGCGGTACGAAGACCACTCCAGAACACCCTGGTCATGGGCACCATCGTGACCGTCAGCACGCTCAGTGCGATCAGAAGCTCAATCAGCGTGAATCCTGCGTCATCCTGGCTTTGGGGGTCCCCGCGGGCGCGAGCTTGGTTCACAACAGCACCCGTCGGTTCCGACTCAGAAGCCGTGGACGATGTTTCCGTGCTCGGGGCGAATTGGGTGGGTCACGACGGTTGCCGCCATGCGGTTGGCGCGCTTATCGGCAATGTTGCAAGGGCCGGTACCCGGTGCCAGGGCCTCGAACGGAGCGCGTCACGCCAGCAGGGAGGCGGCCAGCCGGCCAGCTGGGCGCCCTCGGTTCAGGTTTCGTCCTCCGCGGGGGGCGACGGGGTCTCCTCGGTACCGAGGGTCGGGCCCGCGAACTCCTGGATGGCGCCGTACTGCTGCTCGTAGCGGTCCAGGTTGGTGCTGAGGTTGCGCATGACCTGGAATACCAGCGGTGGGGGCAGCTTGACCCGGGCGACGACCTGCTGGGGGCTGAGCAGCAACTGGTTGCCCTGGTCGTCCTGGCCCATCTCGGGGGGCAGGTTGACGACGAAATCCAAGGTGAAGTCGGTCTGGGTGAACCAAACTCCGACTCCGTTGGCGTACACGCCGGTGTTCCACTTCTCGGGGGTCCGGACCTGCGGGACCTGGGGCGCTCCCGACGTCTCATCGCTCACGCGACCATGATGCTACGAATCCAACCGGCGCTGGTTGGGAAAGGAGAGTCCTGTGTCAGGTGAACGGGTCGTGCTGGTGCGCAAAGAGAACTCGATGACCAAGTACCGCTGGACAGGCGCCGAGCCGACGGGAATGTACGACGTCGAGATCGCCGAGGATCTCGGAGCGAAATGGGAGGGTAAAGAGTTGGTCACCTACGACCTCGAGGGATTTCATGCCCTCTACGAGTACCACCAGAACGACGAGTACATGATCGACAACGACTGACCAACCCGCCACACGCTGTACTTTTTGTCTGTGCGCGTCGGTGTCTTCTGTCCCTACAGCCTGACCGTGCCCGGGGGCGTGCAGGGGCAGGTCATCGCCCTGGGTGAGGCATTGCGCGCCACCGGCATCGATGCCCGGGTCCTCGGGCCGTGCGACGGACCGCCACCGGACAGCTCGGTCACGCCGCTCGGCCAGTCGCTCCCGTATGCCAACAACGGTTCCATGGCGCCGATCGCGCCGGACCCGGCCTGTGTGCTGCGAACCATTCGGGCCCTGCGCGACGAGGCCTTCGACCTGGTCCATCTGCACGAACCTCTCGTGCCGGGCCCCAGCCTGACCGCGCTGCTGTTCACCGACGTCCCGACCGTCGGCACGTTCCACCGTTCCGGGGAGAGTGCCATCTACCGGACGATGCGCCCGATCGCCCGGTGGGCGGGCCGGAAGTTGTCGTTGCGCTGCGCCGTCTCCGAGGATGCCCTGGCCACGGCGTCGGAGGCGCTGGGCGGCCAGTACGAACTGGTTGGCAACGGCATCGACACGACGTACTTCTCCCGGGCACAACCATGGCCGACCGAGGGCAAGACGGTGTTCTTCGTCGGTCGCCATGAACCCCGCAAGGGGCTCGCCGTTCTCATCGACGCCATGGCGCACCTCGGTCCCGACGTGCGACTGTGGATCGGCGGCGACGGGCCCGAAACCCATCGTCTCCAGGCCCAGACCGCCGACGACGGGCGCATCGAGTGGCTGGGCCGCCTGAGTGACGAGGAGAAGGCGCGGCGCCTCCGGGCCGCCGACGTGTTCTGCGCGCCATCGTTGCACGGCGAATCCTTCGGTGTCGTACTGCTCGAGGCGATGGCGTCATCGACGCCCATCGTGGCCAGCGACCTTCCCGGCTATCACAATGTCGCCCGCCCCGACGACGAAGCCCTGCTGGTACCCCCCGACGACGCCGCCGCCTTGGGGGCCGCCCTGGAGCGGGCCCTGGTCGGCGGCGCTCAGATTGACGAGATGGTGGCGCGAGCCGACCGGCGGGCGTCGCATTTCTCCATGGCCCGCCTGGCCGAACGCTACGCCGACCACTACCAGCGACTCCTGGCCTGTCGCCCGATCGCGCCGACGCGGCCCGGTGGCGATCCCGCCTCGTTAACATGAACAACTCGTGACTGCCGGTTCCCGCTGGCTCGCATGATTGGCGTCGACCAAGAGGTCGCCCGCCGGGTGTCGGGCAACAAACATCGCGCACTGATTCTCGTCGCCCTCAGTGCCGCCGTGGTCGGCCTTGTCGTGGCGCTGATCGGGCTGCTCGTCCTGCCCGCGTTCGTTGCGGTGATCGTCGGCCTGATCGTGGGGATCGCCATCGCCGCCGGGGCCTGGTGGGGCAGCGTTCCCCTCGCCCTTCACCTGCTCGGGGCCACCCCCGCCGACCCGGTCATGCACGCCCGTCTGTTCAACCTCGTCGAGGGGTTGGGTGCCAATGCCGGAGTGCCCCAACCTGCGCTGTTCGTGGTGGCCGATCCCGGCCTCAACGCCCTGACGATGGGCCGTTCCCCCCGCCACGCCCTACTGGTCGTCACCTCGGGACTGCTCGACCAACTGAGCCGGATCGAGCTCGAGGCGGTCCTGGCCCACGAGTTCAGCCACATCCGCAGCGAGGACATCCTCACCGCGACGGTCGCGGTGGGGCTGTTCGGTCTTTTCGGCCGACCCGCCCGAGCTGCGACTGGGGGCGGGGCGGGTGCCTTCCTCAGCTATCTGCTGGTGCCGGTGGCCGCCTTGGCGGGGCTCGGACTGCAGTTCTCGATCGATCCCCACCGCGAGGAAGCCGCCGACAGTGCCGGGGTCCACCTCACCCGGTACCCCCCGGCCCTGGTCGCTGCCCTGGAGAAGATGCAGCGAGGCGGCACCGTCATTGGCGGGGGAGCGGCGGCGCCGGCGACGGCGCATCTGTGGCTGGGCGGCCCGTTGCCACCCCCGACGTCAAACCGATTGGCCTGGTTGAGCCGGCTGTACGACACGCATCCGCCCCTAGACGAGCGCATCGAAGCGCTCAGGGAGCTGTAACCACCCATGCTGACTGTTGACCGAACTCTTCGCCGCGGGTGCGCGGTAGCCGTCACGGCCCTTTTGGTGGCCGCGTGTGGAGGCAGCGGGGGCAAGAAGGCGGTGCCGACGACCACCGGATCCACGACCCCCGGCACCACGGCGAGCGCGGCACCGACCACGGCGGCCGCCAAGCCGCCGATGGCACCGCTGACCGGCCTGGCCCAGCCCGACAGTGCCAAACGCAGCCGTCCCGCGCTGGCCATCAAGATCGACAATGTCGATCCCGCGCGGCCACAAGCGGGCCTGGCTGCCGCCGATGTCGTCTACGAGGAGCTGGTCGAGAGCCACCTGACGCGCCTGATCGCTCTGTTCCAATCCACCGACGCCGACCGCATCGGCCCGGTTCGCTCGACCCGAACCACCGACATAGACGTCGTGTCGGCGCTGAACCACCCGCTCTACGCCTACTCGGGGGGTAACACCGGCTTCGTGGCCCAGTTGCGCGCCGCGCCCATCTCCGACGTCGGAGCTGACGCCCGCGGCGGCGCCTACTTCACCAGCGGTCCCCACCCCCAGCCCCACAACCTGTACACCGACACCGCCGCTCTCTTCGGCCTGGACACCAGTGGTACCCACCCCCCGCCTCCGCTGTTCGACTACCGGGCGGCGGGCCAGGCTCCCTCCGGTGCCGGCGTGGCGCCTGCCAGCCACATCGACCTGTCCTTCGGTATGGCAGCCGCCGCCTGGGATTGGGACGCCGCCTCGGCGACATGGAAACGCACTCAGAACGGCTCGCCCGACATCGATCAGGCCGGCCAGCAGCTGGCGGCCCACAACGTCATCGTGCAAGTCATCAACTACACGGTCGACGGCTACGCGACCGGCGAAGGCGTCGTTCCGGCGCCGCCGATACCAAAGGGCCAATCCGTGGGGTCGGGGTCGGTGACAATCCTCACGGGAGGCACAGTGATCCGCGGGACGTGGAGCAAGGCGTCGCCGACGGCGGTCACGCAGTACGCCGATGCCGCGGGCCAGCCGATTGCGCTGGCACCGGGGCGGACTTGGGTCGAGCTGCTGCCTCCTGGCCCGGCCCCCAACATGCACTGACTCGACTGGGGGAAACGAGCCGGGGAAAAGGGTTCCCGGCTTGCCAACCTGGCCCCGTAGACTGACCGCCGTGGCTGGTCACGACACCTCCCGACGCACCGGGACAGACCTCGTCAAACGCGGTCTAGCCGAGATGTTGCGCGGTGGCGTCATCATGGACGTCGTCAACGCCGAGCAGGCCAAGGTCGCCGAGGACGCCGGCGCCGTCGCCGTGATGGCCCTCGAGCGGGTACCCGCCGACATCCGCCGTGACGGTGGCGTCGCCCGGATGAGCGATCCCGCCCTGATCGACGCGATCAAGGCCACCGTCACCATCCCGGTCATGGCCAAGGCCCGGATCGGCCATTTTGCCGAGGCTCAGGTCCTCGAATCGCTCGGGGTCGACTACGTCGACGAGAGCGAGGTCCTGACCCCGGCCGACGACGCCCACCACATCGACAAGTGGCGCTTCACCGTGCCCTTCGTGTGCGGCGCCACCAACCTGGGTGAGGCCCTACGCCGGATCTCCGAGGGCGCGGCCATGATCCGCTCGAAGGGCGAGGCTGGGACCGGCGACGTCTCCGAAGCGGTGCGCCACCTGCGGTCGATCGTCGGCGACCTGCGCAAGATCACCCAGGCCGACTCCGCCGAGCTCTACGGCTGGGCCAAGTCGCTGCAGGCTCCCATTGGGTTGGTGCAGGAGGTAGCCGAGACCGGACAGCTCCCGGTGCCGATGTTCTGTGCCGGCGGTATCGCTACCCCCGCGGACGCGGCCCTGGTGATGCAACTGGGTGCCGAGGCGGTCTTCGTGGGCTCGGGCATCTTCAAGAGCAGTGACCCCGCCCGTTTCGCCCGCGCCATCGTGGAAGCGACGACCCATTTCCGCGATCCCGCCATCGTCGCCAAAGTCAGCCGGGGGCTGGGCGAGGCCATGCGGGGCGAGCAATCCTCGAGTGTCGAGACCCGGCTTTCGGACCGGGGCTGGTGATGGCCAGGAGGCCGCCAGGTGAGCGGCAAGGTCGGTGTGCTGGCTTTGCAGGGCGACGTCGGCCAGCACGTCGCGGCGCTCACTGACCTCGGCGCCCACGCCGTCGAGGTCCGCCAACGGGAGGATCTGGCCGGTCTCGATGCCGTCATCCTCCCGGGCGGCGAGTCGACGACGATGGCGTTGCTGCTCGACAGCGCCGAACTACGCGAACCGCTGGGCGACGCCCTTTCGTCGGGGTTGCCCGCCTTCGGTACCTGCGCCGGAATGATCCTGCTGGCCGGCGTCGTGCTCGACGGCCGGCCGGGACAGCCGAGCTTCGGGGTCATCGACATCTCGGTGCGCCGCAACGGGTTCGGGCGCCAGGTGGACTCCTTCGAAGCCGACCTCACGGTCCCCGCCATCGGGCCCGAGCCGCTGCACGGCGTGTTCATCCGGGCGCCGATCGTCGAGCGCGCCGGTGGCGGCGTGGAGGTCCTGGCCTGGCTGGACGACCGCCCGGTCGCCTGCCGCCAGGGATCGGTGCTCGTCACGTCGTTTCATCCCGAGCTGTCGGGCGACCTTCGCCTTCACGATCTGTTCCTGAAAGGGCTCTAGCCGATGTCTGGTCATTCCAAGTGGGCAACCATCAAACACAAGAAGGGGGCCCAGGATGCTGCCCGGGGCAAGCTCTTCGCCAAGCTGATCCGCCAAGTGGAAGTGGCGGCGCGCGAGGGCGGAGGCGACACCGACGCCAACGCCACGCTGCGGACCATGTTCCAAAAGGCCCGGGATGCGTCCGTGCCCATGGACACCATCGAGCGGGCAATCAAGCGGGCGACCGGCGACCTGGAAGGGGTCCGCTACGAGTCGGTGACCTACGAGGGGTATGCCCCGTCGGGGGTTGCGGTCATCATCGAGTGCCTCACCGACAATCGCAACCGCACCGGTTCGGACATCCGCGCCATCTTCTCCAAGAACGGAGGGTCGATGGCCGAACCCGGGGCCGTGGCCTGGCAGTTCGAGCGCAAGGGCGTGATCAACGTGCCCAAGAAGGCGGCATCGGGCAGCGAGACAGCCGAAGATGACATCATGATGGCCGCCCTGGAAGCTGGTGCCGAGGACGTGGCCGACAGCGGAGACAGCTGGGAGATCGTCACCGACCCGAGCGAGATGCCCGCAGTGCGAGACGCCATCGAGGCTGCCGGTATCGAACTCGATTCCGCCGAGATCACGCTGCTGGCCCAAAACACCGTCCCCCTCGACAACGAGAACGACGCCAAAAAGGTCCTTCGCCTCGTCGACCTGCTCGAGGATCTCGACGACGTCCAGAACGTCTACGCAAACTTCGACATCCCCGACAACATCCTCGAACTCGTCGAGGCCTGACCGCCCGGGGTGTGAGACGGGCATCCACCGGCTCCACCGGCCGTGCCGGTGGCGGTGATCGCATCCACCGGCTGGGCCGGTGGCGATGATATGGTCGAACGAGTGTTCGCACTGGGCATCGACCCTGGGTTGTCTCGCTGTGGCTACGGCGTAATCGAGCGCGCGCCGACGGGTCTGCGGGTGGTTTCGGCAGGCGTCATCAAGACGCCGCCGACCGATGCGCTGGCGGCACGGCTGGCGGCGCTGTACGAAGAGATCGGCCGCCTCCTCGCCGAAGTGACCCCCGATGTCATGGTCGTCGAGCGGGTCCTCTTCCAGGCCAACGCCCGCACCGCCATGGCGGTGGGCCAGGCCAGCGGCGTGGCCCTGGTGGCGGCGGCCCAGACCGGTTGCCCGGTCGTCCAGTACAGCCCCAACGAGGTCAAGCAGGCGGTCACCGGCTACGGCGCCGCCACCAAGGACCAGGTGCAGCGGATGGTGCAATCCCTCCTCAAGCTGTCGGCGCCCCCCCGGCCGCCCGATGTCGCCGACGCGTTGGCCCTGGCCATCTGCCATTTGACGGGCACCGGTCTGCGGGCCGCAGTCGCCGCCGCCGGGGTGGTGTCGTGATCGGGTCGTTGCGCGGAGTCCTGCTCGACCGGTCGCTGCGTGGTGACCACCCGAGCGGCGAGGCTCTGGTCGAGGTGGCCGGGGTCGGCTATCGGGTTCACGTGCCGGCCGCCGCCCTGGTCCGCCTGGGCGAGCTGGGCGCGCCGGTCTTCCTGCACATCCACACCCACGTGCGGGAGGACGCCATCGTTCTCTACGGTTTCGCCACCCGCGACGAGCGTCGCTGCTTCGAGAGTCTGATCGCAGCTCACGGCGTGGGCCCCGCAGTGGCGCTGGCCCTGCTGTCGATCCACTCGCCGGCGTCGTTGCGCCGAGCCGTGGCGGCCGACGACGCCGCGGCCCTCACGCAGGTGCCCGGCGTTGGTGCCAAGACGGCCAGCCGGCTGCTGATCGAGTTGAAGACGCGGCTCGACTTCGACCTCGACGGCACCGACCTGGTGAGTGCCCGCGCCGGCGGGGCGGCGGCCGGCGGGCGCGCCGAGGTCCGAGTCGCGCTGGCCGGGTTGGGCTATGGCGCCGAGGAGGTGCGCGACGCCCTGAGCCAGCTTCCTGACGACGGGCCGTTGGAAGACCTGCTTCGCGGCGCGCTGCGACATCTGGCAGGCGTGCGGTGAGAGAAGAGCTCATCGGTCCCGCCGCCCGGACGGTGAGCGCGGCGGTCGTGGATCCCGTCGAAGCGGTCGAGGAAACCAACCTCCGGCCCCGCCGGCTGGCCGAGTTCGTGGGCCAGGCCCAGCTGAAGGAGCACCTGAGCATCGTGCTGGAAGCGGCCCGGCGCCGCGGCCAGGCCGCCGACCACCTCCTGTTCGCGGGCCCGCCCGGACTGGGCAAGACCACCATGGCGGGGATCGTCGCCGCCGAGATGGGCGTCAACCTCCGCATCACCTCCGGGCCCGCCCTCGTCCGCGCCGGGGATCTGGCCGCCATCCTCACCGACCTTGGGGAAGGCGATGTCCTGTTCATCGACGAGATCCACCGGTTGGGCCGCGCCGTCGAGGAGATCATGTACCCCGCGATGGAGGACTTCGCTCTCGACATCGTGTTGGGGAAGGGTCCCGCCGCCCGGTCCATCCGTCTCGACCTGCCCCGCTTCACCCTGATCGGCGCCACCACCAGGACCGGTCTCATCACCGGGCCGCTCAGGGACCGCTTCGGCTTCGTCGCCCGCCTCGACTACTACGAGCCTGAGGAACTGGAGGCGATCATCCGCCGTTCGGGCCGGATCCTCGGCGTCAACCTCGATGACGACGGCGCGGCCGAGATCGCGGGCCGCTCCCGGGGCACGCCCCGCATCGCCAACAGGTTGCTGAAGCGGGTGCGGGACTATGCCGAAGTCCGTGCCGACGGCCACGTTTCCTTGGCGCTGGCCCGCGAAGGCCTGGCGGTGTTCGGCGTCGACGACCTCGGCTTGGACAAGGTCGATCGCGCCATCCTCCACGCCTTGTGTCACCGATTTGCCGGCGGCCCGGTGGGCCTGTCGACGCTCGCCGTGAGCATCGGCGAGGAACCGGACACCGTCGAGGACGTCTACGAGCCTTTCTTGATGCAGTTGGGTCTGCTGATGCGCACGCCCCGGGGGCGCGTCACCACGCCCGCGGCGTGGCACCACCTGGGACTGGTCCCCCCCGCGGGCGCGATCCCGGCGCCGGCCCTTGCCTTCGAGTAGGGGGTAGCGCGATTTCCGTCGTGTACACAGCGGAAATCGCGCTACCCCGGAGGCTCAGCGGTGCAGCAGGCCGCCGACCAGCGAATCGGCGGTGCTCGGAGCGGCGGTGACGGCCCCGACGAGGGGGTCGCCGATTCCGAGCGGCGCGACGGTGAGCGGCACCGCGGGCACCGTGACCGGCGGCACCGCGTTGGAGACGTTCGGCGGCAGCGGCAAGGGGAGCGCCGGGGGAAGGACACCGGTCAGCGGGCCCACGGTGGGACCGACGAGGTCAGGACCGCCACCGTGGGGCACGGTGACCGTTGGCGGAACACCGACAGTGGTGGCGGGGACGGCGAGGGCGCTCGGTCCGACGGGGAGACCGCCGGCCGCCCCGGTTCCCAGAACAACAGGGGCAGGGGTATCCGACGGGGCCGCGCCCGTCGCGCCCGCCGCGCCGGGCGCCGCCGGTGTGACCGTGCCTGGGATCGCGGCCGCGGCCGGATCGGTGGCGCCGCCGCGGTGACTCGGGGCGGCCTGCACGTGCGCGGGGTTCGAGCCCGGGGGCAGGGCCGCTCGGGCCGGCGCCCCGCTCGGGGCGACGGCGATCGCGACTGCGGCGGCAGTTGCCGTGGCGGCGGCGGCGAAGGTCGTCACGGAGGGGGTCGCGGGGACCCAAGCGGGGAGCCGGGTGCGAACCCGCGCCGCGAACTGGATCGCCCGGCCCAGCACGGGGATAGCGGCGAGACCAGCGCCGTCGACGAGGCGGAACTCGCGCCGCAGGGCCCGGCGGGCGCGGAACAGGAGCGTTTCGACCGCGCCCACGGTGACGCCGTAATGGGTGGCGATGTGCTGGTACGACCAGCCCTCGATCTCGCGGAGATGGAGGACGTCTTGATGCCGGGGTGCCAAGCGGGCGAGGGCGGCGACCACCAGCGACGCGTCGACCTCGTCGATGATCCGTTCCTCATGGCTCCCGTCGACCGTGCCGGGACTGGTATCGGAGAAGCGCTCGGAACGGGCTTGGCGCCGGAAGTGGTCGACGCAGAGCCGGGAGGCGATGACCGAGACCCAGGGGTAGAAGCGCAGTTCCCCGCTCAGGTCCGGCAGGGCGGTCAGGGCCCGGGTGAAGGCTTCCTGGGCGACCTCCTCGGCGGCGTGAATGTCGCCGATGCGCTTCAGGCAGAACCGCTGCAGGCGGTCGTGGTAGCGGCGGTACAACTCCTCGAAGGCCTCGTCGTCGCCGGCCTGGAAGCGCTCGACGAGTGCCCGGTCGCGAGCTATGTCGACATCATCAACCCGTAGGGCCACCAGTGCGGAGGATACCCCTCCTCGCGTCCGATCATGCGGGGCGCTAGAACACACGTCCGTGGACGTGCCGGAATACGACCTGCCGACGGGTGCTATCGCCCAGCAGCCGGTCGAACCGCGCCACGCCGCCCGCCTTCTCGTATCGCTCGATCAGAATGAGCCGGTCCGGCACCGTCACGTATCCGATCTCCCCGACCTGCTGGCCCCCGGCGACCTGCTGGTCGTCAACACGACCAAGGTCCGCCCGGCCCGCCTGCGCCTCGCCAAGCGCACCGGCGCCGCGGCCGAGGTCCTTTTGCTGGAACCCGACGGCGACGGCGGCGACACATCCGAGGTGTGGACGGCGCTGGTGCGCCCGGGCCGGCGCCTGCCGGCGGGCACGATCCTGGTCCACGGCGAGCGCGAGGTGGTCGAAGTCGGCGAAGAGGTCGGTGACGGCCGGCGCCGGGTGCGCATTCTCCCCGGCGACCAGTCGGTGCCCGAGCTGCTCGAATCGTTGGGCACCGTCGCCCTGCCCCCCTACATCCACGAGGCGCTCGCCGACAGCAGCCGCTACCAGACGGTATATGCCGATCGCGTCGGCTCGGTCGCCGCCCCGACGGCCGGACTCCACCTTTCCCATGAAGTCCTCGACCGATGCCGAACCCGTGGCGTCGCCCTCGCCCACGTCGACTTGGCGGTGGGCGTGGCCACGTTCCGCCCCTTGGCCGCCGGCCGCGTGGAGGACCACGTCATGCACCGGGAGCGTTACCACGTCGCGCCCGAGACCATGGAAGCCTGCCGCCAAGCCCGGCGCGTGGTGGCGGTGGGCACGACGACGGTTCGGGCGCTCGAGTCGGCGGCCGCGACCGGCTGCCTCTCGGGCGAGACGCGCCTGTTCATCCACGGCGACTACAACTTCCAGGTGGTCGACGCGCTGTTGACCAACTTCCATCAGCCCCGGTCCTCGTTGCTGGTCCTGCTGGAGGCATTCTGCGGCCCGCGATGGCGGGACCTGTACCGCCAGGCGCTGGACAGTGGGTACCGGTTTCTTTCGTTTGGTGACGCCATGCTGGTCGGGCGATGACCGGTTGACCGCGGCGCTGCGCTTCTCGGTGGCCGCGACCGATGGGTCGGCACGGACCGGCTCGGTCCATACCGCCCGGGGTTCTTTTCCGACCCCTTGCTTTATGCCCGTGGGCACCAGGGGAACGGTCAGGACGCTCGACGCCGGGGACCTGGCCGCCATTGGCGCCGATGTCGTGCTGGCCAACACGTACCACCTGATGCTGCGACCCGGCGCCGACATCGTGGCGGGCCTGGGTGATCTCCACGGTTTCAGCGGTTGGTCGGGCCACCTGCTCACCGACTCGGGCGGCTACCAGGTGTTCTCCTTGGGACCCGAGGTCGATGACGACGGGGTCAGTTTCCGCTCCACCTACGACGGGTCCCGCCACCGGTTGACCCCCGAGGGGGCCGTCGCCGTCCAGGAGGCGTTGGGAGCAGACATCCAGATGGCGCTCGACATCTGCCCGGCGCTGCCGTCGCCCCCCGAGGTCCTGCGGGCCGCGGTGGACAGGACGGCGGCGTGGGCCGCCCGGGCGCGCCACGTCCACCGGCGGGAGGGCCAAGCCATCTTCGGCATCGTCCAGGGGGGCACCGACGCCGCGCTGCGAGCCGAGAGCGCAGCGCGCACCGTTGCGCTGGGCTTCGACGGGTACGGCATCGGGGGCCTGTCGGTGGGCGAGCCGAGGGCGGAGATGTTGCCCGCGCTGGAGGCGGCAGCAGCCGAGTTGCCGGCCGATCAGCCTCGCTACTTGATGGGAGTCGGCGACGCCGTGTCCATCGTGGAGGCGGTGGCCCTCGGCGTCGACATGTTCGACTGTGTGCTGCCGACGCGACTGGGCCGCCATGGCACCGCGCTCACCGACCGCGGCAAGGTCCAGATTCGAGGCGCGGTCATGGCCCGCGACGAGGGGCCCGTCGACGACCGGTGCCCGTGCCGGACCTGCCAGACCCACAGCCGGGCCTACCTGCGGCACCTGTTCATGGTCGGCGAGCCATCGGGCCCCCGCCTCCTGACCTGGCACAACCTGGCGTGGCAGCTGCGGTTGATGGCCGACATCCGCAGTGCCATCGCCGCGGGCCGCCTCGACGAATTGCGGGTTCGCATCGCCACGGTCTGGCATTAGCCTGCGGGTGCCCCCCGGCGCCCCCGTCGGAGGCGCTCGATTGGCGTGCGAACGCCCGTAGCGACAGGCCCGCGCTAAGGTCTCCGGGGCTGTCTTGTCGCCAGCTGGCGGTTTGACGCTCATGCACCCATGCCTCAACTCCTTGTTTTCGTCCTGTTCTTTGCCGGCGTGTATTTCCTGTTGTTGCGACCGCAACAGCAGCGGGTACGGCGCCAGCGCCAGCTGATCACCGCGATCAGCGTCGGTGACCGAGTGGTCACCGCCGGTGGTCTGATCGGGCGCGTCGTCGACGAGTCGGACGATCGGCTCTGGGTCGAGATCAGCGACGGCGTGATCGTCGAATTCCTGCGTATGGCCATCAGCCGCCGGCTCGACGACTCCGAGCCTGGCTACGGCGGGATCTCCGACGGCGGGGGCGAGGAAGATTCCGGGGAGTTCGCCGAAGGCGAGGCCTTCGGCGACATCGACGGAGATTCCGGCGGCGAAACCGACGAGGAAGTCGCCGCCGACGAGACCGAGGTGATCGCCGCCGAGGGGGCACCCGAGACGGCGGTGGTGAACCAAGTGCCGGGCCCTGTCCCGGGCGCGGGGGCCCCGTCCACCCCGCCGACGCTCAGCGCCATCCCCGGCGAGGCGGCGAAATCAGAGACCGCGGCTCCTGCCCCTGGGCCGGATCCGCACTAATCAATGGGCGGATCAACTTGTGCGTAGGTCACGCCGTGGGTAGGACATTCGGTGCGTAGATCGTTGTGGTACTCGCTCATCGGCATCATCGCGGTGGCTGTCATCGCCCTCGGCGCCACCTTCGCGGCGGGCAACAAGCCCTTGCTCGGACTCGACCTGCAGGGCGGCGCGTCGGTGGTGCTCCAGCCCAAAGGCAAGGTCGACTCCGGAGTCCTCAACCAGGCGATCACCGTCATGCGCCGGCGCATCGACGGCCTCGGTGTGGCCGAGCCCAACATCAGCCGCCAGGGCAACAACGTCGTGATCGAGCTGCCCGGCATCAAGGATCCCGCCAGGGCGCTGCAAGTGGTCGGCCAGACCGCCCAGCTGCTCTTCCGGCCCGTGCTGTGCACCAGCGGTACCGGCTCGACCGCTCAGATCGTCCCCTTCCCGCCGTACTCGGCGACCCCGTCTACGGTGCCCGGAGCGACCACCACCGTGCCGGGCGCAACGACCACCACGGTGGCCGGAGCCCCCACGACGACGCCCGCCGCCACCTCGACCACCAAGGGGGCCCTCGGCGTGGGTGGGGGTCGCATGCCGGCCGCTGCGCTCACAGCGCCGCTGCCGGTGCAGACTCCGACCACGCCTGCGCCGTCGGTCCCCGCCACCACGGCCCCCGCCGCCGCCGGGTCCACCGTGGCCGGCACCACCTCGACCACCGTCGCCGGCGCCACCCCGCAATACAGCGCCCAGGATTGCCAGCTGGCCACCACGAACGTGGGGAGCGCCCTGCCGACCACTCCCGACGTGGCAACCGACACCGTCCTGCTCCCGTCGGCCGACAAGTCGGGCAACGGCGCCGATCCCGCCGGCCCCCGCTACCTCCTCGGGCCGGCGCAGCTCACCGGCAAAGTGGTCAGCACCGCCACCGCGCTGCCGCCCGACCTGAGCATTTCCGAGCCCAGCTGGTACGTGCAGGTCAAGTTCACCAGCTCCGGCGGCCCGGCGTTCGACAAGCTGGCGCAGACCAACTACCAGAAGTTCGTGGCCATCACCCTCGACGGCGTGGTCGAGTCGGCGCCGCTGATCCAGCAGCAGAGTTACAACGGCCAAGCCGTCATCAACGGCGCCAACTTCACCGAGACATCGGCCAAGAACCTGGCGTTGGAGCTGCGGTACGGGTCCCTGCCCGTGCAGTTCCAGCCCCAGTCCATCCAGACGGTGTCGGCGACCATCGGCAAGGACTCGCTGCGGGCCGGCCTCATCTCCGGTGCCATCGGACTGATCCTCGTCCTGTGTTACATGCTCTTCTACTACCGGGCGCTCGGCGTGGTCGTGGTCTTCGGACTGGGACTGTCAGGGATGCTGCTGTACGCCATCGTCTCGCAGCTGAGCGCGTCGCGCGGTTTGGCCCTGTCGCTGGCCGGCGCCACCGGCATCATCGTCTCCGTTGGTGTCACCGCCGACTCCTACATCGTCTATTTCGAGCGATTGAAAGACGAAATACGTTCGGGAAAGAGTGTCCGAACATCGGTTGACCGAGGTTTCTCCCGCGCCTACCGCACCATCGTGGCCGCCGACCTGATCTCGATCATGGCCGCCGCCATCCTCTACCTCTTCACGGTCGGGTCGGTCCGGGGCTTCGCCCTGTTCCTGTTCCTGTCGACGGTGCTCGACCTGATCACCGCCTACTTCTTCACCCGGCCCATGGTCGCCCTGCTCGGGCGAAACCGGCTGTTCACCGAGGCGCGATTCTTCGGGGTGGCGCGCGGCCTGGCCGCCACCCCCACCGGGGAGAACCAATGACCGAGACCAAGCACAAACTTTGGACTCGCCTCTACCGGGGCGAGACCTCGTTCGACTTCGTCGGCAAGCGCAAGCGATGGTTCACCGTTTCGGCGCTGATCATCGTCGTCGGCATCCTGGCGCTGGCCGTTCGCGGCCTGAACTTCGGTATCGAGTTCAAGGGGGGAACGGTCTGGGAGGTCAAGTCCAACGCCTCGGTGTCCCGTACCCGTGACGTCCTCGGCCAGGTCTCTGCCGACCTGCGCCAAGCCACTATCGAGGTCCTCACCGATCGCCAGACCGGTACCCACACGATCCGGGTCTCGGCCCACGCCAACACCACGGCCGACAAGACCAAGGTCAACCAGGTCAGCGAGGCGCTGGCCAAGATGTCCGGTGTCAATGTCAACCAGGTGACCCTGAACGACGTCGGGCCCACCTGGGGCCACGACATCACCCAGAAGGCCTTGCGAGCATTGGTGATCTTCCTCGTGGCGGTGGTGATCTACGTCACCTTCCGCTTCGAGGGGAAGATGGCGATCGCGGCTTTGATCGCCCTGCTGCACGACATCCTGATCACGATCGGGATCTATTCGCTTTCCGGGTTCCAGGTGACGCCGGCGACGGTGATCGCCTTCCTCACGATCCTCGGGTACTCGCTCTACGACACCGTGGTCGTGTTCGACAAGATCGAGGAGAACACCAAGGGGTTGGCGGCATCGGGGCGCATCACCTACACCGAGACGGTCAACCTCTCGATGAATCAGGTGCTGATGCGGTCGATCAACACCAGCATCGTCGCCATCATGCCGATCCTGTCGATCCTGCTGATCGGGTCGTACTTCCTCGGGGCGTCGGCGCTGCAGGACTTCGGCCTGGCTTTGTTCATCGGCCTGCTCACCGGGGCCTACTCCTCGATCTTCATCGCGGCGCCGGCGCTGGCGGTCATGAAGGAGCGCGAGCCCCGGTACAGCCAGATCCGCCAGCGCCTAGCGAACCGTGCCTCGATGACGGGTGTGCTCACCCCGGCCAGCGCCGCGTCGGGCGAGGTGCTCGGCGTCGCCGGTGGCAGCGGCGGCGGGGGGCGCTCCCGATCGGGGACCAAAGCGGCCGCCGGCGCGGGCGGTGGTGGCGGTGGTGGTGGCGGTAACCGGGCCAAGTTGGCGCCCCGGCCGCCCCTCAAGCCGTCCAAGCTCGCCGGGCCTGAGCGCGAGGAGTCGGTCGTGGAGGACGAAGGCATCGACGAGGTAGAGGTGGCACCGGTGGCGTCGGTGCGAGGGGACGGCAAGGCCAAGGCCGGATCCGCCCCCAAACAGGGCCCACCGGCATCGGCGGGATCGGCAACGGCCGGGGAAAAGGTGCCGGCGGCCGCCGCGCCTGCGAAGCCGCCGGTCAAGCCTCGGCCCGGGCCCGCCAACCGTTCCGGTGGCGGTGGCGGGAATCGCCCCGGTCCCCGCCCGCGCAAAAAGGGCCGCAAGCGCTGAGCGACGGTCCCGGGGTGGGGCCCCCGGCTGATTGGGCACCAGCCCCGAAGCCGCTACCGTGGTGCAATGGGGAGCACAGCCGGTGACAGTGCCTGGCTGAAAGAATTCTTGCCGGACCTCGAGGTCTGTCCCCACCCGGGAAAAGATCAGCCGCGACCGGCTCGGACCGGAGGACCTTTCGCTGCACCGCGGCCGCCGCCGCCCGCCTGGTCGACCGTTTGGACGGGTCACCATCGGGGCCAGCTTCCTCATGAAGGTGGCATTTCTGGGCGGTCGCGGGAAGCTGGAGGGCTACCGCACCGTTTCCCTAGATACCTATGAATGAGTCGCCCGTATGAGCCGTGAACGTGCCCGGGGCCCGGTGCTCGAGAGCACCGGCCGGCGCAGCGCGGTCGCCACGGCTCCCCGGGTACTGCCTTGGCGGCGTCCCACGCCACCGGCCGACCTGGTCGCCCCGGTGGTCACGGCCTACAAGGATCGGCATCCGAAGAGCGACGCCTCGCTCATCCTCGCGGCTTACGAGGTGGCGTCGGCCGCCCACGAGGGCCAGCTCCGCAAGTCGGGTGAGGCGTACATCACCCACCCGGTGGCGGTGGCGACCATCCTCGCCAGCCTCAGCCTGGATGACGTGACGATCGCGTCGGCCCTCCTCCACGACGCCGTCGAGGATACGGGGGTCTCGCTGGGTGACATCGAGGAGCAGTTCGGGCCCATCGTGGCGTCGATCGTGGACGGGGTCACCAAGCTCGAACGGATCCAGTTCGACTCCAAGCAGGCGCAGCAGGCGGCCACTATGCGCAAGATGCTGGTGGCCATGGCCAAGGACCCCCGGGTCCTGCTCATCAAGCTGGCGGACCGGCTGCACAACATGCGAACCATCGCCGCCATGCCCGAGTGGAAGCAGCAGCGCACCGCCCAGGAGACACTCGACATCTATGCCCCTTTGGCGCACCGCTTCGGCATCCAGGACATCAAATGGCAACTCGAGGACCTGGCCTTCGCCACCCTCCATCCCCGGCGCTACGCCGAGATCGAGCAGATGGTGGCCACCCGCTCGCCCGAGAGGGACATCTACATCACTCAGGTCATCGACCACGTGCAGGAGCGCCTGGTGGCGGCGCGCGTCGAGGGCGCGGTCACCGGCCGTCCCAAGCACCTGTACTCCATTTACGAGAAGATGGTCGTCAAGTCCAAGGAATTCGACGACATCTACGACCTCGTCGGCGTCCGGGTCCTGGTCGATTCTGTCAAGGACTGCTGGGCGGCACTCGGCGCCATCCACGGGGCGTGGACTCCGGTCCAGGGACGATTCAAGGACTACATCAACACACCGAAATTCAACCTCTACCAGTCGCTGCACACAACGGTGGTGGGTCCCCAGGGCAAGCCCCTCGAGGTCCAGATCCGCACCAAGGAGATGCACAACCGGGCGGAGCGCGGGATCGCCGCCCACTGGGGTTACAAGGAGCGGGCCTCGGCCGCCGATGTTGCCTGGTTGCAGCGCATCGTCGACTGGCAGGAGGAGACGGCCGACCCCAACGAGTTCCTCGAGACCCTAAAGCTCGATCTCGAGCAGGACGAGGTCTTCGTGTTCACCCCGAAGGGTGACGTCATGTCGCTGCCGGTCGGCGCGACCCCTGTCGATTTCGCGTACGCCATCCACACCGAGGTCGGGCACCGCTGCATCGGCGCCAAGGTCAATGGGCGGCTGGTCCCCCTCGACTCCGCCCTCCAGTCGGGCGACAGCATCGAGATCTTCACCTCCAAGGTGCCGTCGGCGAGCCCCAGCCGGGACTGGATGCAGATCGTCGTCACCCCCCGGGCCCGCAACAAGATCCGCCAGTGGTTCAGCCGCGAGCGCCGCGAGGACGCCATCGAGAACGGCAAGGAGGAGCTGGTCAAGGCGCTTCGCAAGGAGGGACTCCCGGTCCAGAAGCTGACCAACTCCCCGTCGCTCGTAAAGCTGGCCGAGACGATGAACTACGTCGATCTCGACGCTTTTTACGCCGCGCTCGGCGAGGGCCACATCTCGGGTCGGACCATCGCCCAGCGCCTGGCCAAGGAGCTGCGCGGCGGTGAAGCCGAAGAACAGCTGCCCACGACGGCCCGCCAGCCCCGCCGGCCGAGCCGGACCAATCCGATCGGTGTCCACGTCGAAGGCCTCGATGATGTCATGGTCCGCCTGTCCCGCTGCTGCACCCCGGTGCCCGGCGACGAGATCATGGGGTTCGTGACCCGGGGCCGGGGCGTCAGCGTCCACCGCAACGATTGCTCCAACGCCGTGGCCCTGTCGGCGACAGCCGTGGGCCGCATCATCGAGGTCGAATGGGACCGGGAGCAGGCGGGCAGTTTCGTCGCCTCCATCGAGGTCAAGGCGCTCGACCGCACCCGCCTCGGCGTCGATGTCTGGAAGATCCTCTCGGATCACCACCTCAACGTGCTGCGCAGCGAGAGCCATACCGGCGCCGACCGGGTCAGCAAGATGCGCTTCGAGTTCGAGCTGGCCGACCCCGCCCACCTCGAGTCCCTGCTCAACGCGGTGAAACGCCTGGACAGCGTGTACGACGCCTACCGCATCATCCCGGGCAAAGGCGGCGGCTAGGGGAGGTTGCCACCAGGCCAGGTCGGGTAAAGACGCACTATGGCAAACGACAATCCCGAACACGTTCCTGGCGCTCCCCGTGGAGAGGACTTCGCCGACGAGCCGACCGAGACCCAAGGTCCGACCGAACGCCCGGTTGGCAAGGTCGAGGGAGACCCCATGTCGGAGACATCCAAGGGCAGCGCATAGCGCGAGAAGTGCAAGACCGGGGGCCGGGGGTTTCCCCCGGCCCCCTTTTCCCGTCTTGATTTGGGGTAGGGCGCCTGTACCCTGCTCGCCACATGCCCGAATTCCGGACACCCAATGGGACCCGCGACATCCTGCCTCCGGAATCGGTCCGGTGGGAGGTCCTGCTGGCCCGCTTCTCCCGGCTCGTCGAGGCCGCGGGTTACGGGCTCGTCCTGTCGCCCATGTTCGAAGACGCGGCGGTGTTTCAGCGCGTCGGCGAGTCGAGCGACATCGTGCGCAAGGAGATGTACCGGTTCACCGACAAAGGTGGCCGGGAGCTGGCCTTGCGGCCCGAGGGAACCGCCTCGATCGTGCGGGCGTTCGTCCAACACCGGCCGCCCACCCCCTGGAAGACCTGGTACGCGGCGCCGAGCTTTCGCTACGAGCGGGCCCAAGCGGGGCGTTACCGGCAACATCATCAAGCAGGTGTCGAGGTGCTGGGCACCGCCGATCCCGATGTCGACGTCGAAGTGATGGCGCTGGCATGGGACTGGTTCGCGGCCGTCGGGCTGCGGCTCTTGACGCTCAAGTTGAACTCGCTCGGTGACGGCACCTGCCGTCCGGTGTACCGCCAGGCCCTGCTGGAGTTCCTCGCCGCTCGGCGCGACCAGCTGTGCGATGAGCATCGCGCCGGGCTGGAACTGAACCCGCTGCGGGTGCTCGACTGCAAGAAGCCGGACTGCGTAGCGGCGACTGCCGACGCCCCTCACCAGATCGATTTCTTGTGCGAGCCGTGCACGTTGCACTTCGCTCGGGTGCGCGAGGGCCTCGACGCCCTCGGGATCCCCTACGCCATCGACCCTCGCCTGGTCCGAGGCCTCGACTATTACACCCGGACGACCTTCGAGTTCACCAGCCAGGCGCTCGAGTCGGCGCAAAACGCCCTGGGCGGCGGGGGCCGCTACGACGGCCTCGTCGAGGAGATGGGCGGCCCATCGACACCGGGCGTCGGTTTCGGGATCGGCCTCGACCGGACGTTGTTGGCGTGCAACTCCGAGGGCGTGTTCGCGGCGGCCGACCTGGCTCCCAAGCTCGACGTCTTCGTGGTCGACTTCGCGGGCGGCTCGGCGGCGCGCGACATCACCGCGGCTTTGCGGGCCGCGGGGCTGCGCTGCGACCGGGCATTCGACGGCCGGTCGCCGAAGTCACAGTTCAAGTCCGCCGACCGCTCCGGCGCCCGCCTGGCCCTGATCATCGGCCCCGACGAGGCAGCCGCCGGCCAGGTGAAGATCAAGGATCTGCGAGCCGCCCCGGGGACGCCTGAGGATACCGTCGCGGTGACGGCGGTGGTCGACCAGGTACGCCGGTACCTCGGCGTTCCGCGACCGAGAGGCGACCAGGGCGAGCGGTAGCAGCAGGCCCGGGGCGAGCCCGAGCCGGAGCGGGAGCCGGCAATGTCCCGAACCGTGGGGGACGGTAATGTCCCGAACCGTGGCGCCTGACCATAGCGATCTCCTGCGCCTCCCACGGGACCTGGAGATCGGTGTGGCCACCGCCGCGTGGCAGGTGGAAGGTGCGGTCGCGGCGCGGGGCCGCTGCATCTGGGACGACTTCGCCGAGATTCCCGGGGCGATCGTCGACGGCAGCACGGGCGAGCCGGCGTGCGACCATTTCCATCGCCTCGCCGGCGACCTCGACCTCCTGGGGTGGTTGGGGGTCGATGCCTATCGCTTCTCCATCTCGTGGCCGCGGGTGATTCCCGAGGGTGTGGGCAAGGTCTCCTCGGCCGGCCTCGACTTCTACGACCGCCTGGTCGACGGTCTGTTGGCGCGGGGTATCACGCCCGTCGCGACGCTCTACCACTGGGACCTGCCGAGTCCCCTTCAGGCGGCAGGCGGCTGGACCGAGCGAGCCACGGCGGCGGCGTTCGCCGAGTATGCCGGCATCGTTTCCGGCCTTCTCGCCGACCGAGTGCCGCGATGGGCGACGTTGAACGAGCCGTGGTGCTCGGCGTTTCTCGGTCACGCCGCCGGCGTCCACGCGCCGGGCGGCCGCGATGGCGCGGCCGCGTTCCGGGCGGCCCATCACCTCATGCTCGGCCACGGCTGGGCGATGGAGGCGTTGCAGAGCAACGGCGCACCCCAACGCGGTGTCGTGCTCAACTTGATGCCGGTCATCGCGGAAAGCGAGACGGCGGCAGGGGCGGCGGAGCACGTCGACGACGTGCAAAACCGGTTGTTCCTGTCACTGCTGGCGGGACGCGGTGTGCCCGAGGGCCTGGTCGTGCGCACGCGCCACCTGACGGACTGGTCATTTGTTCTGCCCGGCGACCTGGCCGCCATCGCCACCCCGTTGGATTGGCTCGGGGTCAACTACTACACCGTCGGTCGGGTCGCCGACCACGACGACGCGGCCGAGGGTCCCGACGCCGAGGTGGCTGCCTATCCGGGAGCGCCGCCTATGGCCTTCGCGCCGCGCTCGCCGCTGACCGAAATGGGCTGGGAGATCGAACCCTCGGGGTTGATCGCCGCGCTCCAGCTCGCCACCGATGCGCTACCGGGCATCGCGCTGTGGGTGACGGAGAATGGCGCGGCGACGGCGGAGACCGAGTCCGGGTCCGGGGTGCATGATCCCGAGCGGATCGCCTTCTTGCAGGCTCACCTGTCTGCGCTGCTCGAGGCGCGAGCGTCAGGAATTCCGGTGCGCGGCTATTTCGTGTGGTCGTTGATGGACAACATTGAATGGGCTTTCGGTTGGACCAAGCGCTTCGGCGTGGTGCGGGTGGAGCCGCAGCGCCTGGAGCGCCGACCAAAGGACAGCGCCCATTGGCTGCGAGCCCTGCTCGCGAAAAGGGCCCCCCGGCCCGCGAGGTGAACCCGCGCCACCGGGGCGCAACCCATTGACTCTGCCCAACCGTATGTTAGCGTTTGCATAGAACGCGTGCTCGCGCTGGAAGGCAGGCGGGCAGAGTTTCGTCCGAAGCTTCGACTGAGGCTGGCCATTTTCAATCTTTGCGTCTCCATCGCACCGGAGGGAATCGCTGGTGGCCATCACAATCCGCGACGTCGCTCGCGAAGCCGGCGTGTCCACGGCCACGGTGTCCCGGGCATTGCGGGGCTTGGGCAATGTCGACCCGCTTACCCGCGACCACGTCAGGAGAGTGGCTGATCGCCTTGACTATGTCGTCTCGTCGCCCGCGTCGCGCCTGGCGTCGGGTCGCACCGGTAGCGTTGCAGTACTCACGCCGTCCATCTCCCGCTGGTACTTCGCGAACCTGCTCACCGGAGTCGAGCGGGTCATGCAGGAGGCGAACGTGGACCTCGTCCTCCACACCGTGGGTGACCCGACAGGTTCGTTCCAGACCCTTCCCGAACGACGGCTCCGCAGCCGGGTGGACGGCGTCTTGGTGCTGGGCCTCCTCCCCACGAGTCCCGATGTCGCCGACTTGCTCAGCCGGAATTTTCCCTTGACCTGGGTCGGGGTCCGGGTGAAGGGAGTCTCGAGCGTCTGCATCGACGACACTGAAGGCGCCCGCGTCGCGACACAACACCTGGTCAACCGGGGTCACAAACGAGTTGGCCTCATCAGCGGCCGAATCGGACCGGGCCCCCTCCTGCCCGAGATCAACCGGGAGGCCGGTTACGTGGAGGTCCTCCAGGCGGCGGGATTGACCGAAGATCCCGCCTTACAGGTCCCGGGCCACTTCACAACCGCCGGTGGCGAGGTGGCCATGAACGCCCTCCTCGCCCAGGCGTGCCCGCCGAGCGCGGTGTTCGCCATGTCCGACGAGATGGCCTTCGGTGCCATGCGGGCCCTGCGCCGCCACGGACTTCGAGTCGGCGTTGACCTGGCCCTCGTCGGCTTCGACGGTCACGACATGGCGGACCTGCTGGACCTCACGACGGTCTCCCAGCCGGTCGAGCAACTGGGCGAGGAAGCGGCGCGCGCACTTCTGGCGCGCCTTGGCGATCCGAACGGGGAATGGCAAGAACAGACTCTGCCTACCTCACTGCAGGTTCGAGGGTCGACTGCGCAACCACCTGGATAACCGCGGTTGGAGCCACCGGAGGGAATGTGAAAAGAAGCACATGTCACTACTCCCGGTACGTCCAGGCCCCGAACCGCCCGATAGGTAAAGATCCTTGATTCTGAACCCGCCTTGTATCTATGATAGCGCTTACATGCAGGGACAGCCTGCGTCTGGGTTGAGGAGGAATCCATGACAGTGAATGGAAGGCAGCGGCGATGGGTCGCGTCCGTGGGGGCGCCGGTGCTCGTCACCGTCCTGGTCGCGTGTTCCTCGAGCGGCACAAAGAGCGCCACGAACACGACGGCCCCTGGGACAACCCTCAGCGGGGACTGCGCCAAATATTCCGCCTACGCCGGGCACTCGGGCTCGAGCGTCAGCATGTTCGCTTCAATTCTGTCACCGGAATCGGACTCGTTGCAGTCGTCGTGGTCGAAGTTCGAGTCCTGCACCGGTATCACGATCAAGTACGAGGGTTCCAACGACTTCGAGTCGCAGTTGCCGGTACGAGTCCAGGGTGGTACCCAGCCCGACCTGGCAATCATCCCGCAGCCCGGCCTCTTGCAGAAGATGGTCCAGAGCGGCAAGGTCGTCAAGCCACCGGCGCAGACCGTCGCCAATGAGAACAACTGGGACGCTGTCTGGAAGTCCTACGGCTCGGTGGACGGCACGTTCTACGCCGCCCCGATGAGCGCCAACATGAAGTCGCTCGTCTGGTACTCGCCGAAGGCGTTCACAGCCGCCGGCTATAACGTGCCGACAACCTGGGCCGACCTCATGACCCTGTCGGCCAAGATCGCCGCCGATGGCAAGAGCAAGCCGTGGTGCGGCGGTATCAGCTCCGGCACGGCGACCGGTTGGCCGGCCACCGACTGGCTGGAAGAAGCTGTCCTCGGGACGTATGGGGGCACGGTGTACGACCAGTGGGTCAGCCACCAGATCAAGTTCCAGGACCCGAAGATCGAGGCGGCAATGAAGACCGTCGCGGACTACATGCAGAACCCGGCGTACGTGAATGGGGGCTTCGGTGACGTCAAGACCATCGCCACGACGACATTCCAAGATGCCGGCACGCCGATCCTGAACGGCAAGTGCTCGATGCTGCAGCAGGCCTCGTTCTACGAGGCGCAGTGGCCGAAGGGCACCAATGTCTCGGCGACCGGCGACGTCTTCGCCTTCTACCTTCCCGCGGTCAACCCGTCGACCAGCACCCCGGTCGAAGGAGGCGGCGAGTTCGTCACCGCTTTCTCCAGCGCCCCGGCCGTGCAAGCCGTCCAGAACTACGTGTCGACCGCCGACTGGGCCAACAGCCGCATCTCGGTTGCCCGTGGTTGGGTCTCGGCCAACCAGAAGGTTGACCAGAACCTTTACACCGACCCCATCGACAAGTTGTCCGCTCAGTACCTGACCAGGAAAGACGCCACCTTCCGCTTCGACGCCTCCGACTTGATGCCGGCGGCGATCGGATCCGGAGCCGAGTGGACCGCCATGACGGAGTGGTTCGGGCAGGGCAAGTCGATCGACGCGGTAGCCAAGGAGATCGATGCCGCCTGGCCGAGCTAGCCACCCGAGCTAGCCGGCCGAGTTAGCCAGCCGAGCTCGTAACGACAACTCGGAGGGCTGAACATCTCCGACCGCATCTACGACCGCTGAATCTGGCTGTGGTTGCGACCCGGGGCACTCGTGCCGGGTCGCAACCACAGCGCTGTCTGGTACCCGTATTGACGTTTTGACTTTTTGACGGAGGGAAGTTGGTCGCTTCTGTGGTTCCCGCTGCTGTCCTCGCTTCGACATTGTCCGACTCGGTGTCGAAGCTCGCCGGCGTCGTCGAGGTGGTGGGTGGCTTCGTCGCCATCGTGCTCCTCATCTTCTACTTTGCCGGCCGGGCGACAGGGAGGTTCCAACGCCCGCTCACGATCGTGTTCTGCCTCGGCCCGGCGTTGATCCTGCTGCTGGTCGGACTCGTGATTCCCGCCATTCGCACCATGTACCTGAGTCTGCGAAGTTCC
The DNA here is from genome assembly GCA_963851105.1 of uncultured Actinomycetota bacterium. GTDB lineage: Bacteria > Actinomycetota > Acidimicrobiia > Acidimicrobiales > Palsa-688 > DATARN01. Next base: position 109,022 of record CAWKNP010000002.1, read on the forward strand.
AGCAGCTCGAAGTCGGTCGGCTTCAAGAACTACTCCTGGGTCTTCACCGACCCCAACAACCGCAGCATCTTGATCCGCACGGCGGAATGGCTGATCGTCGCGCCGCTGTTCGCGACCGGTTTCGGCCTGCTCGTCGCCCTACTCGTCGACCGGATGAAACGACCCAACATCGCCAAGTCGCTCATCTTCCTGCCGACTGCCATCTCCTTCGTGGGCGCCAGCATCATCTGGAAGTTCGTCTACACATCCCGTGACCCGACCCAACCGCAGATCGGACTGCTCAGTGAGGTGGCGATCAAGCTCGGTTGGCACCACCCGCCGAACTGGCTGCTGTCGACGCCCCTCAACACCTTCCTGCTGATGGTCATCATGATCTGGATCCAGACCGGTTTCGCCATGGTGGTGTTGGCCGCAGCGCTCAAGGGAATTCCCGACGAGATCCTCGAGGCCGCCCGGATGGACGGAGCGGTCGGTTTCAAGCTGTTCCGCACGGTTCAGGTCCCGATGATCCGAGGCACGTTGATCGTGGTGCTCACGACCATCATGATCGCCACGCTCAAAGTATTCGACATTGTCCGCACGGTCACGGGCGGGAACTTCGGAACACAGGTGCTCTCGAACAAGATGTACAGCGAGACCTTCGTCAATTTTGAGATCGGACGGGGCAGCGCACTTGCCGTCGTGTTGTTCTTGGCGGTGACGCCGCTGGTCGCCTACAACGTCGTCCAGATGCGAAGGGACAGGGCCACCCGATGACCACGACAACGCCACCGATCGTCCAGGCGCCGGTCCCCATTGCGTCCTCTCCGACCAAACAGGTTCGCCGGGCATTCAGCAGTCCCATCGCCTCGCTGTTGGTCGTCATCCTTACCGTGATGTGGACCATTCCGACGCTGGGTCTGCTCGTTACCTCCTTCCGACCGAAGGCCGCGGCCAACTCCAGTGGCTGGTGGAATTTCTTCGCCAGTCCGCACTCCACCCTCTCGAACTATCACGACATCTTGTTCTCCAACAGCTTCGGCGGTGGCGGCGGCCTCTTCCCTTACATTGTGAATTCGCTGGCCATCTGTATTCCCGCCACGATCATTCCGATCGCGATCGCCTCCATGGCTGCCTACGTCCTGGCTTGGGTGCGATTCAAGGGCAGCGACATCGTCTTCTTCGTGATCTTCGCCCTGCAGGTCGTCCCCTTGCAGATGGCCCTCGTGCCCCTCCTGCAGCTGTACTCAGGGGGCGCTCACATCGGAGCGTTCACGCTCATCCCGAAGTTGCACGTCTCGGGGACTTACGCCGCCATCTGGCTGTCGCACACGATGTTCTCGTTGCCCCTGGCGATCTTCCTGCTGCACAATTTCATGTCCCAGTTGCCGTCGTCGTTGATGGAGGCCGCCCGAGTCGACGGCGCCGGTCCCATGCGCATCTTCCGGAGCATCGTGCTGCCACTGTCCATGCCCGCTATCGCCTCGTTCGGCATTTTCCAGTTCATCTGGGTCTGGAACGACCTCCTCGTGGCCCTGACCTTCGGCGGTGGGTCCGCCAAAGTCCAACCCTTGACCGCTCGTCTGTCTCAGCTGACCGGATCATTGGGCAGCCGATGGGAACTACTCACCGCCGGCGGCTTCATCTCGATCGTCATCCCTATGGCGGTGTTCTTCGCGCTTCAACGGTATTTCGTCCGAGGCCTCTTGGCCGGAAGCGTCAAGGGCTGACGTGGCCGCCGGCCGCCAACTGGAAGGAGAATGGTTCTGTGGCTGACGTCCGGTACCTCAATGCGACGTGCCTGTACGAGGGCAACCCGGTCCCCGCTATCAAGGCGCTGAACCTCGAGATCGGTGACGGCGAGTTCATGGTCTTGGTGGGGCCATCGGGGTCGGGTAAGTCGACTGCGCTGCGCATGCTGGCGGGCTTGGAGAAGGTGAGCGATGGCGCCATCAAGATCAGCGGGGTGGACGTGTCCAATAAGGCACCCAAGGATCGCGACATCGCGATGGTGTTCCAGAACTATGCCCTGTACCCCCACATGTCGGTGGCCGAGAACATGGGTTTCGCCCTGAAGTTGAAAGGTGTACCAAAGGAGGAACGCGACCAGAAGGTTCGGGTGGCGGCCAAGCTCCTCGACCTGGAGGCCTATCTCGAGCGCAAGCCCAAGGCGCTTTCGGGCGGCCAGCGCCAGCGCGTGGCCATGGGCCGGGCGATCGTGCGGGAGCCGAGCGTCTTTCTCATGGACGAGCCGCTCTCCAACCTCGATGCCAAGCTACGGGTCGAGACGCGCGCCAACATCGCCGAGCTGCAGGAGCGGCTGGGCACGACCACCGTCTATGTCACCCACGACCAGGTGGAGGCAATGACAATGGGTGACCGGGTGGCGGTGCTGAAAGACGGCATCTTGCAGCAGGTCGACACGCCTCGCAACCTCTACGACCGGCCGTGCAATGCTTTTGTGGCCGCCTTCATCGGGTCGCCGGCGATGAACCTGCGGGAGGCGAAATTGGTGTCAGACGGCGTGGTCCTGGCTGGTGTCACGCTGCCCCTCGAACGCAAGGTCATGGAGGCCGCCGCCGGCTTGAAGTCCGTCACGCTCGGCATGAGGCCGGAGGCATTCACGGTCTCAGCTTCGGGATCAGGCCTGGCGATGCAGGTCAAACTCGTCGAGGAGCTCGGTGCCGATGCCTACATCTACGGCACACTGCTCGGGGACGACCCGGCAAAGGACAAGCCATTCGTCATCCGCTCCGGAGGCCATGCCACTCTGCGGCTCGGGGAAACGATCCACATCGGAATCGTCGCGGCCCAGGAACATGTCTTCCACCCCGAGACAGGTTTGCGGCTGGGCTGACCGGGCGCCGCTCGGGCACCCCAACCAAACAACCTCAACCAAACAACCTCAACCAAACAACCTCAACCAAACAACCTCAACCAAACAATGGAGCGAGTTGCGCCACGATGGTGCGGTCGTCCATCTGGTGGGTGAAGTGGACGATCCGCCAGCCGTGACGGCCCAGGATGTTCGCCCGGCGACAGGATCTCTCGAACTTGATTCGGGATGTCTTTCTGGTTGCCCACCCGTCGACCTCACCCGCGATCTTCTGCGTCACCCAGGCGATATCCACCTCGATGAACTGTCCGTCGAGGTACTCGCGATGGTGGGGGGTGTAGTCCGGGTAGAGGCCCTTTACGACTCGGAACACTCGCTGCTCCAGCCTGCTGTCGGGGTGACCTTCGCCGGCGCGCACCGCGAGCACGCGGGAGAGATTGGTACGCCCCGGCACGCCGCGGTGGAGTTGGTCGAGTCGCGCCACGATGGACTCGGGAGTCCAGAGCCGGCTGATCGTGCCCTCGTCAATGATCTCGCCGAGAAGGGGAGCACTGAATCGAGGCGCCAGGTCGATAAGGGTGCGGACCGGCGTGGTCACCGCCACGCCGTGACGAGCCACGAGGTCACTCGGGGTCATGGTCTTCGACCGATGGGTGCGGACACCTTGGAGTCGCCTATTCATCTCGTGCGGCACGGTGAGCTCGATCGGGCCGGGCGCGATCCCGTGGACGCGTTGGATCGTCGCGGCCGATGTGTGGGAGATGGCCGCGGCGGGTCCCGCTGCCAGCGCGGCGGCATAGATGTCCCTCCATGGTGAGGGCGGGAGGCCCGCGATCGCCCAGACGCCGCGGCGCGTTCTCAGGATCCATCCCTGAGCTGCGGCATTATCGAGCATCGAGTTTGTGATTCCGACCGCCGCGGCTTGTCGTGTGGTGAACAAGCCGACCTGAGTAGGGGTAAGGGCAAGGATCTGTTCGAGAAATTCACGCTTCATACTCCATTCCATGCCGCGGCGCGATGAGAGGCCGGGCCGTGACGGTTGGGGCTTGCCGGGTAGCCGGTTGTGTTCAAGGTGGGCGCGGTGGTGGGGTGGGGGGGCGGGTGAGGCCGGGCCGTGAACGGTTGGGGCTTGCCGGGTAGCCGGTTGTGTTCAAGGGTGGGTGCGGTGGTGGGGTGGGGGGGCGGGTGAGGCCGGGCCGTGAACGGTTGGGGCTTGCCGGGTAGCCGGTTGTGTTCAAGGGTGGGTGCGGTGGTGGGGTGGGGGGGCGGGTGAGGCCGGGCCGTGAACGGTTGGGGCTTGCCGGGTAGCCGGTTGTGTTCAAGGGTGGGTGCGGTGGTGGGGTGGGGGGGCGGGTGAGGCCGGGCCGTGAACGGTTGGGGCTTGCCGGGTAGCCGGTTGTGTTCAAGGCACCGGTGGCCCGGTGGCCTGGTGGCCCGGATCGCCTGGTGGCCTGGCTGCACGGTGGCTCGGTGGCCCGGTGGCCGGTGGCCCGGCCGATCCTGGCGCCTCGAAGGGGAACGGGGACCGGGCCTTAGGATCCGAGGGTGGACCTGTTCGAATCGGGGCTGGAGGAGCGACTCAAAAGGCGGGGCCCGCTCGCCAGCCGGTTGCGGCCGACCAGCCTGGACGATGTCGTCGGGCAGGAGCATCTCCTCGGCCCCCGGGGCTCCCTGCGGGCGCTGGTGGATGCCCGCAAGCTCACCTCGGTCATCCTTTGGGGACCCGCGGGAACCGGCAAGACGACCATTGCCCGGCTCCTTGCCGACGCGGTCGGCGCCGCCTTCGAGTCCATGAGCGCGGTGAGCGCGGGCGTGAAGGATGTCCGGGAGGCGGCGGAGAAGGCGAGGCGGCGCCTGGCCGAGCAAGGGACCTCGACCGTGCTACTCCTCGACGAGGTGCACCGCTTCAGCAAGTCGCAGCAGGACGCGCTGCTCCCGAGCGTCGAAGACGGGATCCTGACCCTGGTGGGCGCGACCACCGAAAACCCGTTCTTCGAGGTGAACGGACCGCTCCTCAGCCGCTCCACCCTGTTCCGCCTCGAGCCGCTGAGCGCCAAGGCCCTGCGGACGCTGTTGGACCGGGGCCTCAAAGCCGAAGGCGCCACCATCGACGAACCGGCGGCCGGCGCGATCGTGGACTCCGTCGATGGTGATGGTAGGGCCCTGCTCACCACCTTGGAGGTGGCGGTGGCCGTGGCCGGCGAGGGCATGCATGTCACTCTCGACGACGTCGAGCGGGCGCGGACCACCCGGGCCCTGACATGGGGGCGCGACGACCACTACGACGTGATCAGCGCCTTCATCAAGAGCATTCGCGGCGGCGACGCCGACGCCGGCCTGCACTGGCTGGCCCGGATGATCGTCGCGGGCGAGGACCCCCGCTACATAGCCCGGCGCCTCGTGGTCCTGGCGAGCGAGGACATCGGCATGGCCGACCCGATGAGCCTGCTGATCGCCACCGCGGCGGCCCATGCGGTGGAATATGTCGGCCTCCCCGAAGCCCAGCTCAACCTGGCCCAAGCCGTCGTCCACCTGGCTACGGCGCCCAAGTCCAACCGGACCGCCATGGGCATCTGGAACGCCTTGGAGGACGTCCGCTCCCGCCCCGCGGGGCCGGTGCCCCCGCACCTGCGCGACGCCCACTACCGCAGCGCCGAGCGCATCGGCCACGGTGTCGGCTACCGCTACCCCCATGACGACCCTCGCGGCTGGATAGAACAGGAATACCTGCCCGAGCACCTCGCCGCCACCACGTACTACCAGCCATCCGAGCACGGCCATGAAGCAGAGGTCGCCGAGCGATTGCGGCGCCGAGATAGCGGCTGCTGAGCGGAAACGGATCGGGCCCGCGGTGGCCGTACTTCTCACCGCGCGCCGGCGCGAGACGCTCAGGTGATCCATCGGAGGTAGCTGGAGTGCAGCAGGAGTTTGAGAGCAGGCCACCCGGATAGGCGCGGAGGGCCGAGAGCCTCGGCCGGTATGCTCGCCGGGCGTGGGGGTGCCCGAAGCGGGAGTGATTGCCGGGGTCGTGGCGAGCGGTAGCGGCGCCCCGACGGTGGCGATCATGGTCACCATCGTCGCAACGGTCGTGGTGATGGGCCTGCTGGCGGTGGTCTGGTTGCTGACGCGGACAATGAGGGCCATGCGCGTCGCGGCCGAAGAACTGCGCCGCGAGAGCCTCGGCCTCTTGAGCGAGATGCGAGGCGCCGTCGGGTTGGCCAGCCGGGACCTGGAACGAGCCGACAGCCTCCTCGGCACCGCCGAGTCCGTGACCGCCACCGCCGATTCGGCGTCGCGCTTGGCCTATCTCACCTTGTCCAATCCGGTGGTGAAGGTCCTCGCCTTCGGCACTGGCACCCGCAAGGCGGCTCGCCGCCTGCGGCGGGCCAGCCGGGGGGCGTGAGCGGGTGTTCAAGCGGCTTTTCTGGGCGGGCGTGGGCGCCTCGGTGGGATTCGGGACGTCGTGGTGGGTCACCAGGGCCGTCAAACAGAAGCTTGGGCGCCTCATGCCGGCGCATCTGTCGACAAGTCTCACCACGACCGCCCAGTCGATCACCGGCGGAATGAAGGCGGCGGTGGCCGACGGCCGCGAGGCTATGCACGAGCGCGAGGCTGAGCTCCGCGCCGACCTCGAGGCCAGGTTCGCCCCGCGGACCTCCCCCGCGGCCGCCGCGGCCGCCGCGGCCGCCGCAGCCGCCGCAGCCGCCGCAGCCGGTTCACCGGCGGACCGGCAGTAGGCTGACACCTGAAATGGATGCCAATGGGCTCCGTCGCGCCTACACCGAGTTTTTTGCGGAGCGAGGCCATGCGGTCTTCCCCTCCTCGGGGTTGATCCCGCACCACCCCCGAGCCCCGCTGTTCACCAACGCGGGCATGAACCAGTTCCTCCCGTACCTGCTCGGCGAGGAGATCCCGCCCCACGCCACCGCCACGTCGTGCCAGAAGTGCGTCCGGATCAAGGGCAAGCACGACGACATCGAGCTCATAGGCCGCACCACCCGGCACTTCACCTTCTTCGAGATGCTGGGAAATTTCAGCTTCGGTGACTACTTCAAAGATGGCGCCATCAGATTCGCCTGGGAGTTCGCCACCGAAACGCTTGGCCTCGACGGCGACCGCCTCTGGGTCACGGTCCACGAAAGCGACGACGAGGCCGCCGCCATCTGGCACGATCAGATCGGTATCCCGCTGGAGCGGATCCAGCGCCTGGGAGCCGACAACTTCTGGGAGATGGGCGACACCGGTCCTTGCGGTCCTTCCTCGGAGATCTTCTACGACCGGGGCCCCGAGTTCGGAGCCGAAGGCGGTCCCGCCCACGGTGGCGACGAGCGCTACCTCGAGTTCTGGAACCTGGTCTTCACCCAATACGACCGCCAGCCCGACGGGTCCCTCAAGCCCCTCCCGAAAGGAAACATCGACACCGGGATGGGGCTCGAGCGGACCCTGTCGATCGTCCAGGGTGTCACCTCGGCTTGGGACGTCGACTCGGTGCGTCCCATCATCGCGGCCGCAGAAGCCGCCACCGGTCGCACCTATGGTGCCGACGCCGAGGTGGATGTCGCCCTACGCATCCTCGCGGACCACGCCCGTTCGATGACGTTCCTCATCAACGACGGCGTCTTTCCGAGCAACGAGGACCGGGGCTACGTGTTGCGGCGGCTGATCCGCCGGGCCGTGCGCCAGGCTTTCCAGCTTGGCGTCGAGGAGATCGTGACCCCTCGCCTGGCCCATGCCACCGTCGACGTGATGCGCGAGAGCTACCCCGAGCTGCACAAAAACGAGCAGTTCATCACCGGCGTGGTGGAACGGGAGGAGCAGCGCTTCCGGGCCACTTTGCGATCGGGGCTGGCCATGCTCGAAGAGGCCCTCGGCGCGGGCGTGATCTCAGGAGCGGTGGCCTTCCGCCTCCACGACACCCACGGCTTCCCGATCGAGCTGACCAGGGAGATCGCCGCCGAGAAGGGGGTGGCGGTCGACGAAGAGGGATTCGCCGAGGCCATGGCCCGCCAGCGCCAGCTGTCCAAAGAAGGCGGGAAAAAAGGGGCGGGGGTCGTCGTCCACGCCGGTACTTATCGCGAGTTGGTCGAGCAGTTCGGGCCTACCGAATTCCTGGGGTACGTCACGGAGCAGACGCAAGCCCGGGTGCTGGCCGTGCTCTCCATCGACCCTCCGGAGGCGACGAAGTTCCCCCATCTCCCCCACGTCGAGATCTTTCTCGACCGAACACCGTTCTACGCCGAAGGCGGTGGCCAGATGGGCGACACCGGTGAGATGACCACCGCCAGCGGCAGCGCCAACGTCATCGACACCACCTACGCACTGCCGGGACTGAACCGCCACACCGCGGTCGTCACCCGCGGCGTCATCACCCCGGGCCAGGAGGCCCACGTGGTCATCGACGTCGACCGGCGAGCCGCCATCCGCCGCAACCACACCGGGACCCACCTGCTCCATGCCGCGTTGCGAGAGGTGCTCGGAGACCATGTCAAGCAGGCGGGCTCGCTGGTCGCGCCGGATCGCCTGCGTTTCGACTTCAGTCACTACGGGCCCTTGACGAGCGAGGAGATCGCCACCGTCGAGGACATCGTCAACGAGCGGATCCTGGCCGACGAGGCGGTGGAGGCGACGGAAATGCCCAAGTCCGAAGCCGACCGCCTGGGCGCCATCGCCTTCTTCGGCGACAAGTACGGCGAGATGGTGCGCGTCGTGCGAGCCGGTAGCCGCTCGACGGAGTTGTGCGGCGGCACCCATGTCGCCGCCCTCGGCCAGATCGGCCCCGTGCGCATCGTGTCGGAAGGTTCGATCGGGTCCAATCTGCGGCGACTCGAGGCCACGACAGGCTCGGTCACCCTGGCCCGTCTCCGCCATGACGAGAGGGTGATCGGCCAGGCGGCCCAGCTGCTGAAGGCGACACCTGACGAGCTCCTCCCGGCCCTCGAGCGCCGCCTCGGCGAGCTGCGAGCCAGCCAGGACGAACTCAAGAGCGTTCGCCAGGCCGCGCTCGGGGAGCAGGCCCGGTCGCTGGCGGCCGCGGCCATGGCCGACGGCGGTGCCGTCGTGGCCCGCCTCGACGGCTTAGACCAGCGGCAGCTCCAGGAGCTGGCCCTGACGGTGCGCGCCGAGGCCGGTGTCAGAGTGGTCGTGCTCGGTGGCAGCCCCGGCGAAGGGAAGGTGGCGTTGGTGGCGGCCGTCGCCAAGGGAGGCGACCTGGTCGCGTCGGACCTGATCGCCGATGCCGCCAGGGTCGTCGGCGGCGGCGGGGGCAAGAGCCCCGAGGTGGCCTTGGCCGGTGGTCGTGACCCGAACCGCCTCGACGAAGCCCTCGATCTGGTCCGTCACACGCTGGGGCTCAACGGTTGATACCGGAAACGGGCCGGGTGCTCGGGCTCGATCTCGGGTCGGCACGCATCGGCGTGGCGATCACCGACACCCACCAACGCGTCGCCAGCGGGCTTCGAGTGGTGGCCCGCGGGAGTGACGTGACGGCTGACCGCCGGGCGCTGGCCCTGATCGTGGCGGAAGAAGAGGTGGCCGGTGTCGTCGTCGGCCTACCGCTGTCGCTCGACGGTTCGGTCGGTCCCGCGGCCCGGGCGGTGCTCGACGAGGTCGCGCTGCTGGGCCCGGCGCTGGCCACCCCGATTGACACGGTCGACGAAAGATTCACGACCGTGGCCGCCACCCAGGCGCTGCGCGCCGGCGGCCGGCGGGGCCAAAAGGCCCGCCAACGGGTGGACGAGGTGGCGGCCACCCTGCTGCTCCAGTCCTGGCTGGAGCGCCGCCAAACGGCTCGGATGGAAGCGGGATGAGTTACCCCATGATTGACGTCGACGACGATTCGGACTCGCGGCCGTGGAGCGGAGAGACCTTCACCGTCGCCCGCCGGCGCCGCCGGTGGGTCCCCTGGCTGTTCGGGTTCGTGGTGCTGGCCTTGGTGATCGCGGGGCTGAGCATCCTGTGGGTCCGCCACCAGATCAACCCGGGCCGCGCCGGTGCGCCGGTGAGTGTGACCATCCCGACCAACTCCTCGACCGCCTCGATCGCTTCGGTCCTCGCGAAGGCGGGTGTCATCAAAGACCCGACCCTTTTCCGGTTCTACATAAAGGCTCAGGGCGCCGGTTCACTTCTGCCCGGCAAGTACACGCTGGCCCGGAACTCGAGTTACGACGCCGTCATCTCGGCGCTGGAGAAGGGGCCGCCGATCGTCTTCCAGAAGTTCACCATCCCCGAGGGCTTCACGCTGGCGCAGATCGCAGCACGAGTCGGTGCCTTGCCCGGGCGCGATCCAGCCGCGTTCATGGCGGCCGCGGCCAGCGGCCAGGTCCACTCGCGCTTCGCCCCGGCCGGTCAGACAAACCTCGAAGGGCTGTTGTTCCCGGCTACCTATGAGGTGAAGGCCGACGACAGCGACCTGACCATCGTGCAGAAGATGGTCGCCACCTTCGACGACAACGCCACCACCCTTGGCCTCGACCAGGCCGCGGCCCAACTCGGCGTCACCCCGTATCAGGTCGTCGTGGTCGCATCCATGGTCGAACGCGAGGCCAAGCTGGACGCCGATCGCGGCCCCATTGCCAGCGTGATCTACAACCGGCTACGCAAGAACATGCTGCTGCAGATCGACGCCACCTTGCTGTACGGACAGGGCATCACCAGCTCCAGCCAGATCGACAAAAAGTCCGACAACCCGTACAACACCTATAAGTTCAAGGGGCTGCCACCGACTCCGATCGCCAGCCCGGGGGCTCCTTCGTTGACCGCCGCCGCCAACCCGCCGGTGACCACCTTCCTCTACTACGTGCTCAGCGATGCCAACGGCCAGCACGCCTTCGCCACCACCTCGTCGGAGTTCGCCAAGCTGGAGGCGGCGGCCAAGGCCAAGGGCCTCCTCTGACCGGCGGCCCGGCGACGGGTGGCCCGCAGCGGTCGTGGTTGTCCGCTGCCACCAAGGTCGCCGGCGTCATCGGCGAACCCGTCGAGCACTCGCTCTCCCCGGTACTGCACAACGCCGCGTTCGCGGCGATGCGGCTCGACTGGGTGTACGTGGCGTTCCCGGTCACGGCGGGCGAGGTGCCCGAGGCCATCGCGGGCGTGCGGGCGTTGTCGGTGGCCGCCTTGTCGGTCACCATGCCCCACAAGGCGGCGGTGGCCGCGGCCATGGATCGGCTGAGCCCGACCGCGGACCGTTTGGGGGCCGTCAACACCGTCGTCCGCCGTGGGCGGGAACTGTTCGGTGACAGTACCGACGGCGCCGGCTTGGTGGCGGCCCTGCACGCTGACGCCGGCTGGGAGCCGGCCGGGCGCCGTTGCGTGGTGCTCGGGGCGGGGGGCGCGGCCCGCGCCGTGATCCTGGCCCTGGCCCAGGCAGGGGCGGCGTCGGTGTCGGTCGTAGCGCGCCGGCCGCAGTCCGCGGCGGTGGCCGCCGCATTGGCCGGCGCCGCCGGCGGCGTGGCCTCGGTCGAGGCCGTCGACAGTGCCGACCTCGTCGTCAACGCCACTCCCGTCGGGATGACCGGCGCGCCGCCCGCGGCGGCGTCCAACCCGGCGTTGCCTTTCGGCCTCGACCCGGCCCGGTTGGGTCCTGGGCAGATTGTTGTCGACCTGATCTACAGCCCTGAGGACACGCCGTTGCTCCGCGCCGCCCGCGGTCGCGGGACCGTGGTGCTGAACGGGCTCGGGACGCTCATCCACCAAGCGGGCGCCCAGCTGTGCCTGTGGACGGGGCAGACCCCACCGCTGGCGGTCATGGCGGCGGCCGCGTCGGCCGCCCTCAGTGCCCGTGGGGAGGGCGCCTCGTAAGAGAGGACTCTAGGCCGAGGCGAATCCTGCCGATAGGAGAGCCGGAGGTTGCCCCGTGTCGCTACAAGGTTCGTTCGAGACGATCGCCCTTTCTGATGTCATGGCCCTCCTCGCGGCCAGCAACAAGTCGGGCGAATTGCGTGTGGTCGGTGGCCAGGTCGAAGGCCGCCTCTGGTTGCAGGACGGCCGCCTGGTGGCCGCGAAGGTCGGCAAGGCGCAGGGCTTGGTCGACGCCATCTTCGAGCTGCTGCGGCTGACCGAAGGAAACTTCGTGTTCAAAGACGGCGCCGAGGCGCCCGAGCCGGGTGAGGCGACCCCGGTCGACGGCGTCATGCGAGAAGCCGAGGAACGCTTGAAAGAGTGGCACGACATCATCACGGTCGTACCGTCAGTCGAGCACCGGGTCCGCTTGATCCCTGACCTGCCGGCACCGGAGATCACCTTGTCAGCCGACGAGTGGCACCTGGTGATGGCGGTTGCCCTGGCGGGCACCGTCCAAGGTGTCCTCGAGGAGCTCAAGCTGGGCCAGTTCATGGGCTGCCGGGGTATCCGGCGCCTCGTCGATGGCGGCGTCGTGCTGATCGACGAGCCTCGGGTCCGACCGGCACCGCACCGCTCGGGCCGTCGCTCGGGATCTGGGACCGAGCACACCGGCGGGGCCGCCGTTTCCCACGGCGTCGCCGCCGTGAACGGCACGTCCGTCTTCAACGGCACGTCCGTCTTCAACGGCACCGGCCTGAACGGCGGCGCCGGCCTGAATGGCGCCTCCGGCTCGAATGGCGGCTTGAATGGCGACTCCGTCTTCAACGGCGCCGGCCTGAATGGCGGCGCCCCCCGGAATGGCAGCGCCGCCCAGCATGCCTCGCCGAGCGGAAATGGCGCCGGGCGCGATCATGCCGCCGTCGCCAACGGCGACGCCGACCGGCACCTGGCCCAATTCCTGGCGGCGCGGTCCCCGGCCTTGGCCGAGGCGCTGGCGTCGGTCGTCCCGGCCGGCGACCTGTCATCGCATTTTCCGACATCCCCACAGAACCTGCCGCCGGAATTCGACTACGAGGCCGACTGGCCGGACGAGGATGCTGTCGATCACTACGTACCGGCGGTCGAAAGTGACGAGCCGGCGGCGTTCGCCGTTGCCCATCACGACGATGCGGCCTCCGACCCGATGCGGCGGCGCCGGGTCCGCCGGCCACCTGTGGCCCAGCCGGCTGACGAGGACGATTCGTCCGACGATGGCCACGGCAGTGACGGCGGCGGCGATCCGATCAACCGGGGGATGCTCCTGAAGTTCCTGTCCTCGGTGCGGTCATGAACTCCCTCCTCAAGCAGGTCAGGAACCTGCGCGTGAACGATGCCGGCGGCAAGAACTCCGAGCAGGAGCAGCTCGGCCAGCTCCTCGTGCAGCGAGGGCTTCTGACCGAGGCGGCGCTGGCGCTGGCGCTCGAGGAGCAGTCGCGCACCGGTCAGACGCTCGGACGGCTGCTGATCGACGCCTCGCTGGTCAAAGAGACGGATCTGGTCTCCACCCTGGCCGCCCAGCTCGGGTTGTCATTCGTCGACCTTGGCGACTACCCGGTCGACAAGTCCGCAGTCGGGCTGGTGTCCGACGCCCTGTCGCGGCGCCACCTGGCCATACCGATCGGCTTCGAAGGCGACCGCTTGGTCGTTGCCATGGCCGACCCGTCCAACGTGTTCGCGATCGACGACATCCGACACCTGACCGGTCGCGATGTGCGGGCGGTCGTGGCGACGCGGGCATCGATCCAGACGGCGCTCGACAAGTACCACCGGTTGGACAACGACGCCGAGAACATCACCGCCCAGGCCGCCAAGGACATGGAGGTCGATGACGACCTGGCCAACATGCGCGAGGTCGTCGAGGACGCTCCGATCGTCAAGCTGGTCAATGTCGTGATCACCCAGGCGGTGGCCGACCGGGCCTCGGACATCCACATCGAGCCGACCGAGCACGACGTTCGGATCCGCTACCGCATCGACGGCGTGCTTCACGAGGAGATGCGGGCGCCGAAGAACATCCAGGCGGGAATCATCAGCCGCCTCAAGATCATGGCCGACATCAACATCGCCGAGCGGCGCATACCGCAGGACGGCCGGCTCACCGCCACCATCTCCGGGCGCGAGGTGGACCTGCGGGTCGCCACGCTGCCCACGGTGCACGGCGAAAAGATCGTCATGCGGATCCTGGACAAGTCCAACGCCCTGCTGCAGCTGACCGACCTCGGGTTCCTACCCGAGAACATGCGTCGCTACGAGCAGTCCTACAGCCGCCCGTACGGCACCATCCTGGTCACCGGGCCGACCGGGTCAGGGAAATCCACGACCCTGTACGCCACCCTCAACATCGTCAACGACGAGTCGAAGAACGTCATCACCGTCGAGGACCCCGTCGAGTACCGGGTCCCCAACATCAACCAGGTGCAGGTCAACGTGAAGGCAGGCCTGACCTTCGCTGCCGCCCTGCGGTCGATCCTGCGGTCGGACCCCGACATCGTCCTCGTCGGCGAGATCCGCGACCGCGAGACCGCCAACATCGCCGTCCAGGCCGCCCTCACGGGCCACCTCGTGCTCACCACCCTGCACACCAACGACGCCGCCAGCACCCCTACCCGGCTCATCGAGATGGGTGTCGAGCCGTTCCTGGTTGGCAGCGCCTTGGACTGTGTCGTGGCCCAGCGCCTGGCCCGGCGGCTGTGCGACAAATGCAAGGAGCGCTACCTGCCGACGCGCGAGCAGCTGGCCGTCGTGGGCTGGGACATCGAAGCCGAGGGGGGCGAGATCCCGACCGTGTTCCGCCCCGTCGGCTGCAGCAAGTGCAGCCGTACCGGCTACTACGGCCGCTTTGCCATCCACGAGGTCATGCCGATCAGCGAGGACATCGAGCGCCTCATCGTCGAGCGCGGCCACACCGAGGATCTGAAGAAGCTGGCCGTGGCCGAGGGGATGCTCACCTTGCGCCAGTCGGGCCTGCGAACGGTGCGCTCGGGCACCACGTCGATCGAAGAAGTCCTGCGCGTCATCGCGTGATGACGCTGCGTGATTCGCTCCTGATGCCTGACTCTCGCGATTGGCCCCGAGTCGGGCGGGGCGTCCCTTTTGCCACTTCAGTCACCCCTGATCACCGTCGATAGGAACAAACATGCAAAGTGCCTCGCGTCGCGTTGGTGAGTTCCTCGTTGCCCGCAAGGTCCTGTCCCGGGACTCTTTGGAGGTCGCCCTCCGCCATGAGCAGGAAAGTGGCGTCCCCCTCGCCAAGATCCTGGCCGGCGAAGGCCTGGTCTCCGAGCGAGATCTGGTGGCGGCGGTAGCCGACCAGATCGGCATCGGCTTCTGGGACTTCGACCAAGAAGGGATCAGCCCGAACGTCGACGGCTTGCTACCGGAGTCACTGGCCAAGCGGCTGTGCGCGGTCGCCGTCATGTTCGACAACAACCACCTGGTCGTGGCCATGGACGACCCGACCGACGAGTCGGCGGTCGCCGAGGTGGCCGAGGCGACCGGGTACCCGGTCGAGCCCATGCTGGCGGTGCGCTCCGACTTGAAGGCAGTGCTCGGCGCCATGTACCCCGACCGCGCCGACCATTCCGGTCGCGCCAAGGGCGACCTCGAGCCGGCCCTCGAGGAGCTGCATGTCAACACCTTGCTGGCCCAGGTGGTCGAGCTGCGAGGCTCCGACCTCCATCTGGCCGTGGGGCTGCCGCCGTGCGCCCGCGTCGACGGTTCCCTCCGCCCCCTCGAGGGCTACGCCGCCCTGAACGGCTCCGATATCCGGCGCATGGTGTTCGCGATCTTGACCCAGCGCCAGCGGGAGCGTTTCGAGGCCGACCTGGAGCTCGACACGTCACATTCCATCCCGGGCCTCGGCCGCTTCCGCGTCAACGTCTTCTTGCAGCGCGACTCGGTGGGGTCGGTGATGCGGGTGATCCCCAACCAGGTGGTCCCCTTCGACAGCCTCGGGCTGCCCGCTTCTGCGGCCCAGTTCGCCGATCTGCCGCGGGGCCTCGTGCTCGTCTGCGGCCCGACCGGCTCGGGCAAATCGACCACCCTGGCGTCGCTGGTCGACATCATCAACTCTCAGAAGTCGCTCCACATCATGACCGTGGAGGACCCCATCGAGTTCCTGCACAGCCACAAGCGGGCCGTGGTCAACCAGCGGGAAGTGGGCGAGGACACCCAGTCCTTTGCCCAAGCCCTGAAGCACGTCCTGCGCCAGGACCCCGACGTGATCCTGGTCGGGGAAATGCGTGACCTGGAGACCATCGGTACCGCTCTCACCGCGGCCGAGACCGGCCACCTGGTCTTCGCCACCCTGCACACCCAAGATGCCCCGCAGTCGATCGACCGGGTCATCGACGTCTTCCCGTCCCACCAGCAGCAACAGATTCGGGTGCAGCTGGCCTCGGCGCTGCAGGGCGTCATCTGCCAGCAGCTGCTGCCCAAGTCGGGCAGCCTCGGGCGGGCGGTGGCGTGCGAAGTGCTGGTCGCCACCCCAGGCGTGCGGAACCTCATCCGTGAGGGCAAGACCCACCAGATCTACAGCGCCATGCAAGCCGGCGCCCAGCACGGCATGCAGACCATGGATCAGTCGCTGGCCGGGATGGTCCGGTCCGGAAAGGTCACCATGAGCTCGGCCATCGAGCGCGCTGCCAACGAAGAAGACCTGCGCCGCCTGGTCGCGGGCTAGGAGAGGAACGAGATGCCCAACACCTACGCCTACAAGGTGAAGGACCACAGCGGCCGGATGATCGAAGGGTCGCTGGAGGCGGAAAGTACCGCCCTGGTCGCCAACAAGCTGCGCCAGATGGGCTACGTGCCCATCGCCATCGACAAGAAGGCCACTGGTGGCGTCCAGCGCGAGCTCCACATCCCGTACTTCGGCAACCGGATCAAGCTGCAGGACGTGGCGATTTTCGCCCGCCAGTTCGCCACCATGATCGACGCCGGCCTCACGATGCTGCGCAGCCTGCAGATCCTGACCGCGCAGACCGAGAGCAAGGCCCTGGCGGCGGTGATCGGCCAGGTCCGCCAGGACGTCGAAAACGGCTCATCCCTCTCCCAAGCCTTCTCCCACCATCCGAAGGTGTTCAACAAGCTGTTCGTGGCGATGGTCCGCTCCGGCGAGTCCGGCGGCGTCCTCGACGAGGTCCTCCTCCAGGTGGCATCGACGATCGAGAAGCAGGTCGAGCTGCGGCGCAAGATCCGCTCTGCCATGACCTACCCGATCGTGGTCCTGGCGATCGTGATCCTCATCCTCACCGCCATGCTGCTGTTCATTGTCCCGTTGTTCAAGGGCTTCTACAAGAGCCTGAACGGGACACTGCCGCTCATGACCCGGGTCCTGATCACCCTTTCCGACTGGGTCGTGAAGCTGTTCCCGCTCATCGTCATCGCGGTCATCATCGGCGCCGTTCTCTTCAAGCGCTGGATCGCAACCGACAGCGGTCGTTCGCGCTGGGACGTGTTCAAGCTCAAGGTCCCGGTCTTCGGCAAGCTGGTACACAAGACCGCGCTGGCCCGCTTTTCTCGCACGTTCGGCGTCCTCTTGCGCTCGGGCGTGCCCATCTTGGAGGCGCTCGAGATCACCAAGGAGACCGCGGGCAACACCGTGGTCGCACGGGGCCTCGACGATGTCCAGGCCGGCGTCAAGATCGGCGAGCCCATCTCGCACCCGTTGGAACGCCACGCCATTTTCCCGCCCATGGTCACCCAGATGATCGCGGTCGGTGAGGAGAGCGGCGCCCTCGACACCCTGCTCGAGAAGATCGCCACCTTCTACGACCAGGAGGTGGAGGCCACGGTGAACGCGCTCACCTCCCTGCTCGAGCCCCTGATGATCCTCGTGCTCGGCGCCTCCGTCGGCCTGATGGTCATCGCGCTCTACATGCCGATGTTCAATGTCATCAAGCTGATCAAGTAGACGACCCATCCGGGTCAGCCAAGCGTCGGGCCAGCGTCACCATTGGTGAGTGGCGCTGGCCCTGCCGCGCGATGACCCGATGAGGTCAAGGTGACCGAGCAGGCGTCACTTGCCGCGGCGGTGCGGGCCGGGCAACGGTGGCGCCATGGGATGGAACGGCGACAGCTACCAACGGCGCTTCGACGAACTCGCGGCCGCGGGCGCCGACGTCCACGGCGAGGCGGACTTCGTGATGAGCCTGTCACCGGCCAGCGTGCTCGACGCCGGCTGTGGCACCGGACGGGTGGCCATCGAACTCCATCGTCGGGGGGTCGAGGTCGTCGGTGTCGACCGCGACCCGTCGATGCTGGCGACCGCCCGGATCCGGGCCCCTCAGATCACCTGGGTCGAGTCCGACCTGGGCGAGCTGGAGCTCGGACGCACGTTCGACGTGGTCGTCATGGCCGGCAACGTCTTGCTGTTCACACCGCCGGGGACGGAGGCAGCCGCGGTAGCGGGGTGTGGGCGCCATGTCGGCGCCGGCGGCGCGTTGGTGGCGGGCTTCGGGGTGGGCCCGGGCTATCCCTTGTCGACCTACGACAAGCACTGTGCTGCCACGGGACTGCTCTTGGCCGGGCGGTGGGCGACGTGGGACCGGCAGGTGTTGGCCGGACGCGGGGATTACGCGGTGTCGGTCCACCGGCGCCCAAGTCCATTGGCGCTTGGCCAGCAACCTCGTCGACGCGCCTACCGGGAGTAGTGGACCTGCCGCCGCCGGCCCCCGCGGCCGCCCAGAGGCGTGACACCGATGGGCGCCACGAAGATGCCGACGCGGTTCTTGCCGATCGTCTGGCCCGTCCGCGGCTGGATCCAGCAGAACTGCCAGATCGTGACGACCACCGCTACCGTCAGCAGAATCAGGGCCACCGGCGCGCTGACGGCTACCGCCGCGCCGGCGGGCAGGAACACGCCGGCGTCGACGATGCCCGCCAGAGCCCGGTGACGCCAGCCCGCCCGGCGGACCATGTGGCCGTGGTCGCGCTCGGGCCAGGGACCGGCGATCACCTCGCCGCCTGCCTCCTCGCCAGCCTCGTCGCCGGTGAATACCGCCGCGGCGGCGGCGTCCAAGATGTTGACGGCGATCGGCAGGGGCTCCATGCAATAGGAGCACCAGCCGGTGAGGGGCATCACGGTGGTCTCGCAGGCCGGGCAGCGGACACCGACGCTGGTGGGCGGCTCAACGACAACGGTGGCGGCGGCCAGAGCCAGTGGGCCGCCCGGCGCTGTCGCTGAGGGCGCGGCACGAAGGGGGGAAGGGGCCCGGCTGGCGGCTCCCAGGGCGACATAGCAGCAGGGGCAGCGGCGGGTGTCAGGTTGGACGTCGACACCACAAGAGTGGCAGCGGCAGGGGGTGTCCAAAGCAGTGCCTCCAATTGGGCCGTTCGGGCTCGTCCCCGATATTTCGGCCGATGGCGCTGGTGGCTGAAGCCAAGCGACCCCGGGCCGCGGGGTTCAGTCGGACTCGCCGCCGAAGGCCTGGTCCTCGAGCAGCTCCCAGTCGACAACGGAGATGTCGACGACCCACTGGCCGACGTGGCGGACCACCGCGTAGTCGTCGTGGTCGGTGGCCAGCACCAGGCCCAGGTCCTCGGGACCATCGGCGAGGAGGGACAACAGGTTGGTCCGGTCGTCCCAGAAAGGGTCGACGCACGCGTCGGCGATCAAACGGTCGATGTCGCCGAGGGGGCTGGCGTTGAACAAGTCGGCGTATTCCTGGGCCACGCGCACCAGCTCTGATGGCTGGTCCGCGGCCACGGTGGGGGCGGTGGACGTAGGTCGGGTCAGGCGCATAGGACCTCCTCGATCGGCGCTTTCCCCTCTCTATGCCGCGGCCGCGGCCGCGGGCGACACTCGAGACAAAAGTGGCTCAAGTCGCGGCGGAAAGTGCCGTTAAAAGAACCAGCGAGCAGTGCTCTTGAAAAAAGGCAAACCCGTCGTGAGGCGGGGACGCAAAGCCACGGAACCCCCAGTCAACGGCGACCGGTGGTCAGCCGAGCTGCCTTGAGGACTCGGCCCCCAGCGTTGTGGGGCGGGCTCGGGCATAGCAACGAACAAGCGGGCTCGCACCCAAAACAGCCAACCCAAGGGAGATCCACCGTCATGCAGACCGCACTCCGCAACCGGCGTGACCAGGACAACGAAGAGGGCTTCACCCTCATCGAGCTCATGGTCGTCGTCCTGATCATCGGCATCCTGCTTGCCATCGCCATCCCGACGTTCCTCGGCGCCCGGGACCGGGCCAACAACCGCTCGGCTCAGTCCAACCTGCGCAACGCCCTCACCGCCGAGAAGGTCCTCTACACCGACAACCAGATTTACACCGACAGCGGCGCGGCCGCCGGTATCACCGCGCTGCAAGGCGTCGAGCCCTCCCTGACGTGGAACGCCGCCGTTTCGTCCACCAGTGCCCGCCAGGTCGTTGCCAAGACGTTCGGTAGCCCGGCCACCACCGTGGTCCTCTATGACAAGTCGGCAACCGGCACCTGCTGGTACATCGGCGACGTGTCCGCTCCCGCCACCAACCCTGGCACGTTCTACATGAAGGACAGTGGCTGCGCCGCAGCGTCGGTGACCGACCCTTCGGGTGCCACCGTCACCGCGGGCAGCAGCACCGGCTCCGTCGCCAACGCCACCTGGGCCTCGGCCTTCTAAACCCAAGAAACGGGCGCCAGGTCAACCCTCCGGCCTGCAGCCCAACGCGTAGCGGCCCATCGGCAAAGTTGCCGGTGGGCCGCCGGCGCGTCCACAGGCCCTTTCTGGCACTAGCCTGCGCCGCCGGTGATGACTGAATGACAGCATTTCTTGCCGTTGCCTGCGGGCTGATCGGCCTGGCGGTGGGGTCGTTCCTCAATGTCGTGATCTACCGGGTGCCCCGGAAAGAGTCGATCGTGGCGCCCCGGTCGGCCTGTCCGAACTGCGGTACCCCGATCGCCAACCGGGACAACATCCCCGTGATCTCCTGGCTCTTGCTGCGAGCTCGGTGCCGCACCTGCGGCCAAGCCATCTCGGCGCGTTACCCGCTGGTCGAAGCCGCCACCGCGGTGTTGTTCGCGGGAGCGGCGGTGCGCTTCGGGCTCGACTGGGCGCTCCCCGCCTTCCTCGTCTTCCTCGCCGGCCTCCTGGCCCTGGCGTTCACCGACCTCGAGCACTTCCTCCTTCCGGTGCGCATCGTGTACCCGGTGCTGGCGCTGGTGGCGGTGCTCTTGACGGCGGCGGCGGCATTGACGGGCCAGTGGAGCCGCCTCGGCGTGGCCGTCGTCACCGGCGCCATCGCGTTTGGCATCTTCTTCGCCATCAACTTCATGAACTCGAAGTGGATGGGCTTCGGCGACGTGCGCCTCGCCGGGGTGATCGGGCTGGCTCTCGGGTGGCTCGGCGCCGGCATCGCCCTGTTCGGGTTCTTTGCCGGGTTCCTCCTCGGTGCGGTGGTCGGGGTCGTGCTGATCCTCACGAAGCGAATTGAGCGGAGTGCCCACATTCCGTTCGGCGTTTTCCTCGCACTTGGGGCTTTTTTGGCCGTGTTCGCGGGCCATCCCCTGGTCGATTTCTACCTTCGGCACTGAATCCCCGGCCGACGCCGTCGAAAACGGAAAGTCTCTTCGGTACCGGAGGCCGGCAGTCGTTGCAGAGGTTGCGAGCAGTGCTCTTGACAATGGCAAACCCGTCGTGAGACGGCGACGCAAAGCCACGGGACCAACAGTCAAGCCGACTGATGGTCAGCCGAGCTGCCTAGAGGACTCGGTCTCCAGCGATCTGGGGCGAGCCCAACCGGCACTAGCGGGCTCGCACGCCAACCTCAGTTCAGCCCAAAAGGAGACACTCCAAATGCTTCACACCCTTCGTAGCCACGTTGACCAGGACAAGGAAGAGGGTTTCACCCTCATCGAGCTGATGGTCGTCGTGCTGATCATCGGCATTCTGCTGGCCATCGCAATCCCGACGTTCCTCGGTGCCCGCGACCGGGCCAACGACCGCTCGGCGCAGTCGAACCTGCGCAACGCGCTGACCGCTGAGAAGACCCTCTACACCGACAACCAGGTTTACACCAGCACAGGGGCGGCCGCAGGCATCACCGCACTTGGCGCCGTCGAGCCCTCGCTGACCTGGGCGGCTGCGGTTTCGGCTTCCAGCGCTCGCTCTGTCGTGGCCTCCACCTTCGGCAGCCCGGCGACCACGGTTGTGGTCTTTGACAAGTCGGCGACGGGAACCTGCTTCTACATCGGCGATGTGGCGGCCTCCGGTGGCGGCACGTACTACATGAGCGACACCGCCTGCGCCGCGGCCAGCGATCCCGGTGCCGCCGCGGTCAGCAACGCCCACGCTTCCAGCGCCAACGCCACCTGGTCCCTGGCCTTCTAAGGACCCCTCGGGACCCCAGCAAGGGCCGCAAATCAGCGGCACCCTCCGAACTCCCGCAGTCACGCAAAGGCGGCCCACCGGCATCTGCTGGTGGGCCGCCGGCGCGCGCCGGCGAATTCGGCCATGGGGCGGAAGAAGTGGACATTCCCCATTAAGAAGGCTCGACCGAGTGACGATATCCGTCCTGTGATTTCCAACCGCACAACCACGCGGGGCCCACTGATCGGGCTTGACATCGGCTCGTTCGCAGTTCGAGCGGCAGAGGTCAGCAACGACGGGGGACGCCCGACGCTTCACCGCTTTGCCCAGGTGACCCTTCCGCCGGGCGCCGTCTCCGACGGCGAGGTGGTAGACGCCCAAGTGGTCAGCGCTGCCCTGCGCAGACTCTGGTCTGACGGGGGCTTCTCCAGCCGCCGTGTCGTGGTGGGTGTCTCGAGCCAGCGGGTCATCGTCCGCCAGGCAGACGTCACCGCCATGAGCGAGGACGAGCTGCGTTCCGCCCTCAACTTCGAGGCCCAGGAACTCATCCCGATCCCGGTCGACGAGGCGGTGCTCGACTTCCAGGTGATCGATCCTGTCCTGCCCAGCCAAGACCCCAACAGCCCGCCCAACATGCGGATCCTGCTGGCCGCCGCCCAGCGGGACATGGTCAGCAAGCACATGGCCGCCATCCACGCCGCCGACCTCGATGTCGTGGCCGTGGACCCTGTGGCGCTGGCGATGCTGCGGGCGGTGCCCGCAGCCCCCATCGGCTTCGCCGAAGCGGTCGTGTCGATCGGCAGCGATCTCACCACCATCGCCATCCGGGAGGGCAACAGCGCCCGCTTCGTCCGTGTCCTGAACATCGGCGGGGCCGATTTGACCGACGCCCTTTCCCGCGAGCTGTCCGTCAACGCCCAGTCGGCCGAGGACATGAAGCGCCGGGCCGCCAACGGCGCGCCGGTGGCGGTTGCCGCCCAGGCCCAGTCGGCCCTGTCTTTGCGGATGGGCGGACTGGTAGACGAGATCCGGGGCTCGCTCGATTTCTTCCTCGCCCAGACCGACACCGAGCAGGTCGGGCGGGTCATCCTGACCGGCGGCGCCATCCAGACCGATGGCCTGGTCGCCCGCCTCGAGATGGCCCTCGGCTCTTCGGTCGAGGTGGCCAACCCCCTGGCTGCGGTCACGGTGGGCAAGACCGGATTGAGCGAGGCCCAGCTTCGCCAGTCGGCGCCGTACATGCTCGCACCGGTGGGCTTGGCTCTGTGGGGCACGGGTACGCAGCGGGCCATCTCGCTCATGCCGAAAGAAGTCATGGCCGCCCGCCGCCAGCGTCAGCAGGCGGGGATCGGCGTGGTCGCCGTGGGCGCGGTCGTCGGACTGCTCGCGGTGGTGACCGGGGTCCGGGCGGTGCAGGTCACCCAAGCCCATCACCACGCCACCACGGCGCAGGCAACGGTCACCTCGCTCGAGACTCAGAAGGCGACGTTCAACGACGTGGCGGCGGTCTACAACAGCCTCCAGACCCGCCAGCAGCTGTACGTCACCGCCGTCGGCCACGACGTCGACTGGGTCAACCTGCTCAACCAGATAACGACGGCCATGCCCGCCGACGTGACCATCACCAGCTTCTCGGCGCAGCGACCCACGGTCGCCCCCGCGGGCGCCGTCACCGCCGCCGCGGCCCAGTCGCTCGACGGCACGATCACCATCAACGCCACCGCGAAAGGTGGGCACGAATCGGTCGCCAACTGGCTGCGCTCGCTGGCCACCATCCCCGGCCTGCAGAACGCCTGGGTGGGGTCGTCGAATGAAGGCACAACCGCGGCTGGCAAGGGCGTCACGTTCAACTCCGACGCCTTTGTGACGCCGGCCGCTGAGTCCAACCGGGCGCAAACCATTGGGGGCACCAAGTGAACAAGCGTGTGATTGCCATCGCGGTGGCGGCGTCGGTCGTCCTCGTCGGGATCTGGTACGTCGCGATCTTCTCGCACCAGTCGAAGTCGATCCACACGGCCAATATGGCGGCGGCGGCCTCGAACCAGCAAGCTGCCACCCTCCGGTCGCAGATCCAGGTGCTCGAGCGGGAAAAGGCCGACCTGCCCGCGGCCACCGCCAAATTGACGACCCTGAAGGCGGCGCTGCCGGACAACCCGGAGCTTGACAAGTTGATCGACCAGATCAACGAGGCGGCCGTGAAGACAGGCGTGGATTGGCAGACCCTCACGCCGACCAAGCCGGCGACGTACTCGGCGACGTCAGCCCAGGCCGTCGCCGGAGGCTTTCCCGGCGGAATGCAGGCGGTCACGGTCGGTATGCAGGTCAACGGTACGTACCCGCAGGTCACCGCCTTCGTGACCAAGCTCATGGGAATCTCCCGGTTGCTCGACGTCGACTCGGTCAACCTGAACGGCGTCGGTGGTGCCATCAAGTCAACAGCGCAGCTGACCACGCAGATGTTCTTCGTACCTGCGGTGGCCGGATCTACGCCGGTGACCACCACAACCGTCAAGCCGTAGTCCCCACACCACCCGCCGGGGGCAGCGTGTCCGCCGCCAGGTTGCGATCTTCCGGTCGCAGACCTGGCGGCTGGCGCGTCCGGGGGCTGCCGAGGTGCCTCGAGATACGTAGGCTGGCAGTGGAGAAGTCGGTTAAGCCGTAGCCCGCCTAGATGGAGGTTTCCCGCGTGTCAGACACCTGCACCCACCTCGACGAGATCATCGATGACGTGGGCGCCAGCGGCAACGGATGCGTCGACTGCCTGAAGATCGGTGGGCGCTGGCTCCACCTGCGCCGCTGCACCGAGTGCGGCCATGTCGGCTGTTGCGACAGCTCGCCGAACCGCCATGCCACCGCCCATTTCCACGGCACCAGCCACCCGATCGTCCAGTCGTACGAACCCGGTGAAGAATGGTTCTGGTGTTACGTGGACCAGGTGGGGTTCGAGATGCCGGCCGACGGTCCCAGCCTCTCGCACACCTGAGCCGCGTTCAGGAGTCCAGGGCGTCGATCTGGGCGGCCATGTCGAGATCGGCAGCGGTGATGCCTCCGGCATCGTGGGTACTGAGCCGCAGGGTGACGGTATTCCAGACGATGCCTATGTCGGGGTGGTGGCCCGCCGCTTCGGCGACTGCGCCCACCCGGTTCACGTAGGCGAGCGCCTCGACGAAGTTCTTCCAGCGGATCACCCGCTGCAGTCCGCCGTCTGTCAGTTCCCACGGAGAATCGGCGATCCCGGCATTGATGGCTTCGGGGTCGAGTTTGGGGCCTGTCATGTCGTTCCTCCTGCCAGAAGATCCCGGCCACGCCGGAAAAAGTCGAGGGCGGCGCCCCGTTGGTCGGCCGCCGCCACGATCTCGCCGTAGCCGAGACTGGCGCCGAACGGCTCGTTCCAGAACCCACCAGAACGCGGAGTCCACGGCCCGACGTAGAGATAGGGCAGCGCATGGCCTTCGTCGCCCGGTGAGCCGCCATAGTTGGCCTTGGCTCCCGATGCTTCATTTCCGCCCGACAGACCGGCATCGAAGTGCTCGGGCCACAGCTGGAGCCGGTCGGCTTCGGGCATCTCGGTCCGCAACTGCTCTAGGACCGAGAAGCAGAATCCCACCCACTCGGCCAGACCATGGGCTGCGTCGGGGTCGAGGTTGAACGGCTCGTCGGCCGCTCGGGCGGTGGTGGGAGTGAACACACCGGTCGTCGTGCCCGGTGCCACGCCGGAGAACCCGAACGCCGTTGCCAGCGATGTGAGAGCGGTGCGCCGCGTACCGCTCGCGCTCTCGGCCACGATGTCGGTCCCCTCGACGCGCAACTGCTCGTCGTCGCGGTAGAAAGGCGTGCCGAAACCGTCGTAGGTGTAGCGCAACCCGATCTTTCCGTTGGCGCCATGGCGGGCGGGAGCGAGGACATGCTCGGCGACGGCGTGCAACGCCTCCCGGGTGGCGACGAAGGTGGCGGGGAGCGCCACGAGCCGGTGCCACCGCCCCAACCAGCGAGCCGCGCAGAACGAGTCGAGGTCGGGGTCCGCCTGGCCGGCGCAAAAAACGTCCCAGCTGGTAGCCCCGTCCCGGTCGACCGGCACGATGTCACCTCCGGCGACGGGATCGTCGGCAAAAAAAGGGGATTCGGTGACCGCCGGTGGCGAGGGTTCGAGGACCCGCGCGTCGTGCCGGCCGCCGAGGCGCTCGTTGGCCTCGGCCCTGGGATTGCGTGCCACCTGCGGCGCTCCTTCGAGGTACTGATCAGAGGTACTGGGCCCAGGCCGCACAGTACCGGCCGCGGCGTTCAATCGTGCGCGGCCTGCGGCCGACGCCGGGCAGGGTTCAGCTCGCGGGGATAACGGAGAGGGAGGGATCCCCCGTGTTTGCGACCCAGACGTCATTGGCCGCGGTCGTGATCGGTTCTGGGCTCGACCCGACCCGCACGGTAGCGACAACGCGCGAGGTGGCCGAGTCGACCTTCGACACCGTCGCATCGGTGGCGTTGACCACGAAAAGCGCGCCGTTGGCCAAGGTGATGCCCTTGGCGTCGCGGCCGACTTGGGCGTTGGCCACGACGTTGCCGCTGGTGGGGTCGATCTTGAACACCGTGGTGGTCTTGCACTCGTCTTGGACCCAGACCGCGCTGTCGTCGGCGGCGATGTAGTCGGGACACCCTCCCGAGCGGGCGTCGCCCGAAACCTGGTTGGTTGCCGGGTCGATCCGGGCGATGTCGCTGTTGGCGGGGTCGGTGACCCACAGCGTCTTGGCGCCGAACGCCAGGTTGGTCGGCTGCCCCCGCACATGTATGGCGGTCGTCGCCCCCGACGCGGGGTCGATGCGCATCACGATGCCATCGGGCGGTGACGTCACCCAGACCGCCCCGGCCGCGACCAGCACGGCACGCGGTGCCCGGCCGACGGTGTAGGTGGCGGTGATGTTGTTGGTGGCGGGGTCGATGCGAGCAACGGACGTGTCGGCGTCGTTAGCGGCCCAAACGGCGCCTGCGCCGTACGCCACGGCGGTGTTGCCCGAGAACGCGCCGAGGGCGACATTGCCCGTCACCAATCGGGTGGCGAGGTCGAAGCGCGAAACCGTCGGGCCGCTTCTGGCGCCAAGCCAGAGGGCCCCTTGGCCTGACGACATGCTCGAAACGTTGGTCGGGACGGCGAAGGTCGGCGAGTCGGGGTGGGCGACGGGCGGCGGAGTGTTCTTCTTCTTGGGAAATAGGAGGAACCCGGCCGCCACGATCAGTGCGAGGGCAACGGCGCCCGCGATCGCCATGCGCCGGTGCGAGCGACCGGGGACGCGTGGCGGCGTGCCGGCCGGGGGAGAGGCGGCGACGACGGCGGTCGGAGACGCGGGGGCGGCAATCGTGGCGGCCGGCGCCTCCCGGTCGCGAGCCGCGGCGGGGGAAGGGAGGCCGCCGGACGGGACGAACGACGGGGGTGTGGGGTCGGCGGGTTCGGCCGGCGCAGTGGGGTCGGCGGTGACCGCGGCCGGCGCCGGGGCCGCCGTGGCGCCCCGCAGAGACGGGGGGTCCGCATGCGCCGGCGGTGCCGGCGCCGGTGGCGTGGGGACAGCGGCGCGGGCCCCGGACGCGGAAGCCGCGGCCAACGCGGCCCCCATGGCGACGGCGTGCTTGGGGTGCACGTCGACCGCCACCGGCCGGCCGATCTCGGCGGCCACCAACTGGCCGACCAGCGGGATGCGCGACGACCCCCCGACGAGGAGTACGGCCTTGATGTCGGCTGTCGCCACCCCGCTCGATCGCAACGCTCGGGCCAGCGCCGCGGTGGTCTCCGCCAGCGTCGGGCGGATCATGGCCTCGAACTCGGCGCGGGTCAGGCGCAACTCGGTCTGGACCGTGGGCAGCATCACCGGGATGGACACGTCGGTGTCGGCGGAGAGGGCTTCCTTGGCCTCGACGCAATCCTCTCGTAGCCGGGCGGTGGCGCTCAAGGTGGCGGGGTCGCTGAGGTCGAGCTGGGCCAGTTGGGGCCCGATGAACCCCGACACATGGGCCATCACCGCTTCGTCGAAGTCGACACCCCCCAGGCGCTCGATCCCCTCGGGCTCGCCGAGGAGGTCGAAGCCCTCCGCGGACTTGCGCAGGACCGCGGCGTCGAAGGTGCCGCCGCCGAGGTCATAGATGGCGACGACGTGACCGACTTCCACCCGTTCGGTGGAGGCGTAGTACCGGGCCGCAGCCTCCGGTTCGGTCAAAAGACGGGCCTCGCCCAGGTCGGCGCTGCGCAGCGCCTGGCGCAGGAGATCGGTCTTGAACGGGCCCCAGTTGGCGGGATGGGTGACCGCCACCGCCTCGGGGGGCGCCCCTTGCTGCGCCGTCACCGCTTCCACCAGGTGTTTGGCCAACCGGGCTACCAAGGTGTCGGCCGACCACGGCGTGCCACCGAGCAGCAGAGGTGTGGAATCGCCGAAACGACGCTTGAAGTGGCGGGCCAGTCGTTCCGGCTCCGAGAGGCCCCGGCGCCCCGCGGCCTCGCCGACCAGAAAGGTTCCGTCATCTTTGAGGAACAGCAGCGACGGGATGGCGGCGCCGTGGTTGCCCAGGCTGACGATCTCGACGCGACCCGCCTCGAGGACGGCCGCGGCGGAAAACGTCGTTCCTATGTCGAGCCCCAACCAGTACCCCACGGGCGGGAATGGTACCGAACGGGACAAATTCGAGCAGGATTGAGCGGTGGATCCCCAAAGGGCGGCCGACGCCGCCCTGCTTGCTCTTCTTGACGATGTCGCCGTCGTCTGCGCCCAGGCCGATCGTGGCGACCTCGGCGGGAGGGTGGCCGCCCGGCGGGCGCGAATCGCCGATCCCTTTGTCGCGGTCGTAGTGGCGGGGGAGTACAAAACAGGCAAGAGCTCGCTCGTCAACGTGCTCGTGGGCGCCGACCTATGTCCCGTCGACGAGGACATCGCCACCGCCGTGCCGACCATCGTCCGCTATGCCTCCGAGACCACGATCTCGCTGCGCCGCGCCAGCCCGGAAGAACCTGGCCGCGACGGGTCGGGGCCGCCGGCCACCGAGACGGTTCCCGTCGGCGACTTGGCGAAGTACGTCTCCGATCGACCTGCGACCACCCCACGGTCCGATGAGCCTCCCGGCAGCGTGGTACAGGCCGTGATTGTGGGGATGCCGTCGCCGCTTTTGCGCGAGGGCCTGGTCCTGGTCGACACCCCCGGCGTCGGAGGCCTGGTGTCTCAGTACACCGTCGCCACGCTGGCGTCGTTGTCGATGGCCGACGCCGCCTTGTTCGTGTCCGACGCCACCCAGGAGTACACCGCGCCAGAGCTCGAGTTTCTCTCTTCGGCCCGGCGGGCGTGCCCGATCGTCGTGCCCGTGCTCACCAAGATCGACATCGCCGCGGAATGGGCCAAGATCCGCCACCTCGACCAGCTCTGGCTGGAGCAGGCCGGTCTCGACTCACCGGTCCTGGCGACGTCGGCCGCCCTGGCCCTGCGCGCCCGGCGCGAGCAGCGTCGCGACCTCGAGGACGAATCGGGTTTCGGCCCCCTGCTGGACCGGCTGCGGGCGGTGCTGCAGGTGGCCCGCGAAACGATGGTGACCGACGCGGTCGCCGAGGTCCACGGGGTGGTCGCCCAGTTGGCGGCGCCGGTGCGGGCCGAACGCGATGCCATAGAAAGTCCTTTGACGGTGGTCGCCGACCTGGAGCGGGCCGAGGAGCGTGGGCGCCGCCTGGACTCCGACCGGGCCGAGTGGATCACGATTCTCGACGACGGCCTGAGCGATCTCGAGGATCGCATCGAGGTCGAAGTCAGCGCCCGCCTGCGCGGCGTCGCCGCCGACGCCCGCCAGACCATGGCGACCAGCGATCCCGCCGCCCATTGGGACGAGTTCGAGGCCGCCCTGGGCCGCCAGGTGGCGAGCGAGATGGCTGCCATCTCCGCGGTCCTCCTCGACGCCACCCAGGTCATTGCCGAGCGCATCGGCCAGCATTTCGCCGAGCATGAAGCGTCCATCGCGCCCGCGCTGACGAGCACCGTCGCCCCCGCCCTGGCCGTCGAGGCTTCCGTCGGCTTCGGGATCCCCACCAAGTTCGAGTGGCGAGGGGTCCTGCTCGAGGCGGGATGGGGTGGCCTCGAGGGCCTGGCGGCCATCGGCAGCATCCTCACCTTTACCAGCATTAGTTTGTTCAACCCCTTCGCCCTCGCCATTGGTGTCTTCGTCGGGGGCAAGACCTTGCGCCAGGCCCGCAAGCGCGAGCTGCAGCGGCGGCGGGAACAGGCGATCGAAGCGATCGACCGCTACCTCGAGGACGCGTCCCAAGCGGCCGATCGCCAGTGGCGGGCGTCGCTGCGCACGATCCGGCGGGAATTGCGCACGGCCTACCAGCGACGGGCCGAGGAGCTGCACCGCTCCACCCGCGACTCCCTGGAGGGCGCCCGGCGCAGTGCGGTCGCAGCTGACAGAGACCGGGCGGGGCGCCTCGAGCGATTGGCCGACCGGCTGGCACGCCTCCAGCAGCTGGATGATCGGGCGACCGGCCTGGGGCGGGCGGCGGCGACGCCCGGGGAATTGTCGTGACCGGCGCGGCGCCCGACGGTTTCTCCGGCCAGGTCCGCGCCCTGCTGCAGACCGCTGCCGAGATCTACGCCGGCACACCGGCGCAGCCCGACGTTGCCGAGCTGGCCGCCCGCCTGGACGGGCCCCTGCGTGTCGCCATCGCGGGCATGGTCAAGGCCGGCAAGTCGACGCTGCTCAACGCCCTTGTCGGTGAGGAGTTGGCCCCGACCGACGCCGGCGAGTGCACCCGGGTGGTGTGGTGGTTCCACGATGGCGTCACCTATCGGGTGATCATCCGGCCCCACTTCGGTCCAGCCCGACCAGCCTCTTTTTCCCGCGATGACGGCGCCCTGGACGTGGACCTCGAAGGCGTCGCCACCAGCGACATCGCGCGTCTCGAAATCGAGTGGCCGAGCCAGGCGCTGCGCACGGTCACCTTGATCGACACGCCGGGTTTCGCCTCGGCAACCCCCGGCCTCAGCGAGGTCGCTGAGGCCTTCCTGGCGCCGGGCGACGGCGCTGCGACGGCGGCCGACGCCGTCATCTACCTGATGCGGCACCTTCATTCCTCGGACATGCGCTTCCTTGAGTCGTTCCACGACGACGAACCGACCCAGGCGACACCGGTCAATACCATCGCCGTGCTGTCGCGCGCCGACGAGCTCGGCGTCGCCCGCGTCGACGCCATGGGTGCCGCGGGCCGAATCGCGCAGCGCTACCGAGATGATCGGCGGCTGCGTCGTGTCTGCCAGGCGGTCATTCCCATCGCCGGGTTGCTGGCCCAGGGGGCGGTGACGATGCGCGAGTCGGACTACCGCCGGCTGCGCCAGATCGATGCCCTTCCTGTCGCCGAGCGCGACGAG
Source organism: uncultured Actinomycetota bacterium (assembly GCA_963851105.1). Lineage (GTDB taxonomy): Bacteria > Actinomycetota > Acidimicrobiia > Acidimicrobiales > Palsa-688 > DATARN01. Next base: position 140,325 of record CAWKNP010000002.1, read on the forward strand.
CTGCTGATCTCGGTCGACCGGTTCAGCTTGCGACCGAGCCCGGTACCGCCGGCGGATCGTGCCGTGCTGCTGCGCCGTTTCGGGATCTTCGGGGTCCGGGTGGCGCTGAAGCTCATCGGCGAGGGCTCCGGCACCAGCGCCCCCGAGCTGGCTCGGGCGCTGATTGCCGAGAGCGGGCTCGACCAACTCCGGAACCTGCTGGCCACCCAGTTCAGCGCCCGTCGCGACCTGTTGAAGGGCCGGGCCACTCTCGTCGCGCTCGAGACCCTGGCCGAACGGTACCCCCAGCCGGGGAGCGCGGTCATCACCGAGGAAATCGAGCGCATCCGCGCCAGCGCCCACGAGCTGGTCGAGATCCGCCTGCTCAATGCCCTCCGGGCGGGGGCGGTGGCCTTCAGCGACCGGGAGGTGGACGACGCCGAGCGCCTGCTCGGCATTGAAGGGATGGAGGTGCGGGCCCGCCTGGGCCTGGGGGCCGACGCGGGTGAGACCGAGGTCACCGCGGCGTTCACCGCCGCCTTGGCCCGATGGCAACGGCGCGCCGAGAACCCGCTGGCCTCACCCGGCGCCGTCGAAGCGGCTGAGGTGCTGGTCAGGACGTGCGAAGTGCTGGCCCCGACGCTCGCCGGGGCCCGCCCCGACGGGCCTTAAGGACCGAGGCCGAATCTGGCTGCTAGCGGCCGGCACCTGCCAAGGCAGGCTCGGGCTCGGCGGCCTCGATACCGATGACCGGCACTGCCTTGTCGAGCCAGTTCGGGAACCACCAGTTGGCGTCGCCGAGCAGCTCCATGGTGGCGGGCACGAGGACCATGCGCACCAGGGTCGCATCGACGAGCACGGCGGTGGCCAGGCCCATGCCGAACACCTTCAGGATCCGCAGGTCGCCGAGCACGAAGCTGCCGAACACGCAGACCATGATGGCGGCGGCGGCGGTGATGACCCGGGCGGTGGCGGCCAGGCCGTCGGCCACCGCGGTGGCGTTGTCATGCTTGCGGAGCCATTCCTCCCGGATCCGCGAGAGGAGGAAGACCTCGTAGTCCATGGACAGGCCGAACAGGATGGTGAACAACATCAGCGGGATCCACGGGTCGATGGGCCCGGTCTTGCCGATATTGAAGAACGACCCTCCCCAACCCCACTGGAAGACCGCCACGATCACCCCGTAGGCGGCGCCCACCGAAAGCAGGTTCATGATGGCCGCCTTGAGCGGCACCAGGACGGATCGGAACACCGCCATCAGCAACAGGAACGAGAGGATGACGACGCCGCCGATGACGATGACCAGCCGCGACGAGATCTGGGACGATGCGTCAACGCCGGCGGCGGTGAAGCCACCCACGAGTCCCTGGGCGCCGCTACCGCTGAGTGCCTGGGGGACGACCGTTGCCCGCAGCGTTTTCACCAGCTGTTGCGTCTTTTGGTCCTGGGGCGGCGTTGTTGGCGTCACGATCACGACAGCCGCGTCTCCGGCGGCGTTGGTGTTGGGCGCGGTGACGAACGCCACGCCCGGGGTCGCGGACAGTGCCGACTGAAGCTTGCTGAGCGTCGCCGGGTTGTCGCTACCCGGCGTGAGCTGGACCGCAATGACGAGGGGACCGTTGCTGCCGGCACCGAAGCCATTCGCCAGGAGGTCGTAGGCCTTGCGTGTCGTATAGGTGGAGGGATCGTTTCCCGAGTCGGTGAACGCCAGCTGCATGGAGAACAACGGCAGGGCCATTGCCACCAGGAGCACGAACGAGATGAGGGCGGCGGGCACGCGGTACTTCTGGATGAAGCGGCTCCAGCGGTAGGCCATGGTCTGGCGCTGGCTCTCGCCATGATGCAGCAGGTGGGGGAGATGGAGCTTGTCGATGGCCCGGCCGCAGAAGCCGAGCACGGCCGGCAGAAGCGTCAGGGCGGCCAGCATGACGAGTACGACCGCCGCGATGGATGCGAACGCCAGGCCGTAGATGAACGACAGACCGAGCAGGAGCATCCCGAGCAGGGAGATCACCACGGTGCAGCCCGCGAACAGCACCGCCCGGCCCGAGGTGGCGAGGGCGATGACGATCGCCTCTTCGGGCTCGTGGCCGTCGCGGAGGCCCGTTCGGTATCGGGTCACGATGAACAGGGCGTAGTCGATGCCGACGCCGATGCCGATCATGGCGGCCAGCTCGGTGGCGAAGGTCGGCACGGTGATGAAGCGGCTGATCAGGTTGATGATGGCGACCCCGGCGCCGATGCCGAACAGGGCGGTCATGATCGGCAGGCCCATGGCGATGACAGACCCGAAGGCGATCAGCAGGATGATGATCGCCGACCAGATACCGACGATCTCACTGACCCCGAAGGGAGGTACCTCCGCCTTGTTGATGGGCGCCCCGCCGAGCTCGATCTCGAGGCCGGGCTTGGCGAACGCCTGGGTGCTCTTGACGAGGGCCTTGGCGTTCTGCTTGGAGATGTCCTGGGCGGTCTTGTCGAACTGCACGATGGCGAATGCGGTATGGCCGTCACGTGACACCAGGCCTGGCGCGCCGATCGGGCTGGTGACTCCGGTCACATTGGGCTGGTGCTGCAGGCTCTGGACGGCCTGGCCGATGGTCGACTGCACGTCCGGGGAGGAGATGCTGCCGTTGGGCGTGTAGAAGACCACGTTGGCCGAGTCGCCGGCCTGGGCGGGGAATCGTGCTTTCAGCAGGTTGAGGGCGCGCTGAGACTCGGAGCTGCCGCCGCTGAACTTGTCCTGAAAGATCCCGCCGCCAATACCGGCGGCGAACACATTGGCGCCGATGATCCCGAGGATCCACACCAACAGGACAATTCGGCGCTTGTGGTAACACCAACGGGCCAACCGGGCCATCCGAGTGGTGTCGAGAGAAGCTTGCGTGCTTGCGCTCATAGACCTATAAATACCAGGCCGCTACCCCTACGTAAAGGCGTTCGACCGAACCTCCCGGTCCGGTCATCGGAAGGCATGACGCGCTCGGGAACCTGGGCGCGGCCGCCGTTGACAGTCTTCCCGACCAGCCATACGATGGCTGCACCGGGCACCCGGATACTGCGGCAGCATCCGGGGGGGGCTCAGACGGTTCATCGGGGGGCGTCCTCCTCACAGCGGCGCGCGCCAAGCTTGCGACAGACGAGATTCGAAGGGGTTCCACAATGGGAAACGAAGAGACCGAACGCCTTTTTCAGCGCTACTTCGACGAGGGCACCAACGCCGGTGACCTCAGCGTCATCGACGAGGTCTTCGCCCCGGACTACCAGCACCACGACCCCGCCAACCCCGACGCCATCGGTGGCGTCGATGACGTTCGCTTCCATGTCGGCGCCCTGCGCAGCGCCTTCCCCGACATCGCCTTTCACGTCGAGGACATGATCAGCGAAGACGACAAGATCGTCATTCGCTGGACGGCCCACGTCACCCATACCGGCGACTACTTCGGTATCCCGCCCACGGGCAAGGAGGCCAACATCACGGGGATGAACACCTGGCACATCGCCGACGGCAAGGCCATCGAAGGGTGGGTCAACCGTGATGACCTCGGTCTCTTGCAGCAGCTCGGCGTCATCCCTTCGCCGGGAGCCTGATTCAACCGTGAATTGGTCCAGTTGTCACCCGGTATTCATTTTTCTCACGATGAGGAGGCACCCCGATGGGATCTGAGCAAGAGACAAACAAGGCCATCGTGTTACGGAACTACGAGGAGATCTGGAACCAGGGTCATCTCGAGGTGGCGGAGGAGCTTGTCGATCCCTCATTCCACGACCATCCGCCAACCCGGTTCTTCGATGTCGGGCGCACCGGGCCGGACAGCCTCCAAGAGGCAGTGCGGCACTTCCGGGAGGCGTTTAGCGACTTCCACGACATGAAGCAGCTGGTCCTTGCCGAGGAAGATCGCGTGGCCTATCTGGGCACGATCTCGGGCACCCAGGACGGCGACCTTTTCGGCTTCCCCCCGGCCAGCGAGGGCAACAAGATGCGCGTCCGGGGCATCAACTTCTTCCGACTCGCCGACGGCATGATCGTCGAGCGCTGGGGCCAGTTCGACGTCCTGACAATGATGGCGCAGCTTGGGCTGGCGCCGACGCCCGGCGGTCCCCCGGATCTTGGCGAAGACCCCGAGCCGATGGCGCTCAACGAGAGCACCGCCGAGGACCGGGAGCGCAACAAGGCTGTCTACCGGCGCATGGTCGACGAGGTCGTCAACCAGGGCCATTTCGACGTGGTCGACGAGATCTTCGACCCCTCCTACCACGACCACAGCTCGCCTCCGGGCATGCCGGGCGGACTCGCGGGCGTGAAGGCGATCTTCGGGATGTTCCGGGAGGCCTTTCCCGACGTGAAGTTCACCATCCAGTCGCTGGTGGCCGACGGCGACGTCGTCGCCACGTTGGTCGAGGGATCGGGGACCAACACGGGACCGTTCATGGGGATGCCTCCGACCAACCTGCCGGCCAAATGGCGCTCGGTCGGCTTCTTCCGGGTCACCGACAAAGGCCAGATCGTGGAGCACACGGGAATCCCCGACATGCTCGGCCTGTTGATCCAACTCGGTGTCATCCCGCCCCCGCCGAACGTCGAGAGCGCTAAGCCGCACGACTGAGCAGGACTGAGCATCAGGAGGCTTTCCGCAGTGTCAGATGAAGAGGTCCAGTCCAAGGCCAACCTGCTCGATCGCATCTACGCGTCGAGCGATCCCACCGAGATCGCCAACAAGGCCATCATCGCCCGCTACGTCGATGCCACCAACCGCGGTGACCTCGACATTCTCAACCATCTCGTCTACGACGACTACATCGAGCATGACCCCGTGCCCGGCCAGAAGCCGGGCGTCGAAGGCCTCAAGGAGGCCTACACCATGTTCAACTCGCCGTTCCCCGACCTGGCTTTCGTCTTCGACGATGTCATCTGCGAAAACGACATGGTCTTCGGCCGGGGCATCATCAGCGGTACGCACGAAGGTGAGTTCTTCGGCGTCCCGGCGACGGGGAAAAAGGTGCATTGGACGGGCACCCGCCTGTTCCGCCTCCGGGACGGGAAGGTGGTGGAGGGCTGGGTCAATATCGACATGATGAGCCTCATGCAGCAGATGGGCGTGATCCCGACGCCGCCCCAGCCCGATCCCGCCACATTGCCGCCGGCGCCGCACCTCGAAGGGGCGCCGTCGACGCGGGAGGCCAACCGGGCGCTGATGACACGGTTCATCGACGAGGTCTGGAACAAGGGAAACTTGGATGTGGCCGACGAGGTCTTCCATCCCGAGGCCACCAGCCCGAGTGCGCCCGGGCTGCCGCCGGGCCCCGAAGGCGTGAAGGTCATCGCCAACATGTTCCGGTCCGCCTTCCCCGACTACTGGATGAGGATCGACCACATGGTGGCAGAGGACGACCGCGTGGCGGCGCGCTTCACGCAAGGTGGCACCCACCAGGGCGACCTGTTCGGGATCCCGGCGACGGGCAAGACCGTCGAGTTCACCGAGATGGGGATCCTGCGTATCGCCGACGGCAAGGTTGTCGAGAGTTGGTACGACGTCGACATGCTGGGGCTCATGCAGCAGCTGGGCGTCGGCGGTTGAGCAACCGCACCCGAAGGGAGACCGCATGACCCCCGAAGAAGGCAGGACCCTCATCAACAAGTTCTACGACGAGGGTTGGAACGCCAACAATCTCGATGTCTACGACGATCTGGTGACCGAGGACTTCCTGGACCACCAGGCCATACCGGGGCTGCCTCCGGGTCGTGATGGCTTCAAGCAGCTCAACGTGATGTTCCGCACCGCCATGCCCGACGTGTGGGTGACCGTCGACGACATCATCACCGACGGCGACAAGGTGGCCGCCCGGTGGACCTCGACGGGGACCCACAAAGGTGACCTGTTCGGGATCCCGGCGACGGGCAAGGCGGTCAAGGTGACCGCGACCGTCGTCTACCGGGTAGAAGATGGCCGCCTGGCCGAGGGATGGATCAACCGGGACGACTTCGGATTGATGCGGCAGCTGGGCGTTATCCCGACGCCCGGCTGACGAGGGTCGGCCACCACAGCGTGATCCTGGTCATCGGCGCGACCGGCAATATCGGCGGGAGGGCGTTACGGGATCTGGCGGCGCAGGGGGTGGCGGTGCGCGCCCTCAGCCGCGACCCGTCGAAACTGCCCGCCCTCGGCGATCACGTCGAGGTGGTGCCCGGTGACCTCGAGCACCCGCACACCATCGCCGCTGCCCTCGATGGCGTCGACAAGGTCCTGCTCTGCGCAGCCAGCAGCAATCCGATGCTGCATGAGGCCGCCGTCATCCGCCAAGCGGGCGACGCCGGTGTAGAACACATGGTCATGGTGTCCTCCTTCGGGGTGGAGTACGGGGTGGGATCCGGGCCCGCCCATCAGCCGGGCGAGGTGGCGCTGCGATCGTCGGCGCTGGCCTGGACCATCCTGCGGGGGATGGCCTACATGACCAACGCCTTACGGTGGCGTGACACCATTCGTTCGTCCGGGGCGTTCTACGAGCCGACGGGCAGCGGCCGCTACGCCATGATCGACCCCGCCGACATTGGCGCGGTCGCCGCGAAGGTTCTCACCGAAAGTGGTCATGACGCCAAGACCTACGACCTGACAGGGCCGGAGGCGCTGTCGTCGGACACCTACGCCGCGAAGCTGGCGGCCGCGGTCGGCCGCCCGATCCGCCACGTCGACATTCCCGCGGAGGCGTTCGAAGACGCAATGCTCAAAGCCGGCGTGCCGCAGGCGGTGGTAGAACCGGTGGCCGGGTTTTATGCTCTGGTGAAGGCCGGCCGGTTGCAGATCGTGACACCGACGGTCGAGCAGATCCTGGGTGCGCCGGCGACGACGTTCGACGCCTGGGCGCAGCGCAACGCCGGCGCGTTCCGCTAGCGCCGACTCGTTGGGGTTACTTCCACTCCCACAGCTTGGTGTGCTGGCTCATGCCGGTCTCGTCGATGGAGAACTCGAACAGGACAAGAATGCCGTTGAGCGCGGCCAGCTTGGGTGACATGGTCTGGAAGATCAGCGAGCCCCGCCACTCCGCCGCCCCGCCCTGACCGGTCATGCGTCCGATGCCGTTACCGGTGTAAAGGGCCCCTTGAGCATCAGCGGTGAAGATCATTCCGTTGGCGCCGCCGATGAACAGCCCGTCGGGTCGCATCCGGTTCCAATAGGTAGTGATATCGGAAACGCCGTGGCCGAGAACCATACCCTGTTGTTGCAGCATGACTTCGAGCCTCGGACCGGTATCGGTTCCTTCAACTCGTACCGATGTGACATGTCCGTCCAACTCACCGATCATTTCACCGAGCATGGCTGTCCCCTGTGGTTAGGTAGTGGAGCGTCAGGTTCACTTCATCAGGTCGAACTGCTTTGTCAAAAGCCAACTTCGTCATCGGCTGCCACGGCAGCGATCAACTGTTTGCTTGTTCCTATCTCTGCGGCCCGTGGCGTTTGCTTAAGCCCGTGGCTGTACCGCTATTTCCGGCTGCTTCAGCCCCCGGGCAGCACGCCGGCCTGCTGGAGCAGCGTCAAGGTGTCGGCCGATACCCAGCGTTCGACGATCTTGCCATCGGCGATCCGCACGAAGTCGGTATGGGTCCACTTCAACGACTTGCCGGAAGCCGCGACGCCGAAGAGGTCGGCCCCGGTGTGGGTTCCAGTCAGGATCGAGTGCACTTCCGCCTGGTCACCTTCGGCCACCATGATGCCGGTCTCGACCTCGACGGAGAGATCGGGAAGCGCAGCACGCAATGTCGCGGCGCAAGCCTGCGCGCCCGCGAGATCGTCGGTCCCCCAGACCGGATTGTGATCGACGAACCGGGCCGGGTCGGCGACGGCCTCCAGCGCGTCGCGGTCGCCCGCGGCCAGGGCGTTGACGAATTGCAGCAAGACCTGCTTGTTGGCCTCGGGTGACCCGGAGCCGTCGCCGCTGATGGCGGCGGAAGGACCCCACGACGACGGCTTGCCCTGGGCGACGGCGCCGGGGCCCGCGACCGGCATGGCGCCCAGTTGCTGCATCATCCCGACCATGTCGAGCTCGCCCCACCCCTCGACCACCTGGCCGTCGGTCACCCGGTCGAGGCCTACGGATGTCACCTCTACATGCTTGCCGGTGGGCGGAATCCCGTAGAACTCGCCCGTCTGGGTGCCCGACCATGTATTGCGGATGCCGACGAGGTCACCCTCGACGATCAGGTCGTCGACGGTCATCTTCCCGTCGGGAAAGGCGCTGCGCCACGTCTTGATCAGCTGAATGAGCCCATCAGGACCCATGCCGACCGCCTGGCCGCCGGCACCATGGACCGTCATCACCGGGGCGATGATCTCGTGGGCGAGCTCGTAGTTGCCGCCCGACCAACCCTCGTCATTCCAGCGGCGGATAACGGCCTTGGCCTCTTCGGGAGTGGACATACCTGCGGCGGCTCAGCCGATCTTGCCGGTGGCCCATTGGTCCTGCGCCGCCTGGCTGGCTTCGTCATAGCCGCCGGCGGGAGTGGGACCCGTGGGTTCGTTCACCGAGGCCGCCGAAGCGGCGGCCGCGGCTGCCGGCGCGCTGGCGAGGGACTCGGTGTAGGCCTTCATCAACTCGTTGGCCTTGCGGTGCATCTCGGCGTACTCGGGCCCGTAAAGGAACGGTAGGTCGGGGAGGGGTTGGCCGCCGATCGACCACTCGTACAGCGGCGTCTCCTCGATGATGCAGTAGGTGTACGGCCGGGCGACGTCGCCGACCACGCTGATGAAGGTGTCCGTCATCTTCTTCAGAAGATCGCGCTTCTGCTCATCGCTGGTCAGAACGACGCCCTTGATGACCTTGACGGTAATGATTGGCACGACTACTCCTCTCGTCCCCGTGAGGGGGATTCCTGCGGAAAACTAGGCCCAGAACGCGTCGTACTGCGCAGTGCCGTCGGCGAAGATGCCGCCCTTGCCGGCGATGACCTTGCCGTCGCGCCAGCGCAGCACGTGGGCGACGTCGATGTTGAGCTTGCGGCTCGGGTCGTGCGCCCTGGTGCCCTGGTTGTTGGTGACATCGCAGGAGTAGTCGTCGTTGGTCAGCACCGTGATCGCCTGCATGTGGAAGCTTCCACCACTGAGCTCGCCGACGTGCTGCATGAAGGACAGAAACTCGCCCCGGCCATGCTTCCAACCGGAGAGCTGGTTGTGACCGGGGACCAACCAGACCATGTCCTCGTCCCAGTACTTCTCGATCTCTTGCGCGTCGCCCGAGGCCAGCGCTTCGTAGGCCTTGGTCACCCTTTCGGGCGTCACATTCTTTGACATCGTCGCCCCCATCTTCGTCCGTGTGTGCCACGCCCGCGAGTGGGCGTGAGATCCGGTGTCAGCCAAGAAGACCGCTGATCTTCACCTTGCGGATCGCCGCTCGATCGTACCAGCCCGATGCGCCATTGGCGAGGGGTGGAGAGGGCACTTTCGGCGTCATTCTTCGCCGGTCTTCGATAACCTGACGAGGCCTAGGGGACCAGCGAAGGGACGGAAACAAGTGGCTAACACAGACCTGATAGCGAAGATGTACGAGCTGTTCGGAAAGGGGGACATGGACGGTATCAAGGCGGACGTTTTCCACTCTGACATCGTGTGGCACATGCCCGGCCACCACCCCTTAAGCGGCAACATGGTGGGTGCCGATTCGGTCATCGCGTTCTTCGGGGCGTTGTTCAAGATGGGCATCCGGGTAGACAACGCCCATTTCGGAGAGCTTGACGATGGCACCGTCATCGAGCGCCACATGGGCCACGGCGAGCTCGACGGTGTAGAGATCCCGCTGCCGACGTGTACCTCCTACGAGATCGTGGACGGCAAGATTCACAGCGTCCAGGTGCACAGTGCCGTCCAGCACGATGTCGACCGGTTGATGTGGGGCCGGGTCCCGCTCAAGGACATCCCCGAGCGGCTGGCCTAAACCCGCGGTCCACGCCCAGCGCCGGCGCCTCGTGGGCGCCGGCGTCCGGGCTGGGCTACCAGAGCCGGCTCAAGCCGGGTGGACACCGGTGAAGTGATGGGAGATCTTCCCGTCGCGCATGAGCCAGGCGTCGTAGACACCCACGGTCCCGAGATCAGTCTTGACCGTGGCCTCGAAGAACACGCTGTCGTCGGTCTCGACGAAGTGATCGGTGGACAGCACGTCGATGGTGCCAAGCATCTTCACGTAGCCCCGGAAATACTCCTTCAACGGGCCATTGCCCTTGACGACGACATTGAACGAGATGAGTTGCGCATCGTCGGTGTAGTGCTCGTCGATCAGGCGATCGATGTCGGCCGCCTGCAGGATCCGGATCTGCTCCTCATAGAACTCGCGCTTCGGGCTCGCCATGGCTGACCTTTCCGGTGTGCTCGTCGTTACGGGTGCGGGGGAAGTTCGGAAACGTGGGTCAGGCGGAGGAACTGGCCGCCCGATTCCACCAGGCTGTCGGAGTTGCGGAACATCTCCGAGATGTCTTCGTTCGCCCCGACGACATAGACGGTGTCGTCCATCTCGAGCTTGGACCGGTAGAAGAGCAGCTCGTTCATGGCCTGGCTCGACATCGACACCAGGTCGGTGACGATCAGGACCGTCCGGGTCGGGCGATCGGCTACGACCCGTTCGAGGTCCCGGCGGAACGGCGCCAGCCCCTCGGCGTCGAGGACGCCTTTCAGGGTCAGCAACGCCCGCCCGTTGACGAACTCGTAGTTGCACTCGAACTTCGCGCCCGCGGGAACGATGCGCACCTTGACCCGGACTTCTTTGTCGGGGGGAAGGTTGACGGTGAGGGCTTCGGCATCGAAGTCTTCGTACGGCTCGCCGTCGACCCACACCGATTCCAGGCGGATGCTGCCCGGCGGCAGCAGGTCGGGGGCGACGCGGAGGATCCCATCGGCGAAAGAGTTGGCCTTGGGCTTGAAGTGCAGTTCCAGCGGCTCCTCGGTCTGGAGCAGATTGGTGTACACCGCGGCCAGGTAACACAGCTCGATGGAATGGTACCCCGACATCGAGTGGCTGCCCTTCAGGCGCTCGTTGCCCAGCAAGTAGGGGATCCCGTTGGCCAGGACGTTGAAGTAGATACCGCCTTCGTCGTGGTCGAGGAACATGGCGTTGTAATACGCCGCCGCTTCCCGGGCCTGGCGGCGGTGCTCGGGGTTGGCCAAGGTGCCCGCCAGGATCATGTAGGCCAGGATCGCCTGTTCCTGCTGCCACCAGGCCTTGCGGTCGTGCCACACGAAGCGGTGCCGTTCGCGCCCCGGGGCCACGGTGCGCTCGACGACGTCGTACCAACCGCCGCGCTGCTGGTCACTGCCGACCCCCGGCATCACGGCCGCGATCTTGTTGGCCAGGGCCACATAGGCTTCGTTCGGCCGGCGGTTGTTGATTCGCATGAGGTTCCAGGCGATCTTGAGGTTGTGCCCGACGACCGCGTTGTCCTGCTGCCAGCCCCAGCGCCGGTCGGCGCTCCAGTCCTCGTGGAAACGCTCCTGGACGAACGGGCTGTGGGCGTCGTCGGGGAAGCGCGCCACGATGGTGTCACCGGTGTTCACGAGGAAGTCCTCGAGATCCTGGCGACCGGTGGCCAGGACGGCGTTGATCAGGAACGCCGGGGCGTGGTCGCCAACCGAGTTCCAGTTCTTGCGGGCCCGGTTGTGGCCCAGGCTGTCTTCGCGGGGGCTGAAGGTGACGGGGTCGACGTGGGAGAAGTAGCCGCCCTTCTCGTAGTCCCGGAAGAAATGGTCGAACAACTTGACGGTCTTGTCGATGTCGCTCAGGATCCGCTGGTCGCCGGTGATGCGGAACGTCTGGGTGGGACCGGCCAAGGCGTAGATCTGCTCGTACATCGGAATGGCGTCGTAGTCGTCGCCGAACGAGGAGGCGTAGATCTTCCGCTCGCTGGTGGCCGAGCGGTCGATGGCGTGGTACCAGAACACCACGCCTTCGGCCTCGTCGGTGCCGCGCAGGTTGTCCCGGAGATACTCCACCCCGGCCTCGGCCGCTTCCAGGAAGCGATCCTCACCGGTGAGGAGGTAGGTGCTGGCCAGCCCGTAGATGAGCCGGGAGATGGTGTCGGTCTCCTGGCGGTAGTCCGGGGCGACGTAGTCGGGGGTGTGCATGCCGCTCAGGCTGAGCTTGGTGCGGTAGTTGTTCCAGTCGTACTTCCCGTCGGGGAACTGGCCCCGCAGGTAGAAGTCGGCGACCGCCCGGGCCTGGTTGACCCACCAGTCGGGCTTCTCGAAGGCGAACTCGTTGCGCTCGTTGGTCGGGAAGACCATCTGCTTGACCTCGAAGCGATGACCACCGACCTCGGAATAGAACACCCCGTACACGAACACGAAGCGCTCCGGCTGCAACATGTCGCGCATCTGACCCGTCCGGTCGACGTAGTCCTCGCCGAAGTTGCGCACTCCCGAGGCGAAGGTGTTCGCCGTCAGGCTGACCGTGAACTCCCGGCCATCGCTTGTCCGGATACCGAATGCGTCGCTGTCGTCGTCGAAGCTGGTTACGTAACCGGCGATGGTGTCAGAGAACGTGAAGTCAATGTTGTCGACATCCGTCATTTCGCAGCCTTCCTTCCCGCCTTCTTCTGGGCGATCTTCTGAGAAGCCAGGACGACCACGCTGCGGTCGCTGGCCAGGTAGGTGCTTCCGTCGATCGCGGTTTCCGAGCCGGGATCGGCGATGTCCTCGGGTGAGGGCATGGAGGTGTCAACGGCGCGTACCCAGCGGTAGCCGTCAAGTTGCGGCAATTCGAACTCGAGCGCGTCGTGGTACATGTTGAAAATCACATGCAGGTCGGCGTCGGCGCCGAAGCCGCCCAGGGTGAAGGAGAGCACCCGTGTCTCGGGATCGTTCCATCCTGGCTGCCCCAGCCGGCAGCCGTGCCAGGCGACGTCGACCAGACCGCGGTCGTTGACCCGGCCGTCGAAGAAGTCGGGGTGGCGGAGGGTGGCGAACCGCTTGCGTAGTGCGATCATGGCGGCGGTGAAGCGGACCAGGTCGGCGTTCTTGTCCGGGAGGGTCCAGTCGTACCAGCTGATCTCGTTGTCGAGGCAATAGGCGTTGTTGTTGCCGTTCTGGGTGCGGGCGAACTCGTCGCCGCCGAGCATCATCGGCACACCCCGGCTGAGCAGCAGGATGGTCATGAAGTTTTTCATCTGCCGGCGCCGCAACGCCTGTATCTGGGGATCGTCGGTCGGGCCCTCGACACCACAGTTCCAACTGGCGTTGTCGTCGTTGCCGTCGCGGTTGTTCTCGCCGTTCGCGTCGTTGTGCTTGCCGTTGTAACTGACCAGGTCGTTCAGCGTGAAACCGTCGTGGCACGTGATGAAGTTGATGCTGTTGATGGGTAGTTCCATCTCGGCGCCAAACAGGTCCTGGCTGCCACCGATGCGGGTGGCGACCGCGCCCACGATCCCGGCGTCGCCCTTCACGAAGCGCCGAATCTGGTCGCGGTAGGGCCCGTTCCATTCGCACCACCGCTCACCGGGGAACTGGCCCACCTGGTAGAGACCGCCCGCGTCCCACGCCTCGGCGATGACCTTGGTCTCGGCCAGGGTCCGGGACAGTTCGATGTTCCACAGCACCGGCGGCACCGACATCGGCGCACCGTCGGGGCCGCGCGACAGCACCGAGCCGAGATCGAACCGGAACCCGTCCACGTGCTGCTCCGTCACCCAGTATTCGAGGGCCTCGATGATGTACTTGGTCACGACGGGATGGTTGGCGTTGAAGGTATTGCCGCAGCCCGAGTAGTCCATGTAGTACTGCTTGTCGTATGGCACGAGGTGGTAGTAGGCGGGATTGGCCATGCCTCGGAAGCTGATCGTGGGACCGTTCTGGTTGCCTTCACCGGTGTGGTTGAAGACCACGTCGAGGATCACTTCGATGCCCGCCGCGTGCAGTGCCTTGACCATGTCTCGGAACTCGTGGGGGTGGCCGCCGGTGGTCGGGTCGATGCAATACGACGATTGCGGGGCGAAATGGGCGTAGGGGTCATAGCCCCAGTAATTCCGCAGCTCGTGACCGTCGGCGTTGGTCCGCAGCACCTGCCGTTCGTCGAAGTCGAAGATCGGGAGCAGCTCGACGGCGGTGACGCCGAGCGACTTCAGGTAGGGGATCTTCTCGGTGATCCCGTCGAAGGTTCCCGGGTGGGCCACGCCCGCCGAGCCGTCGGCGGTGAAGCCCCGGACATGCATCTCGTAGATGACCGAATCCTGGAGGGGGATGTTGAGGGGCTGGTCGCCCTCCCAGTTGTAGGACTGCAGGGACGTCACGACGCTGCGCATCGAGGTGGCCACATTGTCTGCGTTCCCGAGGGCCGACTCCCGGTCCCAGAGGTTGTTGATGTGCGCCCGGGCGTACGGGTCGATCAGGACCTTGTTGCGGTTGAACCGGCAGCCGCTGGCACTGGCATCGGAGGGCCCATCCATGCGATAGGCGTACGCCTGGCCGGCGCTGACGCCGCGCACATGGGCGTGCCAGAAGTAGAAGCTCTTGTTGACCGCGGGATCGAGGACGATCGTGCGGGCCGGCTCTGTGGCCTGGTCATCGGAGAAAAGCAGGAGCTCGACCGATGTGGCCATCTCCGAGTAGACCGAGAAATTGACTCCGTCGCCGTCCACCGTCGCCCCCAATGGCTGAGGGTGACCAGCGGTTACATCCTGTTGGGCTTGCCCCACGATCGTTACCTCAAATCAGTTCGCGCGTTCGTATCGCCCCGGTTGAATCCTAGCTGTCGGGACTGCATCCGAGTACGCCGACGACACGCCCGCCGTCCGCCGACGACGCCGACCACCCGCCCCGACAGTACCAACCCAGAGCGTCGTTTGCTGGGCGATGATGTGCTGACCAGCTACGCGAGCGCGGCGCCGAAGCTTTCGTAGACCCGTCCTTCTTCCTCCGCCAGCCGCTGACCGCTGCGCAACTGGTAGGGAGAAATGCCCCCTTTTTCCCAGGGTCCGACCGACCCCGCGCGGATGGCCCGGTCCGCCTTCGGGGTCATCTTCAGCTCCCGGCGGGCCTCTTCCACCGAAGCATCGGCGTAGAGGAACCAGTCGATGCCCATGAGATCGACGCCGCAGAGGGCGCCGCGGCGCATGGCGTCGCCGAGGCGCGCCGGCATCCCCTGCTTGGACAGGTGTCCCTTGTCGGCCTGGAACAGCCCGGCCCCCGACTCGATGAAGCCGGTCTCGAACAGCCCGATCACCATGGCCAGCAGGGAGAAACCCTTGAAGTCGGGGATGGCCCGGCCGATGAGGCCGAACACCTCGATCTCCGACTCGACCGTCGTGCCGAAGTCCGCCAGGATGTGCACCCAGTCGTGTTGGGCGAGGTAGGGCGGTGCGCTGCCCGGCAGGCCGGGATAGTTGAAGCCGCGCGAGCGGTAGAACTTGGTCACCTGGAGCCCGAGCGACCCGGGGGGGCATTTCTCCAAGGCGGCCCACCGAGAGGCCAGGTCGGGGTCGCTGGTGTCGGGATCCCACGCCTGGTGCAGCTTGGCCGAGGTGTGCAGGACATCGCAGCGGTCGGGGTTCCAGTCGGCGGTGTAGCCGTTACGTTCGAAGTCGGTCAGGGCCAGCCCGAGGCTGCCCTTGGCGAAGTCCCGGGTCACCTCGATCATGCCTTCCTCGACGCCGAGCTCCTCCGCGAAGCGCTCGACGCGCTCGGACACCTCGTCGGGCAGCGGCATGAGCACCATCTCGCCGAGCAGCATGATCTGCACGATCCGGGTGCGGAATTCCCGGTTGCGCAAGGCCAGGCCCTGGGCGAACTCCTCGTGCCCGATGGGCTCGACCTCGGCGCAATAGATCGGGAATCCGGTCATCGACTCGAAGACGGCCTGCAGCAGCAGGTCCTGCAGGGAGGTGAGCCCGGTGGACGGTTGAACGGCGGTGACGATCCCACGCGCCAGGAGGTCGACCTCCTCGGCGTCGGGCGGGACCTGCTTGGCTTCGGAGTCCGACGGGAACGGTACCGGCAATGCAATCCCCCAGGTGAGTGGCGCTTGGGGTGATTTTACCCGTCAGTCCACGATTGGCGGCGGGTCGTCCTGATCGACGTAGCCGTGGTTGAGCTCGATGATATTGCCTTCAGGATCCGCGACCCAGGCGGTGCGCTCGCCCACGATGAACTCGCTGAAATCGATCGGCCCGAGGGTCACCTGGGCGTCGTCGCCGAGCTCGGCCAACTTGGCGTCGAGGTCGTCGACGAGGAAGGCGATGTGGCGCCAGCCGGAGTAGTCCTGTCCGGCGCCGGCCACCTTGGGGGCGGGGAGCGCCTCGGTGGACTTGAACAGCTCGAGGTAGGTGTTGCCAAGCCCGATCATGACCACCTGTCCGGGGCCCGGGGCGTACACCCGCTTGCGCTCGAAGCCGAAATGCTTGCAGTACCACCGTTCGATGGCGATGGGGTCCTCGCACGACATCCCGACGTGATGAATGGCCGATGCTGCCACGCCTTCTCCTCTCCGCTCGGTTCGGGCCTAGTGGGCCAGGATCTCGATGATTTTGTGGGCGAACAGGTGGCAGTGGCCTCCGGATCGCCCGGTGACCAGGTCGCCGTCGACGACGACATCTTCGTCGACATAGATCGCGCCCATGTTCTTCACGTCGCCCAGCAGGTTGTTGTGGGCCACCACCGATCGGCCTCGGACCAGTTCCGGCGCGGGCGCCACCAGCCACATGCCGTGGCAGATGATCCCCTTGAGAATCGTCGGTTCGGCGAAGACCCGCTTCAAGAACTCGGTGGCGGGGGGGAGCTTGTTGATGTCCTCGGTGTAGCGCAGCCGGTCCGAGACCATCCCCGAGGGCACGATCACCGCGTCGTACTCCCGCAGTGCGTCGTCGTCCATGTCCTCGAAGCTCTCATGGCACTCGAAGGGGTTCTTCCACTCGTGGCCGGTGAAGGTGATCGAGGATTGACCCCACATGCGGGTGAGGAAATGGAGGTCGATGCCCTCTTCGGGGAATCGGCGGGCGTAGTAGTAGATCTCCGGTTCGTAGAAGTCGCTCTCGATGAGGACCGCCACCTTCTTGCCGGCGAGGCTCATAGCTGGTACTTCTCCTTCAGTTTGCCGGCCAACCGCTCGGCGATCATGACGATGCCGGCGTGGCAGTTGCCCGACGGGACCGTCGGCATGACGCTGGCGTCGGCGACGCGCAACCCTTCGATGCCGTAGACCGCCAGGTCGGGGTCGACGACGGCCATGGTGTCGGATCCCATCTTGCAGGAGCCGACCTGGTGATGGTACGAGTCCGCCTTGGAGATGACGAATGCCCGCAGGTCTTCCTCGCTCGCCACGCCCGGTCCGGGCATGAGCTCGTCGCCCATCCAGTCCTCGTAGGCCTTGGTGGCGAAGATATCCCGGGCGATCTTGACGCCTTGTACCAGGCGGTCGAGATCCGATTTGGCCGACAGGTAGTTGGGGTTGACCTGGGGTTTGGCCAGCGGATCGGTCCCCGCCAGGCGGACCCAGCCCCGCGACATGGGGCGCACCACGCCGGGCAGGATGCTGATGGCGTTGGGATGGTTCTGGCCGGTGATGATGTCGAAATTGATGGTGACCATCCCGATCTGCAGGTCCGGTCCCACCCACCCGGGATCCGACTTGCAGAACAGGGCCGCCTCGGACTGGTTCAGGTGGGGCGGTGGTACCGGCTGCGTGCACTCGCGCACGACACCGGTCAGGACGTGGTTGTGGAAGTTCTCACCCACGCCGGGCAGGCCGAGACGCACCGGTATACCGACCTCGTTCAGGTGGGCCGCCGGTCCGATCCCCGACAGGAGAAGCAGCTTCGGCGACTCGATGGCGCCGGAGCACACGATGACCTCGTGGCGGGCGTGCGCGGTGTGCGACCGGCCGTCGTGGTGGTACTTCACCCCGGTGCAGCGGGTCCCCTTGAACACCAGCTCGGTCGCCTGCGAGTTGGTCGACAACGTCAGGTTGGCGCGACCCATGGCCGGGTCGAGGTATCCCTCTTTGGTGCTCCAGCGCTTGCCGTCTTTGACGTTGACGTGGTGCCAGCCGGCCCCTTCCATCTGGGGGCCGTTGAAGTCGTCGGTGCCGGGATAGCCGAGCTCCAGGCAGGCGGCGATGAACGCGGCCGAGGTGGGGTTCGGGTCGTGCAGCTTGGCGTTTTGGACCGGGATGGGCCCGCCCTTGCCGGCAGTGGGGTTGGTGTCGTCGTCCTGGTCCTCGAGCTTGCGGAACCACGGCACACAGTCGTCGTAGGACCAGCCCGGGCAGCCGTTGTAGGCCCAACTGTCGTAGTCCGACCGGTGCCCCCGGATGTGCATCATGATGTAGAGGTTGCTGGAGCCCCCGGGCGCCTTGCCCCGTGGTTCGTAGGTGACCCGGCCGTTCAGGGCGTCCTGCGGGACACTCAGGTAGCCCCAGTCGATCGAGGAGCCAAAGAGGGTGAACCACAGCGACGGGTTGGAGGTGGTCGGCGGGTAGTCGGTGCCGCCCGCCTCCAGGGCCAGCACCGACGTGTCCGGGTTCTCCGACAGCCGGGCGGCCAGGGTGGAGCCGGCCGAGCCGGTGCCGACGACGATGAAGTCGAAGGTGTTCGAGGCGTCCGCCACGGCTCAGCCCAGGTCCTGGTCGGTGTAGGGCTTGAAGGGCTTGCTGTCGTGGATCGTGCGCATGTAGGTGATCTTGCCGTCGGCGAACTCGAAGTAGTTGGCCCCGATGGCGTCGATCGGGACGCCGGCGGCATTGGCCGACTCCGTGTGCCAGATGACGGCAATCTTCTGGCCGGCGGAGATGATGTGCAGCGGGGTCATGTGAAACTTCGCGTAGCCCCTCTTGATGGCGTCTCCGATCCCGGCCAGAGCGGCGGCGCTTTCGACGTGGCCGCCCAGCTGCTCGTCGACGACGACGTTCGGGTCCATCAAGGTGAGCCAGCTTGCCCAGTCGCCGGCGTTGCCGTACTCGTAGTACTTGCCCAGGATCTCGCGGGGCAGCACGGGCAGGTTGGACGAGCCCTCCATCGGCACGAAGGTGTCGACGCCGTAGACCTGGATCATGGGTTCGCCGGTCTCGGGGGAACGGCGCACCAGGTGGGTCTGGCCGGCGTCGAAGCCGATCCACTGGCTCTTGGGATCCGGTGGCAGCCATACCCGGGCCTGCCAGTTGACCAAGATCTTGACCTCGGCCTCGCGGCCGTCGTCGGAGACGGTGACCGAATGCTCCTTGATCTCGTGAACCTCGTCGAAGAAGGTATTGACGATCCGGTCGTACCAGTCCGCGAAGGCGTCACGGCCGTGGAGGGTCGCCTCGGGGAGGCGCATCTCGGCGTCGGCGGCGACACAAGGCAAGAGCTGGTCGGCGGGGGCGTGGGTGTCGAGCAGATCGAGGTACCACCGCTCCATGAACTGCTTGACTTCGGCTTCGGTCAGCGGGGCAGCGCTGTCGGTCATGGGAAGCTCCTTTTTTCAGGCTTTGTCGGCCCCGGCGATGGAGCGGACGCCTTCGACCTGGTTGGCGATGACCAGGTCGATCAGGAAGGGTCCGTCGTGGGCCAGGGCTTCGGCGATTGCGGGCGCGATCTGGTCAGGTTTCTCGACCCGTACGGCTGCGACTCCGAGTGAGCGGGCCAACTCGTCGAAGCGGATACCCGGCGTGGCCAGGTCGAATCCGACCGGGAAGCCGTGCTCGGGGATGTCCCGCTCGGTCCAGTACTCCTCGATGTTCAGCTTGAGGAGCTCGTAGCTGTGGTTGTTGCACACCACGAACTTCGCCGCCACGCCGTGGCGCGCCGCCGTCCACAGCGACTGGATGGTGTACATGCTGCCGCCGTCTCCGGAAAAGGCGACGACGACCTTGTCGGGATTGGCCAGCTTCAGGCCGATGGCGCCGGGGAACCCCACGCCGAGCGACCCGCCGCGGGTCGAATAGTACTGGCCGGGGTTGTGCCCGATGACGTAGCGGGTCAGGTCCGGCGAAGTGGTGAGCGCCTCGTCGAAGATGATGGCGTCGTCGGGTAGCTGGCGGGCCAGCTCCTCGGCGAACAGTGAGGCGTGCAGCGGCAGCGAGTCGTGGAACGACCGGTCCCGCTGGCGCTGGGTCTCCAACTGGGCCGCCTTGGCCGCCCCGAGCTCGGTTGCCCGGCTGGCCGCGGCGCCGTGCTGCTCGGCGGACATGGCGCCCGCCAGGCCGTCGGCGAGCGCGCCCAAGGTGAGCTTGGGATCGGCGACCAGGCCGATGGTGACGGGGAAGTTCTTGGCGATCTCGTGAGCGTCGAGGTCGATGTGCACCACCGGTATCCCTTCGGCGAAGACGCCGGAGAGGGCAGGGAAGACCTCCGGGAAGACATAGGTGCCGCAAATCACGACGGCATCGGCAGTGGAGGTAATCGAACGGCTGTGGTCGCCGAACATATGCCCGAGCATCCCCTGGAACAGCGGGTGGGCGTGGTCCATGTTGACCTCGGACCAGTCGGCGCCCCACACCGCGGCGCCCCAGGTCTCGGCGAGGCGGGTCAGCTCCGGCTGCGCTCCCGACACCGCCACGCCGTCTCCCGCGATGATCATGGGCCGGCGGGCGCCCACCAGCAGTGAGACAACCTGCGCCATTTTGTCCTCGGGTGGGCAGGCGCGGGTGTCGGGGAAGGTGGTGGGGAAGATCTCCTCGTCGTTGACGGCGTCGAGCACGTCCATGGGGAGCGACACGAACACTGGTCCCATCGGCGGGGTGCCCGCCACCTTGATGGCCCGGCGGAGCACCCGCAACAGTGAGCTCGGGTCGACCACACGGGTGGCCCACTTGGTGACCGGCTCTGCCATGGCCACGAGATCCGACCACATCTGCGCTTCCATCGCGTCGTAGCGCAGCCCGGACTCGCCGACCAGCACCACCAGCGGGGCGTGACCCCGTTTGGCCTGGTACATCATGCCGATCCCGTTGCCGAGGCCGACCCCGCTGTGCAGCTGGACGATGGTGGGCCGCTTCGTCGCCCGGGCGTAGCCGTCGCCCATGCCGACGGCGACGGTCTCTTGAAGGGCGAGGATGTACTCGATCTCCGGGTACTCGCTCAGCGAGTCGAGGAATCCCTGCTCGACGGTGCCGGGGTTGCCGAACAAGTAGCTGACGCCATCGGCGATCAGCTGCTCGATGATGGCGAAGCGGCCGGTCTTGGTGGCCACGTCTACTCGGACGCGGAGGAGTGGAATCCCCACTGGCGCAAGCCGTTCTCCAGCACCTCGACGATCTTTTCGCCCGTGAGGTAGGAGTCCGGTGTGGAGCGGCCGGTGATGAAGGGGTAGTCGACGATGACCGACGTCTCCTTGCCGAAGTTGCCGATGTACCGGCCGTCCGGTCCGGTGGCATCGCGCAGGATGTACTCGAGCGGGTAGGGCGGGGGGCCCATGTTGAAGTCCGTCCCCATGAATCCCGTGCCGTCCT
Source organism: uncultured Actinomycetota bacterium (assembly GCA_963851105.1). Taxonomy (GTDB): domain Bacteria; phylum Actinomycetota; class Acidimicrobiia; order Acidimicrobiales; family Palsa-688; genus DATARN01. The sequence goes on from CAWKNP010000002.1 coordinate 161,694, forward strand.
TGTAGTCGTATTCGATGCAGTGGCCGGTGACACGCTTGCCGGAGATGATGCTCTTGCGATCCTCCTGGTCCCGGGCGAAGGCCAGGCAGGCGACGCCATAGCACTCGGCGGCCACCGGCTTGTCGGCCTGGTAGAAGCCGAGGATCAGGTCGTGGACCCGCTGGTTGTTGGCCAGGTCGACGATCGGCCCGCTGCCGCCCACGATCAGGATGGCGTCGTACTTCTCGGTCAGGCCCTGGCGGACCTTGTCGAGCTCCTTGAAGTACGCCTCCTGCTCGCGCAGGTAGTTGTGCGAGCTCCGGTAGGGCCGTTCCGGCAAGAGGTCGGCCAGGCTGATCGGGTGGTCGAGGCGGTCGGAGGCTTCGAGGTCACGGACCTTGTGCGCCACCTCGGGGCTGGTCACGCCCCGGCCGAGGGGCGGATCCACGTAATCGGGATCCATGCTGGGCGTAAGCGCCACCGGCCGCTTGCCGGTCGGAGTGACGAAATCGACCTGGTACCCGGCGGCATCGAAGGTGTCGAGCGGTCCGATCAGCTCCTCACCCCAATAGCCCCACTCTGACAGCACGACAAGAATGCGCTTGCTCACGACGAGTCCCTCCTCTAACGAAGCCCTGAGGCCAGTGCCGCCAACGCTGCCGCGACTTGCACCGCCCGGGGCCCCCTCTTCCCGACGGCGATCCTACGCCGCAGCTCTAGATTACCTGCCGTTGTCCGCTCCGGGGCGCCGTCAGCGGCCGTTACGATCCGTTCTCGGTGCGTACACCACCGGGGCCGTCGACGATCTCCGTAGGTGACCGATGGTCCGCGTGAAGGCATCGGGGCCTCAGCTGCGCACCCTGACCGATACCGAATCCCGCCACGCCTCGGCGCTCGAGCTGTTCTTCGACCTCGTCCTGGCGGTGGCGGTGGCGTCGCTTGGATCCATGCTCAGCCGCAACATCACCTTTGTCGGATTCGTTCGCTTTGGCGCCCTCTTTGTCCCCGTGTGGTGGGCATGGGTGGGATACACCTTTTATGCCGACCGCTTCGAATCCGACGACCTGATCTACCGGTTGCTGGTGCTCGCCGCCATGCTGGCCATCGCCGGCGTGGCGGTGAACACTATCGACGCATTCTCCAGCCGTGATGTCTCGGCCACACTCGCCATCAGCTATGTGGTCGTCCGGGTCATCCTGCTGTTGCTGTACGCCCGGGCGTACCGCCACGAGCCCCGGGCCCGGGAGCTGTGCGGCCGCTACCTGGTGGGATTCAGTCTCGGCGCCGCGTTCTGGCTGTCCAGCATCGCGGTCGCGCCCCCGGCGCGTTACGGGCTGTGGGCGGCGGGTGTGGCGGTCGAGCTGGTGACGCCGTTGCTCAGCTCCAGGGCCATTTCCCGGGTCCCCTACCACACCTCGCACATTCCCGAGCGGCTCGGGTCCTTCACGATCGTCGTCCTCGGCGAGACGGTGGTCCTGACTGCCAGCGGTGTCGGCTCCCGGCTGCATTTCGGCGGCGGCGCAATTGCCGCCATCGGCTTCGGGATCGCGGCATGCATGTGGTGGACGTATTTCGAGTTCGTCGACGATTCTCCGCTGCGGCGCGGGCTGCTGGCCGGCCAGACCTATGTCTACGGTCACCTGCTGATCTTCGCGGGGATCACGGCCACGGGCGCCGGCGTGCTGCTGGCGGCGCGCACCGGCAACGCGGGCACCCTTCGCGCCGGTGAGCGGGCCGCGCTGTGTGGCGGGCCCGCCCTCTTCCTTTCCGCCATCGGGATCATCCACCTGGTCAACGTGCGCCACGCCCGCGACGCCACCAGTTGGGCCCGCCTAGCGGCGGCGGTGGCGCTGGTCTTGGTGGCGGTGTTCGGCGCTTCTGCCTCCCCGCTGGACGTGGCCGCGCTGCTGCTGGCGGTGCTCGTCGCCCATACCGCCTTCGAGACGGTGCGCAGCGGATCGGCGGCCGGCGCCGAGCGCTCGGCGGCGCTGGTGCGGGGCCGGTCCCCTAGGGGGTAGCGCGATTTCCGTCGTGTACACAGCGGAAATCGCGCTACCCCCCCGGATCGCTACTCCGAGATGACCTGCCTTTTCCCGATGACCGTGATCCCGCTGCCGGAGACCGTGAAGCGCTGGCGGTCGAACTCGAGGTCGACGCCGATTCGGGCGCCGGGCGGGACGACCACGCTCTTGTCGATGATGGCGTTGCGGACGATGGCGCCGCGGCCGATGCGCACGTCGTCCATGAGGATGGATCCGTCGACTTGGGCGTGGCCGTCGATGAACACCCCCGGAGCGATCACGGACCGCCGCACGGTACCGCCGGCGATGATGGCGCCCGCCGAGACCATGGAGTCCAGCGCCTGGCCGGTCCCGCTGCCGCCTTCGAAGACGAACTTCGCCGGTGGGCGCGGCGGCCCCGAGGTGTAGATCGGCCAATCCCAGTTGTAGAGGTTGAAAATGGGGTGGACCGAGATCAGGTCCATGTGGGCCGAGTAGTACGCGTCGAGCGTCCCCACATCACGCCAGTACGCCTGGTCGCGCTCGGTGGCGCCGGGCACGACGTTGCTACAGAAGTCGTAGAAGTGGGCGGTTCCCGCGGCCACGAACATTTTTACGATGTCGCCGCCCACGTCGTGACCGGAGTCCAGACGGGCGGCGTCGGTAGTCACGCAATCGACGAGGGCCTCGGCGGTGAACACGTAATTTCCCATGGATGCGAAGACCTGGTCCGGATTGTCGGCCAAGCCCTCGACTTTGGTGGGCTTCTCCCGGAAGGCGCGGATGCGGGTGCCCTCCCCGGGCTCGATGATCCCGAACTCGCAGGCTTGGGACCGCAGGACCCGGGTTCCCGCGATGGTGAGGCTGGCGCCGGTGGCGATGTGCTGGTCGACCATCTGCCGGGGGTCCATACGGTAGATGTGGTCGGCGCCGAAGACGCAGACGTGTTCGGGGCGCTCGTCAGCGATCAGGTGGAGATTCTGGAAGATGGCGTCGGCCGAGCCCGCGAACCAGTGGGGCCCGAGGCGCATCTGGGCGGGAACGGTCGTGACGTGGTCGCCCATGGGCGTGTAGAGCCGCCAGGTGCGAGACACGTGGAGATCGAGGCTGTGGCTCTTGTACTGGGTGAGCACGACGATGCGCATGAGGCCGGCATTGGCCAGGTTGGACAGCACGAAATCGACGATGCGGTAGTGGCCGCCGAAGGGCACCGCCGGCTTGGCCCGGTGGGCGGTAAGCGGCGCCAGTCTCTTTCCTTCGCCACCGGCCAGGACGATCGAGAGGATTTTGGACGCCATGAGGTCATCGCACCCCGTATTCGCCTTCCTCTTCGAGGCCTTCGGCGACGCGGGCGGGACGGAACCGGAAGTAGGCCCAGAACGCCACCGAGACGAGGGCGAAGATGATGTAGAGGGCGCCGACGGTGATCTTGCCGGTCCGGGTTGTATGGCCCACGTAGCCGCTGCCGGGCTGGAACAGCACTTCGATCAGGGCGAACAGCGCGAACGCAAACAGCAGCCCCCACGCCACCCGGCTCCACTGGCGGATGCGGCTGCCGTCGAGGAATCGGAGCGGCAGGAGCCCCACGAGGGTCGATTCGAGACCGATGATGAACGCTCCGCACAGTGCCGCCTCAAGGACGACGCCCCAGAACGAGACGTGGTTTCCCATGGTGAATCCCGCTACCGGCACCTGAGCGAACCAGGCGCCGATAGCCAGCGCCAGGACCAGCAGCGACGAGACCGCGGCCAGCCGGCCGCCGGTCTCATGGTCGATCTCGTGGTGGAACACGAACACTGCCAGCAGGCCGTAGAGGTACCCGGGCTGGAAATGCAGGAGGCGGGAAAGGAGGACGAATATCGCCCCGATGATGATGCTGCCCGGCATCACGAGGATCTGGCCGCGGTCGCGGTAACGCCGCCCGAAGAACGCGAAGGTCGGGATGGCGAAGCCGATCGTGGTCACCGCCACCGCGATCGCCAATCCAATTACGAGAGCCAGGGTCGCCAGGTTGAGCCCGAATTCGGGCGTGAGAAGGGCATACAGCGCCCCGCCGGCGAGGAGGAACAGCGGGAACAGGATCCGCTGGTTGATGTCCTGGACCACTTCGGAGAGGGGCCGGCGGAGGCCGAACCAGCCGCGGACCTCTTCGTAGTTCTCGGTGAGGGTGGCGTTGAACAGCTGCGACGGGAACCCGAGGAGGAGGAGAAGCAGAACTGTGATCACCGCGCTCAGCAGCAACGAATGCAACGTGAAGTTCACCTGGCGCGGCAGCGGTGTCGACGTCACGAGCGAGCTGCGGTGGACGTTGGCTTTGGAGACCACGAACTGCGCCCGGTTGACGACCGGCCCGCCGGAGGCGTGGCAGGAAGTGGTCACCGTGTGGACGCCGGGACCGGCGTCACCAGGCGACGACAGCCCGCTGGCCTTGGCGAAGCCGTTGTGCACCGATGCTGAGCCGATCCGGACGCCGTCGAAGAAGAAGTAGGCGGTCTTGCACGACGCCGGGTAGTTCGCCCCCGCGATTTTGAGCCCGACGCCGGCGGGCCCCGACGGCTTGCCGGCCAGCGACTGGACCTGCAGCGCGGGCGGCACCGTGGGTGGCGTCGTCGGCGGCGGTGGCGTCGTCGTCGTGCTCGTCGTCGGCGGCACGGTCGTAGTCGCGGCCGTGGTGGGCGGCGCGGTGGTTGGCGGGACGGTCGTGGCCGGCTGCGTCGTCACGATGGGGATGGGGGCCCGGGTCGTCGGCGGGCGGGTCGGCGGCCGGGTGGTCGGCGGCCGGGTGGTCGGCGGCGTGGTGGCGACCGAGCTGCTCACCGGAGGGGCGGTGACGACCGTGGTGCTCGGCGGGGGAGCCGTCGTACTCGTCGATGTGGTGGGGGTCACCGTCGTGGAGGTGGTCGTGGTCACCGGTGCGGTGGTGCTGGTGGTGCTGGTCGACGTGGTCGTGGGCACCGTCGTCGAGGTGGTCGAGGTGGTCGTGGGCACCGTCGTCGAGGTGGTCGAGGTGGTCGTGGGCACCGTCGTCGTCGTGGTCGAGGTGGTCGTGGTGGTGGGCAACGTCGTGGTCGTCGTCGATGTGGTCGTCGTGGTGGGGATCGTGGTCGACGTGGTGGTGGTCGGCGGCAGCACGGGCGTCAAGGTGACGGTGGCGCTGGCGTGGCCGCTGCTGGTTCCGCTGGCCGCGGTGGACACCGTGACGGTGGCGGTGTCGGTTTGGCTCTGCCCGGCGACACCGGTGAAGGCGCCCACGAACACACACGGCGGCGACGTGGCGGTCGGCGCCACGGTGAAGCCGATGAGGAAGCTGCACGCGGGCAGCGCGCCCACGTTGCCGTAGATGTCGTCGGTGATCCCGGTGATGGTCACCGGCGTGTCACCGGGGTTGGTCGTGGTGACCCGGAAGGTGAAGTTCCCGCCCGGCGCGGGGAGGCTGGTGGGGTTGGCGACCTTGGTCACGGAGATGTTCAAGGTGACCGCTACGGTTTCCGCGGGATCGGCGCAGGCGGTGGTGACTGAGGCATTGTTGGCGTCGCCGCTGTAGCTGGCCACGAAGACGTAACTCCCGGCGGAGGGCGGGGTGAACGTGCCCGAGGTGTAGGAACCGTTGCCGGTCACCGCTTGGGTCGAAGTGAACTTCGGGGTGCTGTCGCAGATGCTGTCGTTCGGGCCGTACAACGAGAAGGTGATGGTGCCCGTCGGGTTGACGCCACCGGCGAGCGTGGCGGTGTCGAACACGGCCCCGCCGACGGCGACGGAGCCTGACGCGGTGGTGGTGACCGTCGGGGTGACAGGTGCCACGGTGACGCTCTCGTTGGGATCCCCGCACAGCGTGTTCACCGGAAGGTTGTTCTGGTCACCGTTATAGGAAGCGACGAACAGGTAGGTGCCGGCGCGGGTGGGCGTGAACGGTGGCGAGGTGGCGGTCCCGCCGGCGACGGGGACGGGCGCGCTATTGAAGGCGGGAGAGCTGTCGCAGATCGAGTCGTTGGGCCCGTACGCCTGGAAGGTGACCGTGCCGGTCGGGTTGGTCCCGCCCGTCAGGGTGGCGGTGTCGCTGATGGCTCCGCCCAGGGTGACCGGCGCCGACGCGGCCGTCGTGATCGCGGGGGTCAGGGGCGTGACCGCCACGGTCTCATTGGGGTCGCCGCAGGCGGTGGCGACGGAGGTGTTGAAGTTGTCGCCGCTGGTGTAGCTCGCCACCCACCGGTAGGTGCCGGCGGTGACCGGCGTGAACGGATCGGAGGGGTAGGTGCCGTTGCCTTCGATCCCCACCGGCGTCGACGTGAAAGCGGGAGGGTTGGCGCATGTCGCGTCGTCGGGCCCATAGGCGGTGAAGGTGATTGAACCAGCGCCCTGGAAGGTCCCGGCCAAGGTGGCCACGTCGGAGATGGTGCCGCCGATGGTCACGCCGGGCGATGCCTGGGTCGTCAGGGTCGGCGAGTTTGACGCGACGACGAAGGGCTCGCCGCAGTTCACTGCGGTCGTTGCGTTGTTGGCATCTCCGCTGTAGGTGACCGTCCACCGGTAGGTGCCCGGCGCACGCGGGGAATAGGGGGCCGACGGGTAGTCGGCATTGCCGGTGACGTTGACGTTGCTGCTCGACACCGGAGAGCCGGCGCAGGCGCTGTCGTTCGGGCCGTACACGTTGAAGGTCAACGTGCCGGTCGGATTGGAGCCGCCCGCCAGGGTCGCGGTGTCGGTGATCGGCTGTCCCAGCGCCACGCTGCCGGCATTGCTGGTGGTGAGGGTCGGCTGGGCGACGACGAGGACGCTCTCATTGGCGTCGTTGCAGGCGGTTGTCACGGCTGCGTTGTTGGCGTCGCCGCTGTAGGCGGCGATGAAGCGGTAGGTGCCCGATTGCGTGGTGGTGAACGGGTCCGAGGTGACATTGCCATTGCCGATGACGTTGTTGGTCGAGGAGAAGGCCGGCGTGTTCGCGCAGGTTGCGTCGTTCGGCCCGAACACCGTGAAGGTGATGGTGCCGGTCGGGTTGACCCCGCCGGCCAACGTGGCGGTGTCGCTGATCGGCCCGCCCACCAGGACCGACGTCGACGCCTGGGTGACCAGGGTGGGGGCCGCCTGGCTGACGACGACGGTCTCGTTGGCGTCGTTGCAGGCGGTTGTCACGGCTGCGTTGTTGGCGTCGCCGCTGTAGGCGGCGATGAAGCGGTAGGTGCCGGCGGTGCCCGGGGTGAAGTTGGCCGAGGTGTACGTGCCGGGCCCGTCGACGCCGTTGCCAGTCGAGGTGAACGCCGGAGTCCCCGAGCAGGTGGCGTCGTTCGGCCCGTAGGCGGTGAAATCGATCGTTCCTTGCAGCACGCCGAAGCCCCCCGCCAGGGTGGCGACATCGTTGACCGTCCCCCCGATCGGAATGGCCCCCGCCGAGACAGCGGTCATCAGTGTCGGTACGGCGCGTCCGACGACGACGGTCTCGCTCCCGCAGGTGGTGGCGGTCGCCGGGTTCGCAGTATTCCCGCTGTAGCTCGCGATCCAGGAGTAGGTACCGGGAACGGTCGGGATGAATGGCGTAGAGCGGTAGGTGCCGTTGCCGGCCACCCGTCTCGTCGACATGAAAACGGGGGTGCCGGAGCACGTGGCGCTGTTGGGGCCAAACAGTGAAAAGGTGATCGTCCCGGTGGGGTTCACCGCCCCGGACAGCATCGCCGTGTCGGAGACTGGCCCCCCGAATGCCACGCCCGGCGAAGGCGTCGTGGTGAGGAGGGGGGTGACGACGACAGGCTCGGCGCTGCAGCGGGTGCCAACGAAGGAGTTGTTGACATCGCCTCCGTAAGTGACGATCCAGTCGTAGGTACCCGGCGTTGTCGGTGTGAACGGGCCTGACCGGTAGGTGCCATTGCCCGTTACCGTGACATCGGACCTGAAGGTAGGTGATGCTTCGGAGCCGCAGACAGCCGCGGGGAACAGCTCGAAGGTCAGTATTCCTGTCGGTCTGAGGCCGCCGCGTAGCACCGCGGTGTCGGTTATAGCGCCGCCCACGGTGGTCGTCGAAGGACTGGCGGCCGTCGTCAGCGTCGGCGCGAACCGATTGATGCTGGAGACCTCGTCGCCGCAGTTGGTCGCCGATGCCTGATTGTTGCCGTCACCGCTGTAGCGGACGGTCCAGAAGTAGTCGCCGGCGGTGACCGGCGTGAAACTGGCGGAGGTGTACGGTCCGTTGCTGCCCGTCACCGGCACCGTCGAGGTGAACAGCGCAGAACCCCCGGGGTTGCACCCGGCGCTCGGCCACAGCTCGAACACGAGGTTGCCACCGGGGCTCACCGCACCGCCCAGCGTTGCGGAATCCGAGATCGCCCGTCCGACGGTGACACCGGTCACCGCGGTGGTCGCCAGGGTTGTCGGGTTCCCCGGCGACGGCACGACCTGCGTGGTTTCCCCGCTGTCGTTGCACGCCGTCGCGGCGCTGGCGTTGTCGGTGTCGCCGCTGTAGAAGGCGGTCCACCGATAGGACCCGGCAGCGGTGGTCGTGAAAGCACCGGACGGATACGTGCCAATCCCGCTTACAAAGATGAACGAGGAGAACACCGGCGACGCCGAGCAAGTGCTGTCGCTGGGGCCGTACAGGCTGAAGAAGATGTCCCCGGTGGGGGGAGGCGGCGCACCTGGAGCCGCGCCCAGCGTCGCCTGGTCGCGCATGTACTGGCCGGGCCCGACGGTGGGCGTCGCCAAGGTCGTGAGGGTCGGCTGCGCCTTGGCGACGGTGACGGTCGTGGAGCCCGAGCCCGCCGCTGTTCCTCCGCCGACCGAAGCGGTCCCGGACGCATAGCCGATCGGCATCGTCTGGGCACTAGGTCCCGAGAAGCCCGACGGTTGCCTCGGCGCCATGATGACGTTGAAGGCGAAGTCGATCTGGCAGGCCGAGCCTGCAGCCAGCACCACTGGGGACGTGGCTGGGGGGGTGAAGGTGACCTGGCCGGTTGCCGGGTCAATGGTCGTGATGGTGAACGTCGTGCCCGCGCAGGCCGAGCCTCGCGACCCGGTGCCGGTGGCACTGAGTTGGAAGATCCCCGGGTCCTGGCCGGGACAGTTGCCGGAGCCGACAAAGGAGCTGGTGCTGCACGCCGGCACCAGGTTGATGACGTCGAGGGTAATGGTGCCGTCGCTCTCTGGGCTCGTCGACGTATTGGTGATGACCATCGACGCGGGCACGTTCTGTTGGCCCACCGTGACCGTGGCGGGGAAGGCGACGGTGACCGTGACTGCCGCCGCGGCCGACGCCGCGGGCGCGGCGACGATAAAGCCGACGGCCGCCAGCACCGTCACCACGATCATTCGAAACCAAACTGCCATGCCCCGTCGTCCAGAGGTCAGCACGAGCGCCGCGGCGCGGCGGGATATCCCGCGCCGCGCGTGTCCCCGCGACCGGCTATTTCGCGTCAGTTTCGCCCCCCGCCTAGGTCTCATCCACCCCTCTTTGCGCCCGCAATCACCGTAGCGTACCCGTCGGTAACCGTCCCGTCACGATCGTTCTGGGACGACCCTTATACCGGTTCGGGGGCGACGGCCACATTGTCGAACATCAGCAACCAGGCCATGGTGACGCCCACAAAGAGCAGCAACGAGAGCAGGAGAGCTTCCACTCGTAGCGGCGCCAAACCGATCCCCATATCGTGCGCCAGAGTCGTCCTGAGCGCGACCGCCGCGACGAGAACATACAGGACGACGGCCAGCCAGTGCATCACCTCGAGGAGGAGCGCCTCGGGGCCCCCCCGCCTCGGGCGCAGCGTCACCAGCCCGACGACGCCGAGGAGGGCCGAGACGGTGAACGACGCCCGCCACAGAGCCTTGCTGTTGGGATCGATGAGCGACAACAGGCTCATGGCTCCGGGAAGCGCGAAGTGGAGCGAAACCGCTGACGCTCGCCGCCGCCGTTCGAGGTCGTGGGTCCAGTCGGCGTGGCGGGTCTGCACCACGATGAACCACAGACCGAGGATCGTGAACGTGACGGGGGCGAAGGCGCCGTAGAACTGACTCAACATCGGTCGGCTCCTCCCGAACTGTCAGTCGTCTTCGGCGATGACCATCGCCTCGGGTTCGCTGTGACGGACGAGCAGGAGGCTAACGGCAAGGCCGAGGACGACCCCCGAGTTGACCCCCAGCTCAATCTGGCTGTGACGGAAGACGTCGGCGCCGACGTCGGTCAGCGTCAACCGGGCCCCAATCGTCAGGATGTGCCGGACCGCGGAAATGATGCCGATGATCAGGAACGGTTGCAGTTGGAAACCGCCCCTCTCGAAATGGGCCAGGACGGTGTGGAGCAGTTCCATCACGATGATCACGAACAGGACGCCGTTGATGCAGTTGATCACCCGATTGGCAAACGTGGTGTCCTGGCTTACGAGGTTGGTGATCGTGTCGTAGAGCACCATCATCGCCAGGATGAGCAGCACCGCGGCCACCGCGTAGTGGACGAGGTCCTCTCCGATACGGAAGACGAAGTTGGGCGTGGCCCACTTCACATATCCCCGCAGGTGGCGACGTGCCGCGGATGTGGTCGTGCTTGGCCGCGGGGCGTCCGCAACCGGGGTACTCATGGCTCCAGCCGCCCTTTCGTCACAGTCCGCAAACAGTAGTGCCGGGCGGATCGGACAGCCCTTCGCGCCGCCATACGGCCTCTAGGAGGCGCTTGCCATCCGGGCCGCCACCGCCTTGACGACGGCCGCTTTGACCGAGTCGGGAACAGGATTGCCCGTGCTGTAGAAGGCGATCTGGACTTCGACGCGGCGAACGGCGAGGAAGACGACCTCATTTTTCAAGGTGAGGGTGTGGCCGCTTGACGAGAAGACCACCGTTCCCGTCGATGTAGCCACGACTGCTGCCGGTCCGGTGCCCTGGCCGGGAATGATTTTCAGCGCGACCGACTTGACCGTGACCGACTTGGGGAGGGTTGCGATCAGCCGGGCCTTTCCGACCTTGGCGAAGCATTCCGATGCCAGCGGGTTGCCGAGCGAGGCCGTGTCGGCCTGCACGTCAGCGGCATATTTGAAGCTGATTCCTGCCGAGCTGATGACCGACGCGGCGCTGGCGAAATTCGTTGAATAGGCGAGGGCAGTGGCGTCTTTCAAGGTGTCGATCGCGCCCATGCACTGCGCGAAGTCCGCAGCATTGGCCCGCGGATCGGCGGGAGGACTGGCGGGTGACGCTTTCCATCCTGTGGGCAGGTCGCCCGGCTGTATGACGATTGCCTTGAGTTGGTTCACCCCTGGTGGCGCGACCGTGGTGCTGACCGGCGCGGTCACCAATGTGGTCGACGAGACGCTACCCGCTCCGCCCCCGCAACCCGCAGCCATGAGGGCCACAAGGGCCGCCCCGACCGCGAAGGATCGCCTGGCGGACCGGCGGAGGCAGGACATGGCGCAGATGGTAACGACCGTCGCCCCGGCGCGGGCCTGCGCAGCCATACCCGGCGTTGCCGTGGGCGTCCCCTCGGTAGGATTCGGACCGTGCTGCGGTTCCTGACGGCCGGCGAATCTCATGGTCAAGCCCTCGTCGTGATCGTCGAGGGACTGCCCGCGGGCCTCGAACTGTCCCTCGAGGACGTGCAGGGCGAGCTGGCCCGGCGGCGCCTGGGCTACGGCCGGGGGCCGCGGATGCGCTTCGAGGCCGACGAGCTGACGCTGGTGGGTGGCATCCGCCACGGCCGCACGCTGGGATCGCCGGTTGCCATCATGATCGGCAACTCGGAATGGCCGAAGTGGGAGAAGGAGATGTCTCCCGGTCCCGGGCAGACCGACAAGGCCCTGACCGAGCCCCGCCCCGGCCACGCCGACCTGGCGGGCATGCAGAAATACAGCTTCGCCGACGCCCGCAACGTCCTCGAGCGGGCGTCGGCCCGCGAGACCGCGGCCCGGGTGGCGGCCGGCTGCTGCGCCAAGGCGTTACTGGCCCAGATCGGCGTGGCCATCGTGAGCCACGTCGTGCAGATCGGCCCCGTCGTGGCCAAGTCGCGGTCCCGGCCGGCACCCGCCGATCTGGCGGCCGTCGACGCCTCCGAAGTCCGCTGCTTCGACGCCGACGCCGAGGCTGCCATGATCGCCGAGATCAAGGCGGCGGCCAAGGACGGCGATTCTCTCGGCGGCGTGGTGGAGGTTCTGGCCTACGGCGTGCCCGTCGGCCTCGGCAGCCACGTGCACTGGGACCGCAAGATCGACGGCCTGCTGGGCCAGGCCCTCATGAGCATCCACGCGGTCAAAGGCGTGGAGATCGGCGACGGCTTCGAAGTGGCGGGACGGCGTGGCTCCGAAGCCCACGACCCCATTTCCTGGGATGGCGAAGCCGGCGTCTACCGGCGGGAGACGACCCGCGCCGGGGGTGTCGAGGGGGGCATCACGACCGGCGAGCTGGTTGTCGCACGCCTGGCCATGAAGCCGTTGGCCTCGCTCAACCGCCCGACGTTGAAGACCGTCGACACCGTGACCAAAGCCGAGACGGTCGCCTTCAAGCAGCGCACCGATGTCACCGCCGTACCCGCGCTCGGGGTGGTGGCGGAGACGATGATGGCCCTGGTCCTGGCCTCCGAGGCGCTCACCAAGTTCGGCGGCGACTCGGTGAGCGAGTTCGTGCGTAACCATGACGCTTTCGTCGCCCACCTTGGCTGACGCGCCCCGCAAGGTCCTACTGGTGGGGATGATGGGTGCGGGCAAGAGCGTGGTGGGCCGGCTGGTGGCGGCGCGTCTCGGGTGGCCCCACGTGGACAGTGACGATCAGGTCCACAAGACGACGGGCCGCACGGTGGCCCAGATCTTTGCGGAGCGAGGAGAGGCGGCCTTCCGCGCCGAGGAGGCCCAGGTGCTGGCGCAGGCGATGACGCAGGAAGGGCCGCTCGTCGTGTCGGTGGCCGGAGGGGCGATCCTGACGGCGGACAACCGCCGGTTGCTTCGCGAGGGCGGGCTGGTTGTCTGGCTGCGCGCCGAACTGGCCACGTTGGCCCACCGGGTCGCGGCGGGGAGTCACCGGCCCCTGATCGCGGGCGACCCATTGGCCCGCCTGACACTGCTCTACGCCGAGCGCCGGCCGCTTTACCAGGAACTGGCGGACGCCGTCATCGATGTCGACCACCTGAACCCGAGCGACGTCGCCGACAAGGTCGTAGCCGCCTTTCGCGCCGCCCGCGACCGTGGTGTCAGCGGTGCGTGAGGTCAAGGTGGAGTTGGGGGAGCGCTCCTACACCGTCACGGTGGGCGCGGGCGCCCGGCACCGGCTGCTCGCGGTGCTGCCTGTCGGCGCCCGCAAGGCTGCAATCGTGACGCAGGATTCGATCCCCGTCATCGTGGACGCCGGTATCGAACAGGCCTCCTTTCGCCTCGATGACGGCGAGGAGGCCAAGTGCCTCGAGTCTGTCGAGCAGCTGTGCCGGGCGTGGACCCGCTGGGGCCTGACCCGCGCCGACGTCGTGGTGGCGGTGGGCGGGGGCGTGGTCACCGACACCGCCGGCTTCGCGGCCGCGGTGTACCACCGGGGCGTCGCGGTCATCCACGTGCCGACGACTCTGCTCGCCCAGGTGGACGCGGCCATCGGGGGCAAGACCGGTGTCAACCTGCCGGAGGGCAAAAACCTGGTGGGCGCCTTCTGGCAGCCCGCTGCCGTCTTGTGCGATACCGAGACCCTGCTCACCCTGCCGCCGAGGGAGTACCGCAGCGGCCTCGGGGAGATGGCCAAGTACGCTTTCCTCGGCGTCGCCGACCTGCCGGACCTGGCCCTCGACGACGCGGTGGCGGCGTGTGTCGCCTGCAAGGCGGATGTCGTGGGCAGTGACGAGCGGGAGGGTCCATCGGGCCGGCGGGCCTTGCTCAACTACGGCCACACGTTGGCCCATGCCCTCGAAACCGTTGGACGGTACGACCTCCGCCATGGCGAGGCGGTGGCCATCGGGCTGTCGTTCGCGGCTCGGTTGGCGCTGCGGCTTGGGCGCATCGATTCCTACCGTGTGGGCCAGCACGACGCCGTGCTGGCCGGCTATGACCTCCCGAGCGTCCTCCCGCCGGACACCGATGTCGACGAGGTCATCCGGGTCATGGCCCGCGACAAGAAGGCGACCGCCGGCCTCACTTTCGTACTCGACTCGCCTGGAGGCCTCGAGGTGGTCGCCGGCGTGCGCGAGGACGCGGTCCGCGACGCCCTTGACATGGTTCGGGCATCATGAGCCAGCTGGTACTCCTGCTCTCGGGCCCCAACCTCAACCTGCTCGGCCAGCGCGAGCCCGAGATCTACGGCCCAGCCACGCTCGATGAGCACGTGGCGGCGGCGATCGCGGTGGGAGAGCCCTTGGGGCTCACGATCGAACACCTCCAGTCCAACCACGAGGGCGAGCTGGTCGATGCCATCCACGCCGCCCGAGGTCGGGCGGCCGCCATCATCATCAACGCCGGCGCCTTCACCCATTACGCCTGGTCGTTGCACGACGCCCTGGCCGCCTTCGACGGCCCGATCGTCGAGCTTCACCTCTCCAACCCCGCCGCTCGTGAGCAATGGCGCCACCTCTCGGTCGTGAGCCCGGTCGCCACCGGGGTCATCACCGGCTTCGGAGGTCTCGGCTACCGCTTGGCCGTGGAGGCCGTGGCCGAAATGCTGGCACCATGATGGCCGTGCCGCCTCTCACCGCGCCGTCCCTGACGCCAATGGAAGTCGCAGGGCGGCTACCACGCCTCCGGACCCTGCTCGACGGTGCCGGCTGCGACAGCCTGCTCGTCACCAGCCTGACCAACATCCGGTACCTGACCGGTTTCACCGGCTCGGCGGCCATGCTTCTCGTGCTTGCGGACCAGACTGTGCTCCTCACCGACGGGCGTTACGAGACCCAGTCGGCCGAGCAGTTGGCGGCGGCTGGGGTCGATGCCGGCATCGAGATTGGCCATGTGGCGCGCCAGATGGACGTCGCCAAGCAGCTGGTGACCGCTTCGGGGCCGGGGGCCACGTCAGCAGCCGGGCGGCTGGGGCTCGAGGCGGCCCATGTCAGCTGGGCCCGGCAGCGTTTTTTCGCCGGGGAGGTGTTTCCCGGCGTTTCGCTGGTCGCGACCGTCGGGGTGATCGAGGGCATGCGCCGGGTGAAGGACGCGGGCGAGGTGGCACGGATCGCGCGGGCCGGTGAGATCGCCGACGCCGCCCTGGCCACGGTGCGACCCCTGCTGGCCGAGGGACCGACCGAGGTGGCGTTCGGCCAGGCGCTCGATTTCGAGATCCGCCGCCTCGGTGCTTCGGGCAATTCCTTCGAGACCATCGTGGCATCGGGCCCCAACGCCGCCAAGCCCCACCATCGGCCGTCCTCGCGGCGGGTGCAACGCGACGAGCTGATCGTCCTCGACTTCGGCGCCGTCGTGGACGGCTACTGCTCGGACATGACCCGCACGGTGTGCGTCGGGGAGCCCACCGAGGAGATGCAACGCGTCGTCGATGTCGTCGTAGCCAGCCAGGCGGCAGGCGTGGCCGCGGTGCGCACCGGAGTCTCGTGCGCCGACATCGACCGGGCCTGCCGGGAGGTCATCGCCGGCGCCGGCTGGGCCGAGCACTTCGTCCACGGGACCGGTCACGGCGTCGGGCTCGACATCCACGAGGCCCCAGCGGTGGCCGCGACATCGTCCGATACACTGGCGCGCGGCCATGTCGTCACCGTGGAACCTGGCGTGTACCTGCCAGGAATCGGCGGCGCTCGGATCGAGGACACGGTCGTCGTGACCGACGATGGCTGCTGGCCGGTGACCACTACTCCGAAGGATCTGCGTGTCTGTGAAACCTGAGGTCGACCGCTGATGGCGTCTGTGTCGACCAACGACTTGAAGAACGGCATGACCTTGAACCTCCCCGAAGGGCTGTTCTCGATCGTGCATTTCGATCACGTCAAGCCTGGCAAGGGCGGCGCCTTCGTCCGCACCAAGCTCAAGAACGCCCGCACGGGCGCGGTCATCGAGCGCACCTACCGGTCGGACGAGAAACTCGACCAGGCGGTCATCGACAAGCGGGAGATGCAGTTCCTGTATCTCGACGGCGACCAGTACGTGTTCATGGACAACGAGACCTACGAGCAGTTGTCGACTCCTCGCGACGGTCTCGGCGAGGCCGCTTCCTACGTCAAGGAAGGCGACTCCGTGGTGATCCAGATGTACGGCGTCGAGATTGTCGGCGTCGACCTGCCGGCCGCGGTGGAGCTGACGGTGAGTGCCACCGAGCCGGGGATCCAGGGCGACCGTGTCTCGGGCGCCCGCAAGCCCGCCACCTTGGAAACCGGCATCACCGTGCAGGTACCCCTCTTTGTCAACACCGGGGACAGGGTGAAGGTCGACACCCGCAGCGGCGAGTACCTGACCCGCACCGGCGGCTGAGCAGGGCAGGCGCCGCCATGGCCGATGTCAGTGCGGCCGGTCGACCCAAGAGGGCTGCGGGCGTGCGCCCCACGGCTGGGGATTCGACCCCGGCTGAGGCTGCGCCGGCCTACGGGTCACGGCGCGAAGCCCGGGAACGGGCGCTGTCGCTCCTCTACGAGGCCGACGCCAAGGACATTTCCCCGGCCGCGCTGCTGGAGGAGATTCCGGTTGAGCCGCCGCCCTTCGTCATCTCGCTGGTGGCCGGAGTGGGAGAACGCAAGGGCGAGATCGATGAGCTGATCCACCGCTTCGCCATCGACTGGACCGTCGACCGCATGCCGGTGATCGACCGCACGGTGGTGCGCATGGCGACCTTCGAGCTGCTGTACCGGCCCGACGTTCCGACCGGTGTCGTCATCTCCGAGGCCGTCGAGCTGGCGAAGCGCTACTCGACGGAGGAGTCGGGCCGCTTTGTCAACGGGGTTCTGGCGTCGATCGCGGTTGAGACCCGGTCCTCCGAGGCACCCACCACCGATTGAACCCGGCGACCGGGGCCATCAGGCTGCCGATCCCGTCGCTCGTGGTCCTCATCGGGCCGTCGGGCAGCGGGAAGTCGACCTGGGCGGCGGCCAATTTCCGGCCGGGCCAGGTCATCGCCAGCGATGACCTCCGGGCCCTGGTGGGCGAGGGTACCGACGATCAGCGGGCCGGCACCGACGCCTTCGACCTGCTCGACCTGGTGCTGGAACGCCGCCTGCGCCGGCGGCTCACGACCGTCGTCGACACCTTGGGGCTTGACGCCTCTCGCCGGGCGGCTTATGTCGCCTTGGCCGCCCGCCACGGTGTCGCCTGCCATGCCGTCATTTTCTCGACGCCGGCCGCCGTCTGCCGGGCCCGCAACAAGACCCGTCCGCGTCCCGTCCCCCCCAAGGTGCTCACTGCGCAGCTGGCCTCGCTGGAGCCGGCCCGAGCGTCGGTTGCGGTCGAGGGATTCGACGGAACCCATGAACCAGGGCCGGTGCTGCTCGTCGCGCCGTCGCTCGTCGGCGCGCCCGAGAGGGCGGCGCGTCAGAAGGAGGAACCCATGCCGCTGCACTTCGGCCTGCAGATCTCGAGCTTCACCTGGGGCGGCGGGCCCGGCGAGATCGCGGCGCGGCTGGCGTCGGTGGCGACCGCCGCCGAGCAGGCGGGCTTCACGAGCCTGTGGGTCATGGACCACTTCCTGCAGATCCCCCAGGTCGGTCCGCAGTGGCAGGACATGTTGGACAGCTACACCACCCTGGGTTTCCTGGCCGGGCGGACCAGCACCGTCCGCCTGGGGGCCCTGGTGACCGGGGTCACCTACCGCAACCTGGCCCACCTGGCCAAGATCGTTGCCACCCTCGACACCCTCTCGGGCGGCCGGGCGGTCTGTGGCGTGGGCGCCGCCTGGTTCGAACACGAGCACAAGATGTACGGCTGGGAGTTCCCGCCCACCACGGTGCGCTACGACCTGCTCCGCGACGCGCTGGAATTGCTACCGCTCATGTGGGGACCAGGCACGCCCAAGTTCGTGGGGCGCACCACGACGATCCCCGAGGCGATCTGCTATCCCCGGCCCGTCCAGACCAAGATCCCGCTGCTGGTGGGCGGCTCAGGCGAGAAGAAGACCTTGCGGCTGGTCGCCCGCCACGCCGATGCCTGCAACCTCTTCGGCGATCCCGCAACGGTTCGCCGCAAGCTCGACGTCCTCGGCGGGCACTGCTCCGAGGAGGGCCGGGCTCGCTCGGAGATCAAGGTGACCCACCTGTCGACGGTCCTGGTGGGCCGTTCCCGCGCCGATCTTGACGGCCGCGTCGAGCGCCTCCGACCCCGGTCCCTCTCCCCGGAGGCCTTCGCCACCCGGGTCTCGGCGGGGACCGTCGAGGACCAGATCGGGCGTTTCCGTGAATATGCCGAGGCCGGGGTCGACACGGCCATCGTCAACATGCCTGACCTCGACGTCGCGGCGGTGGAGCGCTTCGCCGACGTCATCGCCGCTTTTCCCCGCGACGCCGGCGCCTGGTAGCCGCAAGGGCCGGGAAGGGGAGTTCCGAAGGGTGCCGCGTGGCCGCGTGGCCGTCGGGATGGCCGGGAAATGGGTCGGGCCGGGGGAAGGGCCGGGGAAAAGGGGTCGGAACTTGGGGGACTTTCGCATTCTCGGGGGATCTGATGTCGCCCTACGACCATAAAGCCCACAGGAATGCGTAACCCCCCCAGGTTCGCCGGCGGAGCTAAGGCGCCCAGACGGCGTGGCCGGTCCAGCCCGTCTTGCCGTAGGCCGTCGGACCGCTGAGGGCCGGGGACCCCACGAGCGGAGCAGGGCCGCTCAGGCGCTCCGGTTGGCCGCCGAAGGCGGAGATGGATTCGACCGCCTGGCCGGCGGTGTAGCGCAATGTCCGGCCGTCGCTGCTCCATGAGGGCAGTGCAGCGCCGGACGAGGCGCCGGACACCGCGTGGGCGCTCGCCAGGTCGGCGACATCGACGACCCACAGCCGGCGGGAGTTGTACCACGCCCCGGTGGCGGTGTCGCTGTGGTCGGCGACGACGAAAGCGACGCGCAGACCGTCGGGCGACCAGGCCGGGTCGAGGGCGACGGCATTGGGGGGCAGCGCCAGCGCGAGGGTCCCGCAGGCTCCGGTGGCCGGGGTGCACAGGGTCAGCGTCTTGTTGGCGGACGGCTGGCGGCCCGCGCCGGTCACTATCATGACCCGGCCATCGGGTGCCCACGCCACCCACGGCAGAGAGACCAGGCTGGTACCGAGGGTCTTCGGGGTCCCGGCGCCGGCGCCGGCGCCGGGGGAGGCGGCGCCGCTGATGGGCTGGCTGAGCAGGGGTAGTCCGTCGGCCTCGATCAACTTCGAGTACTGCGGCTCCGCCCAGAACAACAGGCCGGCTCCGTTGGGCCACCATCCGGCCACCACGATGCCGTCGCCTGCCGGGGCCGAGTAGACCGTCGCGACGGGGCCCGCGGGGCCGGCATTGGCGCCGTGGACCGCAAGGATCTTGAGTGGCGAGCGGAAGGTGGCGGCTGGCGCCTTGACCTCGGCGTAGGCGATGGACTGCCCGTCGGGAGACCAGGCGAAGGAGTTGACCTCGACCTTGTCGGTGACGACCAGCCGGTTGGTGCCTTCGACCGACACGACGGAGAGCCCGCCGATACCGACCGCGGGTGCCGCCGACACCGCAAGTTCGCGCGCCGTGGGCGACCAGGCGTAACCCCCGATCTTTCCGGTCCAGAGCCGCCGGGCCCCGGTGGCGTCGGGCCGCACAACCCACAGTTCGCTCACGGTGCTGTTCGGCCGGCGCAGGTACGAAACCCATTGCCCGTCGCTCGACCAGTGGGGATCGAGCGCAGGCGACGAGTCGGGCACCGCTCGCGCCGCTCGGGCACCGTTCAGGATCCACAGCTTGTTGTCGGCGATCCACGCCGCGCTGGAAGGTGAAGGTCCGGGCACCGGCGGGCGGGCGGTAGGGCCGGCAAAGGTGACCCCGGTGCCGCCCGAGCTGGCGGGTCGAACGTGAGGCCACGCCGTGATCCCAGCCACGACGACCGCCACGGAGGCCAGGGCGCCGAGGCGGGCCCGGCGCCGGCGGTCATGGTGGCGCGCCCGTACCTGGATCCCTTCCCAGCCGTCAGCCGTCGGCTCGGCCCGGGCGGCAAGCTCGGCCAGGCGCGACTCGAGTCCGGTGGGGGCGGTCACAGTTCGATGACCTTGCGCAGTTCGGCCAGTCCCCGATGGCACAATGACTTGACCGTGCCCGGGCGGCACCCGAGGGCGCCGGCAATCTCGGCTTCGGTCATCCCGGCGTAGTAGCGCAGGACGATCGCAGTTCGCTGGCGAAGCGGCAGCCCGGCGAGGGCGTCGCTCAACTCGTCGACATGGTCATGGCTCACACCATCGGTGGGGCGGGCATGGCGGCGCTCGACGAGGATCCGGCGGTGGCGGTTGCGACACCCGTTGACGACGGTGGTGCGCAGGTACGCCGTCGGATTTTCCACCCGATCGAGCCGGTTGCGGATCTTGACGAACGCCTCCTGGACGATCTCTTCGGCCTCCGCCGTCGAGCGGGTCAAGAGGAACGCCACCCGGACCATGTCGGCGTAGCGACTGCGGTAGAGAGAGATGAGGTCGGTGGTCCAGACCACAGCCGCTACCGGCCCGGTCATGACCACCGCCACCGGTCCCGTCGTCGATCCGCCCGGAGTGGCGACGGCCAATTTTCCCTCCATTCCCACAGACGAGGTGACCCGTGGGACGGCGGTGTGGTTCCCGAGTTGGTGGCGTTTGGTCAATTCTGCGACATGAGGGTCGCCGCCATCTCGGTGAAGCTCGCGATCGAGTTGTCGATCTCGACGCGGATTTGGGCCAGCCGGTCGGCCACCGCCTGCTGGCCCTCCCCGGCGAGAGTGGCCGCGGCGTCGCCATAGCTGTCGAGAAAATGGTTGTGCCATTGCTGCAGCCAGACGATCAGCCCCGAGACGTCTTCGAGATTCAGCGGTACCGGATCCTCCGTGACCAGGAAGCGGTCGCTGATCCAGACGTTCACGTGGCCGGTGAGGTCGGCCAGGTCGGCCTCGATCTCGGCCAGGAGATCGGCTTCGGACTCACTCGCAGAAGGCATGAATCCCCATCTTCGCGTGAGTCGTCGTGCAAGGCTGCGCATTGATGACCATGCGGCGGAGCTTGGTGGCACTGGCGGCGGTGGGGATCATTCTGGCCGGCGGGTGTAGCGGGAAACCGAAACCCACGACGGCCCCGACGACATCGACCTCGTCGACCATCGGTAGCTCGACCGTGGCACCCACCACGGCTGCCTCGACGCCGACCACCGTGGCCGTCTCGACGACCGCAGCGTCCACGACCGCGCCTGGCACCCGCTGCCACACGTCGGAATTGGCGCTGTCGCTGACGCCTCTCAGCGCGGCCGCGGGCACCGCGTACCAGGAATTCCTATTCAAGAATGTTGCGGGCCGGACGTGCACGATGGAGGGCTATCCCGGTGTTTCATTTCTCGACTCCCACGCCGCCCAGATCGGAGCTGCTGTCGCGCGTATGACCGGCACGGGAGGCCGCGTAACCTTGGCTCCAGGCAGCTCGGCGGGCGCCCTCCTCGCCTACCACGATGCCTATGTCAGCACGGTCGTCGGCTGCCGGCCCACGCCGGCGGCGGCCGTCAAGGTCTACCCGCCCGACGAGACCGCGTCGCTGATGGTGCCCACCACGCTCATGGTCTGCGCCAACGCCGCCAGCGGCGGCACGGCGGGCATCTCGCCGGTCACCAACACAGCCAACCTGCACCCCTGACCAGGCGGACAGAGCGCCTTTCGTGGGCCCCCTCATGCCCGGTCCGGTCCGGCCCGTCGGCCCATTCCGGGGCTAGTTGCCGGTGATGCGAGCCGGCTCCACGAGGACCGCCACCCGGCCCTCGGCCGCCATGACCCGGTCGTAGGTCGGCCAGTCACTGTGGGTGCCGCCGGCGGCGACGAAGATGGCACGCAGCAGGGCCGGGAGCTCCTCGCCCGCCTCGTCCGCGCCGATAATCCGCACCGGGCCCTCGACCGAGACCCATTCCCAACCGCTGCGGAACACGACTGCGGCCCGTCCCGACCGGCGCAGCAAGCCGAGCTTGCGAGCGTCCCCCCGTGCCACGAAGGCGACGACCGCCGCCGAACCGGGAGTCTCGGAGAAGACACCGGCATTGACCACCGAGGCGTGGACGCTCCCGTCGGCGCGGGTGGTGGCCACAACCGCCAAACCACGGTCGGCCGAGGACAGACGTCGCACCAGATCCAGGTCAGCAGCCATCCCTGTATTGAACAACGTTGGCAGGGGCCGCTGCTATCGTGAACCTCTGACCGTGAAGCTGGTCCAGTGAGGCCAGCACGGACAGGAGGTTGGCTTGGCCGAACGTGAGCGTGCCCTTACGCCCCCATATGGGGGCGTTTTCGTGCCCCGGACCAAGGTCATGGACCCCGAGGATGTCAAGCGGGCGATGTGGCGCATGGCGCACGAGATCATCGAGCGCAACCATGGCACCACCGATGTCGTCCTCATCGGGCTGCAGACCGGCGGCGTTCCCATCGCCGGCCGCCTGGCCGAGGCGGTCGACAATGTGAGCGGGGTCATGGTGCCCCTCGGCAGCCTTGACGTCGCCTTCTACCGCGACGACATCGGGCTTCGCCCGGTGCTGCCGGAGGCGGCGACTCAGATCCCCGTCGACCTGACGGGCAAGACGGTGGTGCTGGTGGACGACGTCTTGTTCACCGGGCGCACGGTTCGAGCGGCCCTGAACGCCCTGTCCGACTATGGCCGCGCCCGCGCCGTGCAGTTGGCGGTGATGGTCGACCGGGGCCACCGGGAGCTGCCGATCCGCCCCGACTATGTCGGCAAGAACCTGCCGACGCGCCGCGACGAGATGGTCGACGTGAGCCAGGAGGGGGTCGTGCTCGGCGACGTGATGGCCCGATGACGACCACCGAGACCTCGACCGAGGCCGTCCCGGAAACAAGCCACGTCGCCCGCCTGTCGATGGCGCGGCCCGGCGGCAGCCGCCAGCACCTGCTCTCGGTCGCCAACCTCGGCCCCGACGGGATCGCCGAGATCCTCCGCCTGACCGAAATGTTCGTCGAGATCGGCGAGCGGCCCATCCCCCGGGTGCCCGCGCTGCGGGGCAAGACGGTCGTCTCGCTGTTCTTCGAGGAGTCGACCCGAACCCGGCTGAGCTTCGAGATGGCAGCCAAGCGCTTGTCGGCCGACACCATGTCGTTCTCGGTCGCGACCTCGGCGGTCAAAAAGGGGGAATCCCTCCGCGACACCGTCGAGACCATCGAGGCAATGGGTATCGACGCCATCGTCGTCCGCCATTCCGCGGCCGGCGTTCCCTGGCAGATCGCCAACTGGACAGAGGGCGCGTCGGTCATCAACGCCGGCGACGGCTGGCACGAGCACCCGACGCAAGCGCTGCTCGACTGTTACACGATCTACCAGCAGCGGGGGAGCCTCGCAGGCCTGCGCATCGCCATCGTGGGCGACATCCGCCACAGCCGCGTGGCCCGTTCCGACGTTCTGGCGTTCACCGCCCTTGGCGCCACGGTCACGCTGGTGGCGCCCCCCACCCTGCTGCCGCCTTCCACCGAGGGGTGGCCGGTGACGGTCTCGCACCATTTGGAGTCCGTGCTCCCATCCTGCGACGTGGTCTACCTGCTGCGGCTGCAGCGCGAGCGGATGCAAGAAGCGCTGCTGCCCTCGCTGCGGGAGTACACGGCCACCTACGGCCTGACCCGGCAGCGGGCCCGTCTTCTCGGCGACCGGGCGCTGATCATGCATCCGGGCCCGGTCAATCGCGGCGTCGAGATCGCAGCCGAGGTGGCTGACCAGCCCAACTCGGTGATCACCCGCCAGGTCCGCAACGGCGTCGCGGTCCGCATGGCCGCCCTCTACCTCCTCCTCGGTTCGGGGGTCGACCTTGGCTCCTGACCTGCTCATCCGGGGCGGCACGGTCATCGACGCCACCGGGAAGCGAGTGGCCGATGTCCTGATCAGATCCGGTGTGGTCGCCGCCGTCGGCCTCGACTTCGAGGACGCGGGAAAAGGGGTTCGCGTCCTCGACGCGTCCCACTGCATCGTCGGCCCTGGGCTCGTCGACCTTCACAGCCATCTCCGCGAGCCGGGCCGGGAAGAGTCGGAGACGGTCGAGACCGGGTCCCGGGCAGCGGCTCTCGGTGGTTACACCGCGGTGGTTGCCATGCCCAACACCGAGCCTGCCATCGATTCGGCGGCCGTCGTCCGCCACGTCCTCGGGCTGGGTGCCACCGCGCTGTGCGAAGTGGCGGTGGCGGGCGCCATCACGGCGGACCGGGCGGGCAAGTTGCTGGCTCCGATGGCCGAGATGGCCGCCCTTGGGGTGAGGCTATTCACCGACGACGGCAACGGGGTCCAAGACGCCCGCCTCATGCGCCGGGCCCTGGAGTACGCCTCGGCCCTCGGCGTCACCCTCGCCCAACACTGCGAGGACGCGTCGCTGGCCGCGGGGGGCCACATGCACGAGGGGGAGTGGTCGAGTCGCTTGGGGATCCCGGGCGTGCCCGGCGAGGCCGAGGACCTCATGGTGATGCGCGATATCGCGCTGTCCCGGCTCACGGGCGCCCCAATTCATTTTCTCCACCTTTCGACCGCCAACTCGCTGGACATGGTCCGCGCCGCCAAGGCGGCGGGGGGCCGGGTGACCGCCGAGGTGGCGCCGCACCATTTCACCCTGACCGATGCCTCGTTGGCGTCGTACGACACCGTCTTCAAGGTGAACCCGCCGCTGCGAGGCGCCGCCGACGTGGCGGCGGTGAAGCGGGCGCTGGCTGACGGCACCGTCGACGCCATCGCCACCGACCACGCTCCGCACGCCCAGGAGGACAAGGAGCAGCCCTTCGACCAGGCGCCGCCCGGGATGCTGGGGCTGGAAACGGCACTCGCCCTCGCGCTGAGCGAACTCGACCTGCCGATCGACACGGTGCTGGCTCTCCTCTCGTGGCAGCCGGCGGCCATCGCCGGCCTCGCCGGCCGCCACGGTGGGCCCATCGTCGGCGGCGCCCCGGCCAACCTCTGCGTCATCGATCCCGACACCACCTGGGTGGTCGACCCCGCGGCGCTGGCCAGCCGCAGCCGCAACACCCCCTACGCCGGGCGCACCCTCACCGGCCGGGTCCGCCACACGATCCTGCGGGGCGAGGCCGTCGTCGTCGACGCCGAGGCGCAGCGGTGAGCGCCCCGCCGGAGCGAAGCCCGGCGCTGCTGGTCCTGGCCGACGGGACGACCTTCGAGGGCGAGGCCATGGGCTGGCAGCCGCCGAGCGGCGTGGCGACCGGGGAGGTCGTGTTCAACACCGTCCTCTCCGGCTACCAGGAGGTGATCACCGACCCGTCCTACGCCGGGCAGATCATCACTTTCACCTGTCCCCACATCGGCAACTACGGCGTCACCCCCGACGACGACGAGAGCCGGCGGCCCCATTGCCGGGGGATCGTGGTGCGGGACCTGGCCCGGCGCCCGAGCAGTTGGCGGTCGGCCCAGGATCTGGAGACCTTCCTGGTCTCGCACCGGGTCCCGGGTTTGACGGGCATCGATACCCGGCGGTTGACCCGCCACATACGCGACGCCGGTTCGATGGCGGCGGCGTTCGGGACCGCTTCGGAGCTCACGCTCAAGGAGGCGGCGGTCGCCGAGCCCGGCACCGAGGGCGTCAACCTGGTGGCGGGCGTGACGACGGACCGGCCCTATGTGGTGGGCGCGGGGCCGCTTCGGGTTGTGGCCTACGACTTCGGGATCAAGCGGACGATCCTGCGCCACCTGGCCCACCTGGCCACCGTCGAGGTCGTGCCCGCCTCGACGCCGGCCGCCGATGTGCTGGCCCGGGCACCCGACGGCGTCTTTCTCTCCAATGGCCCCGGCGACCCTTCGGCGGTGGTCGGGGCCGCCGATGCCATCGCGCAGCTGGTCGGGCGGGTGCCGGTGTTCGGGATCTGCCTCGGCCACCAGTTGCTGGCCACCGCCCTCGGCGCCGAGACGGTGAAGCTCAAGTTCGGGCATCACGGCGGCAACCATCCGGTGCGCCGGCTGGAGACAGGATCGGTCGAGATCACCAGCCAGAACCACAACTTCGCGGTCGCGGGCGACAGCCTCCCCCGGGCGGACGTGACCCACGTCAACCTGAACGACGGTGTAATCGAGGGTCTGCGGTGCCGCGACGCCCCGGCGTTCAGCGTCCAGTACCACCCCGAGGCCGGTCCCGGACCTCACGACGCCCGTTACCTCTTCGCCGAGTTCGCCCGGCTCATGGCCGCCGGGGCCTAGCGCCATGCCCCGTCGGGACGACATCTCCTCGGTCCTCGTCATCGGCTCCGGCCCCATCGTGATCGGCCAGGCCTGCGAGTTCGACTACTCCGGCACCCAGGCGTGCCGGGTGCTCCAGGAAGAGGGGTACCGCGTCATCCTGGCGAACTCCAACCCGGCCACGATCATGACCGACCCCGATTTCGCCGATCGGACCTACATCGAGCCGCTGACCGTCGAGACCCTGGCCGCCATCATCGAGCGGGAACGGCCCGACGCCGTTCTGCCCACCCTCGGTGGCCAGACGGCGCTCAACCTGGCCATGGGCCTCCACGACCAGGGCGTCCTCGAGCGCTTCGGGGTGGAGATGATCGGGGCCAGCCCTCTGGCCATCATGACGGCGGAGAACCGGGAGCTGTTCCACAAGGCCATGACCGAGATCGGCCTGGCCACCCCCGACTCGGGATTCGCCTACGACCTGTCTGAGGCCATGCTCGTCGGTGCCACCGTCGGCTTCCCAGTGATCGTGCGGCCCAGCTTCATCCTCGGCGGCGCGGGCACAGGGATCGCCGACGACGAGGAGTCGCTGGAGCGCTTGGCGGCCCTCGGCCTGGCCGCCAGCCCGATCACGGAGATCCTGATCGAGCGGTCCATCGCCGGCTGGAAGGAGTTCGAGCTGGAGGTGATGCGGGATCGGGCGGACAACTGCGTCGTCATCTGCTCGATCGAGAACTTCGACCCGATGGGCGTCCACACCGGCGACTCCATCACCGTGGCGCCCGCCCAGACTCTTTCCGACGTCGAGTACCAGCACATGCGCGACGCGGCATTCGCCTGCATCCGGCGCATCGGCGTCGAGACGGGGGGCTCCAACATTCAGTTCGCGGTCGATCCGGACACCGGGGCCATGGTCGTGATCGAGATGAACCCCCGGGTCTCGCGCTCGAGCGCCTTGGCCTCGAAGGCGACCGGCTTCCCCATCGCCAAGATCGCGGCCCGTCTCGCCGTCGGCTACCGGCTGGACGAGATCACCAACGACATCACCGGGGCCACCCCGGCGTGCTTCGAGCCGACGATCGACTACGTGGTGACCAAGGTGCCCCGGTGGGCGTTCGAGAAGTTTCCCGGCATTCCCGACGTGCTCGGCACCCGCATGCAATCGGTCGGGGAGTCGATGGCGATCGGGCGGACCTTTCCCGAGTCCTTGCAGAAGGCGCTGCGGTCGCTCGAGCACGGGCGCCTCGGGCTCAACTGCGATCCCGGCGAGGCGGCCTACGACACGATGTCCGACGACGAGCTTGTGCGCCGAGCGGCGGTCGCCACCCCGGACCGGCCGTTTCATCTCGAGGCCGCGCTGCGCCGGGGCATCTCGGTCGAGCGTTTGTCCCGTGCGACGCGCGTCGACCCGTGGTTCCTCGACCAGTTGCTGCTGATCGTCGAAGCCCGCTCTTGGCTCGGCGACGTGGGCGGGCGGGGAGGGCCGAGCGGCCTGGGCGGTCTCGGGGGCTCAAGTTGCCCGCCTTTGAGCCGGGCGGAGTGGCGCCGAGCCAAGCGACTCGGCTTCGGCGACGCCCAGCTGGGGTGGCTGTGGGGCGTGCCCGAAGCGTCGGTGCGCGCCGCCCGCATCGCCTGCGGGGTCCGGGCCACGTTCAAGACCGTCGACACCTGTGGTGCGGAGTTCGCGGCCCGCACGCCGTATCACTACTCGACCTACGAGGACACCGACGAGGTGGCGCCGAGCGACCGCCCCAAAGTCATCATCCTCGGCTCGGGACCGAACCGCATCGGCCAGGGGGTGGAGTTCGACTACTGCTGCGTCCAGGCCAGCTTCGCGCTTCACGCCGCGGGGTTCGAGACCGTGATGGTCAACTGCAACCCCGAGACGGTGTCGACCGACTACGACACCA
This sequence comes from uncultured Actinomycetota bacterium, assembly GCA_963851105.1. Taxonomy (GTDB): domain Bacteria; phylum Actinomycetota; class Acidimicrobiia; order Acidimicrobiales; family Palsa-688; genus DATARN01. The sequence goes on from CAWKNP010000002.1 coordinate 189,743, forward strand.
GCGACCGCTTGTACTTCGAGCCGCTCACCTTCGAGGACGTGACCAATGTGATCGAAGCCGAGCAGCGCAGCGGCCCCGTGCTCGGCGTGATCGTGGCCCTGGGAGGCCAAACCCCGCTCAAGCTGGCCGGCCGGCTGCCCCCCGAGCTGGTCCTCGGCACCTCGCCCGAGTCGATCGACCTGGCCGAGGACCGGGAGCGCTGGTCTGCGTTGTGCACCAGCCTCGGTATCCCCCAGCCCGAGGGAGGGACCGCGGTCACGTTCGAGCAAGCCGCTGCGATCGTCTCCCGGATCGGCTACCCGGCGCTGGTGCGGCCGAGCTACGTGCTCGGGGGCCGGGCCATGGAGATCGTCTACGACATCGACCGGTTGGGCAGTGCCATGGCGGAGCTGGCCGGTTTCGGCTCCCTCGGGCGCGAGGGCGGCCTGTCCGCCGAACGTCCCGTGCTGGTCGACCGTTTCCTGGAAGACGCCATCGAGGTCGACGTCGACGCCGTGCGCGATGCGCAGGGCCGGGTCCTGATCGGCGCTGTCATGGAGCATGTCGAGGAGGCCGGCGTCCACTCCGGCGACAGCGCTTGCGTAATCCCGCCACCGACACTGTCGCCGCTGGTCGTCGCCACGATCGAGGAGTACACGCGGGCCATCGCGGCTGCCCTCGACGTCCGGGGCCTGGTCAATGTCCAGTACGCCGTGCAACACGGCGAGCGCGACACGGTGTTCGCCATCGAGGCCAACCCCCGGGCCAGCCGGACGGTGCCGTTCGTCTCCAAGGCGACGGGTGTCCCGCTGGCGGGGATCGCGGCACGGGTCATGGCTGGGGCGTCCTTGGACTCGCTGGAGGCGGCGGGCCTGCTGCCGCCCCCCGGGCTCGGGAGCCATGTGAGTGTGAAAGAGGCGGTCCTGCCCTTCGACCGCTTCCCCGACGCCGACACCCTCCTCGGCCCCGAGATGCGCTCGACCGGAGAGGTCATGGGCATCGACACCACCTTCGGGCTGGCCTTTGCCAAAAGCCAGTCGGCCGCGGGCGACGCGCTGCCGACGTCGGGATCGGTGTTCCTTTCCCTCGCCGACCGGGACAAGGGAGGTGGGCTTTGGGTCGCCATGCGCTTCGTGGAGCTCGGCTTTTCTCTGGTGGCGACCGCAGGTACGGCGGCGTTCTTGGAGGCGAACGGGATCCCGGTCGAGACGGTGGTCGCCAAGGTGGGCGTCGAGGGCGGCGGTCTCGACAGCGCGGGCGCCGACGGCGTCGAGATGATCCGCTCCGGCAAGGTCCAGCTGGTCGTCAACACCCCCCGCGGCGTCGGCCCCCGCGCCGACGGCGCCCACATCCGCCGGGCCGCCAATGTGGCGCAGGTGGCTTGCCTCACCACCGTCGCTGCCGCCCGGGCTGCAGCCGCGGGAATCGCCGATCGGTCCCGCCACCCGTTCGCGGTGCGCACCCTGCAGGAGTACCAGGCCGATGGCCAGCAGCGCCTCGACGTCTAGCCGCCGGCTTGCGGCGCCATGACGAGGCCCGACCTCACCGCTCGCGTCGCCTCGCTGACACTGCCCAACCCCATCATGACGGCGTCGGGTACGGGGGGCCACGGCGCCGAGTTGGCGGCCTATTTCGATCTGGCGACACTCGGCGCGGTCGTCGTGAAGTCCCTGTCACCGGAGCCATGGCCGGGCAACCCCGCTCCCCGGCTTCACCCCGCGGCGGCGGGAATGCTCAACAGCGTCGGGCTGCAGAATCCCGGTATCGAGGCGTGGCTGGCCGACGAGCTCCCCGCCCTGGCCGCCACCGGCGCCCGGATCGTCGTCAGCATCTGGGGGCACAGCGCCGCCGACTATGGGCTCGCGGCGGCCGCTATCGCCGGCGCTGCCTCGGAGGCGATCGTTGCCGTGGAGGCCAACGTCAGCTGCCCGAATGTCGAGGACCGCCGGCGGATGTTCGCCCACTCGTGCCAGGGCACCCGCGCTGCAGTCTCGGCCGCGGTGGACGCGCTGGCCGGCAGCGGGCTGCCACTGTGGGCCAAGCTCAGTCCCAACGTCACCGACCTGACCGAGATCGCAGGGGCCGCGCTCGGCGCCGGCGCCGCCGCGGTCACCCTGGTCAACACCCTCATGGGCCTGGCCCTCGATCCGACCAGCGGGCGGCCCCGATTGGGCGGGGGCGGCGGTGGATTGTCAGGTCCCGCCCTCCACCCCGTGGCCGTCCGGGCCGTCTACGAATGCCGGGCCGCGTTTGCTGACAGCGCCATCGTCGGTGTCGGCGGCGTTGCCTCCGGCGCCGACGCCGCCGAGCTACTCGCCGCGGGCGCCAATGCCGTCCAGATCGGCACCGCCACCTTTCGCGACCCGCGGGCGCCCGCCCGTATCCTGGCCGAGCTGGAACGCTGGTGCCGCAAGAATGCTGTGATCTGCCTCACCGACCTGATAGGACGGGCCCATGACCGACAACCGCACGGCTGAGATCGACGAGTTGGACGAGACGTCGCTGGCGGACGAGGCGCCACCGGAACTGCGGGACCGGCTGGTGCTGGCTCTCGATGTCGACGACGTGGTCGAGGCCATCAGGTTGGTGCACGAGCTGAAGCCTTGGTTCGGGGTCGCCAAAGTCGGCCTCGAGTTGTTCACTGCGGCCGGCCCCGACGCCGTACTGTCCATCCTCGCCGAGGGCTTGAAGGTGTTCCTGGACCTGAAGCTGTTCGACATTCCGACCACGGTCGAGAAGGCCGGGCGGGTGATCGGCGCTCTCGGACCGTCGTATTTGACCCTCGCCGGATTCGGCGGCGTTTCCATGCTGCGCGCCGGGGTCGAGGGCCTGTCCTCCGGAGCCGCTCGGGCCGGCCTGCCCGAGCCGTGCGCCTTGGCGGTCACCATGCTGACCAGCGACACCGGCGCCCCTGAGCACGTGCTCGGCAACCGCGTCCGCGCCGCCCTGGAAGGGGGTTGCTGCGGGGTCGTCTGCGCCTCCTGCGACGCGTCGGAAGTCAAGGATCTGGCCCCTCACTTCATCGTCGTGGTCCCCGGGATCCGCACCGAGGGCGACCCCCGCCACGATCACGGTCGCTCGGCGACTCCGGGCGAGGCCTATGCCGCCGGCGCCGACCTCCTCGTCATCGGCCGCACGGTGACCGCAGCGCCCGACCGGGCCGCAGCCGCGGCCCAATTGGTGGCGTCGATCGTCTCTTAGCCCCACCGCCTGGTCCCAAACGCCGGGTCCTGGCATGCGCGAACTGACCACCCCGCGAGAGAGACCTTTACCATGCTCAGCCCCATTTCCAGTTCAGGCATTTCGGTGCTTTTGATCGATTCGGAAGCCGGTCAATTCGGGGCAAACATCGCGAATTCCTGAGTTGCCCCGAGGTCGGAAAGTACCTACGGGCATTTTTCCAGGTCCCAGAAGACGCCAGAGGATCGGCGCGCTATCGTGCCACCCATGCCGCTGCCCCCCTCCCTTTCGCCGGACCAACGGCAGGCCGCGCTGAATAAGGCGGCCGCTGCCCGACGCCAGCGGGCCGAGCTCAAAGAGAAGTTGAAAATGGGCTCGTTGACCCTCAAAGAATTGCTCGAACAGAGCGCCAACGACGAGGTGGTGGCCAAAATGAAGGTGGTCTCCGTCCTCGAGTCCCTGCCCGGATTGGGCAAGGTCAAGGCCCGGCGGCTCATGGAGGAGATCGGGATCAGCGAAACAAGGAAGGTCCAAGGCCTCGGGCCGCAGCAGCGTCGACGGCTGCTGGAGAAGCTGGCACCTTAAGGATGCTGTGAAGCCAGCCGTGCCGGCGCTGGTCGTTTGATCTTCATCATTTCCGGTCCCGGCGGGGCGGGAAAAGGAACGCTGGTAGATCGGTTGCTGGCCGGCGACCAACGTCTCTGGCTGTCTCGGTCATGGACGACCCGGCCGCGCCGTCCCGGGGAGCCTGCCGACGCGTACACCTTCGTGGACCGAGACGAGTTCCTGGCCCGGGTCGAGAAGGACGGGTTCCTCGAGTACACCGAATTCCTGGGCACCGGCCATTTCTATGGAACCCCGAATCTGGACCCGCCGCCCGGCCAGGACGTGATCCTCGAGATCGAGCTCAACGGCGCCCAGCAGGTGAAGCAGCGCTGCCCCGACGCCCGCCTGGTGGTGGTGGTGCCCCCGTCGCGGGCGGACCAGGAGGCCCGGCTCCGGGCCCGGGGCGACAACGAGGACCACATCCGCCGCCGCATCGAGGTGGGCGCCGAGGAGGAACTGCTCGGCCGCAAGATCGCCGACGCAGTCGTGATCAACAACGACATAGCGCGGGCTGCGGAGGAAGTGGCCGGTATAATCGCTGGCTACCGCGAGCAGGCGAATTGAGAGGTTGGATTTCCCCATATGGCCGAGCGCCGACAGACGATGATGGACCCTCCCGTTGAGCAACTCCTCCAACGGGTCGATTCCAAGTTCACGCTGGTGACGCTGGCGGCCAAGCGCGGCCGCCAGATCAACTCGTACTTCAACCAGTTGGGGGAGGGCCTCGGCGCCATCGTCCCGCCCCAGGTGACGTCGGTGTCCCGCAAGCCGCTGTCGATCGCCCTCGAGGAGATAGCGGTCGGCAAGATCACCTTCCGCCGCCTCAAAGAAGGCGAGACCGAGGAAGAGGCCATGCTCGCCGGCATGAACCCGCCGGCCAGCTGAACGTTCCCGACCGAGGGATCGGGCCGCGCGCCGAGGTGCCCTTGGGAGAACCAGGCGGTCCGCTGACGGGCCGTCGGATCGTCCTCGGGGTGTCGGGCGGCATCGCGGCCTACAAGGCCGCCGAACTGTGCCGGCTGCTGATGCGCGCCGGCGGCGACGTCCAGCCGGTGATGACCGCCGATGCCACCCGGTTCGTGACGGCTCTGACACTGTCCGCGCTGTCGGGCCATCCGACAGGCGAGAGTCTCTGGGACGGCCCCGAGCCGATACCCCACACCCGGTTCGGGCAGTGGGCCGACGTGGTCATCGTGGCGCCGGCAACCGCTCGGGTCATCGGTGCCTACGCGGCCGGCATCTCCGACGACCTGCTGACTGCGACACTCCTCGCCACCCGGGCGCCGGTGATCGTGTGCCCGGCCATGCACGCCGAGATGTGGGAACACCCCGCCGTGGTGGACAACATCGCCACTCTCCGCCGGCGCGGTGTCACGGTGGTCGGCCCCGCCGCCGGGCGCTTGGCGGGCGGCGATGTCGGCCCAGGCCGCCTGGCCGAACTGTCCGAGATCGTGGCCGCTGCCGCCGGCGTCGGGCGTCCACGGGACCTGGGCGGCTACCGGGTGCTGGTCACCGCCGGGGGCACCCGCGAGCCAATTGATCCGGTCCGGTTCCTGGGCAACCGATCGTCGGGAAAGCAGGGCCACGCTCTCGCCACCGCGGCCGCCGCCCGAGGCGCCACCGTCCTCCTCGTCTCGACCGCACCGCCGCCGCCGCCGGCCGCCGGCATCACCGTCACCACCGTGGAGACGGCTGCGGAGATGGCGACCGCGGTCGACGCCCAGGCGCCCGGGTCCGACGTGGTCATCATGGCGGCCGCAGTCGCCGACTTCCGGCCCAAGGCCGTCGCCGAGCGCAAGCTGAAAAAGAGCGACGGTTTGCTCGACCTGCTCCTCGAACCCATCCCTGACATCCTGGCGGGCCTGGGCCAACGCCGCCGGCCCGGCCAGGTCCTGGTGGGATTCGCGGCCGAGACCTGCTCCGGCGAGGAGCTAGTTGCCGCCGGGCGCGAAAAGCTGCGCCGCAAGCAGGTTGACCTCGTCGTCGCCAACGATGTCCTGGCCCCCGGGGCGGGCTTCGGCCACGACACCAACGCCGTGATGATCGTCGGCGCCGACGGCAGTGCTCGCCAGGTCGCCCGCGCCGACAAGACTGCCATTGCCAACGCCGTGCTCGACGCTGTCGTCGGAATCCTCCCGGCGAACAGCCAAACTCCGCCTAGACACCAGGAGCCCAATCCGTGAGCCGCTGGACCTTCACCTCCGAGTCAGTTACCGAGGGCCATCCCGACAAGATGGCCGACCAGGTCTCCGACGCCATCCTCGACGCCATCCTGGAAGAGGATCCGATGGGCCGGGTGGCGTGTGAGACGCTGCTCACCACCGGTCTTTGTGTCGTGGCGGGCGAGATCACCACCAAGGCGTACATCGAGATCCCCTCGCTCGTGCGGGAGGTCATCTGCGGGATCGGCTACGACCGGTCGGCCTACGGTTTCGACGGCCATACCTGCGGTGTCACCGTCAGCATCGACGCCCAGTCGCCCGATATCGCCCAAGGTGTCGACACCGCCCTCGAAGTGCGCAGCGGCAAGTCCGGTGAGGACATCCTCAACAGCCAGGGGGCCGGCGACCAGGGGATGATGTTCGGCTACGCCTGCGACGAGACCGACGACCTGATGCCGTTGCCGATTTGGCTGGCGCACCGCCTGGCCCAGCGCTTGTCCCAGGTCCGCAAGGCCGGGGTGCTGCCCTATCTTCGGCCCGACGGCAAAACCCAGGTCACCTTCGAGTATGAAAATGGTCGCCCCGTCCGCCTGAAGACCGTGCTCATCTCCACGCAGCACGGGCCCGACATCGACCTCGAGACCCTGCTCAAGCCCGATCTGCGGGATCACGTCATCTCGCCCCTGGTGCCCGCCGAGTTCATCGACGACAAGTACGAGATTCTCGCCAACCCGACCGGAAAGTTCGAGCTGGGCGGACCCCACGCTGACACCGGGCTCACCGGCCGCAAGATCATCGTCGACACCTACGGCGGCGCCGCCCGCCACGGCGGCGGGGCGTTCTCGGGCAAGGATCCCTCCAAGGTCGACCGCTCGGCCGCCTACGCCGCCCGCTGGGTCGCCAAGCACGTCGTGGCCTCGGGCGCCGCGCAGCGCTGTGAGATCCAGGTTGCCTATGCCATCGGCGTGGCCCGGCCGGTGTCCATCATGGTTGAGACCTTCGGGACCGAGACCATCGACCCGATCACCATCCAAAAGGGCATCGAGGAGGTCTTTGATCTGCGCCCCGCCGCCATCATCCGCGACCTCGACCTGCGCCGGCCGATTTACCGGCGTACCGCGGCATACGGTCATTTCGGCCGCAACGAAAAAGAATTCAGCTGGGAGCACACCACCCGGTTGGACGATTTCAAGCGCGCCCTGAACCTGTAACCGGGAAAAGGGGCGATGGCGCCCGATGACCTCCTCCAGCGACCCCCGACGGGTGGTACGGGTACTGCCCGATGTCGCTCCCATTCACCGGGAATTCGACTACTACGTTCCGCCCGCTCTGGATCCCGACGTGAGGGTCGGGACCATTGTCCGCATTGGCCTGAACGGCCGCCGGGTCGGGGGCTGGGTAGTGGCCGACCAGGTTTCGCCGATGCCGGGATTGGCCCTCCAGCCCCTCGCCCGAGTCACGGGCTGGGGGCCGGCGCCGGATCTTGTCGCGCTGGCCGGTTGGGCCGCCTGGCGCTGGGCGGGGCCGCGCGCCGCGCTCCTCCGATCGGCGTCACCCGAACTGGCGGTGCGGTGGCTGCCACCCGCTCAGGTCCTGAACGGCCCGCTATCGGACGATGACAGCGAAACCCTTTTTCCCGACGCTTTCCGAGCGCCGGGCGGCATCGTGCGCCTGCCGCCCGCCGCCGATTTCCTGCCGGTAGTCCTCGCCGCCGCCACCCTCGGGCCTGCGCTCGTCGTCGCTCCGTCGCTGCAAATGGCTCGCGACCTCAAGCGGCGCATGCTCGCAGCCCACGTCGCGTCGGCGGTCATGCCCCGGGAGTGGGCGCAGGCGGCGGCGGGCGTACCCGTCGTGGTCGGGGCACGCGGCGCCGCGTGGGCGCCGTGCCCCGGTCTGGCCGCCGTCGTCGTCCTCGACGGCCATGACGAGGGATTGCAACAGGAGCAGGCGCCAACCTGGAATGCCTGGGTGGTGGCCGCCGAGCGAGCCCGGCGAGCGGGCGTTCCCTGCGTCGTCGTCTCGTCCTGCCCCACCGTCGAGATGCTGGCGTGGGCCGGGGTCCGCGCCCCCAGCCGTACCATCGAGCGGGCCGGGTGGGCGCCGTTCGAGGTGGTCGACCGGCGGCGCGACGACCCTCGAAAGGGGTTGTATTCCCCCCGGGTGGTGGGCCTGCTACGAGGCGAGGGCCGCATTGTCTGCGTCCTCAACCGCAAGGGCCGTTTCCGTTTACTGGCCTGCGGCACCTGCAACGAGGTCGTTCGCTGTGAGCGCTGCGGCGCTGCGGTGTCGTCGACGGAGGACGCCTTGGTCTGCGCCCGGTGCGCGACGGTGCGGCCCGTGGTATGCCTGAACTGCGGATCGACCCGGCTGAAGGCGTTGCGGGTGGGTGTCTCGCGGGCGCGAGAGGAACTGGAGATCCTGGCGGGCCGCCCGGTGGGCGAGGTCACCGCCGACACTGGCGACCTCCCAGGTCACGCCGTCGTTGTCGGGACCGAAGCGGTGCTGCGCCGCCTGGGTGAGGCCGATGGGGTCGCCTTCCTCGATTTCGACCAGGAGCTCCTCGCCCCCCGCTACCGCGCCGCCGAGGAAGCGCTCAGCCTCCTGGCCCTGGCGTCGCGTCTGGTCGGCGGCCGGGCCCGCGGCGGCCGGGTAGTCGTTCAGACCCGGCTGCCCCACCACGAGGTGCTCGTGGCCGCGGTGGCCGCCGATCCGGGGCGGCTGGCGGTGAGCGAGTCCGGCGCGCGCCGAAGCCTTTCCTTGCCCCCGGCAACCGCCATGGCGGTGGTGTCGGGCGCAGGCGCGGAGGAGTTCGTGGCCGCCCTGGCCGGCGTCGAGGCGCTCGGTCCCGACAAGGGCCGGTGGTTGGTCCGAGCTCCCGACCACGCCACCTTGTGCGGGGCGTTGGGTGCGGTCACGCGGCCCGCGGGCCAACGGCTGCGCGTCGAGGTTGATCCTCTGCGGCTTTAGTAGGTCGTCGTTCGAGGAGCGATGCTGAACGGCTGTTTGGGCGCGTTGATGACGACGGTGCCGACCAGCTTGTCGGCGATTGTCTGCTTCTGTGAGTCCCATAGCGGGAACAGCCACCCGATGTAGCAAATAAGGCTGTCCACGACGTGGGCAAGGGAGCGGACGAATCCCATCCCTCCCCCGATGGGCTGGCCGGTGCGGACACTGACGCACCGCAGGCCCGTGACCCGCATCCCCGGTGACGCGCCGATCTGGCCGACCTGGACCGAGAACCACACGCTGATCACGAAGATCCCCACGTACCCGAGGATGAAGACGATCGTTCCGAGGGCGCTCGATACCTGACCCAGGATGATGGCGACGATGATCACCGCCACCACGGCGGCCGCGGTCAGGCCCAGGTCGATGATGTAGCCGAGGGCGCGTTGCGGCCACTCAGCCAGGACCCCCCACTGCGAACCAATGCCCGGGGGCGGCCCGGAACCCCCGTACGGCGGCGTCCCATAGCCGCCCGGCGGTGGTGGCGGCGGGTAACCCCCAGATGGTGGCGGCGGGTAGCTGCCCGGAGGAGGAGGAGGAGGCGGCGGCGGCGGATAGCCCCCGCTCGGGGGGGGCGGATCCCAACCAGGGGGAGACTGCGGCGGTACGTCGCTCACCGGACCGGTCCTTTCGTCGGCGCCAACCGTACCAACCGTGACGGCGCCGCGCTGGCTGCGGGCACCCGAGGGGGTTGGGTGCGCGGCCGGGGTCTCGAGCCGCGCGCTTTTCGCAGGCTGCCTACGAACCCACGAACGCGTTGATTGTATCGCCCCCGACCTCGGCTCGTCTGTACGCCAGCCGCCGGGAATGGCGCAAAGAAACAACAGCCTCGTCGGTCGGTGACTCACTGTCGCGGGGTCACGCCCGTCGTCGTTGGTATCGGCCAAATGCGGAGTCGAATGCTGCATACCGATCGCTTACGCGTCGATAGGCGTCGCCTATTCGGGACCAGACTCAGGCCACGATTGCCACCGAGCCCTCACTTGGCGGGAGCGCCTGCAGGCCCGCACGTTGAAACAAGAAGGTCAGGTAGATCCGCTACCGGGCTGCCGACGCGCCGGCGCCGGGCCGGGAGCCAACCTCGTCGAGTGGGGCCGGTTAGTGTTGTTTCCTGGTCAGGCCGAAGAGGATTGGTCCGGTACCGATACGGTCGAGATCTGTGACTGACGACGCTCCGCTCGGCGGTGACCTGTAGTTCACACTCGAATCCCGTTGCAACATTGGAGGAAGCATGGCTGATATCGCGAAGTTCCTGGACAAAGCTTATGAAGGCAAGAGCTTCACGGAACTGGCCGCGGCACCGGTTGCTGCTCTTCAGGGCGTCTCAGAAAGCGACGCCGAGCACCTGAAGGCGGCATTCGGCATCACGACGATCCACGACCTGGCCACCAACAAGTTCGTTCTCTGGGCCCAGGCCATCAACGTATTGTCCAAGTAGGTAGTCGGAGCGTCACCCGGTGATGTGCGGCCTCCCGGCCGCGCCTGCCGGGTGACGTTCTTTTTTGTTCCCGGCTCGCGACCGGCCTGCTGCGCTCTTTCAGGAGTCAGCTGTTTGGGGCCTGTCGGGCCTGTCGACCACCCTCAAGGCACATCGGACCCTTCACGCGAGCCGATGCCGACTATTCGGACACATTCCCCATCCAGATTGACGGAGGAAGTTGAAAGCGTACGCACCGACAAATGGGGGACTCCTCCGCTTCGCGGCCGAATGGGGGTCCTATTGACCGATCGAGGTCCCGGCGTTTGCGGATGAACCTCCCGGTGTGATCAACGGGAACCGACTCCGCCTTTCGGCGACCAGTTTGTGCTTGGCGATCGCAATGGCAACCGCTTTGCGGACCGCAAGGCCACCACAAGACCGGTCCCCTTGTTGAGCGGGCCGCTCAACTATTGTGGTGCTTTCGCCCGGCAACATACGTTGTACACACGTCATTGAGCCTGGAAATGGGTCATTGCGGCCTTGGAAGGCTAAGAAACACCTAAAACCGTGTTGTTTGACAGTGCAAATACCGGCGACATGTCGTATCGTGACGACCAACAATGGTGCCACTTGAGGGAGATCGATGGCCAAGACGCAGGTTGTCAGCTACAGCTTTACGTGCGATGTGTGCGGAAACAGCATCGCCGAGACCGATGGTGACCCCACTCGCAAGTTGAGCTGGGAGGGCGTTGACTATGTCATCGATGTGTGCGCCACTCACGGACCGCAGCTTGCGGATATCCTCACCGAACTCAAGGGATTCGTCGACGCCGGTCATCGTGCCGGGGCACGGCGCGGTCGCCGTCCCGCGGTAGCCGCGGCCGGCGGTTCTAGCAGCTCTCCCCGCAGCCGGCGTGCCGTTACGAGCAGTGCGCCCGTGGCTGGTGGCAGTGCCCGCGGTGATGTCAAGGCTGTTCGGGCCTGGGCCCAGACAAATGGGCACAAGGTAGGAGACCGCGGGCGTATTCCCGCCGAAGTGTTCGCCGCCTACGACGCGGCGCAGCCGTCATCGTCGTCGCCCGCGCCGGCCGCGTCCTCAGCGCCCGAAGCGGCTCCCGAAGCGAAGAAGGCCACCCGCCGCCCGCGCAAGGCGGCGGCGGCCAAAAGCGCGGGCACGCCGCGTAAACGCGCTCCCCGCAAGGCCGCAGCCAGCGTTTAGCCGATTTTTCGACGCCGGCCGGTGGGGTCGTGCCCCCGGCCGGCGATCATCGCCCATGATGGGCCTCGGGTCGGCTTCTGCGCCTGCGATGTGCCGGCAGGCATGAAGACGGCCATCCCGATCGACCGTCACGTCGGGGGGATTCGGTAGTGTTCGTCGCGGCCCGTTCTGCTCTCATGACAGACTCGCGCACTGCAAACCCCTTTTCCCGCTGGCCGTGCGATCCGCCGGGCAGGTGACCCACAATGAGTGGCATGAGCGACTTCAATGCCACCATCGTCAATGAGTTCCGCGCCAACCAAGGCAAGGTGGGCGGCGACTTCACCGGTGCCCCGATGATCGTGCTCACCACGACGGGCGCCAAGTCGGGCCAGAAACGGACGACGCCGCTCGTGTATCTCCCCGAGGGTGATCAGATCGTGATCTTCGCATCGAAGGGGGGGGCACCGTCCAACCCCGATTGGTACCACAACCTGCTGGCGCATCCCCGGGTCACCGTCGAAGTGGGCGCCGACACGTTCGAGGCAGACGCCACTGTCGTCCACGGAGACGAGCGGGACCGTCTCTACGCCGCGCAGTCATCGGTCATGCCGGGATTCGCGGAGTACCAGGCGAAGACTGACCGGGTGATCCCCGTGGTGGTGCTCACCCGCGTCGAAAGCGATCCGGCTGGTCGCTAGCTCACCCCTCGGTGGGCGCGGGCGGCCGGCGGCCGGCGCTACTCGCGGGTGAGTGCGCTGTCGACACCTCCGCCATACAGCTCAGCGGCCCGCCAGCAATACAAGGCGAGAACCGAGCGGTACGGGCGAAAGGGATCGCCGAGCGGTTGCAACTGGCGCGCCGTCGGCATCGGGATCTTCCAGGCGAGCCCGTAGCCGCGGCGCACCCCGAGGTCGCCGGTCGGCCACACGTCGAGGCGGCGGAGCTGGAATATGAGGAACATCTGTGCCGTCCACGGGCCGATGCCCCGGACGCCGCACAGGCGGGTAGTGACCTCCTCGTCGGTTTGGGACGACAGACCCCGCGGGGACAGCACCACCGTCGCATCGAGCAGCTTGGCGGCGAGATCCCGCACGGACGCCGCCTTGTTGGCGGACAGGCCGACCGCTCGGAGAGACTCATCGGACAGAGCGAGCAGAGCCGCAGGCTCGACGACGCCGGACAGCGCGGCGACCAGCCGGCCGTGAATGGCAGCCGCGGCGGCCCCTGCGAGTTGCTGGTAGACGATTGCCCGGACAAGGGCGGCGAAGTGCGACTCCTGAGGACGACGCAAGCGTGGAGGACCGGCGTCGGCGATCAAACGGGCCATCACCGGGTCCCGCACCGCCAGGATCTGGGCGGCGGCGGCGAGGGAGATCGGACGGTTTGGCGCAGTCCCCGGCGCGGCGGTCACGGGTCCTAGCTTTACGCAGCTGAAGCTCTGACGCGGTTGGCCGGTGCGAGCGGGTACCCTGGGCGCTCCCGGGTGGCGATGACTCGGGCGCTCCAGGGCCATCCGGCCCACGGCCTTGCAGGGGAGTTCCCATAGCGAAACAACGATCGACATTCGGCAAACTTGACCGCCAGCGGGCGGCGCAGGCCACCGCCAAGGCAAAGCACGACCGGCGTACGGCACGATCCGCGGAAGTCGCCGAAGAGGCGCCTGTCACCCCCACCGACCCGGCCGAAGAGGCCGACCTACTGGACCGATTCGCCAAACTGCACGCTGCGTTCGACGACGGCCAGATCTCACTCGAGGACTTCGAGTTGCGCCGCAACGAGTTGCGAGCCCGGCTGCAGGTGTAACGCCCCCTCCCGGCGAGCGCGGACGTGGTTCACGCCGGCGTCGCCGTCTGGGCGGAGCCGGATCGCCCGATCGGGCGCACGGCAGCGCCGCCGCCTGGCCCGACTCGAACCTGGGGGCTTTTTCGAAACCTGTGGGCTTTACGGTCGTCCTGCGACCTCCAGGCCCCCAGGTTCAAGAAAAGCCCCCAAGTTCGGCTCCGCGGTGGCGCCATGCGCCCCTGGGCCGGGTTGATGGCGCCCGCGAGGTTTGGTTGTGGCGGCTCGCAACGTCGGCGCCGGCGGCCAGCGGCCGGCGGCCGCGCAGGAGCGGTCAGCCGGCGGCGAGCCGGGTACCGATGGCGGGCTGGGTCCCGTCGGGTCCGCCCGGACCTCCGGGTCCCCCTGACCCTCCAGGTCCTTCAGGTCCGCTAGGTCCTCCAGGTCCTCCGGGTCCCGGCCCTGGCCGGTCGAGGTCGCGAGAGCCGCTGGGCAGGTCGCTGACCGACCGGTCGGCCGTGAGAAGGGGGGCCGCAAACTGGAGTCGGCGGCCGCCGAATGCGATGGAAGTGACCACAAACCAGGTCCACCCCAGGCACAGGCCCGCGATCACGTCGGTGAGCCAGTGCACACCGAGGGTGACCCGCGTGGCGGCAACCAGCACCGCCAGGCCGACACTCACCGCCGCCAAGGTGATCTTGGTGCCTCGGGTACGTTGCCGGCCGGCGAGCAACGCGAAGGCCGCGAAGGTCGCGGCGGCGGCAGTGGCGTGGCCGGAGGGGAACGAGGGGCCGGAGAACCCGGTGAGACGGAGAAGATTGGGGCGAGCCCGGTCGACCACGACCTTGATGACGTTGGCGAGGATGTATTGACCGCCGATAACGACGGTGAGAAACATCACTGGTGTCCACGACCGAAGGCGCCGGCCTTCGATGGCGGCGACGACCGCCGCCACTGGGACGAGGACAGCGGCGCCGCCGATCTGGGTTATGAGGCGCAGCACGGTGGTGGAGGCGTTGGTGGCGTGGGTGGCCCCGAAGCGGGCGACGCTGGTGTCGAAGGCGGCGAAACCCTGGTGGGTACGGACCATCGCGAACAGGAGCCCGATGACGGCCGCCCCCACGATCGCGACGAGCCCGGCCCCCGCCAGCAGAGAACCGGTTACCTCCTCGGGCTTATGGCCCGACAGCCAGCGCGCCGTTCGGGGATGGCGGCGGACTTCGTCGGCGACTGAACCACCGTCGATCCGGGGAGCGCCAGGGTCGGGCCGCGATCGGGCGGTGGCCACCAACCAGGTGATCAGCCCGGCCAGCACAGCCGGTACAAAACAGGCAAAGAGCACGAGCACGACGCGTTCCTCCTGGGTCAATGTTTCACAACATGAACCGTCGGTAAACATCAAAAAGTGACGATCGATCTCCGGCCCAGGACTGTCGAATCGCATCCCGCTGCTGGGGCGGCGCCGCACAAAGGGACCGTTTCCCAGCGGCCCGTGGTCACCGCCGCGGCCACCTTGGCGGGCGCCTATGTCGCCCTGAGCACCATATTGGTCGTCATCGGCCTGGTGTTGACTCACTTCCTGGCGCCGGTGCGCCACTGGGATGAGCACGTCGTCGCCTGGTTCGCGGCCCATCGCAGTGCCGGTTGGAATACCACCAGCGCTGACGGCACCTTGGCCGCCAACACGGTGAGCGTGATCGGGGGCGCAGCCGCCGTCACCGCGTTCGCGCTGGCGCGACGCTGGGGACGAGTCGCGTTCCTTCTGGCCTGCGGTCTCCTGGTCGAGATCACCGTGTTCCTTACCGTCAACTACGTCGTGGCCCGGCCCCGGCCGGCGGTCCCCCATCTCGGTTCGACACCGTCGACCTACAGCTTCCCCTCGGGCCATGTCGCCGCCACCTGCGTGCTCTTCGGTGGCATCGCGATCCTGGTCGCGACCCGCACCGCGAACCGCGGCGCCCGGGCAATGGCGTGGCTGGTGGCCGCGGCAGTGGTCTTGTGGGTGGCGTTCTCCCGGGTCTACAAGGGCGAGCACCACCCGACCGATGTCTTCGCCGGGCTGGTACTCGGTATCGGGGTACTCGTCGCCAGTGTTCTGGCCATCCGCCCCAGTTGGCCGTCGCCTGTCGGGCGACCGCCCAGGGGTTCTGGCAGCAGCGCCATCGAGCGAAAAGGGGCCCCATGACATCGATTGCAGTCGTTGCCCACGCGGGAAAGACGCTGGGCGGCGGCCTGACGGAA
The DNA here is from genome assembly GCA_963851105.1 of uncultured Actinomycetota bacterium. Classification (GTDB taxonomy): domain Bacteria; phylum Actinomycetota; class Acidimicrobiia; order Acidimicrobiales; family Palsa-688; genus DATARN01. Next base: position 205,317 of record CAWKNP010000002.1, read on the forward strand.
TTGCGGCGGCGCTTGGAAGCCGCCTTGGGCGCCGACCCGCTGTGGCTCGAAGTGGAGAAGAGCCGGATGGCACCCAAGGCCGCGAAGCGGTGCCTCAAAGCAGGCGCCGACCTCATCTTGGTATGGGGCGGCGACGGGACCGTGCAACGAGTGGTCGACACCGTGGCCGGATCCGACGTCACCCTCGCCATTCTCCCCGCGGGGACGGGAAACCTGCTGGCCAACAACCTGGGTATACCCATCGACCTCGAGGGTGCCGTCGAGGTCGCCCTTCATGGGGCCCGGCAGGATCTCGACGTCGGCGTCATAAATGGCGAGCGCTTCGCGGTCATGGCCGGTGCCGGATTCGACGCCATCATGATGAAAGACGCCGGCACGAAAATGAAGAACCGTTTCGGCCGGCTGGCCTACGTGTACACCGGCGTGAAGGCGTCGGCGGAGGGCAGCACCAAGGTGAAGGTCGATGTTGACGGCCAGCGCTGGTTCAGCGGCCGGGCCGGCTGCGTCCTGTTCGGGTCGATGGGCACGCTTACTGGCGGCCTTCAAGCTTTTCCTGACGCCGACCCCACCGACGGGAAGCTCGAGGTGGGCGTGGTGACGGCCGACTCACCGGTGAAATGGGCCCGAGTGCTGGCGCGGGCGGCGATGAAAAAGGCCGACCGGTCGCCTCTCGCTCGAACGACGCGGGCCAAGAAGGTGGACGTGCGCTTCGCCACGCCCGTCGCTTATCAGCTCGATGGCGGCGCCCGGCCGGCGGCCAAGAAGCTGAAGGTGCGGGTGCAACCGGCCGCGGTCCGCTTCGCCGTTCCGCCGGCTTCCGCAGTGCCGGCGGTGCCAGCGGGGTCGGCGGTGCCGGCGCCGTGAGTACCGCCTCGCTCGTCCCCGAGACCAGGGGACTTTCGGGAGAGGACGCCTGGACGACGTTGCGCCGCACCGGCCGTCGCCGGCTGATGGTCGATGCTTTTGCCCGGATGCGGTTCTCCGACGGCTTCAGCCATGCACGCGCCCTGGCGTTCATGATCACTCTGGTCGCCGTCCAGGGCATCATCGTGGCGGTCGGCCTGGCCGAGGCGATCGGCGGCAATGGCTTTACCGATGTGGTGGCGGCAACCGTGCACGGTGTCGTACCGGGCCCCGCCGGCCAGGCGCTCACAGCCGCCATCACCCACGCCCACGCCACCGCCTCGGAGCATCACTACACCGCTCTTTTTTTCGGCACGATCGGAACATTGATCAGTGCCACCGGCGCCTTCGGACAGCTCGAACGGGCACTGAATCGCCTGTACGGCGTTGAGCAGGACCGGCCTGCGTGGCACAAGTACGGGCAGGCGCTGATGCTCACCCTCACTGCCGGTTCCGCGGCCACGGTGGCATTCGTGTTGCTCGCACTCGGGAGAACCGTCTTGGCCAGAATTGCCAGCGGCACGGCGGTGACGGTGTGGAGCATCCTGCGGTGGCCATTGGGCCTGGTCCTGATCGGCGCAGCGGTGACCCTCCTGCTGCGCACCGCTCCCCGCCGTCGACAACCCCAACTGTCGTGGTTGGCGTTCGGGGCGGTCATCGCGGTCGGCGGTTGCGGCATCGTCACTGTCGCGCTCGGGATTTTTTTCCGGGTGAGCCGCTCCTTCGGCCAGACCTACGGGCCGCTGGCGGGAATGGTGGCGCTGATGTCTTGGGCCATGCTGTCGTCCACGGTCGTGATCTACGGTGCTGCCATCGCCGCCCAACTCGAAGCCGTCCGAAGTGGTGAGCGGGAGCCCCAGGATTCGGAGAAGGTCGCGGAATCCGAGCCATTGGACGATCGCGCCCAGCAGCCCGTAGGCGCGCGCTAGCCGGAGTGGTACTCGACCGCCTCGACGTTGCCTTGGCCGCCCGCCACACGCCCGACGCCAGCGGGAAAAACCTGCCGTTCGCCGCCCGGCCCGCGGGAACGGACTGCCTTCCCGAGATTCGCCACATCGTCATCGTGATGATGGAGAACCACTCATTCGACAATTACCTGGGCGTCGGCGGCCGCGGCGACGGGCTAGCCACCGACGCCGCCGGCCACGTGATCGCCAGCAATCCGGGCCCCGGGGGCACTGTCGTGGCAGCCCACCACTTTTCGTCGACCCGCCAGCTCGCCGGCGTGCCGACACAGTCGTGGGAGGCCACGCACCTCCAGTGGGCCGGGGGCACCAATGCCGGTTTTGCCCACGCAGTGGCGCAATGCTGTCCCGGGGCCGACCCCGGCGTCGCCATGGGCTACTGGACCGCCGACGACCTGCCCTTCTATCACGCCCTGGCCGCGACCTTCCCGTTGGCCGACCGGTGGTTCTCCTCGTGCCTCGGCCCGACGATCCCCAACCGCCGCTTTCTCATCGCGGGCACCGCCAATGGCCTGGCCAGCGACACGCTGAGCCAGTGCTTCGACTATCCGCCCAACGGGACCATTTTCGATCTCCTAACCCGTTACGGCATCAGCTGGACCAACTACCACTCGGTGGCGCACAGCCGGCCGATCCTGCGGCGGTTGGCGGGCGGTCACGGCATCCGGGCGGCCCGCTATATCCGCCACCGCGCCGAGGGAGTGGCGCAGCGGATGGCAAGCGAAGAGGGGCGCGCCAAGTCCTATTTGCAGTTCACCGCCGATTCCTTCCCCCTCGGCCTTATCCGCTACGCGGCTCATCTGAGCACCGTCGAGCAGTTCGTCAAGGACGCGGCCGCGGGCACGTTGCCGGCGGTCAGCATCGTCGACCCCGACTTTCGGGCCGACTCCGAGGAGAACCCCCAGGACATCAGTGCGGGCGAGACGTTCGCGGCCCGGGTCATCAACGCCGCCCTGCACGGCGCCGGCTGGATGGGCACGCTGCTCATCTGGTGCTACGACGAGCACGGCGGCTACTACGACCACGTCGCGCCCCCCGAGGCCGTCGAGCCCGACGACCGGGCTCCCGACGCGCCCGGTCCCTTCCGCTATGACCGCTTGGGCTTCCGCATCCCGGCGGTGATCGTGTCGCCGTTTGCCCGCCCCGAATACGTTTCCCACGTGACTCATGACCACACGTCGGTGCTGAAGCTCATCGAGCGGAAGTGGAACCTGCCACCGCTCACCGCACGCGACGCGGCAGCCGACGATCTGCTCGACTCCATCGATCTGGCCTCGCCGCCGGCGTTCCCGACGCCGCCGGAACTCCCGGCGCCGTCGACGCCGAAACCGGCTTGACCCATCCGCGAGCCGCCCGTCCTAGTATCGGGCTTTATGGCGCTGGCCGACGAAAAGTACATCCTCCTCACCACCTACCGACGCACCGGCACCCCCGTGCCGACGCCGGTGTGGGTCGTGCCCCTCGGCGACGGCACGGTGGGCTTCTGGACGAGCTCGGGATCGGGAAAGGCGAAGCGGCTGGCGCACACACCGAAGGTGACGGTGCAGCCGTGCGACATGCGGGGCAACGCCAAACCTGGCAGCCAACCAGTGACAGCCACGGCGCGGGTCGTCTCCGGCCCTGAGTTCACCGTGATTCAGGAAAAGATCAGAGCCAAGTACGGGTTTATGACCAAGATGACAAAATTTTTCAACGGTATCGGGGGAATCGTGAAGCGCAATCGGATTCCGTACGGCGACCGGGGCGTGGTCATCACCCTGCCGTAGGCGCGGTCCCGGTCAGGCGCCGTCCAACCACAGATCACCCCGAGCCGGGTCGGAGCCATTCACCTGGCTCGCGCCGTACGCTCCTGCGTGATGTCGCAGTGACTTTTCCCCTGAGCTTGCAGGACCTCCTGGGGGCGGACCGGTTGGTTGGACCCGACGGGTCCTACGATTCGGCGGAAGGCCCATCGGTCTCGGATCCCGTCGCACTGTTTCGCCAGCTCTGGTTCAGCCGGCGGTTTCACCGCGACAGCGGGCTCGGCCGGATGTTTCATCCCGGCCGGGTGTCGTTCCGCGAGCACCTCCCGACCGACAGCCTCCACGTGATCGTCCACGGCAATCGCCTCTCGGCCCATGTCGATCGGGTTTCGCCGCTCGGGGTGACGCCGCACCGGCGCCCGCACTACTCGTTGCGCCGGACGGCGGCGCACAACCTGGCCGGCATGGCAGAGGACTTGTTCGCGCTGGTGCGGGGGCGCCAGGGCGACCATCGCTCCAAGCTCGACTGCGAGTGGCTGTGGAACCGGGCACCGCTGGCCCCGCGGCCGGGCGACCTGCTGGCGCGGGAGACTTCGGCGTGGAGCGTGCAGGTCGAGGCGCAGGTGACCGGCCACCTGGACGAGGCGCGCCTGCGGGCCGCCCTTGAGTCGCTCTTCGGCGACCAGCGGTTCGACCACGACCCTCTGTGGGTCGTCGCGTGCGGCGAAGACGGCGCCTTGGAACGGGCGCGGGACCAGCTACAGCGCCAGCCCGCGGCCATGAACGAGTGGCCCCCGCTGCGAGCGGGATTGGCCCGCAGCCCCGATGGAGACGTGTTCATGCTGAACGTCAATCACGCGGTCAGCGACGGCTTCGACGCCCTGCGGCTGCTTTCGGCGGTGGCGACGACATATGCCACCGGGAGGAGCCCGCAGCCTCGTCCGGCGTTCCCCGCCGTCGCCGACCTGCCGGTGCGGCCCGCCTCGGGTCGGGTCTCCTTTTGGGTCGCCCGCTACCGCCTGTTGGTGGAGCGGGTCAGCGACGTTGTGTCCCGGCCGACCCAACTGGCGGCCGATGGCGGCCGCGACGATCCCTCGTTCGGGTTTCACCATGTGTGCCTCTCGCCCGATGAGAGCCGCCGAGTGGACGATCCCGAGCGCCCCGGTACCAGCCGCAACGTCCTGCTGGCCGCCGTTCACCGCGCTGTCGGCGCATGGAACAGCGGCCACGGCGTGGCTTCGCAGCGCATCGGCGTGCTGGTCGCGGTCAACCTGCGCCCGCCCGAATGGCCGGAGGATACGCTCGGCAACTTCTCGGTGACGGCGCGGGTGTCGACCAGCCGGCGTCACCGGGTCCGGGCCACCACGACCCTGAAGGCGGTCACCGCCCAGACCACCCGCAACAAGCGGACCCGCACCGGCATCGCCCTGTTGGCGGGATTGGAGCGGTCCGGACTGCTGCCCCTGTGGTCGAAGCAGTCGCTCGTCGTCCTGCAGCCCCTGACCCGGAACCGCCTCGTCGACGCCGCAATGCTCACCAACCTCAACAGCATCGAGCAGGCTCCATCGTTCGGCGACGCCGCCGACCCCACCACCCACGTGTGGTTCTCTTCCCCGTCCCGGGCCCCCCACACGCTGTGCATCGGGGCGCTGACCGTGGCCGGGCGGCTCCACCTGGTGCTGCGCTATCCCCACCGCATCTTCGACGCCGACGCCGCCCGGCGTTTTTCCGACCACCTGGTCACCGAGATCGCGGCCCACGCCGTCACCTGACATGGGTGCGCCGGGTTGGGGAGCGATATCGTCGCCGCGAATGCCCGAGCGTTGGCCCTTTCTCGACTGGCCGACTCCCATTCCCTACGCCCACCGAGGCGGGGGCGGCGAACAGCCGGAAAACACCATGGTCGCCTTTGATGCCGCAGTGAAACTGGGGTACCGCTACCTCGAGACCGATGTCCACACGACCAGTGACGGCGTGCTCGTCGTATTCCACGACGACGATCTCGGGCCGGTTTCCGACCGGCAGGGTCGCATACGCGACCTGCCCTACTCCGAGGTTCGCCGCGCCCGGGTCCAGGGCGAACCGCTCCCGCTGTTGACCGACATCCTCGAGGCCTGGCCCCGCGCCCGGGTCAACATCGACGCCAAGCACGACGAGTGCGTGCCCACCCTCGTCGACACGCTCGCACGCCTGGGGGCCCACGACCGGGTGTGCATTGGATCGTTCGACACCCGCCGTGTCCACCGGCTGCGCCGGCTCACCGGCGGCCGGGTGTGCACCTGGATGGGATGCCGCGACATCCTCCGGCTGCGGTTGGCCAGTTTCCATGACCGGATGCCCGGAAGGTTCCCGGACTGCGCCCAGGTGCCCGTCCGCTACGGCCGGATGCCCATTGTCGACCAAACCTTTGTTCACGGCGCCCGTGCCCGGGGCGTCGCCGTCCACGTCTGGACGATCAACGATCGGGGAAAAATGGGCGAGTTGCTGGACCTGGGCGTCGACGGGATCTTTTCCGACCGGCCCACCCTTTTGAAGGATGTGCTGGTCGAGCGGGGGTTGTGGACAGATCCCCATGGCGACGAGAAGTAGGGTCGCAGCCAAAGGCCATTTTCCCAGATCGGCGGGTACCGAATGCTCCACAAACAGTTGAACATGTTGCGAGCGGGCCAGTCCGATGCCGGCTCGGATGGCCTGCGGCCCATCATGCTGGCGATCGCGGGCGACAGTGGGACGGGGAAGACGACCATCACCGAGGGGCTCGTCAAGGCACTCGGCCGTGATCGCATCACGTCGATCGGCGTCGACGATTACCACCGCTACGATCGCGAGGAGCGGAAGTCGCTCCCCTTCACGCCGCTCAACCCGAAGTGCAACTACATCGACATCATGGAGCAGGACCTCCAGCTGCTCGTCCTCGGCCAGCCCATCCTGAAGCCGATCTACGACCACAGCACCGGCAAGCTGGGCCGGCCCGAGTACATCGAGCCCCGTGAGTTCGTCATCGTGGAGGGCCTGTTGCCCCTGTACACCAAGCTGGCCCGGGCGTCGTTCGACGTCACCGTCTACATGGACCCACCCGAAGAGATCCGCATTGGCTGGAAAATGGGTCGGGACACCAAAAAGCGGGGTTACACCGAGGAGCAGGTCCGCGAGGAGCTCGGGCGCCGCGAGCCCGAGTCGGCGGAGTTCATCCGCCCGCAGCGCGCCTACGCCGACATCGTCATCCGTTTTTCCCACATCGAGGAGCGCGGCGAGACCCGCGACGATCCGTTGAGCGCCACCTTGCTTTTGCGCCCCACGATCGACCATCCCGATCTGTCCGGTGTCCTCGGTGACGACACGCGCCAGGCGATGCACATGAAGTTGAGCCGCGATATCGACGGCAAACCGGTTGACTCTGTTCACATCCATTCTTATGCCGAGCCGGCGGTGACCAAGAAGGTGGAAAAGGCGATCTGGGACCAGCTCGGCGTCGACGAGCCGGTGCCACAGTCGCTGGGCATGATCGAAGACGTGCGCGACGAGCCGCTCGCCCTGACCCAGCTGCTACTGCTGTTCCATCTCATCCAGGCCCAGGCGGGGCTGACCCGGTCGGAGGAGGAATCGGGCACCTAGTAGGGCCGAAGGACCGCTACGGTGAAGATGCTGCTTCGGCCGCGGTTGATTTCATTGTCGATGTTCCGCCTTGAACGCACAGGGGCCCGCTTCTCCTAACAAGGAGCGTCGCTGTGCCTTTTGCGCCACTGCGCCGTCGGCTCCGGTAGCCGGCAGTGTGCTTTTCCCCTGAAGCCGACTTGGCCACCGGCGTGATCGTGGGCGCCATCGGCGTCGAGTCCCTGCGCCACGTGCACGGCCGCCAGGAACTTCTCATTGCCGCCCTGCCCCTCATCTTCGGGGCCCATCAACTCAGCGAGGCTTTCGTATGGTGGGGCCAGCGGGGTCAGGTCACTCCCGCGATCGGGCACTTCGCGCTGTGGCTGTACATGACCTTCGCCTTCGTGATGCTGCCGGTGTTGGCTCCGCTGGCAGTCTTCTTGGCGGAGCCGTCGGCCCGGCGCCGGCAACTCATCGGGTTCTTCGCCGTGGTCGGCGCAGCGGTGTCCCTGGCCTACGCCAACGCCATGATCCGCGGTCCCATCGGCGCCGCCATCCATGGGCGGACAATCGCGTATACCACCGGTGTGTCCCACGGCGGGGCTACCGCCGCCGTCTACATCGTCGCCACTATTGGCGCACTGATCACTTCCAGCCACCGGCGGATCGCGCTGTTCGGATGGGCCAACGTCGTCGGTGTCCCGGTCCTGATCCTTATCTCGGCGCGGGCCCTAACGTCGCTGTGGTGCGTCTGGGCGGCGGTGGCGAGCATGATGATCGCCCAGTACCAGCGGCTGGATTCGCAGGCGCCGGTTGGTTTACCGCGAGACGATACGCAACGCCGGCGGAACCTGGTAGAAGGTGCATGATCACCCCGGAGCGGGCCGGGGTGCCAGCAGGGTGGACTTCTAGTAGTCGTACTCCCGCTCGACGACGGTCGGGCGCTCAACGACGACGCGACGGCGCCGGTAGTAGCGCGGCCCGCCAATTCCACCGACGAGGAGAACCACCAAAAGGATGAGAAGCAGCAGTGTCAGCATGATCGGTCTCTACCCGGATTGCCTGATGCTTACTCGTGGGCCGGTGTCGGAGTCTGCGGCGTCTCGGCCGGTACTCCGTCGCTTTTCGCCCTGCCGCCGGCCACGAAGTTCTCGCCATGAGACGATCGCAGGCGCGCCCAACCGAAGCCGTAGCCGGTCACGAAGGCGGCGCCGAGAATCGCGGGCAGAGGTATGGACGGGTTGTTTCCCCGCCAACGCGCCACTGAAACGGTACTTTCCGTTACTCCGCGGGCTCAGACTGCGGACGAGGCTGGTCGCGTCCGATGGTTGTCGCGATACGGCGGTCAGGAATGAGCCAGACAAGCGCCACAACCACGTACAAGGTGATCGCGATCCACCGGTTGACGAATGCCAATGGGATGGCAATGGCATAAAGAACGGGGGAGGACTTGCCCTTCACGTCCCGGCCGAGCGCGGCCGCCAGTGTCGAGTCCGGCCCGTGCTCGGCGACGATGGTGGTCTGCAGGATGAAGTAGGCGATGGCCGCCAGCAGCAGCACGCTGCCGTACGCGGCAGTGGGCAGCGGGTCGAAATGGTTTTCGCCCATCCACCCGGTAAAGAAGGGAAACAGCGAAAGCCAGAACAGCAGGTGGAGATTGGCCCACAGGATGGCCCCGTTGATGCGGTCGGTGGCCTGCAGCAGGTGATGGTGGTTGTTCCAGTAGATCCCCAGGTTGACGAAGCTGAGGACGTACGTAAGGAACACAGGAACCAGGGGCCGCAGCGCGCCTTGATCCGACCCTTTGGGGACCCGAAGCTCGAGCACCATGATCGTGATGAGGATCGCGATCACCCCGTCGCTGAAGGCCTCCAGGCGATCGGTCTGCATACCGGCGACTTTAGGGTCGCGGGCGTCAGCTAGAGCGCCGGGTCACGGCACGGCAGCGGCGGCCCCGCCGGCGGCGGGGAGTCGGGTCGGGGCTGGGGGGCGGTAAAGCCGGACCCGGAGCCATCGGTGGTGAGGTAGCGAACGATTCCGCGGGCCACCGCGGCACCTTCGACTCGCTGCACGTCGGGACGGGCCAGCAGAGCCGCCTCGGGGGGATTGGAGATGAACGCCGCCTCTGAGAGAGCGCCGACCACCTGGCTCGGAAGGCGCAGGATGGCGTAGTAATCGCCGTTCGTCCCCGGTCGGAACTGGGCGCCGCCATCTCGGTAGACCATCCATGCCACGCGGTAACCGGAGAGGGCCCGCGTTATCTCCTCGAAGACCAGCCCGGCCAGGCGCTTCGACTCCGGCGAAGCCATTTGGTAAAAGGTTTCCGAACCGGGGGCGTTGCTGGCGCGATCGGGCGCGGCATTGTGATGGACCGACACGAAGGCTTTCGGGGCCAGGCTGGTGATGATCTCCGCCCGGGTGGTCAGGTCCACGTCGTAGTCGGCGGTGCGGGTGAGCACGACGGTCAGGCCTGCCGCCTGCAGGCTTTCCTGGGCGTCGCGCGCCACCTGGAGGTTGACGTCGGCCTCGGCCAGCCCACTTGGCGCGATGGCACCCCGCTCGAGGCCCCCGTGGCCCGGGTCGAGCACGACCGTCGGCTGGCCGATTGGTGTTCCTTCGGTCAGGGTGACGGTGTTGTAGCACGGGGTGCGAACGCGCCAACCGCCGGGCACCGTTGCCAGGACGGGGACGACGACGCCCGTGCGGGTGACGACGGCTCGCGCCGCTGCGGTCCCCGGCGAGGGCAGGATCGATATGGCCGGCGGGAGTTGGGTTGTGGACGGGAATGCGGCGGCCCTCGACGCCGGGCCGGGAGCTCCCTCCTGAGCGGCGCGCTGGCAGCCGGTGGCGACGGCTCCGGTTGCGCCGGTGGCGACGAGCACGAGGGCGACGAAGGCGGTGGGCACACGCCGGCTCCAAGAGATCCGCGCCACCCGGGCGACGCTAGCGGCGGGCGGCGGCGGGTTTGTGCCTGCCGGCGTGGCCGTCGGCGGTACTGTCACTTCGGTGGCACGGCGACAGTGGCTGCGGCTCGCCCTGGCGCTGTCTTGCCTCCTGGCGGGCTGCGCCGGTAGGAGCGCCACGCCTCCCAGGGCGTCTGCGGCCGCCACCACCAGCAGCACGGCGCCCGCCCCTTCGCCCGCCCCGCGTCGCGATGGTGGCGGGACACCTGGGGCGGAAATCGCGGTTGCGGTGGCGACGTTGTGGATTGTGCCGGCCCAGGCCCGACCGATCGACGCCCCATCGCTCGCCAACCCCGTCGACATGGGCCGTTGGGTCGCGACCATGAGTGTTGCCGAAAAGCAATGGTTGGTCGGCCGGCTGGCCACCCAGGCCTTGTACGGCGAACCCGTCGTGGTATTGGAGACCCGGGGCGACTGGACAAAGGTGGCGGTGCCCTCCCAGCCCTCCTCCCTGGACGCCAGGGGCTACCCGGGGTGGCTGCCGACCGTGCAGGTGGCCCGGCACCCGGCGGCGACCGCGGCGACCGCCGCCACTGCGGTTCGGGTGACCGCCCGCAGCACGGTGCTGCACGACCCCGCAGCGCCCGCTCGGGCCCTGATCACGGTGAGCTACAACACCCGGTTGCCGGTGTTGGCGTCGGCGCCGGCGGTGACCACGGTCGCCACCTCGTCCGGCGGTCGGGCGCTGGTGGCGACCGCTGACATCGCCGCCATCGCGCCCGGCGCGCCGGCGCCGACCGGTGCCGACCTGGTTGCGTCGGCCCAGCTGTTTTCGGGGCTGGACTACCTGTGGGCCGGAACATCGAGCTACGGCTACGACTGCTCAGGCTTCACCGAGACCGTGTACGCCGCCCACGGCATCACCATCCCCCGCGACGCCGACGACCAGGCCCGGGCGGGCACGCCCGTGGCGGCGGGGCAACTGCAGGCGGGAGACCTCCTTTTTTACGCGTCCGACCACGGACGGGGCCTGATCCACCACGTCGCCATGTACGTGGGCGGCGGCCGCATGATCCAGTCGCCCGCGACCGGGCGCACGATCGAAACCGTGCCGGTGGCCACATCTGGCTTCCCGGGCGAGTTCTGGGGAGCCCGCCGATACCTCACGAGTAAGGGGTAGCGCGATTTCCGTTGTGTACACGACGGAAATCGCGCTACCCCTCGGGGAGGTGTGGCAGATCGAGGCCGAAGGTGTCGCGGTAGCACGCCAGTAGCTCAGCGTCGTCGACGATTTCGCGCTCGACCCGGTTTCCATTGGTCGTGACGACCAGTTTGCGGCCTCGCAGGGTTTCTCGGCCGCCTGGCGTCGGCCGCGAGCAGACCGTGTTGCGGGTGAAATAGGACTCCGACGAGGTCTGGTGGAAGTGACACATGGGCTCGAATGCCGACAACGGGTAGGGAGTCGGCGACAACCGGTACTGCGGTGTGCCGTCGCGCCAGACGTCGACGGCGCCAGTGCCTGCGGGCGCCGCGACCAGGCGGAAGACCCCGCCGGCGTCGACGTGGTCGACATCGGTCTGGAAGGGAAGGGGCTCAAGGTGATGGTCGCCGAAGCCCACGTCGACCAGCCACGGGTCCTCGAGCCGGACCCGGAGGACGAGATGGTCGAAATGCGGCCCCGGCGTTCCCGTCTCCTTGAAGACGCCCGCTTCGAGGAGGTCGACGCGGTAGCCGAGGGACCGCAGGAGCCAGGCGAAGGCGCCGTTCAGCTCGTAGCAAAACCCACCCCGGCGGCGGATGACGATCTTGGCGACCAACTCCACGGTGTCGAGGACGATCGGCTCGCCGAGATGGATGCTCAGGTTCTCGAACGGGACCTGCTCGAGGTGGCAGCGGTGGAGCCTGCCGAGGGCTTCCAGGTCGGGGCGGCCGGCGAAGTCGGTCTTCAGGCGGTCGAGATAGCGCTCCAGCATCCAGCCGTCGGTCACGGGCCTCATCCTCGCCGTTGGCGAGCGCAGGCGCGGCTACTTTCGCATCGTGGTGCCCGCAGGACTGCCGGTCGAGTTCCGAACCTGCCCGCCGACCGAGGCTCCGGCGGCGGAGTTGCTCGTCGAGATGGTTGCCGAGATGCGGGCCCTCTACGCCATCGCGGGGCCGACCATTGGCGTCCCTCTCGAGCCTTCGGAGCTCGGGCCGCCTACGGGCGTCTACCTCGTGGGTTGGGTCGGTGACGATGCTGCCGCGGGTGGGGGAGTGCGGATGGTCGCGCCGGGGTTGGCCGAGATCAAGCGTATGTACGTCCGGCCCGGCTTCCGGGGCCACGGGGCGGGCCGGGCCCTCCTGGCCGCGCTCGAGGAAGCGGCGGCCGCCTTGGGGGCGGAGACCGTCAGGCTCGACACCGGGGCCAAGCAGCCCCTGGCCAAGGGAATGTACGAACGAGCCGGTTACCGCAGAATCGGCAACTGGAACAACAATCCCCATGCCTCCTACTGGGGCGAGAAGCGCCTGGCCTGAACTGTCGGGCGCCGGCCAGGGCTCGACCTCGTGGACGGTGGCTATCCTTGCCCCATGCCCGCGCTCGGCGGTCCTGCGGCTGCATTCGCCCTGTTACTGGCGTTCGGCGGCGCCACCAAGGTGCGCCGGCCGGGCGACACGGTGCGGGCCCTGCGAGCCCTCCGGCTGCCGGCGACTTCGTTGGCGGTGCGCCTTCTCGCGCTTTGCGAGGTGGCGATCGGGTTGGCTGTGGTCCTCGCCGGCGGCCGGCTGCCGGCGCTGCTGATGGCGCTGTCCTACTTCGGTTTCACCGGTTTCGTGGTCATCGCCATGGTCCGCGGTGGCGCGGTCAGCACGTGCGGATGCTTCGGGACTCCCGACACGCCACCCACGGTGACCCACGTCCTGGTTACGTTGGCCGCGGCTGTCGTGGGCGCGGCCGCCGTCGTCGATCCCGTCCGGCCCGTGCTCGACGGTCTCCGCCACCAACCACTGCTCGGCGTGCCTTTCGTCGTGCTCACCGGGTGCGCCGCATGGTTCGCCTACGTGGCCCTGGCCGTGCTCCCGAAGGCGGCCGCCTGGAGCGGCCGGGCGACATCATGACGGCCCTCGTGGTGGTCGAGGCCGCCTGCATCATCCTGCTCGGCATGCTCACCGTCGGCCTCCTGCGCAGCCACGCCGAGATCCTCCGCCAACTCCACGAACTGAGCGCCGGTCGCGACGACGATCGCACCACGGCCGCGGGCCGCGACGGACGATCGGTCCCTGTCGACATCGGCGGTGCGACCGGGGGCCCGGCCCACGACCTGGCGGGCCAGACCCCCGGCGGCGAGGCGGCCGCCGTGGCCGTGACCGGGACCACCCACGACAGCCTGCTGGCGTTCCTTTCCAGCGGGTGCCTGTCGTGCGCCGGGTTCTGGGAGGCGCTGGCGGCGCCCGGTGACCTGGGCCTGCCGCCCGACACCCGGGTCGTGGCTGTCACCAAAAGCCCGGGCGACGAAAGCCCTTCGGCGGTCGCCCGCCTGGCACCACGGGCCCGCACCGTTGTCATGTCCACCGACGCGTGGCTCGACTATGGCGTGCCCGGGGCTCCCTACTTCGTGCATGTCAGCGGCGCTCGCGGGCGGGTAGTGGGCGAGGGATCGGCCGGGCAGTGGGAGCAGGTCGTCAGCTTGGCGACCCGGGCCCGGGAGGACCAGCGTGCCGGTGCGGCGTGCGGGCCCAGCGGACGGCGACCGCGACCGCCATAGCCGCGACGCCCACGATCGTGACCGGATCGACCAGGAACTCGCGGCCGCCGGCATCCTGCCCGGCGACGAGGCCCTGTACCCGGCGTCGCCCCCCGTGGCCGGAGAGCAGCCATGACGGCGGCGCCCGCGCTGATCGTATTCGTCGGCCTGCCGGTCGCGGTCACCGCAGGGCTGCGATCGAGCTGGTCGCCGTGAGGTGAGTCGATGCTTGCCAGCATCGTCCCGCTCGGGGAGCGGGCTCGCAATCGCCGCTGGGGCGTCACCGTGACGGCATACGTCATCGGGTCCCTTGCGGCCGGGCTGGTGCTGGGGGGGATATTCGGGCTGGCGGGCGGCGCCGTCGTCGGCTCGCGAACCGCCAGCTCGCCCATCATTTTGGCGATCGTGGCCGGCGCCTTTGTCCTGGGCGCCGCCATCGACGGCGGCGTCGGGCGCCTGTCGTTGCCCACCATCCACCGCCAGGTCGACGAGGTTTGGCTGCAACGCTACCGGGGGTGGGTCTACGGAGTCGGCTTTGGTTTCCAGCTCGGCCTGGGCGTGGTCACCATCGTCACCACCGCCACCGTCTACCTCCTTTTCGCCCTGGCGTTCCTGTCGGGATCGTGGCGGTCGGGGGCGGCCCTCGGTGGCGCCTTCGGGCTGGTCCGAGCGGTGCCAGTTCTGGCCATGGCCAAGGTGACCACTGCGAAGCGGCTGCGCGAAGCGCATCGCCGCATTCAGGGATGGGGGCCCGTCGCGGCCCGGGCGGCGATCGGCGTACAATGCGCTGTCGCGGTAGTGGCGATCGCCGTGGCGGTGAGGCTATGAGGATCCAGGCGCACGGTTTGGCGATCGACCTGCTCGGAGGCTGGGATGCCCGCATCCGCCGCCTGGCCGCAGCCGCGACCACCGCGGTCAACTCCGTCACCTCGTTGATCACCGTGCACCCGGTCCTCCACGCCGCCGACTTTGCCCTCCCCGAGAAGCGCGGCGACTTCGGCAGCGGGGTCGTCGACATCATGCGCCCGACCTCCACCTTCGTCGCTCTCGTCGAATACCACCCTGACAACACCACCACGGCGCTGTTCGCCAACGCCGGCCCTCCGCGAAGCATCAGCGCCGACGCGTTCAGCCCCCACCAGCTGCAGCGCACCATCGGGGGTCAGGCAGGCGTGCAGCGCTTCTTCTCCGCCGAGGGGAGGGCATTCTGCCTCTACGTGGTGATCGGCAGCATGGCCAACCGGGCGCAGCTGGCCCCCAAGGTCAACGCCGCCCTGGCCGGCATCCAGATCGAGGCGCCGTGAGCTCCCGGCTGGTCGACGCCGGCACGTCGTTCGTGGCCACCCGGCTGGACCGGAGGAGCTTCCTTGTCCGCATGACGGTGGCGGGCTCGGCGCTGAGCGTCGCCCCGGTGCGCTACCTGCTGCGACCGGGCAGCGCGTACGACGCGGTGTGCGGTC
The DNA here is from genome assembly GCA_963851105.1 of uncultured Actinomycetota bacterium. Classification (GTDB taxonomy): domain Bacteria; phylum Actinomycetota; class Acidimicrobiia; order Acidimicrobiales; family Palsa-688; genus DATARN01. The sequence goes on from CAWKNP010000002.1 coordinate 220,606, forward strand.
CCGACGCCACGTGTGATGCCGGCTATACCGCCATGTGCTGCACCGTGACCGGCGACAACCGATGCCCGCCGGGGACGTTCGCGGGGGGCTGGTGGAAGGCCGATAATGCCAGCCTGTGTTGCGGCAACGCCCGCTATTACATCGACTGCAACATGGTGTGCGGCCAGGTCTGCGGTTGCCACTGCGCGGGCGGGAGTTGCGACCAGCGGAAGGTCTGCTGCAACCAGTTCCGCTACGGCCAATGCAACCAGGCGATCGCCTGCGCAGGCCCCATCCAATGCCGGGTCGTCACCTGCACGCCGCCGTGGCTGGTCAACCCCAACTGCAGCCAGGACATCCGGGTCGATGACGCCACCGCCCAGCACAGCGCTGCCTGTCTCACCTCCGACTGCCAGTCGTCCCCGCCGCCGCCACAGCCGGCGCGCCATCCTCGAAAGGACCTGATCTCGGTCCTCCTCAGAATCCTCGGGCTGGGCCGATAGAGCGCGAAGCGCCTGGGCCCTCTAGGGCGTGATGTCGATAGGGGTGCCGACCGGGACCTGGGACAGGATGCTCATCGTCTGGGGGCTGGACCGGATGCAGCCGTGGGAAGACGCGACCCCCATCGTCGAGGCCGGATCGGACGGATAGCCGTGGATGCCCACCGTGCCGTCCCCGCCGTCGAACTCGGTGAACACGTTGGAGTGCGTGGCGGTGATGATCACGAGCGGCCCGTAGGTACGCAGCAGATTGGCCGGGGTCGGCACCTTGGCGGCGACGAACGACGGTCCCACGGGTGTCGGCCACTGGGGCTGGCCGACGCCGACCGGCGCGCTGTAAATGGGCTGGTCATTCTGGTAGAGCGTCAGGCGGCGCTGGCTGACCGAAACGCCGATCCGGTAGTTGGTCGTGGAAAGGTTGACATCGTCCTTGGACACCCAGCCTGTGAGTCCATTGGGCCGGGCATACACCCGAATCTGCAGCCAGTTGCCCTGGACCGCGGTCACAGGAAGGGCAGTGGGGCCGCCCCAGGTGGTGGCGGAGATCTCCGAGGCAATGTTGCCGTTGGGCACGTTCCAGTAGGTCAACGCCGCGAACTTGGGCGATGCCAGGACCGTCGTGCCGGCCGGCAACGGCGCCGGGGCGGGGGCCGTCGCCGCCTGGGTCCCCGATGGCGGCGATGCGGTCGGGGAACCGAACAGCGCCGCCAACAGCATCTGCAACGGGTTCCGCTTGCCGACTAGGTCGGCGGCCTGCACCGTGGCGGCGCCGGGAGCGGGGGCGGCCACAGCGGCGGCGGGCCGGGCGGCGACGTGGCGGGTGGGCATGAAACTGAGGCCCACCAAGGCGGTGCTGCCGGCCGCCACGAGGGCGAGTCCGGCTACTCCAAAAGTGGTCCGGCGCATGATCAGTACCTTCCCATTGGGTCGAATGGCTAACGACATCCGATTCGTTGCTTTCGCCCAGGTTAGGTGATCGGGCTCGCTGGCTCCCAACGGGCGCCCAGGATCAGTGCTGGATGAACGCTTGCGGACCGATCGCGATCGTCATACAGGTGCTCAACAACAGATCGCCGAGAGCGGCCTCGACCGGACGTAAGAGGTCGAGGCGGGCGCCGAGGGTGGGGACTTTCAGGGGTGCCGCCATGTCCCAATAGACAGCGGTGTCGACCATCTCGGCCAGAAGGTCGAACGTGGCCGCTGTCGTCAGGAGCGACAGCGTCCCGAGCGCGGCTCCGGCCGCGTCGAAGAGCGGATACCCGCAAATGGGGTCGCGGCTGTTTGATTTGGGAAGCCCGGCGAGCCGGGCCAGCAACCCACCCCCGCCATCGCGGAGGAAGCCATCGTCACCCTCTCGGGTAATCGTCCCGATCGCGGAACCGGCCACCGCCGTCACCGTCGTCACCGTCGTCACCGCTGCCCGGCAGTCGAGCGCAAGGTCGCCGCCGGCGCCTTTGAGGGTGCAGCGGCCGGCGTCGCCGGTGTTCTTGAAGCCGAGGAGCACCCAGGGAGAGCCGACCTGGGCGCCCACCGCGATGGTCTGATCAGCGCCCGTCTTGAAGGTGAGCGTAAGGGCGTTGTTCAATTTGCGCCCCGTTCGGGCATCGACAACCGTCGCTGAACCGAGGAGACCCACCGGGGCGAGTGTAGCGACCGCCCCTTTTTCCCAGCCCTCAGGTGGCGATTGCGGTCAGCACGTCGAGCTTGGCGGCCCGGCGGGCGGGGCTGATGGCGGCCAGGACGCCGGCGATGCCGGCCATGACCAGAACCGCGAACAAGGTGCCAACCGGGATGCTGATGACGGTTCCGGTGTCGAAATGGATGGCCGAAACCAGGGCCAGCCCGAGGCCGAGTCCCACCACGATGCCGAGCACGGCGCCGATCAGGCACACCACGATGGCTTCGCCCCGCACCATGCGCCGCACCTGGCGCCGCATCATCCCGACCGCCCGCAGCAGCCCCAACTCCCGGGTCCTCTCGATGACCGACAGTGCCAGGGTGTTCACGATGCCGATGAGGGCGATGAGGATGGAGAAGGCCAGCAACACGTACACCAGGTTCAGCAAAGTGCTGATCGAGTTCTTCTCGCTCGCCTTGAACGCCGTCTGATCCTGGACCTGGAGGCCGGGATAGGGCGCGATGACCTGCTTGATCGCAGTGAGAGAAGCGGCCGGCGACGCCCGGTCCTTGACGAAGACCAGCTGGTCCAATCCGCCCTTGGGATAGTTGGCGTCGTAGGTCGCGATCGAGATCACGTAGCTGCCGACGAACTGGTTGGCCTTGTAGGTCCCGCCGACGGTGAGGTGCTGGGTGCCGCTAGCGTCGAAGCCCATGGTGAGGGCGTCGCCCACCTTCAAGTGGTGGCTGCTGGCGGTCGAATCGCTGATGAGGACGTCTCCTTGGGCGAGGGCGGACAGCGAGCCCGAGGTCATGGCGAAGTTGATGACCTGGCCGGCCGTGGCCGGATCGACCGCGACGAGGGTCTTGCTCGAGGTGCCGCTGTGCCAGTTGGCCTGGCGTCCTGCGGCCACGGCCGCCAGTTCGGGTCGCGCCGCCAGGCCCTTGGCCACGTCGGGACTGAAGCCCGTGCCGGCGTTTCCGCCGCCGGAGGATCCGGAGGGCGAGACGATGTAGTCGGCCTTGACGCTCTGGTCGATGACTCGGCTGAGGGTGGAGCGGATGCTGGCGCCCACGGTGCCGATGACAGTGACCAGGGCGACGCCGATCATCAGCGCGGCCGCCGTCGAGGCGGTGCGCTTGGGGTTGCGCATGGCGTTCTGCTGGCTGAGGCGGCCCGTCATGCCCCCGATCATGGGCAGGGGGGCGCCCAGCACCCGGGCCATGGGAGTCACGACCATGGGGCTGAGCATGGCCACCGCGATGAAGACCAGAGCGGCGCCGAGGCCCACGATCAGCGCGGCGTTCGACGGGTTGGCGAAGAGACCGAAGCCGAGGGCGAAAAGTCCGAGGACCCCGACGACCGACCCCGCCGTGATCCGGCGCCGCAGCGAGCCCTGCTCGGAGAGCACGGCATCGGTCATGGCCGCGACCGGCGGCACCCGCGACGCCCGGCGGGCGGGGACGATCGACGAGACGACCGTGACGACGGTGCCGATGATGAGCGACAAGATGACGGTGCGGGGGAGCAGCTGCAGCGAGGAGGTCGGCAGCCCGAATCCGAGGGCCTTGAACAGTGCCTGCATACCGAGGGCCAGCAGCACGCCGGCGCCGAGGCCGACCAAGGACGCGGCGGCGCCCACGATGCCCGCTTCGGTCACCACCGACCACGTGACCTGGCGGCGGCTGGCGCCCACGGCCCGCAACAAGGCCAGCTCCCGGGTGCGTTGGGTGACCAGGATGCTAAAGGTGTTGTAGATGATGAAGGCGCCCACGAACAGGGCGATGCCGGCGAACACCAGCAGGAAGGTCGTGAACATCCCGATACTGTGTTCGATCGACTTGGCGGTGTCGGCGGCGACGCTGGCGGCGGTGACGGCCTCGTACTGGGGCGGCAGGACGTCGGCGATGCGCCCGGTGAGGTCGGCCGAGGTGATCCCGGGTTTGGCGGCCACGTCGATCGAGTCCCACTGGCCGGGATGGCCGAGTAGCTGCTGGGCGGTGGGGCCGTCGAAGATGACGAAGGTGGCGCCGGCCAGGTTGTCCTGGCTGCCGAAGCCGAGCGATCCCACGATCGTGAATTGCCGGGGAGCGGCCGCGGTGAGGACGGTCACCTGGTCGCCGAGGTGGAAGCCCTTCTTCTTGAAGGTGGTGGCGTCGATCGCGACCTCGTTGCCGTTGGCCGGGCCTCGTCCACTGCGGGTCGTGAACGACGACAGCTGCCGGTCGGGCAGCCAGTTGGCCCCGAAGGTGGGGGGCCCGTTGCCGCCGCCGATGGTCTTGCCATCGCGTCCCACCAGCTGCGCGTAACCCTGGATGGTCCCATCGGCGACCTTGACTTCGGGCACCGCCGCCACCGTGGCCACCAGGCTGTCGGGCACGGGGGCTCGTTGGACGCTGGCTGCGTCGAAGCCGGTGCTCTTGAACGGCGTCTTCGCGCGCACTGTCGTGTCCTTGCCGACCGCCGTCTGGGCGAAGAGGGTGTTGAAGGTGTGGTTGATGGTGTCGGTCAGCATGTAGGTGCCGGCCATGAACGACACGCCCAGCACGATGGCGAGGGCGGTCATGGCGAGGCGCACCTTGTGGGCCAGGATCCCCTTGATCGTCGCTTTGAACATCGTCAGTCCCCGAGGACCTTCATCCGGTCGAGGACTTTCTGGGCGGTCGGGTCGAGCATCTCGTCGACCACACGGCCATCGGCCAGGAAAACGATGCGGTCGGCGTAGCCGGCGGCCGCCGGGTCGTGGGTGACCATGACGACGGTCTGGTGGAGCTCGTCGACGGAACGGCGCATGAACGACAGGACCTCGGCGCTGGCCTTGGAATCGAGGTTGCCGGTCGGCTCGTCGGCGAAAATGATGTCGGGGCGGGTGGCGAGGGCCCGGGCGCAGGCGACGCGCTGCTGCTGGCCTCCGGAGAGCTCCGCCGGCTTGTGCTCCAGGCGGTCTCGGATGCGCAGCGTGTCGATGACCGAGTCCAGCCAGTCCGAGTCGGGCTTCTTGCCCGCCAACGAGAGGGGGAGGGTGATGTTCTCGAGGGCGGTGAGGGTCGGGACCAGGTTGAACGCCTGGAAGATGAAGCCCACCCGGTCGCGGCGCAGAACGGTGAGCGCCTTGTCGTCGAGACTCGAAAGGTCGGTTTCACCGATGCGGATCTGGCCCGAGGTCAGGCTGTCGAGGCCCGCCAGGCAGTGCATCAGGGTGGACTTCCCCGAGCCCGACGGACCCATGATGGCGCTGAAGGCGCCGCCACCGAAGTCGACCGTGACCCCGTCGAGGGCCCGCACCGCGGTGTCCCCTTTTCCGTAGACCTTGACCGCGTCGGCCGCGGAGGCGGCTCGCACGGTGGTATCGGTGGCGGGATACCCCATCCCCGCGGCATACCCGGGCGCGGCGTCTTGGGAGGAGGAAGTCGGCTTCATATCTCCAGTCTGGCGAAAAATCCCGACGAAGTCGTCACTATTCCGGGCTGTTCAGGTCATCCGAAAGGTGCACGCGAGCTCCGCCGCCAGGATGACCACTCTTGCTTTCGCAACCGTCAGCCGCCCATAAGGTGCTGGCGGAACCAGTCGAGGATGATTTCCGCCCGCATGATGCGATGCTTGGGGGAGCCCGACCGGGACAGCTCGTGACTCTCGCCGGGGAAGCGCACCAGCTCCGGGTTGCGGCCGAGCAGCCGAAGCGCCACGAACAGCTCCTCGGCCTGGCTGATGGGGCAGCGCAGGTCGTTTTCGGAGTGCATCAGGAGCATGGGCGTCGTCATGGCCCGTACGTAGGTGATGGGCGACTGGCGGAGGTAGGCCTCGGGGTTGTCCAGGTGCGACACCCCGATCATCGTGCGGAAGGCGGTGGCGACGTCGGAGCTCTGCTCCAAGGCCAGGAGGTTGTTGCACGACCGTTCCGAGCACGCCGCCCGGAAACGGTCGTTGTGCCCCACGATCCACGAGGTCATGTAGCCGCCGTAGGAGCCGCCGAGGACCCCGAGGCGTTCGGGGTCGATCGGAAACCGTTCGATGGCGGCGTCGATCACCGCCATCACGTCGTCGTAGTCGACCCCGCCCCAGCCCGAGCCGGGATCTTTGTCGGCTTCGGGCCAGCGGATCGCCCGCCCCGACGCCTCGGTGCCGCCCGACGAGCCCCGGGGATTGCAGTACACGACTGCGAACCCGGCCCCGACCTGCAACTGGAACTCGTCGAAGAACCGGTTGCCATACTGCGTGAAAGGACCGCCGTGGATGTTCAGAAGAGCGGGGAAAAGGGCGCCGGATGCCCCGGAGTCGAGTGCGCCGGCGCCGGTCGCGGTGGCGTCGCCTGTCTCGTCGGTGGCTGTCGTGTCGGTGGATGTCGTGTCGGCGCCGGTTGCGGTTGCAGTGGCTGTCTTGTCGGTGGCTGTCGTGGCCCGGGTTGGGGTGATGATCCACGCCGGGACCGGGAACCCGTCGGGAGCAGTGGCGGTGAACGGAATCGGCGCCGCAAGGTCGTGAGCCCTGCCGAATCGCTCCCCGAGATGTGTGAGCTGCCGCTCCTCGGGGTTCGTGGCCATCGTGTCGAACACGAACAGTTCCGCGGTGGCGGTCGGCGTCGAGGCGCAGAACGCCAGCGTCCCGGCGACCAGGTCGAAGGCCGACACCTCGCGATCGCCGCCCACGAGCTGCTCGATCGGGCCGGTGCGGTACAGGTGGGTGTTGCCCTGGTCCTCGACCGCGAACACCAGGCGGCCGCGGTCCCAGACCGGCTCGCGGGCGCTTGGGTAGGGGACGCACTGCCGGTCGAGCTCGGTGGTGAGGACGTCGGTCACGCCGAGCGCGAGGTCCAGCACCGCGATCTGACCGTGGTGGGGGTCGGAGCTGGGATCCCCGAAGTAGTTGACGGCCAGCTCGGTGCCATCGGGAGACCAGGACGGGGAACCGTAGGCATGGCCGGTGGCGGTCAGCTGGCGGGCCACACCAGGGTCGCCGCCATCGTCGGGCACCATGACGGTGAACAGGTCGGTGGCGAAGTCGAGGTCCCAAGTGTCGTGGCGGGCCGATGTGAACGCCAGCTGGGTCCCGTCGGGCGACCAGCTCAGACCGTCGACCTGGAACGGCCCGATCGTGACGGCCCGTGGCTTGGCCGAACCGTCCGAGGGCACCACGAACAGCTGGCGGACCCGGTCCACGACCCAACCGACCGAATCCAACCGGGAGAACAGGCGCGTGATGCGCCGGGGCGGCTGGTTCTTGACCTCCTTCTTCGCGTCGTGGCCCTTCTTGCCGGCGATGTCGACGGCGCCGTAGTGGTGTTCGTCCCGGAGGCGGGCGAGGAAGGCCAGCCGGCTGCCGTCGGGCGACCATGCCAGCTCTTCGATCTCCTCCGGCCAATCCGCGATCTGGCGGACCTCACCGCCGCCCGCCACCGGGGCCACGTACAGCTCGCAGCCCTCGTCGTCGCCCCGGCGGTGCGACACGAACGCCAACTCAGTACCGTCCGGTGACCACCGCGGCCGGGTGTCCCTGTGCCGGCCGGCGCTGAAGGGCCGCGGCGGGCTTGATCCATCGGTGGCCGCCAGCCATACCTGGCTGCGGTAGCGATTGTCGTCGAGGTCGACGCTGGTGACCGTGAAGGCCACCGTTTTCCCGTCGGGTGCCACACGGGGCTCGCCGACGTTTACCAGATCGGCGATGTTCTCGGGTCGCATGTTCCTGGCCATGGCCCCAAGGCTGCCGCACCAGGGCCGGTCCGGCCACTCCCGGTTCTAGGGGACCGGTCCCGGGCCTATCGAGCGCCCGCGACTTTTCGCCCAGACGGGCGGCGGGCGAGCCGGGCCCGATATTTGGGGCCGGAGGGGCGCTGGGCCGGGGGGGTGGTCACAACCCGGTGTCTGGGGCCGGGTTTGTGTCCGGGGGTGGGTGTTGTTGGGTGGGGGGGTGGTCACAATCCGGTGTCTGGGGCCGGGTTTGTGTCCAGGGGTTGGTGTTGCTGGGTGGGGGGGTGGTCACAATCCGGTGTCTGGGGCCGGGTTTGTGTCCAGGGGTTGGTGTTGCTGGGTGGGGGGGTGGTCACAATCCGGTGTCTGGGGCCGGGTTTGTGTCCAGGGGTGGGTGCTGCTGGGCGGGGGGGTGGTCACAATCCGGTGTCTGGGGCCGGGTTTGTGTCCAGGGGTGGGTGTTGCTGGGCGGGGGGGTGGTCACAATCCGGTGTCTGGGGCCGGGTTTGTGTCCAGGCTCAGCGGCGTGGCGGCGTGGCCGCGTGCGGCGGCGGTCAGGCCGGCGGTGCCTCGGGACCGCTCGCGGTGGCGGGGCCGTCGGCGACGGTTGCGCTAGGAGTGGCGGGGCTTTCAGCGGCGGTCGGTGCGGCGGTCGGTGCCGAAGCGGTGACGGGATCGGTCGACAGGATCGGGATGCCTTGGGCCTCGAGGCCCTTCAGCTCGTCGACCAGGCGGGATATCTCGCTGTCGGCGCCGGGCAGCGGTCGGCCCGTCTTCTCGGCATACAGGAAGCGACCGAGGTCATCGAGGAGATCATCGGCCTTGCGCTTGCTCTGGACCTCGTCGACCTTGTCGCCCACCTTGCCTTTGAGATCCTGGGCCTGAGCCTTGGCCTTCTCGGCCTGCTCTTTCACCTTGTCGAAAATCCCCATGGCTGACCTCCATCTCGCGGTCCTTCTCCTTGACCCTACGACAGCGGTACGGATATTCGCGCCAGGCACGTCATGATGCTCCTGAGCGAGCGGACTTTGCCCTGCGCCACCGACCGCACAGATTGCTTCCGTCGAGAAGCTCAGGCCGCCGCGGCCCGGTCGGCCCAAGCCCCGGCCAGGAGTTCCAGACTTCGGACCTGGGTCTCGAGGCCGTAGGCGACGGTGCTGACCATGATCTCGTCGGCGGCGGTGGCGGCAAGTAGCTGGTCGAGCTGGCGGACCGCCGTCTCCGGTGAACCGAGGATCCGGTTGGACGGCGTGGCTCGGGAGACGGCGAGGAGACGGTCCTCAGCGGCGGCTGCCGATGGCGATCGCAGCGGGCCGAAACGCCCGCTTCGGATTTCGTGGACCATGAGCCGACCCGGTCCAGATTCCCATTCCGCCTCGGCGTCGGTTGGTGCGACCAGAACGTTGGCGGTGACGATGGCGTGGGGTTCCGTCAGCGCCGGCGAGGGCCGGAACGACTGCCGGTACAGCTCTAGGGCTTCGAGGGTGCCGCCCCGGTCGAAGTGGTGCGCGAAGACGAACGGCAGACCGAGGAGACCGGCCAGCTGGGCGCTGTAGCCGCTGGAGCCCAGCAGCAGGATCTGGGGGGAAGACACCGCGACCGGTGTGGCCGCGAAGTTCTCCCACAGTCCGCCCTCGCCCCGGGCGTCGCCCAGCAGGCCCATGAGATCGAGCAGGTCGCGCGGAAAGTCGTCGGGGGCGAAGGGATCGATGGTGCGGCGGATGGCGGCCGCGGTGGCGGGGTCAGATCCCGGCGCCCGCCCGAGCCCCAGGTCGATGCGGCCCGGGTGCAGGGCTTCGAGGGCCGCGATGTGCTCTGCCACGATCAGGGGGGCGTGGTTGGGGAGCATGATCCCGCCGGAGCCGATACGGATTCGGTCGGTGCGCGCCGCCAGATGGGCCATCAGCACCGGCGGGCTGGTACTCGCCACCGAGGGCATGTTGTGGTGCTCGGCGACCCAGAACCGGTGGTAACCCAGCGCTTCGGCCTGCTGCGCCAGGGCGGTGGTGCCCGCCAGGGCCTCGGCGGTGGTGCCGCCCTCAGTGACGATGGCCAGGTCGAGAACCGAAAGAGGTGGCCGCTGCGCCGTCTGCCGCGAGGTAGCTGTCTCCTCGGTAGCGACACCATCGGCGCCGAACGCATTCCCGCGGCCACCCAAGGTCTGGATTCCCCGATCGCCGCTTGACGTCGACACGGAGGACAGGATATGGCGCGGCAACGATTTGTCGTCCTCGTTGATCGCGGGGAATGATGCTGGTCATCGCCAGCTTCGCCGCCGCACAGGTCGGGCTGCGGGGCGCCAGTATCAGCTGGACAGGTCGCTTGTGCCCGGCTGGCGACGGGCCCGACGTTGGTCTGGCTCGTCGACCACGGTCACTCGAGAGGATTGATTGACCATCGCCCGCTTGGCTGCATTGTCAGCCCGACGCGGCGGTGGTACCTTCCACAAAAGAGTTATTGCTTCAAGCGCATCGCCGCGCCGGGAGGACATCGTCTGATCGCGATTGTCACAATCGCAATTGTCACAATTCTCCCGATTTTTCTCATTCGGTCGGGAGGAAGGCCGTGGCTCGCTTTGCTACGGAAAAAGAACTTCGGTTTTCGCCTCGGGCGGGGCTGGTAGAGGACAACAGATATTCGGTGGACTGGCAGATCCCTGTCGGGGCGGGCGGGCGCTCCGACAGGATCACACCGGCATGCGGTGGCGATGGGGCCGCTCGGGGCGCCGTCCCTCACGCGGCCCTCCGAGGCGGCGATCAGCTGGTCGCCCTGCCGGCCGGCGTCGATTGGGCGCGCCGGCGCCTGGCGATGTCCTTCCATCCGGCGGGATCGACTGGCGCTGCTCAGCGCCCGGACGCGGTCTGAGTGTTTGACCTGCTCGGCTGCCTGACGCGGTAGGACCTCGAGGCAGCCTTTCAGCTGATTGCCTTGGTGGCCTGTTGGGGCACCATGGGGGCATGGTCGAGATGGGAGGTGACCCGGCGTGCTGGGCCGAGCGGGTGTGCGACGGCTGTGGCGCCCTCGTCGACCCCGGCGACGACCACCCGTGCGTCGGTGCCGACCTTGACCGGGTCGCGGCCGAGACCGCCTTCTCCGGGATCGTTCGGATCGACCAGGGCGACGACATGGGCGTGGCCAAGGCGTACGGGTTGGCCCACCGGGGCTACCGCATCGCCAACCGGGTGGACACGCAGTTCGGCATCGCCAGCGGTACCAAGGCGCTGACCGCGCTGGCGGTGGTGAGCCTGATCGAAGAGGGCCGGTTGGACTGGACCACGACGGCGCGGTCCCTCCTCGGGACCGACCTGCCCCTGATCGGCGACGACGTGACCGTCGAGCACCTCCTTGGACACCGCTCGGGTATCGGCGATTATCTGGACGAAGAATCAAACGTCGAGATGACGGACTATCTCCTCCCGATCCCGGCGCAGGCTCTGGGGTGCAGCGAGGACTACCTCCAGGTACTCGCAGGACAGCCGGCCAAGTTCGCGCCGGGTGAACGATTCGGCTACTGCAACAGCGGCTACGTCGTGCTGGCAGTGATGGCCGAGAGAGCGAGTGGTTGCGCCTTCCCCGAACTGGTGCATCGTCGAGTCTGTGTGCCGGCGGGAATGGTGGCGACCGAGTTCCTACGTTCCGACGAGCCTTCCGGGCGCGCCGCCGTCGGCTATCTGGCCGCCGAGGGATCGAGAACCAATGTGTTCCATCTGCCGGTACGAGGCAGTGGCGACGGCGGCATTTACTCGACCGCAGCCGACATCCACGCTTTGTGGAAGGCATTATTCTCAGGGAAAATCGTTGCCCCCGAGTCGGTGGCCACGATGGTGCGGCCTCGCAGCGACGTGCCCAAGGAGTCGATGCGTTACGGCCTCGGCTTTTGGCTCCACGCATCGCGGAGCACCGTGATCCTGGAGGGATTCGACGCCGGAGTTTCCTTCCGGACGGCGCACGAGCCCGCCAGCAGAATGACCTATACCGTTTTGGCGAACACCACTTCGGGCGCGTGGCCGATGGCTCGCCTCCTCGAGAAATCATTGCTGCCGTGAGCGGTGGTGGCCCCCCATGGCCTGTTCAGATTTCGCCGGGGGTGCTCGCTCTCGCTACAGGGGGCGCCGGTGACGGCGAGGGGGCCACAGGCGCCATGGCGATGTCAGGCAGGAGAAGAGCAAGCAGGTCACGGATGTGTTCGCGGGGGACGGCCGGATCCGAGCCGTTGTCGAGCGCCTGGTCCAGGACCATGAGCCGGGCGGCGATTTGGGTCCTTTCGGTGGTGCGTTCCGTCGCCGCCTGTTGTTCTTTGGCTCGTGCCACGTCCCTCGGATCGCCGCGGAAGAGGGTTTCGATTGCCGAGACGAGTCGGGTCAGGATCCGGTGCACGGCCGGCGCCGAATAGCCGCCGAGCAAAGCGAGCAGAGGTTTCGAGAACTCGGGCTGACCGGCGACACTCTTTATGGGAATTACCAGTGCCAGGATAAGGCCGGCGATGAGGCCAAGCACAATCATTATCCAGTATGACGCGTCGTAGGTCCGGTCATAGGTAACGTCCTCGATGTAGCGATGGACCCGCCAAAGCGCCGAGAAGCTCGCACCGAGTCCAGCAGCCGCGAACAAGTAGGCGACGACCGCCAGTGACGACCATCCCCGAGATACGGTGGCGGCAGTGGTGCTCTCGATCCCGGCATTGGTCGTCGTGGCCAAGGCGACGAATATGATCAGTAATACCACCGAAGCGACCATGAGTTGGCGGACCAGTTGGATCGGTCCCAGATAATGGCCGACCCCGCTGTCCTTTTTCTCATCCTCCAGGATCCGAATGGTGCCCGGCTTCGCCGGCGCGACCAGCTTGACGAGTTGGTTATGGGCGGTGGCGAGCGCCGAGTAGTCGCCCAACCGCTTGGCGTCATGGACACAGCTCACGAGCTTGGGGGGGAAAGCAATACCCGCGGCCAGTGCGTACCGGGCCATCGCTTCGGTCTCGGTCACCAACTGACGCCAGACATCTTCGCGGATGGTGTTCCCGACACCCTCAACAGTCGGGTCCGCGCCATTCTGTGACATTTCACACACGCCCCCTTTTTTCCCAGCCGGTTGGTGGAGCCCCATGGGAGAGCAATAGCTCGTTCCCACCACGGTACCCATTGGAAACGTGACGCGCTTGAGGGGAAGCCTTGGGCCCGTCATTGCAGTAACGGAACGGCGGGCGTCCGTTTTGTGGCAAATGGACGTGGGTTCCCGAAACAACGGAAAATCAACGAACGCCCAACGAGATGACCTCAAGTGACAACGGGACGACACCGAGTCAGTCTTCATGGCCGGGGCAGGTATCCATCCGGTCAGCCCTTCTCCGACAGTAGGAGTGCCACGGGCCAACTTTCCTCAAAGGGAGCGCAAAGCCATGTTGAAGCGAGGTCATGTGAATGGGAATTTGTCCAGGGGAGCCCGCGGGCTTGGCATCGCGGTTGCTCTCTCAATCGGAATAAGCGCGTGTGGAGCAGGCCACGCGGTCACCGACGCCGTTGGCGTTGCCCGCATGGCAGCCCAGCGGGTGACCGCCGGGACGCCGAGCATGCCGACCGGTATCACAGTCCCTGCGGGGCAACCGGCGGCCACGGCGGCATCAGCGACCACCGCGGCGTCAGCTCCCAAAGCGGCCGCCACCGTGGCAGCCGCCGCCAAGGGCGCGGCACATTCGGCAGGCGTGCCCGCCAGTGGCGGCGCCGCCGCCGTCGCGGCCCCGACCAGCAGCGCGGCGACCACAGCGGCCGCGCTTGGCGCCCGGCGGCAACCGACCGCCACCGAGATCAGCCAAGCTATAAGGGCCGTACACCAGCTCGTTCCTTTCTTCACGCCGACGGCAAAACAGGTAGCTCACGTCGGTGACCAGGTCTGCTCCGCCTTGGATCAAGGCATGACGTTCTCCCAGGTGAAATCGAAGGTGAGTGCCATGCTCGGTCATTTCAGCTGGCTCCTTCCCTCGGCGGTTCCCACCCAGGGGGTACGTACGGTCGTTGCCCTCTATTGCCCCGGCTATGCATCCAAGGTTGCGTGACAAGCAGTATTTGAGACTTGGCTGATCCAGCTGGCGCTCTTCAGGCGGGCGCCGGCTGTGCAGCCGGGCCTCGTCGTTGCGGCTTGGCCGAGGTCCGGCCCGTTGTGCCAGTCTGTCGGGATTGTGACAGGCGGCTCGGCTCACGGGAGAAGCAGATGAACAGCGGCGACACCGCATGGGTGCTGGCATCAGCCGGGTTGGTCCTGTTCATGACCCCGGGACTGGCCTTCTTCTACGGCGGGATGGTGCGGGCCAAGAATGTGCTTGGCATGCTGATGCAGAACTTCTTCTGCATGGGACTGGTTTCGATCCTCTGGATGCTTGTCGCCTTCAGCCTGGCGTTCGGGCCCGACCATGGGGGTGTGATCGGGGGCTTCAACTTGATCGGCTTGTCGGGCCTCACCCATGCCGGCGCATCGTTGCCGGGCTATACCGGGGCGCTGGCGTTGACGATCCCGCCGCTCGCATTCGTCAGCTTCCAGATGATGTTCGCGGTGATCACGCCCGCCTTGATCACCGGGGCGACGGCCGACCGGCTGAAGTTCGCGGGATTCGTGGTTTTCATCGGACTGTGGGCCGTCTTCGTGTACGCGCCGGTGGCCCATTGGATCTTCAGCCCGAACGGCTGGCTTTTTCGCAGAGGAGCCCTCGACTTCGCAGGCGGAACCGTGGTGCATATCAATGCCGGGATGGCGGCGTTGGCCGTCGTGCTGGTCATCGGCCGCCGGCGAGGATGGCCAGGCGAAGCAATGCCCCCCCATTCCCTACCCCTCACCCTGCTGGGAGCCGGGATCTTGTGGTTCGGTTGGTTCGGCTTCAATGCCGGCTCGGCGCTCGGCGCCAACGCGGTCGCGGTCCAGGCGCTGATCAATACCCACCTGGCCGCGGCCGCAGCCATGCTCGGCTGGCTGGCCATCGAACGGTTCAAGGATCACAAGGCCACGACCCTCGGGGCGGCCTCAGGGGCCGTTGCCGGACTGGTCGCCATCACGCCGTGCGCCGGGTACGTCACCGCCGCCGCGGCGGTGGCCATCGGGCTCATCGCGGGCGCCACCTGTTTTCTCGCCATTTCCCTGAAATACCGATTTCACTACGACGACGCCCTCGATGTGATAGGGGTCCATCTCGTCGGCGGCATTGTGGGCTCCTTGCTCGTCGGCGTGTTCGCCACCAGGGCCGTGAATGCCAACGGAGCCGATGGCCTGCTCGCCGGCGGGGGCGGGCATCTCATCGGCGAGCAGGCTTTGGCGGTCGCGGTCACCATGATCTTTTCCTTCGTCGTCTCCTTCGCCCTGGCCAAGCTGGTCGACGCGACAATCGGTCTGCGGGTGTCGCCCGACGAGGAGATTGAAGGCCTCGACACGACGCAGCATGCCGAGACGGGATACAACCTGCGGGAGCTGGGCTCGATGGGGAGAATCGGATGAAACTGGTCACGGCCATTGTCAAGCCGTTCAAGCTCGACGACGTCAAGTCGGCGTTGGACGGTGCCGGAGCGCACGGCCTCACTGTCTCCGAGACCCAGGGCTACGGGCGCCAACGGGGCCACACCGAGGTGTATCGGGGAGCGGAGTACCAGGTCGACTTCGTGCCCAAGGTGCGCGTCGAGGTCCTGGTCGACGACGAGGACGCCCAGCGGGTGGTCGATGCCATCGTGACCGCCGCCCGCACCGGCAAGATTGGCGACGGCAAGGTCTGGGTCCAGAGCGTCGACTCGGTTATCCGGGTTCGCACCGGCGAGCGGGGTGCCGACGCGCTCTGAATCTGCCCGGTGGCAGCTCCGCACGGCCGAGGTTGACCGCTGGTTGCAGCGGCTGTTCGGGGCGATCTGCGACCGACCGGGGGGGATGGCGCTGGTTGCCGTCGGCAGTTATGGCCGCGGCGAGTTGTGCCCCCAGAGCGACCTTGACCTGATTCTCGTGCACGCCGGGAGCGACGGCGTCGCCGACGCCGCCGACCGTCTCTGGTACCCGATTTGGGACGCCAACGTGAGTTTGGACCACAGCGTGCGCACGGTGACCGAAACGCTGGCAGTGGCGGCACGCGATCTCAAGGCTGCACTCGGGCTGCTCGATGCTCGCCTGGTGGTGGGCGACGCCGAGCTGTACCGGCAACTGGCCGATCGCGGCCGGCGCCTTTGGGAGGATCGGGCGGGCGTCCTGCTGCCCGAGCTCCACCAGGCCGTCACCGAGAGGCATGATCGCTGTGGCGAGGTCGCTTTCCTCCTCGAACCGGAATTGAAGGAAGGGCGAGGCGGCCTGCGCGATGTGGTCGCCCTCAGCGCCGCCATCACCGCCCGCCCCGGCCTCGGGCCGTTGCCCGGGGAGGTGGCGCATGGGCGTGACGTGCTGCTCGGTATCCGCTTCGCCCTGCATCAGCGGGCGGGCCGCTCGCTGGATCGCCTGCTGCTGCAGGAGCAGGATGCTGTGGCTTCGGACTGCGGACTCGGCGACGCCGACGAGCTCATGGCTGCGGTAGCTGCCGCCGGGCGCGACATTTCCCGCCACGGCGACTTTCTGTGGAGAAGAGCGACCGTTCTCCCCGCGGCCCGCAACCCTCGTCGTCGGCGGCCGCCCAAGGTCTTGGCTCCGGGGGTGGTGTATTTCGACGGCGAAGTGGTGCTCACCGATGCGGGCCGCACGGGGCTCGACGCGGCCCGAGTACTGGGCATCGCGGCCGCTGCCGCCGAGCTGGACGCGCCGCTGGCACCCGAGACCGTCGCCGCCATGGCTGCCGCGCGATACCCCGATGCCGGCGAAATATGGTCAGCCGCCACCCTGGACGCTTTCGTCAGCCTGATGGGCTGGGGCCACAGCGCGGTCGGGGTCATCGAGGTACTCGACCAGGCCGGAGTGCTGGTCCGCCTGCTGCCGGAGTGGGCGAGAGTGCGCAACCTGCCCCAGCGCAACGCCTATCACCGCTACACCGTCGATCGCCACCTGCTGGAAACAGCGGCCCATGCGGCCTCGCTCAGCCGCGAGGTCGACCGGCCCGACCTCCTGGCCCTGGCGGCGCTGCTCCACGACATCGGCAAAGGCATCCCCGGCCGCGATCACAGCGACGCCGGGGTGGAAATCGCCGGTGCCATCGTCACCCGCCTCGGCCTGAACGCGGCCGACCAGTTGGTGATCCATACCCTTGTCCGTCATCACCTCCTGCTGTCGCAAGCCGCGACCCGTCGCGACATCGACGATCCCGCAACGCTCGACGCGGTGGCGGAGGCCGTGCAGACCGAGAGCACCCTCGACCTGCTGGCGGCGCTCACCCAAGCCGACGGCCTGGCGACGGGCCCGTTGGCCTGGACCGCATGGAAGGCGTCACTGGTATCGGCGCTCACTGAGCGGGTCCGCCGCCAACTCAAGGGGCAGCCGGTCGTCGCAGCCACGGCATTCCCCAGTTCCTCGGAACGGGCATTGATGGCGACGGGAGCCACCTCCGTCGTCGCCGGCCCCGTGACGACGATCGTGACGGCCGACCAGATCGGCCTGCTGTCACGGATCGCTGCGACGCTGGCCGCCATCGGGCTCGACGTGCGAGCGGCCCGGGCGGCGACCATCGACGGGACGGCCATCGAACAGTTCGAGGTCGCGCCGGCGCTCGGTGACTGGCCGGAACCCGCGTTCATCGAGGAACGAATCAGGGCGGCCATCTCCGGCGATCTGGCGGTGCAAACCCTCCTCGGCCGCCGCCGCGACGCCTACCACGACGCTCGCCGGCCCGCGGCCCAGGTCCCGCCTCCGCGGGTCCTCTTTGACCGCTCGGCATTGCCGGCCACCGAAGTCGTCGAGGTCCGCTGCCCCGATCGGGCCGGCATCCTCGCTGACCTGGCCGGCGTGCTCACCGGACTCGGCCTCGATGTGGTGCAGGCCAAGGCCGCCACGCTGGGCCATGAAGTGGTCGACGCCTTTTACGTCAAGGCGCTTCACGGCGGCTCGTTGACGGCGGAGGATCGAGCCGCCGTGACCGACGCCCTGGTGGTCGCGGCGCAAACTCGCTAGTGGCGGCGCGCGGTGTGACCATCTCATTACGCGCCGTCGTCGGGAGCGGGTCCAAGGTTGTCGCGCTCATCTCGGGCCGCCCATTCGAGGAGGGTGTCGAGGGCGTAGTGGCTGTCGTCGATGCCCTGATGTAGATCGCCGAGTTCGGCGAAGCGTTCGGGGACTGTCGACATGGTCAAATCCTGGGGCACGACATCGTCGATTTCGTCCCACGTGATCGGGGCGGAAACCGAGGCGGCGGGTACGCCACGGACCGAATAGGCGCTGGCGATCGTGTGGTCGCGGGCGTTCTGGTTGTAGTCGATGAACACCTTTCGGGGGTCTCGGTCCTTGCGCCACCAGATCGTGGTTGCGTGCTGTGGTATCCGCCGCTCGACCTCGCGGGCAAATGCCAGCGCGGCCCGGCGCACGTCGGAGAACGACCACCGGGGCTGGATGCGGACATACACGTGAAGCCCCGAGCCGCCCGAGGTCTTCGGCCACCCCGTGGCGCCCAGTTCGCCGAGTACCTCCCCGGTGACGTGGGCGACCTGGCGGACCGCGCTGAATGGGCATTCGGGCATGGGATCCAGGTCGATCCGCCACTCGTCGGGGTGTTCGACGTCGCAACGTCGGGAGTTCCAGGGGTGGAACTCGACGGTCGACATCTGCACCGCCCAAACGACGCTCGCAACGCTGGTCACACACAACTCGTCGGCGTGGCGCCCTGACGGGAACTCGACGCGGACCGTTTCGATCCACTCGGGCGCGCCCGAAGGCAGTCGCTTCTGATGCACCTTCTCGCCGCCGACGCCGTTGGGGAAGCGGTGCAGCATGCAAGGGCGTCCCGCCAGGGCCCGAACGATCCCATCGGCGACGCTCATGTAGTAATGGGCGAGATCGAGCTTCGTCGCACCGGTGGCGGGAAAATAGACGCGGTCGGGGTTGGTGAGCCTTACGGGTGTTCCGCCTATCGACAGATCGATCGACGGTGCGTCCTTCGCCACGCGGTCACTCCTCGCCTCACGCGATGTACGCCCTCGATATTTGTGGCGCGGGCCGGTCGACCTATTCCTCGGGGGGTTCGCTGACCTTCTTGTCGTCCGCCTTCGCCTTCTGCTGCCGCTCGATCTCGGCGGCCACCGCCTGGCGGAGGACGCTCGAGATGTCAATACCGCCGGGCTCGCCGGCTGCTACCCCGTCCACATTTGCTTTTCTGGCCAAGCCCATGGGTCCCTCCTCTGCCTCCTATGAGGGTACGGCACTCGGGGGGCGGTCAGCCGGCGGGCGTGGCACCGCTGCCGCGCCGGACCAGAAAGGTCCCACCGGCGGCCAGGACGACCAAACCGAACGCCCCGAGGGCGGCCCAGCGCAACGGACTCTTCTTGTGCGTGCTCTTGGCCGGCCTGGGAGCCAGAGTGGTCGTGGTGCCCGGGACCGTCGTGGCCGGGACGAAGGTGGTGCTGGGGCTCGGGCTCGAGGTGGTGGTCTCGGCGGGAACCGTGGAGGTGGTCGTCGTGGCCGCCGCCGTCGTGGTCGTCGCTGCGGTCGCCGTCACCTGCAGCGACGTCGTCACCACCAGGTTGCCGCCGCCGCAGCGCACCCCGATGCTGTAGGAGCCGGCGGCCGTGGTGGCGGGAATCTTGTAGGCCACCTGGAACTTCCCGGCCGCGTCACGGGCGACTTGCGGCCCGAACCCGTCGGGGGGGAACAGGGCGGCGGTGGCTGTCAGGACTGCGGCATCGCCCGCGGGGCAGAACACGGCACCCGATGTCGGCACCACCCCGGAGATGGTGACGCCGTTGCCGGGCTGGGCCGATGGCGGGGCCACGGTGATGCTCGGCTTGGTTTGCGGGCCGGCGGTCACCGTGAGGGTCTCGGTGGTCCCCACGACGGTCTGGCCGCAGCGAAGGCCGATGGTGTACGAGCCGACGGGTGCCGATGCCGGGATGACGAGTGTGGCCTTGAAGTCGCCATTTGCGGCCCGAATGACCTGGGGCCCCAATCCGTTCGGGAACAGGTTGATGTCACCCGTCGTCTGCATCGACGTGACCTGCAGCGGCGTACTGACGGGGCAGTTGGCGCTCACCGACACGTTGCCCGAGATCGTGATGGTGCCCCCCTGCGGTGCCGACAGGGCCTCGGCGATCCGACCGACGCCTGCCGAGGCTGAGGCCGACGGGATCTCCAAGCCGAGGCCGAGGCCGAACGTCGTCAGCGCGACGAGCACGCCGACGATTCGAGCCGATGCGGGTCGGGTAACCAGTGACCGGCACATGTCCGTTGCCTCCTCGGGGTTGACGGGACGGATGTCTCGCCCGACATCTTGCCCCAGCGCAGCCGCCCCGCCTCGCCGAAGCCTCCCCGCCCGCCTCGCCGAGGCCTCCCCGCCCGCCTCGCCGAGGCCTCGCCGCTTCTGGCCAGCGACGTCTAGCGACGACCGTTTCGCGGCCTCGCCGTCAGAACCGTCCCGAGGGCCAGCAACACGGCCAGGACCAGGATCGCCGCCCCGAGCTTGGTGCGGGGATGGCTGTCGCCGGCCACCGGACCGAGCACGCCCGGCAATGACTTGCAGGCCACGACCAGGTAGGTCACGCCCAGCACAGCCGCCAGCGCGGCTACGGCGCCCAACGTGACGATTGTCGCTCGTCGGGGCAGACTCACCTCGCAATCGTCGACCTTCCCTCAGGACCTGTCAAGGCCGGTCCTCCCCCGGTCAGGCGTGGAGGGCGAGGTAGTCATGGACCGAGCGCACGGCGCTCGATCCCTCACCGACGGCGGTCGCCACCCGTTTCATCGAGCCGAGGCGCACATCACCCACCGCGAAAACGCCCGGCTGGGAGGTTTCGAAGGGGAGCGGATCTCGGTCTCCAAAAGCTCGTCATTGAGGTGGTCGTCGGCCAGCGACCGGTCCGTTCGCACGAAACCGTTGCGGTCCAGTGACACGCAACCACGCAACCAGTTGGTGGCCGGGATCGCCCCGATGAAGGAGAACAAGCCGCCACACCCAACAGTCTCCCGTTCTCCGGTCGCGGTGTGCTCGAGCGTGATCGTTTCAAGGTGACCGTCGCCGGCCAGCCCTCGGACCTCGGTATGGGTCAAGACCTCGATGCGGGGATCAGCCTCAATCCGGGCGATCAGATAGTGCGACATGGTTTCGACGAGCTCTCGGCGCCGCACGACAAGGAGCACCCGGCCGGCCTGTTGCGAGAGGAAGATGGCGGCCTGTCCTGCCGAGTTACCGCCGCCGACCACGGCGATGGTGGCACCCCGACAGAGCCGAGCCTCAAGCTCGGTAGCCGCGTAGTACACGCCGGTCCCCTCGAATCGCTCGAGGTCCGCCACCGCCAGCCGCCGGTAGCGCGCTCCTGACGCGATGATCACTGCCCGGGCCGCGATCTCGCTGCCGTCGGCTAGGACGACGACATGAAACCCGCGTTCCGCCCGGAGCCCGGCGACCTCGCAGGGCGCGTGCAGGCGGGCCCCGAGCCGTTGCGCCTGGATGGCGGCGCGCGCGATCAGATCGCTCCCGGAGATGCCGTTGGGGAAGCCGACGTAGTTCTCGATGCGCGAGCTGGCGCCGGCCTGGCCGCCGACAGCCACGGCGTCAAGGGAGATCGTGTCGAGTCCCTCCGACGAACCGTATACCGCCGCTGCCAGCCCAGCCGGACCGGAACCGACGACCACCAGATCGGTGACCGACCCGGGGACCGGCTGGTAGGACAGCCCCAGCAGCGCGGCGAACTCCCCGGGTGTGGCGCGACGCAGCACAACGGTCGCGAAAACGGCGACGGGGACGTCTTCAGGCTGCGCTCCGATGCCGGCGAGGTACGCGCCGACGTCCTCCAGATCCTCGATCTCGACCCACTGGTAGGGAAGCCGCTCCCGTGTGGCGAAAGCGCGCAACGCCAGCGCGTCGGGCGAAAACCGGGAGCCAACCAGGAGGATGGCACCGGCGGCAAGTCCGGACAACAGCAACCGGCGGCGGGCCACGAAGGCGCGGAAGATCGTGTCCGACAGATCCGGCTTGGTGCTCATGAGCATTCGGAACTGGTCCGGCGCCACACTCAACACCCGCCCTGTGTGGCTCATGCGGGCGCTCAGGTACGGCCGCTGACCGGTTACGAGATTCAGCTCGCCGACGAACCGGCCGGGGCCGTGCGACGCGAGTACGGCCTCCTCGGGCCCCTCTCGGACGATCTCGACTTCGCCTTCGATCACCACGAAGAAATTCGGTGGCTCCCCGCCGGCGCGGTAGAGCATCTCCCCTGCCTCGACCGCTATCTCCGAACCGAACGTTGCAATCGCGGCCACCGCCGATGAATCGAGCAGTGGCCACGCCGCGTCCTGCTCGAACACCTGGTCGTCCTCGATACCGTCGCGTCCGTCGCTCCCGGATGACACGTCTTGACCGTCGGCCATGACTGAATCATGCCGTTCTCAGCGGATCTTCGCGACGCTGCACCGTGGCGCCTCGACACGCTTCTCTCCGCCTCCGTCCCCGAATGACCCGGTGGTCGTACCCAAGCGACCGTCCCAGTTCCCGCGCACTGGGCAACAATGTCTATTGCCGATCAGCGCTGGCGGGGGGAAAATCTTCTTTTCAAGGGGAAGGGGGATCGGTGCCAGGTTCCATGGTGTACCGCCTGCCGGTGGCCGACGTGACCGCTCCGCACATGGACCAACTCTCGCGGGCGATGGTGAAAATCGAGGCGCTCTCGGACAATCGGGGCTATAACTTCATAGCCGGGTTCCACGGCGCTCCGGCATGGAATTGCTGGCACCACCAGCACAGCCGGCACACGCCCGTCCAGGCCCGGCTGTTCCTGCCGTGGCACCGGGCCTACCTGTGGTGGCTGGAGCAGGCGCTGCAGGATCAGGTCGCGGGGACCGCCCAGCCCTACTGGGACTGGACCACCGAGGCAATGATCCCGCCCAGCTATTCCGCTCGCAAGGCTGGAGCCATCGCCAACCCCTTGCTGGCGACCCAGGCTCTCGTACCGAGCGCGTCGCCGCCCATCCGCCACCGCACGACGAGGCGAGCGGGCCGGACCCCGGGAACCCGCCTACCGACGGCTGCGGAGGTAGCCGATGCGTTGAATGACAGCGATTGGGCGTCTTTCTCTGATCGCGTCGAGGATTTTCACGACCACGTCCATGTCTGGGTTGGCGGAGATATGTCAGATATATCACGACGGCCGCATTCGACCCGATCTTTTTTTCCCACCATTGCATGATCGACAGGCTCTGGTATCTCTGGCAAGTCCGCCATGGCAGCGGGGGAATCCCCTCGGATTTGCTCGGTGAGGCGCTGGTGCCATTCGGCAAGACCGTGGCCGATGTCCTCGACGTCCAAAGGCTGGGTTACGAGTATGCCGCCAGCGCCACGCCAATCCCGATGGGCGGTGGAGATTCTTGAGATCCGTTCGTCCGGCCCCTTTGCCCACGGTGCCACCGCGACGCTGTCCCGGGCGGATTTGGAGATCTACGGGATCAACCATTTCCGGCCCTCGTTCGTCGCGCTCATTTTCTTCAACGACGCCCGAATATCCGCCGATGACTGGGCCGAACAACGTCCCACCTTCGCCGGGAGCTTCGCGATCTTCGGTCATCAACGCTGCGTCGGCGACGAAGGCCACTGCGAGGTGCCCGTCGCCAACCGCCGTTTCGACGACCGCCCTTCGCACCCGCTCACGCGTGCCTTCAAGCGCGTCATCGTCACCGAAGCCCTCCGCCGCTGCTTGGGCGACAGTCCCGAACTAACCGTGACGGTGGTCGCCTCCACCGACCCGGCCACCACCATGGAGTTCGAGGGGCCGCTGCTGGATATCACCGGGCTCCAGCTGACGACCTTTCTCTGAGGCGCTGCGGGTCGGGCGGCAGCTCGATCCAGACCGCTTTGGCCGCCGACCCGCGGTCGATCTGACGCAGCAACGATTGCGTACGCGGGGGCGACGAAACCGCTACGAGGTTTGCCACTCCCGGCGCCGTAGCTCGTAGATGGCGATGGCAGTGGCGGTGGCCACGTTCAAGGATCCGACCCGGCCAAGCTGGGGAATGAAGGCGACCAGGTCACAGGCGGCGAGGGTGGCGGGCGACAGGCCGTGATCCTCATGGCCGACGGCGAGGCAGATGTCGGCCGCCGACTCGAGCTCGTGCAGGGGGACAGCGCCCTCGGCGAGCTCCAGACCGACGACGCGGAAACCGTCGGCGCGCGCCGCCGCCGCGGCGTCGGGTCCGCGCTCGAACTTGGTCCAGGTGAGGTAGCGCTCGGTGCCCATAGCGGTCTTGCCCGCCTTGGCGTGGGCGGGCGAAAGGGCGCTGCCCGCCAGGTAGAGGTGATCGACGCGGAACGCGGCGGCGGTGCGGGCGATGCCGCCCACGTTCCACGGAGACTCCACACTGTCGAGCAGGAGGGCCACCCTCCCGTCGTGTCCGGTGGTTCCACTCGCGGTGGAGGCGCTTGAGGTCGGTCGGGCCGAGCTGCTTCATCGGGGTTTCATCGAGGCCGGACCGCGAGCAGTCGGTACCCTTTGCGCGAGCCGATCCTGGTGGTGGCGTGGCCCTCGGTGGTGAGCCAATCAGCCAGAGAGTCACCGCCCAGGTGCTTGTGCACGACGAGAAGTGCCTCCCCGTCGGGCGCCAGCCGACCGAGCCAATCGCTGAGCAGGCGGTGGAGGGGCTCCTTGCCGACCTTGATCGGAGGGTTCGACCAGATGGCGGCGAAGCGGATGTCGGGGCTCACCTCCTCCGGTGGCACCGCCCGGATGTTGCTAAGCCCGAGGCGTGAGGCGTTCTCCGCCGTCAAGGCCAAGGCCCGCTGGTTGATGTCGATCGCCCACACCGTCGCCGCCGGTGACCGCTGCGCCATTGTCACCGCGATGGGCCCGTAACCGCAGCCGAGGTCCAAGAGATCGCCGGTCGGCGGCAGTGGTGGGGCGGCCCGCAGGAGCTCGACGGTGCCCGGGTCGACCCGCTGGCCCGAGAACACCCCGCGATCGGTGACGAGGGTGACGAGACCGAGCGCAACCTCCGATGGTCGCGAGGCAACGGCGGGCTCGGCGTCGAAGTAGTGGCTGTCGGTGACGGGGTCAGGGTAGCGAGGCCGGGGCCGATATCCTGAGGGCCATGGCGACCTACCGCATTCGCTTGTTCGGCGACCCGGTGCTCAAGCAGCGTGCCAGCGAGGTCTCCAATATCGACGGGACGCTCGTGAAGCTCTCCGAGGACATGGTCGTGACGATGCACGCGGCGGCGGGCCTCGGTTTGGCTGCGCCCCAGGTCGGTGTCCAGAAGCGGCTGTTCGTGTACCAGATGGGCGAGGAGGACGAGCCGAAGGTGCTCGTCAATCCGGTCATCAGCGAAGCCCGGGGCGAGTGGGAGTATGACGAAGGTTGCCTGTCGCTTCCCGGCCTCTACTTTCCGATCGTGCGACCCAAGGAAGTCCACCTGACCGGCTACGACCTGGCCGGCAACGAGGTGTCGATCGAGGCAGACGAACTGCTGGCCCGGATGTTCCAGCACGAACTCGACCACCTCGAGGGCCGCCTCCTGCTCGAGCTGCTCGACAAAGACCAGCGCAAGTCGGCCCTGAAGGAATTGCGCCGCCGGGAAGTCGAGGGCGACAAGGCCGGACGCCGGATGGTCTCGGCCGGCGGGCGCCGGGCTCACTCCGCCGACGACGGTTGGGAGCTCTAAGCGATCGCTCCCGATCCTCTGACGGGCGCTCGGCCCCGCCGGTTGGTGTTCCTGGGGACACCGGATGCTGCGGTACCAACGTTGCGGGCCCTGCACGATGACGGCTACGACATCGCCCTGGTCGTGACCCAACCGGATCGCCGGCGTGGCCGGGGCGCTGCGCTGACGCCGAGCCCGGTCAAAGCGGCCGCCGTCGAGCTCGGCCTGCCGGTCAGCCACCGGGTCGACGACGTGGTCGCGGCAGGTGCCGAGCTGGGCGTGGTGGTGGCCTTCGGCAAGTTGATCAAGTCTCACGTGCTCGCAGCCGTGCCGATGGTGAACGTGCACTTCTCCTTGTTGCCTCGGTGGCGGGGGGCGGCGCCGGTGGAGCGGGCGATACTGGCGGGCGACGCCGAGACCGGCGTGTGCGTGATGGAGTTGGAAGCGGGATTGGACACCGGGCCCGTGCTGGGCTGCCAGGTGGTGCCGATCGGACCGGACACGACGGCGGCAGCGTTGCGTCAGGAACTGTCGGTGGCCGGGACGTCATTGTTGCTGGCGATGCTGCGCGACGGGCTGCCCGCCGGGGAACCGCAGGTCGGGGAGACCTCCTACGCGGCCAAGATCGACCCGGCCGAGCTCCAGCTGGACTGGACGTTGCCGGCGGCCCAGCTCGACCGGGTCGTGCGGGTGGGTCGGGCGTGGACGACGTTCCGGGGGCGGCGGCTCGGGGTGGTGGCGGCAGCGGCGGGCGCCGGTGGCGCCTTGGCGCCGGGGGAGATCGATGGGGTGCTCGTGGGGACCGGCGACGGGACCCTCGAGCTGCTGTCGGTGCATCCCGAGGGGCGGGCCGTGATGGGCGCCACGGCCTGGGTCAACGGTGCCCGCCCCGGTACCGACGAACGGCTCGGGGCGGTCACGCCATGACCGGGCGATCTCGAGGCGCCCCGGTCGCGCCCCGGCCTGTGCGGGGGCCGGCCCAGACGGCCCGCGGACTGGCGCTGCACGCCCTTGTCCTGATCGAGCGGGAGTCGGCCCGGGCCAACATGGTGGTCCCCGAACTTCTCAGCGGGTCGGCGATGGAAGATCGCGACCGAGGGTTCGTGACGGAGCTGGTCTACGGGACGCTGCGCATGCAGCGGGCATGCGACTGGCTGGTGGATCGCCACCTTCGGCGGCCGGTCGAGCCTCCCGTGCGCGCCGCCTTGCGCCTCGGCGCCTATCAGCTGGCGTTTCTCGGCACGCCGGCCCACGCCGGCGTCTCGGCCACCGTTGCCGAGGTGAAGGGGCCGGCCCGAGGACTGGTCAACGCCATCCTGCGCCGGGTGGCCGAAGACGTCACCGCCGGCGTGGTCTGGCCGAACGAGGGTGTCCGGCTCAGCTACCCCGACTGGATCGTGGCGTCCATGAAGGCGGCACTGGGGGCCGAGACCGCCCTCGGTGCCCTGGCACAGATGAATGTGGCGGGGGCCGCGACGGTGCGGGCCGACGGGTACATCCAGGACCAGGCCAGCCAGTGGGTGGCCGAGGCGGTCGCCGGCGTCTGCGCCGGGGGCCGGGTACTGGATCTGTGCGCGGCGCCTGGCGGCAAAGCGACCTGGTTGGCCCGGGGGGGTCCCGTCCTGGTGGTGGCGGCCGACGTGGAGCCCGCCCGAGCCACGGTTATCGCCGCCAATGTGGGCCGCCTGGAACTACGCAACGTCGCCACCATCGTGGCCGATGGACTGCAAGCCCCTTTTCCCCGGTCCTGCTTCGATGCGGTCCTCGTCGATGCGCCCTGCTCGGGGCTCGGCGTCCTCCGCCGGCGCCCCGATGCCCGCTGGCGGGTGCACCCCGACGATGTCGTCCGCCTGGCCGACCTCCAGCGCCACCTGCTCGACTCGGCCCTTGAACTGGTGCGCCCGGGGGGCGTGGTCGTCTACAGCGTGTGCACCATGACCGCCGCCGAGACCACGGAGATTGACCAATGGCTGGCGGCGGCGCACCCCGATGCTGCCGCGGTGCCCCTTGGGGGCCCGCAGTGGGATCCGACTGGCCGGGGCGCCCGGCTCCTGCCGCAGACGGCGGGTACCGACGGCATGTATCTGCTCGCCGTGCGTGGGTAGATTTCCGGTGGTGAAACTCGTGGTCGATCCGGTGGTGTTCTGAAATGCCCCATCCGGAAAAAGCCGGCGCCGAGGGCGCCGGCGGCACGGGTGGTGGGTGGTTCGCTCGTGTCGCCCAAGCGGCGGCGACTGGGGAGGCGTCCGGCGCGGGGGGAGGCGGCGGCGACGGAACCCCCGCCCGGCCCCAGGCCAAGGTCCTGACCGTGTCCGACGGCGTAGTGGCCGGGACCCGGGAGGACCGCTCGGGGACCGCCTTGGTGGCGGTACTCGAGGCCAGTGGTTTCGAGGTGGTGGAGACGACGGTTGTCGCCGACGGGATCGTCTCGGTCGCCGGCGCCTTGGCCCGCATGGCGTCGGGCTTCGCCGGCGTCATCGTCACGACCGGCGGGACCGGATTCGCGCCTCGTGACCAGACCCCTGAGGGGACGCGGGAGGTGATCGAGCGTGACGCGCCGGGCCTGGCCGAAGCCATGCGCCTCGTCAACCCGCTCGGTCGGTTGTCCCGCGGGGTCGCCGGTATTCGGGGCCATGCGATCTTGTTGAACACGCCGGGGTCGCCCAAAGGCGCCGCCGAATGCCTGCGGGCGGTGGTCGACGTCCTGCCCCATGCCCTCGAACTGCTGGGTAACAAACCGACCACCCATATGTAGGCCCGTTGGGTCGGGGGTCGCGCCAACCGGGGGCCGGCTCAAAATATTTCTTCGGGGAGTACACAAAATGCCTTCGCCCCGCACATCGGGGTCGCGGCACGACACGCCACGGCTCGCCTGGGTACAGTCCGTCGGGGAAGGTGTCCGACCGCCATCCGAGGAGCAGCCATGACCGTCGCTACCGCGCCCTTCGGGCGCACGGGCCACCACAGCAGCCGGGTTATTTTCGGCGCCGCGGCTCTCGCCGGGGTGACCCAGCGGGTGGCCGACGAAACCCTTGAGGTGTTGGTCGCTCACGGCGTCAACCATCTCGACACCGCGTCGGCGTACGGCGAGGCCGAGGTGCGGATGCAGCCATGGCTGGCCCAGGATCCCGGCCGGTTCTTTGTGGCCACCAAGACCGACGAACGGACCGCCGCCGGGGCCCGCACGGACTTGCACCGTTCCCTGGAACGCCTCGGCGTCGATCACGTCGATCTCTGGCAGCTCCATTCGCTGGCTGATCCCATCGAATGGGACATTGCCCTCAGTCCCGATGGTGCCATTGACGCCGCCGTTCAGGCCCGGGAGGAGGGACTGATCCGCTGGATCGGGGTGACCGGCCACGGCACCCAGATCGCCGCCACCCACCGTCGCAGCCTGGAACGCTTCGACTTCGATTCCGTCCTCTTGCCCTACAACTACCTCACCATGCAATTGCCCTACTACGCAACGAACTTCGAGGCGCTGCTGGGCACCGCCACCGAACGCGGCGTGGCTGTCCAGACCATCAAGTCGATCGCCCGCCGGCCCTGGCTCGGCCGGCCCCACACCCGAGCCACCTGGTACGAACCGCTGGAAAATCAAGTCGATATCGATCTGGCCGTGCGGTGGGCTCTGGGTCGCCCCGGGATCTTCCTCAACAGCGTGGGCGACGTCGACCTGTTGCCAAAGGTGCTCGACGCTGCCGAGCGTTTCGATGCCCACGCCGCCCCCGGCGACGAAGACCTGGCCGCTCGCTGGCCGCAGGTCGACGCCGCCCCGCTTTTCGTCTGACCGACCGGCCGACAGCGGCGACGCCACGACGTCGGCGCGCGGCTCGTCGTGTGCTAGCTATTCGAGTGTCGAGGCCGTTCGAAGTTTTGCTTTTCCCGGCACCAGCGGATTTCGTCGGTGAGAGGGAGAAGTTGATCGCGCCGGGCACGATAGGCGTCGACCAACTGCTCGGATTGGTCGTCGGCCTGCTTCACGAGATTTGGGGTGGGAAAGACGAATCCTCGCGGCCTGTCGATTCGGAGGTAGTCAAGGACCTCGTCGATCACTTTTTCGTACTGCTGAGCGAGATCCTCATATCTCACACGAAGAGGGAGGAGGCTTGAGGCGGCGAAGTAATTCTTCCAACGCGCCTCGTGGTTGACAATCACATCTTCTAGCCATCGGATTTCCTGGAAGTCGGGCACTGCGGGAATTGCCCTGGTCCGCGGGAGGGAGATGTTTCGAAGGACGAACCATTCCTCGCTGTGAATCGCCCGGTAGTACGAGACTGCTTGGCGCGCCTTGTCGTCCCGGGTAAGAAGGACATAAGTGGGACGGGGGAAATACCGCTCGATCAGCTCCGAGTCCGTGGGTCCCTCTTTGCCGGGGAGGCGTCGAAGCTGGGCAAGGAGCCACTCGAACTGATACCAGTGGACCTTGGCACTGAACACCCCATTGTCCGTCGTGCTGTAGCGCTGAGCCTCGGAGATGTAGTCGCCGTAGTCAGCGAGCTCGCGCACACCCCATTCTCGCAACCACCAGTCGTAGTAGTCCGGGCGGAAGTACTCCTCGGGTTGACCGACCAGACCGGTGGTGTGCAGCGCGTCGGCGAGCAGCCAGCTGCCCGATCTCGGCAGGGAAGCGATCAAGCACGACAGCCGCAGCTTGGGGCATGCGGGCACAGTCGCTATGATAGGGATCGGCTCCAGCAGTGGGGCCATTCTCCTGCTGGTTGTGCGGCGATCACAGGGATTGGCTGGCGCGGGACAAGGAGGTAAACAATGGCAGATCCACGAATCGCCATCCCGGGCAGCGCCCGCGATCCGGTTCCCGGTCACCGCGTCGTGGGGCCTGCGGACCTTGCGGCCCGCGACAGCGTGACGCTGTATCTGCGATCGCGAGCGCAGGTTCCGGCGGACCTCGCCGGTCCTCTGTCACGTGAGGACTACGCAGCCAACTATGGCGCCGATCCGGCCGACGTCGAGCGAATTCGCCAATTCGCAGCGGCGCACGCCTTGACCGTTGGTCCTGTGGACCTCGGCCGTCGTAGCGTTGTTCTGGAAGGGACCCTGGCCAGCTTGAGCGCTGCGTTCATGACGCAACTTGTCGTTTATCTGGACCCTGCCACTGGCTCGACGTATCGGGGACGCACCGGCGCCCTTACCGTGCCAAGTCATTTGGGGCCGTCGGTCCATGCTGTCTTCGGCTTGGATATCCGCCCTCAGGCCAGTCCGCACTTGCGGATCGCGCCTCACGCCACGACGAGCTATACGCCGCCGCAGATCGCAAAGTTGTACAATTTCCCGACCAACGTTTCCGGGCTCGGACAGTGCGTCGCCATCGTCGAACTGGGCGGCGGCTTCGCTCCTGCCGATCTACAGACGTATTTCTCGTCGCTCGGAATACCGCTGCCTCAGGTTATTGGGGTAGGCGTGGACGGCGGCACGAACTCGCCGGGCGTCGATACGAACACCGACGGTGAGGTCATGCTCGACATCGAAGTAATAGGCGGCGTGGCGCCGGGCGCCAAGATCGTCGTGTACTTCGCACCCAACACCGAGCAGGGCTTCGTGGACGCGGTATCCACAGCCGTGCATGACACCCAGAATCGACCATCGGTCGTTTCGATTAGCTGGGGATCCTCCGAGACCAACTTCACCGCGGCCGGAATGCAGCAGATGGAACAGGCCTTCGCCGCCGGCGCAGCACTGGGCGTGACAGTGACTGCGGCCTGCGGGGATAACGGATCGACCGACGGTGCAACGGATGGTCTCCAACATGTCGACTTCCCATCGAGTGCGCCTCACGCCTTGGGGTGCGGAGGCACGACGATCCAGAACCAAGGTGTCGTCCTGTCCTCGGAGACCGTTTGGAACAGCGGAGGCGGTGGCGGTGCGACCGGCGGCGGGATTAGCGACACATTTCCGTTGCCGTCGTACCAGCAGGCAGCCGGTGTACCGCCGTCGGTCAACCCTGGCGGCCACGTCGGTCGAGGCGTACCAGACGTTTCGGGAGACGCCGATCCGGCAAGCGGCTACATCGTCCGTGTGGACGGTCAGCAGCTGGTCATAGGCGGGACCAGCGCGGTGGCACCGCTGTGGGCTGGTCTCATCGCATTGCTGAATCAGTCGCTCGGTCATCCCGTGGGTTTCCTTCATCCCACGCTTTACGGTCCGACGGTCACGCCAACCATGCGCGACATCGTGAGTGGCAGTAATGGCGCTTACAGCGCACATGCAGGGTGGGACGCGTGCACCGGCTTAGGTTCTCCAAACGGAGCACGCCTTCTCCAGGCACTCGGCGCCGGTTCTCCGCCTCCGACTCCCACGCCAACCCCGACTCCCACTCCCCACTCCCACTCCAACCCCGACTCCCACGCCTCCGCCGACGCCTCCGCCAACCCCGACGCCGACTCCCACCCCTACGCCGACGCCTCCGCCAACCCCGACGCCGACCCCCACCCCTACGCCGACGCCGACCCCGGTCCCCACCCCTACGCCTCCGCCGACTCCGGTCCCCACGCCGACGCCGACACCTACGCCGACTCCGGTCCCCACTCCTTCTCCCACGCCGTTCCCCACGCCTCCGCCGACACCGGTTCCGACGCCCACGCCTCCGCCGACACCCGTTCCGACGCCGACACCTACGCCGACTCCGGTCCCCACTCCCTCCCCCACGCCGTTCCCCACGCCGACGCCGCTTCCGACGCCCACGCCCGTCCCGACTTCGCCGTACGAGGAGTCGTCCGAAGGAAGGGCGAGTGCCGGGGAGCCGACCGCCCAGCCACGTGAAGGGCGCACACCTTTGAAGCCGCGAAAGCCTCGAACACCGCGAACGTACGGGTAGCCCAGCCGCCCCGGTTCTGGCGATGACGATGACGATGAAAGCTGAGTGTGCGTCGTGATCAGCCGCGGGTGGCGACGGTGGATTGCCAGCAGCCTCATGCTCGGGGTGGGAGTCGATCGCATCGTCGAAATACTCGTCGGGCGCGGAATCGATCCGGATGAAGCGCGGTCCGAGATCACGCGCCTGCAGGGCGATCCCACCCTTGAGGCTGGGCGCTGGATGGCCGATCGTCTGGCGAAGCTTGAGTCCTTCCTCGACGTACGTCAGGCCCTCGGCGGTCTTGCTCCCGAATGTGTGGTCGATCGTCGCACCGGTCTGACGCGTGAAGATTTCCTGGTCCAGTACTACGCCGCCAACCGTCCCGTCCTGGTCGACGACTTGACCTCGGGCTGGCCGGCGCTGACCAGATGGGATCCGGAATATCTGCGGTCGGTCATAGGCGACGAACTGGTCGAGGTCATGGATGGTCGGAACGCCGATCGTCGATACGAGGTCAACTCGAACAGCCACAAGACAACGATGCCTTTCAGCACGTACGTTGACTTGGTACTGGCGACCGCCTGGGGCAACAACTCGTACTTGGTGGCAAACAATCACATTCTCGAACGCGAGGCAGCGAAGTCCCTGTGGGACGACTTTACGATCGACGATCGTTATCTTGACCCCAGCGCCGCGTCCAATGCCGCGTTCCTATGGTTCGGCCCGGCCGGCACCGTGACACCTCTGCACCACGATATCGCCAACATCATGTTTACCCAGGTGGTCGGACGTAAGCGGGTGACCTTGATCCCACCGCTGCAAAGCCACCTCCTCTACAACGAGGTGGGGGTGTTCAGTGAGGTGGATCTCCGAGACCCCGACCTCGAGCGGTTCCCTCGTTTCGGCCAGGCCGAAACCACCGAACTCGTGGTGGGCCCGGGGGACGCTCTGTTCATCCCGGTGGGATTCTGGCATCACGTAGAAGCGCTCGACCTCAGCATCAGTCTTACCTTCACGAACTTCCGATTTCCCAATATGTTCACGTGGCGTCACCCCCAGATCATCAGGACCGGGTAACCGCGATGACGGTCACCGGCACTGGGCCGCCTGCGGTCATCTTCGTGATCCGCCACGGAGAGAAGCCCGAGGGACCCCGACAGCCGCCCTTCGGCGTGAACGTCAATGGTGTCGAGGATCACCATTCGCTGTTTCCGTTTGGCTGGGCGCGGGCCGGCGCGCTCACGGTCCTCTTCGCGCCCGCTGACGAGCACCCGAGATCAGGTTTACGCGCCCCGACGGTCCTGCGCTCGAACTGGTACGGCGACAAGAAGACCACGGCCGAGCACCGTTCGTACGAGACGATCCTTCCCCTGAGCCGGCGCCTCGGCGTGAAAATCACGTCAACGACGACCGCAGGGAACGAGAAGCAACTTGTGACCGACATCCTTGCCGAGGACGCCGGGGTCACTCTCGTCTGTTGGGAGCACAGCAAAATCCCGATGATCGCGTCGAACATCCCTACCGTTCCCGGGACGATCATCCCTTCGATTTGGCCTGACGACCGGTATGACGTCATATGGTGCTTCAACCTTCATCCCGGCGAAGGACCGCCGCGGTACACCTTCGGTCAGATTCCCCAGCAGCTCCTCGCGGGCGACGAAGACAGCGTCATCCCAGCCGGCTGAGAGATCTCGATGAACGAAGCCGCTGCTCAACCGGCCGACGAGGAAGCGGGCAAAGAAGAGGGCGGCAAGCCGATCAAGGCGCTTTTGTCCCGCCAATCGAGCCTCCAGAATGAAGCGATTGCCGTTAGGGCGAACCTGGATCTCGATACGCTGCTGTCTCGCTGCGGTCAACCAATACTGGTCGGAAGCGCGGCGCTCGGGCTGATGGTCCGGCGAGATCTTGATGTGACGGTCGTGTGCTCCGCACTCGATGTTGCGGAGGTTGTGCAGATCGGCGCCCGTCTCGCTCGTCATTCCGACGTCTGGGAAACACTGTATCGAAATGATTCGGGTCGATGGAGGCTCGATCCGATGTACCCAGATGGCCTCTATCTCGGGGTGCGGTATCGTGCGACTGAGGGTGCAGACTGGAAAATAGACATCTGGTTCATAATCGATCCCGACCGCCAGCCGGACTTGGCGCACATCCGGTCTTTACCGCCGCGTCTCACCGACGAGAGCCGTGAGGTGATCCTGCGGATAAAGGACGCATGGGCGGGCCGGGCCGAATACGGAAGAACTGTCAAGAGTTTCGACATTTATAGCGCCGTGCTTGATGACCACGTCTCCTCGGAAGCGGAGTTTGAATCATGGTTGTCCCGCAGCCGAGTGTGAGACCGCACCTGCCGGAGCCTTCGTCGACCATCCTGGCAGACGAGTCGCGGTCGCCGATTCCATCACGCCTAGCGTCGTCGGGTACGTCAACCTCGCGGTCCGAATTCCGCAGTCAAACGGCGCGGGTTGGACCCTCCGTCCGAAGAGTCGAAGGCAGCCGTTGTGACCCAACGAGTTCGTGTTCTGCTCGGACGAGCAGGACCAGGATCTGCGCCCGCTGCCGCGGCCATCGGACCTTTAGAGCCGGCAGGGCTCGTGAAGCGCCGCTTGATGCCGAGATCCCGGCGTCGGCGAAACGGAACCCTGTCGCGGATCGAGGTGCCCTGTATCCCATCAACCGGGATCGGCCCCACCTTCAGAGCACACCCGTGAGGTCGCTTCGGAGACCCCGTGCTCAGTCCCGGCGCGGCCGCGGCCAAGCGGATGATCGTGCCCGGAGGACCCCAGCAACCGGCGTGACTCCGGGAGCCTTGCATTGGAGCATCCCGACCGCCCGATTAGGGTGGGCATGGTGCGTGCGACGGGTTGGCATAGTGGCGTACCGGCGATGGATCCCGCGGGCTACGGCCTCAGGTTCTCAGAACAGGATCGCAACCGGCACTTCGACAAGGGCTGGAGCGAGGTCGTCGTCGAGATGGACGGCGAGAGTTCGACAACGGTTCCCCTCAGCCCGTCGTTCTGGCGCAGCTGCCCCGAGCTGCGATCCGCCGACATCGGTCAGTGGCTTCTCGACGCTCAGGCAGCTCCGTGGACGAAGGGATCGCCTCCGGGCATCGCGGTCACTCCGGTTGCTGACAACCGCTTCGCGGTGCGGGTTCTGAGAAAGCACACCCTGCCGGGTCGCTGATACAAGAACCCGGCGACCTCGACCAGTACCGATGGGGCCGTTAGCAGCGGTGGGCGACGAAGGGCGCCGGTGCCGGAATTGCCCCCTCGGGCACGGTGTTGGTGGTGGCGAAGTCGAGGACGTCCGCCAGGTTCTTGGCATTCGCGTCGCGAGCGGTCAGGGGTTTCAGGTTCCATCGCCATTCGATCATCCGGAGAATCGAGGTGTGTTCGTACGGGCCTCCGTGCACCACTCCCGACGGTGCGAAGGGTGACACCACGACGCACGGCACCCGGAAGCCCAGTTGACGGTAGTCAGGGGGGCCGCCGCAGCCGTCGACGCCGCAGCGATGATCGACCGTGGCGGGGTCGGTGTTGTCGATGACCTGGGGCGGGACCACGTGATCGAAGAAGCCGCCCCACTCGTCGTAGGTGATCACGAGGACCGTGCGCCGCCACTGGGGACTCGACCGCACGGCACGGAAGATGGCGGCGAGAAGCGTGTCGCCCAGCCGCACGTCGGCAAAGGGGTGCTGGTCGGACTCGAGATCGTGGTCATTGTTGAACGTGGGATCGATGAACGAGACATTGGGCAGGGTGCCGCCCGCGGCGTCGGCCAGGAAACGGGCGAAGGGGGCGACGATAGGAAGGTATTTGAGACCCCACAGGCCGATGAACGGAACATCGCTGAAGTAGTAGCGGTGGCTGATCCCGGCCTCGGCCAGCCGGTCCCAGATGGTCGGGATGATGGCCAACTTGGTGGGCTCTGAAGCCGAGGCCAGCGGATCGAGGTTGTGGTCGCGGTCGGTCCGGGCGGCGTTCAGGTAGATCCGGTTGGGATAGGTCTCAGACATGAGCGAGCAGAAGTAGCCGTCGAGCGCGGCGTAGTTGCGAGCCAGGGCGGCAAGCACGGGAAGGCTCGCTTCGGTGTAGTAGCCGATGGGAAACGTGTCGTCCGGCGCCCGGTTGACCGGCGTGAGGAGCCACCCGTCGTTGCGCCCGCCAGCCAGCTGGATCTGTCCGCCGGTCCACGAGTGGTCCGGGTCCCCGCTCCCGCAGCCGGTGAAATTGCCGGCGAGATCGTGGGTCGAGTGCCGCCGGCCGCTGCGATCGGGATAGGAAAGGCCTCCTTGGCGGCCGTCGGCGCCAGGAAGCCAACCCAGGAGGTGGTCGAACGATCGGTTTTCCAGCATGACCACCACGACGGTGTCGAACGGCGCGATGTGGCCGGTCGGCACGGTCGTCGCCGCTGCGGGCGTAGTGGGCGACGGGGCGCCACGACCCGGCGGCGGAGTTGACGACGAGCATCCCCACGCCCACGCCGCGGGCCAGACGGCACCGGCGCCCGCCGTCACCACGCCCTTCAGGAAGCCCCGCCGAGAAAGCACGCCCGTGATCCTTCCCCGTCTTGGCGGCGACGTCACAAGTCGGCGGCAATCCTCCCGCCGGTGCTCGTAGGGTTTGGTCGTGCCTCGCGCAAGCCGGCGAAGGGGACAGGAGCGCCGAGGCGGCGCGCTGATGCTCAGCGTGGCCGTTGCCTTCCTGATCGGGTGCTCGCCGCCGCCGCCCACATCCGGTGCGACCCGCTCGCCCACGTCGAGCGCGTCCCCCGCGTCGCCCGCGTCGCCCGCGTCGCCCGACCCTCGGGCTACCACGACCACCGCGGGCGGCGTCACCACCACGACCGCGCCGTGTGGCTGGCAGGCCACGCCCGCCCCCACTTACCAGCACGTGATCTGGATATGGATGGAAAACCACACCTGGTCGCAGGTCTTCGCCGATCCCGAGGCAGCGCCGTTCGAGACCGCGATTGCGGCCGGCTGCGCCACCGCGTCCGCCTACCGCAACATCGCCAGCCCCTCGCTGCCCAACTACATAGGTGCCACGTCGGGCGCCACCCAGGGCATAGCCGACGACGGCGCGCCGGCGAGCCACCCGCTTCAGGCCGACAACATCTTCCGCCAGGTACGGGCCGCGGGCGGCACCGAGCGCAGCTACGAGGAGGCCATGGCGACGCCCTGCCAGCTGGAGTCCGGGGGCCGCTACGCCGTCAAACACAACCCGGCCGCCTACTACGTCGGCCCGGGGGGCGAGGATAGGGTCGCCTGCCAGGCCGACGACGTCCCCGCCGCCGACCTGGCCGCGGACCTGGCCCACGACCACCTCCCGACGTTCAGCTTTGTCACACCGGACCTCTGCCACGACACCCACGACTGCTCGGTCGGCACTGGCGACGCCTGGCTCGCCGCCGAGCTACCCCCCATCCTGGCCAGCCCCGCGTACCGCCGGGGGACGACCGCGGTGTTCGTGGTGTGGGACGAGTACACCCCGCTGCCGGTCGTCGTGCTCGGGCCGTCGCTGCATCCGCGAACCGTCGTCACCGAGGTGTTCGACCACTACGCCCTGCTGCGCACCACCGAGGAGCTCCTCGGCCTGCCGGGACGGCTCGGGGCGGCGGCGGGTGCCATCGACCTCCGGCCCCTTTTCAACCTCTGAACGCCCGCTGACCTGGTATATCTACGTCCGTGGCGCCGGGCAGGACGTCGCCCGACCAAGGAGAGCTCACATCATGGACATCGTCCGAAACCCTGACGGTACCCTCGTCGTTCCTGTTGCCCCGCCGCGAGCGGCTGAGCTCGAGGACGGCGTTGCCGCGCCGGCGGACGCCGATGCCGATGCCGCCGCGGCGCCGGCCGACGCCTCGCCCACGACCCGCGTGCTCCATCCCGGTGAAGGTGGCTACGACGAGGCGCTCGCCGAGTGGGACCACCAGCAGAACCCTGATCGCGCCCCGGTCGTCTCGACCGCATCGGGCCGCGAGGAGGCCATGGCCCTCGTGCATGCCGTCGCCACCTCGCCCGATCATGCGGTGGCGCCGGCCATGGAGGCGGTCGATGACGCCGAAGCGACCGGCGAAGCCCTGCGCCACGTTCTGGTTGGTGGCGTTCACTCCGTCGAGGACTTTGCCGCCGAAGTCGCCGAGGCCGAAGGTGGCGAGCCGCTGCCCGCCCACACCGCAACCAAGATCATCGGCGAGGTGCTCGCCGAGCTCGATTGATCCGTTGGTGCGACAATGACTCGTGGCATGTAGTGGCATCGTGTGGGCGGCGCGGTTCGCCCTGCTCGCGACTGCGGCGCTGGCTTCGTGCGGGCCCGCCACATCGGCCGCCCCACCGCTCACCCGGCCGACACCGGATCAACTGGTCACCGTGACCTGTCCCAACCTGGGTTCGCTGTCCGTGGCCCTGCCTTCGGGCAAGGTAGATCCGCCCGTGCCCGAGTTGCAGGTCAGCGTCGGTTACCAGGCCACCGTCACAAGAACCCATCAGACAGTCACCGCCGGCCAGCCGCCGGGCGAAATTCTCTGTGCCACAATCCCTTTTCCCGAACGGTTGGCACCGGACGTCTCGCCTGGGCCGCTGCCCGCGGGGGTCCAACCCGATGACCGGCTGGCGGGAAACTGGATCGTGTCGGTGACCGTGAAGGTTCCTTAGGGTATGCGACGCGAACGATGACCACAGCCAGGGGCGGGGGCGGATCACCGCCCGCCCCCGGTGGCGACAGGTCTCTCAGGTGTCGGTGGACAGGCTCAAGGTGACCGTGGAGCCGGTGGTGTTGTAGTTGCGGGCGCAGGCCTTGAACCAGCCCGGGAAGTACCGGGGGAACGTCGTGTTGGCGAACTGGGCCGCCCAGGCGGTGGTGTAGTTCGACGGGGTCTGGTTGATGGTTTGGTAGGTCGAGGCGTCGAAGCTTTGGTGAAGTGTGAACGACACGCCCGGCGACGCCTGCCCCTGGGCGCGGACACTGAATCGCCCGTACATCGGGACGGTGCACACCCGGCTGCCGGGCGAGACGATGACGTTCTGGCTGGTGGTGGCCGCCTGGGCGCCGCCGGCGCCGATCAGCAGGCTCAGCGGAATCAGAGCCGCGGCGAACAATCCTTTACGCATGATGAACCTCTCCCTTTGTTGTGGTGGTTTCTGGCGATGGGAGCGGGGGTTTTGGTGTCACCGCCGTCTCCGCCCATCTTTCGCCTCCCGGCGGGCACTGGATCAATGCCCGGTCCGATCGGAGGAATGGTTGCCAGGAGTGATCCGCGACCGCCTGCATCCACGAACGGTCATGGTCCTCACCTCTGGTGATATGGCCAGGTCGACCATGCCGCGGGCTGCGATTTGGGCCAGATACAGCCGCCGCGGTGCCAAGCGTTACCCTCGGCGCGGACCGCCACGAGCGGCGAGCGCCCGGAGGGGGACATTGCTGACACCCGGAACGCCAGCACCGGAGTTCTCGCTTCCCGATCAGGACGGCAACACGGTCTCGTTGCGCGACTTCGCAGGCCAATGGGTCCTTCTGTGGTGGTATCCCAAGGCCTCGACCCCTGGCTGAACCATCGAAGGCCAGGCCCTGCGTGACAGGGCCGACGATTTCCGGGCCGCAGGGTGCGTCGTCATCGGCGCCTCGTTCGACACGCCGGCGGACAACAAGGCCTTTGCCGAGGCGCAGAGCTTCGGGTTCTCGTTGCTGTCCGATGTCGAGCGCAAAACAGGTGAGGCCTACGACGTGCTGCGGCCCGAACAGGAACGGTACCGGGACTTCCCGCTGCGGGTCTCGTACCTCATCGACCCCGCCGGGGTGATCCGCCGGGCCTATACCGTGGCCGACGTCGCCGGCCACGCCGATCACGTCCTCCACGACGTGGCATTGCTTTCTGGTCGCCGGTGAGGGCGCCTCGGCGGGAGGCGGTCGATCCGACCACTGGCGCGGCGGGCGTCGCCGGCCCCCCGCAGCCGATGCAGATCCCCATCGCCGCCCAGGTGGCGGATTCGGCGTCCGACGCCGCAGAGCTCGCGGGCCGCGTCGCCCAGGTCTCGCGTGGTGGGGCCCGAGCGGCGGTGCTCGGCCTGAACGACGGGCTCGTGACCAATGTCTGCCTGATCCTCGGCTTGGCGGCCGCCAAAGCGTCGGCCTCGGGCGTCCGCCTGGCCGCCCTCGCCAGCTTGATCGCGGGCTCGTTCTCCATGGCGGCGGGCGAATGGGTGTCGGTGCGCAGCCAGGTGGAGCTGTTCAGCGGCCTGCTCGACGAGCTGCGCCGGCTGGTGGCCCGCAACCCCCGCCTGATCCTCGACGAACTAGCGGTTCGCCTCGAATCAGCGGGTTTCGGCCGGGAAACCGCCCAGATTGCCAGCACCGAACTGCCGCTCGACGAGCCCCGGTTCTTGAACTTCGCGGCCACGACGATCTTCGGCATCAACCCCGACGAGCTTGGCTCGCCCGCCACCGCAGCCATCACGTCGTGCGCCACGTTCGCGGCGGGAGCCCTCATACCCCTGATTCCCTGGTTCTTCACCACCGGGGGCGCGGCATCGTGGACCTCGATCATCGTGACCGCCGTCGCCAGCCTCATCGTCGGTGGCTATGTGAGTCGCCTGAGTGGCCGGCCCGTGCTGTTCGGCGCCCTCCGGCAGTTGGCGATCGTGGCCGCGGCGTCGGCCATCACCTACGGGATCGGAAGGATCTTCGGTACCGCCGTCGGATGACCGAGAGACAACGACGGTCCCCCTCGCAGTCGCTCCCGCTGCGCACAGGCGGCGGACTATTCACGATGAGAGCTCAGGGGTCAATAGCCGGGAAAAAGGCGCCTCAAATCGTCGAGGGTGAGAGCGCCATCGGCGCTGACTGATTCCGGGGTGTGATCGGGAGCCAGTCGGCCGCTGGTGAGCCGCACGAAGGCCTCGGCCGGTAGCGTCACCCGGGCATCGGCAGCTTTGCCGTTGGCATCGCCTTCGCTCAGCTTTGCGCCGTCGGTGCCCAGCTCGAGTCGGTACCTGTGAGCGGGGTCGGTGGTCTCGATTGCGACCGTGGCGGTCTTGCCGATCGGCTTGGCGAAGAAGCCTGCGAAGTCCGGCAGTTGTCGCAGTACGAACGGCACGATGTACTCGGCCACAGTTGCCGCCGGGTCGGACACCACTTCGATGTCCCAGCGGTGCAGTCCCACTTCGCTGAGGCGCATTCCCGCGAAGAAGGCGATGTCGATGGGCGCGGGAAGAAAGCCCACGTCCACGGTCTTGTTGGCCAGCTGTTCATCATCGAGGGCTTCGAACGCCTCGACTTGCCGGGTATCGGCGGCGACGAAGTTGGCGGCTTGCTCCTCGGGCGACATGGCGTCCCAGCGGTCCCAGATGCCGCGGGCGGCACCCATATCGGCCTTGCCGGATGTCAACGTGTTGTGCCCGATCTCGGCGGCGCTCCCGAGGTGGCTGAGTACGCTGGCGATGGTCCACTCCGACGCCGCCGATCGGGTGCGAAGCGCTCCGACGTTCAGTCCCTCGACCAGTGTCACCATCTCGTCATGCGACCGGCGCATGGCGGCGACCGCTTCCTTGGCTGCATTTGTCATGCCGGCGATGCTACGGGCCAGGCCAACGTCGCGGGGTGCGAGCGAACTCTTTGCTGCCCGGAAGGTCCAACAGGGTGGGAAAAGAGCCGAAGACGAAACCTGACGACGCTGCAGGCGGCTCTGGCGCGCCACGGGGAACGAGGCGACATGCCGGCGCGGATCGCCCTCGTGGCCTGCTGAGCCGACGTGCACCTCGGAGCCGTCGGCTCAAACGCTCGACACGAGGAGCTTCCACGCTCGCAGTGACGCTATTGGCGAGCCTTCCTCGACGCACCCGTTGAACCTCGCCGCCGGGACACGGCACCGAAATCTGCTTTCGAGACACGACTCTTGAGGGAGCTGAGAAGTTCGTCATTTATCAAATGGTGGTCGTGTCACGCAATCCGGCGCCGTCGGTTGCCCGTAACAGAACAGGTAACTCACCTTGGGAGGGTGCCATGGAATCGACATCGCTGCCGGACACGCAGCGCCCCGTAATCGCCGTGGGGCTTTTGGCGATTGGTCTCATACACGTGTTGGACCTGCCCAGCAAGGTCCGGCAACTGGCTGGAACCCCTTGGGCTGGCTTCGCTCTTTGTCGAAGGGGCGGTTCTTGTACTCGTGGCCCAGGTCTGGCTTGCCGGCCGCCGAGCGGCGGCGCACTCGCGGCCTCTGTGGCTCAGCGACGAAATTGAGGAGAGGACATTCCTGAGGAATGCTGCGGTACGAAATCCCATCAGCATGCCCAGTCGTAGTCACTCATAACAAGGCATTGATCGGGAGGACGAATATGAGTGACTTCACGCGGGCCAGGAATCGGAGATCCATCACCGGCGAGGACAGGCAACGATCGCCTCGATTGCGATACCGGTTGCCGCTAGTGGCGGCGGTCGCCATCGCCATGGTGGCGGCCGTCGTCGGGTCCAGCGCAGCGTCGGCGGATGCCGCCGGCACCGGGAGATCAAACCTCATGGCGTTCAACCATCCCGGCAACATCCTGATCGCCGACCAGTTCAACAACCGGGTGATCGAGATCGACCGTCAGCATCACATCGTGTGGCAATACGGTCTCGGTCCCAACGACTTCACCCCCCGGTCGATCATCGGCACCAACGATGCCCAGCGTGTCGGGCCGCTCACGTTGATGGCGGGCACCGGGACACCGCCGGGGGTCGTGGCAACCTGCTCTGCCCCTGGCGGCTGCCCGGACAACCGGGTCATCCTGGTCGACCCCGCCGGTCACATCATCTGGCAATACGGCCAATTCGGGGTCGCGGGATCCGGTCCCGACCTGCTCAACACCCCGACGCAGAGCACGTGGTTGCCCAACGCCCACGTGCTGATCACCGATCAAGCCAACGCTCGGGTCATCGAGGTCGACCTGGCCAAACGGATCGTCTGGCAATACGGCATGACCGGCGTCACCGGTAACGGTGCGAATCAGCTGAACAATCCCAACAGCGCTGAGCTTCTGGCCAACGGGCACATTCTCATCGCCGACGAGAACAACGACCGGGCGATCGAAGTGACCCGGGATCACATGATCGTGGCCATTTTCAGCGCCGGCGGCACTGTCAGCGGCATGGCGTTTGCCAGCCGCCTCCCCAACGGCGACACGCTGCTCACCGACGCCAACCACTCCCGCATCATCGAAGTGGACAGCGCCGACCACGTGGTCTGGCAATATCTGACCAACACCGCCGCGCACAGCAATCCCAGCCCGGCGCCGACGAGAGCGGTACGGCTGCAAAATGGTGACACCCTCATCAGCGACCAGTTCAACGACCGGGTGTTCGAAGTGAACATGGCCAAGGCAATCGTCTTCCAGATGGGGACCTTGAACCATCCCGGCGTCGGGCACGGCCTACTGAACGCACCCTACGATGCCAAGGTCGT
Source organism: uncultured Actinomycetota bacterium (assembly GCA_963851105.1). Lineage (GTDB taxonomy): Bacteria > Actinomycetota > Acidimicrobiia > Acidimicrobiales > Palsa-688 > DATARN01. The sequence continues at coordinate 264,343 of CAWKNP010000002.1, forward strand.
CGGCGACTACACCGGTCTCACCCCACCCTTCGGGAGCCGGTTCTGACCTTGCCTGATGGGCTTTCCTCGCCGAACGGCAGGTCGGCCTCGTGCACGGTGCGCGCGGAGGGTATCTCAGAGTGATTCTGCGGCTTCCTCGTATCCTCGCAATATGAGGGTTATGAGCTTGTGGCGGTACCCGGTGAAATCGATGTTCGGCGAAGGGCGCTCCACCATCGAGTGCGACGACCGAGGCGTCGAGGGTGACCGCCGGTTCGGCGTGCTCGACGTGTCCTCGGGAACCATCCTGTCGGCGAAGAGGAACGGACGCTTGCTCGAAGCCCGTTCATTCCTGGCCGGAGTGACGCTGACCATCCGTCTGCCGACCGGTGAAACGTTGTTAGGGACGGGAGCTGGTGTCGACCAAGCTCTGAGCGCGTGGTTGGGACGGCCGGTCAAGCTGGTCGAGGTCAGACCGGGCGGGCGAGCCACGTACGAAGGGCCGTCCGACTTCGAAGATGACGACTCGGCGCTGGTGGCCTTCGAGGGTCCGCCCGGTTCCTTCGTCGACAGCGCACCTGTGCACCTACTGACGACCGCCACCATGCGGGCCATGGCGGAAGAGCGGGCGGACCTGCAGTGGGACACGGCGCGATTCCGCCCCAACGTGGTCATCGATGTCGTTGGCGAGTCGCCGTCTGAACAGGACTGGATTGGGCGTCGTCTCGCCATTGGCGACGTCGAGCTCGAGATCACCAAGCCGTGCGAGCGGTGCGTTATGACGACGCGGCCCCAACCCGGCGGCATCGAGCGGCAACTTGAAGTGCTCCGCCACATCAACGCCGCCCATGACGCACACCTCGGCGTACTCGCCTCGGTGACCCGCGGCGGCCGAATAACCGTCGGCGACGCCCCTTTTCTACTGGGTTAGTAAGCCTTAGCGGGGGTCGCCTTGGCATACTGGCGATCGCTAGACCAAAGCCTCCAGCACCGCGGCGACGGCGTCGGGCGAAGGCATCGAGGCGATGGATGACGCGACAACGGCGGCGGCCGAGCGGAAGGATGCCTCGCTGATCAGGCGAATTACCGCCTCGCGGATTGCAGCCGTCGTGGCCTCGAGCGGGACCAGCGAAATCCCGGCGCCGGACATCGTGACCGCGGTTGCGTTCAGGAACTGGTCCGCCCCTTGGGGCAGACACATCTGAGGAAGGCCCAGTGCCAGGCTCGACAACACCGTTCCCGATCCGCCGTGGGAGACGACCACGTTGCAGTGGGGCAATACGAGGGTCTGAGGGACATACCGCTCGACGCGAATGTGGGCCGGTTGGTCCCCGAGCACGGACGGATCGCTCTGAGGTCCGACGGTGACGAGAATCCGGACGGGAAGATCGGCGAGCGCGTCAAGGACCATGTGCAGCGGCGCAGGGTTGTTGAAAACCGTGCCCATCGTCACGTACACGAGCGGCAATTCGGCCCCGCCCTGGGGGAGTGGGAGGGCCGCGTCGGTTCCCATCCGCCCGTCGGCAACGTCGGGACGCAGCAGCTGACGGTGGGGAACGTGGGATGGCGCGTCGGTCGGGAGAGCGGGCGGGTAGATGTCGAGGTAGAGATGGTCGTAGGAACCTCCGTAGGGGCGAGGTTCCATACCCCGGGAGCGCCACAGCGTGGCCACCTCATCGCTGCCACCGGCCACCCGTCGCTCAGGGAGGAGCGGGCCGAAACCCTTCGTCACGCTCGGTACGCCCAACTCGGCGGCGACGATGTGCCCGGCGAACTCGGCGGCGTCCGCCACGACCAGTTCGGGCCGCCATTCGAGCGCCAAAGGTTGTAGGTCGGCAAGTATCGACGGCGCGGCTACGGCTCCGAACATTTTCCCGAACAGCTGGTTCGGCATTTCGGCCGGGGGCAGGTCACGGAGCTCGGGGTAGCGCCGCACGATGTCAGCCGGCCGGGTGAGTCCGGCTGCGCCGGTGGCAACAGCGCGGACACCGGTCTGGCGAATATGGTCGACCCCGTCAGCGGGAGCGGCCCACAACACGTCGTGGCCACGGGCGATCATTGCCTGCGCCAGGGGCACCATCGGGTGAATGTGGCCCAGGCCGGCCGGGGAGGTAAAGAGGACCCGTAAACTCATGGCGAGAGTCTGACTGCCCCGGAGAGAAGCCGTTCGGCGAAGAGCCGCCAAATGACGTCAACGACACACGATGTCCCCGCCAGGGGCGGTCGTGGCGAGCGGCTCAGGCCACCTTCGAGGCATATCCCGGGCAGAACATCGTCACCAAGGTCCGGACGGCGCCGGCGGGAACCGATGCCGGGATGAGCCCGCCCAGCGCGGCGCCACCCAAGGTAGCCACGACTTGGGTGGTCACTTGGGCGAAGGTCTTGCCCTGATCGAACGCGCTGCATACCTGGTTGCCGGCTTGGCCAATCTGCGCCGCGGTCAGGGTGACAAATGGCAGCGCGGTCTTCACACTGGCGATGACCTGGGCGATCTCGGCGCTGGTGGGCTGGCGCCGAGCCGCCAGGGCCGACGCAGTCACGGGGGGGACACTTGTCTTGGTCGTGACCGTCGCTGACGGAGCAGCTGTCGCGGGGCTGGCCACCGCCGGAGGCGCGGTGACGGACTTGGGCGTCGACTGCCCGCCACTGGGCAGCGCGGGGTGGGACGCGGCTGTCGCCGCCGGGGCCGCAACCTGGGCGGTTGCAACAGCCGTGGTGACCGGTGGCTGCGATGTCGCCGCGACTCCCGCCGTCGCAGGCGAAACTGGTCGCAGCGCGACGGTACGGGCCTGCGTCGCCCCGGAACCACACGCCCCGGCCCCGAGGGCGACGACGATGACCACGCCCAGAGTTCTCGCTGTCTTCAACTTGCTCAGCTCCTCGGCCCTTACTACCGGACGGCATGCTTCCTGGACCGATAGAGGTATCGGTTCCCCGCCGTCTGAGGCCGAGCCAAGGCTTGGATAAATCTCGTGCGGTTTTCCACGAATTCCACGAAAAAGGCAGCAGTTCGCTAAAGAGTGCGTTCGGTGTCGCCGATCTGCACGCCCGGCAACTGGTGTCAGTGTTCCCGGTTCGCTCCGCTGGCCGCTTTACGGCGAATGTCTGCTGCTGTGCTTTGAGGGTCGAGCAGCGCGGCGAGATTGGTGGTGTCGAGGTCATCGAGTTGGTCGAACGCCAAACGGAGTTCGAAGCTGCCATTCCGGGCATCACTCGCCACCACGGTGGCACGGGCGACCAGGGGGGCGCCGTCGGGCAGCATGAGTGTCAGGCTGACCGTGGTACCAGCGGAAAAGGGGATAGAGGTCCCGACCCGCAGTCCGCCCATGCCTATGTCCAATGTCCGCCCTGCGACGCCCTTGGCCTCGTGCTCAGGCGAGGCGGGCACGTCGTCTGCCACGGCAATCAAGGTGACGTCGAGATTCAGTTCGTGGCGGGGCCAACGCCGGCGTTGGATCTGTTCGATGTCGTGGACCGGGTCGATCGCGAGGCGGCTAGGCCCGACCCAGCGCACGCCGGCGCGGATGCGGTAGAGCGCCTCTGGGGAGAACACGCTGACGATGACCTCGGTGCCGTCAGCGATGTCGGCGGGCGAGACACCGACGACGGTCAGGTACTCGCTGTCGCCGTCGCCAACCGTCCCGGTGAGCGGCTCGGCGTAGCGCCGGCCGAGTGGGCCGATCTCTTCGGGCTCGATCAACGCCGTGTGGCCCGACAGGTGGCTGGCGAAAGATACGAGCACCCCTTCCTCCCGACGCCGTGCTGAGGTGACCGCGGCCCCGTCGGTGACCGTACTACCGCAGCCCAAAGTGCTGTGAAACGACGGTATTACGTCGTTTTGCAGCACTTTGGGATCGTCGCCCTCGGTGGCGACCCCCTGGTGCCGACTAGGGGGCATCGTCAACGCCGGGTAACCCTTTTGTTCTTTTCGTCGAGCCGGTGGTGTCGGCGTGAGAGAGTGGGGAAATGGGGTGGAGAAGGGTAGCAATCCTGGTGGTGGCGTCGGTGATCGGGATGCTCCCCGGCGCGACCGGTGTGGCGGGGGCGGCATCCACGGGGCCTGCGGCCTTGACGGGACCGCCGGCCTTGACAGGGCCGCCGGCCTTCGTCGGAGCCTCCACAGGGCCCGCTGATTGTGCGGCCATGGACCCGTTCACACCCGCATTGGCAGCGTCGTTGGCGTCTCGGTGGCCGGGCCAGCGCTTTAGCGCGTCGGTCTACGACGAGCGCAGCGGCTGCCAGTTCGATCTGCGCCCCGACCTGCGGCTCACCACCGCCAGCGTTCTCAAAGTCGAGGTCATGGCCGGGATCCTGCTGCGGGCCCAGTCCCAGGGCCGGCCCCTTTCCGACCAGGAGCGCAGCCTCATCCTGCCCATGATCACCGCCTCGCACGATGCGCCCACCAACGTGCTTTGGCAGTCCCTCGGTGGCGCCGCGGGCATGACGGCGCTGGACAACGTGTTCGGGCTGACCGGCACCACTCAGGTCGGTCCCGAATGGGGCGTGACCGTCACGACCGCCAGGGACCAGGTGCATCTCCTGCGCCAGGTGCTCCTCGGTGACTTCGGGCCCCTCGGACCGTCCTATCGCGCCGAGGCGTTCAATTACATGACCAGCGTCATACCGTCCCAGCGCTGGGGTATCACCGCCGGCGTGCCTTCGGGATGGACCGTCGCCAACAAGAACGGCTTCGCAGGCAGCGTCTGCTGCGCCTGGCGGATCAATTCCACCGGCGTGGTGTACGACCCGTCCGGCGGCGCCTACGCCATCGCCCTCCTGTCCGACGGCTGGCCCGACCAACCGACCGGTGTCGCCGCGCTCGAGACGCTCAACCGGGCGGTGGCGGCGGTACTGGCTCATCAGACCCCGCCGCAGTATTTCCTGCGCAACAGCAATACCAGTGGCGCCGCCGATCAGGCTTTCAGTTTCGGGAATGCCTTCGATGTGCCGTTGGTGGGTGATTGGAATGGCGATAGGCGCGTGACCGCCGGGGTCGATCGTCTGGGCACCTTCTACCTTCGCAACAGCCCCGGTGGCGGGGTGGGCGATCAGACGCTCAGCTACGGGAACCCGGGCGACGAGGTGCTGGTTGGTGACTGGAACGGCGATGGCATCGACACCATCGGCGTGCGCCGGGGGTCCACCTTCTACCTCCGCAACAGCAACATCAGTGGGGGTGCCGACACTGTTTTCAGCTTCGGGGATCCGGGCGACCAGGTGGTGGTCGGCGACTGGGACGGCGATGGTGTCGACTCCATCGGCCTGAAGCGTGGCGGCACCTTCTACCTCCGCAATTCCAACACCACCGGGGCCGCCGACGCGGCGTTCAACTATGGCAACGCCGACGACGTGGCGGTCGCCGGTCGTTGGCTGGCGGGGGCGAGGGCCGACACGATCGGCGTCTTCCGCCCGAGTTCGGCCACGTTCTATCTGCGCACGTCGAACACCTCGGGGATCGCGGACATCGTCGCGAGCTACGGCGCGGCCGGGGACCACCCGGTGGTGGGGGACTGGAACGGGACCGGCGTCGACACCATCGGTGTTGTACGGACCCGGTAGTCGCTGGTCTCAACCCGCCGTCGGGCTCGAGAGACACCACGGCGCCTACCCCAGCGTGGGCGGGTTCGACGGCCGGTAGACGACCCGGAAGAAGGAGAAGACGTCCGCACGCTCGTGCGACGTCGGAGCCATGGTGACCTTGGTGGGCCGCTCGGGGTGGGAAATGTCGAGCGACAGCGTCACCGCGTCGTTGTCGGCGCTGTTGGGGTCGTACAGCCTGATGTCCACCCTGGTCCCAACGGCGTCGTACCCGTAGGCCAACACCTGGTGGTTCAGTCCCAGCCGGGCCGGGTTGGCCGACTTCACCTTCACGATCCCGAGGGGACAAAGGCGTCCGGAATCGAGGTCGGACCGGATGGCCGGCCATTCTCTCGTGATCATGCGCCAGGCGCGGCCGCGGATCGTCACCGGTCCCTTCTGCCGGTCGCCATCGGGCATCGCCGGGTTCATGAGGGCGTAGTAGGTGGCGGGCCCGACGGGCAGGTGGTAACTGTCGAGGATGCGGCGCACGAGGTAGGTGAAAAGGGGTGTGCCCGCAACTGGCGGGCAGGTATCGGTTGGCGGCAACAGGCCCGCCGCGAAATAGTCGCAGGCGGCAAATACCATGCCACCACAAAGCCCGTGGGCCGCATTGCCGATGGGAACCTTGACGACGCCGAGATCGATCGTGAGTGCCGGTTGACTCGGAAAGTCGTTGGCGAAGTGGAAACCGTTGATGCTGGGCAGGAAGCCGGGAACTCTCGTGGCGATCATGAGCTATCCGAACTATTTGGGACTCTCGGCCGTCAGGGTCGGCACAGTGTGGCTGAGCCTGAACCGCTTTCAGGCGTCGGGCAAGGGGCAAAAGTGCGACTTCGGGCTGTCCGACGGACTCGGTCGGCAACTCGCTCAACTCGCTCCAACTCGACTCGCCGGTAGAATCCCTGGTCGACAACAGGAGGACCGGTGGCCAGCGCAGTCGACGTCGACGAGGACCGGGCGATGATGCGCGAAGCCATCGCCGCGGCCGCGGCCGTGCGTTCCCAGACCTCCCCCAACCCGTGGGTCGGGTGTGTGATCGTCCCCGATGGGGACGAACCGGCCGCTCTGGGCGCGACCCAGCCCCCCGGCGGTCCTCACGCCGAGGCCATGGCCCTCGAACTGGCCGGCGCGACAGCAGCCGGAGCGGTCGCCTACGTCACCCTCGAGCCGTGCTCTCACCACGGGAGGACACCGCCGTGCGCCGACGCCCTGATCGCGGCCGGCGTCCGGCGGGTGGTCATCGGCGTCATCGACCCCGATCCGCTGGTGGCGGGTTCGGGAGTCGAGCGTCTCGAGGCGGCAGGCATCGAAGTGACGGTGGGGGTGTGCCGCGACGAGATCACCGAGCAGCTCGCGGCCTACGTCAAGCACCGCAGGACCGGTCGCCCGTGGGTGATCCTGAAACTGGCCGCCAGCGTCGATGGTCGCACCGCCGCTCCCGACGGCACCAGCAAATGGATCACCGGACCGTTGGCGCGCGCCGATGCCCACCGCCTCCGATCCGAAAGCGATGCGATCCTGGTTGGAGCGGGCACCATCCGAGCCGACGATCCCGCCCTCACGGCGCGCGATGCCGTCGGTCGCGACCCGCTGCGGGTCGTCCTCGGCCATTTTCCCCCGGACGCCCGCGTCCAACCGGCGCTCGAGCTCAAAGGTGACCCGGAAGGAGTGCTTGACGAACTCGGATCCCGAGGAGTGCTGCAGCTCCTCATCGAAGGTGGCGCCACGGTCGCCCACGAGTTCCACCGGGCGGGGCTTGTCGACCGCTACGTCCTGTACCTGGCGCCGATCCTCTTCGGTGGCGACGACGGGCGCCCGCTGTTTGCCGGCCTCGGTGCGCCGACGATCGACGAGGTGTGGCGGGGCCGGCTGGTCTCCGTCGAGCAGCTCGGCGCCGACCTGCGCATCGAGCTCGCCGGCGCCGGCGTGGCGGCGTAGTCGGTATTGGCGCACGGGAAACGGGGCCGGCGGTGTTCACTGGGATCGTGGAGGAAATGGGACAGGTCCGCCGGCGCGCCGGGGGGCGCTTCGAATTCGAGGCCGGGCTCGTGACCACCGACGCCAAGGTGGGCGATTCGATCGCTGTCAACGGCTGCTGCCTCACGGTGGTCGACCACGGCCAAGGCTGGTTCGCAGCCGACGCCGTCGACGAGACCCTCTTGCGCACCAACCTCGGTGGGCTCGGGCCCGGCGACCCCGTGAACCTCGAGCGGCCGGTGCGCCTGGCCGACCGGTTGGGAGGCCACCTGGTCCAAGGCCATGTCGACGCCGTCGGCGAGATCGTGACCCCGGCCCCCGACCTGCGGGTCCGGGCACCGGCGGAGCTGCTGCGGTACCTCGTCGAGAAGGGCTCCGTCACCGTCGACGGGTGCAGCCTCACGGTCGTGACGCCGCTCGACGACGGGTTCACGGTGGCCGTGATCCCCCATACCGCCAAGGTCACCACCCTCGGGCACAAGGGACCGGGAGAGTACGTGAACCTCGAAGTGGATCTGGTCGCCAAATATGTGGAGAGGCTGCTGATGCCCATGATGGCGTCGGCGCCCGGACCTAGCGCGAAAGAGGGATAGCAGTGGCGTTCAACACCATTGAGGAGGCGGTCGAGGCCATACGCAATGGCGAGGTCGTCGTGGTCGTCGACGATGAGGATCGGGAAAATGAAGGCGATCTCATCATGGCCGCCGAGTGCGCCACGGCGGAGAAGATCGCGTTCTTCGTCAAGCACACGTCGGGCCTCATTTGCGCCCCGATCAGCAATGAGCGCGCCGACGAGCTCGACCTGCCCCTCATGGTGGCCCGCAATACCGAGTCGCAGCGCACCGCGTTCACGGTGACCGTCGACTTCCGGCACGGCACGACCACGGGCATCTCGGCGACCGACAGGGCCCGCACGATCCGATCCCTGATCGATCCCGCCACCCATCCCGCCGACCTGACCCGGCCCGGACACATCCATGTCCTGCGCGCCCGTGACGGTGGCGTATTGAAGCGGGCCGGCCACACCGAGGCCGCCGTCGACCTGGCTCGCATGGCCGGTCTCTATCCCGCCGGCGCGCTGTGCGAGCTGGTCACCGCCGACGGCATGGAGATGGCCCGCCTGCCCGAGCTCGAGCGCTTCGCCAAGACCCACGACCTGTGCATCATCTCCATCGCCGATCTGGTCCGCTACCGCCGCCAGCGGGAGAAGCTCGTCCGGCGGGTCGCCGAGGCCCGCATCCCCACCCGGTGGGGCGAGTTCACCTGCTACGCCTACCAGAACCTTCTCAACCAGGAGATCCACCTGGCGTACGTGATGGGCATGCCCCAAGGCCAGGACAACGTGCTGGTCCGGGTGCACAGCGAGTGCCTGACCGGCGACGTGTTCGGTTCGTTGCGCTGCGACTGCGGCGAGCAGCTGGCCGCGGCCATGGCGAAGATCGGCGAGGAAAAAATGGGGGTTCTGGTCTACCTCCGGGGCCACGAGGGGCGGGGGATCGGCATCCACAACAAGCTGCTGGCCTACGAGCTGCAAGACAGCGGCCTCGACACCGTCGAGGCCAACTTGCAGTTGGGCCTGCCCGCCGACAGCCGGGAGTACGGCATCGGCTCGCAGATCCTGGTCGACCTGGGCATCACGACCATGCGGTACATGACCAACAACCCGGCCAAGTACGGCGGTCTCGAAGGCTTCGGGCTGGAGATGGTCGAGCGGGTGCCGCTCCAGACGGTCACCAACCCGGAGAACCTCCAGTATCTGCGGACCAAGCGGGAAAAGATGGGACACTTGCTGGATGGGCTCGATGACGTCGTATGAAGGCCGGCTGCGGGGCGAGGGTATTCGGATCGCGCTGGCCTGCAGCCGCTTTAATGACCTCATAACCGAGCGGCTCCGCGCCGGCGCCCGCGATGGCTTGATCCGCCACGGGGTGGACGAGGCGTCGATCACCGAAGCTTGGGTGCCGGGCGCATTCGAGTTGCCACTGGTCGCCCAGCGGCTGGCTCAGAGCGGCGAATACGACGCCGTCATCGCCCTCGGGGCGGTCATCCGGGGTGCCACGGGGCACTACGAGCACGTGGCCGGGCAATGCGCGGCCGGGCTGCAACGAGCCCAGCTCGACACCGGCGTCCCCGTCATCTTCGGCGTCCTCACCACCGACAACCTCGACCAGGCACTCGAGCGGGCCGGGTCCAAGGCCGGCAACAAGGGGTTCGATGCGGCCATGGCCGCCATCGAGATGATCGACCTGCTGCGGCAGCTGCCCAAGAGCGCCCCGTAGCCATGCTCCGGCTCGTACTCCCCAAGGGCTCGCTCGAACGGGCGACGCTCGAGTTGTTCGACGCCGCCGACCTGGCGGTGCACCGGAACTCCGATGTCGACTACCGCGGCAGCATCGACGACCACCGCATCGACGAGGTCCGGATCCTCCGCCCGCAGGAGATCCCGAATTATGTTGCCGACGGCCTGTTCGACCTTGGTGTCACCGGGCGGGACTGGATCGAGGAAACGGGCAGCGGCGTGATCTCACTCGGAGAGCTGCACTACAGCAAGGCCACGGCGCGACCCATCAAGGTGGTGCTGGCAGTTGCGGGGGATTCGCCGGTGCAGAAGGTGGGCGACCTCCCGCAGGGCGTCCGGGTCTCGACCGAGTACCCGCGCCTGACGGCCCGCTTCCTGGAGAAGCACGGGGTGGAGGCCGACATCCAGCTGTCGTACGGCGCCACCGAGGCCAAGATCCCCGAGATCGCCGACGCGGTGGTGGAGATCACCGAGACGGGCCGGGCCCTGAAGGCGGCGGGACTGCGCATCGTCGACACGATCCTGGTGTCGTTCACCGAGCTGATCGCCAACCCGACCGCCGCCGAGGACCCTGACAAGCGCCACGCCATGGATCAGTTGCACACCTTGTTGCAGGGAACGCTGGAAGCGCGCGGCCGCGTGCTGGTAAAGCTCAACGTCGGTGAGGACGACCTCACGGCGGTCATCGCCCTGCTGCCGGCGCTCAAGTCCCCGACGGTCTCCAAGCTGTTCGGGGAGGGGGGCTACGCGGTCGAGACGGTCGTGGCCAAGTCCGACATCAACCGCCTCATCCCCGACCTCAAGGATTCCGGGGCCACCGACATCATCGAGTTGCCGCTCTCCAAGATCGTCCATTGATGGTGATGCCGCCCCGGCGTGGTGTCGTGGCCGAATTCGACGCCGCCGTCGGGCTCGGGACGATCCACGACGACGACGGTCGTTCCTACCCCTTCCACTGCACCCAGATCGCCGACGGTTCCCGGGACATCGCCAACGGGACGCGGGTGGAGTTCGACGTCACCGCGGGGCACCTCGGGCGGTGGGAGGCATACCGGATTCGGGGCGGCTGAGTGGTGCGATCTCAGGCGCCGGCGGCGCCCGGGGGCCAGGCGGTGGCGGCGCCGGTGCCGGGCGCGGCGCCGCTCTGTGCGGAGCGGATCTGGACGTAGGCCATCCGGAGTTGGGCCAGGCCCTCGACCAGCTGGCGCTCGTAGTCGCCGAGCTGACCGGCGAGGCCCTCGACCAGGACGCCGAGGGCGTCGATGGCGAGGCGGGCCTGAGGCAGTTGCGGTGGCTGCAGGGAAAGGTGAAGGGCGGCCAGCTCGAACAGACCGAAGGCGTGATTGGCGATCACCAGCTCGACGGGGGTCTGCGCCAGCTGTTCCTGCAACTCGGCCATCGCGGCCTCGTCCTCGGGACTCAGGGCCTCTCCATCGGGGCCTTCGGGAGGCGGTCCGACGGGGGGCGCCGGGGGTGACGATCCGCCGCCGGCGGGGGGATCACGGCGAATCGGGCGCTCGCCATCGGGTGTCCAAAGGGTGCTCATTGCGCTACCCTACGATGAAAACTGAACATGGGAAGCGGGGCCTCGTGTCCCCACCCGGCCACCATTGGTGCGTCGGGTCGATCGACCGCCGGTGGCGGGCGTTGCTTTCCGACGCCCGCCCTTTTTTCGTACTGGGCCCGATATGAAGGAGTGATGCCTCATAGCCCCTGCACCCGACACCAACGAGCACCGGATCAACGATCGTATTCGGGCAAGAGAGGTTCGCCTAGTCGATCCGGACGGGGTGCAGCTTGGAATCAAGCCGCTCCCTGATGCGCTCGCCATCGCTCGCCAACTGGACTTGGACCTCGTAGAGGTGGCCCCCAATGCCAACCCTCCCGTATGCCGGATCATGGACTTCGGCAAGTTCAAATTCGACGAGGCCCAGCGGGCCAAGGAGTCGCGGCGCAAGGCCACGAGTAGCAGCATCAAGGAGATGAAATACCGTCCCAAGATCGGCGTCGGCGACTTTGACACCAAGACTCGCCAGGTCACCAAGTTTCTCGGCGAGGGCCACAAGGTCAAGATCACGATCATGTTCCGAGGCCGCGAGATGAGCCATCCGGAATTGGGCAAGAAGCTCCTGGACCACGTCGCCGAGCAGGTCGGTTCGATCGCCAAGATCGAAGCAGCGCCGAAGCTCGACGGCCGCAACATGATCATGGTGCTCGCTCCTGACCGCAGGGGCGGCCCCGCCGCCGCAACACCAGCAGCAACCGCACCGGCTCGACCCGGCCCTCGTTCCACAGCCCGGCCGACCACCACCGCCGGCGCAGCATCCGCCACTAGCGAAGCACCCCCGGCGGCCACTCTCACCGAGGCTCCGAGCACGACCACCGCACCCGCCGTTCGGGGGCACCTGAAGCGCTCGGCCAGCACCTGAAGCACCGGCTCCGGCCGCAGCACCTGAAGCACCGGCTCCGGCCGCAGCACCTGAAGCACCGGCTCCGGCCGCAGAAGCGCCAGCACCACCAATCGAAAGTGGCGACGCCACCGCTTCACCCCGACCCAATGGGCGAGTGCCCGCCCCCCTCGCCCCGACGCTGGGAGCGGCAACCGCACCGGCATCCGCCGAGGAGACGTAGTCAATGCCCAAGATGAAGACAGACCGAGGCGCTGCCAAGCGCATCAAGGTCACCGGCACAGGAAAACTTCGCCGGCGCCGCGCGTTCCGGTCCCACCTACTCGAGAAGAAGAGCTCCACGAGGACCCGCCGCCTTGGGCGCGAAGCCGACGTGGCTCCCGGCGACCGCCGGGCCATGAAGCGCTTGCTCGGCCTCTAGGCCCCGCGTCGCCGCCCCACTCACCACTCTCTCTGACACGAAAGGAGCGCACCAATGGCCAGGGTTAAGCGCGCCGTACCCAGCAAGAAGCACCGCCGCGCCGTCCTCGAACAGGCGCAGGGCTACTACGGCAACAAGAGCCGGAGCTACCGAGCCGCTCACGAGCAGGTCATGCACTCGATGCAGTACGCCTTCCGGGATCGCCGGGCGCGTAAAGGTGACTTCCGCCAGTTGTGGATCCAGCGGATCAACGCCGGCACCCGCGAACACGGCATGAGCTACAGCCGCTTCATTGCGGGGCTCCGGGAGGCCGGTGTCGAGGTCGACCGCAAGATCCTCGCCGACCTCGCGGTGCGCGACACGACGGCGTTCGCAGCCCTGGTCGAGGTGGCCCGCGACGCTCTCGCCGCCGTCCCCGAAGCGACCAGTGCTGAGGCCGCCAGCTGATCGCCCTTCCTCGGGAGACCTGAGCTGACTCCGCTCACCTATAAACATCAACGGGTGCAACGGCTGCGCCGATTGGCCAGCCGCCGCAGCGCCCGTCAGGCTGAGCGCTGTTTCGTGGTTGAAGGTGTGAAAGTGGTGCGTGAAGCATTGGCCGCGGGGGTGGGGGTGGAGTCGGTATACGTGGACCGCGCCTGCCTGGCGCCCGACGGGCTCACCGCCGCGGTGCTGGAGGAGGCTTACGCCGCCGGCAGCAGGGTTTTCGACCTGGCGCCGGGCGTGCTGGCGCGGGTGGCCGACACCGTGACTCCGCAGCCGATCATGGCCGTGGTCGAGCAGATGGACGTCCCCCTGAGCGCTCTTGATCCCGCGAACGCGGAAGGCAACGACGCCCTCATCGTCGTGTGCGTCGATGTCCGTGACCCCGGCAACTCCGGCACCATCCTGCGCAGCGCGGAGGCGGCGGGCGCGACCGGCGTCGTCTGCTGCGACGGGTCGGTGGACGTGTTCAACCCCAAGACCGTGCGTTCGTCGGCCGGCTCCGTGTTCCGGGTGCCCGTCGTGGCCGGCGGCGACGCCGCCGAGGTGCTGTCCGAGCTCGGGCGCTGGGGCCTGAGCCGCTTGGCCGCGGTGGCCCGCGGCGGCGTCACCTACACCGATGCCGACCTCACCGGACCCGTCGCCCTGGTGCTTGGAAACGAAGCCCATGGTCTCCCCACCGCCATCGAAAACGTCCTCGACGGCCGCCTCACCATCCCCATGGCTGGCCGCGCCGAGTCACTGAACGCCGGCATGGCGGGCGCCGTCCTGTGCTTCGAGGCGGCCCGCCAGCGAGCTCTGCTCCCGACCATCGGGACGTCCCGATGACCGTCGCCCTGCTCCCGACCATCGGGACGCCGCGATGACCGTCGACCTGCTCGACGCCCTCCCCGACGCCGTCCTGCAACTCGACGAGGGCCATCTCGTCATCGCGGTCAACGCCACCGCCTGCCGGCTCACCGGCTTTTCCGCCGACCAATTGCTCGGCTCGGACTGCCGGGCCCTTCTCATGGCCCGCCGCCGCGACGGCCACCGCCTCGCCATCGACGGCTGGCACCCCTCGACGCGCCTGCGCACGGTGCGCAGCATGTCGGAGCAGGAGATCACGATCCGCACCGCCGCCGGCCGAGACGTCAAGGTCTTCGTCGCGGGCTCCTATCAACGAAACGAAACGGGCCAGATCAGCGGCGTCGTCCTGGTACTGCGCGAGGCCGGCCGCCGGGCCCATCAGGCCGCGACCGGCATCGAAATAGTCTCGACCGTGAGCCACGAGCTGCGCTCGCCCCTGACCTCGGTCAAGGGTTACACCAGCCTCCTGCTCAACCGTTGGGGCCGCCTGCGCGACGACCAGAAGCAGATGATGCTCGAGCAGGTCAACCACGACGCCGACCGCGTCACCCGCCTTGTCACCGAACTCCTCGACATCAGCCGCCTGGAAACCGGCCGCCTCGTCCTGCGCCCGCAACTCGTGGACCTGGCCAGGCTGACCGCTACCGTGGTCGAAAAAGTCAAGCTCGAATATCCCGACCTCGAGGCCACGCTGTCGTTCGAGGACAACTTCCCCAAGGTCTACGCCGACCCCGACAAGATCGAGCAGGTCCTCACCAACCTGGTCGAAAACGCCTGCAAGTACGCCTCTCGAAAAGGCCTGTTGATCATGGGGACGGCGGGTTCCGGTGACGAGGTGTCGCTGGCGGTGAAGGACCAGGGGGAGGGGATTCCCGCCGACGATCTCCACAAAGTGTTCACCAAGTTCTACCGGCGATCCGAGGGCCGCCCGACGGGGTCGGGCCTCGGTTTGTGGATCAGCCGGGGATTGGTCGAGGCTCACAACGGCCGTCTGGTCGCGGAATCAAATCCCGGGCAGGGAACCGTGTTCCGCTTTACCCTTCCCCTGATCGAACCCGAGGAACTACGCCGGCCGTGACCAACGCCGCAACCCTGCTGGAAAAGCTCAACGAAATCGAGACGGCGGCCTCGGTGCAGCTCACGGCGGCCACCACGACCACCGACCTGAAGGCGGCCGAAGCCGCGCAGTTCGGCAAGAAGTCACCCATGGCGGAGCTGAACTCCGCTCTCCGAGACCTGACCGCCGAGGAGCGCAGAGAGGTTGGCCAGGCGATCAACGATGCCCGCGCCCGTCTCGCCGCGCAAGTGGCCCATCAGCGTTCCGATCTCGACGCCGCCGACCGCGTCGACGCCCTCCGCGCCGACCGCCTCGACCTCACCGAAGCATTGATGGCGCCGCCCGGCACCGCCGGCCTTGTCGACCGGGGCCACCTCCACCTCGTCACTCAGACCCGCGATGAGCTCGAGGACACCTTCGTCGCCATGGGCTTTTCGGTGGCCGAAGGACCGGAGGCAGAGACCGACTGGTACAACTTCGAGGCGCTCAACATGCCGCCCGCCCACCCCGCCCGGGGCATGTGGGACACCCTTTACCTCAAGTTGGGGCCACCAGGGACGGTCCTGTTGCGGACCCATACGTCCCCGGTCCAGATTCATCTCATGGAAAGCCAGCGGCCCCCGATCTACGCCGTCATGCCCGGCCGCTGTTACCGGCGCGATACGCCCGACGCCCGGCACCTGCCGGTTTTCCATCAGATCGAGGGCCTGGTGGTCGATCGGGGCATCACCTTCGGCGACCTGGCGGGGACGATCGAGGCCTTCACCGCAGCCTTCTTCGGGCCGGGGATGCACTCGCGGCTGCGCCCCTCCTACTTCCCTTTTACCGAGCCCTCGGCGGAGTTCGAGGTGACCTGCCCGATCTGCGCCGGCGCCGGCTGCCGTACCTGCTCGGGTTCGGGCTGGCTGGAGCTCGGGGGCTGCGGCATGGTCGACCCCGAGGTGTTCGCGGCCGTCGGCATCGACGCCGAGGAATACTCCGGCTTCGCCTTCGGGTTCGGGATCGACCGGCTGGCCCAGGTTCGCCACGGCATCGAAGACATGCGCATCCTCCTCGACAACGACCTCCGCTTCACTTCCCAGTTCTAAGGCATCCATGCGAGTTTCCCTTTCCTGGCTGCGCGACTTCGCGCCGATCGACGGCACACCCGAGGAACTGGCCCACGCCTTTTCCAATCTGGGTCTCGTCGTCGACGGCCTGGAGGTCGTCGGCGGCAACCTCGACGGGGTGGTGGTGGCCGAGGTCCTGGGCACCCGCCGCCACCCCGACGCCGACCGGGTGCAGCTCGTCTACGTCAACGCCGGCGACGGCGAGCCCATCCAGATCGTGTGCGGTGCCTTCAACATGAAAGCCGGCGACCTCGTGCCGCTGGCGACCCTCGGCACCGTCATGCCGAGCGGCATGGAGATCGCCCGGCGCAAGATGCGGGGCCAGACGTCCAACGGCATGCTCTGCTCGGCGTCGGAACTGGACCTGCCGGACGACGACTCGGGAAAAGGGATTTTGATCCTGGCGCCGGGCGCTGCGCCGGGGACCCCGCTGGCCGAAGCGTTGGGGCTCGACGCCGATGTCCTCTTTGACCTCGACATATCGCCCAACCGTCCCGATGCTCTTTCTGTCGCCGGGGTGGCGCGGGACCTGGCGGCGGTGCTCGAGATCCCCTTCCGGCTGCCGGCGTTCGCAACGACGCCCGATGGCACCGTCGAGGCTTTGCGGGTCGCGGTCAGTGCCCCCGACCTCTGCCCTCGCTTCACCGCCACCGTGTTCAGCGACGTGACCATTGAGCCGTCGCCCCCCTGGCTGGCCCGCCGCCTCCAGTTGGCCGGGATGCGACCGATCAACAACGTGGTCGACATTTCCAATTACGTCATGCTCGAGCTCGGCCAGCCCAATCACGCCTACGACCTCGACCGCCTGGCCGGCCGTGGCCTCGGGGTCCGCCGGGCCCGCCCGGGCGAACGCCTGGTCACCCTTGACGGCGTCGAGCGCCCCCTCGAGGCCGACGACTGCTTGATTGTCGATGGCACCGATGAGGCGGTGGGCATCGCAGGGATCATGGGCGGGGCATCGTCGGAGATATCCGATGCGACCACGACGGTGGTGCTGGAGGCCGCCTACTTCACACCCATGGCCATCGCCCGCACCGGGACGCGCCTGGCGCTGCACACCGAGGCCCGTTCCCGATTCGAGCGGGGCGTCGATCCCGCCATGATCGACGCCGCCATCGATCGGTTCGCCTTTCTCCTCCCCGGCGCCCGGCGAGGGCCGACCGTCGACGTCGCCGCTCCTGAATATCTGCCCGTCCCGCGGCCGGTGGCGGTGCGCACCCAGCGGGTCAACGACCTGCTTGGTACCGATCTGACGGAGTGGGACATCGCCCGGCTCCTCGAGCCCATAGGCTTCGCCACCCGGCCGGCGGAAGAGGGCGTCCAGATCGTCACCATCCCGACGTGGCGCCCGGACAGTTCCCGGGAGATCGACGTCATCGAGGAGGTGGCCCGGCTCCACGGCTACGGCAGGATCACCCGCACGCTGCCGCCGGGGGTACGAACCGGCGGCGGCCTGACCTACTACCAGCGCCAGCGCCGGCGGGTGCGGGACATCCTGGCCGGCGCCGGCGTGTCCGAGGCGTGGACCACGACGTTCATCGGCCCCGGCGACCTTGAGCGCGCCGGCATGCCCGCCGCCGCCGTCGAGGTCGAGAATCCCCTCGACCAATCGGAGTCACTGCTGCGCACCTCGCTCGTTCCGGGGCTGCTGAAGGCGGTGCGCTTCAACCGCGATCGCCAGCAACCCGATGTGCGGCTGTTCGAAATCGGCCATGTGTTCGCCCCGCCTAAGCCGAACGCGGCGTCGGTTCTTCCCGACGAGCGAGAAGACCTGGCCATCGTGGTGGCCGGTTCGGGCGCTGACGCTGTTCTGGCGACCCGCCTGTGGGGAATCCTCAGTTCGGCTTTGCGGATCGAGGGGGTGCGAATGTCGGCAGGGCTGGTCGCCGGGATGCACCCCTCGCCGCGCCGCTCGGTTGGTGGTGGCGGCCACCGGCCAGGTTCTCGGAGCGGTCGGCGAGATCGATCCCGCCGCCGTCGCCGCCTACGGGCTGAGCGGCCGCATCGGGGTCGTGACCGTGGAGCTGGGACCGCTGATCGCAGCCTCCCGGCGCGCCAGCCAGGCCCGGCCCATCAGCCGGTTCCCGGCCAGCGAGTTCGACCTGGCCTTCGTGGTCAGCGACGACGTAGCCGCCGGCGACGTCCAAGGCACACTGCAAAGCGCGGGCGGCGACCTCGCAGAGGCTGTGGGCTTGTTTGACATCTACCGCGACGCTTCGCTCGGCGAGGGGCGCCGCAGCCTGGCGTTCCGGATACGGCTACGGGCGCTCGACCATACCCTCACCGAGGCCGAGGTGGCGGCGGTGCGCCAGACAATGATCGACGCTGTGGCCCGAGCCCACGGCGCCGAACTCCGCGCCTAACGCGTCGCCAGCAATGGCGGTAGCCCGGCCTCCTGGTAACGGCACCCCCAGCTGTGATGGCGTGGCCCACCTGCCCGGTCCTTCTGGTGACGGCACCCCAGCCATGATGGGGTGGCCGCCAGCCCCCGGGTTACTTGGTAACTGCACCCCAGCCATGATGTCGTGGCCACTCGCCCCGTGTTGGTTGGTAGCGGCACCCCAGCCATGATGTCGTGGCCATCCGCCGGATTGCCTGGTCAACTTGGGGGCTTTTCTGCAACCTGTGGGATCTGTTGTCGCAGAGCAACCGTAGATCCCACAAGAATCCAAAAGTCCCCCAGGTTCGCCCCGTGTAACCCCCCGCTTTGAAGTTGCGGTCCAATGGAGCAGTGCCCGGCCGCGTCGTCCTTCTCGTTGCCGTCATCCTGGTGGCCGCGGGCTGCCGCACCACCCCCGTCGAGTCCGGCGCCACGCTGAACGATCCGGCCGCGGCCGTCAAAGGTGGCTCCGCCGGTGGGGGCGCCAGCTCCTCGCCCCAGACACTCGCCACCGTGCCGGGAGGCGGGGACAACGAGGTGACCCTCGGCGCCCAGGCCCGCTCCGTCGAGAGCACCGCAAGTATCACCGGGCTGCGCTCGGCCCACTTTTCCGGCACGCCGCTTCTGACCGCCACCGGTGAGGTGACCGACCACGCCGGACACGTCCTGGGTTCGGGCACACTTCGCGCCGACGGGGGCGATGTGGCCGTCAGCGCCGGCGACCTCCAGGTTACGGGCCAGATGAGGATCCAGCCGGGCCAAGTGATGGCTACGGGCGGCTCGGTCACCGTCGGTCTCACAGGGTCGGGGCCGGCAACCGTTGCGGCCAGCAGACTCACCTTCCAATCGCCCCCGCCCCCGCCGCCGGCACCGGCGGCGCCGCCCTCGACGCCTGCCGGGACGCCGACGACCGCAGCGCCGGTGACGACGGTCCCGCCGCCCGTCGCCATCGCAGGCCCCGTGACCGTGCGCGCCGCCAGCGTGGGCATTACCGGGAGCAGCCTGCGTTTTGTCGACGCCCCCGCCGACCTGGCGGTCTCGTCGCCTGAGGCCGACCTGAGCTGGGCCGGCAGCGGTGCCATCACCACCAGCCACGGGCCCATCCAGGCGGCCTACCTCGGCGTCCGGGCCCAGCGACTCCAGGCGACCATTCACCGGGCCGCGTCGGAGGTCGACGTCACTGGCAATGGGCTCGCTCTCCAGGCGTATGCCAACGGAGTTCCGCAGTTCCGGGTGGCGGCCCGCATCGACGTGGTGAGCAACGGGGCGACGACCGGTTTCCTCGGCCATCGCCACGCCTTCGTCTGGACGCCCCGCAACCTGGACAACGTCACCGACATGGCCATCTTGAGTATCCGCCCCGGCAACGCGGCCGCGTCCGGCGTCCACCTCGGCCTGCACCCCATGCCGCCCATGTTCGGGGGCGAGCCCCACGCTCTCGTGGGCGGCGACACTGCAGGATTGAAGAGCGGCGACGGCATCGACTCGCTGATCGCCCGCCACGGCGACGACAAGCGCAGCATCGGCTACGACGCCGCGCCTGGCGTGCAAATGGTTCTGATTGTGCAGGGCAACTTCGATCCCATCACGGTGACCGTTACCAGCTATTAGGAACGGAGTACCGCGAATCGCGGGGATGTCGATCGCAGGATCGCAGGATCGCGGTACCGCCGCCGCCCTCAGGTGCCTCCACCAGATCTCGCCGTATGACGATGCAGAATCCTGTATGTTGATGCGGTGCCGATCGACCACGCCCGCACCCTCCGCACCGGCGTCTTCGGCGCCTCGGGATACGCCGGCGCCGAACTCCTGCGCCTCGCCGCACGCCACCCCAACCTGGAGATCGTCCTGGCGACGGGGGACTCCAAGGTGGGGACCCGCGTGGCGGATCTCTACCCCAGTCTCGCCGCCGCCTATCCCGACCTGACGTTCGCGCCGCCCGATCCGGCGGCCGCGGAAGGACTTGACCTCATTTTCCTTGCCCTGCCCCATGGGGCAAGCCAGGACCTGGTGCCCGACCTGCGCAAGCGGGTAGCGACCGTCGTCGACCTGGCCGCCGATTTCCGGCTCAGGGACTATGCGCTGTACCCGACCTGGTACGGCGAGGAGCACCGCCAGCCCGACCTGCTGGGCGAGGCTGCATTCGGGATACCTGAACTGTTCCGGGAGTCGATCGCGGGCGCAAGCCTGGTGGCCGCCGCCGGCTGCCATGTCACCGCCGCTGCCCTCGCCCTCGCGCCCCTGGTCGCGGCGGGCATCGTGGTCCCCGAAGGCATCGTGGTCGACACCATCACGGGGGTGTCGGGCGCCGGCCGGGGCCTCAAGGAGAACACCCAGTTCTGCGCGGTCGATTCCGACCTCACCGCCTACGGCCTGCTCAACCACCGCCACACCCCCGAGATCGAGCAGGCCATCGGGGCGAGCGTGATCTTCACGCCCCACCTGGCGCCGCTCAACCGCGGGATCCTGGCGACCTGCTACGCCCGCCCCACCGGAGCCGGAGCCGCCACGGCCGGCTCCGACCCGGACCCGCTCGGTGTGCTCCTCGACTTCTACGCCGGCGAACCGTTCGTGGTCGTCAGCGCCCGGTCACCGTCGACGAAGGCCGCGCTCGGCTCCAACACCGCCCACCTCACCGCCCGCTACGACAAACGCACCGGGTGGATCATCGCCGTCTGCGCCCTCGACAACTTGGTCAAAGGGGCGTCGGGCCAGGCCATCCAGTGCGCCAACCTGGCCGTCGGCCTCCCCGAGGCCACCGGCCTCCCCACCGCCGGCCTCTACCCGTGAGCGTTACCGCCCCCTTGGGTTTCGTGGCCTCGGGAGCGCCGTGCGGGCTCAAGGCGTCGGGCGACGCCGACCTCTCGCTCGTGGCCACCGCCGACGGCCGACCCGTGGCCGCGGCCGGCGTCTTCACGTCAAACAAGGCGGCGGCGGCGCCGGTCACGGTGAGCCGCAACCACCTCGCGGTCACCGGCGGCCGCGCCGCCGCGGTCATCCTCAACAGCGGCAACGCCAATGCCGCCACCGGCGAGCGGGGCCAAGAACACGCCGAGCGCATGTGCGCCGCCACCGCCGCCGGCCTCGGCTGCGCCGTCGCCGAGGTGTTGGTCTGCTCGACCGGCCTGATCGGCATCCCCCTGGCCATCGACAAGGTGGTCGCCGGCATCCCGGCGCTCGTCGCAGGTCGCAGTGGCGGTCCCGAGGCAGCCAAACAAGCAGCCACCGCCATCATGACCACCGACACGCGGGCCAAGCAGGTGCTGGTCCCCGGCCGGGGCTTCACCGTCGGTGGCATGGCAAAAGGCGCCGCCATGCTGGCGCCCAACATGGCCACCATGCTGGCCGTCCTCACCACCGACGCCGCCGTCGAGCCCGCGGCCCTGCGCCGGGCCCTTCGCGACGCCGTCAGCCGCAGCTTCAACCAGATGACCGTCGACGGCTGCACCTCGACCAACGACACCGTCGTCGTCCTGGCCAGCGGCCTGGCCAGCGCCCCCACCGGACACGACTCGCCGCCGACGCCGGCCGAGCTCACCGACGCCCTGTGGGAAGCGTGCGCCGATCTCGCCGGCCAGATGGCCGCCGATGCCGAGGGCGCCACGAAGGTGGTCCGGGTCAAGGTGGTGGGCGCGGCCAGCGCCGAAGAAGCAGCCGCCGGCGCCCGCAAGATCGCCCAGAGCCAGCTGGTCAAGTGCTCGTTCTACGGCCAGGACCCCTACTGGGGCCGTGTCATCTCCGAGCTCGGCTCCGCAGGGATCGCCTTCGACCTGGATCGGGTCAAGGTCAGTTACGGCGGCATCACGGTCTGCCGGGCCGGCGTCGAGGCGGGCGACCCGGCCCAGGCCGAGGCGCTGAAAGCGGTCATGGCGCGGCCCACCGTCGAGCTCGTCGCCGACCTGGCCCTCGGCACCGGCGAGGCGGCCATGATCACCTGCGACCTCGGCCACGGCTACATCGACGAGAACATGGGCACGTCGTGACCCTCGACGCGGCCACAAAGGCATCGGTCCTGGTCGACGCCCTCCCCTACATCCGGCGCTTCTGGGGCGAGATCGTGGTGGTGAAGTACGGCGGCCACGCCCTCGGCGCCGGCGCCGCCTCCCTCGCCACCTTCGCCCAGGACGTCGTGCTCATGGCGTCGGTCGGCATGCGGCCCCTGGTCATCCACGGCGGCGGTCCCCAGATCGGCGAGATGATGGCCCGCCTCGGCAAGGTCCCCGAGTTCCGCGACGGCCTCCGGGTCACCGATGCCGAGACCCTCGACATCGCCCGCATGGTGCTGGTCGGCAAGGTCAACCGCGACATCGTCTCGGCCATCAACGTCCATGCCCCCCTCGCCGTCGGCGTCTCCGGCGAGGACGCGGGCCTCATCACCGCCTCGGCGCGCTCGCCCGAGCTCGGCTTCGTGGGCGACGTGGCCCACGTCAACCCCGCCATCCTGGAGCGGCTGCTGGCCCAGGACCTGATCCCCGTCGTCGCCACCATCGGCAGCGACGAGGAAGGCCAGGCGTACAACATCAACGCCGACACCGCGGCGGGCGCCATCGCCGACGCCCTCCACGCGGCCAAGCTGGTCTACCTCACCGACGTCGACGGTATCCGCCGCGACAAGGGCG
This sequence comes from uncultured Actinomycetota bacterium, assembly GCA_963851105.1. GTDB lineage: Bacteria > Actinomycetota > Acidimicrobiia > Acidimicrobiales > Palsa-688 > DATARN01. The sequence goes on from CAWKNP010000002.1 coordinate 287,504, forward strand.
ACGCCGGCACCCGCATCTCGGCCATCACCGCCGACGAGCTCGACGGCCTCCTCGCCGACGGCACCGTCAGCGAGGGCATGATCCCCAAGGTGGCGTCGTGCCTGCGGGCGGTACGCGGCGGCGTCGCCCGCGCCCACATCCTCGACGGCCGGGCCAGCCATGCCCTACTCCTCGAGGTGTTCACCAACGAAGGAGTCGGAACGATGGTGTCGCCGTGACCGGCCGCGACCTGCTCATGCCCACCTACCCGGAGCCGCCGGTCACTTTCGTCTCAGGCGCCGGCAGCTACCTGTGGGACGACCACGGCCACCGCTACCTGGACTTCGTCTCGGGGCTCGCGGTGACCTCGCTCGGCCACGCCCATCCAGCCGTGGCCGCGGCCATCGCCGACCAGGCCCACACCCTCCTTCACGTCTCCAACCTCTACGGTTCGGTTCCCGCCCTCGGCGTGGCCGCCACCTTGGACCGCCTGATCGGCGGCGGCGGCCGGGTTTTCTTCTGCAACAGCGGCGCCGAGGCCAACGAGTGCGCCTTCAAGCTGGCCCGCAAATGGGGCGGCTACGGGCGCTTCGGGGTGATCAGCGCCTACGGGTCATTCCACGGCCGCACCCTGGCGGCGCTGGCCGCCACCGGGCAACCGACAAAGCACGAGCCCTTCCAACCGATGCCTGCCGGCTTCCGCCACGTCGCCTGGGACGATCTCGACGCCCTGGAGGCCGCGATCGACCCGTCGGTCGCGGCGGTCATGCTCGAGCCGGTCCAAGGCGAGGGCGGCGTCAATCCCGCCACCGCCGAGTATTTCGTCGGCGTGCGCGCCCTGTGCGACGACCGGGGGTTGCTCTTCATGGTCGACGAGGTGCAGACGGGGTTGGGGCGCACCGGCCACTGGTTCGGGTTCCAGGGCCTCGGGGTGCAACCCGACGTGGTCACCATGGCCAAGGCGCTCGGCAACGGTGTGCCCATCGGCGCCTGCTGGGCGCGCGCCGAGGTGGCCGACGCCTTCAAGCCCGGCGACCACGCCACCACCTTCGGCGGCCAGCCGCTGGCCACTGCGGCTGCCGCCGCCACCCTGGCGGTGATGGAGACCGAGGACGTCCCTGCCCGGGCGGCGGCCGCCGGCGAGAGCCTGCGCCGCCAGCTGGAAGCCATCCCCGGTGTCGAATCGGTCCGCGGTGCCGGCCTGCTCCTCGGTGTGGAGCTGGCGGGAAAAGGAGCCAGGGAGGTCACGGCGCGCGCCCTGGAGGCAGGTCTGGTGGTCAACCCTGTGACCGGGTCTGCCCTCCGATTGGCCCCCTCGCTCCTTGTCAGTCCCGACGAGATCGCCGAGGCCGTGGCCATCCTGCGCTCGGTGCTGGCCGCGGCATGACGCACTTTCTGGGCGTCGATGACGTCACCTGGGCCGGGGCCACCCTGTGCTCGGTGCTGGCCGCGGCATGAAGCACTTCCTCGAGGTTGACGACCTGACCCCCGCGGAGCTGGCGCATGTCCTCGAACTGGCCAAGCTGTCGCCGGCGCCGCCCGTGCTGACAGGCCGCAGCATGTCCCTGATCTTCGAAAAGCCCTCGAACCGGACCCGGAACTCGAGCGAGGTGGCAGTGTTCCAGCTCGGCGGCCATCCCCTGTCGATCCGGGGCGAAGAAGTCGGCTTCGACGAGCGCGAATCGGTCGAGGACATCACGCGCACGCTCGGGCAGTATCACGCCGCCATCGGCGCCCGGGTCTTCGACCACAGCGTGCTCGAGCGCATGGCTGCGGTCTCACCGGTTCCTGTCATCAACCTTCTCTCGGACCTGGCGCATCCTTGCCAGGGCCTTGCCGACCTGCTCACCATGCAGCAACACTTCGGCTATCTGGCCGGGCTCAAGCTGGCCTGGATCGGCGACGGCAATAACGTCTGCCGCAGCCTTATCCTCGCTGCCTCATTGACGGGGATTGACGTCGCGGTGGCCTGCCCACCGGGATTCGAGCCGGACCCGGCCGCCGTCGCGGTCGCCCAAGGCCGGGGCAGCGCGGTTGTCGTGACCAACGACGTGGCAGCGGCAGTAACGGGGGCTGATGCCGTGGTCACCGATACCTGGATCTCCATGGGCCAAGAGGAGGAGGGCGCCGGCCGGCGCGCCGCGTTTGGTGGATTCCGCGTGGACGGGCCCACCATGGCGCTCGCCGCGCCGGGGGCCATCTTTCTCCACTGCTTGCCTGCCCACCGTGGTGAGGAAGTGGCGGCCGAGGTCATCGACGGCCCGCAAAGCGTCATCTGGGCGGAGGCCGCCAACCGGATGCACGCCTTCCGCGGCCTCCTGCTCCTGCAGTTCGAGCACCAGCTGTGAAGTTGGCCAAGACGCAGCGCCAACACCGCATCGCATTGCTGTTGGAGGGCCATGCCGTCACCAGCCAGACCCAGCTGGTGGATCTACTGGCCGCCGAGGGGGTGGTCGCCACCCAGGCGACGGTGTCGCGGGACCTCGACGAACTGGGCGCCGTCAAGGTGCGCATCGGAGGCGGCGAGTCGGTCTACGCGGTGCCGGAGTTCGAGCACCGGGTCGAGCCGGAGGGCCACCTGCGCCGCGTCTTCGGTGAATGGGTGGTTGAGGTGTCCCATTCCGGCAATCTGGTGGTGGTCCGGACCCCGCCGGGGTCGGCCCATGTGGTCGCCTCGGCGATCGACCGGTCGGCACTGAGTGACATCATCGGCACCGTCGCCGGCGACGACACCATCGTCGTTATCGCCGCCGAGCACGTCGGCGGCGTGGCCGTCGCCCGGCAGCTTGCTGATCTTGCCGGGCTCTAGACATGTCTATCGAGGAGAGAAACACGTGACAAAGCGGGTTGTGCTGGCCTACAGCGGTGGTTTGGACACCTCGGTGGCCGTGCGGTGGATGACCGAGGAGCTCGGTGTCGAGGTCATCACTTTGGCCGCCGATGTCGGCCAGGGTGGGGATTTCGAGTCCATCTGTGACCGGGCCCGAGTGGCGGGGGCTGTCGAGGCGTTGGTGGTGGACTGCCGGGAGGAGTTCGCCTACCAGTTCGTGGCGCCTGCCTTGCGGGCCAATGCCAAGTACGAGGGCAAATACCCCCTCATCTCGTCCTTGTCGCGGCCGATCATCGCCAAGCACCTGGTGGCCGCCGCCCGCGAGCACGGCGCCGGAGCCATCGCACACGGTTGCACGGGCAAGGGCAACGACCAGGTCCGCTTCGAGGTCTCGACCATGGCCCTGGCCCCCGACCTCGAGACCATCGCGCCAGCTCGGATGTGGGACCTGACCAGGGAGAAGTCGATCGAGTACGCCGCCAAGTGGGGGATCCCGATCACCGTCACCAAGGCCAGCCCGTATTCCATCGACCAGAACCTCTGGGGCCGCACCATCGAATGCGGGATCCTCGAGGACCCTTGGGAGCACCCGCCCGAGGAGGTCTACGAGCTGACAACGCCGACCGCCACCGGTCCCCGCGACCTCATCATCAAGTTCCACCAGGGCCTCCCTATTGCCATCGACGGTGTCGAGATGGCCCTCGACGAGCTCATCGGCGAGGTCACCAAGGTCGTCGGCTCCTACGGCTGGGGCCGCATCGACATGGTCGAAAACCGCCGGGTCGGCATCAAGAGCCGGGAGATCTACGAATGCCCGGGGGCGTTGGCGCTGCTCATGGCCCATTCCGACCTCGAGGACCTGACGCTGGAGCGGGACCTGGCCCACGAGAAGGCCCGGCTCGAGCCCCGCTACGCCGAGTTGGTGTACGACGGGCTGTGGTACTCGCCGCTGAAGGACGCCCTCGACGCCTTCGTGACCGAGAGCCAGCGCTGGGTGACCGGTGAGGTGCGGCTGCGCTGCGAGATCCCTGGCCGCTGCATCGTGTCGGGCCGGCGCAGCGACCTGTCGCTGTACGACTACGGCTTGGCCACCTACGAGGCCGCCGACCGGTTCCGGCATTCCGACGCCGAGGGGTTTGTCCGGTTGTGGGGCCTCGGTGTGCAAACATGGGCGGCCCGCCAGTCCCGGGCGGATCACACACGCGGGGGGACCGGGTGACGCTGTGGCAAGGGCGCTTTGGCAGCGCCACACCGGCTGACGAACTGCTTGCGTTTACAACCAGTCTGTCCTTCGACCGGCGATTGGCGATGGACGACCTGGCCGGCACCCGGGCGCACATTCGGGGCCTCGAACGCGGCGGCCTGGTCACCTCCGACGAAGCCCAGATGCTCATGGCAGCCCTCGACCGGGTGACCGAAGAACTGCGGGCGGGGAGCTTCTCGTTCCACACCGGCGACGAGGACATCCACACCGCCATCGAGCGCCGGGTGACCGAGCTGGCCGGCTCCGTGGGCGCCCGCCTGCACACCGGGCGCAGCCGCAACGACCAGATCGCCACCGCCACCCGCCTGTTCACCAAGCGCGAGATCGCGTTGACGGCGCGGCGGGTCGTGCGGCTGCAGCAGATCCTGCTCGAGCGGGCGGAGGAGGCCGAGGATGTCTACCTGCCGGGGTACACCCACCTCCAGCGGGCCCAGCCAGTTCTGTTGGCCCATCACCTGATGGCGCACGGGTGGGCGCTGGCGCGCGACGTCGACCGGTTGCTCGACACCCGGCGGCGCCTCGACGTGTCGCCCCTCGGGGCGGGCGCCCTGGCCGGCTCGTCGCTGCCGCTCGATCCCGATGGGGTGGCCGACGACCTCGGCTTTCGGGACCGCTTCGAGAACTCTCTGGACGCGGTTGCCGACCGTGACTTCGTGGCCGAGACCCTGTTCGACCTCGCCTTGTTGGGGGTGCACCTGTCGCGCATCGGCGAGGAGGTCGTGCTGTGGTCGAGCGAGGAGTTCGGTTTCCTGCGCCTCGACGACGCCTACGCCACCGGTAGCTCGATGCTGCCGCAGAAGAAGAACCCCGACATCGCGGAACTGGTCCGCGGCAAGTCAGGCCGCCTCATCGGCCACCTCACCGGCTTTCTGGCCACGCTCAAGGGCCTCCCACTCGCCTACAACCGTGACTTGCAGGAGGACAAGGAGCCGTTGTTCGACAGCGTGGACCAGATCAACCGTGGCCTCGCCGCCCTGGGCGGGCTGCTGGCGACGGCCACGTTCGATGTGGGGCGGATGCAGGCAGCGGCCGACACCCCGGCTGCCGCCGCCGTCGACCTGGCGGAGTGGCTGGTGGCCCGGGGCATGCCGTTCCGCTCGGCTCATGAAGTCGTCGCCGGGCTGGTACGGGAATCGCTCGACCGCCGTGTCCCTCTGGCCGAGCTGGTCGAGGCGCATCCCGAACTGGGCACCGAGGCTCTGGTCTTGCTCGAGCCCGGAGTGGCGGTGACCCGGCGGACCACTCCCGGGGGCGGCGGCCCGGGCCCGGTCGCCGACCAGCTGAAGCGGTTCACCCACCAACTCTCGGTGGACCTCGCCCGGCTCGCGGATGGGTGAAGCGCTCCTTCTTTGACCGCAGCCCCCTGGAGGCGGCCCCGGAGCTGCTCAACAAGCTCCTGGTGGCGGGGACTTCTTCTGGCCGCATCGTGGAAGTGGAGGCGTATCTGGGGTCCGGGGACCCAGCCAGCCACGCCTACCGAGGCCCCACGTTGCGCAACGGGGTGATGTTCGGGCCGCCAGGGCGCCTGTACGTGTACCGGTCGTATGGCATCCACTGGTGCGCCAACGCGGTATGCGGGCCGCCGGGGGTGGGGGAGGCGGTCCTGATCCGGGCGCTGGCGCCGGTGGCGGGCCTGTCGGACATGCGGTCGCGGCGCTCGACCGGACAGCTCCATCCGGTGGTCGACCGGGATCTGTGCCGGGGACCGGGGCGGCTGTGCCAGGCCCTCGGGATCACGGTGGCCCACAACGGGGCGGACCTGGTCGCCGGCAATCTTGGCGTGCGGGTCGTCGACGACGGGGTGGCGCCGCCGGTGGTTCCGGGGGTGTCGGTGCGGATCGGCGTGACGAAGGGCGCCGACTCGCCGTGGCGATTCTTCGTCCCCGGTGACCGCCACGTCTCGGGCCCCGGGGGCGCGGGTCCGCCGGGTCCGGCGTAGCCGCCGGCCGTCTAGGGCGTCGTCAGGGGAGTGGCCCGCCGGCGCCGGCTGCAGCCGACGGACGTCTAGGGGTCATCAGGGCGAAACTGCTGCGAAACGACGGTATTACGTTGTTTTGCAGCACTTTGGCCTCGGGCGGCCCGTGGCCGGGGCCCTCGGGGCCCGCCCACCCACCTGACGAATTTTTCCCGGTCCCGTGGCCCGCCATCGGTCCTGGTCCGGTACAGTGGCCCTTCGCCCCCAAGGGGGTGACGTCGCTGGCACTGCGGTTGACACTGCGGTTCCTCGACGGTAGTCTAAGAAGCCGCTCATCGAGCCATCCAATGGCACGTGAGTAGTCGGGCCAGTAGAGGGGTTCTCCCTTCTGAAGCTCCGGCCAAGGCGGTCGCCACCAACATCTCGTGTGAGACGCGTGTCACCGTCGCAACGCTCCTTGAAAACGGAACAGAGACAAGCCAAAAGTTAGTGCGGGCATGGTCGGTGACGACCATGCATCTCGTCAAGCACTAAATACGGACAACATCAAACCGTTTTGGTGCCAGTTGCTCTCAGATTCTCAGGAGTCTCTGAGAGCGACTCTCAAATGATCGCAGGACCTTCGGGTCCTAAGATCTCGATGGAGAGTTTGATCCTGGCTCAGGACGAACGCTGGCGGCGTGCTTAATACATGCAAGTCGAACGAGGTTAATCCAGTAGCAATACTGGTGACTGCCTAGTGGCGAACGGGTGAGTAACACGTGAGCAACCTGCCCCGAAGACCGGGATAACAGTGGGAAACCGCTGCTAATACCGGATACCCCCATTGAATCACATGGTTCGATGAGGAAATGGATTCCGCTTCGGGAGGGGCTCGCGGCCTATCAGCTTGTTGGTGGGGTAATGGCCTACCAAGGCTTCGACGGGTAGCTGGTCTGAGAGGACGATCAGCCACACTGGGACTGAGACACGGCCCAGACTCCTACGGGAGGCAGCAGTAGGGAATCTTGCGCAATGGGCGAAAGCCTGACGCAGCAACGCCGCGTGAGGGATGGAGGCCTTCGGGTTGTAAACCTCTTTCAGCAGGGACGATTGTGACGGTACCTGCAGAAGAAGCCCCGGCCAACTACGTGCCAGCAGCCGCGGTAATACGTAGGGGGCGAGCGTTGTCCGGAATCATTGGGCGTAAAGAGCTCGTAGGCGGTTTGGTAAGTCGGGTGTGAAACCTCCAGGCTCAACCTGGAGATGCCACTCGATACTGCCATGACTAGAGTCCGGTAGGGGTCCACGGAATTCCTGGTGTAGCGGTGAAATGCGCAGATATCAGGAGGAACACCGGTGGCGAAGGCGGTGGGCTGGGCCGGAACTGACGCTGAGGAGCGAAAGCGTGGGGAGCGAACAGGATTAGATACCCTGGTAGTCCACGCCGTAAACGTTGGGCACTAGGTGTGGGACCTTATCAACGGGTTCCGTGCCGTAGCTAACGCATTAAGTGCCCCGCCTGGGGAGTACGGCCGCAAGGCTAAAACTCAAAGGAATTGACGGGGGCCCGCACAAGCGGCGGAGCATGTTGCTTAATTCGAGGCAACGCGAAGAACCTTACCTGGGTTGAACTACGCGGGAAAAGCTGCAGAGATGTAGTGTCCGAAAGGGCCCGCGATAGGTGGTGCATGGCTGTCGTCAGCTCGTGTCGTGAGATGTTGGGTTAAGTCCCGCAACGAGCGCAACCCTTGTCCTATGTTGCCAGCGGGTAATGCCGGGGACTCGTAGGAGACTGCCGGGGTCAACTCGGAGGAAGGTGGGGATGACGTCAAGTCATCATGCCCCTTACGTCCAGGGCTGCAAACATGCTACAATGGCCGGTACAGAGGGCTGCTATTCCGCGAGGATGAGCGAATCCCAAAAAGCCGGTCTCAGTTCGGATTGGAGTCTGCAACTCGACTCCATGAAGTCGGAGTCGCTAGTAATCCCGGATCAGCAACGCCGGGGTGAATACGTTCCCGGGCCTTGTACACACCGCCCGTCACACCACGAAAGTCGGTAACACCCGAAGCCAGTGGCCCAACCGCAAGGAGGGAGCTGTCGAAGGTGGGATCGGTGATTGGGGTGAAGTCGTAACAAGGTAGCCGTACCGGAAGGTGCGGCTGGATCACCTCCTTTCTAAGGAGTTCCTGCTCGGAACAGTGTCGTCTTTCGACGGCGTTGATTCCGACGACTCCCAGTTGATGCACTAACTACTCGGCATGCCAGGCAATCGGTGTTGTTGAAGGTTTCGACCTCCTTCGCCGGAAGGCCAGTAAGCCGGGCGAATCTCTGTTCCGTTTTCTAGGAGCGCTGCTCCTAGTTGGGAAATATGCACGGCAATGCCAGCCCCTGCGGCTGGCCACTTGTCGTCTGCGACCCATCACTGCGGCTCATCGCCGCTCGGTCGTCGCCCCTTGAGAATTCCATAGCGAGCACGAGCATCTTTGTTTTCCAAGCTACAAAGAGCCAACGGTGGATGCCTTGGCGCCTGAAGCCGATGAAGGACGTGGGTGGCTGCGAAAAGCTACGGGGAGCTGCCGACCAAGCTTCGATCCGTAGATATCCGAATGGGGAAACCCACCGCCACTTGATGGCGGTACTCCGGCCTGAATATATAGGGCCGGTAGAGGGAACCAGGGGAACTGAAACATCTCAGTACCCTGAGGAAAGGAAAGCAACAGCGACTCCCCCAGTAGCGGCGAGCGAAAAGGGAAGAGCCTAAACCGAGCCGGTGTCAAGCCTGATGGCGTTGCCGGATCGGGGTCGTGGGACCTGACAGAAGAGGCATCAGACTCTTCATGGAGTTACAAACTTGCTGCCTAGCAAAAGCGTTTTGGAACGTCGCACCGCAGAGGGTAAGAGTCCCGTATGCGAAAGGTAAGCAAGCTCCAGACAGGCACCCGAGTAGCCCCGGAACCGTGAAAGTCGGGGTGAATCTGCGAAGACCACTTCGTAAGGCTAAGTACTTTCAGGCGACCGATAGTGAACTAGTACCGTGAGGGAAAGGTGAAAAGCACCCCGGGAGGGGAGTGAAATAGTACCTGAAACCGTTGGTTTACAAACAGTCAAAGCGTCGTCAGGACTTGATCCTGGCCGCGATGGCGTGCCTTTTGAAGAATGAGCCAACGAGTTACCGTGCGTGGCAAGGTTAACCCGTGAGGGGGAGCCGGAGCGAAAGCGAGTCTGAACAGGGCGTTCAGTCGCGTGCGGTAGACCCGAAGCCGAGTGATCTATCCATGGGCAGGCTGAAGCGGGGGTAAGACCCCGTGAAGGGCCGAACCCACCCTGGTTGAAAACAGGGGGGATGACCTGTGGATAGGGGTGAAAGGCCAAGCAAACTCGGTGATAGCTGGTTCTCCCCGAAATGCATTTAGGTGCAGCGTCGGGTGTTCAGCATCGGAGGTAGAGCACTGAATGGGTAAGGGGGCCTACAAGCTTACCGACCCCAATCAAACTCCGAATGCCGATGCTCTAGAGCCCGGCAGTGAGACCACGAGGGATGAGCTTCGTTGGTCGAAAGGGAAACAGCCCAGACCGCCGGCTAAGGCCCCAAATTCGAAGCTAAGTGGAAAACGATGTGGGATTGCATAGACAGCCAGGAGGTTGGCTTAGAAGCAGCCATCCTTGAAAGAGTGCGTAATAGCTCACTGGTCGAGTGATCCTGCGCGGACAATGTAACGGGGCTCAAGCTTCGAGCCGAAGCCGCGGATTCCACACTTTTAAGTGTGGAGTGGTAGGGGAGCGTCGATCATGCAGTGAAGTGGCGGTGTGAACCGTTATGGAGCGTGATCGAGTGAGAATGTTGGCATGAGTAGCGAGAGAGGGGTGAGAAACCCCTCCGCCGTAAGCCCAAGGGTTCCTGGGGAAGGCTAATCCTCCCAGGGTAAGTCGGGAGCTAAGGCGAGGCCGAGAGGCGTAGTCGATGCACAACCGGTTGATATTCCGGTACCACCGTGCCCGCGCCAATACCGAAGCAGAGGTACTAAGGGGCTGTCCGCAAGGACGAACCGACCGACTCTGTCTAGGTGAGCGAAGGCGGGACGCAGGAGGGTAGATGATCCCAGGCGTTGGTTGTCCTGGGGGAAGCGAGTAGGACGGGGACCAGGCAAATCCGGGCCCCATGAAGTCTGAGACGTGATCCCGAGCCGTTATAGGCGAAGTCATTAATCCCATGCTGCCTAGAAAAGCGTCTAGTTAGCTGGCACGGTGCCCGTACCCCAAACCAACTCAGGTGGGCGGGTAGAGAATACCAAGGCGATCGAGATAACTGTGGTTAAGGAACTCGGCAAAATACCTCCGTAACTTCGGGAGAAGGAGGACCTCATTAGGGTGAAGGACTTTGCGTCCGGAGCCTGAAGGGGTCGCAGAGACCAGGGGAAAGCGACTGTTTACTAAAAACACAGCAGCGTGCGAAGTCCTAAGACGATGTATACGCTGTGACGCCTGCCCGGTGCCGGAAGGTTACGGGGAAGGGTTAGTCCGCAAGGGCGAAGCTCTGAACCTAAGCCCCGGTAAACGGCGGCCGTAACTATAACGGTCCTAAGGTAGCGAAATTCCTTGTCGGGTAAGTTCCGACCTGCACGAATGGCGTAACGACTTTCCTACTGTCTCAACCACAGACTCGGCGAAATTGAAGTACGAGTAAAGATGCTCGTTAGCTGCATCAGGACGGAAAGACCCCGTGGACCTTTACTATAGCTTGATGTTGAGTTTTGGTACCTGTTGTGTAGGATAGGTGGGAGACTGGGAAGCTGCGGCGCTAGCCGTGGTGGAGTCAACCTTGAAATACCACCCTGCATGTGCCGGGACTCTAACCCACGTCCGTAATCCGGATGGGGAACAGCGTCAGGTGGGTAGTTTGACTGGGGCGGTCGCCTCCTAAAGTGTAACGGAGGCGCCCAAAGGTTCCCTCAGGCTGGTTGGCAATCAGCCGTTGAGTGCAATGGCACAAGGGAGCTTGACTGCGAGACCTACAGGTCAAGCAGGTGCGAAAGCAGGGCATAGTGATCCGGCGGTTGCGTGTGGAAGCGCCGTCGCTCAACGGATAAAAGGTACCCCGGGGATAACAGGCTCATCTTGCCCAAGAGTCCATATCGACGGCAAGGTTTGGCACCTCGATGTCGGCTCGTCGCATCCTGGGGCTGAAGCCGGTCCCAAGGGTTGGGCTGTTCGCCCATTAAAGCGGTACGCGAGCTGGGTTTAGAACGTCGTGAGACAGTTCGGTCCCTATCCGATGCAGCCGTAAGAGACTTAAGGAAGGCTGTCCCTAGTACGAGAGGACCGGGACGGACGCAGCTCTCGTGTGCCAGTTGTCCTGCCAAGGGCATGGCTGGTTGGCGACCTGCGGAAGGGATAAGCGCTGAAGGCATCTAAGTGCGAAGCTCGTTCCAAGATGAGGTCTCTCACAGGGTTAACCTGGTAAGGCCCGTGGTAGACGACCACGTTGATAGGCCGGAGGTGTAAGCGCAGCAATGCGTTCAGCCGACCGGTACTAATCGGCCGAGGGCTTGGGACAAACCTGCCCGTGCTCGCTATGGAACGCTCACAGGGGACGACCCTGTTTTAGAGCATGTTTTCCGGTGACCATAGCGGCGGAGTCACACCCGTTCCCATCCCGAACACGGAAGTTAAGCCCGCCTGCGCCGATGGTACTTGGGGGGTAGCCCCCTGGGAGAGTAGGTCGTCGCCGGAATATTTCGAGAGCAACGCCCCGCGCCAATGGTGCGGGGCGTTGCCGCGCCTGGCGGTACCATCGGCGGGTGGCCTCTTCTTCTGACGACGACCGGCGGCCGCCGAAACCGGCACCGCGAACGGCGTCGGGTGGCGCATCGGGCCGGCGTGCCAGTGCGGCGCGGCGAGGCGCCGGAAGCGGTCGATCAGGTGGGGGATCGGGAATCGGGGACGCCCCGAGGGGTGGCGCGCCACAGCGGTCATCATCGATTGACAGATCTGGAGTGTCTGGTCGACAGGGAGGGCTCGGCGGGTCCGCGGCGCCGCGGTTCGTCCGAGAGGGTGGCAGGACAGGAGGTCCTCGTCGTACGGACGACAGCGGTCGGGCGACGCCGGCGGCACGACCGGACTCCGTAGGGCGTTCGGGTGCAGCCTCACGGAGTTCGGATTCCCGCCGTGATGGGCCGCCGGGGAGAAGCGGAGGTGCGGTCTGGGGAAACCCAAGGGCTGGATCGGGCTACGCGGGTCGTTCCACCGATGCCGGACGTCGGGCGAGCTCAGGCGACGCCGGTGGGTCTCAGGGGGCGGGCCGGGGTTCGCCGCCCGTCCGGTCGGGGTATGGGGGACATTCGGCCGACGTTGGCCGGGGTGCGCCGCCCGCACGGTCGGGCCATGCCGGTCGTTCTGGTGATCAAGCCCGGGGTGCGCCGCCGGCTCGGTCGGGGTATGGCGGGCGTTCGCCCGATGCTGGCCGGGGTGCTCCGCCGTCGAGGTCGGGTTACGCCGGGCGTTCGGGCGACGCGAATCGGGGTGGGCCGCCGGCGAGGTCAGGGTATGCGGGGCGGTCGGGCGACGCGAATCGTGGTGGGCCGCCGGCGAGGTCGGGGTATGCCGGGCGGTCGGGCGATTCGAATCGGGGTGGGGCGCCGGCGAGGTCGGGGTACGCCGGGCGGTCGGGCGATGCGAATCGGGGTGCGCCGCCGGCGCGGTCGGGTTACGCCGGGCGTTCGGGCGATACGAATCGGGGTGCGCCGGACAGGTCGGGATACGCCGGGCGGTCGGGTGCCACCGGGCGCACGAACTCGCCGTCGGGCTCCGCTTACGCCGGCCGGCCAGAAAATGAGCGCGGTCGTCCGCCTGATCGGTCGGGAGATGCTGGATCTTCCCCCTACGCCCGGCGGTCGGACACTGGGCGCAGCGCACCGCCAGCGAGAACGGGAAATTCGGGCAACACAGGTCGGTCTCGGGTGGGGGGCTCCTCCGTTCCGGGCGACCGTGCTCGTCGGGACGACAATTCCTCGGGCCGACCGTCGGACAACTGGCGGGATCGTGCCGATCGGGGCGAGCGATCAGGTGCCAGCCGGGAGTTTCCTCCGGGTCGGCGTGGCAAGCCCGGTGACCGCGTCCCGCGGGACATCCGTTCGGCGCCGACCCCGGTGCCCCAGGAGGCCAAAAAGTGGGGCAGTGTCGCCCGCCATGGTGCCCAGGTGCTCGGAGAGTCGAACGACGTCTCTGCGTCCAATGCCTGGCGGCAGGCAGTGGTGCGAGCCCGCACCGACCCGGAAGGGGCCGAAGACGAAGAGGTCTGGGTCCACGACGAGGAACCGGAAGCGCCGGCGCCAATCAGGACCGCGTCGAGCGGCGGCCGGCCGAGGCACACCGTCCCCGCCCCGGTAGCCGCGGAGATCACCGGCGCGGCCGGAGCAAGGGCTGGTGCCAAGCTGGCCGAACGTCTGGCCGAGGCGGTCCACGCCTATGACCGGGACCGGTTCCAGGATTCGCTGCGGATCCTCCGTCCGCTGGCGCGTGCGGTTCCCACCGCCGGTGCAGTCCGCGAGCTGCTCGGCCTGACCCTGTACCGGTTGGGACGCTGGCGCCCGGCACTCAAGGAGCTGGAGGAGTACCGCACCATGAGCGGTAGCTATGACCAGCTCCCCGCCATGATGGACTGCAACCGGGCCCTTCATCTTCACAGCGTCGTGGATCAGTTGTGGGAGGACCTGAGAGAGGCTTCGCCGAGTGGTGAGGTCGTCGCGGAAGGGCGCATCGTGATGGCAGGATCGCTCGCCGACCGGGGCGACATCTCCGGCGCCATACGCCTCCTCACCCGCGACGCGGCGGTCAAGAAGCCACGCCTGCACCATCTACGGGAGTGGTATGCCCTCGCCGACCTGTACGAGCGGGCGGGCGATGTTTCCCGGGCCCGGGAGCTGTTCGCCAAGGTCGACGCCATCGACCCCGACGCCTTCGACACCCGCGACCGCCTCCGCGCCCTGCGCTGAACACCAACCCAAGGTGGCCCCTCCGCTTCCTGCGCGGAGCCGCCCTTGGCGTCAGTGCTGGACAGATCCCGTTGCCACGACCTCGAACGCGGAACCGGGGACCGACTTGAGTTGGTTGAGATCGGTGTCGTTCCAATGGGTGTCGGTGGCACCGGAGATGTACCAGTTGGAACCGTTGTCGGCCACGATCATGCCGTAGCGTTTCAGGGCTTGGAGAATGACGAGCGAAGCGCCTCCGAAGTGCGAGGTATCGAACGACGCCTTCAACCGGAACCGGGCGCCCATCGGTGCGACGTTGGGATCCGAGGTCGATCCGGCCTGGTGGGTGGCGGGGTGAATGAAGCCCCTCTGTGTCTTGGAGATCGTGAACCGCAAGGCATGATCGATGTGGCCCGCCTTGACCTCGTCCATCCGGACCAGTCCCGCCAGGATCGGTAGACCGGCGGCGTCGGCCGAGGTCCACGTGTCGGGGCGCAGGCTGTCGGACCGGAGGTTGAATATTGCCCCGGCGTCGGCGTTCCACCCGCCGCGATTGTTGGGCGCGGCGTTGTAGAGCTCGTACAGGTGACAGTCGCCCGAGGCGACCAGCACGTGGCGGTCGCCGCCCGACTCGACCGGCGCATTGCGGGGTATCGGGTACGGCCCGGGATCGCTCTGGTCGCCATAGGCGGTAAATGTGATCGGGACCTTGGGTTGGTTGGCGGGGACGACCACGTACGGGATCCCGTAGCTGGGGTTCGACCCGAAGTCCGGGTGGAGGTTGGTCGCGGCCCCGGCACTGGCCACCCACGCCGCGGAGTGGGGATCCAGCGGAAGCCGGGAGACATCCTGACGCCACGGGTTGTCGGCGGGAAAGAGTGGGCAGCCGGCGATGGTGGCGCCCACCCCACCCGCCGCGATGGTGGTGGTCGTCGCGCCCACCGTCGCCGATGTCGTGGTGGTGGCGCGCACCGTCACCGATGAGGTGGTGGGTGCCTTGGTAGTGGCGGGTGCACCCGCGGCGGTGGTGGTCGCGGCGGTGGCGGCCAGCGTCGAAGACGCCGTCGACAGGCCAATGGTCGTCGCTATCCCCGCCGGCCGAGGTGTCCTCGTGGTGGCCGGGCTTGTGGAGCTACACCCAACCGCCACCAGACCCACGACCACGACGCCCGTCCATGTCCGTCGGCGTATCTCCATGGGGGCAGTATCGGCGCTCGACAGACGCAAGCGGAGCAAGGAATTTCTGCCAAGAATGGCGAGCGCATCGCCCCACGCGAGCGGCCTACGAAGCCCGGCCTCCGCAGTGTCGGAGCGATCCGCTTTCGTGAAGGAGGAACAAGTAGGATCCACGCCTCCCTTTTCCCCAGTCCTCCGACGCAGAGAGGAGCGCTGCCATGCGCTGGACCCTCCCGAGTGATCGCATCCCTACCGCCTGGTTCAACGTCGCGCCCCACCTGGACGAGCCCCTGGCGCCGCCGCTGCATCCGGGGACCCGCCAGCCCGTCGGGCCGGATGACCTGGCCCCGCTGTTCCCAATGGCGCTGATCGGCCAGGAGATGTCGGCGGAGCCGTGGATCGACGTACCGGGCGAGGTGCTCGACATCCTGAAGCTGTGGCGGCCGACCCCGCTCGTGCGGGCGCGCCGGCTGGAGCAGGCGCTGGACACGCCGGCGCGCATCTACTTCAAGGACGAGTCGGTGTCGCCGGCCGGGTCCCACAAGCCGAATACCGCCGTGGCGCAGGCCTATTACAACAAGGCGGAGGGCGTCTCCCGGCTCACCACGGAAACGGGCGCCGGTCAATGGGGCAGTGCCCTGGCATTCGCCACCTCGCTGTTCGATATGGAATGCAAGGTCTACATGGTGCGGGCGTCGTATCAGCAGAAACCCTACCGGCGGGTGATGATGGAGACGTGGGGCGCGACCGTCGAGCAGTCGCCGGTGGACGACCCGTCGCATCCCGGTTCGCTCGGCACCGCCATCAGCGACGCGGTACGAGAGGCCGCCACTCGCGAGGACTCCCACTACTCGTTGGGCTCGGTCCTGAACCATGTCCTCCTGCATCAGACGGTCATCGGTCTGGAGGCCAAGGAACAACTGCAAATGGCCGGCGAGGAGAAGCCGGACATCGTGATCGGCTGCTGTGGCGGCGGCTCGAACTTCGGCGGTCTGGCGTTCCCGTTCGTTCCCGACCGGGATGTGGAATTGCTGGCGGTCGAGCCTTCGTCGTGTCCCACGTTGACGGAGGGTCGCTTCGACTACGACTTCGGCGACACCGTCGGCCTCACGCCGCTGTTGGCGATGTACACCCTGGGCCATGACTTTGTGCCCCCCTCGATCCACGCCGGCGGATTGCGCTATCACGGCGACGCCCCGTTGATCAGCAACCTGGTGAAGTCCGGCCGGATCCAGGCAACCGCCTACCCGCAGGGCAAGGTGTTCGAAAGCGCGGTTCAGTTCGCCCGGACCCAGGGGATGATCCCGGCGCCCGAGACCAGCCACGCAGTGCGAGCGGCGATCGACGAAGCGCTCAAGGCCAAGGAGGAGGGCACCGAACGGGTCATCCTGTTCGGCTACTCCGGCCATGGGCTCCTCGACCTGCAGGCCTACGACGACTACCTCAACGGGCGCCTCGACGCCGGCTGACCGGCCGGCCCCGCCGGCCACACCGCCGGCCGGCCGCACCGCCCCTGGGAGCGGCCCAGCCCGGATGCCGCCGCCTTTTTTGCCGCCCGTGTCACCCCTGCGCCCCACTTAGGCGTTCTATCGGTGGTGTCCGATGCGAAACTGGTGACCGTGGAGTTGTGCCCCACCCCCGGAACCTTCGCGGGACCCTGGGACACCCTCCGCGCCACCGAAACGTTCGACGAGGCGCTCGTCCATCTCTACCACACCCACGCTGAGGCGCTCGTCGAGATGCTGTGGGTTTTCGTCGGCGACCGGGCCGAGGCCGAGGACCTGACCCAGGAAGCGTTCGTGAGCCTGCACCGGGCGTGGCCCCGCCTCGATCACAGCCAGAACATGGGCGGCTACCTGCGGGCGACGGCGTTCAACCTGGCCCGCTCAGGTTTCCGGCGCCGGCGGGTGCGGGCCCGGCATCAAAGCCCCGACGGCGTCGATGCCGCCTCCGCCGAGGAATGCGCCATGTTGACCGGCGAGCAGGTCGAGGTCGTGACGGCGTTGCGGAGCCTGTCGGGACGCCAGCGCGAATGTGTGGTGCTGCGCTACTGGGACGACCTCTCAGATCGGGACATCGCGGCAACGCTCGGGCTGTCGGTCAACTCGGTGAAGACCCATCTCCGCCGGGGGCTGGCCAACCTCGAGGCGCGTCTCGAGGACAGCGGGGAGGTGCAGCCGTGACCCCGGTCGAAGATCGACTCCGCGACCTGCGGAGTGCGACCCGCCTTGAGGTCAAGGCGTCGCCCCAGCTGCTGTTCCGGATACACCAGGCCACCAACCGGCCCCGCCGCCTCCGGGACTGCCTGCCGAGGTTCCGACGGTTCTGGAAGTTCCCCACGGTGTCGAGGCCTACGAAGCGGTCGAAGCTTGCGATCGTGGCACTCGCAGCGGCGGCCATCGTCGTCGCCACCGTGGTCGTCGCCCGCCGCCCCTTTTCCCCGACCGCGACCAGAGAGACCGAAACGTCCCCGAAAACGTCCCCGAAAACTGCGACCCAGGCGATCCCGAGCAGTTTCGTCTATCGGGACGCGGGGGCCGATCCCGGCGCCCAGCGGACCGTGCTCAGCTCCGCCGACGGCCGCAGAACGGTGCCGATCGTTTTTGTCCCCAACGGCGCGTCGGTGCTGGGCCGGGGCAATCTCGCCCTGCCCCCCAAGAACGAGACCTACCAGTTGTGGGGGGTCCTCGATAGCCGGCCGGTATTCCTGGCCAACCTCGGGCCCGTTCCCGACTTCAGGACCTTTGACGCGACCCCCGATGTCACGGTGCTGTTCATCACGGTGGCGGGCGAGGGCGACATCACCAGCAGCGGCAAATTGCCCGTGGTGTCGGGCATCGTAAGAAACACCTCGATGAGGAGCCTGGTGGTCTAACAGCCCGGCGAGGGCTGACCAAAACCCCAGGCGTTGATGGAACCGAGCCCCGCGCTCGGCGTTGTCTTCAGGCTGTCCGCAATTCCAAGGGAGGTAGGCACCGTGGTGCACAAGCGCATACGAGGTTCGGTCCTGATCGGCCTGACCCTGGCTTTGATCGCTGTGGCGTGCAGCAGCAGCAAATCCAAGGTCGGCACGGGAGGCAACACGACACCACCGACCACCCCGGGCGCCAAAGGGGGGACCTTGCGAATGGTGGGTCAAGGCGATGTCGACTTCATGGACACCGCGGCCGGATATTACTCGGTGACCTATACGCTCGAGCGCGCCTACACCCGCCAGCTCTACACCTATCCCATCGCTCCCACGTTCGCCGGCCAGGTCAACCCCGCGGCCGACCTGGCGACCGGGCTTCCCGAGATTTCGAGCGGGGGCACCGTTTACACCGTCCACATCCAGAATGGCGCGATGTGGAATACGACGCCGCCGCGCCAAGTCACCGCCGCCGACGAACTGCTGGGCCTGAAGCGCCTGTGCAATCCAGTGAGCCCCGTCGGGGCGCCCGGTTATTACACCAGCACCATTGTCGGGATGAAGGCCTATTGCGACGGATTCGCCAAGGTCCCCGGCGATGTCGCATCGATCAAGACCTACATCAACGGCAATGACATCAGCGGCGTCAAGGTCGTCGATCCCACGACGGTGCAGTTTACCCTTACCCAGCCCGCGACCGACTTTGTCAATATCCTGGCGATGCCGTTCTCGTCGCCGGCGCCCGTCGAATACCTCAACTACCTGCCGGGCAGCCCCGAGCTTGCCACCCACACTATTTCCGACGGCCCCTATTCGATATCCAATTACGTCGCCACCAAATCGATCCATCTGGTGCGCAACCCGGCCTGGCAAGCTTCAACCGACAATATCCGCAAGGCGTATGTCAACGAGATCGACATCACCGAGGGGGTCGCGACCTCCAATGCCGCGGTCCAGCAGATACAAGCCGGTACCGCCGACGTCGAGTGGGACCAGAACGTGCCGACTGCACTCCTGGCCGGCATGGTCAACAGTCACGACCCCAACTTGATCATCGGGCCCGACGCCAACAACTACTTCACCATCAACCCGCTCGTGGCAATGAATGAGCAGAGTCCCAACAACGGCGGTGCTCTGAGCAAGCTCCTCGTCCGCCAGGCCCTGGAATATGCCTTCGACAAGGTGGCCGATGCCCAGGTCTACGGCGGCGCGGCCGTGGCCCAGCCGATCGACCAGATCATTCCCGGCGGCAACGTCGGCAACGTCGCCGGTTTCAACCCCTACCCGACCCCCGGCGGCAAGGGCGATCCGGCCAAGGCCAAGGCCCTGCTCCAG
This sequence comes from uncultured Actinomycetota bacterium, assembly GCA_963851105.1. GTDB lineage: Bacteria > Actinomycetota > Acidimicrobiia > Acidimicrobiales > Palsa-688 > DATARN01. Next base: position 306,866 of record CAWKNP010000002.1, read on the forward strand.
CAGGCGGGCTACGCCCCGGGCCAGATCACCTTGAAGCTGGTGTACCGCACCAACACCGTCCACCCCCAGATCGCGACCACCGATCAGGCGGCGTTGCAGGCGGCGGGCTTCAACGTGCAGCTGATCCCGGTCACACCGGCCGGCAATTTCTACACCAAGTACATCCAGAACCCCGACGCGGCAAAGTCCGGGCAGTGGGATATCGCCGAGGCCGGCTGGATACCCGATTGGCCGGGCAACAACGGCCGAGCGGTCATCGAACCCCTCTTCGACGGGCGCGGCTACGGGCCCAACTCGACCGACTGGGGCGACTACAACAACGCCACGGTGAACAGCGACATCGACCGGGCCCTGTCCGCCACGTCGACGGCCGATGCCACCGCTGCTTGGCAGGACGCGGTCAAGCAGGTGCTGGCGGACGCCGCCGTGGTGCCCCTCGGCGCCCAGAAGACGAGCATTTACCACTCGTCACGGGTCAAGGGCTGCCTGTTCTGGGCCTTCAGCCAGAACTGTGACATCACCAACCTCTCCCTCACCGGGAGCTGAGCGGCGGTGGCGGCGGTGGCGGCACGGCCACCGGGCCGGTTGCTCGAGGTCGACGATCTGAGAGTGTCGTTCGCGACCGCCGACGGCGTGGTGAACGCGGTACGAGGGCTGTCGTTTTCGCTGGACGCGGGCTGCACTCTCGGGATCGTGGGGGAATCGGGATCAGGAAAGAGCGTGTCGACGCAGACGATCGTGGGTCTCACGCAGGGAGCCAAGGTCTCGGGACGCGCCCTTTTCCAGGGTGAAGACCTCCTGACGATGGCGCCGGACAAACTGCGCCAGGTTCGGGGAGCACAGATCGCCATGATCTTCCAGGACCCACTTTCCAGCCTGCATCCGTTTTACAAAGTCGGGTGGCAGATCGCGGAAATGATCCGGGCCCACGAGAATGTGAATAAGGCGACGGCGCGGACGCGGGCGATCGAATTGCTTGGCCTGGTGGGAATTCCCCAGCCCGCTCGCCGGGTTGACGACTATCCCCACCAGTTCTCCGGGGGCATGCGCCAGCGGGCCATGATCGCCCTGGCCCTGTCCCTCAATCCCAAGCTGATCATCGCCGACGAGCCGACCACGGCACTCGATGTCACCGTCCAGGCCCAGATCATCGATCTGCTCAAGCGGCTGCGCAACGAGTTCGGCACCGCGGTCATCATGATCACCCACGACCTCGGGGTCATCGCCGACATGGCCGACGAGGTAGTGGTCATGTACGCCGGCCGAGCCGTCGAGCAGGCCGACCGCCGGGCGCTGTACTACCAGCCGCACCACCCCTACACCCTCGGCCTGCTGCGCTCGCTGCCGAAACTCGGCGTCGACGACGAACGGCTGATCCCCATTCCCGGGCAGCCGCCGAGCCTGATCAACCCGCCCGCCGGGTGCCCATTCCACCCCCGCTGTGCCTTTACCATGCCCCGATGCCGGCGCGATGAGCCGGCGCTGGAAAGGGTGGGAAAAGGGGCGATAGGTGGCCATCGTTCGGCGTGCTGGTTGCCTCCCGACCTGCTCGGGACCGATCCGGTGGTCGACGAGCTCCGTCAAGTCGCCGGCGCGGCGGCCGCGGCGGCCGCCACGGCCCCGGTGGGGCGATGACCTCCGCTCCCGCCGGCGCCCGACACGCTCCCGCCGCGCCATCGACCGAGGCTCTGGTGCGCCTCGAAAATGTGGTCAAGCACTTCCCGATTCGCTCGACGCGCCTGTTCGGGGGCGGCCACGACGCCGTGCGGGCGGTAGACGGGGTCAGCCTCGAGGTCGCTCGGGGCGAGACGCTCGGCCTGGTCGGCGAGACCGGGTGCGGCAAGTCGACCCTGGCGCGCTGCGTCACCCGCCTGTACAGCCTGACCTCGGGGCGGGTGACCTTCGGCGGCGACGAGATCTCGCAGCTGTCCCGGCGCCGCCTGCGCCCCTACCGCCGGCGGATGCAGATGATCTTCCAGGATCCGTATGGTTCCCTCAACCCCCGGCGGCGCGTCGGCTCGATCATCGGCGATCCCTTCGCCATCCACGGCATCGTGAGCGGCGACGAGCGCACCCGGCGGGTGCAGGACCTCATGGCACTGGTGGGGCTCAATCCGGAGCACTACAACCGCTTCCCGGCCGAATTCTCCGGCGGCCAGCGGCAGCGCATCGGCGTCGCCCGGGCCATCGCTCTCGAACCGGAGCTGATCGTGTGCGACGAGCCCGTCTCGGCGCTCGACGTGTCGATCCAGGCCCAGGTCATCAACCTGCTGGCCGACCTCCAGGACCGCCTCGGGCTCACCTACCTGTTCATCGCCCACGACCTGGCGGTCGTCCGCCATGTCAGCGACCGGGTGGCGGTCATGTACCTGGGCAGGATCGTCGAGGTCGCGAACCGCCACGACCTGTACGCCCGGCCCCGGCACCCCTACACCAAGGCCCTTCTCTCGGCGGTCCCGGTGCCCGATCCCGACACCGCCGACGACCGCCGCCGGGTGATCCTCGGCGGTGACGTCCCCTCGCCCATCAACCCGCCCGCCGGCTGCCGGTTCCATCCCCGCTGCCCCAAGGCCGAGGCCGTCTGCCGGGTCGAGGACCCCGCGCTGGCGACGGTGGCCGGCGACGCCGCCGACCATCAGGTGGCCTGCCACTTCCCGCTGGCCGATGGTGAGATGCTCCTCACCATGGCCGGCGTCGGGGGGCCGGTGCCCGACGAGGTGCGGGCGGCGGCGTTGGACGCCCAGGAGGAGTCGCCTTGAGCCAAGCGCTGATCCCTTTGCCCGACGCGGATGTCGCGCTGGAGCCGGTCCCCCCGGACGGGACCAAGCTCATCGAGGGCCGCAGCCCATGGCGCCTCGCCTTCGAGCGGCTCCGCCACGACCGGGTGGCCGCAGTCTCGGCCGGCGTGATCCTGGCGATCATTGCAATGGCGTTCGTGGCGCCGATCGTGGCCCACATCGTCGGCCACGGCCCCGAACACCCAGTACCGCGACACCGGCCTCAGCCCCCAGGGCATCCCGGTGGGACCGGGCTCCCGGTTCTGGCTGGGTACCGACGAGCTCGGCCGTGACGTCCTGGTCCGCATCTTCTACGGCGCCCGGGTGTCGCTGCTGGCCGGCGTCGCGGCCAGCACCTTGGCGGTGGCCGCCGGCGTGATCATCGGGCTGACCGCGGGCTACTTCCGGGGTCTTGTCGACGGGCTCCTTTCCCGGTTCCTCGACGTGGTGCTCTCCCTGCCCTACCTGGTGTTCGCCATCGCCCTCATCTCGGTGGTGGGCCCGAGCCTCGGGGTGTCGATTGTCGTGATCGCCTTCTTCTCGTTCGCCGCGGTCGGCCGCATCGTCCGGGGCCAGGTGCTGTCGATCACGGAGAAGGAGTTCGTGGAGGCCGCTCGCTCGCTCGGCAGCGGCGATCTCCGCATCATGTTCGTCGACATCCTGCCCAACGTCGTCGCCCCGGTCATCGTGTACATGACGCTGCTGATCCCGATATCGATCGTGTTCGAGGCCAGCTTGTCGTTTCTCGGCCTTGGGGTGCTCCCGCCGACCGCCAGCTGGGGCGGGATGCTCGCCGACGCGGTCAACGGCGGCCTCTACCAGGTGGCCTGGTGGTACTTGGTCTTCCCGGGACTGGCCCTTCTGGTGACGACGTTCGCCTTCAATCTCCTGGGCGACAGCGTCCGCGACGCCTTCGATCCCCGCTACCACCGCCTGGTGGCGGGTTAGGAGGCCCGGTCATGGCCCGTTTCCTGCTGCGCCGCATCTTCTTCGGCCTTGTTGTCATGTGGGTGGTGGCGACGGCGGTCTTCATCCTGTATTTCGTGGCGCCCCACGACCCGGCCCAGACGATCGCGGGCCGCCAGGCCACCGCCCAGACCCTCGGGCTGGTGCGCCACCGCCTCGGCCTCGACCGGCCCCTCCTCGACCAGTACGGCCGCTACCTGTGGCGCTTGCTCCACGGCGATCTCGGGCTACTCGTACGTGAACAGCCAGCCGGTCACGACGATCATCAAGCAGGACCTCCCGATCACCGCCTCGGTGGCGGTAGGCGGGGCCATCATCTGGCTGACCATCGGCGTCACCTCCGGCGTCCTGGCCGCCACCCGGCCCCGCTCGGCGGCCGACCGCACCGTGACGGGCCTGTCGCTGTTGTTCTACTCGATGCCGACGTTCCTGCTCGGCGAGCTGTTCCTGCTCGTGTTGTTCTACCGGCTGCATCTCGCGGGGGTCCGGTTCTTCCCCGGAGGCGGCTACGTGGGGATCACCCACAGCCCCGCCGACTGGTTGAAGCACATGATCCTGCCGTGGCTCACCGTCGCTCTCGTCACCGCCGCCACCTATTCCCGCCTGACGCGGGGGGCGCTGCTCGACGTGCTCGGCGAGGATTACATCCGCACCGCCCGGTCGAAGGGCCTGAGCGAGCGGCGGGTGCTGTACCGCCATGCCCTGCGCAGCGCCCTCACGCCCGTGGCCACCCAGTTCGGGATCGACCTCGGCACCTTCCTCGGCGGCATCGTACTCACGGAAACGGTTTTCAGCCTCCCCGGCCTCGGCCAGCAGATCTACCAGTCGATCAGCCGCCAGGACCTCCCGGTGATAATCGGCCTCGCCCTTTTGGCGTCGGCATTCATCGTGGTGGCAAATATCGCGGTCGACGCCGTTTATTCGCTTCTCGACCCCCGGGTGCGGCTGTAGATCCTCTGCCGGCGCGTAAACCACGCGATCCCTACAGCGGGTTCCAGCGGGTGAGGGGCGAGGAGAGCCAGGCGAGGACCTGGCGCCTCGTGGTCGGCCCATTGGGCGCCCACGGCGACGCCAGTACGCCCTGGTCACGTAGATGGGCCGCTTCGGGCTTGGCGTTGGTCAGGGGATCGGTGGTCAGGGCGCAGCGGGTGGCGTGGGGATCGAGGCCGAAGAGGCGGGCCGAGTTAAGCCCGAAGATCTTGGCCTTGCGGGCATCGGTGAGCGCGGGGTACCCGAAGCGGTCCTGGTGCTCGGCATTGATCTGAAAGGCGCGCATCGCCATGATCTGCGGCTGCGGGCCGCCGTACCAGATGGCGTCGGTGCCCCACAGGACCCGGTCCTCGCCGACGCGCAGGAGCAGCTTGCCGAGCACGTGGGCCGCCTGGTCGGGATCAGTCAGGAGCTGGCGCCACACGGTGCCGAGGTCGACCCACACATTGTCGTTGGGCGGGATCTGGTGGCGGTCCAGGGCGGCCAGCAACAGGTCGATCCCAAGGCGGGACTGCGGGTTGTACGGGCCCTCGCGCTGGCGCGGGTCCCAGGCGGCGTGGAACACGACGAACTGCATGTCGGGGAACTGCCGGGATACCGCCACGATGTCCTCGGGCCCGTTGTGGCGGGCGTCGAACTGCACCAGCGGCAGGCCCTTGTGGGCCACGAAGACCTTGACGCCCAGGTCGTGGGCGTGCTGGATGACCGGCAGCCCGATTGCCGGGTCCTCGAGCGAGTAGCCGGGGCCGGCGGGGTTCCACGCCGTGTACACCTTGAACGACGCCACGTGGCCGCCCTCGACGGCCGCCGCCATGGCGTCGAGATGGGCGCCGAGGGGCCCGACGTTCGGGGCGATGACGTTGTTGACGAGGAGGCGGTTGGTTCCGCCGTGGGCCAGCTGGGCGACCATCTCGGCGGTGTTGACGGCCGCGGGAAAAGGGAGGGGGGCGTTGTCCGGCCCCGAGTTCGGGACGTCGGTCAGCATGGCCACCGAGGTGTCACTGGCGAGGAAGACGTCGTGCAGGTAGTTGGCCTGGTTGACACATTGGAGACGGTCGGAGGCCTGGCACCCGCCGGGGAGCATGGCCTCGATCAGCCCCACGGTTGCCGGCGCGTTGTGCCGCCAGGGGCCATCGGGCATCACGTGATGGGTGTGGACGTCGACGATGAACTCACCGTTGCTGGCGAGGGCGTGGTCACACGCCGGGAGGTCGGTGGCGGGCGGGACCTTGAAGGTGCCCGCGGGCGTAGTGGTTCCGGTGGTTCCGGTGGGGCCGGTGGCGTGCGGTGTGCTGTTGGAACAAGCCGCCAGGTTGAAAACCGCCAGCGAGGCCGCCGTCGCTCCCGCGGTCTGCAGGAAGCGCCGGCGGTCCATCCCGACGGCGGCGGCCGCGTCGTCGATCGACTGGCGGATCTCGTGGCGTACGGCCAGGTCGTGGGCTCGGGGCGGCCCGGGAACGTATTCCCCGTTGGAGACCGGGCCGGGCGGCAACGGCAGCGGTGCCATGCCCGTCGGACCCTAGGTCAGGATGCGGCTGATGGCGGTGGCGTCGGAGGGCACGGCGGTGGTTGCTTGGCGGTTCCCGCTGGGTGCGAATGTCGCCACCTGCTGCGGGCTGCTGGCGAGCAGGCTCTGGCCGTTTCGGGCCGCCACGAGGCCGGTCACCGGGCCTGGCGCCGTCCAGCGGGCGGCCACGGTCAGGGTGTCGGTGTTCAACACGAGGATGCTGGGACCGTCGCTCAGATAGAGGTGTCCGTCGTCGCTGACCACCATTGACGTCGGCTCGGCCGATTTGGCCAGGGGGACGTCGACAGTGCGGGTGATCATCAGGGCGTTGGTGTCGACCTCGACCAGCTGGTGCTGGGCGCGGTCGACGGCGTAGACGTGGGTGCCGTCGGGGGAGATGGCCAACGCGGCGGCGCTCAGATTGCCGCCTCCGAAGCCGGCCGGGAGGTCGACGCAGTGGGCCCAGAACTGGTCGAGCTTGAGGGTGTGGATCTCGGCTCGTGTGTCGGCGGCGTCGCCGGTCGCACCGTCGGGCGGTCGTAGGTAGAGGGTGTAGAGGGTGGCGCCGTCGGGCGCCAGCTTCTTCATGCCCGCCACCCCGCGCATGTCTTCGAGCGCTTCCTTCTGCCGGCCGAAGACACCGGACACCTCGCCGGTCTCCATGTTGAGCCAGGTGATCTGGTAGCGGTCGGGCTTTTCGGGCGGCAGGTAGGACACGAGGAACAAGCCGCCGCCATTGGTGGCGAAAGCGTCGGGGGCCAGGTTGCCGGCAAGGTCGAAGTGTTGCAGCGAGCTGTCGGGCAGGTGGACGACGGTGATCTGGGTCCTGGTCCGTCCCGCCGGGAGATACGGCGTCGCCGGGACCGACGTGAGGGCCACCCACCGGCCCGTGGCGTCGATGGTGGAAACGGTCATCCCCGTCCCGACGCTCACCGATTTGGTAATGGCCCCGCTGCGGGCGTCTCGTACGACCAGCCGGTCGCCCTCGGTCGCCATGACCTGCGACCCATCGGCGGTGGGGACGCCACCGGTGACGCGATAGCGGACGACGCCATCGAGGGACGAGACTCCTTCGACACCGGTCTTCGTGGCCAGGAGCAGGGTAGGAGCCGCGGGCGGCGCTTTTGCCGGCGCCTTGGCGTTGGGCGTGGTGGCCGCAGAGGAGCAGGCGGTCAGGAGGGCGGTGCAGACGAGCGCGGGCTTCAACCAATGTCGCATGCGGTGTCTACACCTGTGGTGCAGGGGTGGTTCCCTACGGGAGGGAGTTGGCGATGGCGACGGCTTGGGCCCGGGTGATGTCGCCCTCCACCCGCAGCGTCACCGCGCCGGCCTGCCATACCAAGGTGTTGGTCGCCAGGCGCAGCGTGTCGCCATAGATCTCGCCGTCGGCCAGGCGATAGAAGAAGGCGTGAGGTCGCCCCGCCAACCAGTAGGCGGGCTGACCGTGGATGCTCAGTGCCTCGATCGTCGTACCGGGCTCCGCGACCTTGCCGAAGAACCCGGTCTCCATGGTCGCTTGGAACTCACTCAGCAGGAGGCCGACGCCGGTTTGAGCCGATGCCGGCAGGTCAGCGCGGGGCAGGTACATGAAGGTGACCTCGCCCTGGGGGGGCGGAATGTTGAAGAAGACGCCGTCGGGGTGGTCGAACCCGGCCAGGGTGGGGACCCCGACGGCGAAGCCGAGGCGCTTGGAGGCGTCGGCGACGCTGATTGGCGTGCCTACGTCGAGATGGGTCGGAGCCGTGGTTGCCGGTACCGGCGGCGGCGGCCCAGTCGAGATATGGACGCCCCGGAGGCCGAGCAGGTCCGCAACCGCACGGCGCCCGGTGGGCCACGCCGCGACCGCGGCCGACAGGACGACAATCACGACCGCCGCCGCCAAGAGGATCTTGGGCCGATGCCTTTGCTCGGGCGTCCGGCTGGTGGCGAGAGCGGCTACGGCCTCGCTGGCCAGGTCGGGCGTGTCGGGCCATGAGAGGCTCGCCGCGAGGTCGCCGAGTTGGGCCTCGAGCTCGTCGATCCGAGGATCAGACATCGGACACCTCCGCGTCGGGGCTGCCGGTGGGCGCGGCGGTCAGCATCGAGGTGCGCAGCCGCTTGAGGGCCCGGCTGAGGCGGGACTTGGCTGTGCCGACTGCGCAGTCCAAGGCGGCGGCGGTCTCGGCTTCGTTCAGCTCGGCGAGGTAACGCAATGCGATCACTTCGCGGTCTCTGTGTTCCAGACGGTTGATGGCGTCGAACAGGGCCTGGTGCTCCATCGAGGCGATGACCGCGTCCTCGGGGGATGGGGCCGCATCCCCCGAGGAGCGGCGAGCCAGTTCGGCACGGCCGGCCAGGTTGGCCCGGCGGGTCGAGCTACGCCGCCGGTTGCGGGCCTCGTTGGCGACGATGCGCAGCAGCCACGGGCGGAATGGCGACTCACTGCGGAACCGCCCAAGGGCGTAGAAGGCCTTGACCATGGCGTCATTGGCGGCATCGTGGGCTTCGGCGGCATTGCTGGTGATCACCATGGCGACTCGAAACGCGGCGGTCTGATGACACCGCACCAGTTGCTGGTAGGCATCGACGTCACCACCCTTGGCTCGCTGTACGAGCATCGCTTCATCCAAGTGGCCGGCCCTCCACCCCTTCCTTACACCAACGACGCCGTTCTCGTTCCCGGCTGAAACCGGCGATCGGCCGTTGGGGTTTGTCCCGCGCTCGTGGCGCTCTGGGTAGGAGGTGTCCTCTCCACCCAGTGACCGATGCCGAACCGAGCCCGCCGCCGGTAGCGTCGGTTCGTGGCCCGCACGACCTGGTCGTACCGCAATGACGCCTGGTGGGCGCAGGTGGCGGCGGCGTTGACGGTGGCGGTCGGTTTGATCGGCATGGTTGGGGCGTCGGGCGCGGGCGGCCCCGTCGCAGTGGCCGTGGCCACTGTGACCACCGCGGCGGGGTTCGCGGCCAAGGCTCGCTGGCCACGACTGCCCAGCCTGCCATTGGCCATCTGGACCGGCGCCCCGGCAGTCGTCGTCAATCTGTGGGGCTGGAGCGAGGGCACCATGTTCTTGCTGGTGCTGGCCACGGGCCTGGTGGTGTTGACCGAGCCCGATCGTCGGATCCGGCTAGCCATAGGCGGCGCCGGCGTGCTCGCCCCCGCCGTCATCGCCGCCGTCAGCCATCGCACGTTCGGGTGGCCGTTTTGGATGATGGGCATCGGTTTCGGCTGCCTGTCGTCCGAGCAGATGCGTCGATTCCGGCGCCTGGTCGACGAACTGGAAGCGACACGGGAGCGCCTCGCCGGCCAAGCCGTGCAACTCGAACGTCAGCGCATCGCCGCCGACTTGCACGACCTGGTGGGCCATTCGCTCACCGTGGTCCTGCTGTACCTGACCGGGGCCCGCAAGCAGCTTCAGAACGACCCGTCCGGGGCGGCGGTGGCCCTGCAAGAAGCCGAGGAGATCGGCCGGGCCAGCCTGGCCGAGATCCGCCACAACGTGGCCGCCCTCCGCGGCCCGGCCGGCGCCACCATGGCCCCCACGCCGTCCGCCGCCGACGTGGTGGACCTTGTCAACCGCTTGCGTGCCGCCGGCTCCACCGTCGATCTCGACGTCACGGGAGACCTGGCCACGGTGGACGGCATCGCCGGCCTGGTGGTCTACCGGGTGGTGCAGGAGTCGCTCAACAACGCCGCCCGCCACGCCGGCGGCGCCGCCATTCGAGTCGAGGTGGCAATCGGGGTCGACGCGGCCGAGATCTGCGTCGCCGACCGCGGGGGGACTCCCGCCGCCACGACGGGCGATGGGGTGGGCCTGATCGGCATGCGGGAGCGGGTGGCAGCGGTCGGGGGCACGCTGCAGGCAGGTTCGCAACCCGACGGATGGACGGTTCGGGCCTCGGTGCCGCTTCGTGCCCTGGTCGACGGCCACGTCAGTGACGGGCTGCGGTGATCAAGGTCGTCCTGGTTGACGACCAGCCGCTCGTGCGCGCCGGCCTGCAACGAATCCTCGCCTCAGACGGAGGCTTCTCGGTGTCGGCGGAATGTGCCGACGGGGCCCAGGCGCTGGCCGCGGTCGGAGCGGCCGAAGTCGACGTGGTGCTCATGGACGTGCGGATGCGGGGGATGGACGGCATCGAGGCGACCCGCCAGATCCGCGACCTCGACGGGCCACCCGTCCTCGTTCTCACCACCTTCGACGACGACGAGGTCCTGTGGGGGGCCATCGAGGCGGGTGCGGCCGGATTCGTGCTCAAGGAGGCGTCGGCCGAGGACCTGATCGCCGCCACCCGCGCCGTGGCCGGAGGTGGCGCCTGGCTCGATCCGGCGGTCACGGCGCGGGTGCTCGAAGTTACGAGGCACGCGGCGCTGCCCCGGAAGCGGCAGGCCGACCGGGTGACCCAGCTGACCGATCGCGAGCTCGAGGTCCTCCGGGCCATGGCGACCGGGGCCGCGAACGGCGAGATCGCGTCCCGCCTGTTCGTCAGCGAGGCAACCGTGAAGACGCACGTGGGGGCCATCTTCGCCAAACTGGCCGTACGCGACCGAGCGGGGGCGATCGTGTTTGCCTATCAGCACGGGGTGGTGCCCAGCTGATCTCCGCCCCTGGGGGGAGGGGGAAAATGGGCCGCGGACCGATGCCAGCCGGGCGGCTCATCTTTAGCGTCGTCATTGGTTACGGGAGCGGCCCGACCAGTGAGGAGTTCGGCAATGAGAAGTACCGCAGTGATCGAAGTACGGGGGTTGTCCAAGCGCTATGGGCAACACCTGGTGGTCGACGACATCGACCTCGACGTCTACGAAGGTGAGATTGTCGGCCTGCTCGGTTCCAATGGCGCCGGCAAGACCACGACGGTCGAATGTATTCAAGGGTTACGGCGGGCCGACGGCGGCACGATCAGCGTCGTGGGCTTAGACCCAGCGGTGGACGGGCCCCGCATCCGCAGCCTGGTCGGGAGCCAGCTGCAGGCCTCGGCGCTGCCCGACCGCCTCCGGGTGTCGGAGGCCGTGGAGCTATTCCGGCGTCCGGGGTCCCCGGCCGCTTCCGGATTGCTCCGCGCATTCGGGCTGGCCGACCAGGGAAAGACGGCATTTTCGGCGCTGAGCGGTGGCCAGCAACAACGCCTTTTTCTCACCCTTGCCTTGCTCAACCAGCCAAAGCTGGTAATCCTCGACGAGCTCACCCAGGGCCTCGACCCTGCCTCCCGGCGCGACGTCTGGGACGCCATCTTGTCGCTGCGCGACGCCGGGACCACCGTGCTGCTGGTTACCCACTACATGGACGAGGCCGAGGCGCTGTGCGACCGGGTCGTCGTCCTGCGCGGCGGACGGGTCGTCGACGCCGGGCGGCCGAACGAACTCGTCGATCGCCACGCCCAATGGGCCACCATGCAGTTCGGTTGCCCCCCCAACATGACCTGGCCCGATCGGCTGGGCGAGATCGCCGGCGTGCAGCAGGTGCGACGCCGGGCCGGCAACGTCGAGGTGCACGGCGACCGCCGCATGATCGCCTACGTGTGTGCCGACATGGTGCGCCGCGGCGACGTGCCCGAAGATCTGTCGATCACCATGCCGGATCTGGAAGACGCCCTGGTCGCACTGCTCGCGGGAGCAGCCCGATGAGCGCCGTCACCAAGTTGGTGCGCACCGAGCTGCGCCTGGTGTTGCGCGAGCCGCTCGTCCTCGCCTTCGTGTTCGCCTTTCCCGTGGTCACCGCGTTGGTGATCGCAGGTTCCTTCGGGACCCACCCCAACCCCGGATTTGCCGGGACCAAGCCGTCGGACTGGTATGTGTCGTCGTATCTGTCGGTCGTCATCGCGGCCATCGGATTGGTCATGGTGCCGGTGCACGTGGCCAGCTATCGAGAGCGCGGCGTGCTGCGCCGCTTCGCCGCCGCCGGGTTCCCGCGTTGGTCGTTCGCGTTGGCCCAGGTGGCGGCCGGGGTGGTGCTCACCGTGGCGGCCTCGGCGGCGCTGCTGGCAGTGGCCGGCGCGGTCTACGGCCTCCCCCCGATCCAGTCACCGCTGCGGGTCGTCTCGGGCATTGTCGTCGGGGCGATCGCCTTCACCAGCCTCGGCCTCCTGATCGGCGCCTGGATACCCAATGCCCGCGCCGCCCAAGGTGTCGGCCTGCTGCTGTTCTTCCCCTCCTTCCTGCTGGGCGGCGGCGGACCACCGCCCTCGCAGATGGGGTCAACGATGCGCTCCATCGCCAATGTGCTGCCCCTCACCCACGTCACCGACTCGATCCGTGACCCGTGGCTGGGTCTCGGGACCGGTACCGGCAGCCTGGTGCTGGTGGCGGCAATCCTGGTGGTGTCGGTGCTCGGATGGCGGCGCACCGTGAAGCTCTGAGAGCGATCCGCGGGAAAAAGGGCCCCGGAGGTAAACCTCCGGGGCCCTTGGCGCGTTAGACGTCTGCTTGTTCGCCGCGGTTGTTCCGCAGCGGTTGTCAGCGGTTGTCATTCGAGGTCAGTGAAGGAGTCCCCGCCCTCATGGAAGCGCCGAGCCCTGTGCATGCCCCTTTCCTGCCCACCGGGTACCCAGACCAGGGCAGCTTCCGGTCGGCCCACGACGCCGGCGCCCAACGACGGTGACCGATTCGGCCCATAGTGTCGGCCTAGACGAGCGCGGGCCCGATCCTGGAGCGGCGGAGGAAACGGACCCCGATTGGGTGGAGCATCCTCTGGAGGTGAGCCACGCCAGCCTCGGACCCAACCAGGGGATGGACCCGGAGTACGTGGAGTTCTTCACCGTCGTTTTGCCCCAGGCTGTCCGGGCCGCCCGGCGCATCACCGGCGATCTGGCCGCGGCGGAGGACGCCGCCAGCGAGGCCCTGGCCAGGGCGTACCTCCGCTGGCCCCAGTTGCGGCAACTCCCGTACCGCCACGCCTGGGTGCTGAAGGTGGCAACCAACGAGGCCGTCGGGACGATCCGCACCCAGGCCCGCCGGGACCGGATCCTGCGCCGCCAAGCTGAGCAGCGCCCGGGTGCCAACCACCTGGACGAGCCCCAGCAGCTGGTGGTCGACCAGATCCGGCGGCTGCCGCACCGCCAGCGTCAGGTGGTCACGCTGCGTTTCTACGCAGAGCTGACGACCGACGAAGTGGCCGCGACGCTTCACATCTCGGCGGGATCGGTGAAATCGCACCTCCACCGCGCCCTGAACACACTGCGTGAGCGGCTCGGCGCCGACATCGTGGAAGGAAACCTCGAATGACCAGTACTGATCCCGTGTCGCCGACCCCGACCGCGGCAATGTTGGAGCGGACTCGCCGGCGAGCCGAGCAGATGCGTCGGCGCCGCCGGGGGGCGCTCGCCGGCGTCGTCGTGGCGGTCGTTGCCATCGCCGTGCCGCTGGTGGTCGCCGATGCCAACCACCCCGGGCATATCCTGCGAACGGTCGGCGAACCCACCTCGCTCAGCGTGGCTCCGACGACGCCAGCCGATGCCGCGCCGACTTCGTCATCGCTGCCACCGGGCACCACCCCGGCGGCCACGGCCCCGGCGGGGACCGCGACGCCCACAGTGCCCCGGACGACGACGACGAGGAACCCGGTGGTCGTGAAGGAGTGCGCCACTAGCCAGCTCAACGCCACACTCACCAACCCCAGCGGGGCGGCTGGCAGCGTCGGCTATGACCTGAGCTTCGCCAACGTCAGCGCTGTGGCCTGCTCGCTCGGAGGCTTTCCCGGAGTGTCCTTTGTGACCGGCGCCAACGGGACTCCGGTGGGGGCGGCCGCCCAACGCGACAACTTCGGCCCCATCGCGACCGTCGTCGTTGCCCCAGGGCACACGGCCCGGGCCATCCTGCTCGAGGTCGACTCCGGCAATTTCCCGCCCGACATATGCAGGCTCGTCCCGGTCAGCGGATTGAGGATCTACCCGCCAAACCAAACGGCTGCTCTTTTCGTCCCGCAGGCCGTCCAGGCTTGCTCCAACCCGGCCGATCCGGTCCTCAAGATCAGGCCGATCCAGGCCGTCGCGGGCGGCTAATGGCCCGAGCTGAGCCCGCCACGGCGTCAAGCTCAGCCATGCCCGAGAAGAGGTGCGAGCCATAGTTCCTGGGCTAAGCGGACCAGAAGTGACATCCGACGCTGGCTCATGAGCGCCTGACGCGGTCCGCTTCACGCCGCCTGAACCCACAGCCAGGTGTTTCTGCCGCCCCAGGAGGGGAACAAACACCCTAGAAAGGGTCAAGTTTGGAGGAAACCAATATGGCCGAATCACCGCGGATCGAACACGACGACGACACAAAGTCCCGCCGTGCCGGTACCGAGAAAGAAATCAACGACCCCCTAACGCGAACCGATGTCGAGGCGCCTCGGGTTCCATTCGATTCCCAGCAGGAATCCGAGCAGTAGGCGTATCGTTCCGCTGGGGCCGACTCCGTGAAAGAGCCTTCGTAGGTCAACGGTGGTTTATTGAGGACCGTGGCCCAGTGGCTCGCCGCCTCCAAGGCGACGTGTTGTGATAGGCCGGCAGTCGTCGGTGGGTGTCCGTCGAGTTGGCGACGCCCGAGATGTAGCATCGACCCGGCCAGCGGCAGCCGGCCACGTTTGTCACGGTCGTGCGACCGAGAAGGGGATGGCCGGGAGCCCTGGGATCTTGGTTACAAGGCAACCTCCGGTGTGGTCAGCCGAACGGATTCGATGGAACCGCTGATGAGTTCCGAGCCCGACTGGTTGCCTGGTCGTTGCCGGAGGGGGTTCGAGTTCGCGACGGACAGTTCGAGGAAGAAGAGCGTGGCGCTGGGTGTGCCGGGCGATCCCTGGTCCTTGACGACGCTCTTGAGCCTTGCAAGCAAACCGTTGTTTGGTTCGACGACGACGGTGGTGACTTCCCAGCCGGGCAGTGCGACGTAGCCAGACCCACGAGTCGGACGGCAAAAGGCTGGGATGGGCGCGGGATCTGTGCCGTTGAATGCGGATGCCCTACTCACTCTTGAGTGCCCTCCGACGAACCTCGAGAGAATTGTTGACCTTGGCCCGAGTCGATGTCCCTTGGACTGCGAGCGCCAGTCATCTGCGATCGCGCATTGCTGGTGTCGGCACTATGTAGGAGACGTGGCGCCGGCTGGTTACGGGGGGTCTGGTGGGGGGCGTTGGTTGCCGCTTCGGTTGTGGAATCCGCAGGCCATGCGGCCGTTATCTTGGGTAGTGGGACCACCGGCGGCGTAGGGGACGATGTGGTCCCCTTGGCATTGGGGAGCCGGCTCGTCGCAGAGGGGGTGGAAGCATTCTTGGTCGCGCACTTCGATGGCGCGGCGGGTGGCGCCGGTGAAGAGGCGGCGGGTGACCCCGACGTCGATGACCCTCGAAGGGCTGTCGAAGACGATGCGTTCGATCCAGGCGGCTTTGAGCCAGGGAACGAGGGCGCCGGGGGCCACGACGCTGCCATTGGCCAACTGGCAGATCCGGCCATTGAAGGTCTCCCAGCCGACCAGGACGGTGAAGAGAGGTTCGGGGCGGCGGCCGCCGGTGGGGGCGCTGGCGGAGCGAATGGCCATTTCGACCAAGGCGTCGGCGCGACGCTGGGCGGGGGCGCGGAGCAAGTCGACCACGGTGGGTTCGCGTCCGAGGCGGTGGCGGGCGTCGGTCCAGTCGGCTTCGAAGAGTTCTCTTTCGAGGCGGGAGAGTTCGTCATTGACGATCGTGCCGTTGATGGGGTCGAGGGTGCCGTCGGCGTAGAACATGCCTTGGAAGCTCTGGGAGAGATGGAAATTGCGTTGCTCGTAGTGGTCACGGGCTTTTTCGTCCTCGCCATCGGGGTCGGCATGCTGTGTCCAGTAGGCGACGAGGCGGGTGAAGTGGCGGAAGTGCATTGTGGTGGCGTGGTCGACGAGCATGGCTTCGTCTTCGGCGAGCTGATCGGCGGTTGCGGGGCGGCGGGCATGGGCGAGGACTTTGACTTGTGCGGCTCCGATGTCGCCGGCGAGCCAGGCGGCCTCGGTGTGGGGAAGGTGGCGAAGGGCGCGGGCGCGGGCGATTTCGGATTTGGTCGTGGTGTGGGGGCGGTGGCAGATGTTGGAGATCCAGGCGGCGGAGGTGCGGGCGTTGTCGAGTTGCCAGTCGCCGGAGGAGTCGAACACTCCGGCTGCGCGAGTCAAGACAGCTTCGAAGCGGTCGGACAAGCGGTGGAGTTCGGCGAAGGTGTCGCGGTCGGCGAGAGCGCTCGGCTCAAGCCCGGCCAGCTCGTCGAGCGCCGCCGTCAACGCCTCCAAGACCATAAGAACATTGTAAAACCCTGGTGTGACAATCAAAGCTATGAGAGTTGCTAATACCGGGGATCGATCCGGGAGAAGAAAGGCCTCCTTGGAGATCTGCCTTCGGCTGGCTGAGGTGCAGGGTCTGTTGGTTGCACGCCCCCAGCACCGGGCGGTGGCGATGCTCGATGCGGCCGAGGTAGCTGGTCTGGTGCCTGGAACACTCGTTATGCTCGGCGGTTCGGTGTGTACCCTCGGGTCGATGGGGGAACCGCCGGCGCCGGACGAGTTGTTCTCGGTCGACGCCTATCGCCGGCTCTTCGATGCCGCCGTCGTCGCGGTGGACCGGGAAGTGGGACGGGTCGCGCTTGCCCGAACAGCGTTCTACCCGGGCGGCGGTGGTCAGCCCCACGACACCGGGATCCTCACCTGGGACGGCGGCCAGGCGAAGGTGACTCGGGTCGGGCGCGATGCCGGCCGCATCTGGCACTGGCTGGAAGGCGACGCCTTGGAGTTGCCCAACCCCGACTCGGAGGTCGAAGGCGCCATCGACTGGGATCGCCGCCACCTGCTCATGAGGACGCACACCGCCTTACACATTCTCTGCGGCGTGGTTTGGGCCGACTATCGGGTGGCGGTGACCGGGGGAAATATGGAGCCCGGCGTGGGTCGCATCGACTTCGAACTCGACGCCATGTCGGCGGAGTTGGGGCGGCGGCTGGAACAGCGGGTCAATGAGGAGATCATCCGGTCCCACGAGATCCTGGTGGATTTCCTGGCGCGGGCGGAGGCCGACATCGATCCTGCTCTCATCCGGACCAAAGCCAATCTGATACCCGCCAACATCGACCCGCTCCGGGTGATCGACATCGTCGGTCTCGACCGCCAGGCCGACGGCGGGACGCATGTGGCGACGACCGCCGAGGTCGGTCGGGTCCAGGTCCTGAAAACCGAGTCCAAGGGCCGCGCCAACAAGCGGGTCCGGTTGGCGGTCACCGATGCGCAGTGATCCACCGGACAGGCGCCGGGCGAAGAAGCTTCTGGATCGTGGAATGAAAGGGGCCTCTAACCATGACAACGACCATCGCTCAGCCGCTCGAGCTGTCCCCAGCCAAGCTCGATGAGCTGTTCGGCTCCAGCCCGGCCGGCGATATCCCGGTTGGCCGGGGGAGTGGCACGGCGGTGTTCTTCGCAGGTCGCCGGGCTGCGAAGCCTGTTGCCTCCCTCGTCAGGACACTCATGTGGCACGGGAAAGAGTTCCGTCCCGACACCCACGACCTGAAGAACCTTATGACCCCCTTCTCGATCCCGAGCATCCGGGCCGAGGTCTACTCCGGCGAGAGCTGGTATGACGGCAAGCCCTGTGTCGTGCTCGACTACTCCAAGAGCTCCAAGATCGCCGGCCGGATCCGAGACGAAATCCGCCAGGTCGGTCCCAACGAATACTTGGGCATGGTGTTCATGGGTGCCCGCCGGCTCGGGGTGTACTTCGTATTGCGCTTCGGGTGAAGTTCCGTCTCGAGGAACGCCCGCCAGGGTGGAGTGCGAACGCGCCCATCCGGATTTACAACCAGGTCTTCTTGCCGGCGTCGCCCGAACGCGTCTTCGAGGTGCTGGCCGACAGCCCAGGATGGACCAAGTGGTTCAAGCGGATGCGCCGGGTCCGGATCGACGGTCCCCCGACGGGCGTCGGCACGCTCCGCACCGTGTGGGTGGGGCCAACCCGGGTCCAGGAGCACTTCACCGTCTGGGAACCGGCCCGGCAGATCAGCTTGCACATCGTCGAGTCCAGCTCACCCGGCATAAGGGTGATGGTGGAGGACTACGTGATATCGCCGGCGTCGGGTGGCAGCACCCTGGCGATCACCGTCGGCGTCGAGCCAAAAGGGGTCTTCCGGCTGATACCGGGCGTCGTCCGATTCGTCGTCGCTCATCTCACGGGCGGAGCGCTTGGGATCACGACCGCCTTCGAATAACCCTCAGACGGCTTGGGCGTACCGTCTGTCGAGATCGGCGCACTCTTCGCAGACCGACTCCGGCACGATCCCCGCCCGCATCAGGCGGGAGAAGATCTTGCACCCGAGACAGATGGCGAAGACCGATTCAAGAGTGGCGGCGACGATCAACAGTCCGAGGATTATGTAGGCGAACCCGCGCTGGCCGAAGCCCAGGGCCAGCACCGCCGCGGCGATGGACATGACGGCCCCCATCGCCTGAGCAAAGCGCTTCGGCGGCCCCGGCACCAGCTTGGGGGGTACTCCGAGGCGGGGCGTGACGACCCGAGTCGCCAGCTGTCCCAGCGGGCTGAGCTTGGGGCCGGTGGCGACCCTGGCGACGAACCCATAGGCGATGACGGCGGTGAGCCACGGCTGGTCGAAGGCAATGGCGGCCAGCGCCATCAGCACGACGCCACCCGCGACCACGCGGGCGGACACCTCGTTAACCGGGTTGGGGAAGCTGAACAGCGCGCTACGGGTCATGACCACTCTCCGCGGTGAAAAACCGACTAGCTGAGTCAACTATTCCCGCGGGCCGGGCGCCTGTCAAGCAAGACCCCTCACAGTCTTATTGCCAGAGATCCCCGGTCGCACAGCTACGGCTCGCAGCCGTTGCGATGGTCCACCAGTTCCGGGTGTATCAGCCGCCCTGCCGTACTGTGATTCTTTCGTTTGCGATCACAAGTGGAGGCGCCCGCCGAGGTCATCGCGGCGATCACCGAGAGGGGAGAGGCAGCGTGAAGGACGTGCTGGACGACATCGACCGCTGGACGGCGGCGGGCCACCGCGTGGCCGTGGCTCGGGTGGTCGGGCTGGATGGCTCGGGCCCCCGGGATCCCGGGGCGACGATGGTGGTGAGCGACCACGGTGAGGTGGCAGGGTCGGTCTCCGGCGGGTGCGTCGAGGGAGCTGTCGTCAGCGAGGCCCGGGAGATCCTGAACGGCGACGGCCAGCCCCGGTTGGTGACCTTCGGCTACTCCGACGATCAGGCATTCGCGGTCGGACTCACATGCGGCGGGACCATCCACGTGTTCATCGAGCCGCTGGATCGCTGGTAGGCACGGAGATGGGGGGACCTCTCTATGACGAACTGCGCCAGGCGCTGCGGGCTGCCGAGCCGGTCGTCCTGGCGACGGTGATCGTGGGTTCGCCCGAGGTGCTGGGCGCCACCATGCTGGTGCGCCCCGGGCCGTCTCCCAGCGCCGCCCCGGTGGTCGTCGGCAGCCTCGGCCAGGCCGACCTCGACCGCGTCGTCGTGCGCGACGCGCTCGGCGAACTCCAAGTGGGGCGCTCGGGGACCCGGCACTACGGCCCCGAGGGACAGGCCCGGGAAAACGAGCTGAGCGTGTTCATCGAGTCCTTCGCGCCCCCAGCGCGGATGATTATCTTCGGCGCCGTCGACTTCACCGCCGCTCTCGGGCGAGTCGCCAAGATCCTCGGGTACCGGGTGACGGTCTGCGATCCCCGTCCCGTGTTCGCCACCGCGGCACGGTTCCCCATGGCCGACGAAATCGTCGTCGACTGGCCCAACCGCTACCTGGAAAAGGTCGGCGCCGAACTCGGGCCCCGCGACGCCGCCTGCGTGCTGACCCACGACGCCAAGCTCGATGTCCCCGCCATCACCGCCGCGCTGGCCACCGCCGTCGGGTACCTCGGGGTCATGGGCAACCGCCGCACCCACGACGACCGCATCGCCCGCTTGGTCGAGGCGGGCGTGGACGAGAAGGGCTTGGCCCGGCTGATGGCGCCCATCGGCCTCGACATCGGCTCCCGCACGCCTGAGGAGACGGCGGTATCGATCTGCGCCGAGATCATCGCGCTGCGCACCGGCCACCAGGCGCCGTCGCTACGGGACCGCCGGGGCCCCATTCACGCTGTCCCGTCCGCCTGACACCGCCCCCTCGGTCGTGCCGGGACCGGAGAGGTCGGCGATCTCGCGCTCGTCCCTGAGCTCGTCCTCTCTTTCATCGGCCTCCACGCGGCGCTCGTCTTCCAAGCGGAACCCGATCCAGATGAAGGCGGCCGGGACCGCGAACGGCAGGACCAGCAGATTGAGCCAGTCCCACAGCTTGTTGCCCTCGAAGCCGGTCCAGCTCCAGCCCAGCTGGTAGCCACCGACGATGAGGACGACGAAAACCCCGAGCAGAGCCAGCGCCACTGGGCGCCAGTAGCGGGGCCGTTCGCCGCCCAGCCACAGGCCGGCGAGACCGAGCACGGTGGGGAGCACGACCAGGTTGAGCCAGTCCCAGAGCTGCTTGCCCTCGAACCCCGTCCAGCCCCAGTGCAACCCGTAGCTCAAGGCGATGAAGGCTCCGACCATGGCGAGCACCGAGATCACCACCGCCCGCCACGGCACGTCCATGTTCCGGGTGCGGATCCACAGCGGCTGGGCGCCGAGGACGATCGGGACCAGCAGGAGGTGCATCCAGTCCCAGACCTTGTTGCCCCGGAACCCCGTCCACTGCCACCCGAGGCCATAGCTTCCCGTGGCGGTGACGACGAGGCCGACGGCCACGGCCACCACGACGAGCAGCGCGGTGTGCCGGGGGTCGCGCCGGCGGGCGACGAGTGCGGGCGAGGACGCGGTCACGCCCCTTTTTCTACCAGCAGGAAGTGGCGGGTACCGAGGGCGTTGTTCAACGGTCGCAACAAGCTCGTCCGTCCCCCGATGCGACTTGAGGAACCCGAGTGGCAGTTGTAGCCGCTGGTTACCTGGTATGGGGCACTTGTGGTGCTGCGAGTCCTCAAGTACGGAGTTCCAGGCGCGGCCGGCTGTCCTCGAGCCCAAGGTTGGACGTTTGTAGACCGTAACTGTGAACACAAGCGGCCAGCCCACCAGCCCGAAGTGTTCACGCTTCGCCGAACGACCCCAGACGCCAACCAGCCAGACCGCAACTGTGAACACAAGGGGCTACCCTGTCAGCCCAAAGTGTTCACGCTTCGCTGAACGACCCCAGACGCGAACCAGCCAGACCGCAACTGTGAACACAAGGGGCCACCCTGTCAGCCCAAAGTGTTCACGCTTTGCCGAACGACCCCAGACGCGAACCAGCTAGACCGCAACTGTGAACACAAGCGGCCAGCCCGCCAGCCCAAAGTGTTCACGCTTCGCCGAACGACCCCCGACGCCAACGAGGCGGAACGCGCCGCCGGCGTCACCGTCGACGACCTCCAGGAGCGTTACAGCGTTACCGGGATCGCTACGACCGTCCCTGACGTCGCCCGCATCGTCGAAACACTCGAGGCACGGCGACGGTAGAGGGCATGTAACGCAGCCCTCCCGGCCCTGGGGATGTTCCCCGGACCAAGAGTGCACTGGATTTGTCGACTCAGCCGGCGGCGTTGCTTGGGTTACGTTCGAACCACAGGCCGTTCATGGCCCTGTGGAGCGGGATCCTGATGCGCCTCGCCGACCGCGAGCTCTTGGAGGCCGTCTGGGAGGAGAACCCTTCCCTGGGGCGGCCCCCCCGACATCTCTACCGTTTGACTCCCGAGGGGCTGTCCGCGGCCGCTGCGCTGCACAACCATGCAGTGCGAGCCACTGGCACCCGGCGCCAGCCGCGATTGCAGACAGGATCTGCGACGTGATCGTGGTGGTGATCATTCCATTGCTGCTCGGCGGTGTCGTTTGGGCCTTGATCCGGGCTGGCCGCACGGTGGGTCCCGTGTGGCGAGACAGTGGCCATGACGGCGCGTGGGTGCTGGTGGTCTTGGCCTCGAGTTGGGTTTTGGAGGATCCGCCCCGATGGGGTGCCGCCATGCGTGCCGAGTTCGGATCCGTCGAGGGCCGGGTAGCGCGATGGCAATTTGCCTTCGGTTGTCTGCGAACGGCATTGCTCCCCGGGCGCCGGATCGGCGGGTACCGTCGCTTGACGTCGGGCATTGTCACCTACAGCGTGGTCGTCGTTTGCATGGCGCTGGAGGTCTACGGCCGTCTCCACTATCCGACGGAGACTGCCGGGGGAGCCGGTTACAGCGCACTGTTCGTCATGGCTTTGGTCGTCGGTGCCTGGTTGGCAACGCGTGGCTGCCTGAGATCCAGCGCCGTGTCCACCGTCGCCCGCCGCTACGGAACCGCCGGAGGGATCGTGGCCGGCGTCATGTATGTGGTCGCGGTGACACCACTGCCGGGCGCCAAGTACATGGCGCTGCTGGGAGTGGTGGGAGCGATCGCCGCCGGAGCCATGGCGAGCCGGGCCAGCGGCGACTATCGCAGCGGGGTCCGGTCCGGGTTGTGGGTCGGGCTGATCAGTGGCGTGGTGTTCTTCCTCGGCTTGATGACGTTGACCTACACGGCGGCGGGGTGGTGGACGCATGATCATGAGGCGGTGTCCGCATTCAACAACTTCGGACCGGTGACCCAGCACGGCCATCAACTCGCCCAGTGGCCGGGACGGGGGACCGATCGACGCAGCCCTATTCGCGTAGAAATGCGAATCCGGGTATCTGGCGGGCTCTTGGCGGGTCTAATGATCACGTAGTACATAGGCAGGGGGTCCCGATGGCGCCGGCGATTGATCATGTGGTCGTCCTCATGCTCGAGAATCGGTCGTTCGACCACATGCTCGGGTACCTCCAGCACCCGAACAGCACCTACGACGGCCTGCTGAAGACCGGTCCCTATCAGAACGCGGGCTGGAAGGGCGGAACCACGGTGTCGATCTCCTCCGATGGCAAAGCCGTCCTGCCCGTCGATCCCGACCACTCCCACGACGCGGTAATGCTGCAATTGGGCGCCAAGGGTAAGGGCGCGTCCCGGGAGGTCACCAACCAGGGCTTCGTCGACAGCTACGAGCGCAAAGGCCGCGGTCTTGCGCCGCCGCAGTTCGAGGGCCTGCTGGCGGGCTTCCTAGGGCCTGTGTTCGCGCCCAAGGCGGGACCGGGGATCGAGGGGCGGGGCCCGCTCATCATGCGCTGCCAGCCGCCCGAACGGCTGCCGGTGCTCAGCACCTTGGCGTTGGAGTTCGCGGTGTGCACCCGGTGGTTCTGCTCGGTGCCGGGGGAAACGTGGCCCAATCGCAATTTCGTGCACTCCGCCACCTCCGACGGCACGACGATCATCGTTACCCGGTGGTACGAGAACCAGACCATCTTCGAATTGCTCGAGAAAGCGGGCAAGACGTGGCGGATCTATTACGACGACACCCCCCAGGTATGGGCTTTCAAGCACCTGTGGGACACCCCGGATCAGGCCAGCCACTGGTTCCGCTTCGCCGACTTCGCCACCGCGTGCTCGGCCGGCGACCTCCCCAGCTACACCTTCATCGAGCCCAATCATCGCCCGCCAGTGCACATGGCGCAGCCCGACCAGAGCAACAGCCAGCACCCTGGCAACAACATGGTCACCAACGACCAGTACGACTCCTACCCCGCGGACCCCGACGGCGACTTCAAGCGGGGCGAAGGGCTGATCGCGAACGTGTATGAGTCGCTCCGCGCCAACCCGGCACTGTTCGAGCACACCGTGCTAGTGATCACCTACGACGAGCACGGCGGCTTTTACGACCACGTGCCCCCGCCGGTTGGCATTCCCCCGCCCGGTGTCGCCAACGACCCGGGTGTCATCGGGAAACTCATGGACATATTCTTTCGCCGCAAATCGGAGTCGTTCGACTTCACGATGCTCGGCCCCCGGGTGCCCGCGCTCGTCATTTCCCCCTTTATCCCGCCCGCGACGGTGGATGCCACCATCAGGGATCATGCCAGCGTGCCCGCCACCCTCCGGGCCCTGTTCGCGCCTCACATGGCCCCCCTCACCGATCGCGACGCATGGTCGCCGCCGTTCCACAACCTGTTGACCCTTGAAGCGCCGCGCGGCGCCGACCTCCCCGATCTCAGCGCCTATGTCCCAGCGCCGCCCGCAACGACATCGCCGCCGTTACCGGCGGGGCCGGAGCCACCGGTGCCCGTCTACTTTCAGGATTTCGTCGATTTGGCGGAAATGGTGGACCACGCCCTGCCGACCGCCGACACCGTGGCCGACGGGCAACGTGACCTCGCCAACAAGGTCACTGCCACCTTCGCTCAGGTCGCCCACCTGGCCCGGGGGGTCTGACCATGCTCAACTCGCAGTGGCTCGACATCGCGACCGGCGTCGTCCTGACGTGGTTCCTGTTCGCCCTGGCGGTGTCGGCGGTGAACGAAGGCCTGGCAAAAATAATGGCGGTGAGATCCAAGCAACTGTGGGCCGCCCTGCGCCAGTTGCTGGACGGGACCGAGAAACCGCAGGGAATACTGCGCAACCTTGTCGGCCTGCCCAGGCAGGCCCGGCCGTCGAGCCCCTATCCGGCGGCCAACGCCCCGGTGTCGGCCCGCCTGTACGCCACCCAGACCGTTCAAGCCCTCGAGATCCGGGGCAAGCCGAGTCAGAAAACCCGGATCGAGAACATTCCCGCGTCCGTCTTCTCCCACGCCATGATCGAATTGGCGCTGGCGGCATCGGAAACCGGCGCGGGCGGCGACGAGGACCCGATCAACAAGATCGATGCCTATATCGCGGGGCTTCCAGTGGGGCCGCTCAAGGCGCAGCTGCAGGCGGTTGTGACCGCCGCGGGCAGGGACATCACCTCGTTCCGCGATGGCCTCGAGAGCTGGTTCAACGGCCAGATGACGAGGCTGTCGCGGCTGTACCGGGCCCAGGTGCACATCATCCTGGCGGTCATCGGGATGGTGATCGCGGTCGCGAGCTTCGGTTTCGGCCTGCAGAGCAATTCCTTCGAGTTGGTAAGCCAGCTCCAGCACGATCAGAACCTGCGCACGGTTGTGGTGGGTGCCGCGTCCCAGACTGTTCGCGGCGACCTGGGCAAGGCGGCCGGCTGTGACCCCAATACCGATCCCAACCCGGCCGCCTGCCAGCTTCGGGGCGTGTCGTCGCTGGACAAGATCGACTTCGTCCTGCACGGCGACGTGCCGCCGAACAAAGCCGGATTCGCTCAGCGGATGGGCTTCCTGCTGCCGTGGAGGCACCGCTCTGCCGCATTGGGCGTGATCGTCACCGGTATTGCCATCTCGTTCGGCTCGTCGTTCTGGTTCGCCCTGCTCAAGAAACTCGTCGGGATGCGCAGCAGCTAGGCGTCTACGACAACGGCGGGGATGAGCCGTAACACCGTAGTCAAGTCCCGTGGGCACTGCCCGCCCGGCACCTCGAAATCGAACCGGATCGAGCCCAGCATGTTCAGCTTCATCACCGCCAACTGGCGCGGCCGCCCCCTTGTCAGCCTGCGCACCACCACCGAGCTCATCTTTGTGCCACCTCCACCACCCGGACATCACCACTCAAGCCGGCTACGACCCGGATGGCCCCGGATCAAACCGGGCGCAATCTGCGTATCTGGGTCAGAATGCTCCCGTGCATTGTGCACCCGGCCTGGACGACGCCGAGTTGGGATCCCCGTTGTCGGTCGGAGGTGGAACATTACCGTTGCACGTCAAGGCGCCAGAGATCGTGTTGCCTTCGATTTCGGTGGTGTAGTCCTCGGGGAAGGGTCCGGTCCCAGTGTTCCCCGAGATGGTCAGGCTGCCACCGATGCGGTTGTCGATCACCTCTATCCCGCCTTGGTTGCTGGTCAACGTAAGGCTTCCGGAGATCGTGTTCCCGAGACACCCGTCGTCGATTGGCGTCGTCGGGTCACCGATCACGATGAATCCGGTGGTGTTCCGAAGGGTGTTGCTGCCCGCTTGGGCGGTCGAGCCGCACATTGCGAACGATGTGGCCCCGTTGGAGCTGATCGCGCCGTCAAGGAGGGAATGACCGATAAACACTGCGGCCCCGGGATTGATTACGATGGCTCCGGCGACTGTGGCGTCAATAATGCACCACGACCCCGGACCGAGGATCAGTGCTGTTGGGACCGATCCGGTGATGTTGTGGTCGCAGGGCACGGTTACCGCCGAGGTCACCGTTTCGACGGGCGCGGGCAACCCGTCGCTCGTGTCGATCCCGGTTGCGGTGGCCGTGCCCATCCACGGCCCTGGGCCGATGAAGGCGTGGGTGCAGGCGTAGCTCCAGGTCTCACCGGGGTCTAGTAAGCCATTGCCGTTGGTATCCCCGCTGACGAAGGTGACGGGCGAACAAAGGGCGTCAGACACCGCGACGTTGCTGATGGGGTCGGTGCCGTCGTTCTTTTCGGTGTAGCTGAAGGTGACGGTGAAGGTGCCGGCATTGACGCTTGGTGTCCTCGTCAAGGTGGTGTGGGGGTTCCTCACCACGACTGACTCAGCGCCGCACGCCGAGGTGGCGGTGTTGTTGTGGGCGTCACCGCCGTACTTCGCCACCCAGTTGTAAGTACCTGGGCCGGAGACGATGACGTTGCCGGAGTTGTAGGTGCCATCGCCGGCGACGGTCGCCGACTTGGTGGCGACGGTGGTCGTGCAACTGGTGTCACCGGGGCCGTAGAGGCTGAAGGTGATCATGCCCGTAGGGCTGGCGCCGCCGGACAGGGTGGCACTGTCCGAGACGCTGCCTCCCACCCTCACCGAACCCGAGGCCATCGTGGTGATCCTCGGGCTGGCTTTGCCGCCTGTGACTGTCACCTTGGCCCTTGCCGTCTCGGGGGGCAAAGTCTTCTTGGTGACGGTATCGGTTCCGGTTGCGGTGCCGGTGTCGGTGAAGGTACCGCCGCTGTTGAACGTGTGGGTGCAGGTGAAGACCCAGGTCTCGCCCGGATCCAGGATCCCGTTGTTGTTGACGTCGCCGCTCTGGAAGGTCGCAGGACCACATATGCTCCCGGCGACAGCGACGCCGCTGATCGGATCGGTGCCGAGGTTGGCCTCGTTGTATTTGAAGGTCACGGGCAACGGGGCGTTGCCGCTGGACGGAGTGGCCGTTTCCGTCAACTTGGTAATTCCGCTTTGACGAAGGGGCGCGACGACGACCAGTTCATCTGGGGCGACGACGCCAGGGTAACGCTGGCGAAGCGTGCCGTTGCTGTTCCACACACTGACGGCATTGGCACCGAACTCACTGATCGTCAAGCTGCCGTCATCTCCGATGGAGAGGCCGTTGGCTGGTTCGCTCAGCCCGGTGATGAAATCCGATGCGGTGTAGGTCCCTCCTCCTGCCGGTGTGAACTTGATCGTCTTGCCGGTGTTGAAGTCATTAGCATATATGTTGTTCGAGGCGTCGAAGTCGACGCCAAAGCCGCCGCCTCCGCTCACCGATCCCACCTGGCTGAAGGTGGAGCCAGTGGTCGTCCCCACGAAGATCTTCCCCGTCCCATTGTCACTCACCACCAACTTGCCGTTTCGGGTGCTGATACCTACCAGGTCCGACGTGCCGGGAATGGTGATGGTGCGGACCAGCGCGCCGGTGAGCGTGACCTCTTCGATCAGGTTGCCTCCGAAAGAAACGCTGAAGAGGTGCTTGCTGAGAGGGTCGAGGGTCAGACCCTCTCGCTGGCCGTTCCCGGTGAAGAGCGTCGTCAGGACATTCGTCGCCTTGTCCAGCTTGAGGATCCCGTTGTTCTCATTGATATAGAGGTTGCCCGCGGGGTCGATCGCGAGCCCGATCGGCGTCGACGGGGTAGTGGTGAGCGTGGTCACGGTTCCAGTCGATGGGACCAGCCGCTGGACATTAGAACCGCTGTGGTTCGAGATCAGGATGTCTCCGGAGTTCACCGTGAAGGCGGCAGCGGACGGGGCTCCGGCGACAAAGACTCCGAACAGCAACGACTGGACCAGGAGTGTGCCGAGCGTGACCGCAGAAAGGCGCTTCACAATATTCCCTCTTCTGTCGCTGAACCTTGCCCGCGCGTAGCAGATCACACTGCGTCGCCCCAAGCAAGGATTTTTGCGAAGAGTATCCATTTGACCTGCAGTCAGCGGCCGGTGCCTGGCAGAACCTTGTATATTTCTTGGTACTTCTGGAGCAGGGGCCGGGCGGGGGCGGCCGATCCTTCCTGGCTCAAGTGGCGACTCGGCGAAGACAGCTGACCAGTGTGCCTGGTTGGTGCGACAACACCCGGTGTGAAGCTGTTGAGGGCGGGCCGGCGCTATCCGGCCGGGAGGCTGACCACTCCCACGGCGAAGCCTGTGGCCACGAAGGTCAAAGGCGCCTGGGAGCAACCCGTCGGGGTGCGCATTTCGACAACGGTGATCCGTCCGCCAATCGTGCCGCTACCGGTGAGTCCGGCATAGCGGCCCGTGCCCGACACGACATTGAATTGACCGGAAATATTTCCTTCTCCCTCGCAGGCGGCGGGATGGAAAGCGAACTGCTGCGTCCCGTGGCTGGCGAGGGTTATCACGCCATCGGGGAACGTCTGAACGGCGGTATTGGTGAAGGTGCCGTCAGGGAACAGGATGAAGTTGTCATGGACAGTCCCCACCGCGTTTATCGGACCTTGGGCCACCACCCGGCCCGGTCCCGCGTTTACGGTGATGATCGTCCACCGTTCGTTGTTAGAGGCGGCGCCGGCGGAAGCGGCGAATCCGCCCATCAACATGCCAACGGCCGCGCAAAATACAAGTAGACGCCTCATGAGTCATCCTTTGTCATTCGGGAAACTGCGGTCCGAACTACACCGAGTCGGTCGTCGTCTGGTGATGATACGAATCTTGCGATGGTTTGTCACTGGCCAAACGGACAACTTCAGCTTGGACGGCGACGAACCCCTCGGCGGATCGACACCACGCCGGCCACCAAGGTGGCGGCGCCGATCACGGCCCAGATGCCCTGCCCGCTCATGAAGGAGCCACCGATCAGGCCCACGCCTTGGCCGATCCAGACTCCGCCGATCAGGCAGAGGATGGCACCGAGGACCACGGCGGCGGAGTTCATAGGGCGCTGAGGCTACCGGGCAAGCCCCGCCACGGTCCCTCAGGTGCGCCCGCTTCCGCCACCTCGGACGTGCGCTGCAACGATCTGGGCGCCGTCTTGGTACAAGCCGGGCCGCAAGGACCGCCCGCGGTCACTGGGTGGCGCTAGGTTCGACGAGGTCGGGAAGCATTGGCAGATGGTTCGGGAGGAGGCGTTATGCGACGGGTGATGTGGGTGGTCGCGCTCGCCATGGTGGCAGCAGTCACAACCGGCGGCAGCCTTTCAGCGGCCTCGGCCGCGGCCGCACCGGGCCCCAGTGTGGTGGTCAACGGCGGCTTCGAGAGCGGCCGCCTCAATGGCTGGACGACGAGCGGGACTACGGCCGCGGCCAGCCCCGGCCATAGCGGCACATTCTCGGCCCGACTTGGGTCCACGGTGGCAACCAATGGCGACAGCGCGATCCAGCAGACCGTGACGGTTCCATCCGGCGCCACCTTGAGCTTCTGGTACCAGCCGCACTGCACCACGAGCCTGCCGTCCACCGACCGCGAGCAGATGCAGGTGCGCAAACCGGCGGGCGCAGTGCTGGCGACGGTGCTCGACACCTGCGCCAATTCGACCGTCTGGACGCATGCCACCCTCAACATGAGCGCGTTCGCGGGCCAGGTCGTGGTGCTGTGGTTGAACAACCACGATGACAACCTCCCAGGCGCCGCGACGTACACCCTTTTCGACGATGTGTCGCTGCGCGGCGTGACGACCGCGCCGACACTGGTGCAGCTGAGCACCGATCCCTACACCACCACCGGCAGCCAACACGCCACCGAGGTCGAGCCGGACACCTTGTCGATTGGCGCCACCATGGTCTCGGTGTTCCAGGTCGGCCGGTTCACCAACGGCGGTTCCAACGACATCGGCTGGGCCACGACGACCGACAGCGGCCAGAACTGGGCCCATGGCTTCCTTCCCGGCATCACAACCTCCCAGGGCGGCGGCACCTGGGCCCGGGTGAGCGATCCGTCGGTCGCCTACGATGCCAAGCACGGCGTCTGGCTGGTCGCGGGACTCGACCTTGATTCCTCGGCCGTCGGTCGCGGCGTCACCGTCAACCGCTCGCCCGACGGCGTCAACTGGGCCAACCCCGTCCAGGCGGTGACCAGCACCACATCGTTCCTCGACAAGAGCTGGGTCGCTTGTGACCGGAGCGCAAGCAGCCCGAACTACGGCAACTGTTACGTCGAGTACGACAACAACTCGAGCGGCAACATCGTCCTGATGCTCACCTCGACCGACGGCGGCCTCACCTGGTCGGCGCCACGCATGACGGCGGACATCGCCCGGGGACTCGGCGGTCAGCCGCTCGTCCAGCCGTCGGGCACCGTCGTGGTCCCCTACTGGTCCGACGGGACGGCCGAGATCCGGTCGTTCGTGTCGACCGACGGCGGCACCACCTGGGGTTCGAGTGTCCTCGTCGCGTCGCAGAGCGACCACGCCGTCGCCGGCGGGTTCCGTTCCGAGCCGCTTCCGAGCGCCGAGATGGATGGCTCAGGCACGGTGTACCTGACGTGGCAGGACTGCAAGTTCCGCACCGGCTGCCAGGCCAACGACATCGTCCTCGCCACGTCCACGAACGCAACGACGTGGTCCGCAGTGAAGCGCGTCCCTATCGACGCCGTCACCAGCACCGTTGACCACTTCATACCGGGCATCGGTGTCGACCGCGCCACCAGCGGGTCGTCGGCGCACCTGGCGTTGTACTACTACTTCTACCCGACCAGCTCGTGCACGGCCTCGACCTGCCAGCTCGAGGTGGGATACATCTCCTCCGGAGACGGGGGTGCCATATGGAGTCCCGCCTCCCAAGTCGCGGGGCCGATGACCATGGCGAAGCTGGCGGCGACCACCCTAGGCAGCATGGTCGGCGATTACATCTCCACGTCGTTCCTTGGGGGCCGGGCGTACTCGGTCTTCGCGGTGGGGATGGCGCCCTCGGCCGCTCCATTCAACGAGGCGATGTACACCGTGGCGGGAGGCCGTCCTGCCGTCGCCGGCACCGCCCCCGCCGACGTCTGGGCTCCGAACCGGGCCGGTGCGCCGCCGAAGGCGAAGGGGGCGCCCGCTACCGCCTTCTAATCCGACCCCTCCAGCCGCTGGCGCAGCGCCGCACGGATAGGTGGCCGGCTGGCGAAGACCAGCAGGAAGGCGGCCTCGCGCGCCAGTCGCTGGGGGTGCTCGTCGCGTAGGACCGATCGGCTGCCCGTCGCCACGACGAGTGCGGCGGCAGTGCGTGCCGCCAGGAGCGACGCATCGGCTCGGGCGACCGCAAGGGCGTCGCGGGCCGCCGTGGCGGCGTGATCGAGGCGCTCCCGGCAGGCGTCCAGTTCGTCGTCGAGAGGGCTCGGGCCGAGCAGCCGGCAACACCGGCGGGCGACGCCCAGGGCCAGCGAGCCATTGGTACGCAAGCCCCGGGCGTCGCGGGCGCCCCACTCGCCATAGGCTTCGACGGAGGTGGTCCGTCCCGCGGGGACGAAATGATCCCGGAACGAGACGACGACGGTCACGCTGGCCTCGACCGCAACCATCCGCAGCCGGGTGGCCGTCAGGCTGGCGGACGCCACCGCGTCGATCAGCAACCAGACGATCGCACCGTCGGGATCAACAGCGGCGGTGTGCACGACGTCGATGAGTCCCCAACCCGTCACCCAGGGCACATCGCCGTTGACCCGCCAGCCGCCGGCGACGGCCACTGCCGAGACCATCGGTGCCCCTGGGCGGATCCCCGCGACGGCGATACCTGCCCGCCATTTTCCCCGGCACAGGTCACCGAGATACTCGTCCCGCAGCCCCGGCGTCGCGCTGGCCGCGACCGCCAGCAGGGCGGAATGATGCTGGATCCACACGAAAGTCGTACTCAGGCATCCGCTGGCGAGGACCTCGATGACGCCGAGCCCGGTCGACGGGTCGGCGCCCAAGCCGCCCGCGTCGGCCGGCCCAAACAGGCCGTACAGGCCGGCATCGGCCAGCCGGTCGAGATGGCTGCGGGGAACCTGGTCAGCGGCATCGGTGGCCAGCGCGGTGGGAAAGAGCAGGTCGTCGGCGATGGCGTTGGCGACGTCGAGGGGGGGAAAAGGGGCCATCATGTCTGCAGTGTCGTGAATGCTCGCGCAGGCGCGCCACGACTCTCGCACAGCCGGGCACGGTTTGTGGGACCCGGGGCTCGGGTAGCTCCGATGTCATCGACACGATCCTGGCCGCCAATCCGGAGAGGGCATGGAGGTACTGAAGCGCCTCATGCTGGCGATTGACCGGTGGCAGCGTCGCCACCGGATCGTCGGCGTCGCCTACGCGGTCAACAAGAAGTTCAGCGACGACCAGGCCAACCTGTACGTCGTCGGCCTGGGCTGGTACGGATTCACCGCGATCTACCCACTGCTGCTGGTCATAGTGACCATCTTCGGGTTCATCGGCTCGGCGTCGCTCGGCGACGGCATCGTTTCGACCCTGCACCAATTCCCGGTCATCGGCACCGCCTTCGTACCCGGCCAGGGGCAATCGAGCCTGCACGGCAGCGTCGCCGGGCTCGTTGTCGGTGTCCTCGGCCTCCTCTATGGCGCCCAGGGCGTGACCCAGACGGCGCAGTTGACTATGGCCGAGGTGTGGAACGTCCCGCATTCCAAGAGGGCGGGTTTCCTGCCGCGGATATTACGCAGCCTGGCCGGCCTGGTGATCATCGGTGGCGCGTTCGTCATCAACGCCATGGTCGGCGCCATCGCCGCTGGGCACGGCCAGAGCTTCTTGATGCGGGCGGCCCTCATCGCCGCCATGCTGGTCGGCAACATCGGCTTCTACTACGCGGCATTGTGGATCCTGACCCCGGGGTCGCTCGAGGATCGCCGGCTCCTGCCGGGGTCGATTCTCGGCGGGGTCGGCTTTACCGCGCTCACCACCGTGGGGACGGGCCTGGTGCAGCATCAGCTGAAGCACACCAGCAACACCTACGGCGCCTTCGCGTCGGTCATCGGTGTGGTGACCTACCTGCTCCTCCTGGCCAAGTTGAGCGTCTTCGCGGCAGAGTTGAACCCGGTGGTGGCGCGCCACCTTTGGCCCCGGGCACTGCCCATGGCGCCGCCGACCGAAGCCGATGAAAAGGTCTTGCGGGCCCAAGCCCACGAGCAGCAGCGCCGGCCCGATGAGCGCATCGGCGTCGGTTTCGAACCGGATCCAGTGGTCGAGGCGGCGGAGGACGCAGCCGACGAGGGCGGCGAGAATAACGGCCGTCGTGACGGCGCCACCAGGAGCGACGGCAACGGCGGCCGGAGCCGGCCGCCCAAGCGAACCGATCTGTCGACCGTCGAGCACCTCCGCCGCTAGTCACGACGGTGAGCGGAGATCCCCCACTCATCATCGTTCGAGTCCACACGCTCGTTACCCCTGCTGGGTCGGAGCCAATACTGCGACAGGAGAAAGGGGAATGCGTCCTGACGCTCGTGGACCACTTCGTAGAGGGGCGCCGAGGGGGCGGCGGTTGCCGGCGGCGCAGCGGTGACCCGGTGGGGAGGCTGCTGCCAGAGACTGCCGTGCCAGCGAGGGAAACAATTGTTGAACACGTTCAAAAATCGGTTGACAGGACATATTTTGAGGTGCACAGTTAGTTTTGAACACGTTCAACAAAGGAGCTGGGTGTGGATCTCAACGTGTTGACCTACCTGTTGTACTTGGCGGTGGCGCTTCTCCTCACCCTCTGGGTGGCCCGGGCCTTGCACCGTTACGGGAAGGTGTTTCTGGTCGATGTCTTCGAAGGCGACGAGGTGCTTGCTCATGCCGTGAACCAGCTTCTCGTTATCGGGTTCTACCTGCTCAACTTGGGCTATGTCGCAATGTTCATGACTTCCCACACCAATGTGAACAGTTCGCGGCGGGTGTTCGAGGTGCTTTCGACCAAGGTCGGTGCGGTGGCGCTGGTGGTCGGTGCGGTGCATTTTGGCAATATCTGGGCCTTCAACGCCTTCCGTCGCCGGGCCGTGCTGCGAGCCCGGGCCGTCCCGCCTGTGACCCCCAACGCCTACACCCGGATCGTCGCGCCTGACCCGGCGGCGTGGCCGGGATGGGTAGCACCAGGCGCCCCGCCGGTACCGAGCAGCTAGCTTCCAGCGCCATGTTCACGCCGTTGATGGCGGACGCCTGGCTGGAAGGGGAATGGCGGGGCCGGGTGCCGCTGACGGTGTTGTATGACCGGCGGTGCCCGTTATGCCTGAAGCTCCGGGCGTGGCTGGCGGGACTGCCGACCGTCGTTCCCATCGAGTTCGTGCCGGCCGCCTCAGCCGAGGCGGTCGCCCGCTTTCCCGACTTGAACCACTCCCGGACCGTCACCGTCCTCACCGTGGTGGCGGCCGACGGGGCGGTCTTCGCGGCCGAACGGGCTTGGTTGGTGTGCGCATGGGCCCTTCCGTCGTGGCGGCCGGTGGCCGAGCGCCTCGGCACCCGGACCGGCCTGCCGTTGGTCGCGGTCGTCGCTCGGGCCGTCGACTGGTACCGCCACCGCCTGATCGCCCGGTCCTACCGTGAGGGCTGTGTCCGATGCCGTAGCACCGCCCCACCGCCCTCGTCCCCGAAGCATCGTGGCTGACCCGAGCACCGCCGTGAAGTCGCCCAAGGCGACGCGGACCCGAGCCACGATCCTCGAAACCGCCCTGCGCCTGTTCCGGGAAAATGGCTACGACAACACCACCATGCGGACGGTGGCAGCCGAAGCCGGGGTTTCGGTGGGCAACGCCTACTACTACTTCGCCTCGAAGGAACATCTAATCCAGGCGTTCTACGACCAGGTGTATCTGCAGCATGAGGCAGCATCCCGGCCCATTCTGCTGTGCGAGACGGACCTGACGGCCCGGATGATTGGAGTCATGGAGGCGTGGCTCGACCTCATGGAGCCCTATCGCTCCTTCGCCGGTACCTTTTTCAAGAACGCGGCCGAGCCCACCAGCCCGCTCAGCCCGTTCAGCGCCGAGTCCGCACCCGCACGCAGCGCCTCAATCGCCCTGTGGCGGGAAGTCCTCGACGGCTCCGACATCAAAGTGACCAAAGTGTTGCGTTCCGAGCTGCCTGAGCTGCTGTGGCTGTACTTCATGGGGATCGTGTTGTTCTGGGTCCACGACAGCTCCGAGCACGCGGCCCGGACCCGTCTCCTCGCCCGCCGGACCGCACCCATGGTCGTTCGGGGAATCAGCCTTAGTCGGCTACCGGTGCTCCGGGCCACGATCACCGACATGATCGGCTTGATCGACGAGCTCAAGGCGCTGTGATCCTGGACCGCCGCCGAGGGCCGAGAGCGGCCCGCGGCGAACGATCCGTCCGCTTGGTCGTTCGGCCACGGATCATGGGATGATGATTCGCGGCGCCTTCGACTGGATGTTCCGGAACCGCAATACCGGTGGGATCACCGTCGTTCAGTTTCCCAATATGGCTTTGGCGGTGTTCCTCCTGGCGAGTGTCGTGCGCCTGATCGTGAAGCCATCGGGCAGCGCGGCCACGGTTTTCGATGTGGTGGGGAGCGGGGCGCTGCTGGTGTGGGCGCTCGACGAGTTGATCCGGGGCGTCAACCCGTGGCGCCGGATGCTCGGCGGGGGGATGGTTGTCTGGGAGGCGCTGCAGCTACTAGCCCGCTGAATCGGGACGCCCCTCCTTCCCGGCGAGGGTGGAGCCAGGGGGCAAGTGGTCGTGGCGGCGTCGGCGATGCGGGAACCGACAGGCCCGCTCGGTGGGTCAGTCTGCGATGAGCTCGATTCGGTCGAAGAAGTCATCGAGGGAGGGGGCGGCCCAAGTCACCACGGCCCAGTCGGAACTTGGGCCGTAGTCGAAGTCGATGATGCTCACCCTGCCCGGTAGAGGTCCGTTGAGAGCGACCACGTAATAGTTGCGGGAGGCGTCAACCGCAAATGGAACGTGTTTCCAATTCGCTCAGCGAGTCGGCGGTGTCGAGAACCGACTTCAGCGGTGCGTCGTGTAGAGATATGAGATGGATGGAACCGTGGGAGCGAAAAGGCGCCCATCTGGCGGCGGCCAGCCAGGGAGCCGAGTCCCAAGATGTTCTCGAGAACAGGTTGCACCGGGATCTGCGCTGGGAGCATCACGCTCGCCGATGTACCAGACCGAAATCGCGACCAACTGGGCTACGGCAAAATAGCCCAACCAGACGTAATCTCCGGCGTTCAGGGTCTGACCCGTAGTGACTGATTCCCAAAAGCATCGAGTTGCCCATGGTTACACGCGCCCGAACGTCGAAAGCATTAGCGCTGGGCCATTACGTTCTTCCCGCTCCGAATGGCGGACAAGAGTCTAGGTCAGAGAGGCTGCTACTGGTGGCTGTGGAGCTTGTCAATGGCGGAACGGGCGGCGTCGCGTACCCGGTCGGCGACGGCTGCGATCCCTCCGGCGGCGATGTTGCCCGGCGGGGTGTTCGGGGCGTGGGGATGGGGGTGAGTCGGCGCGGTCGCCTTGGCCGTGCGGTAGGCAGAGGCCAGGGCGGCGGAGCGCTCGTCGCTGAGATGCCGGCGGAGTTCGGGGAAGACCTCGGCCTCCTCCGCCTGGGCGTGGGCCAATGCCTCGTCGCGCAAATGGGTCATGGACTGCGCGAATTCGGGACCGCGGCGATCCATGCGCTCCATCTTGGCCAGCAGTTCTTCGGCCTTCTGCTGCTCTGCGATCCTGGGCTCGGCCAAGGCGTCGCCGCCGGGTACCTCGCGGCGCAGCGCTGGGTAGACGATCTCTTCCTCGGCCACCTCGTGGCCGACCAGCTCGTGAACCAACGTGTCGAACAGCTCCGATTGGTCCGCGTCGGGGGCACCAATTCGTCCCAGCAGCGTCTCGGCCGCCTTGTGGTCCTCCAACAACACCGCCACCAAATCTCTCGCCTGCCCGTCAGCCGCGTCCGCCATGGCGCACCTCCACATCTCGTTCGCTCAATTCTCCTGGCCCTACCCGGGGCGGGCGGCATACAAACCGCCAGTGGCGCGCAGTCGTGCCGGAACCCGATACTGGGCGCCGCGGGACCAAAGACTCGAGCAGGTCGACAGGAGGAGTGGTCGGCGCAGCGTGGAGCGGCAAAGAGATCGGAGCGTGGCACGACTTCGAGACCAGTGCGCCCCGGCCACCTTTCTCGAGTAGCTCGGGAGTTGGCAGCGTGTGGCGCTCCCGGGCACCAGGTATCCGAAAGTTCGTATCGGGTCCTTCGCCCGCGGTGATGGCTTACCCTCTAACCTCGTGACGGCTCCAGGTTTGTCCGATAGGGCTGAGGACTTCGATGTCGTGGTTGTTGGGTCGGGGTTCGGGGCTTCGGTGGTGGCCTACCGCCTGGCTGAGGCGGGCGAACGGGTGTGCGTGCTCGAACGAGGCCGCCCCTATCCACCAGGATCGTTCCCCCGCGACCCCCGCGGCCTGGCCAACAACCTCTGGGACCCGGGCGCGGGCATGTACGGCCTGTTTGACATCTGGGCCTTCAAGGGCATCGAGAGCGTGGTGTCGAGTGGTCTGGGCGGCGGCTCGCTTATCTACGCCAACGTGTTCATCCGCAAAGACGAGCATTGGTTCGTCGACGAGGCGCTCCCCGGTGGCGGCTACGAACGCTGGCCCATTGACCGGGCCCTCCTCGAACCTCATTACGACGCGGTCGCCACCATGCTCGACCTCCAGCGCTACCCCTTCGACGTGGCGCCGTACAACCAGACGCCGAAGACCATCGCCATGCGCGACGCGGCCTCGGCGCTCGGTCTCGACTGGATGCTGCCCGAACTGGCGGTCAGCTTCCGAAGCCCGGGCGACGACCCGGTACCTGGGGTACCGCTCCACGAGGAACATCGCAACCTGCACGACCTGCCCCGGGAGACCTGCCGGCTGTGCGGCGAGTGCGACGCGGGCTGCAACTACGGCGCCAAGAACACCCTCGACTACACGTACCTGTCGCGAGCAAAGGACCATCACGCAGAGATCCGTACATTGGCCGAGGTGCGCAGCCTCGAGCCGCTCGACGGGCCAGGCGGGGGCAGGTCGGGCTACCGGGTGACCTATGTGACCCACCATCCCGACGAGGATCGGATGCCGGTGCCGACCGGCCAGTTGCCCACCACCACCATCAAGGCCCGCAAGGTCGTAGTGGGGGCAGGGACCTTCGGCAGCACCTTCCTGTTGCTACGCAACCGGGCCGCCTTACCCCGGCTCTCGCCGGCGCTCGGGACCCGGTTCTCGGGCAACGGCGATCTCCTGTCGGCGATTGTGGACGCCCACCAGCGGGTCACTGGCCACAGCGTTCCCCGCCATCTCGATCCGAGCATCGGCCCCGTCATCACGAGCGCTATCCGGATGGGTGACAGCCATGACGGCACCGGCGTCACCGGCCGGGGCTTCTATGTCGAAGACGGCGGTGTCCCGGCGTTCCTCGACTGGGTGGCCGAGTCGGCCGGGGCCATAAGCCTCGCCGGGCGAGCGGCCAGTTTCCTGGGCAAGCGCCTGGTGGCCCATCTGAGCGGCCATCCCCGCAACCACATCAGTGCCGATGTCTCAAAGCTGCTGGGCGGGGGACAGGTGTCGTCAACGATGCTGCCCACCCTGGCGATGGGTCGAGACATCCCCGACGGTGTGATGCGCTTGCGCGACGGCAACCTGGACCTCGACTGGACCACCCACACGTCGGAGGCGTATTTCGAACGGGTGGAGAAGACGCTCGCCAGCATTGCCTCCGCCCTGGGGGGCAAGTTGCTCAACACGCCAATGTGGTTGTTCAAGCGAGTCATCACGGTGCACGGCCTGGGGGGCTGCCCCATGGCGACCAATGTCTCCGAAGGGGTGGTCGACGTCGACGGTGAGGTCTTCAACTATCCGGGACTGTACGTCGTCGACGGGGCGGCAATGCCCGGCCCCGTGGGACCCAATCCCTCTTTCACTATCGCCGCTTTCGCCGACCACGTCGCCGACGGCATCCTCTCGACTGCCGTGGTCCGGCCATGACCGGTGCCATCAACGGTGTCAGGATGACCGCCCAGCCCAAGTACCACCTTCAGTTCACCGAGGAGATGAAGGGATTCTTCACCTTCGACGAGGCGGACTACCAGCGAGGTTTCGAGGTGGGTCGTGCGACCGGGTCAGCGGTGATGTTCCACCTCACTATCGGCCCGGACGACACCTATGCGTTCATAGCAGACGCCACCCACGTGGCCCCGGCCGTGGGGTACATCGAAAGCGGCGTCCTCGGCGGGCGCCTCCCGGTCGAGCGTGGCGTGTTCAACCTGTTCGTGGACGCGGGAGAGGTCAACGGAGAACCCGCGAGCCACATGCTGTACCGGCTGTGGTTCGCCGACGCTGTCGGGCACCCGCTGACCCTCACCGGGTTCAAGGACATCAGGCATCCGACCGCCGCCCTTGCGCAGTTCAAGGACGTGTGGGGCGAGACCACGACCCTGTACACCACGATTCTGGCCGGACACGTCGAAGCAGCCGACGACGCCACCGCGTCGCTCATCGGCGCCGGGATTATCCACATTCTGCCGCTCGATTTCGCCCGCCAGATGACCACTTTCAGGGTCAAGGGCGCCGGGATGTGGGGCCGGTGGAAGGCCTTCCAAGCGTTCGGCGCTCTGTTCATGGGCCAGCTGTGGAAGGTTTTCCAACCCCGGCTTCCTTGGCGAGTACGCCGGGGAGTCTCTGCGTCACGGTTACGGCGTCAATGAGTTACCGCACCGCTGAGGAGTAGGCAATGCCCGACATCCGTTATGTGTGCCTCTCCGATCTTCATTTCGGCGCCGAGAACAGCATCCTCAGCTGCCTGAAGGATGACCATGTCACCGTCGATCCATCGAAGGCCAGCTCCGTTCTGGACGCATTCGTGGCGGTCCTGAAGGCCCTGATCGAGGCCAACGAGGACCGGACCCGCAAGCCCACATTGATCCTGAACGGCGACATCCTCGAGCTGGCGCTGGCCAGTGACAACGTGGCTCTGATGGTGTTCGAGTTGTTCCTCGACCGGATCTTCCCGAGCGGGGGCGACGCGCTGTTCGACCCGACGATCCTTTACCAGCCCGGAAACCACGACCATCACCTGTGGGAAACCGCCCGAGAGCGCCAGTACGCCAACCTCCTCGACTCCCTCAAGCCCGACGACCCTCTGCCGGTCCCCTGGCACGGCACGTCGCTCTACTACTTGGAAGATTCGCGGCCGGTGCACTCCGAGATCCTGGAGGAACTGGCCAAGCGGCGGCCCCACGACCAGAAGATCGAGTTCCGGGTGTCGTACCCCAATCTGGGCCTGCGGTCGCAGGACAAGAAGACTTCGGTGGTCTTCCACCACGGCCACAACGTGGAGGCGATCTACCACCTGATGACGACGTTGAAAGACTTCGTCTTCCCTGGTCGCCCCGCAGCCGCCGAGGTCTGGGACATCGAGGCCGAGAACTTCGCCTGGATCGACTTCTTCTGGTCCACCCTGGGCCGGTCGGGAGCCGTGGGTGAGCAAGTGGGCCTGGTCTACGACATGCTTCAGGACGACCGCGCCATCGCCCGCCTCGCCGGCAACTTGGCCGACGGCATCGCCCGGCGGGTGGCGCACAAGGGCGGCATTCTGCGCTTGCGTTGGCCCGTCAAGGTCGTCCTCGACAAGGTGCTGAAAAGAGTCGGGTCCAAGGTGGCGGCCTCGGAGCGGAAGGTCCCAACCGTGCCGCTGAGCCCGAAGTCCCGGGTCGGAATGCTGGCCTACTTGAGTGGACCGCTGGCCCTCCAGCTGGCGAGCGAAGCCCCCGACAAGGACCGCCAGCTTCCGGAGAATGTCAAGTTCGTCTTCGGCCACACCCACAAGCCGTTCGTGGAAAGCACGAAGCTCGACAGCGGGCTGGCCAATCCGGTGCGGATCTTCAACAGCGGCGGCTGGGTGGTCGACACCAAAGAGGTGGAGCCATTGCATGGAGCCAACCTGGTGCTCCTCGACGAGAACCTCGAAGTGGCATGCATCCGGATGTACAACCAGACGGCGCTCGCCGCCGATTACCGGGTGCGGATGGATGACGGGTTGCCGGCCGAACAAGGCCCGTTTTACCGCCGCCTCGCGGGATTGGTCCGGCCCGACGAGGACGTGTGGACCAACTTCTCGCAGGCCGTGGCCGCCCTGGTCACCGAGCGGGCCCACTCACTGACCTACATCATCGATCACGCCTTTGACACTCGCACGCCGGCGCCGTGATCAGAAAGGAGAGGTGCGATGGCCGAACACCCCAACGCCGTGGCCGTTCGGCGGCTCTTTGAGGCATTCCGAGGCGGCGACATCTCCCAGATCGATGACGTGATTGATCCCGCTGTGGTCTGGCACTTCCCTGGCCGGAAGGGCCGACTGGCTGGAGACCACCGCGGTCGCGACGAGATATTCGAGTTCCTGGCACTGGTCCTCGGCCTCACCGACGGCACCTTCTCGTTCGACGTGATCGACGTCCTGGCGAACGACCGGCGGGCGGTGGTGCTGTTCCGAGGTACCGGAGTGCGCGGCGACCGCATGCTCGACAACCCCACCTGCCTCTCCATGAGGCTCCAAGATGGCAGAGTGGTCGAATTGTGGGAGTTCGTATGGGACCTCTACCACGTCGAAGACTTCTGGAGTTGAGAAAGCAATTGCCGCATGACTGACGTGCAACGTTACGACGCGGTCGTCGTGGGATCGGGCTTCGGAGGTTCCATCACTGCGCTACGCCTGGCCCAGGCCGGCCGCTCGGTG
Organism: uncultured Actinomycetota bacterium; assembly: GCA_963851105.1. GTDB lineage: Bacteria > Actinomycetota > Acidimicrobiia > Acidimicrobiales > Palsa-688 > DATARN01. Next base: position 348,784 of record CAWKNP010000002.1, read on the forward strand.
GTGGTCCTTGAGCGGGGCCGGCGGTACCAACCCGGTGAGTTCCCGCGCAATATCCGCGACACGGACGCGCTTTTTTGGCGCCACGAGCGACACGCCGCCGCGACCGGTCTGTATGACCTGCGATTCTTCTCGGGACTGGGCGTCGTGGTGGCCAGCGGTGTCGGCGGCGGTTCCCTCATCTACGCCAACATTCATATCCGGCCCGACTCGCTCGTGTTCGACGACCCCCGCTGGCCGGCGTCGCTGAACCGCCGCACCCTCGATCCCTACTACGACAAAGTTGCCGCCCAGATCGCTATCGCGCCGCTGCCGGAGTCCCTGGCGGTGCCCAAGCGCGACGCCTTTCGCCAGGCCGCGGCCGCGCTCTCCCGCGATATCTTCGACCCTGACCAGGCGGTGACCTGGCCGGGCGACCCCACCAACGCGGGCCACGCGGGCGGCGGCGGTGGTCCGGCGGGGGGAATGTGCCAGATGGTGGCCGAGTGCGAGTTCGGCTGCCCGCACGGGGCCAAGCACTCTATGGATCGCACCTACCTGGCCGAGGCCGAACGATTGGGCGTCGAGGTCCGCCCTGGGGTGGTGGCTCGGGTTGTCCGGCCCGTCGACGGCGGCTACGCGGTCGCTTATCGGGATACGGCGGGGGTTGCGGGCTCCGTCGCCGGACGGCGGGTAATCCTCGCCGCGGGCACGCTCGGAACCAACGAGATACTGCTCCGCTCGCGCTCGACCGCGGGCGGCCTTCCCGGTCTCAGCCCCGCCCTGGGCCACGGTTTCTCGGCCAACGGGGACTTCCTGGGATCCATCCAGGGCGCCAACCTCGCGTTGAGTCCTGCCTACGGCCCCGATGTCACTTCCGTCATGCGCTTCTTCGACTCGGCCCCCGAGTTCACCATGGCCGCGCCGACCTTCAACTCCGCCGTCATGGGCGTCTTGGCATCGTTGGGCCAACCAACAGGGCGGTGGCTGCGGCTGGCTGGCCCGCTGTGGCGGGCACTGCCCTGGCTGATGCCCGCCGCCTTTGCCTCCGGACTGCTCTCCCGTCCCTCGCCCCTACCGGCACGGCACCGGGGCGACCCGGAGCATATGACCAACCTGTTCTGCATCGGACGCGACAGTGCGACCGGCAGGATCCGCCCGACGCGTCGGGGCATCGATATCACTTGGGCGTACCGTAAGGACAACGCGGCGCTCATCGAGCGCATGGAGACCGCCATGGAGTCGGTGGCCGAGGTTTACGGCGGTACCTATGCCCCGATTGCCAGCTGGAACATGTTCCGCCGGATCACGACGGTGCACCCACTCGGCGGCTGCCGGGTAGCCGACACGCCGGCCGGTGGCGTGGTGGCACCTCACGGGGAAGTTCACGGCTACCCGGGGCTGTTCGTGGCCGACGGGTCGGTGATCCCGACTGCCATCGGGTTCCATCCGGTTATGACCATCGCGGCGATGGCCGAGCACACCGCCGAGAGCATTGTCGCAAGCTTCCGATAGGTTCCGCGCCACCCGACGCCAAGCCATGCCACCAAGCCGCGCCGACGCGATGAATGACGGGCCGATACCTCGCCCTACTATGCCGCGCCGTCGGTCATTGGGATCCCTTCGGCGGCGCACCAGCGGCGAGCCACTTCCACCCCGAGCTCCACGCCTCGGGCCATGCGCCGCCGGGTGAAGTTGAAGACATAGTGGATCGGCACCTCGGCTTGCAGCATCTTGACCTCAATGTGCCGACCGAATGCACCCCGCTCGCCATTGGCGACGGCGGCGTTGTTGTCGGCGATGCGTCGCAACGGATCGCGTAGGCTGCTATTGGCTGACGCCTCGATTATCTGGAAGTACTCATTCAGGAATCCACTTTTCCACCGCCCGCCGGTGCTGACCGTCCAAATGATCCACAGCTCGTCGGCGCCCCGGCGGATGGCCTCGTCGAGGTTCGAGTCAGTGGCGTAGACGGCGTCGATATAGTCGTGGCCGTCGATCTTTATGGCGGGGAATAACATGGGTAGTGACACCGCCGAGATCAGCCGGTCCTCGTCCATCTGGGCGGGTGTCAGCACGACCGTCTCCTGAGCGGAGAAGTCGTACAGGTTGAACGTCGCATCTTTCTTCGACGCCCGGATCGCGTTCCAGTCCAGTCCCCACAGCGACCGCAACACTCGGCGCCGGAAGGCATCGTAGGTCATCAACGACTGGCCGAAGGTCAACTTGACAATTTCCCGCCAGTTGATGCTGACCCCCGCCAGGGGTTTGAACCGTCGCCAATTATCGGCCATTTGCGTTCCGCTCATTCCTTGGCAGTACATGGCCAGATTGAACACCCCGCCGCTGGCGCCGTCGGCGTGGTCGAAGGTGAGTCCCGCCTCGTCGAGCCATACTTGAAGGACCCCGGCCTGGAACGCCACTTTTACCCCACCGCCGGCCATGATCAGCGATCTCTTGGTCGCTTCCGTCATCAATACCCCTTCCGGAATGTGCATCGCTATCCGCGGTGTGGCCGGCACTGGCGACTATTGACGCCAGTGCCGGTTCCTGCTCAGGCGTGGAGACTAAAGGTTTCCAAGAAGGCTATATCGGCGCTGCTAGCCCATGGGGCGAAGAACGTCCTTTCGTATGTCCGGTGTATCCGGCGACGGCGAGTGGTGCCATTATGGGCGGCGGGTGACGCGGCTATGGGGGCCTCGGTAGCCGAGTTCGCTGAGGACGGTAGCGACCTCCGCTTTTCGGGCGCGACATGCCTCGCAGCGGCGGAGGTGATCGACGGTCTGGCGCCGGGTCCGCATGGAAAGCGGCCGGTACGGTTCCTGGCAGAGCAACGCGCTGACATGGGCACAGAGACCCTGCGCGGGCCGGAGGTGGCGGCTGAGGAAGCGTTGCCCCGCCACGCGCCGGGCTTCGACGCATTGCCGCCGCACCGTCCCCGCGGGCCGGCCGAGCGCCACCGCCACCTCGGCCACCGACAGCCCAGCTTCGTAGCGGAGGTGCAAGAGGAGCCGAAAGCCGGGACGCAATTCTGCGACGGCCGCGGCCATCGTTGCTCGGTCGGCAATCGCGAGCGCAGCGTCGGCTGCCGACTCGCTGGCGGGAAGCGCCCGCTCGGACAGGGCGGAAAGGTCACCACTCGGGCGCTGCCGTTGGCGCTGGCGGGACATGTCGACAGCCGCGCGTACGACGCAGCGCACCATCCACCCTTCGACCGCCGCCGGGTCGGCCAGTTGGTCGATCCGGAGCAACGCACGCGACAGGCCCTCGGCCACGGCATCATCGGCATCGGCTTCGTGGCAGAAGGCGAGGGCGGCGCGCCGGGCGCGGGCATGCGTCCGGCGGTAGAGCTCGCCGGCGGCGTCGGTGTCGCCGGCGCGGGCCGCGAGGGCGAGTTCCGACGAGGGTCGTGACGGCAACAGGCGCCGTTGGCGCCGCTGGGCGGCCAGGGCGTCGTCACGGTCGTCGTCACCGTTGGTCGGGAAACGGACAGGTACAGGAGTGCTGGTCGGCATGGCCGAGACCATCCCGACCACCCGCTTCCCACCACTGACGCGATCCTTGCCGTGTCCTTACAGCGCGGCGTTGGTCAGATGTTCGTCTCGTCCGGCGGGGTGATGTTGGGGTCGGGAAGGGCGCCGGTACCCGCCAGGCCGGTCGCCGGTTCCGGGGCGTGGGTGCCCACGACGTAGGACGTCATCGAGAGCCCGCCATAGGCATAGCCGTCGACCAGCACCTCGGCGGGATGCCCGGCGACGCCGGCCAAGGCGGCGATGTAGACGAGGGGAAGAAAGTGCTCGGGTGTCGGTACCGCCGAGCGGAAGTCGGCGTGGCTGACGACGCGCAGGACGTCGGAGGGGGAGGCGGTCATTTCGGCGCGCACCGCATCGTCGAAGCGTTGGGCCCAGTCGAAGCCGCCGTCGGGCTGGCCCCAATCGAGACGGCCGAGGTTGTGGACAGCGTTGCCACTGCCGAGGATCAGCACGCCCTGCTGCCGCAGGGGGGCGAGCTTGGCTCCCAGCTCAAGGTGGTACTCGAAGGGTTTGAGGCCGTTGATCGACAACTGCACCACTGGCACGTCAGCCGCGGGGAAAAGATGGGTCAGAACGGACCACGAACCGTGGTCGAGTCCCCAGCTGTCGACATCCGAGCCCACCCAGAGCGGCTCGGCCACCTCCCCGACCATCTCGGCCAGACCGGGATCGCCGGGCGCGGGGTAGTCGAACGCGAACAACTCCGGCGCGAAGCCGTAAAAGTCGTGGATGGTCTTGGGCTGGGCCATGGCCGTGACCGCGGTGGCCTGGATGTACCAGTGAGCCGAGATGACCAGTACGGCGCGCGGGCGGGGGAGCGAGGCACCGAAGGCCCGCCAGGATTCGGTGTAGCGGTTGCGTTCGAGGGCGTTCATCGGGCTGCCATGGCCGATGAAGGCGGCGGGAAACAAGAAATTTCCATTCGTCACGGTCGTACGCTACGTCGCCGGTGGGCGATCAAATCTGCTGAACGCGTTTTCTCTCCGTCCTGGGGGGGAATGAAAGACGATGTCATGCTGACCATCATTCTTGCCTTCCTCGCGGCTTGGCTCGTGCTTTCCCTCTTGTCAGGTGTGGCCGTCGGAACCTTCATCCGGCGATTGGATACCCCCGTCCCGGCGCGGCGTCGCCATCCGCTGTGGAAGTTGGTGCCCACTACCAGGAGAAACGGAATGCCGGTGCTTTTGGTGGCCCGCACCAGCGGTGCCCCCTCCCGCAGCCCCCGGCGGTAGACGCGCCACAAACCGCTCAGCGGACGTCGAAATCGCCTTCGGTTGCCAGTTCGGCTTCTTGGCGCACCGGGCGGTACCGGAAATAGGCCCAGAAGGCCAGCGTGCCGAGCCCGAAGAGGAGGTAGAGGCCGAACACGGCCAGCTTGGCGGGCGTGGAACTGTGCCCCACGTAGCCGGAACCTGGTTGCAGCAGGACCTGGACGGTTACGAATATGGCGAAGGCGAACAGCAGCCCCCAGGCCACACGGTTCCACTCCTTGACCCGGCTGCCATCGAGGAACCGCATGGGCAGCAGCCCCACGACGGTGCTCTCCAGGCCGATCACGAATGCCCCGCACAGCGCCGACTCGAGAAGGATCGTCCAGAAGCCGGCATGGGAACCCATAGTCACCCCCGAGACCGGGACCCTCGCCACCCACGCCACGAAGGCCAGCACCATGACCACCAGCGAGGAGACCGCGGCCAGCCGCCCGCTGGCGCGGGGCTCGAGCTCGTGGTGGAACACGAAGACGGCCAGCAACCCGTAGAGGTAGCCGGGCTGGAAGTGCATCAGGCGCGAGATGAGCACGAGCGCGGCCGCTACCAGCACCGTTCCCGGCATGACGAGGATCTGCCCTCGGTCTCGGAAACGCTTCCCGAAGTACAAGAACGTGGGGATGGCGAACCCGATCGTGGTGACCGCCACCGCCACCGCCAGCCCGAGGGCCAACGCCAGCGACGATAGGTTGAAGCCGAACTCCGGTGTGAGCAGGGCGTACAGCACCCCGCCCGCGGCCAGGAAAATGGGGAACAGGATGCGCTGGTTGAGGTCGCCGACGATCTCGTTGAGTGGTCGGTGCAGGTGCAACCAGCCGCGCACCTCCTCGTAGTGCTCCTGGAGGGTCGAGTTGAAGACCTGGGACGGGAATCCCAGCACGATCAGCAACAACGCGGTGATCCCTGCGCTCAGCAGCGCCGAGTGCAGGGTCAGCGAAATCTGGCGAGGCTCGTTGACCGACGTCACGAACGAGCTGCGATGGACGCTGCTCGGCGTGATCCGGAACGGCGCCGTACCGAGGACTGGTTGGCCGCTGCCTCGGCACGAGCTGGTCACCTGGTGGTTGCCTACCTTGGCGCTGCCGGGCGCCGACAACCCGCCGACGTGCACGTGGCCCGAACTGTCAGGGGATCCGGCACCGAAACGGGTGTCGTCGAAGGAGAAGTAGACCGTCGAGCATCGGGCGGGGTAGTTCGAGCCCGCCACGTTGATCCCGATGCCCGGCGGCCCGAACGGCTGGCCGGTCGGCGAGAGGGCTCCGAGGGTCGGCTGGCCAAATGTGACCGCCGGCGGGAGCAGCATCGTCGAGGTGGTGGTCGTCTCCCCGGGCGCCAGGGGAAGGGTGCTCGTGGTGGAGGTCGATGTCGAGCTGGAGGTGGAAGTAGAGGTTGTGCTGGACGACGACGTGGTGGTGGTCGGTCTCGTTGTCGTGGTGGATTTGGGCGTCGTGGTGGTGGTGGTGGTGGTGGTCGTTGTGGTCGTGGTTGACACCGGGCAGGCGATGGTGATCCGGCCGGACTGACCGGTTGCAGTGGAATAGTGCGAGTCGCCGTTGTAGTGAGCAAATGCCTGGTAGGTCCCATTCGGCAGGCCCGTGATGGTGGCCCCGGTCGACCCGCCCGAAAGGGTGCCCGATGCCCCCTTGGGACCGACGGTGAAGCTGACGCTGCCTGACGGTGTGAAGTCCTGCGTGCCGCTGACCGTTGCCGAGACGATGGCGGCATCGCAGGTTCGCCCGTTGCCGAGTGAAACATTGACGGTGGGCGGCGGCGGCGGCGGGATGGTGGTTTGGGCGGTCGCCTGGGTCGCGGCCAGCCAGGCGAGGGCGGTCAGCGCCACTACGGCCGCCACTACAGCCGCCACGGCACCAACCGACGACACCCTCGCCCCCTGGGGTTTCATCCTCCGATGATGGCATCCGGAGGCGTATTTCGGGGGGCGAAGTCCAAAGATGCCCTATCGACGCGGACCAGAAGCGTTGATATGGTGTTACTTGCATTCTGGCAGGGCTACTTGATGGGTTCGCGTTGCTCCAGACCCCGGTGACGCGCACAGGAACCAGATCCTTGTGCGACGACCGATGGGATACCGGATGACCGCTTTTCTTTTCCCACGTCGACCAGGCGACCGCCGGCAGCCATGATCTTCAACGCTACCTTCGACTGGAACGAGCGCAGCTGGCGTGACCAGGCGGCATGTCGCGACTGCGCACCCGAGTTGTTCTTTCCCGTCGGGTCGACAGGAATGGCCGCGGCCGAGATCCTGGCGGCTCAGGAAGTCTGCGTGGCGTGCCCAGTGCGGGAGGAGTGCCTGCAGTTCGCGTTCAAGACCAACCAGGAGTCCGGTATCTGGGGCGGCACCACCGAGGATGAGCGCCGGCGGTTACGCAAGGCGTGGCTGGCCGCCCGCCGCCAAGGCGTTGCCGCTCGCTGATCGACGGTTGCCGCAGACGCCTGTCCCCGTTGACCCCGGACAGGTGGGAAGAAAATACGCGCAGATTGTTCAACCTCGCTCACCCGGCTGCCGACAAGGCCAAGGCAATGCCCCTGTTCCGGCAACACGCCGACCCGATGACGGCGGAGCTTCGGGTCCTGATCGTCGATGACGACGAGGCATTGCGCTTCATGGCTCGGTTGGGCCTCGAAGCGGCTGGTTGGACCGTCGCCGAGGCCACCACGGGTGCCGGATGCCTGGCCGCAATGGAGTCCGTCGATCCCGACGTGGTGCTCCTGGACCTGGCCCTTCCCGACGGCGACGGCATGTCGGTAATGGCCGAGTTGAAGAAGACGGAACGAACATCCTGGGTACCGGTCGTGATCCTTTCGGGCGAGTCGAACCAATCCGAGGTGATTCGCCTGCTGCTCGCGGGCGCCCAGGACTACCTGGTCAAACCTTTCTCCTCCGGCGTCCTGCACGCCAGGTTGGTGGCCGCCCGGCGGGTTTCCCAGGAGCATCGCCGATTGGCGGCGTCCGAACGCGAGCTTCGCCTGCTGGCCGAAAATACGACCGACCTGGTCGTTCGGTGCGGCATCGACGGCATCATCAGGTACGTCTCGCCGTCGGTCCATCCACTTCTCGGGTGGCGGCCGGAGGATCTGGTGGGGAACCGGGCCGTGGACCTGTGTCATCCCGACGACGAGCCCCCCGCCGTCGCGCTCCAGGCTGCCACCTCGGGCGGAACCGTGACCGTGACGCGCCGAGTGCTCCGGGCGGACGGTGGCTACATGTGGGTCGAGTCCGTGGCTCGCATCGTCACCGACCCCAGCGGGGATCTGGAGATCCAGTCCTCGATGCGGGACGTGACCCGGCGCCTCGCCGACGCGGCGGCGCTGGCTGCCCTCGCGCTCGACGACGAGCTGACCGGCCTACACAACCGGCGAGGTTTCGTCACCCTCGCCGACCATCAACTCAAGATGGCGGCTCGGGCCGGTCGCACCACGCCGCTGTTGTTCATCGACGTCGATGGCATGAAGTCCATCAACGACACCCTCGGCCACAAGGTGGGGGACCAGGCGCTCATCGACGTGGCACAATTTCTCCGCGCCTCGTGCCGAGCTTCGGATCTGATCGCCCGGATCGGTGGCGACGAGTTCTGCATCCTGTTGACCGACGACGGGGCCGGCGAAGTGGTCGCCGACCGAATAATGGCGACGCTGCGATCGGGACCGCCGAAAAGGGAACGGCCTTATCGGCTCACCTTGAGCGTTGGCGTCGCGAACCTGGCACCGGGATCGGGCACCATCGAAGAGCTCATGGAGCAAGCCGACGCGGCAATGTACAAAGATAAGATCGCGGGGCGCCGCCTCCCAAGGGTCTTGGTCATCGAGGACGATCCACTCGTGCGGCAGCTGGCAGAGTTGAGCCTGCGCCACCGCTATGAGGTCGCCATCGCCGTCACCGGCGGCGAGGGTCTCGCCAAAGCGCAGTCATTGCGGCCCGATCTCGTGCTGCTGGATCTCGGCCTGCCCGACATGGCGGGCAGCGAGGTGCTGCGCCATCTGCGCGCAGCTCCCGCCGGTGGCCTGGTCCAGGTGATCGCGATGACCGCGGCCGACGGTCGCGATACCGACGGGCAGAGCCTTCACGACGGCGTCGACGATTTCGTGACCAAGCCACTCGACATACCCGTCCTTATGGCCCGGATCGACCGCGTCTTGCAACGGTCACAGGCGCGGTTCCGCAGAGTGAGCGCCTGAGCCTGGTGGTCCTCGGCTGAGGAGCGGGGGTGTTGGGTGAACAGTTCGGGCTGTCCCCCAGGCCGGATCTGTTCACGGTTCCCGCCCAACCCCGGCCTATGGCGTTCCGTGAACAGTTCGGGCTACTGGGCAAGCCCACACTGTTCACGGATCGGGCCGGGCCGAAAGACCGGCCCCTCACTGGCCCCTTGCCGGCCCCTTAGGGCCCTTACCGGCCCCGTCCCGCCCGGCCGGCAGACCAGGCGCCTCAGCCCGGCGCCCGGCGCCCGCCGCCCGCCGCCCGCCGCCCGCCGTTGCGGTCGCTCGGCCATCCAGAGAGTGCCGGGGAGCTGGGTGCCGGTGACGGCCCTTAGGCGAGCAACGCTTGGGCCTCGGCGCGGCTGAGCGGGCGGTTGAACAGCGCCGTGCCCGGTTGCTGGCGCCGGCCGCCGGCAGCGAGCAAACCTGTGTCTACGGCGTCGAAGCCGAGATCGTCGATCAGCGCGGTCACTGTGGCCTTGGCCCCGTCGTCATCGCCCGCCACGAAGACCACCTGGCGGTCCCGGGCACCCGGCGGGCGAGCTTCGTCGCGGAGGCGCACAAAGTAGATGGTGTTGAAGGCCTTGACCACGCGGGCGCCCGGCAAGTGGCCCGCCAGAATCTCGCTCGACGTCGCCGACCCGTCGTCGAGTGCCGCGACGTGGCCGTCGCGGCCCGGGTAGTAGTTGGTGGCGTCGATGACGACCTTGCCGGCGAAGTGCTCAGCGGGGAGGTCGGGGACCGCCTTGAATGGCACAGCCACGACGACGAGGTCGGCGGCCGATGCAACGTCGGCAGCGGAACCCGCCTGGGCGGATGGACCGATCTCCGCGATAAGCGGCGCCAGGGTCGCGGGCTCTCGGCTGTTCGCCACTATCACCGGGTAGCCGAGCGCCGCGAGCCGCCGCGCCAGTGTCGCACCGATCATGCCGGCGCCGATGATCCCAACCCTCATTTCGCTTCCTCCGGAGAATCGCCCTTGGCCGGCAACCTACCGGCGGCGGCTGCTGATTCCGACCGACCGGAGTGTCCGCGTCTGGCAGATTGGCGCCGTGCCTGACTCGCCGTCGTGGATCGATCGAGATGCCGCAGTGGTGTGGCACGGCTTCACGCCGATGGCGACGTACACCGAGAGCACTCCGGTCATCGTCGAGCGGGGCGATGGCCACTACCTAATCGACGTCGACGGCCGCCGTTACCTCGACGCCATCTCCTCCCTTTGGGTCAACACCGTCGGACACCGGGTCCCCGAGCTCGACCAGGCCGTGATCGACCAGTTGGGACGCGTCGCCCACTCGACCTTGCTCGGACACGGCAACACGGCGGTCGTCCAGCTGGCCGAGGCGCTGGCGGCGGTGGTACCAGTCGAATCTCCCCACTTTCTCTTCGCCTCCGACGGCGCCGCGGCTGTCGAGCAGGCGCTCAAAATGGCGTTCCAGTATTGGGTCAACGCTGGTTCTCCCCGAACGACGTACATGGCCTTCGGCCGTGCGTATCACGGCGACACGATCGGCTCGCTCTCGGTCGGCGCCGGCGGCTTCGGGACCGACCTGTTCGACCCGCTGCGGTTTCCCGTGCTGCGAGCGCCCGGATTCGCCGACGATCCCGAGCTGGCCACGGCCTGTGATCTCATCGCAAGCCACCGCCTCGACCTGGCGGCGGTGATCGTGGAACCGCTCGTCCAAGGCGCCGCAGGGATGCAGATGGCGCCGCCGGGGGCCTTCGCCCGGCTGGGCGAGGTATGCCGGGAACATGACGTGCTCCTGATCGCCGACGAGGTTGCCACCGGATTCGGCCGCAGCGGCACCCTGTTCGCCTGCGAGCAGTGCGACCTGACGCCCGACCTCCTGTGCCTGGGCAAGGGCATCACAGGCGGCTATCTGCCCCTGTCGGTCTCGGTCGCCTCGGGCCGCGTCTTCGCCGCCTTCGAAGGGCCCCCCGACCGCGCGTTTTACCACGGTCACTCGTACGGCGGCAACGCCCTGGCCGCGGCAGTCGCCGTGCGCCACCTCGCGCTCTTGGAGGAGTGGAAGGTTCTTGCCAACGTGGTCGAGCGGGCGGCTCAGCTCGCCGAGTTGTGGGAGCAGGCCCTGGTGGCCGATCCCGCCGTCCAGGAGATCCGCCAACGGGGCCTGATGTGCGGCATCGAACTGGCTGCCCCGGCGCCCGACGCCCGGTGGGGGAGTCGGGTCGCGGCGGCGTGCGTCCGGCGGGGGGTGCTGATCCGGCCCTTGGGCGATGTCGTCGTGGTGATGCCCCCGCTTACCATCACCGCCGGCGAGATCGTGCGCATCGCCGAGGTGGTGCAGCAGGCGATCGCCGAGGTGTGCCACCCGTGAGCTGGCAGGGCTGGCTCGAGGGGGAGCTGGCTCAGATCCGCGGACGGGACCAGTGGCGGGCGTGGCGGACCTTCGACGCCTCGGGTCCTGAGGGGCGCCTGGCGGGCGTCGAGGGGGAGATGGCGGGGGCGGACACCACCGTGGTGTCGTTCGCATCGAACGACTACCTCGGCCTGTCGTCGCACCCCGACGTCATCGCGGCCGCCCACGAGGCCCTCGACCGGTGGGGCGCGGGATCGGGATCCTCCCGCCTGGTGGTCGGCACCCGACCTGTCCACTGCGAACTCGAAGCGGCTCTGGCGCGTTGGAAGGGCACCGAGGCGGCGGTGCTGTTCCCCACCGGGTATAGCGCCAACATTGGTGTGTTGGGGGCATTGCGAGGTGACGGGGTGACCATTTTCTCCGACGCCCTCAACCACGCGTCGATCGTCGACGGCTGCCGCTTGGCGCGCGCCGAAGTCGTCGTGTACCCCCATGGCGACGTGGAGGAGCTGGGCAGCATGCTCCGCCGCAGCGGCGGGCGGGCCGTCGTGGTGAGCGAGACGGTCTTCTCGATGGATGGGGACGCGGCGCCCGTGGAGCGCCTCATGGAGATCTGCGAGTCCGGTGGCGCCCTATTGGTGCTCGACGAGGCGCACGCGGTGCTCGGGCCTCATGTCGCGGCGGCGGCGCGGCCCGACCTTGACCTGATCCTTGTCGGAACCTTGTCGAAGGCTCTCGGATCCCTTGGCGGATTCGTGGCCGCATCGCGGGGTTGGGTGGACTGGCTGGTCAACCGGTCCCGGCCCTTCATTTTCACCACTGCCCCGCCGCCGCCGGCCGCCGCGGCCGCGCTGGCCGCACTGCGAATCCTGCAGACCGAGGAGGGCGAGCGGTTACGGGAGCGGCTGCGGGCGAACATTGGCCGGGTGCGGCCGGGACATCCCTCGGCCATCGTTGCCCTCGTCTTGGGCTCGGAGCGCCGCGCTCTCGATGCGGCCGCGGCGCTCCTCCGCCGGGGCCTCCTGGTACCCGCCATCCGCCCTCCGACGGTGCCCGCGGGGACATCCCGGCTGCGCCTGGCGCTGTCGGCCGCGCATAGCGACGAGCAGATGGCCGCGCTCGGCGACGCGCTCGACACCCTCGGGCTTGGTTTCCATGCCTCGCCCTGACCGTGTGGTGTTCGTCTTGGGCACCGAGACCTCGGTCGGCAAGACCTGGGTGGCGGCGGCGCTGCTCGGGCGGCTCCGGGCCCGGGACCTGCGGGTGGCGGCCCGCAAGCCCGCCCAGTCGTTCGCCCCAGGGGAGGTGACCGACGCCGAACTGCTGGCGCAGGCCAGCGGCGAGGGCCCGGCGGACGTCTGCCCCCGCCACCGGTGGTACGAGCGCCCGATGGCGCCTCCGATGGCTGCGGCCGTGTTGAGCCGGCCGGGCTTCACCATCGCCGACTTGGTCGGCGAGCTCGCCTGGCCGAATCCCGCCGATGTCGGGGTGGTCGAGGGCGTCGGTGGCGTGCGGTCGCCCCTGGCCGATGACGGCGACGCCGTCGACCTCCTTGGCGCGGTCGGCGCCGACCTGGTCGTGTTGGTGGCCGGCGCCGGCCTCGGAACACTGAACCTGGTCCGCCTGTGCGGCGATGTCCTCGCGGGCTGGCCGGTGGTCGTGTACCTGAACCGTTATGACCCGGCTGACGAAGTTCACCGCGGCAACCGGCAGTGGCTGGCCGGGCGCGTCGAGCCGGCGGTCGTCATTAGCATCGACGGCCTCGATCGCCTGGCACATGGGCCTCAACCCGACAAGGAGTTCCATGATCGGTAGAACGTGCCCGCTGCGAGAACGCCTTGCGGGAACCAGCGATGACGGTGGACGGCGGCGCAGAGGGAACTGTCGTCAGCCGGCACCGGTTCTTGCAGCTCGTAGCGGCGGCCGCGGCCGCGACGGCGGCGACCGCGGGGCCCGCGGCCATCCGGCCGCAGGAGGCCGCCGCCCTCGGGGGCCTGGCACTGTTCACGGCGGGCTTTCCCCGGGTGTTCGTCTTTCGCCAGTCGGAGATCCTGGCCGAGCAACGGGACTACGCCACGTGGGCGGCGGCGTTGTTCCCTTCGGCGGTATCGAGGGCAAGGTTCTGGCCGAGGAGCGCAGCGACACCGTTTCCAGCCGCAACATCGAGTACTTCACCCGCTTCAAGCGGGAGCATGCCGACAAGTTCGTGCTGGTCCATCTTGACGGCGCCGGACGACTGCCGGACTTCGAGACCACGGGTTGGTGGGCCGGCGCCTGGCTCTACAAGGCGGGTACGGCCTTAACGCAGGCGGCGGCCGCTGCGGACACGGTGCTGGCGGTCGCCAGTACTACGCGGCGCCTGACGCCTGCTACCGCCTCTTCGACCACGGCGCTGTCTTCGCCAATCCGTCCAACAACCCGGTGCAGTTCGACCTGAGCGCTTTGGCGCCAGGCCAGTCGTTCCGGCGGCTGACGGGCACCGCCGGCCAGGACCCAATCACCAACGATGGTTCCCCGCTCGGGGCCAGCGTCACGATCCCCGCGCTCGACGCCCTGTGCGTCCAGTCCGTCCCCTGATCCCCGCGCTCGACGCCCTGTGCGTCGGTCCGTCCCCTGATCGGAGCTCGTCGGCGTAGCGTCGGCTGGTGCCAGCTCCGCAGCCCTGCGAATGACGTCGGTCATGTGGTTTCGCCGGGACCTCCGCCTCGGCGACAACCCGGCCTTGAGGGCGGCGGTAGCGGCGCACGGGCCGGTGATCGCCCTATTCGTCTCCGACCCCCGGCTGCGGGGACCGGCAGGTGCGCCCCGGCTAGCGTTTCTGGCCCGCTGCCTGCGATCACTCAACGAGTCGATCGGCGGCCACCTCATCGTTCGCCACGGCGACCCTGTCACCGTCGTGGCCGCGGTCGCCCACGAGGCCGGCGCCTCCGAGGTATTTGTCGCCGCGGACTTCGGCCCCTACGGCCGGGCGCGCGACGATGCCGTCGAGCGGGCTCTGCACCACGCCGGAAGGCGATTGGTCCCGGTCGGATCCCCCTACGCGGTCGATCCCGGCACCGTCGTGAAAAGCGATGGGCAGCCCTTTCAGGTCTTCACCCCCTTTTCCCGGGCCTGGACCGACCGCGGTTGGTCGCCGCCAAAGCCCGCCCCCCACCGGGTTCAGTGGGCCTCTGGCCTGCTTTGCGACTCGATGCCGGACGAGCCGGAGGTGGTGACGGGGAGCCTGCCGCCCCCCGGTGAGCGGGCCGCCCTTTCCCGGCTCCAGGAGTTCTTGGCCGGTGCCGGCCGCGACTACGACACCCGCCGGGACCAACCGGCGGCCGACGCCACGACCCGACTCTCTCCCTACCTCAAGTACGGGTGCATCCATCCCCGCCAGATCCTCGGCCTTCTCGACCGGTCACGCGCCCACGAGAAGCTGCGTCTCGAGCTGGCGTGGCGCGACTTCTACGCTGACGTCCTCTGGCACCGGCCCGAGTCCGCCTGGCATTCCCTTCAGCCGGCGATGGCGGCCATGGAGACTGACACTGGCGAGCTGGCCGAGGGCCGCTTCGCCGCCTGGTCAGAGGGCAGGACCGGCTTTCCGATCGTCGACGCCGGCATGCGACAGCTCCTGGCCGAGGCGTGGATGCCCAACCGGGTTCGCATGATCGTCGCCAGTTTCCTGGTCAAGGACCTTCACATCGACTGGACCCGGGGCGCCCGTTGGTTTCTCCAGCACCTCGTCGACGGCGACCTGGCGTCGAACAACCACGGCTGGCAATGGGTTGCGGGCACCGGCACTGACGCGGCGCCGTACTTCCGGATCTTCAACCCGACGACCCAGGCCAAGGAACACGACTCAGACGGCGCCTATATCCGGCGGTGGGTCCCCGAGCTCGTCGCCCTGGCGCCGCCGCAGGTGTTCGAACCGTGGAAGCTGCCCGGGGGCCCTCCCCTCGGCTACCCCCCGCCCATCATCGACCACGCCGCCGAACGTGGCGAGGCCCTGGCCCGTTATGGCGAGGCCCGGCGGACTCGTTGACGGACATTCCAGCGGCAATGCCGTCGCCCCCCTAGGCTCGGCGGCCGAATGGTGAAACGGGTTGAGTTCGGCGGAATGATCCGTGCGATGAGCCAAGCCGATCCCGGCGAGGTGGCGGACATGATGTCGTCGGCGTCGGCCGACCTCGGCGGTTCCGACCTGGTCATCTACCTCGTCGACTTCGAGCAGCAGGTGCTCGAGCCGCTGCCGGATCACTCCACGCACCAAGAGGTGGCCCACGCCGAGGAGGTCAACGCCAGCATCGCCGGCCGTGCTTTCTTGCAACGTCACGCGGTGACCTCCGAGCGCCCGGACGGCACCCGGGTTTGGGTTCCCATTATCGAGGGTTCCGACCCCACCGGGGTCCTCGCGGTGACGGTCACCGAGGCCAGCGAAGCCAACATCGCGACCTGTGAGGACCTGGGCATCCTCGCCGGCTACCTCATCGCCACCCAGGCGCGGGTCACCGACGTCTACAACCTGCACCGGCGCCGCAAGGCGATGAACCTGCCGGCCAGCATGCAATGGGACCTCCTCCCGCCGCTGACCCTGGTCTCACCCCGGGTGAGCGCGGCAGGGATGCTGGAGCCGGCGTACGAGATCGGCGGCGACTGTTTCGACTACGCACTCAACGGGACCCAACTCGACGTGGCCCTGATGGACTCCATGGGCCACGGGCTGCGCTCGGCCATGGTCGCGGGCCTCGCGGTTGGCTGCTACCGCCACGACCGGCGCGAAGGCCGCACCCTGGAACACATCCATCGTGAACTTGACGCGACCATCGCCGGTGAGTGCGGCGACGGAGCGTTCGTGACCGGCGACATCGGGCGTCTCGATCTCAGTACCGGAGTTTTGACTTGGATCAATGCCGGCCACCCGGCGCCGATGCTGATCCGCCACGGGCGGGTCATCGGGACCCTCGATTCGGCACCGGCCCTGCCGTGGGGCCTGGGCCCGAGCGATGCCGAGACGGCCACGTTCGCGCTTGAACCCGGTGATTGCGTGCTGTTCTACACCGATGGGGTCACCGACGCCCGCGGTGGCCGAGGTGAGGACTTCGGGCCGGAGCGGCTCGCCGACGTTGTCGGCCAGCACGCCGACGACCAGCTGCCCATCGGATTGATCGTGCGCCTGATCCTTCGTGCCGTGCGCGAGCACCACAACGGTGTCCTCGGCGACGACGCCAGCGTGCTCATGATCCAGTGGCCCGGGCCGCTCAACGACGGCGGGGCCAACAGCAGCGGCGGGGCAAACAACAAAGGCCGCTGATCCTGGGTCGTCGCCCCCTGATGAGCACCTTCGGCAGGAGCAGGACAGGGCAGGGCGGGCAGGGCGGGGCGGCGGGGGCCGGGCGACGGGTTGGCCGGGCGACGGCAAGGGCCGTGGCGACGGCGGGGCCGGGCGACGAGCCCTTTGTCACCCAAAGTGCTGTGAAACGACGGTATTACGTCGTTTGGCAGCAGGATATGACGGCACCCGCTGCCGACAACAGGCACCAACGGCAGTCCATAGAACCTCCATCCCCGCGCCCGAAGGGAATGACGGGACTAGCCTCGCACGCCGGGGTCCGGGGGGACCGAGTGGTTGACCGAGACGAGGTGTGAGGAGAGTCCGATGCAGATTGCGAGCTCGTTCACCGTCGAGGCGCCGCCCGACGAGGTGTTCGCCTACATGCTCGACGTCGACAAGATCGTGGGGTGCCTTCCCGGTGCCGAGCTGATCGAAGTCGTCGACGCCCACACTTTCAAAGGAAAGCTCACCATCAAGGTCGGAGCCGTCAAAGTCGCCTACGCCGGGACCGCCACCATCTCCGACACCGCTGACGAAGGCGACCACGCGACGGTCACGTTGAAGGCCAACGGCCGCGAGATCGGCGGCCAGGGCGCGGTCCGCGCCACGCTCACCCTGTCGATCACCGGCAGCGCCACCGCCGGCACCGCCGGCACCGCCGGCCCCGACGGCACCGC
This sequence comes from uncultured Actinomycetota bacterium, assembly GCA_963851105.1. Lineage (GTDB taxonomy): Bacteria > Actinomycetota > Acidimicrobiia > Acidimicrobiales > Palsa-688 > DATARN01. Next base: position 366,088 of record CAWKNP010000002.1, read on the forward strand.
CGGCACCGACGGCACCGCCGGCACCGCCGGCACCGAACACAGCGACGGCACCCACGTCGGGATTGACGCCGACTTCACCGTCAGCGGCAAGCTCGCCCAGTTCGGCGGGGGCGTCATCGAGGACATCTCCCGGCGCCTCATCAAGGGGATGGCCGACTGCATCGGCGCCAACCTGCGATCGAGCCCCTCCGGCGGGTAAGGCGGGAATGCTCCTCCTCCCGGTTTCGCCAACCGGTACCCGCTCCCGGGGTGCGACCTGAGGAGTACGCCTGGCGCATGTGCCGTGGTCGTGGCCGTCTACTCCGCCGCCGCCGCCCCGGCACCCGTGAGACAACAGCCCCGACATCTACTCCGGCCAACTACTCGTGCCTGAGGACTTCCGCCGGCGGGTGATCGCCGTGATCGGCGGTCTTGCACCGGGCGAGGTCGTCAGTTACGGCGACGTCGCCGCCCAGGCGGGATACCCGGGCGCCGCCCGGGGAGTGGGGGCCGTGTTGGCGCACAGCGCGGGAGAGGGATTGCCCTGGTGGCGGGTGGTCATGGCCGACGGCCGGCTGGCACCGGGCAAGGAGGCGCGCCAGGCCTCGTTGCTTCGCCGAGAGGGGGTGTCGGTCGAGGGCGATCGGGTGGCGCCGGGGCAAGAATCCGACCACCACCGAAAGGTTCCGCCTAACTAGCCGCGAGCCCTGGTGTCGTTCTTTCTTCGCTCGACACAGAAACGTGTTGGGAGCAGGAGCAGACCTGGTTGGCATCGAATCGAGTTCTGACGGACACCCACGATGGGCAAAATCGTGCACGGCCGGGCCCTTCCGGTAGTGGCTCCGTCCGCTCGACGGTTATGACCGCCGCAACTTCAGCGCAACGCAACCGGCCGTTCCATCCACGACTACCGACGTTCGAGAGTGCGGAAAGCGAGCTCCCGGTTGTGACCCTGCCCATAGACCAGGGCGATCCATAACCGGCAGACACCATCGACGACGTTGGGGTCTTCGCCAACACAAATCGGCCGCAGACCGGAGCACGCCATAACCTCTTCGACGGTGCTCTGGTCTGATGCTGGGCTTGAGTAGAACAAGTCACTCGGGACCCCGTCGAACAGCGGGTCGATGAGACACTCGACTCCGACGCCGTTGAAGCCGCGCGCATACCGGGCTGCGGGCGCCGCCGCCCGGTAGGTCTCGGCGCTGTTCATGACCGGGGCTCCCATCCGGTTGCTCGCGTCGATGATGAGCTTGCCCTCGAGCTCGGCGGCATTCTCGGCGACGAACCCGTCGACTGCCTCACCGGGAATGGCGACCACCAGTACCTCGGATGCCGCGAGTGCGGCGGCGATGGGTGCCACTGAGGCTGTGGTGCCTTCGGCCGCCGACTCGTCTTCGGGATGGCGGGACCCGAAGGTGACGTGGTGACCCGCCGAGGCGAGGAAACGCCCGACCGTCCCGCCGATATTTCCGGTGCCGATGACTGTGATGTTCACGTTCCTCCGGGAGGTCGGATGTCCGAGGACCGGGCGCGGTCCGTGAACGCGCCCGGCCAAGTCTCCCGTCGGGTCTACCACCACCGTAGAACGGGGCGACAACGCGGCTGTGCCGCGGGGTCGTGACCCCACCAGGCGGTAGCCTCACTCCAGAGGGCGCAAAAGGCTACCGGGACGTGGGGGTCCCTAGGACTGTCCGGCCATCTCCCGCACCTTGTCGACGACGCCAGCGGCGACACCTTGGACCACGTTGCCCGGCGGCGTGTCGCTGGCTCGGGGGTGAGGCCGCTTCGGCACCGTCTTCTTGGCCGTCTCCATGGCGTCTCCGAGCTCGGTGAGCCGCTTGCGGCCGAGAGCCTTGCGCACCATGGGGAACAGCTCCGTCTCTTCTTCCTCGACGTGGTGTCGTACATTCTCGATGAGGACGGTCACCTTGGCATCGAAGCGCTCGTCGGTGGGCGTCATGGACTCCAGCTCCGACAGCACCCACTTCACGATGTGGTGCTCCTCGAGCGCCTCCAACACCTCGTCATTGGTGTCGGGGACGTCGTTGCGAACGGCGGGATAGAAGATCTGCTCTTCGATGGCGGCGTGCACCGACAACTCCTCGATGATCGACTTCACCGTGTCGGACTTCATCTTCACGGCCCGATCACCCGCCTTCTCGAAGGCCTTGAATAGTCTCTCCACCGTCTTGTGATCGGTCTTTAGCAACGTGATGGCGTCCATGGGAACTTCCTTTCGACAGCACCGGGCAACAGGTAGAACCTGGTTGGGTCTACCCCGGTGGCGCGAAAGCGAATCTCGACCGCGGCGGTCTATGGGTCCCGGCGGGTCAGGCTGACCGCTGCCGCCGCCAGTGCCACCGCGGCGTACAGACAGAAAACCACCAGCCCGCCCCATGGTGACAGCTGGTGGGCGTCCCTGGTCTGGCGGAACATGGCCTCGCCGGCGTTGCTCGGCAAGTAGGGGGAGATGGTGTTGTACCACGACGAGGGCAGGGCACTGACGATGCCGGGGAGTACGAAGATCAGCCCGAACACCGCCGCGATGGCGCCGGCGCTGTGACGGATGAGGGCGCCGATGCCGAGGGCGAGCAGCCCGAGCACGGTCACGTAGAAGGCGGCGCCGGCCACAATCCGCAGCACCCCCGGGTCGCCGAGGCGGGATTCGATGTCCCGCGACGACAGGATCGCCTGGCCGATGAGGTACGCCGCGAAGCACGACACCAGGCTGACGAGCAGGGTGACTACGCCGAAGACGATGGCCTTGGCGCCGAGGACGCTGCGCCGCTGCGGTACCGCCGCGAAGGTGGAGCGGATCATCCCGGTGCTGAACTCGCTGGTGACGACCAGTACTCCGAGGACCGCGATCGCCAGCTGGGCGAAGAACAAGCCGTTGAGGCTGAACGTCGTCGGGTTGAAATCCACCTTGTCCTGCAGGTTCAGGTGGTCGTAGCGATTTACGTAGATGCTGCAGATCAGGATCGACAGTCCCACGGTGGCGACGGCGGCTACAAGCAAGCTCCAATAGGTCGAGCGGACGCTGCGCAACTTGGTCCACTCCGAGCGCAGGAGGTCAGGCAGGAGGGGGCCGCCCCCCGGCGCCACGACGGCGGCCGGGCGGGTCATCGTCGACGTCGAAGTCGCCACGTCAGGCTCCTTTCACGAGGCTGAGGTACTGTTCGGGCGCGTCGGCGTGGTAGTCCACGCTGTCGTGGGTGAGTTCCATGAACGCCTCCTCGAGCGAAGGCGCTTGGGCCACCAGTTCGTGCAGCACGACGCCGGCCGCCGCGGCCAGCTCACCGACGGCGGGGCAGCCGAGCCCGGTGACGCGCACCGCGCCGTCGATGTCGACGGTGGCCTCGCCACCACGGGCCCTGACCGCGGCAATCAGCACCGATGCCTCCGGCGTACGCACTCGGACGAAGTTTTGGGCGCTGCCATTGATGAAATCGGCGACGCTGGTGTCGGCGATCAGCCGGCCCCGCCCGATCACGATCAGGTAGTCGGCAGTGATGGCCATCTCGCTCATCAGATGGCTGGACACGAACACCGTGCGGCCCTCACTGGCGAACGAACGCATCAGGTTGCGGATCCACACGATCCCCTCCGGGTCGAGGCCGTTCACCGGCTCGTCGAAGAGCAGGACCGCGGGATCACCGAGCACCGCCGCCGCGATGCCGAGGCGCTGGCCCATCCCCAGGGAGAACCCGCCGGCCCGCTTGTTGGCGACCGGCGTGAGGCCGACCAGCTCGAGCACCTCCTTCACCCGGCGCTTGCCTATCCCGTTGCTCTGCGCCAGGCACAGCAGGTGGTTGTAGGCGCTGCGGCCGCCGTGGATGGCCTTCGCATCGAGCAGCGCGCCCACCTCGAACAACGGCCGCCGGTGCTGACCGTAGGGGTGCCCGAGGACCGACACCGATCCCGCCGACGGGTCGTCGAGCCCCATGATCATGCGCAGGGTGGTGGATTTTCCGGCGCCGTTCGGGCCGAGGAAGCCGGTCACCTGGCCCGGGTGGACCTCGAAGGACAAGTCGTCCACGGCAGTGGTTTTGCCGTAGCGCTTGGTCAAGCCGTGAGCTTCGATCATGTGCCCAGGATGATCGCCGGCGGCGTCGGGGTCGTCCCCCTTAAGGACGTTTCGCCCTCATGCTGGAGGCGTAGATTTCGCTGGGAACTGGTATAGAAGGCTGTGGGCGATTATCCCCTCCCCGACGCGCTCGCCGCACAGCCCCCGTTCTCGGTGACCCGCCGCATGCTGGGGGCGGCGGCCTGTGGCGTCGTGGCGGGAGTGGCCGCCGCGATCCTGGCGCCGTGGCAGACGGTTCCCCTCCTGGCCTGGTGCACCACCGCCTTCGTGTGGATCGTGCTGGTATGGAGCCGCATCGCGACCCTCGATGCCGAGGCGACCAGCGCCTACGCCACTGCCGAGGACCCGGCTCGGGCGATGGTCGACACGATTTTGCTTTCGGCCAGCGTGATCAGCCTGGTCGGAGTCGTCTTCGGGGTGATCAAGGCGGGGAACGCCCATGGCGGCGAGAAGGCGATCCTCCTGACTGCCGGCGTCGTAGCCATCGTGGCCTCCTGGGGGGTGGTCCACACCCTGTTCACACTGCGCTACGCCGGCATGTACTACACCGGCGCCGACGGCGGGATCGACTTCAACGAGGACTCCAAGCCCGACTACGCCGATTTCGCCTACCTGGCGTTCACCATCGGCATGACCTACCAGGTGTCCGACACCGATCTTCAGACCAAGGAGATACGCCACACCGCCTTGCGCCACGCCCTGTTCTCCTACCTCTTCGGCACGGTCATCATCGCGGCGACGATCAACCTGGCTGCCGGCCTCGTCAAATAGGCCCGGGGAAAATCGCCGCCTCCGGCGGCGAAGGGTGCAGGTGCCTGAGTTGGGTCCCGGCGACCAGCCGGCGCCGGGCCAGGCCAGGCCAATGGTGCACGCCACGATGAAGGTGTTCGTGGGGCGCCATGATCGGCAGCGGCCGCTCCGGGACCGGTCCCTTCCCGCAGGACACCGCCCGGACGTCAGGGGCAGGGGGCACTGATCGAGAGAGGCTCACTTCGAACCGCGGAGGCGCCAGCTACCGGCGCCCGGGCAGCCGAGGCCTTCGGCAAATGACACCGAGCGTCCGGAGGCCCTAGCATCCACGCGGAAGCCGCGGCGGATACGCGGTTGGTCCAAGGGGGATCTGTGACTTCTCGCCATCGCACGCTTCGATCTGTCGTCGCTCTCATTGCCGCGCCGCTGATCACCATCGCCGCCACCCAGGCCGGAATCGCCGACGCTGCCCCGGGAGGCAAGAACCCCGGTCCGCCCGGTCTGACCGCTCGGCTGCAGCAGCGGGCCGCCCAGCTGAACGGCATCCAGGCCCACGCGAGCGACAACAACAACGAGACCGACGCCCTCATCGCCGCCGCTCGCCAGTACAACGACATCCGCACCGCGCCCGCGACCTCGGTGAGCTCCCAGGCCTTCACCTCCGCCATCACCCAGGCGGCCGGGCTGCGCCGGACGGCGGGCACCTGGACCGAGCTCACCAACCTCCCCTACAACTCCGATGCCCTCAACTACCGCGACCCGACCTGGTCGAACAGCAGCGGCGGCAATGGCATCGTCACCGGGCGCATGACATCCATTGCGGTGGATGGGTCCACGGTGTATGCCGGAGCGGCTGACGGAGGTGTGTGGAAGACCACCAACGGGGGCACCACCTGGACGCCACTGTTCGACCAGCAGGGTGTGCTGGCGATCGGAGCCGTGGCCGTCAACGCGGCCGACCACTCGGTGTGGGTCGGCACCGGCGAAGCCAACTTCAACTACGAGGCCTACGCCGGCTCGGGCATCTACCGCTCGGCCGATGGCGGCGCCTCCTGGCAGGTGGTTGGCAACGCGTTGGACAATTCGCTGGTTTCCAACCTCCAGTTCGACGGCGCCGGGTCGGTCTACGCCTCCACCAGCTCGGGGATGCTCAAGCACAGCGCGTCTGAGTACGTCACTCCGTGGACGGTCGTTGAGAAGCCGGACCCGAACCCCACCAACTCGCCGTATCGCAACTCCTTCTTCACCGATGTCAAGGTCCGGCCCGGCACCGGCGGGCAAACGGTCCTAGCCCCCATCGGCTGGCGGGGCGGGACCCTCCCGACCGACACCAGCTTCAACGGCTTCTACCAGTCGACCACCGGCGGCGGGGCCGGCAGCTGGCACCTACTCACCCTGACCGGCGCCCTGGCGGGCATCAACACGGGCCGGACGTCCTTCTCGTGGTCGGCCAACGGCAAGGTGCTGTACGCCGTCGTCGAGAGCACGGCCACCCAGGGGCTGCTCGGCGTCTTCAAGTCGGCCAACGGCAACCCGGTCGGCCCCTGGACCCTCGTCGCCGATTCGAACAAGTTGGCCAACTCGGGCTCGGCGCTGGCCGCATCCGGGGGTGCACCCGGCGGCCAGGCCTGGTACGACCAGTACGTCCTGGTCGACCCGACCGACGCCAACCACGTGTACGTCGGGCTGGAGGAGGTCTTCGAGTCCTCGAACGCCGGGGCCACCTGGGCCACGCCCGGCCCGTACTGGAACTTCCCCTTTGCCTGCTGGAGCGTGGTTCCGGCCCAGAACACTTGCCCCAACACCATCCACCCGGACCAGCACGCGGCCGCCTTCGGCCCGAGCGGGCAGGTTTATTTCGGCAGCGACGGCGGCATGTGGCGCCGGGCCGCCAGCGACCGGGGCACCGTCAACTGGACCGACCTGAACACCACCCTGCGCACCTTGCAGTACTACTCCGTCGGCACCGGCACGCTCCCCAACCACGGTGGGACGGCGGTATGGGGCGGCCTCCAGGACAACGGCGTTTCCCTGCTGAAGCCGGGCCAGACGCAGATGGTCTCGCCCTTCGGCGGTGACGGCGGTGTCGTCCTGATCGACCCGAACAACGGCAACCGGGCCGTCAACGAGTACACCAACCTGGCGATGGCGTCGACGACCAACGGAGGTGTGTCGGACGGGTCAGTCGAGGTCTACAACACCATCTCACCGTCGTGTGCCAACCCGATCTACAAGGCCAACCCGTGCGACCCCAACACCCGGTTCATCGCGCCGTACTCGGCCGACGTGACGAACATCAACCACTGGGTCGCAGGCGGCCAGTTCGTCTGGGACAACCAGGGTCTCGGGTGGGGCACCAACTGCTCGGCCAGCGCCTGTGACTGGAAGATCGTCCACGACACCGGCGCCGGTCACCAGATGACCGCCATCGGGGCCTCGGGCTCGACCACCTATGCCGGGTGGTGCGGCGGCGGCGGAGGCGGGGGCAGCGTGTGCACCCCCGGTACCAACAACGCCTTCATCTCCGGGATCGACACCAACTTCGGCGGAACCTGGCACCAGCTGACCGCCCCCAACCTCCCCAACCGGATCGTGACGTCGTTCCTGCTCGACCCGGCCGACGCAGGCCACGTCGTGGTGACCTATGGCGCCTTCTCTCGCCGCTGGGTCGCAGGTGGCGGCGTGGGCCATGTCTTCGAGAGCTTCGACGGCGGGGCGACGTGGACCGACATCAGTGCCAACTTGCCCGATGCCCCCGCCACCAGTGCCGTCATATGGCATCACGATCTGGTCGTGGGTACCGACGTCGGCGTGTTCCTCACCGTGGCCGGGCACCCCAGTGAGTGGCGGCGGGTAGGCCAGAGCCTGCCCAACGCCTCCACCAACCAGCTCACGGTCACGCCCGATGGGTCGACGCTGATCGCGGCCACCCACGGCCGGGGGATGTGGTCGATCCGTTAGGCCGTGCGGCGCACCTGGCGGGCCGCGGCCTCGGCGACGGAGATGGCCGTGGCCGCGTCGATGCGGTCCGAGGAGGCGGGCACCTCCATTGTCGTGCGGAGAATCCCGGCGTCGTCGAGCTCCATCTTGGCGCCGGCCTTGGACAGCAAGCTCCGCATGGCCACGTTGTCCGTCATGACCCGGGCGTGGAAGCGTTCGATGCCGTTGTGGCGCGCAACGACGGCGAGAAGGTCGAGGAGTACCGAGGCCAGTCCCTGGCGGCGGTAGTCATCGCCCACGACGAATGCGATCTCCGCGACGGAGGGATCGGGGGCTAGGCGGACGTACCGGGCGACTGCGATGACCGGCTGTCCGACCACGTCGAGGGCCACCGCGACCCAGGCGAAATGGGAGCGGTAATCGATCTGGGTGAGGTAGTCCGCTAGTTCCTCGTCCAGTTCGGCGATGGCTGAGAAGAAGCGATGGCGGCGGGAATCGGCGGAGAGGTGCTGCATGCCCCAGTGGAGTTTCGTCCGGTCGCCGGGCATGATCGGCCGCAGCAGGACCCGTGTTCCACTGGCCACCACCACCGGAAGCCCCCACCCCGTCGAGGTGTTCAGTCGCACGTGATCCATCAATCCAGGGTAGCGCGGTGCTAACTATTGCAAGCACCTGACACCGGGCTGACGTGCTTTAGCCTGGAGTCACACGACGATCGAGGAGGGACCGATTCCTGACCTGCGCGACATCCTCGCAGAGGAGCACCGTGAGATAGCGGCCCTCCTGGACGACCTTGCGACCAGCCGCCACGACCGCTTCCCGTTGGCCCACCGCCTGATCGACGCCTTGGCCACCCACAGCGCCGCCGAGGCGCAACTGGTGTACCCCGCCCTACGCGACATCGTGCCGGGGGGAATCGCCATGGCCGACGCGGCTCAAGACGAGCACCGAACCATGCGCAAGGCCCTCACCGTCTTGGAGGACAGCCATCCCGGCGATGCCGCCTTCGAACAGGCGCTGGTTGACCTGCGGGCGGAAATGGCGGCTCACGTTCCGGTCGAGGAGAACACCTTGCTTCCCGCCTTGGCGGAGGTGATCAAGGCCGACAAGATGGAGGAACTCGGCGTGTTGTACATCGCCATCAGGGACAGCCTGCCGTCGGGCCTCCAGGCCTTGCCCCCCGACCTCCCCGACCCCGAGTTTCGTCCCTGGTAGCTCAGGTGAGCGTCTTGCGGAACTGATACTCGGTCGTTTCGCTGAGATCGTTCAGATCGCGCGTGACGCCCGTTCGGGTGTAGCCCAGCCGCTCGTAGAGGCGATGGGCGGCCAGGAATCGGGTGTCGCTCCACAGCTCGATGCCGTCGGCTCCGCCGCTCGCGGCCTGTTCCTCGGTCCAACGCACCAACGACGCACCGAGGCCCCGGCCGCGGCGGTGGGGCGCCACGTAGAGCTTCACCAGTTCGACTGGGTCCTCGTGGCCGGGGCAGAGGCCGACAGTCGCCGCGATCCAGGCGCCCTCGGGCAGCACCCAAAGCCTGCCGCCGATGCGGTCGAAGTGCTGGGCGGGGGCCAGCAGATCGGGATATTCGCCCGCGATGTCGGTGACGCACCCCGGATACTCAGCCCAGCAGGCGCCGATGAGGGCGATAAGCGACCAGGAGTCGCCGTCCACCGCCGGGCGGATCCCGGCGAGGACCCCGTCGTTCGCAATGTCAGCTGAACTGGGTACGGGGTCGCTCCTGGTCGGTCCCGTCGATGCGGAGGTCGAGCTTTTCGTTGTAGAAACAGGCCAGGCCGGCGATTTTCTGGGCCTCGGGGAACGGCGCCCGGTAGATCCACAGGACATCGCGATGCACGGTGCCGGCCGACTCGACGGACCAGTAGGCCGCGGCTCCCTTGTAGGCGCAATGGGTCACGGTATCGGACGGTCGCAACAGGTCGCGGCGGACGTCGGTGAGCGGCAGGTAGTACCGGGGCGGCAGGCCGGTCTCGAACAGAATGCGAGGTTGGTGGCTGTCGGCGACGGTCGTGCCGCCGACCATCACCTCCACGTGGCGGCCGCTGGCGAGGATGTCGATGCGGTGATACGGGTCCCGGGCGTGGGTGTAGACGGGCTCGTCCTCCTCCATCCACTCGTCCATGGCGTCCCACTCGAGGCGGACAGCGTCGCGGATCGCGGCGATGGGCGATGCGGGATAGCGCACGGCGGCACCCGGCGCCGTCAGGTGGGCGACCTTGACGTCGAACAGCTCGGCATCACCCCGGCTGGGCGACTTGTGCCCGGGCCCCGCCGGGACGAGCGCGGCGGCCACGTCGCCGACGGGGAAGTAGTAGGTCGGGTAGTACGGCCGTTCCCAGACGAGCAGCGGCTCCTTGGTGTCGGCGACGACGTCACCGCCGAGGTACACGCGCACTCGCTTGCCGCTCGTCTCGACGCGAACCCGCCCGGCGTGGGCCAGCTCCGCAGGCGTGTCCGACATGGGCGCGAGCCTACGGCAGAGCGTCGTCGTGACCGTGATCCGGTAGTGCCTGCCAGGCGGTACGGTCCTCTGAGTGAAGGTGGCCGACGACCTCCATCTGCCGAGCGTCCTCGTGGCCGTCATCGCCGTGGTGATGTCCCTGGGGGTGTTCGTCGTGATCACCAGTCGCAACGGGACTCCGATCGGGATCTACGACAACGGGATCGGCGACCATTGGCCGGCCGGGCATCGCCGGCTCAGCATCGTCGACCGCACCGGCAACGATGGCTGGCGTCAGGCGGTCGCCGACGCGGTGCACACTTGGGGTGCCGCGGGCTCGTCGTTGGAGTTGACGGTGAAGACGGGTGGGGGCGGCTGCCACCAGAGCCGGGACCACATCGAGGTGTGCGTGGCGACCGCCGACGTCATTGCGAGCCAGGGAGCCCAGGGTGAACAGGGCCTCTTTTTGCCCAAGGTCGGCCGCCGTCACGACTACCACTCCGCCATCGTCCTCGTCTGCTCCGACTGCGGTATCGATCAGACCCGCATGACGGTGATCGCGACCCATGAGGTCGGCCACGCCCTGGGTTTGGCGCACAGCCTCGACCCGCAGTCCGTGATGTACTACCTCGGCGGATCCGCCCAGCCCGACGCCCAGGACCTCCAGATCCTCCGCCTGTTGGAAGGCACCGCGACGCCGAATGGGGGGTGACGGCCGCCACCGCCCGGTGGTAATCTTCTGAGAACGTATGTTCGCAGAAACCGAGCTTGCCAACACTGGGCTTTCAAACACCCTGCCCCTTTTTCCCGGCCCTGACGACGACGTGCTCAATGCCATGCACCCGGCCGTGCGGGCGTGGTTCGTGAACCGGTTCCCCGAGGGGCCGACCGAGCCGCAGTTGCTGGGCTGGCCCCGGGTGGCCGCGGGGGAGGACACGCTTATCGCCGCGCCGACGGGGTCGGGCAAGACCTTGGCGGGGTTCCTCATGGGCATCGACGCCTTGTACCGCGCCGCCGGTGCGGGCGAGGAGGTCGAGGGGGCGACCCAGGTCGTCTACGTCTCGCCGCTCAAGGCGCTGGCGGTCGACATCCAGCAGAACCTGGAGATCCCGTTGCGGGAGATCGCCGAGACCGCCGCCCGGATGGGGTTGGCGGCGCCCAACCTGCGCGCTGAGGTCCGCAACGGCGACACCACCGCCTCGGCCCGGGCGGCCATGTTGCGCCGACCGCCCAACTTCTTGGTCACGACGCCGGAATCGCTGTACCTCATGGTCACCGCCGAGCGCAGCCGGGCCACGCTGGCGTCGGTCCGCACCGTCATCGTGGACGAGATCCACGCCGTGGCCCGCGACAAGCGCGGCTCGCACTTGACCCTCACCCTCGAGCGGCTGGAGCATGTCTGTGACCGCCGCCCGGTGCGCGTTGGGCTTTCGGCGACGCAGCGTCCCATCGAGCGGGTGGCCCGGCTGCTGGTCGGCGCGGGCCCCGATCGGTCGACCGCCGACGGTGGCCCCCGGTGCGCCATTGTCGATGTCGGCCACCGCCGGCAAATGGATCTGGCCATCGAGCTCCCCCAGGGCGAGCTCGAGGCCGTGGCCTCGGCCGAGCAGCTCCACGAGATCCTCGACCACATCGCCGGCCAGGTCCAAGCCCACCGCACCACCCTGGTGTTCGTCAACACCCGGCGCCTGGCCGAGCGCCTCGCCCACCTGCTCGGCGAGCGGTTGGGCGACGACATGGTCGCCTCCCACCACGGCAGCCTCTCCAAGGAGCGCCGTTTGCGGGTCGAGACCCGGTTGCGGGCCGGGGACCTGCGGGCCCTGGTGGCCACGGCGTCGCTCGAACTCGGCATCGACATTGGGCCCGTCGAGCTGGTGTGCCAGATCGGCTCGCCCCGCAGCATGGCGACGTTCCTGCAGCGCGTCGGGCAGATCCGGGCACCACAAGGGCGGCCTGCCGAAGGGCCGCCTCTTCCCCATGACGCGCGACGAGCTGGTCGAGTGCTGCGCCCTGCTCGCCGGCGTGCGGGCGGGTCGCCTCGACACTTTGTCGCCGCCCGTAGCCCCCCTCGACATCCTGGCCCAGCAGGTCGTGGCGGAATGTGGCGCCGCCCGCTGGCGGGAGGACGACCTGTACTCGCTCGTGCGCCGGGCGGCCCCCTATGCCGACCTGACGAGGGAGGCATTCGACGAGGTGGTCACCCTCGTGTCCGAGGGCATCGCCACCGGGCGGGGGCGGCGGGGGGCCTACGTGCACCGCGACCAGATCAACGGCGAGCTCTCCGGCCGCCGTGGCGCCCGCCTGGCGGCGCTCACCTCCGGCGGCGCCATCCCCGAGACGGGCGACTACCGGGTGCTGGCCGATCCCGACGACACCTTTGTGGGCACCGTCATCGAGGACTGGGCTCTCGAGTCCATGGCGGGAGACGTGTTCCTGCTCGGTTCCACCTCGTGGCGGATCCGGCGAGTCGAACCCGGCATCGTGCGCGTCGTCGATGCCGGCGGGGCCCCGCCATCGGTCCCTTTCTGGTTGGGTGAGGCGCCAGCGCGCACCGCCGAGCTCTCCGAGGAGGTTTCTGAGCTGCGGGCGGGCGTGGCCACGCGCCTGTCGGCCGGCGCCGACCACGGCGTCGCCGACGCCGTGGCTTGGGTGGCGTCACGGTGCGGCGTCGACGACGAGGTGGCGGCCATGGTGGTCCGTTATCTGGCCGCGACCTGGGTCGCGCTGGGGGGCCTTCCCACGCTCGGCAACATCTACATCGAGCGGTTCTTCGACGACTCGGGGGGGATGCAGCTGATCGTGCACGCCCCCTTCGGCGGCCGCATCAACCGGGCGTTCGGTCTGGCCCTGCGCAAGCGCTTTTGCGTCTCGTTCGACTTCGAGCTGCAGGCCGCGGCCAACGACGACGCCGTCTTGCTGTCCCTCGGGCCCCAGCACAGCTTCCCGCTCGAGTCAGTGCCGCGGTTCTTGTCCTCGGCCACCGTCGCCGACGCCCTGCGGCAGGCGGCGCTGCTGTCGCCCATGTTCGCCATCAGGTGGCGGTGGAACCTGAACCGGGCCCTGGCGGTGCTGCGGTTCCGCGGTGGCCGCAAGAACCCGCCGCCCATCCAGCGCATGGAGGCCGACGACCTGATGGTGGCCCTGTTTCCCGCGTTGGCGGGCTGCCAGGAGAACGCCACCGGACCGATCGAGATCCCGGACCATGTCCTGGTGCGCCAGACGATGCACGACTGCCTGACCGAAGCGATGGACGTTGAGGGCTTGGTGGCGCTGGTGCGAGCGCTCGAGAGCGGTGCCGTCGCCGTAACGTGCCGCGACACCACCGAGCCGTCACCCCTTTCCCACGAGATCCTCAACGGCCGCCCGTACACCTTCCTCGACGACGCTCCCCTCGAAGAGCGGCGCAGCCGGGCGGTGACCCTGCGTCGCGGTCTTCCCGTCGAGGCCCGCGACCTTGCCGCCCTCGATCCCGACGCCATCGCCAGGGTCCGGGAGGAGGCCGCGCCCGAGGTTCGCGACGCCGACGAGTTGCACGACCTGCTTCTGTCGCTGGTGGTCTGCCGGCCGATGCCGGAGCTGGCCGGCATGTTCGAGGAACTGGTGGGGCGCCGGCGGGCGCTGGCAGTGGCCGTCAGGGGTTGTGCGGACGGGCTGTGGTGCGCCGCCGAGCGGCTTGGGGAGGTGGCATTGCTGTTTCCCGGCGCCCTGGAGGCGACCGGTGATGGTGATGCTGTCGCCCAGGGCGATGCCGATGCCGATGCCGTCGCCGCCACGGCGCTGCGGGGGCACCTGGACATCTCCGGCCCGGTGACGGTGGCCGCCCTGGCGGCGGCGACGGCGCTCGACGAGGGCACGGTGCGCATAGGGATGGCGCGGCTGGAGCACGAGGGCTTTGCCCTGAGCGGCTCGTTCGAGCCCGGGGTGGACGGTGAGCAATGGTGCGCCCGCCGCCTGCTGAGCCGGATCCACAGCTACACCCAGAAGCGCCTGCGGCGCGAGATCGAGCCGGTCACCGCCCAGGACCTCATGCGGTTCCTGTTGCGTTGGCAACACGTGGCCCCCGGGACCCAGCGCCAGGGCCGCTCCGGCCTGATGGCGGTAATAGAGCAGCTGCAGGGCTTCGAGTTGCCGGCTGGCACCTGGGAGTCCCAGGTGTTTCCCTCACGCATCGAGCACTACCGGCCGGCGTGGCTCGACGAGCTGTGCCACTCGGGGCAAGTGGCGTGGGGGCGCATTAAGGTGCGCGACAGCGTCGGCGAAGGGGAGTCCGCGGGCGGCGCCGGCGCTGCCGCGGGCGCGCCCGGCAGAGCGGTCCGTCCTGCTACGTCGGGCACCTCCGGGAGGGCGGGGACCGGCGAGGGCACGCCTGGTACGCCGGGAACCTCCGGCAAGGCAGGGACCGGCGGGGGCGCGCCTGGCTCGGGTACGGCTGGCCCGCTTGGCCCGGGCCCGGTTGGCGGGGGGCCTCGCATGGCGAGCATCACGTCTCGTGCGACACCCATCACTCTGCTGCTGCGCGCCGACCTTGCGTGGCTGCTGCAGTCGGCCCGGGGCGATGCCATACCCGCAGAGCCGTCGGCGGGCGCCAGTCACGACATCATCGAAGCGCTCCGGGAGTGTGGGGCGCTGTTCCTCCCCGAGCTGGCCGCCGCCGCCCGCCGCCTGCCCGCCGAGGTGGAGACCGCCCTCTGGGACGGCGTGGCCCGGGGCCTGCTGACCGCCGACGGCTTCTCCGCCGTTCGGTCCCTCCTGGCAGGCCGCCAGGTCGCATCGCACCGGGACTGGCAGGCCCGCCGGGGTCTGCGCCGGGGGATCTCGGGCGCCCGGGCGGGCGCGGCCAGTGCCGCCGCCACCGGAGGCGGTCGCTGGTCCCTCCTGCCCGTCGCGGGCGCCGTTGTCGATCGCGATTCGCTTGCCGAGGCAGTGGCTGAACAGCTCCTGGCCCGCTGGGGTGTGGTGTTCCGCGACATCGTGGCTCGCGAGACGCTGGCCATCCCGTGGCGCGACGTGCTGTGGGCGCTGCGGAGAATGGAGGCCCGGGGCACGGTACGTGGTGGGCGCTTCGTGACCGGCTTTTCGGGTGAGCAGTACGCGTCGCCTGAGGCCGTCGAGCAGCTCCGCAGCGTCCGTCGCACCCCTCGCACGGGCGAAACCGTGCATCTTTCGGCGACCGACCCGCTCAATCTGGTGGGGATCATCACGCCGGGTCCCCGGGTCCCCGCGGTGCGCACGAACACCGTGACCTACGTCGATGGCCTGCCGCACGCCGATAGCAGCTCTCAGGTGGCCGTCGCTCCCGCCTCCTAGCGCCGGCGGTTCGGGTCAGCCGGAATCCGCCACCACCTCGTTCGGCGAAGCGTGAACACTTTGGGCTGGTGGGGCGGCCGCTTGTGTTCACGGGTACGGGCTGGCTGGTTTGGGTATGGGTCGCTTGGCGAGGCGTGAACACTTTGGGCTGGTGGGGCGGCCGCTTGTGTTCACGGGTACGGGCTGGCTGGTTGGCGTCGGGGGGTGCTTGGCGAGGCGTGAACACTTTGGGCTGGCGGGGCGGCCGCTTGTGTTCACGGGTACGGGCTGGCTGGTTGGCGTCTGGGGGTGTTCGGCGAGGCGTGAACACTTTGGGCTGCTGGGGCGGCCGCTTGTGTTCACGGGTACGGGCTGGCTGGTTGGCGTCTGGGGGTGTTCGGCGAGGCGTGAACACTTTGGGCTGGTGGGGCGGCCGCTTGTGTTCACGGGTACGGGCTGGCTCGTTGGCGTCTGGGGGTGTTTGGCGAAGCGTGAACACTTTGGGCCGGTGGGGCGGCCGGTTGTGTTCACGGTTGCGTTCAGGACACTGCCTCCAGGAGGGCCACGGCGTAGCAGGCGATCCCTTCCCGCCGGCCGATGGCTCCGAGGCCCTCGGCCCGCTTGGCCTTCACGCTGACCGGGGCGCCAACGACCGCGGCCAGGTTGGATTCCATGGCCGCTTTGTGCGGGGCCAAGCGGGGGGCTTCGAGAACCACCGCGCAGTCGACGTTGACGACCGACCAGCCGGCGCCGGCGGCGAGGCGTACCGACTCGGCCAGCAGGCGGAGACTGTCGGCGCCTTGCCATGCCGGATCGGTATCGGGGAAGTGGGTTCCCAGGTCGCCCATACCGGCGGCCCCGAGAATCGAGTCGGCCACAGCGTGGGCGACGACGTCGGCGTCGCTGTGGCCTGCCAGGCCCCGTTCACCCGCTAACACCACGCCCGCCAGCACGAGGAGTCGTCTTTCGTCGGCGGAAAAGGGATGCACGTCGAAGCCCATGCCCACCCGCAGGCCGGTCATCGAAGCGCCCGGCCACGATCGGCGAGCAGAGCCGCCGCCAGGATCAGGTCCTCGGGGGCGGTGATCTTGAAGTTGGCCCGATCGCCCTCGACGATCACCACGACCCCGCCTAACGCCTCGATCAGGCCGGCGTCGTCGGTGGCCTCGGGCGCGCCGGCGTGGGCCTTGCGCAGCATGCCGGCCCGGAACGCTTGGGGTGTCTGCACCGCCACCAGCGCGGACCGGTCCAGCGTCTCGACCACCCGCTCGCCAGCGACGCGCTTGACCGTGTCGGCGATGGGTACCGCGGCGATGGCGGCGTCGGCACCGGCACGGACCGCCGCGATGACCCGCAGGAACAACTCCGGTTCCGCCAGGGGTCGCGCCGCGTCGTGCACGACGACGATCTCGACGTCCTCGGGGATGGCAGCCAGGCCGCAGCGGACGGAATCCGACCGGGTGACGCCGCCCGGCAACGCCCCCGGTTCCATCCGATCCGCGGGCAGGATCGTCACGACGCGGTCGCACACCGCCTCGGCCGCGGCGACCGACCAGTCGAGGACCCGCCGGCTCAGCAGGGACTCGAACTGCTTGGGCCGGCCGAAGCGGCGCCCCGCGCCGGCACCGACCACGATCCCCCAGACCTCGCCCACCGGGCGAGCGTAGCGTCGAGCCCTTTTCCCGGCCGGGCGTCGGTAGGATCGGCCGGGCCGATGGCAGAAGATGAGCGAGAGCACTACGACGTGGTCGTCGTCGGCAGTGGGTTCGGTGGCAGCGTCACCGCCCTGCGCCTGACCGAGAAGGGCTACCGGGTGGCGGTCCTCGAGTCGGGTCGCCGTTTCGACGAGTCCTCGTATCCCAAGACGTCGTGGCAGGTGCGCTCGTTCTTCTGGGCCCCGAAACTGGGGTGCTACGGGCTGCAACGGATCTCGCTGTTGAAAGACGTGATGATCCTCTCGGGCGCCGGTGTCGGCGGCGGCTCGCTCCTCTATGCCAACACCCTGTACGAGCCACTGCCTCCCTTCTACGACGATCCGCAGTGGCGGCACATCACCGACTGGCGCACCGAGCTGGCCCCGGCCTACGACCAGGCCAAGCGGATGCTCGGGGCCGTCGCCAACCCGACCATGACCCCGTCGGACGAGATCATGAAGGCGGTGGCCGACGAGCTCGGCGTCGGCGAAACATTCCATCCCACTCCCGTCGGGGTGTTCTTCGGAGAACCGGGTGTGGAGGTCGAAGACCCGTTTTTCGGCGGGGTGGGACCGACTCGGCGGGGCTGCATCGAATGCGGCGAGTGCATGACCGGCTGCCGTCACGGTGCCAAGAACACGCTGCTCAAGAACTACCTCTACCTGGCGGAGCGCGGCGGGGCGACGATCTTCGACCTGACGACGGTCGACTCCATCCGCCCGGCGCCGGCGGCTGGTTATGAAGTAGTGACATCGCGCACCGGGCGGGCCGGCCGGCGCTCAGGGCGCTGTTTTTCGGCTGATCACGTCGTGCTGGCGGCGGGAACCATGGGGACGCAGCGGCTGCTGCACCGTCTTCGTGACGATGGGTCGCTCCCGCACCTGTCGCCGCGCCTCGGGGAGCTGACGAGGACGAACTCCGAGGCGATCCTCGGGGCGCGGACCTTCCGGGGCGACGCCGATTTCACCAGGGGCGTTGCCATCACGTCGTCGTTTCACCCGACCCCGGACACTCATGTGGAGCCGGTGCGCTACGGCAAGGGCAGCAACGCGATGGGTTTCCTCACCACAGCCCTGGCCGACGGTGGGGGCCGGTCCCGCCAGCTGACCTGGCTGCGGGAGGTCGCCCGCCACCCGGTGGCGATGGTGCGCAACCTGAGCCTGCGCCACTGGTCGGAGCAGACGATCATCGCCCTGGTGATGCAGACCCGGGACAACTCCATCACCTGCTTCACCAAGCAGGGACTCTTCGGGCGCCGGCTCACGTCCAAGCAGGGCCACGGCGAGCCCAACCCGACCTGGATCCCCGCAGGCCACGACGTTGTCCGGCGCATCGCTCGCCGCATCGGCGGCTTCGCCGGAGGGGGCTGGAACGACGTGTTCAACATCCCGATGACCGCCCATTTCCTGGGCGGCGCGGTGATCGGCGACAGTGCTGCGACCGGCGTCATCGATCCCTACCACCGCGTGCACGGCTACGCGGGCATGCACATTGTCGACGGCTCGGCGGTGTCGGCCAACCTGGGCGTCAACCCGTCGCTCACCATCACGGCCCAGGCGGAGCGCGCCATGTCACTGTGGCCGAACAAGGGTCAGGCGGACCCTCGGCCGGCGGCTGGAGAGCCTTACCGCCGGGTCGAGCCGATCGCTCCGCAGCACCCCGTCGTGCCCGCAGGGGCGCCGGCGGCGCTGCGGTTGGGGCGCCGGGCGCACTCGGATCCCTAGCTCGAACAGACCGCACCGGTACCTTGGAACTATGAAACGGTATGAGGCGGGAGCTTTGTGGGCTTCCGTATAACTTTCGGGGCTGTTGTCCTGGCCGCGGTGACACTGGCGGCGGGTTTCGTCAGCCACACGTCGTGGCTGATCTACCTGTCGATCGCTTGCAGTTGCCTGGCAGCGCTGCGCTTGTTGTTGTCGTCGCGGCGCCGGCGGGCCAACTCCACCGGCCGTGACAAGGCCAAGCGCAAAGGCAAGCACGACGAACTCTTGTCGTGGCCGGCTGAGCTGGCGGAACCCGACGGCGGCGAGTCGTTCTCACGGCGCCTGCCCGAGGCGCCGCCCGAGCCCGCCTTTGCCACCACCTCGGCGCTGCCCCGGCGGCGGATCGCGGCTTCCGTAGGGGCAGGGTCGTCCTCCGAAGCCGGCCTGCGCTTCGAAGACCGCGACACGGGCGAGTTCCCGGTGCCCGACATGGCGGCAGTGGCGAATGTCGCCGAGGCGGTCGAGGCGGTCGAGGCGGTCGAGGCGGTCGAGGCGGTCGAATTGGTCGAGGCGGTCGAGGTTGCCCAGGGGCGGCGCTCTCAATCGCCCATCCGGCGCCGGTCCTTCCCCACGTCAGCGACGTCGGCACCGGAGAACGGCGCCGCGCCCGCCGAGCAGCTGGTCACGAAGCTTTCCGCAGGTGTCCGGCCGGGGAAGCGCAACCCGATCGCATCCGAGTGGGTACAAGGCGCCTCGACACCGCCACTGGCATCTGCTCGCCCTTCAGCGCCGGCAGCTGCTCCCCAGGCGCCGGCACCTCGTGTTCCGGGGCAGGCCCAGGCGCCGGCGCCTCGTGCTCCGGTACAGGCACAGGCACAGGCCCAGGCGCCGGCACGTCGTGCTCCGGTACAGGCCCAGGCGCCGGCACAGGCACAGGCGCCGGCGCCGGCACCTCGTGCTCCCGCCTCGGCGCCGCGAGCTCCCCAACCGCCTCCCGCACCCCCGGCGCCGCGCCGCCAGCCGGTGTATGCCGCCCCTGCTTCTGCCCGGGGCGCCGGCACCACTGCCGCCCGGCCGCCCGTGAACAAGGTCGGAGCCCCTTTTCCCGCCCCTGCCCCTCGCCAACCGGTGTATGCGCCGCCCGCCGGCCGCCGCGCCGCCCCCGGCCCTCGCCAGCAGGTGTATGCCCCGCCCGCCGGCCGGCGCGTCGCCCCCGCCCCGTTTCCCGTCGAGGACTATCCCTTCCCCATCGAGGACTACGACTACCTGAGCGTGGCCGAGATCATCCCCCTCCTGCCCGAGCTCGACGACCAGGAGCTGGTCGAGATCCTGCTGTACGAGCAGGCGGGCGCCAACCGGGTCGCGATCCTCAACCGTATCGACGCGCTCCTGGAGGGCGACGAGGATTAGTTCATCCGATCGTGACGTGCCTGTCACGATCTAGGCGGGTTCGACGGGAACGATACGGGGTGTGAACTCGCCCATCAGTACCGAGCTCGCCCCGTACGCCCTGCCCCTGCCGCCGGCAACCGGCACATCGGCCGACGTCGGCCGGTTGGCGCGGCTTCTCGACGAGTCGTTGACCCGCCAGGAAGGCCCGGAGTTGGTCGCCCTGATCCGCCATGTGCGCGACCTCACCGAGCGTTCGGTGGCCGCGGGCGCCGCCGACTCCTCGGCGGCCGACCTGCTCTCGATCCTCTCCGACCTCGACCTCGACACCTCGATCCGCCTGGTCCGGGCCTTTTCCGCCTTCTCCCGGCTGGCCAACGTGGCCGAGCAGGTCGGCCAAGTCGAGGACCTGAGCGACCGCCGGGGCCACGGTCCGGGAGGCTGGCTGCGCCAGACGATCGACCAGGTGGAGGCCGAGGGAGTCGCCGACGCGGTGCTCAACCGGGTGATCGACGACCTGGAACTGCGCCCGGTGTTCACCGCCCACCCCACCGAGGCGGCCCGCAGGTCGATCCTCATGAAGCTGCGCCGGGTGGCGGAACTGCTGGGTGACCGCTCCTACCCGGCGACCGCCGAGGACATCGCGGGCACCGACCGGCGGCTGTCCGAGATCATCGACGCCATGTGGCAGACCGACGAGCTGCGCCTGGACAAGCCCGAGCCGCGGGACGAGGCGGACTCGGTCATCTACTACCTCACCGACCTGTACCGCAGCGTGGTGCCGGAACTGCTGGGCGACCTGGACCGGGAACTGGCCCGTCTCGGGCGGCAGTTGCCCCTCGACGCCCGCCCCCTTCGCTTCGGCACCTGGGTTGGGGGTGACCGCGACGGGAATCCCAACGTGACCGCCGAGGTCACCCTCAACGTCCTGGCCCGCCAGCGCGAGCAGGCCGTCGACCTGCTGATCCCCTTGATCGACGAGCTGTCCTGGGAGCTCAGCACCTCGACGCGCCTCGTGCCCGCGTCTGTCGAACTGCTATCCAGTTTGGAGGATGACCGGGCCCGCTTTCCCGAGGTCTACGAGCGCTTCGCTCGCCTGAACGCCGACGAGCCCTACCGGCTCAAGTGCTTCTACATCCGCGATCGCCTCATCCAGACCCGCCTGCGGGCTGCAACCGCGGCACCCCACAAGCCGGGCCGCGACTACCAGGAGCGGTCACAACTGGTCGAGGACCTGGAGCTCATGAGCACCTCCCTACGGGAGAACCGGGGCGAGTTGCTGGCCGACGGCCCGCTGCGGCGCGTCATCCGCCTGGTCGCTTCTATGGGGCTCAACCTGGCGACGATGGATGTCCGGGAGCATTCGGCCCATCACCACCGAGTCCTGGCGACGCTGCTCGACCGCGTCGGTGACCTGCCCGAGTTGTACGGGTCGCTCTCCCCTGACGAGCGCACCGAGGTCCTGATCGGGGAGCTGGCCAGCCGGCGCCCGCTCATCGGCCCGACCACGGTGCTCGAGGGAACTGTGGCGCGGACGATGGAGGCGTTCCAGGCCGTGCGCGCCGCTATCGACCGCTTCGGCACCGAGGTCATCGAGAGCTACGTGATTTCCATGACCAAGGGGGCCGACGACGTCCTGGCCGCGGTGGTGCTGGCCCGTGAGGTCGGACTGGTCGACGTCCGCAGCGAGGGCGCCGGCGGAGGCGGTGGCGCCGGCGGAAGCAGTGGCGCCGGAGTAGGCGGTGGCCCCGGCGGAGGCGGTGGCGCCGGCGGAGGGTGTGGCGCCGGAGAAGGCGGTGGCGCCGGCGGGGGCGGTGCCGGCATCGCCAAGATCGGCTTCGTTCCCCTGTTCGAGACGGTCGAGGAGTTGCGGCGCGCCGGTGAGATCCTGGACCGGCTGCTCAGTAACTCGATATACCGCCGGGTCGTCGCGCTGCGTGGCGACATCCAGGAGGTCATGCTCGGCTACTCGGACTCCAACAAGGACGCCGGCATCACCACCTCGCGCTGGGAGATCCACCGGGCCCAGCGCCAGCTGCGCGATGTCGTGCAGCGCCATGGTGTCGTATTGCGGATCTCGCACGGCCGCGGCGGTTCGGTGAGTCGAGGCGGCGGTCCCACCCACGAGTCGATCCTGGCCCAGCCGTTCGGCACGCTCGAGGGCCGAATCAAGGTGACCGAGCAAGGGGAAGCGATCTCCGCCAAATACGGCCTTCCCGGCCTCGCCCGCCACAACCTGGAGCTGGCGCTCGCCGCCGTGCTCGAAGCATCGCTCCTGCACCGCGAATCCCGGGTACCGATGGACGAGCTGGACCATTGGGACCGTGCGATGTGCGCGGTGTCCGACGCCGCCTTCGTCGCGTACCGGTCACTTGTGGACAGTCCGGGGCTGGTCGAGTACTTCTTGACCGCGACGCCGGTGCGGGAACTGGCGGCGCTCAACATCGGGTCGCGCCCGTCGACCCGGCCGGAGGAAGGCGGGGGTCTCAGCGGCCTGCGGGCCATTCCCTGGGTCTTCGGGTGGAACCAGTCCCGCCAGATCGTCCCCGGGTGGTTCGGGCTCGGGTCGGGCCTCGCCGCCGCTCGCGCCGCCGGGTGGGGCGACACGCTGGCCGACATGTACCAGCGCTGGCATTTCTTCCGATCGTTCATCGCCAGCATCGAGATGACCGTCGCCAAGACGGACCTCGACGTGGCGGCCCACTACGTGCGGACCCTGGTCGATCCCGCCCATCACCAGATCTTCGCGGTGATCCGTGCCGAGCACGACCTCACCCGCGACGAGATCCTCCGCCTGAGCGGGCATCAGCGCCTCCTCGAGGACCAACCCGAGCTCGACCAGGCCATCCGGGTACGCCGCACCCATCTCGACCCCATCTGCTACCTCCAGGTCGCGCTGCTGGCCCGCCTCCGGTCGTCGCCGGAGCCCGAGCCGTTGCTGCGCCGGGCTTTGTTGCACACCGTGAATGGGGTGGCGTCAGGGTTGCGCAACACCGGGTGACGCCTGCGCCACGGGATCGTCCTGGGAAGCGAGGTACGGCTGTCGGGGGTCGTCGGGGTGGGGCGGCCTGATCTCGGGTGCCGGCGGGGGCTCGCCTTCTTGTGATCGGACCGCAGGCCTGTTGTTACGAGCATGCCGAGCCGAGCGGCTGGCCGGGCGGACCGAGCCCGCGAGCCGGCGGAGGTCGGCGGCCTAAGGGCTTCCGCGGCCTGATCAGGCAGGCCGGTTCAGGCCGGCTTCACCCGCACAATGAACGTGCGGACATCGGCCGGTGAGCCGTCTTCGGTCGCGTAGGTGCAGGTGAGCGTGGCGGCTCCACCGCCGGCGGCGGCCACCCGGACGACCTGGCAGGGCGAAAAGCCGGGCTCGAACTGCTCGCCCACCAAGGTGAGGATCTCGCCCAGTATCTGATAGCCCCAGCTATGCCCGGGGCGGGGCAGGAACGGGAGGCGGACGTCGAACGGGGCGCCCGCCTCGGCGTTGAGGAACCGCAGCGACGCCTCGACCGGGCCGGCCGGGGCGACCGCCACCGGGCCGACTGCGACCGGGCCGACGGGGGCGGCCACGTCCGTCAGGTCAGGTCCTGCCCCCTCCGCCGGGCGCACCTCCAGCGAGGGATCGTAGGAAGCGGGCGGCGGTTTGGCCTCGTCGGAGACCCAGATCCACCCGTCCTCCTCTCGGACCTGGTAACACCGCAGGTACCCGGGTCGTAGCTTCCACAGGTTCTCGACCTTGGCTTCCCGGCGGGGATGGATGTTCTCGCCGGTGCGGGTGTCGAAGAGGTAGCTATGGCGGGGGCAGCGCAGGTTGCCGTCCCAGATCGTCGCCTCGTCGAGCTCGGTGAACTGGTGCGGGCACGACGGCCCGAACGCCACCACCTCGCCCGACCGGAGCCGGGCGACCAGCACATGGCACTCGCCGACGCGCACCCGCCGGATCTCGGTCTGAAGGCCCTCGCTGACAGGGAGCTCCTCGCTCGGAAGACCGGCCAACACCTCCCGGAGCCTACAAAGCGCCCGGCCATACAGCCCTCATGCCCACCCCCTACCATGGCCTGGCCAGGACGACGGGAGGCAGTCCCATGGCGGAGCGCGTCCACTACACGATCGAAGGCGGCGTCGCCGACGTGCGCCTCTGTCGCCCCGAGAAGCGCAACGCCATCGATCTGGCCATGTTCCACGCCCTCATCGACGCCGGCGAGGCGCTCCGGGGCGAGCCCACGCTGCGCGCCGTGGTGCTATCGGGGGAGGGGAAATCGTTCTGCGCGGGCCTCGACGTCGGCATCTTCGCTGCCATGGCCGGGGAAAAGGAGAGCGATGCCGGCGAGTTTGTCGCGGGCGCACTCGATCACCGGGGCGACGAGATTGCCTCGGTGGCACAGCACGCGGTGACCATTTGGGCCAGCGTCGAGGTTCCCGTGGTGGCCGCAGTGCACGGCCATGCCCTCGGGGGCGGACTGCAGCTGGCCCTCGGCGCCGACATCCGCATCGTGGCGCCCGACGCACAACTGGCGGTACTCGAGATCCGGTGGGGGCTTATCCCGGACATGACCGCCACCCAGGTGCTGGCGGCATTGGTGGGGTTGGACGTGGCCAAGGAGCTGGTCTTTACCGGGCGCATGGTGAGTGGCGTGGAAGCGCAGCGCCTGGGACTGGCGACCCGGCTGAGCGACCATCCCCGCGAGGACGCCCTTGCCCTGGCGGCCGAGATCGCAGGGCGAAGTCCCTCGGCAGTGCGCGCTGCCAAGACATTGCTCAACCTGGCGGGGCGGATCGGATTCGAAGAAGGTCTGCTGGCCGAGCAGCGCGCCCAGCGCCGACTCATCGGCTCGGCCGATCAACGTGAGGCCATGGTCGCCTACGGGGAGCAGAGACCCCCTCATTTCGCAGAAGGTCCCCGTTAGCGTGAGCGCCTTCGCGCCGCTCCCCGAGCGTCCCACCGATGCGCCGTTATAAGCCGAGGCATCTGGCGCTTCCCGACCAGAGCCCGCCTCCGTTCATGGGAGACCCTCCGCGGCAGGGGAGCGAGCTGCCCTGGCGGCGCCACCGCGCTCACGGTCGCCATGCTCGGCGCCGCCAGCTGGCGGTGCGGGCGTTCGGACTGTTCGCCCTGGCGGCGATGAGCGTCGGCATCGGTGGCGCCGTCGCCAAGAGCAAAGCGCCGCCACCGCGCCCATCCACCGGCGCCGAGACCGAGCCGTCGGTCACCACGCCCGCCACCGTCGTGAGCGGTCAACCGGGCAACACGTCCCAGGTGTCGGCGGCGCGCCAAGCCGAGAACAACTTGCCCGGCTCGGCCGGATGGCACCTCACCAACCGGGCCGACAACCACGAGATCGAGGGTTACGCCAACGCGACCAGCGTCAGCCGCGGGGACACGCTCACGTTGTACGTCTCGACGGTAGCGCCGACGTTCCACGTCGAGGTCTTCAGGATGGGCTATTACCAGGGCCTCGGCGGCCGCCTCGTGAAGGTGTCGCCCGAGACCGTCGGCAGTCATCAGGCGCCCGCGGTCTTTACGTCGGTGATCAACATGGTGGAGGCCCCCTGGACGCCGTCGCTTTCCCTCTCGACCGGCTCCTGGCCCGAGGGCGACTACCTGCTCAAGCTGGTGGCCAGCACGGGCCAACAGCGCTACGTGCCCCTCACGGTGCGCAACGACGCCAGCACGGCCTCGTTCGTGGTGGTGAACGCCGTCACAACCTGGCAGGCCTACAACCTGTGGGGTGGCTACGACCTCTACGAGGGTCGCAACGGCACTGTCAGTGACTACAACCACCGGTCGCGGAAGGTCTCCTTCGACCGTCCCTACACCATCGGTGACGGCGCCGGCGACTTCCTGGCCCTGGAGTACCCGCTGGTGTCGTTGGTCGAGTCCCTCGGGCTCGACGTGACCTATGTGACCGACATCGACCTGCAGCAGTCCCCGAACTCCCTGCTCGCGCACCGGGCGGTCGTCACCCTCGGCCACGACGAGTACTACTCCCTCGTGATGCGCCAGGCGCTCGAGCAGGCCCGCGACCGGGGCGTCAATCTCGCCTTTCTCGGGGCCAACGCGGTGTTCCGGCACATCCGCCTCGAGCCGTCGCCACGCGGCGCGGATCGCCGGGAGGTCGACTACAAGTCGCAGCGGGAGGACCCGCTGAGCGGTACGGACAACGCCGACGTCACCGTCGACTGGCGGGACCCGCCGAACAACAACCCCGAGAGCCAGCTCATCGGCAACTTCTACCAGTGCAATCCCGTCCGGGCGGCCATGGTGGTTGTCGACCCGGACAACTGGCTCTTCGCGGGCTCGGGCGCCACCTCCGGCCAGAAGCTGCCTGATGTGGTCGGCTCGGAGTACGACCGCTACGACCCCACCGTGGCGGGGCCCGCCAACGTCGAGATCCTGACCCACTCGCCCCTGCGGTGCCACGGAAATGCCGATTTCTCCGACGCCACCTACTACTCGGCGCCGAGCGGAGCCGGGGTCTTCGCGGCGGGCACGATCGACTGGGTGGGCCACATCGACACGCACTGCATTCCCGACAACTGCGCCGGGCGGGTGCTCGGAAAGGTCATGGAGAACCTCCTCACGGTGTTCGGGGCCGGCCCCGCGGGCAGCATTCACCCCTCGGATCCCGCCCAGTCGTCGGTGAAGTCCCGCCCGCCGGTGACGACCACCGTCCCGACCACGGGCACCGGTTCCGGCTCCGTGACGCCCTGACGGCTGCCGGGGAACAAGACAGACCCCGAAAGCGCTGTACCGTATGGCTTGTAGTGCCGAAAGGAGCAAGTGTGGTTGGTACATCAGTCGAAGCTGCGGTCGAACGCTGGATTGCCGAACTGAACGACGGCCTGTCGCTGTCGGCGTCGGCGGTGCAGGATCGGCTGTTCGACCTTTGGGGCATGCTCGATGAGGGTGAGATGCGCCGAGAAGTCGAGCGCTGGCTCACCGAGACCCTGGACCGCCACCTGTACAACGGTTCCGAACTGATCACACGCCTGCACGCGCTCGGGAGCCTGGAGGCCATCAGCTCGTAGGCTCGGCTCCTAGAGGAGCTGGAGCGTCGGGAACCTTCCCGCCAGCGCGACCGTCGGATCGACGCCGACCACGTCGGCCAGCATGGTTGCCATTACCTGGCGAAAATCGGTGGTGAACTTGAGGTTGCCGTTGTCGAGGTCCTTCAGCGAGGGCTCCTCACCGTAAAACTGGCCGCCCTTGACGGCCGCTCCCGCCACGAACAGAGGCGCCGCGGTGCCGTGGTCGGTGCCTCCGCTCAGGTTCTCGGCCACCCGGCGCCCGAACTCGGAGTAGGTCATCAGCACCACCGACTGCCCTTGCGGATGGCCGTGCAGGGCAGCCAGGAAGCCGCTGACGGCGGTGTCAAGCTCCCCCATAAGGCGGGCGTGGGTGTCCTTCTCCTGGGAATGGTTGTCGAAGCCACCCATGCTCACGTGGTACACCCGGGTCGAGGCGCCGGCGATGAGCAGCTGGGCGACGACGGCCAACTGCTCGCTCAAGGTTCCGGCGCTGCCCGCGGCCTTGCCGGCTTTTTTCGGCGCCGCCCCGCCGGGCGCGCCCGGGCTGACCGGAGAGCTGGAGAGCAGGTCGGAGAGGGTGTGCTGGACCTCCAGCAGGTCCGACGACGACCGGGCCACCTGCGCCGCGAGGCCACTGCGATCGGGGCCTGGGGCAACGAGGGACCCGAAGGCGGCTGCGGTGGCGGCGTCGCCGGGCAGGACGATGGTGCCACTCGCGATGGCGGTCCCTGAGCTGCGCTCGCCGGTCAGGAGCCGGGGGAGGGTGTTGCCGATGCTGATGGCGCGCATGGGGTCGCTGCCGGTGGCGTCGAGCCAACGCCCGAAGACGCCGGTCGCGACGGGATGGTCGGGGGAGCCGGTCTGCCATATGTCCATGCCCCGGAAATGGCTGAGGACTGGATTGGGGTAGCCGACACCGCGGACGACTGCGAGCTGCTTGGTGTCCCACAGCGCCTTCATCCCCTTCATATTCGGGTGCAGGGCGAGGCCGTCGCCGAGGGGGATGACCTGGTCGGGCCGGTAGCCGAGCGTGGGACGGCCGTTGAGGTAGCTGCTGTCCTGGTAGGGGATGACGGTGTTGAGGCCGTCGTTTCCGCCATAGAGGGTGACCAGGACGAGGATGCCCTTACCGGTGGCCAGGGATCGGCCCGCCGGCCGGCCGCCGGTGAACAACCCTGACCAGCGGTCGCCGGTGAGCGCCAGCGCGGCCGCACCTGCGACACCTACGCCCGCCGCGCCGGCCAGGAACCCGCGGCGGCTGAGCTTCCCGCCGCCATCGGGGCCGGGGTCCGCTGTCCATGGGGCTGACGGTGGCGGGGCCCAGGCCGCTGCGCCTGCGGCCCAGGGGGTCGGCGGTGGGGGGTGGCGGTCGGCCATCGGAAACTCCTCGCTCAGTTCAACACGTATTCGGGGGCGGTAACCGCCAGGGCCACGAGCGTGTTGGGCGACGAGGCCGCGTGGTTGAGCGCGCCGGCGGAGGTCTGGCCCCAGCCGTCGATCGAGAGCCGGGTCGCGAGGGCGCTGGCCCGCTGGCTCACGGGGAGTGCGCCCAGCCACCCCAGGTCGGCGTGGGTAGCGAGAAAGGTGCCTGCCTCCAGGCGGGCAAGGGCGGTGGCGGTGTTGAGCCAATAGGTGTTCTGGGGCCAGCCCGCAACATTGGTCGGGTTGAAGGGCTCCTGGGCCAGGAGGGTGAGGATGGTGCCGAGGGTGGCGCGGCCATTCCCGCGGGCCGTTCCGCTCGCCGGCGGCGCAGCCCTCGACGTGCCCGCCGGCGCCTCCGGCGCCAGGTCGGCGGTGAGCCCGAAGGCTCGGGCCACGCCGACCGCCCACTCGACGGGTTGTTTGACCAGGCCCCGCTTGGCGGCGGCGCTGGTGAAGGCGGGGTGGAGCAAGATGGCCCGTAGCAACGACGTGATGTTGAGGTCCCGTGCGAACGCGGTGGCCAGCGGGGCGACGACGGCGTCGCCGGCGGTCACGGGATACGCGAGGTGGCTCCAGAGCTTGGAGACCACGAACTGCGCCGACGTGGGCGTGTGGGTGGCGATCGTGATGATGTCGGTGCCGTCCCAGTTACCGGTCTGGCCGAGGAAGGTCTTGGCTCCGGCATCGTGACGGCGCGACCGCAGAGCGAAGGCGCCCGCCGCCAGGCTCCAGCCCGTGAAGGCGCGGGCAGCCTCGGTGACGTCGCGCTCGCTGTAGTTGCCGATGCCGAGGGTGAACAGCTCCAGCAGTTCCCGGGCGAAGTTCTCGTTGGGGTGGCCGGCGACGTTGGTCTCGGTGTCGAGCCAGAGCATCATCGCCGGGTCCTTGGCGACTGCCTGGGTGAGTGCTTCGAAGCTGCCGCCGCCGAAGGTCCTCAACAGTTGGTTCTGGCGGTACAGCAGCTCCACCACCCGGACCTTTAGGAATGCCGACGTGAAGTGCCCGTGCCAGATCAGCGTCAGCTTCTCCCGCAGCGGCGTCGTGGTCGCGATCATCCGATCGAGCCACCAGCGCTGCAGGGCCAGATACTGCTCGTTCTGCGCCGCCCGCTTGGCGGCGGCGGCCGGTGCCGCCGAGCCGGCCTCGGGGTTGGTCAGGTCGGGCAACACCACCGCGTCGCCGCCGGGGTCGGGGCCGGTGAGGCCGGCGAGGAGGGACTCCACAGTCGCCCGGTACCCCGCCTTGACGGCGCCGTCGATCTCGTCGGGGCGGGCGCCGAAGCCGGCTCGCCGATAGAGGTGGGCGATGTTGCTTCTGGTCGGATCGGTGACGGCGGCCACCACTCCAGTGAGCCACGCGTCTATGAGGATGGTGTTATGACTTCGTCGCCAGTGCGGCTTCGGCGGCCGAATCTCGCTTGCCCTGCCCATCTTTCGCCTGCATGATGCCCTGTCGATCCTGCGAAGAAGGGCTTCGGGTTCCATGTCGCGTCGCGGTCAGCTGTTGTTCTTGGCGATGAGCGTGATCTGGGGGATCCCGTATCTGCTGATCAAGGTCGCCGTGCGGGAGCTTTCGGCGCCCCAGCTGGTCTTCGCCCGGACGGCTCCTGCCGCCGTTCTGCTCATCCCCATCGCCTGGCGCCGGGGCTTGCTGGGGCCGCTGTGGCGCCACTGGCGCGCCGTGCTGGCGTACAGCGCGATCGAACTGGCGGGGCCGTGGTTTCTTCTCTCCTCGGCGGAGAAACGCCTGTCCAGCTCGGTGTCGGGGCTGCTCATCGCCACCGTTCCTCTCATCGGCGCGTGCCTCGCAGTGGCCGTCGGCACCGAGGACCGTCTTGATCGCCGACGCCTCGCCGGACTCCTGATCGGCCTGGCCGGAGTGGCCGCGCTGGTCGGCGTCGACCTCCACGGCACCGATTTGGTGGCGGTGGGGGAGGCGACCTTGACGGCGGTGGGCTATGCCATCGGGCCGATGATCATCAGCCGGCGTTTTTCCGACATGCCGGGGCTTGGCCTCGTTGCCGCGTCGCTCGGGCTGACCGCGTTCGGTTACGCCCCGCTGGCGTTGGCCACCTTCCCGCACCATGTCTCGGGCGAGACGATGGCATCGGTGGCGGTGCTCACCGTGGTCTGCACGGCGCTCGCCTTCTTGCTGTTCTTCACCCTGATCGTCGAGGTCGGCCCGGCGCGGGCAACGGTCATCACGTTCGTCAACCCGGCCATCGCCGTCACGCTCGGTGTCGTCCTGCTGGGCGAACCGTTCACCGTCGGCATCGCGGTCGGCTTTCCGCTCATACTGGCCGGGTCCATCCTGGCGACGGGCGCGAGCCGGCGGGCGCCTCGGGCCCGGCCGCTCGACACCGCGGTTGTCGCCCCGACCTGACCCGTTACGACAGGTTGGCGGTGAGGCTGATCTGTCCCTTGGCCTGGATGAGATGGAACAGCAGCAGCAGCTGCGACACCGCCAGCGCCTCGTTGCGAGTTTCACTGTCGATGAGGCCGAGGGCTTGGGGCAGGACCTCGTGGGTGTCGAGCTGGTCCCAGATGGCTTCCTCGATCACCCTGGTGGTCTCGCGCTCGGCGTAGGCGTGGACGTGGACCACGTCGACCGGCTTGCCATCGTCGTCGCGGAGCAGCTTGACGTGCATCGCCTCGCGAGTGTTCTCGCCGATGATCTTGGAGAGGTCGGGATGGGGGATCGTCGGCCGCAACTGCAAGGTGGCGCTCGGCGGATCGCCCACGACCTCACCACGCAGCTCGACGGGGGCGAAACGCAACACGATGTCGGCGTGCTGGCGTTGCGGGCGGATGAACGCCGCCGACTCGGGCTCGCGCTTGGCCAGGTCGGCCACGACCTGTTCTTCGGTGTAGCCCCGCTTCTGGGTGTCCCGCTTGATCTTCCACGCGTAGCGAACGACTTCGGGTGGGTCGAGGTACACGGTGATGTCAAAGCAGGCCCGTGACAGCTTGGTGTAGAGCGGGAACAGTCCTTCGATGATCACGAACTCCCGGGGCTCCACCAGCACCGGCCGGCCGAGGGTGCCGTCATGGTGGTTGTACACCGGCTTCAAAATGGGCTGGCCCATGCTGAGCAGCTGCAGGTGCTGTTCCATGATCTCGATGTAGTTGCAATCGGGATGCAGCGGCGTGAAGGGCTTGGTCTTGCGCTCGGTGCGGTCGTAGCGGTGGTAGTCGTCGACGCACACCGACGTGATCCGCTCAGGTCCGAGGGCCGCCACCAGACCTTTGGCGATTGTCGTCTTGCCTGCCGCGCTGTCGCCCGCGATGGCAAGCATGATCGGACGGGCGACGCTGCCGTTGGCACGGCTCGCCCGGTGAATCTCCATCTGCTCCGGCAAGGGGTTTACCTCATTCGTGTGTCGTCGGGCTCGGTCGGTCTCGCTTCGGCCTTCCGGAGTGCGGCGACACTGCCACGCCCCCAAGTTCCTAGCCCGACAGAGTATCCAGCCGGGCGCCGTGGACGCCAAGTGCCCCCCGCGGTCCCCGCCGGCGGGCGGCGGGGACCGCATTGTCGAGGCTTTTAGAAGACGTCGCTACGGTCGATGATGAACGGCATCGCCTTCGGATGGACCGAGCCATGGCCGACATACACCTGCTCGACGCCTGCGGGCCGGCCATTGATGAACAGATGGAACTCAATCCGGTCGGCGCAGTGGGTGGCGAAATGCACACCGTCGAGATAGCCGTAGTTGTTGAACGCGAATCCCAGACGGTGCTCAGCAGGACCGAGCTTGACGATGTCATTGTGCTCGTCGTCGACCCGTTGATAGTCGATCGTGCCATTGGTGCTGATCCAACCGCTGAACACGACATGGTCATGCGTCGGATGCGTCACTTCCAGGTGCCATCCCTCGTCGTTGTGCCAGAGATAGAAGCCAGTGGCGGCGCCCGCCTCGAGGCCCGCCGGTTGCCCGGTGGCCCGGTCGGGCCAGTGCTCGGTCTCGCAGTTGCCGGGTGACGCGGGCGCGGCCGCGGTCGCCGCCGCGGAGCCGCAGTCACAGTCGCGGCCGCCGCGGACACGCTCGGCCGGCTGGCAGCACCCGCGGGCACCGCCGCCCAGGCGCCCACCGCCAGCACACTGGCGGCCACTGCGCCGAGGAGAGGCTTGGCAAGTTTCATGGTGGTCCCTTTCATCTCAGCGACGCCGTTTGGCGCCCACCATGGAAGGTGCGCCCACCATGTGGGGACTCTGCGACGGCGGGATTAGGGACCTATGAGGTCATTGCCCGGCAGGTCCACCGCCCGCCGGCACCGGTGACCACCAGCGGCAGGTCGAAGCACGCCGAGAGATTGGCCGACGTCAGCGTCGTGGCCAGCGGCCCGGCGGCCACCACCGCGCCTTGGCGCAGCAGAAGCAGGTGGGAAAAATGGGCTGGGATCTCCTCGACATGATGCGTGACGAGAACGATCGGCGGCGAGGACGCATCGGCGGCAAGGGTCGCCAACCCGGCCAGGAAACGTTCCCGCCCCGCGATGTCGAGCCCCGCCGCCGGCTCGTCGAGCAGGAGGAGTTCGGGCTCGCCCATCAACGTCCGGGCCAGGAGCACCTGTTGCCGCTCGCCCTCGGACAGGACCCCGTAGGGCCGCTCCGCCACCCCGCCGAACCCGGCCCGGTCGAGCAACGCCTGGGCGGCGGCCCGATCGTCAGCCGAGTACTGGTGCCACCACGGCTCCAAGGCGGCGTGGCGGGCGCTCATGACGATGTCGCGGGCCGACACCGAGGGCACCAGCATCTTGGCCACCGCCGCGCTGACGACTCCGATGCGCTCGCGCAGGCGACGAACATCGACTCGCCCGAGGGACTGGCCGAGGATCGCCACCGCCCCCCGGGTGGGGTGGAGATAGCCCGAAGCCAGCTGCAGCATGGTCGTCTTGCCCGATCCGTTGGGCCCGAGCACCGCCCAGCGTTGGCCGGTCGCGACCCGCCACGAGACATCGCGCAGGACCTGGGTGTCGCCCCGCACGACATCGACGCGATCGAAGCACAGCGACTCGCGGCTCGCGTCTGCCTCGGGGGCTCCGTCAGCCAGGATCGTTGCCACAGCCACCCGTCGGCGCCCGGGGGGTATCCGCCCAGGCCGAGCTCACCGGCGCCCGGGCCGGGCAACCGGCGGTTACGACAACTCCTCGGCCAGCTGCACGGTCACGATGCCCCAGGGACGCAGCGGTAACGATCCGGAGAAGCGCTCGATCTGGGCGCCCCGCAGGTCGACCACCCAGCCGCTCCGGTCACCGAAACTGACCGTCACCTCCCGGTCGCGGGGGTTGAAGACCCGCACCTCGAGCCGTCCCCCCACCCGCCTCAGCGCCGAAACTTCGGCGCCCGAGACCGCCAATACCTGGCCCCGGTGGGGACCCTCGCCGATCCCGGCGCCGGTGACCACCTCGAGCGGGACCCATACCTGGTCCGCCAGCTCGTAGGGGTCGCGGTCACCGGCGTGGACGGCGTAGCGCACCGTGAGCGGCCCTTGCATCTGGGGTCCTTCCAGCGGCAGGGCGGGTCCCGCGGCGTTGTCCCGGTAGGCCATCACCGACTGCGACAGGATCCCCGTCGCCCGCAACAAGGTGAGCGCCAGCGCAGTGCCGTCCGCCACCACCTCGTACTCGAGCAGCCCCTCGTGGAGGATCGTCAGGCCGCCGGCGGACACGAACCGCCGGGACGGGAACGTCGCCAATGCCTGCTCGTGGGGGCCGCCTTCAGCGGCGAGGCCCCGTTCGACGATGGCGAAGGCGCACTCCGCCCGGGAAGCGGTGGCCCGCTCGGGAAGCGGGAACCAGGCCCGCACCCGATGATCGCGGCAACGGTTGTCAAACGTGGTGGTGACCCGAATGACGTCCTCGCCGGCCCGCAGCTCGAGGTCGGTGGTCACCTCGATCCGCTCCTCGCCGGCGCGGCTCCCGGCGTCGATGTGCTGCGGCCATCGGTACCACTGGGTGATCCGCATCGTGGCCCGCACCGGACCTCGCTCGCGGATCTCGATCGCCACATCCTCCGGCTCGTCGACGACGTGGTCGCGGGCGGGCGGCGAGTAGTTGTAGGTATCGCCGGCATCGCCGTCGTCGACCAACCGTCCGAGGCCGGTGACGGCACTGCCGCCGTGGACGGTGATCGACCAGGTGCCGTCGCGCCGGTCTACGGCCACCGCAATGATCCCGTTGTCCAACGTCGCCCGATCGTCGGCGACGGTTACCGCAGGGACCGTCATCGCCGCGGGCTCCCATGGGGCCCAGCCGAAGCCCGCGACATCGCGGACGTGCACAAGGACGCGCTGCCAGGCCAGCCGCTCGGCGCGGATGGTAAGTGGATCGTCGCGGTGGGCGCCCGCCTGGGCCCATGCCTCGGCCAGGATCGATGCTCCGGGCAGCGCCATGGCGCGCGTCGCTCCGGTGACGAAATGCAGCCTCACGCCTTTGTCGTCGACGTCGAGGTCGATCTGGCCGGCCTCGTTGGGTCGGAGTCCGTCCGCGGCCAACTGCCCGAGGAGCGTGGCGAGCTCGAACCCTGTCCCGATGAGCGTCACATCGGCGCCCGGCACCCGCTCGACGATCTGACCGCCGGCGACGGGGTCCTCGCCGGGTACCACGACCTCGATCACACCCGAGCGGGGACGTGCCGACGGGTTGAGGACGACGGGGCCTTTCACCGGCATCAACGCCGCCGCCGCCCGCAGCGCCCGCCGGCGCAGCCCCTCGGCGATGGTGGTCGCCTCGGCGAAGCGGTGGAGGACGGCGGCACCGACGTCGTCGTGGGAGCAGGCGCAGATCGAGTCGTGGGCCGAATTGCGGATGACGTCGCGCCACGCCAGCCGCAGCTCGGCGTCGGGCCACGCCGCCGGCGCCAGCCACAGGGCACAAAGGGGTTCTGCGATGCGCTCCAGTGACCGTTCCGCCTTGGCCGCGGCGATCTTGACATCGACGCGGTTGGACCCGACACCCATGAGAAGGTTGGCGCGGGCGCCACTGCGCAGCTCGCCGCGCCATGAGGCCAGTCCCTCCATCGGCGCCTTGGCCAGGTACTCCGGCAGCGAGCTCACCGCGAAGTGGAAGCGGTCCTGGCGCGGCATTGGCGTCGGCCAGCACCTCGCCGAGCCACGCCTGGGGCGCCTGGTGGTCGGTACCGTTCATCCAGAGAATCGGGGCGTCGGCGGCTATGTCGAACTGGCCGACCTCGGCGGCGAACGCGTCCAGCCGGCGTACCAGGGCGGCGCCGTCGCGGGGCATGGCAGCACCGTTGCCATAGCCCACCAGCAGGTACTCGGCCCGTACCGTCGAGCCGTCCGGCGCCTCCCACCAGAAGGCGCTGCGGTCGACTGCCTCGGGAACGCCCCGCCAGACGACCGCGTCGTCGAACCCGGCCAGCCGCAGCAACTGCGGCATCTGCGCGATGTGGCCGAACATGTCGGGGAGGTAGCCGACGGCCATGGCGCCGCCGAAGGGGACGGCCCGCTCGAGCCCGAGTTGCAGGTCGCGGATGATCGTCTCGCCCGAGACGAGGAACTCGTCCATCAGGATGTACCACGGGCCCACCGCCAGCCGACCCGCCTCGGCCAGGCGCTGCAGGACCGGTGCCGCGTCGGGCCGCATCTCCAGGTAGTCGTCGACGACCGCCATCTGGCCGTCGAGCAGGAAGCGGTCGAAGGCGGGATCGGACTCCAGCAGGGGAAGGAACCGGTCGAGTACCTCGACCAGGCCCATCCGGAAGGCCTGGAACGGCAGATACCACTCCCGGTCCCAATGAGTGTGGGGGACGACAGCCACGCGGCGAGCCATGACGCCAACGCTACCGTTGCCTTGTGACGGTCAACGACCCGTGGGCGATCCTCCAGCTGGCACCGGGGTCGTCATTGGCCGAGGCCCGGGCGGCCCGCCGGCGCCTGGCCAAGGAGTTGCATCCCGACCTGCACGCCGGGCGACCGGTGGCCGAGAGTGCCGCGCTGGCAGCGCGGATGACCGAGGTCAACCTGGCCCTGGCCGCCATTGAACTCGGTGGGCCCAAGACCGCGCCGGCGAGGCCCGCGGCGCCGGCTCGGGCTCCGGCTCCGGCGCACCCGACGACGCCGACCGGGGCGAACCCTGCGGGACAGGCCCACGCGGCCCGCGGCGCCGATTCGGCGGCGCCGACCGAGCCCGGCCCTGCGACCCAAGCCGACTTGGCGCCCCCCGACGACACCTTCTCCATTGACCGGCTGCCCGCCGAGGCCTTCGAGGCGCTGTTCCTCGCGGCCTACGCGTTGGGCGACATCCTCGTCGCCGAGGAACCGTACCTGCTGGAGTTGTACCTGCTGGAGCCCGCGCCGTGCTTCTGCCGGGTAACGCTCGTCCCCGAGGCCGGCGGCAGCATCGTGACAGTCGATGTGAGCCCGGCGCGCGACGGCGGCACCGCCCCCGTCACAGCGGCCGTCGTCGACGTCCTGATCGCGGAGCTCAACTCCCTCGTAATCGGCTGACGCGCCGCCGGTACCAGCGGGATTTGGGCCGTCGGCACGAACCCAAATTGCGCTGTCCCTTTCGCCCCCGAAGGGACGATTCTGGGCGACTTTCCATGTGTTCTCCGTGCTACGTTTCCGACCCGAGGGTGCAGCATCGGCAGGTCGAGCAGTTCCCTCCCGGCAATAGCCGGAGGCCGGTCCGGGCCAAGGCGTACAGGAAGCCCCGGCGGCCGAGAAAGGAGGGATTGCTTGTGGCAACGGGACACGTGAAGTGGTTCAACTCGGAAAAGGGTTACGGCTTCATCGCCCAGCAGGGCGGCCCGGATGTGTTCGTGCACTTCAGCGCCATCGAAGGCGCTGGATACAGGAACCTCGAGGAGAACGAGGAGGTCGAGTTCGAGGTCAGCCAGGGCCCCAAGGGGCTTCAAGCGGCCAACGTCCGGCGGCTGGCGCACTGAGCGCGCTGAGCGCGCTGGGGCCGCGACAGGTATAAAACCGCGCTGAGCGGGTGCCCGCAGTTCGGGGGAGAAGGCGGGGGGTTCGGTCGCAGCGCCCAGCCGCGGTGCGCGGTTGACAAGCGCCGTGAGCCGCCTGTGGCGCGCCGACGGCGCGGGCCGGAGGCGCCGGGGTCGCGCCGTCGCTCGGATCGGCGCGTCCAGTTATCGTCACTGGTCGGTCGGTACGGTGGGTGACGTGCGACATGGCGCTTCGACAGGCGTGACGGTATGACCGGGATCGGACCCGTTCGCCGCGTCGTGCTCCTCGTGACCTCGGTGGCGCTGCTCGTGGCCGCCGTGACCGTCGCCGCGACGTGGCAGGGCCGGCCTTCGTTGACCGCGGCCATGGGGACGCCGGCGGCCCTGGCAGAGACCAGCGCCACGACCGCGGCGCAGCAACCGTCGACCACTCGGGGGTCCACGACGCTCGCTCCGACGACACTCGCCCCAACGACCAGGGCGGCGACACCGACCACCCGGGCGGCGCGCGGCGGCGCCAGCAGCCCTCGGTCCCGTCGCGCTGACCGGCTGCCCGCCCTCGCGCAAGGCGCCGGCATCGGGTCCCCCCGGCCATCCGGCGGTGCTGGTCCCCGAGTCGGCCCTGCCCACGCCGCCGGCGGCGCGGCCCCGGGTGAGCGATCTCTCGGCGATCGGCGGCAAGGGAATGTGGATTTGGCAGCAGGCGGCCACCAGCGGCGGCAGCGTCCCTGCCATCGTCAGCCAGGCAGTCTCGGCGGGATTGCATCAGGTGTGGGTCCGGGTTGGCAGCTCGCTCGACGGTTTCTACGGCCAGAGCTTCCTCGACTCCCTCGTGCCCGCCCTCCACGCCAAGGGCATCGCGGTGATCGGGTGGGGCTTTACCTACCTCTACGACCCCATCGGCGACGTCGCGTGGACCAACCAGGCCTTGACCTGGCGGGCCTCCAGTGGTGACCGCCTCGACGGATGGAGCGCCGACATCGAAACCGCCAGCGAGGGCACTGCGCTGTCGGCCATCCGGGTGGCCACCTACCTGGGCTTTGTCCGGCCCCATATGGACGGCCGGCCGCTCATCGCCACGGTGTACCCGCCCACCGATCACTGGCTGGCCAACTACCCCTATCAGGCGATGGTGCCCTACATCGACGCCTTCGCCCCCATGATGTACTGGGGCTGCGTCGAGCCAGGGGCGTACGCCGCCCTGGCAATCCAGAAGTTGGCCGCGTTGGCGCCGGTCCACCTGATCGGCCAGGCGTTCGACCTGGGGCCCTACGGCGGGCGCGACGGTTCGCCGACGGGGGCCGAGATCGCCCGCTTCCTCGACGTGGCCCGTCGGGGCGGCGCCCGGGGCGCCTCATTCTGGTCCTGGCAGGCCATGACGACCCCGGAATGGGCCGCCCTCACCAGCTATCGGTGGTCGCCGTGAGAGCAGACGGCCGATGGACCTGAACTACCCGCCCGAAGCTGAGGCTTTCCGAACCGAGATCCGGACATGGTTGGCCGCACACGTGGACGCAGCCGGGCCGGAAGCGGCGGCGATGAGCGAGGAGGACCGGCAGAGGTTCTACGAGAACTGGAACGAGGCGCTGTTCGAGGGCGGCTGGATCTGTGCCACCTGGCCGGAGGAATACGGGGGCAAGGGCCTCACCACCATGCAAGCGGTGGTCCTGGCGGAGGAATTCGAGCGGGCCGCGGTACCCCTGCGGGCCGACTTCTTCGGCGACACGTTGGTCGGGCCCACCATCTTGAAATGGGGGACCGAAGCCCAGAAGCGGGAGTTCCTGCCCCAGATCCTGTCGGGGCGGATCTCGTGGTGCCAGGGATTCTCCGAGCCCGACGCGGGCAGCGACCTGGCGTCGGTCAAGACCCGAGCCGAGCTCGACGGCGACGAATGGGTGATCCACGGCCAAAAGGTGTGGACGACCCAGGCGCACCAGGCCGACTACATCTTCCTCCTCGCCCGCACCGATCCCGAGGCCCCGAAGCACGCCGGCATCTCCTACCTGCTGGTCCCGATGAAGCAGGCCGGCATTGAGGTCCGGCCCATCCGCCAGCCCGACGGTTCCGCCGAGTTCAACGAGGTCTTCTTCGCCGGCGCCCGCTGCCCCCGGGACAATGTGGTCGGCGGCGTCAACAACGGCTGGACCGTCGCCATGACGACGCTCGGCTTCGAACGGGGGACATCGGCGACCACCGGGCACCGCCGGTTCAAGAAAGAACTGGACGGGCTGATCACGCTGGCCCAGGAGCGGGGCAGGGCGAGCGATCCCGTGATCCGCCAACGCCTCGCCGCCGCTTGGACGAAGGTCAAGATCATGCAGATCAACGGCTACCGGTCCCTTACCGCGGCCCTGGGCAACGGCAACGACAGCGGGGTGAAGGCGCTGGCCGCCACCAACAAGATGTTCTGGTCGGAATACCACCAGGAGGTGATGGAGCTGGGCATGGACATCGGCGGCATGGGCGCTCAGGTGCTTACGGGAACCGGGGAGCCGGAGGTGGTCCCCGGCTACGGCCTTCGGCGGCCGTCGCCGGGGTATCCGGTCAGCGTCGCGCAGTCGTCGTTCTTCTTCTCCCGTTCCGAGACGATCTGGGGTGGCACCGCGCAGATCCAGCGCAACATCGTGGGCGAGCGCATCCTGGGCCTGCCCCGGGAACCGCGGCCCTGACCGCCCGGCCCCATTTCCTAGTCTGCTTCTGCCCAACCGGGAAGCTCGCCGGTGTGCTCGAGGCAGAACATGATGTAGTTGATGGTCCGCAGCGCCGTCTTCGCCATCCGGTCCGACTCCCGGGTGGCGGTGGCCAGGTCGAGTCGCAGCTCATTGACGAGCAGGGAGTAGCCCTCGGGCCCGACCCGCCACTCCGCGGGCTCGTCGAGGCTGATGAAGACGTCGAGGTGTCCGTCGGCCTCGTAGCGATCGAAGCGCTGGAGGAGGTCCCGGATGACGCGGGCGTGGGGCACGGCGGCTTCGAAGGCGTTCATGGCGTCCTGGAACGGGGCGTAGTAGTCCCGGTCGAAGCAGCCGTGGCAGGCCCAGCAGGCGCGGAGCAGGTTGCGCAGGCACAGGGCGAGGAGCTCGGTGTCGACCGCCCGGTCGGGTCGCTCCGCCGCCCACGGGTGCGAACGGATGCGCTCATCCTGCATCGCGACCGCCCGCTGCCACCGCCGGATGTGGCCCTGGAAGCCCTGGGCCAGGCCGACCAGGCGGGCCTGCTCCGCCTGGTCCATTAACCGCATCCGGAGAGGTCGATGCGTTCCGGGTGGCTGTAGATGTTGAAGCGGTCCCCGCGCACGAATCCCGCCAGCGCCACGCCGAGGGCATCGGCTGCGGCCACCGCCAGGCTCGACGGGGCGGAGACCGCGGCGATGACGGCCACGCCCGCCCGGGCCGCCTTCTGGACGATCTCGAAGCTGACCCGGCCTGACACCATCATGACCATCCCCGTCAGCGGGAGGCGGCCGGCGAGGAGGGCGTGGCCGGCCAGCTTGTCGACCGCGTTGTGGCGGCCCACGTCCTCCCGGAGGGTGATCTTGGTGGGGTCGGCGGGATCGAAGATGGCGGCCGCGTGGAGGCCGCCGGTGCGATCGAACACTCGTTGCTCGGCCCGCAGGCGGTCGGGCAGGCCGCGGATCAGCGTCGCCGGCACGGGCGCCACGGTGGGCGGACCGGGCAGTACCGCGCACGCCACCGCGATTTCATCGATGCTGGTCTTTCCGCAGACGCCGCAGCTGGCGTTCACGTTGAAGTTCCGTTCTGTCCGGTCCTCGACAAGAGGCCGGGTCAACTCGACGGTCACCACATTGAACCGCTGCTCCACGTCGTCGGGCAGGTCGCAGTATTTGACCGCTGCGATGTCGCCGTGGCTGTCGATCAGGCCCTCGGTGAGGAGGAATCCCACCGCCAGGTCGAAGTCGTGGCCCGGGGTCCGCATGGTCACCGCGATGGGCGCGGGCCGTTGCCCGGGCCCTGCGGCGCGGATCTCCATGGGTTCCTCGGTCGCTACCTGGTCGGGACGCTCGAGGTGATGGTCGGGGCGGACCGCCACCACCCGTACCTCGGTCACGGGATGGCGGAACGGCCGGGAATCACTCACGGAGCGTCACTTGGTCAAGGGCCTCGAGGTCTGCCGGGGTGTCGATGTCGCGCAGGACGAGGGAGGTATCGGCATCGGTGGTCACGAAGACAATGAGCAGTCGGGCGAGCAGGTCACGCATGGCGCGGTGGCCCTGTCCGACCAGGTCCAGGGAAAGGGCGAGGGCGCTCGGGCTGTAGCGGGCACACATGGGCTGAGCACGGCCCTCGTGGTCCCGGGGCACGACGCAATGGTCGGGCGTCGGAACGGGATGCTCGGCGAGCCAGCGCAAAAAGGCGCTCGTGAGGTGAGGGAGGTCGGTGGCCACGACGAGCGCCGGCCTCTCGGCGGCCTCGGCCGCGAGTCGGGCGGCACCGGCCGCCATGGCCACCAGCGGTCCTTCGCCACGTGGCTCCTCTCTCGTCACCGGCAGCGACGTGTACCCGGGCCCCACCTCGATGACAGGATCGGCGACCGTTTTGAGCAGGGTCGCGAGGCGATCGGCGAGTGGGCGGCCCCCGATCTCCAGCCGCGCCTTGTCCCGCCCCATCCGGCGGCTGGACCCGCCGGTCAGAAGCAGGGCGGCAGGGCGGGAAGTGGAGGATGGCCCGGCCATGGGGCCCATTGTGCCCGCCTATTGCTGGTGTGGGGGGTGTGGTCAGAAGTTGCTGTCCAGGGCGGGGTTTGTGACCAGGGCCGGTTGCCGGGTGTTGGGGGGGTGGTCAGAAGGTCGTGTCCAGGCCGGGGTTTGTGACCAGGGCCGGTTGCCGGTGTTGGGGGGGTGGTCAGAAGGTCGTGTCCAGGGCGGGGTTTGTGACCAGGGCGGGTTGCCGGGTGTTGGGGGGGTGGTCAGAAGGTCGTGTCCAGGGCGGGGTTTGTGACCAGGGCGCTCTGGTCCCGGCGTGCGGTGGGGCCAGGAGTTGGGTAGGACTATGGGCGTGGACACCCCTGTCGCCGAGGACACGGTCCTCGGCGGGCGCTACCGGCTGGGCCCGCTGCTGGGCGCGGGCGGCATGGCCGAGGTGTATGACGGACGAGACGAACGGCTGGACCGCCCCGTGGCGGTCAAGCTCCTGCGGCCCGACCTGGCGGCCCACGCCCCCTTGCGGCTGCGTTTCGAGCTCGAGGCGCGCGCCGCGGCGCGGCTGACCCATCCGAATGTGGTGGCGGTGTACGACGCCGGCGAGGACCAGGGCCATTCCTACATCGTCATGGAGCGGCTGCGGGGCGAGTCGCTGGCCGATGTCATCGGGCGCGGACCGGTCGACCTGGCTTGGCTGCGGCGCCTGGGCGGCGAGGTGCTGTCGGCGCTGGCCGCGGCCCACCAGGCGGGGATCATCCACCGAGACATCAAGCCCGCCAACATCCTCCTCGGCCCCGACGGCCGGGGAAAAGTGGCGGACTTCGGCATCGCCCGCGTCGCCGAGGCCCAGGTCGAGACCGAGCCGGCCGCGGCCTTGACCGGTACCGGCCTGGTTCTCGGAACGCCGGCCTACCTGGCACCGGAACGGGCCATGGGGGAGCCCGCCACCCCGCAGAGCGACCTCTACTCGGTGGGTGTCGTCTTGTATGAGGCGGTGACCGGCAGCAAACCGTACGGGGGCCGGACACCGGTCGCCATCGCCGCGGCCGCGGTCAGCGGAGCCGCCGAGAACCCGCTGCGCCTGCGTCCCGACGCCGACGCGCAACTCGTCGCGGTGATCGCCAAGGCCATGGCCGTCGATCCCGCCCACCGGTATGCCACCGCGGCCGAGATGGCCGCCGACCTCCGCGGCGAGGCATCGCCCGCCACTGCCATCATGCCGGCCAGCGCCGGCGCCGGTGCCGCCGGCGCCACGGTCCCGCTCGGCGCCGGTGCCGCCGGCGCCACGGTCCGGCTCGGTGCCGGTGCCGGTGCCGCCGGCGCCACCGCGCCTCTCCCGCC
The DNA here is from genome assembly GCA_963851105.1 of uncultured Actinomycetota bacterium. Classification (GTDB taxonomy): domain Bacteria; phylum Actinomycetota; class Acidimicrobiia; order Acidimicrobiales; family Palsa-688; genus DATARN01. Next base: position 409,749 of record CAWKNP010000002.1, read on the forward strand.
ATCGCCGCCCCGGGCCCCCGGCCGGCTCCTCCCGCCGCCGCTGCCGCCTGCGATGCACCACGGACCGCAGCGGCGCCGCCGGTTTCCCCCGGCGCCGGCGCTGGTTGCCCTGGGAGCCGTCGCTCTCGCCGCCGCCGTGGTCGCCTTGATCGTCAGCAACTCCGGCACCGGGTCCCCGGCCAAGGCGACGACCGGTACCACGACGGCAACCACCGCGGCTGCGCGGACGACGACCACTGCGGCGCCGACGCCGACAATCGCGTCCACCGTTGTTACCCCCAGGGCCGACCCGATCGCGACCGCCTTGGCCTTCATCGCCGACCGCCTGGCCAACTCCTCGAGCCCCGCCGCCGGCCAGTTGGCGGCGGGACTGAAGAGCGTGGCCGCCCTCGATCCCGCCAGCCGGGCGGGGCCCGCCGCGACGCTTCTCAACCAGGCGGTGAAATGGTTCCAGGACGGGTCGCTGTCGACGACCGACTATGTCACCGCCGCCGCCCTGCTCCACCAGGCAGGTGCCCCGCAGGCGCCGCCGCCGACGGTCAAGAAGAAGGGCAACTCCGGGGACGGCGGGGGTGGCTGACCCCGGCACGGGCGACGACGCCCCCGAAAGCGCCACCCTCGAGGCGAGCTTCGATCCCGTCGCCGCCCTCGAGCGCATCGCCTACCTCCTCGAACAGGCACGGGAGCCCACCTACCGCGTCCGGGCTTTCCGCACCGCCGCCGCCACCGCCGCCAAGGCGGGCCCTGCCGGGCTGGCCGACCTGGCGGCCCGGGGCCGCCTACAGGATCTGCCCGGGATCGGGGAGAAGACAGCCCAGGTCATCGCCGAGGCTCTGGCCGGCCAGCAACCCTCGTATCTGCACCGGCTGGAAGCCGACGCCAAGCCGGCCGAGGCGCGCATCATCGATCCCGCCGTCGCCGGGTTGCGGGCTGCGCTGAAAGGCGACTGCCACACCCACTCCGACTGGTCCGACGGCGGTAGCCCCATCGACGTCATGGCCCGGGCGGCGCGGGACCTGGGCCACGAGTACGTGGTCCTCACCGATCACTCGCCCCGCCTGACCATCGCCCACGGGCTGTCGCCCGAGCGGCTGCGCCAGCAGCTGGAGGTCGTGGCGGCGCTCAACGCGGAAATGGCGCCGTTTCGGATCCTTACCGGCATCGAGGTCGACATCTTGGAGGACGGGGCGCTCGACCAGGAGGACGAGCTGCTGGCGGGGCTCGACGTGGTCGTGGCCAGCGTCCACTCCAAGCTGCGCATGGAGGCCGCCGCCATGACGGCGCGGATGGTCCGGGCAATCGAGAACCCCCACACCGACATCCTCGGTCACTGCACCGGCCGCATCGTCGTCGGCCGGGGCCGGCCGGAGTCGACCTTCGATGCTGACGCGGTGTTCTCGACGTGTGCCCGCCACGGCAAGGCGGTCGAGATCAACTCCCGCCCCGAGCGCCTCGACCCCCCCAAGCGCCTTCTCCGCCAGGCCCTCGACCACGGTTGCCTGGTCTCCATCGACACCGACGCCCACGCCCCCGGCCAGCTCGAATGGCAGATAAACGGCTGCGAGCGGGCGGTGGCGTGCGACGTCGCCGCCGAGCGCGTCGTCAACACCTGGGACTCCTCCGCCCTGCTGGCGTGGGCGGCGGCCCACGTCTCGGCTGCGCCGTGAGCCGGGAAATGGAAGGGGAGGTCGGTACCCTGGAGGAAATGAGCGGCACGCGGCCATGACGGCAACCGAAGCCTTCATCGCCTTGGTTCAGGGACCCGAGAACGCCCTCGCCCTCGATCACGGCGCCTTCCTGCTCGCGGCCCATGCCAACCCCGACCTTGACGTGGGCGCACAACTCGAACGCCTCGACGCCCTGGCCGCCCAGTGCCCGGCACCGACGCTCGAGGGGCTGCGCCAGCTGCTGTTCGATCAAATCGGCTTCGCGGGCGACACCGCCGACTACAGCGACCCGCGCAACTCGTTCCTCGATCAGGTGCTCGATCGCCGCCTCGGGATCCCTATCTCGTTGTCGGTGCTGATGATCGAGGTTGGTCGACGGGTGGGGGTGCCCTTGGAGGGCGTCGGTATGCCCGGCCACTTCCTGGTGCGGCACACCGCGCAGCCGCGGGTCCTCATCGACCCGTTCCACGAAGGCCGCACCCTTGATGCCGCTCAGTGCGCCAACCTTTTTTCCACCCTCTTCGGCACGACCGCGACCCTCCCCGCTTCGCTGCTGGATGGCGCTCGCCCTCGGGCCATCCTGGCGCGGATGCTGGCAAATTTGAAGCAGAGCTTCATCGATCGTCGGGACCCGGCCTCGCTCATCTGGGTCAGCCGGCTGCGGGCTGCCATCCCGGGTGTGGCGACTGGGGAAATGGCCGCCCTGGCCAAGCAGTTGGTCAACATGGGCCGATTCGGCGAGGCCGCCGACGCCCTGGACGATCTGGCCGCGGGCGCGGGGGGCCGAGCCGGCGCCGAGGACCTCCGGTCTCAGGCCATAGCACTCCGAGCCCGGCTCAACTGAGGCTCGGCGGTGGCGGCGCGAGCTCCCCAATTCCCCCTAGGGCGGCACTTTCCGGCAATTGGGAAAAACTTGGGCAGACCGCTCAAGGTTTGTCCAGAGGCAGCCGATAGCCATCTGACACCATTCGCGTAGGAGGGTCACCTTGTTCGGCGAGCCCGGCGAAGGCGCCATGGCGGTGCCCACGACCAGCGATCAGGCGATCGCGCGGTGATTCCGTTTCGCCGCGGTGTGGCCCGATCGCTGCCCCGCCGCGACCTCGACCGGCTGGCCGAACGGTACGGCGCCTTGCTGGTCGTGCGCCTCGGCATCGCCTTGACCGTGCTCGGCGTCACCGCCTTCACGCCGTCGTTCGTCGGTATCGGCGTGGGCGTCGTCGCCCCCGTGACCGCGGCCTACATCACCTTCGCGGTCCTCGCCGAGGCCGCCCGTCGCCGGGCCCGGTGGCGCATCGACATCCAAAGCGTCATGCAGCTGGTGGACGTGGCCTACATCGCATTGGTGATGGCGCCCATGGGCGGCCCCGAGAGCCACCTCGTCTTCCTCTTCTATGTGCACCTGATCGCCGTCACCCTCCTCGGCACCTACCGCACCGGGATCCGCATGGCGCTCATCGATTCGCTGTTGTTCATCCTGCTCTATTCGTTCTCCCTCAACGCCCAGGTGAGCCGCCTTCTCGGCACGACGTCGAGCCGGCCCCCGACCGACGCCGTCGTGCTCTCCATCCTGGCGTTGTGGCTGGTGACAGGGTTCACTGCCTTCTACTCCTGGGTCAACGAGCGGGAACTGCGGCGCAGCAAGGACGAGCTCGAAGGCCTGGCCCAGATGAGCCGGGCGCTAGAGCGCACCACCTGTGCCGAGCAGATCATGCAGGCGCTGTTGGCCCGCTCGATCGCGGCGTTCGGCTTTCCCCGGGGAGCGGTGCTGCTCAGCCTCCCGGACGGGACAACGGCCATGTCCACCGCTCCCAACGGCCCCGAAGCGCCCGTCGTCGTGGAGTCGGCCCCTACCGACGTCGTGGTCGAGCGGGCATGGGCGGAGCGGGGTCCGGTGCTCGTCAGGGCCCTCGACCCGGTCCTCGACTCGACCCTCGACGGCCTCCTCCCCGGCGCCCGCAACGTGGTGGTGCTGCCCCTCACCGCCGAAGGGGAGCCGCTCGGCGCGCTGGCCGTCGAACGGGGCGGGCCGCTCGGTGTGAAGCTGCCGGTGCGGGCGGTGACGATGCTCAACCAGTACGCCGCCAACGCCGCCATGGCGGTGCGCAACGCCCGGCTGATGGCGGAGGTAGAGCGCCTGGCGAACGAGGACGGCCTGACCGGCCTGGCCAACCGGCGGGTGTTCGAGGAAGTCCTGGCCCGGGAAGTGGCTCGGTCCCGGCGGTCGTTCGAACCCCTCAGCCTGGTGGTGTTCGACGTGGACTTGTTCAAGCGGGTCAACGACACCCTGGGCCACCAGGCGGGCGACGACGTGTTGCGCGAGGTCGCCCACAACCTCGCCCTGGCGGCCCGTGACATCGACCTCGTCGCCCGCTACGGGGGCGAGGAATTCACCGTCATCCTGCCCAACTGCAGCCTCGACGACGCCGTGCGGGTGGCGGAGCGCATGCGGTCGGGGATTTCCGGTGACGCCCGCCTGCATGGGATCACCCTGAGCGCCGGCGTTGCCGCGCTGCCGACCAATGCCGCCGACGAGGACACGCTGATCGCGGCCGCCGACGAGGCCATGTACACCTCGAAGCGGGCGGGACGGGACCGCACGACGCGCTCCACCCGGCGCGGCCCATCGGTGCCTGTCGTCCACCGCTGAGGAAAATCGCGACGATCCCTCAAGACCGTTCGGTGGACAGCCGACACCACAGGCATGGCCGACTTTGCCTGGGGTGCACCCGGGTGGCGCAATCCTCCCGCGAGGTTGCCGGATCGGCCAGGAAGAAAGGCGGTCGCGTCGACCCGGACCGACCATCGACACGAGGAGCGATCATGACCGATACCGAGCTCAGCCAACTGCGGCAGAACCTGATGGCGCAGTTCCAAGAGATGATGGCCGACGACCTGCCGACCGGCCAGCAGGACTACGCCAGCGACATCCAGCCCCTGGAGTGGGCCCCCAAGAGCTGAGGTCTCCCCGGTTTTGAGCTCGGCCGCCGGCGGTCCTACCCCTGACTAGGACCGCCGGTGGACCCAACCAGAACCAAACCCCTTCGAACGGTCGCCGGGCTCATGTAAGGATGAGCCCATGAGCGGGCTGTTCGAAGACCTCACCTGGCGAGGCCTGATCCATCAGGTCACCGACGCCGAGGCGTTGCCCAAGCTGCTCGACCAGGACTCGCTCGTCGCCTACATCGGCTTCGACCCGACAGCCGACAGCCTGCACGTGGGCCACCTCATGCAGATCCTCCTCTTGCGCCGCCTGCAGCAGGCGGGGCATACGCCTATCGCATTGCTCGGCGGGGGTACCGGCATGATCGGTGATCCCGGCGGCAAGAGCGACGAACGGGTCCTGCTCACCCCCGAAGAGCTGGCGGCCAACGCCGCCGGCGTCAAGGCGCAACTGGAAAAGTTCCTTGACTTCGCGCCCGGAGCCGCCATCTTCGAGGACAACGCCACATGGTTGGGCGAGACCCGCCTGCTCGAGTTCCTCCGTGATGTCGGCAAGCACTTCAGCGTCAACGAGATGGTGCGCAAGGACTCCGTGCGCCTGCGCCTGGAGGGCCGCGAGCAGGGGATTTCCTACACCGAGTTCAGCTACATGCTCCTTCAGGCATGGGACTTCCTCCAGCTGTACGACCGCTACGGCTGCCGCCTGCAGCTGGGCGGCAGCGACCAATGGGGCAACATCACCGAGGGCGTCGACCTCATCCGCCGCCGTCGAGAGGTCCAGGCGTTCGGGATGACGGCGCCGCTCATCACCAAGGCCGACGGGACCAAGTTTGGCAAGACGGAAAGCGGGACGATCTGGCTCGACCCGAAGCGGACCAGCCCGTACCGGTTCTTCCAGTTCTGGATCCAGACGCCGGACTCCGATGTCGGACGATACCTGCGAGCCTTCACCTTCCTTGACCGCCCCACTCTCGAAGCGCTCGACGAGGCCACGCTTGCCGCCCCCGAGCGTCGCCAGGCGCAGCGGGTCCTGGCCCGGGAGCTCACCGTCATGGTGCACGGCGAAGTCGAGGCCCAGCGTGCCGAGCGGGCCGCGGAGGTCCTGTTCACCGAGGAGGTTGGCACCCTCGACGAGGTGACGCTGGCCAGCGCGCTGGCCGACGCACCGACGTCGCCGATCACCGCGGCGGTCATCGATGGCGGCCTGCTGTTGTCCGACGCCCTCGTACGCACCGGCCTGGCCACGTCCAAGAGCGACGCCCGGCGCCAGATCTCCGGCGGCGGGGTCTACGTCAACAACCGCCGCCAAACCGCCGACCGGGACATCGGGCACGACGACGTGACAGGCCGCTTCGTGATCCTGAGGCGGGGGAAGACGCAGCAGCACGTGCTACGCGTCGCTGACTGAGTCGTTGATTCTCGACCCTGACGCGCCCGGCGTCAGCTCCCGGCGAGGAAGTCGGCGAACGCCTGGGCCACGCCCTGGGCGACCTTCTGGCGGAAGGCGGGATTTTCCAGGAGAGCGGCGTCGGTCGCGTTGCGCATGTTGGCGGTCTCGACGAACACCTTGGGTACCGTCGACAAGTTGAGGCCCCCAAGGTCGCTGCGGGTCTCGATTCCGCTGCCGCCTGCGAGGTAGGTCGCGAACGGCATGCTGGTCGCCGCCTGATAGTCCCGCCGGACATCGAGGGCCAGGCGCGCCGACGGCGCCACGATGGCGGTGTTGTACCCCGCCACTGGCGCCGGCTGGATGACGTGGAAACCCCGCCCCCCCGAGGGGCCGCCGTCGGCATGGATGGAGATGGCGGCGTCGGCGTGGGCCCGGTTGCCGATGGCGGCCCGCTCGGTCACGCAGGGGCCGACGCCGTTGTTGTCGGGACGGGTCAGGATCACGGTGGCGCCGGCGGCGCGCAGCAGCGCCGCCAGGCGGGTGGCAACGTCGAAGTTGTAGGCCGCCTCGGTGTAGCCGTCGTTGGTCGAGGTGCCCGTGGTGTCACAGGCCTTGGATCCGTTGCCCACGAAGACGGTCTGGTCTATCTGCGATGGGTGGGAGAAGTTGGCGCCGTTGTGGCCGGGGTCGATCACGATCGTCTTCCCCCGCACCGTTGTGAGGGCGCCGGTGGCGGGCGCCGATACCGTGCTCGAGGGCGCAACCGCGGTGCCGGGCGCCGGCGCGGTCGTCGCCACCGCCGAGGTCGTCGTCGTGGCCGCCTTCGCAGTGGTAACCGGGACCGCGGTGCCGGTCGTTGCGGTCGTGGTGGCAGTGAGGGCAGCCGCGCCTGTCGCCTTGGGGAGGCCGCGAGGAGCAGAAGTCCCGCCGCCGCACGCGACAACGCCGCCCACGGCACACAGGACCATCACCACCGCCGGAGACGGGTGTCTGGTCGCACCGCCACCGTAGGGCGCTGACACGTGTTTGCGCCTGTCGCGGCCATGTCGAGATGTGATGCCACCGCTATTCTTTGCCGGTGACGAGATCACGGTCGGCCCTGGCGGTCTTGCAGCACTGTCCCACCGGTATCGAGGGCCTCGACACGATCACCTCCGGCGGGTTGCCACGGGGTCGCACCACCCTCGTCGCCGGGGGCCCGGGGTGTGGCAAGACGCTGATGGCGCTCGAGTTCTTGATCCGGGGAATCGAACAGGGCGAGGCGGGCGTGTTCTTCGCCTTCGAGGAGACCGCCGAGGAGTTGGCCGCCAACGTGGCCTCCTTCGGATGGGATCTCGAAGAGCTGATCGAACAAGGCAAGCTCGTCGTCGACTACATCAAGGTCGAGCGCGAGCAGATCGACATGACCGGGGACTACGACCTGGAAGCGCTGTTCATCCGGCTCGGCTTTGCCCTTGACGAGGTGGGCGCCAAGCGGGTGGCCCTTGACACCCTCGAGGTGCTCTTCTCCGCGCTCGACGACACCGCCCGCCTGCGATCGGAGCTACGCCGCCTGTTTTCGTGGTTGAAGACCCGTCGCGTCACCGCCATCGTGACCGCCGAGCGCGGTGAGGGAAGCCTCACGCGCCATGGGTTGGAGGAGTACGTCGCCGACTGCGTTATCGCGCTCGACCACCGCGTCGAGGAACAGACGGCGGTGCGGCGGATCAGGATCGTCAAGTTGCGGGGTTCGGCCCACGGCACCAACGAGTACCCGTTCGTGATTGGCGCCCACGGGTTCAGCGTCATTCCGGTGACAGCATTCGGCCTCGACCACCCCGCCGCCACCGAGGTCGTCTCGACCGGGATTGCCGACCTCGACGCCATGCTGGACCAGCGGGGTTGGTACCAGGGCAGCGTCACGATGGTCTCGGGAGAGTCGGGCACGGGGAAGACGACCTTCGCATCCGCCTTCGTGGACGCCGCCTGCCAGCGCGGTGAGCGCAGCCTCTACCTCGCCTTCGAGGAGTCGGCCCCGCAGCTGATCCGCAACATGGCGTCGGTGGGGCTGTCGCTCGATCACTGGGCGCAGGAGGGCCTTCTCGTCATCCATGCCAGCCGGCCGACGCAATCGGACCTGGAGCGTCACTTGACCACCGTCTATGAGCAGGTCGAGGCCCATAACCCCGATGTGGTAGTCGTCGATCCCATCACCGACTTCACCTCCATGGGAGCCAGCGTGGACGTGAAGGCGCTGCTGATGCGCATCGTCGATTACCTGAAGAACCGTCAGGTCACCACAGTATTCACAAGCCTGCAGCACGATTCGGGCAGCGCCGACCCCTCGGTTTCTTCCCTCATCGACAACTGGGTTCAGCTTCGCAACCTGGAGTCCGATGCCCAGCGCGATCGGGCCGTCTTCATCCAGAAGGCACGAGGGATGGCCCATTCAAACCAGATCCGAGGATTCTTTATCACCGAAGAGGGGATAAAACTGATGGAGATTGTCAGGGCGCCCAGTGGGCGCCAGGAGAGCGCGACCAACCGAACATGAGTACCGCAGGGGGCGGATTCGATGAGGATGGCGACGACCAGACATGGCGGTTGCGGCTGTACGTGGCCGGGGAGACACCGCGTTCGGTGGCAGCGCTGAGCAACCTTCGCCGGATCTGCGAGGAGCATCTGGCGGGGAAGTACACCATCGAGGTCATCGACCTCCTGGAACGGCCGCAGTTGGCCCGGGGGGAGCAGATCGTGGCCATCCCGACCCTTGAGCGGCGCCTACCAGAGCCGGTCCGCAAGATCATCGGCGATCTCTCTAATACCGAGCGCGTCCTTATCGGCCTTGACATCCGGGCCGTCCAATGACCGTCCAATGACCATGGCACGGAGCCGGCCCGTCATCGCCCCCGACGTGCTCGACGCCCTGCCGATGGCGGTCGTCGTGGTCGCGGCCGACGGCGGCATCGCCGGCTGGAATGCCGCCTCCGAGATCCTTTACGGGCACACTCGTGAGGCGGTGCTCGGTGCTGCCGCGGTCGAGGTCCTCTTCGACGCCGACGACCAGCAGGCCGCTCGCGACCTCTTCGGCCGACTGCCGATCCTCGGCACCTGGGAGGGGGACTGCCGGGTGCGCCGCCGCGACGGCGCCTTGCTCGTGAGTTCGTTCCGTCTGGCCGCGGTCGGCGTCGGCGGGGAGGCAGTGTGGGTCGCGACCGACGGCACAGACCAGGGCTTGGCCGAGCAGGAGCGGGCCGTGCTGTTGAGCGCCGAACACGCGGCGCGCGCGACCGCCGAAGATGCGCTGGCGCTGGTCGAAGCCATCTTCATATCGGCGCCGGTCGGCATAGCGGTGTTCGACCTCGAGTCTCGCTACGTCCGGGTCAACGACGCCTACGCCGCCCTGAGCGGGGTTCCCGCTGCCGACCATGTCGGCGCCCAGGTGGGCGATGGCGCGCTCCTTCCCATCGAAATAGTCGCCGACCTGCGCCGAGTCGTCACGACCGGACGTTCCATCCTCGGCCGTCACATCGAGCTCGGCGACAGCGACGATCCGGCCGACGACCGCCATTTCACGGTGAACTACTTCCCGGTGCGCACCGCCGGCCGAGCCCTGGTCGGTGCCGGCTTGACCCTTGTCGAGGTCACCCAGGCGAAGCGGGCCGAGGCAGAGCGCGCCGCCTTGCTACGGCGGGCGGAGACGGCCCAGCAACGCCTCTCCATCCTGGCGACGGCCAGCGCCGTGCTTACCACGACCATGGAAATGGACGAGTTGCTGGGCCGCTTGACCCGGGTCTTGACGCCGTCGGCGGCCGACTGGTGCCTGATCGAACTGGTCGATGCCCGCGGTGACGTCGAGCATGTGGCGGTGTCGCACCGTGACCGCGACACGGCCGCCGCCGTGGCGACGTTTCTGCAGGTCAACCCGGTCGACATTGACGGCAGCGGCCCGCTGGCCGAGGTGCTTCGAACCGGCCAAGCCCGGCTGGCGGGGGAAAGCACCATCGGCGAGCTTCTGCGTCCCTTGGCGGGCGGGCGAAGCAATGCCCCGTCCCGCCGGCTAACAGTGCGCTCCAGCGTGATCGTCCCCATCGAGACCCGGGGCCGGGCCCACGGGGTGCTGACCCTGGCAACCGACCGCACCCGGGTGCTCGACGACGATGACCTCGACCTCGCCGTCGAGATCGCCCATCAAGCGGCGCTGGCGGTTGGCAACGCCCGCGCCTTCCAGCAGGAGCATCAAATCGCCGAGAGCCTGCAGCGGGCCCTGCTGCCCACCATCGTCCCGTCGGTGCCCCGGCTCGATCTGGCCGTGCGTTATGTCGCGGCGACCGACCGGGCATCGGTGGGAGGTGACTGGTACGACGTCTTTGCTTTCGACGACGGCACCACCGGCGTCGTAGTCGGCGATGTGGTCGGCCATGACATCAGCGCTTCGACCTCGATGGGCCAGCTGCGCAGCGCGCTGCGCGCCTATGCCTACGAGGACCACTCGTCGCCCGCGGCGGCGCTGGCGCGCGTCGATCGCCGTTTTGACAGCCTGGGCCTCACCCTGGCGACGTGCATCTTCGGCGTCGTCGACGTCGAGGCCTCGACCCTGCGGTGGAGCAACGCCGGCCACCCGCCACCGCTTCTTCTCCGTGACCGCCAAGCATCGTTTCTTGACGACGCGGCGGGCGTCATCCTCGGGGTCACCGCCGGGGCCGACACGCCCGAAGCGACGACCGACCTATGTCCCGGCGACCTACTCGTGCTGTACACCGACGGGTTGGTGGAGCGCCGGGGCGACTCCTTGCAGGAGGGCTTCGACCGTCTGGCCGCCGCCGCGGCGGCGGTGGCCGACGAGTGCGCCGACGTGGTGTGCGACGCATTGCTGGCGGCGCTCGTGCCCCCGAGCGAGACTCGTGACGACGACATCGCCATTCTCGTCGTCCGGGTGCTTCGGGCGGAACCGGCCGCCCAGGTCCACCGCCTGGCGTTCGACTCCAAACCCGAGAGCGTGGCGTTGACCCGAGGTTTCATCGCCGGCGTGTTCCACGGCGCCAACTGGGGCAACCAGGCCGAAGCGGCGGTGCTCCTCGGCAGCGAGCTGGTGACGAACTCGGTGCGCCACGCCAAGGGGCCGTGCGAGCTCACGGTGACGTTTCGAGACGACCTGGTCGAGGTGGCGGTGGCCGATGGCGATCCCCGCCTGCCCGAGGCTCGCGTGCCGGGTCCCCTCGACGACAACGGTCGCGGCTTCCTGCTCATCAATGCCCTCGCCGTTGATTGGGGGGTGCGGCTGCTCCCCACTGGCAAGGCCGCTTGGTTCACCCTGCATTCCGCCCCCGACTGAGACAGCTGGAAAAGGGGGGTAGCGCGCAAACCGCTGTGTACGCAGCGGTTTGCGCGCTGCCCCCTAGGGTGAGTGGTCCATGGACTCGGGCGTCGTGGGATGGTTCGCCCTTTGGGGTGCCGTCGCGGCCGCCACCGTCTCGTGTGTCGCCCTGAGGCGCCCAGCGATCGCCGTGCGGGCCGGCCAAGCCGCCGCCGGGCTGGCCGCACTGGCGGTCGCCGCTCTCGCCTGGAGCCTGTTGTCCGGGAATTTCGCACTCACCTACGTGGCCGACACGACCACCCGGCGGGGAAGCTGGCCCTACCGCCTGGCCGGCATGTGGGGCGGCAACGGCGGCTCGCTGCTGCTCTGGGCGGCATTCGTCCTCGGCGCCGGATTCCTGGCGACCCGTCCGCCCGACCAGCGCGCCCTGCACGACCAGTACGACCCGCACGACCAGCGGGCCCCGCACGACCCGCATCGCCGGCGCCGAGCCCGCCAGATGGTCGTGGCGATAGGCGGGGCCCTGCTGGCCGTGGATGCGACGACCGCCAATCCCTTCGCCCGCCTCGCCATTCCTGCCATCGACGGTGGCGGTCTCACGCCGATCCTTCAATACCCCGCGATGCTCTACCACCCGATCCTGCTCTACGCCGGCCACGCCGCCTTGGTGGCGCCGTTCGCCCTGACCCTGGCGGCTGTTGCCGACCAAAGGCTGGATGAGGCGTGGCTGGCGGCCACCCGGCGGTGGATGCTGGTGGCCTGGTTGCTGCTCGGCGTCGCCCTGATCGCGGGCGCCCACTGGGCCTACGTCGAGCTCGGCTGGGGCGGTTTCTGGGGTTGGGACCCTGTGGAGAACAGTGGTCTCCTGCCGTGGCTGGCCGCCACCGCCTTCCTCCACCGAGCCCGGGGCAACAACACAGGCAGCCCGTCGCTCGCGGCCCTGGCCGTCTTTCCCTTCGCCCTCAGCCTCGTCGGCACCGCGGTCAGCCGCTCGGGCGCCGCCCAGTCGGTGCACGCCTTCGCCCAGGCCACCGCGGTCGGAAGGGGTCTGCTGGCCGTCGTTGTGGTTGCGGTCGGCGCCGCCGTGCTCCTGGTGGGGCGCGCCGCCCTCCGGGATCCGCAACCGGCTGCGCCCCCGGGGCGCGATTGGCAGCGCAGGGCCCTGGCGGCCGCCGCGGTTGCGCTGCTGGCCCTGGTGCTGGTCATCGGTGTGGGCACGGTCTTCCCGGTGCTGGCCCATGCCGTGGGGGGCCAGACGATCGAGGTGACGACCCGCTATTACGGCCGCGTGGTGACGCCGCTCGCGATCGCGGCAGTAGTCCTGATGGGGATCGGCCCTCTGCTCGGCCGCCACACCCCGACCACGAGCTGGCTGGCTGCCGGCGCCGCGGCCACCGTCGTGGCCGCGCTGTTCCTCGGCGCCGGCGGGGACCTCGGCCCCGCTGCCCTCGGCGCCGCGGCCGCCGCCGCTGCCGTGGCGACGATCGCCGAGCTGGCCCGGACCCGGCGCCTGAGACGCGCCGGCGCCCTCATGGCCCACACCGGTATCGCCGTCCTGCTCCTCGGCACCGCGGGCTCCCTCCTCGGCCAGCGGGTGACCCAGGTCGTCCGTCCCGGCGGCCAGCTCAGCGTGGCGGGCTTCACTCTGCGTTACCGAGACCTGATGATCGACCAGGGGCCGGGGTGGCAGCGGGTCCGCGTGATCGTCGACGTCGTCGACCACGGCCACCAGGTCGCGACCCTCACGCCGGCGTTGCGAGTCTTCGCCGGCCAGACCGCGGCGCTGTCGGACGTCGCGATGCGCTCGACGCCCCAGCGCGACCTGCTGATCACGGTGCGCCAGATCGACCCGCCGACGGGGGCCGCGACCGTGGACGTGACGGTCCGGCCCCTCGTCATTCTCGTCTGGTGGGGGGCTCTGGTGGCCGCCGCCGGCGGTGCCCTCGTGTTGCTGACCGCCCTGACTGCCGGGACGGCCCGGAAGGCCCGACCCCAGATGCCCGACGGCGCAAAGTCACTGGTCGCCGCTGACCAGCTGTCAGTGGCGCCGGTCCCGCTTGCGCTCGAGGAGACGGTCAATCGTCGGGGGAGGCGTGGGGGGGTCGGGCCCCTTTTTCCCCGGCTTCTTTTTCCCCGGCGTGGGTGACCGCTCCCGACGGGCGAGCCGCCGGCCCGCCGTGACGACCTGCTTCCAGCGGGGCTGGGCGGCGCCGTGGAAGGCAAGGCGGCCGAGGGCGATGGTGACGGGCCACAGCGCGGCGGCCGCCAGCAGGAGCCAGCCCGCCAGGGGGATCCGGCCCCGGCCCGCGGGCAGTGTCGCGGGATCGAAGGCGCGGGTGGCGTCGATGGCGCCCCGGCCCCCGCTGAGGCGGGAGATCCGCACGAGGGCGGCGGCGTCGGGCTGACCGGGCAGGTACTCGGCGGAGTAGGACTGGACGGCCACGGCGGTCGCGCTGAGCAACGGACCACCGGGGCCGTTGACGGTGGCGCCGACGGCGTAGGTGCCGGCCGCGGCCGCCGGGACTTCGCCGACAAACGTGGTCGCCGAGGTCTGCTGCAGCGGCACGGTCAGGTCGTTCAGGTTGGGGTCGGCGACATGCGCCACCGCGGTCGCCCCGTCAGGCCAGGCGTCCTGGCGCTCGACGGTCACCCGCACCGAGTTGCCCACCGTCTCGGCCCGGACGCTCGAGCCCGCCGCCCCCCGCAGTGGGAAGGTGTCCTTGACCACGCCGGTCCAGAACGAGACATAGCCCGGCCAGGTGGCCCACTGCTGGGACCAGCGGGCCGAGGCGTCGCTCGTCCACGAGGTGACCTTGCCGAGGCCGTCGTGCCAAGACGCCAGGAGGGGGTCGCCCTGGTCGCCCACGGTGAGCAGCGTCGAAGCCGACGGCTTGGCCGTGGTCGCCAGGTACCCGAGCAACGGCGGCGATGCCGTCAGGTTGCGCACCGGCGCCGCCGACGAGACAACCTTCGGGTAGAAACTGCCCTCGGCCACCAGGTTCCGGGTGGCCAGCACCGCTTCCGCGGCCATGATCGTTGGGACCTGCGACAGGTCCTGACCGGCGTAGAAGCGGCCGTGGCCGGCCGCCGCCACCGCCGCCAGCTGGTCGGTCGAGGCCTCGCCGGTGGCCAGTACCGACACCGTGATGCCCTCGGCGTAGAGTTGCGCCGCCTGCTGGGCCAGCCCCACCAGCGCCGCCTGCGAGGTGAACCCGTCGGTGAACAGGATGATGTGCTTGAGCTGCGCCTTCGCCGCTTTCAGGGCTTCGGCCGCCTTGGGCAGCGGGGTCGTGAGGTCGGTCCCGCCCGCCGGGGTGAGCGAGTTCAGCCCCTTGGTCACGACGTCGCTGGCGGGAAGCGCCTGCAGGGGGACGATCCATTTCTGCTCGGTGTTGAACGCCAGCACGCCGACCTGGTCGTTGGCGTTGAGCGCGTTGATCGCCCGGGCCGCCGCCGCCCGGGACACGTCGGTCTTGTTGACGCCGCCGCCGGTGCGGTTGGCGCCTGTTGCCAGGCCGTTGGCGCCGCCATTGCAGTGGCACGCCGTCATGGAGCCGCTGCTGTCTATGGCCAGGACCTCGGCGACCGACAGGCGCCGCTTCGGGTCGGTCACGTCGCTGATCACAGGGAGCAACTGCTCGAGATCGCTGTTCAGGTACCCGCCGAGGCCGTAGCTGCGGTCGCCGCCGATGGCAACCAAACCGTCACCGAAGTCCTTGCTGGCGACCGCCAGCGCGGCCGTCTGCGCCGGCGCCAGCGACCGGCTGTCGACGTCCACCAGCACCGTCGAGGTGTAGCTCGCCAGCTGGTCGACGGTCGGGAGGGCGGCCACGCCGACGGTGTCGACCTGGAGGCCGCCGGCTTTCAGGGCGGCCGCGAGCGTCGCGCCCTCACCGGTCATGCCCTCAACCACCAGCACCCGCGCCGGGCCGGCAACAGGGACCGCGGCGAACCCGACGTTGTTCTCCGGCACCTGGTCATTGGGTGCGTTGATGTCGAGGCGGTAGCGCAGAACGCCCGTTGCCGCCGCGGGATCGACGACCTGAGGCAGGTCGACAACACTCTGGCCTGCGGGTACCGGGACCGTCCGCTCGGCGACCACCGCACCGTCGCGGGACAAGGCGAGGGCGACGGTTGTCGCGTGGTCGGCGACGATGGTCGCCTGGAGGGAAAAGGCCTCGCCCGGGCGGACCACGCTGGGGGGGCGGAGACCGACCACCGCCACGTCGGCGCCCGCGTTGGTGGCGACGGGGTGGACGTCGACCTGGATCCCGGCGGCGCGCAGGCGCGCCGTCTCGGCGATGGCGTCACCTTGGGTTTGGCGGCCGTCGGAGACCACGACGATGCGCCGCCGGGCCGACGAAGGCAGCAGGGCACCCCCGAGGCGCAGCGCGCCGGCCAGATTGGTGGCGGTGGTGTCGACCCGTGTCGCCGGTTCGAGCAGGCGGGTGTTGCGCTGCACCGTCAGGTCGACTTTGGCGTCGGCGCCGAAGAGCACCACGCCTGCCAGGTCGTTCTTCGCCTGGTGGCGGAGGGCACCGCGGACCCAATCCGCGGCCAGCTGGCGGCCCCCGGCGCCGAGGGAATCCGATTGGTCGAGAAGGAACACCACGGCCACCCGGCGCTCGGGTCGCGCCAGGGCGACGCCAAGGAGGGCGGCCACCACGGCGGCGACGATCACCACCCGCAACGCCAGCGAGGCCCGCCACTGCCTCGGCGGCACCGCCCGCGTCCGCCACGCCAGCCACAGCTCGACGGCGATTACGAGGAGGAGGGCGGCCGCGACCCAGCCGAGCAGGGGCTGCTGGCCGGTGGTGCCGTGCTCTCCGGGCAGGGTGGGCCGCGGGCGGATCGGCAGGCTGCCCGCGGGCGTCAGATCCGACTGGCGGGGATCGGCGTTGACCGCCAGGACCTGCTGGGCCCCATGGGTTCCTGAGGCGCTGACCGTCCAGAAGCCGGTGTGGTCGGCCACCGGCGGCGGCGCGTCGGGGGCGACCAGGAGGTTGATCCCGGCCGGGCCGGTGACCACTAGGGCGGGATGGGCGTTGCCGAGGGGCAGCGGTTGGCCGACAATGAGATTGGCCAGAGGCACGGTGGCCCCCGTCAGCAGGGTGAGCAGCCGGTCTCCGAGGATGGGCCAGGCCACCTGCACGCCGAGGTTGGACCGGGCCAGGGCGAAGCTGAAGTAGGCGAAGGGTTGGTTGGCCCGGCTGCCCCGAATGAGAAGCGGCGTCCCCTCGGCGCCCACCAGTATCTCGTCGCTGGGAGCGGACAGCTTCTGGGCCTCGGCGATGGCGACGTTGGAAAGGTCGAGGTTGGCCAGGAGGGCGTCGTTGGCCTTGACCAGTGTCACTGCCGGCTGGGCGACGGTGCCGGTAACCGTGACGCCGGCCATTCCCCCGGGGGGGTCAATCGCGAGAAAAGGGGCAGCAGGGTCAGCGGGCACCGCGACACCGTCATAGATCGCCAGGTCGAAGCCCGGCGCCGGGGTCGCGGTCGGGCTGCGCACCACGGTGACGCCGGCGCTGGCGGCCAGGAGTTGCTGCACGAAGATGTCGTCGGGACCCGCCAGGAGCACCCGCAGCGCCCGGCGCCGGGCGGCGACGGCGACGGCATGGTTGTCGGCCGCCAGGAGGTCCTCGCCCTCGAGGTAGGCGTCGACCCGGTCGCCCCCGGGGAGGTCTATCTGGCGGGTGACGGTGGCGCCAGGCGCCAGGGTGATGCTCTGGCGGGCGGAGGTGCGGCCGTCGACGTCCAGTCGGATCGACTGCGTGGCGGCGGGACCGCCGGTGTTGCGCACGGTGATGGTGGCGTGCAGCCCGCTGCCGGCGGGGTCGACTCGCAATGCCGTGATAGCGCGGTTGGTGGTCCGGCCGCCGACTTTGACGTAGCGGGTGCCCGGCGGCAGCTGCTTCGCCTCGTCACCGGTCAGCTCGCCGTCGGAGAGGAAGACGAAGCCGGCCGGTAGCCCCGGGGTTTCCAGGCTCTCGGCCAGGGAGAAGGCGGTGGCGTAGTCCGGGGTGCCCCCCTCGACGTGGATCCGGGCCAGGGCGCCGGCGAAGGCGTCGGCGTCGGGGCTGGCGCTCAGCAGCGCTCGGGGCTCGGCACCGGCCACCACGATGCTGGCCACCCCGCCCGCGGGGAGCTGGCGGCGCAGCGCCTCGGCCTTCGACTTGGCGGTACCCAATCGGTCGGGCTGGCCGTCGAGGGCGGCCATGGAGCCCGAGGTGTCGACGATGAACACGGTGTGGCGTGCCAGGGGGGTACCGGTGGCGCGCACCGGTCGGGCGGCGGCGATGGCCAGGAGCCCGACCGCCAGCAGTTGGAGGAGAAGGAGGGCGGTGGGCCTGAGGCGTTGCCAGGGCACCGCCGACGACACCGGCCGCGACACCTCCCGCCACAGGAACGTCGAGCTGACCTCCACCGCCGGCCGGCGAGGGCGCAGCATGTGCAGGGCGATGATGGGGGCGGCCAGCAGGCCGAGCCACAACGCGGCCGGGGAGGCGAAGGTCATTGTCGGGCGGTCATGGCTCGGGCCGCCGGGTCATCGCACGACGCCCTGGCGGCGCCAGGCGGTGAGAAGGGTGGCCTCCAGCGACTCGTCGGTCAGGATGCGGACGTAGGTGGCGCCGACCTGGCGGCAGCGTTGCTCGACCCGTTCGAGCCATCCGTCGGCCACCTGGCGGTAGCGGGCCATGGCCTCGCTGGTCACACTGATGGCCAGGCGGGCGCCTGTCTCCCGGTCGACCAGCTCGATGTCGCCGGTCGCGAACGGCCGCGACTTCTGCCGTTGCCCTTGATCCCTCGGGCGCAACCGCCGGCGGCGGGGCCTCTCGGGTGCGGTTTCTGGCGCGCCAGAACTGATCCCGTCGGCAGCCGACAGCGTCGGATCGATCTCGCCCGGGGCCAGCACATGGATGATGACGACGTCGCTGCCGCGCGCCGGCAGGCGGCTGAGGGCGGGCTCCCACTCCGGGGTCAGCAGGTCCGAGAGCACGACGGTCAGGCCCGGCGGTCCGGGCCGGGCCAGAAGATGCGAGACCGCAGCCGCGAAGTCGGTCGTGCCGGTCGCGCCCAGGGACTCGAGGTGATGGAAGAACGTCGGTACCGCCCCCCGGCCGAGGAAACGAGGCGCCGGCCGGTCCAGCGGGAATGTGTGCACGCTGACGGGATCGCGCCGGGTCAGGGCGACGAAACCGAGGGCGGCGGCCACCCGAGCCGCCGTCTCCAGCTTGTCCGACAGCCCCATCGAAGCTGACGTGTCGACCAGCAGGCGCAGGTGCAGGTCCTCCTCCGCCTCGTAGAGCTTGAGCAGCAGCACGTCGAGGCGGGCGTAGAGGTGGTAGTCGATGCGGCGGAAGTCGTCGCCGGGGTGGTACTGGCGGTAGTCGGCGAAGTCGAGCGAGGTGCCGTGGCGCCGGCTGCGGTGCTCGCCGCTCATGAATCCCGCCAGGGGCCGGCGAGTGGCGAGTTGCAAAGCCTCCAACCGGGCCAGGAGGGCGGGCTCGAGCAGGGTCACCGGTCCGGTGCCGCCGTCGGGGGCTGGCGCGATCCGAGTCGTGTCCGCAGACCAGATCGCGCAACTCCCAGCACCGGTGTCACGGCGCCCCCCGCACCCCGGCGGGCGGCTCGGGAACGGCGGCCAGCACGGCGGCCACCAGGTCGTCGGCCGTCCGGCCGTCGGCGGTCGCCTCGTAGCCGAGGACGAGGCGGTGCCGGAGGGCGGCGGGGGCCATGGCGCGAATGTCGGCGGCCGCGACGTTGGGGCGGCCCGCCAGCAGCGCGCGGGCCTTGGCCGTCAGCACCAGGGCCTGAGCGCCGCGGGGCGACGCCCCGAAGCGGACGTACTGCTGCACCTCCTTCGGAGCGCTCTCGTGGCCCGGGTGGGTCGCCATCACGAGGTCGACGGCGTGGCGGGTCAGGTGCGAGGCGATCGGTACCGTCCGGGTGAGCTCGATCATGGCCGTCAGCTGCCGGGCGTCGGCCACGGGCTGGACCTCGCGGCCGGCGCCACCGGTCGTGCGATCCATGATGGCGACCAGGTCCTCAGCCGGGGGAAAGGGGACCACGGCTTTCAGGAGGAAGCGGTCGAGCTGGGCTTCGGGGAGCGGGTAGGTGCCTTCCATCTCGAGGGGGTTCTGCGTCGCCATCACGAAAAAGGGCCGGGGCAGGGCGCGGGTCTCGCCCGCCACGGTGACGGAGCGTTCCTGCATGGCCTCGAGCAGCGCCGACTGGGTCTTCGGGGTGGCCCGGTTCACCTCGTCGGCCAGGACCAGGTTGGCGAACACCGGCCCCGGTCGGTACCGGAAGCGGCGGTGGCCACTGTCGTCTTCCTCCAGGATCTGGGTCCCCACGATGTCGGCGGGCATGAGGTCGGGGGTGAACTGGATCCGGCTGAACTCGAGGTCCACCGCGGCCGACAGGGTCTTCAGCAGCTGGGTCTTGCCCAGGCCAGGAACCCCTTCGAGCAGGGCGTGGCCCTCACAGACAACGCAGACGAGCACATCGTGGACCAGCTGAGCCTGCCCCACGATGACCCGGCCGATCTGGGCGGTGATGGCCGCGGCGATGGACGCGTACTCCTCGGGCGACATCTCCGGCGTCGTCGTCGTCTCGGTCATCGCTCGTCATCCTCCGTTGTCGGCGGCCAGGCCCTGGAAATAGCCCTGAACCAACGCCTTCTCCGCGGGAGGCAGGTCAAGACTGCCCAGGGCCTGGGTGGCCTCGGCGTTGTAGCGCGGCAGGACGTTGGCCAGCGGTGTCGAGGGCCCGCTGGTCTGGTTGGGCCCGCTGGTCTGCCCCGCGATCTGCCCGGCGCCGCCGTTGTTGGGGCCTCCGGCGTTGAGCACCGGGCCGCCGTTTCCCGCGGTCACCGGGTCGTACACGGTGGCGGACTGCAAACCGGTCGAGGCGTTGTGGCCGGACCCGTTGGCGGTCCCGGTCCCGCCCTGGGCGCCGTTCGCCCGGGCCGCGTTGGTCCCGCCCCCGCCGCTGCCGCCCTGTCCGCCTTGTCCCTGTCCCTGGCCTTGTCCTTGTCCTTGTCCTTGTCCTTGTCCTTGGCCCTGGCCCTGGCCTTGTCCTTGGCCCTGGCCTTGTCCTTGGCCCTGGCCTTGTCCTTGGCCCTGGCCCTGGCCCTGGCCCGGGGGCTGGTTGCTGGCCCCTGCGGTTCCGGTCCCGGAGCCCGCCTGGGCGGCGCTCAACTGCGATTGGGCATCGGCCAGGGAGGCCAGCGCGCTCGCCGTCACCGCCTGGTCGCCCGCCGCCGCAGTTGCCGCGGACTGGTCGCCCGCCGCGGCCTGCAGCGCCGAGGCCGCGGCCGACGCGTCGCCGGCCGCCAACGCCGCCGATGCCGCGGCCAGGTCACTGGCCGCCTTCGGATCGCCCGCGGTCTGCGTCAGGGCCAGTGCCTGCAGGCGGGCGGCCAAGGCGGCGCGGGCCGCGGGGTCGAGCTGGGCCACCTGGGCGGCGGCCGCGGCCAGCTGGGCCGCGGCGCTCCCGGTGGAATTGGCGAGCGGCCGCGAAGCCACACTGCGGTCGAGGCCCTTGGTCGCGGCCCGCTGCGAAAGAGCGTCGGGCGAGAGGCGGGCGGCCAGAGTCGCCGCCGCCTTGTTGACCGCCTGGGTGGCCTGCGCAACGCTCGACGACTGGCTCAGTTGATGGGCCAGCGCCGCCAGTTGGGCTGCGACCTGGCGCTGGTAGGCGCTGGTCCCGGGCCGGGTGGCGAGATCCTGGGCCGCCTGCTGGAGGCGGCGGGCCTCGGCGGCGACCTGCGCCTGCTCGGCGGCGCGGTGGCGGCGGACAGTGTCCTGCGGGTTGGGAACCACGAGCAACACGACGGAGAACACCGCCAGGGCCGACGACGCCACCAGGGGGCGCCGCTGCACCCGGAGGGGCACGGCATCAGCGGCTGCGACCCCGGCGGCCAGACCCTCGGCGCGGGTGCGCACCTCGGTCGCCAGTGGCGCCTCGGACCCGCGGAGCTCCACGGCAGTGGCGAAGGCGTCCAGCGTTCGCAGCCCGCGATCGGCGGCTCGGGCGACGACGGTGTCGGGCAGCCGAAGGCACACGGCCGTCACCACCAGCGCCACCGTGCTCGCGGCGACCACCGCCGTCGCTGCCCAGATGGTCCCCGGAACGGCGGTGACCCGCCCGAGCACCAACAAGGCGACGGCTGTGGCGATGACCGCGGGCGCCCGCGCCTGGCCGGTAGCGATCGCCCAGGCCAGGCGGAGACGCCGGCGAACCCGGCCGAGAAGCTCGCTCATGGCCGCCCGCTCATACCTGCTCGCTCATGCCGGGGAGCTTGCTCATCCCTGCTCGCTCATGCCGTGTGGTCCGGCCGGGGGTCGTGATGCGCCGCATGGCCAACCCCAGCGCGCCTGCGCTGACCAAGGCAAAAAAACCCAGGGCATAAGCGGCGTACGGCGGCAACGACGGCGGTGATTGCGCAACAACGGAGTTGAAGCCGTTTCCGCCGTTAATGGAGATCGAGCCCCCTTTCACCACGATCCCGCCGCCCGGTACGGCCACTGCCCCGCTGTTATTCGAGAAGGTCTGCCCAAAATTGTTGTTGCCGCGGAGCAGGTTGCGCATCGACGTGAGCGGCGACGACGGACTGACATCGCCGCCCGATCGAGCGGCGACGGCGTCGGCGGTGGCCACGAGTGGGTTGATCGCGAGGACTGCTTTGTTGTGCACGCCCTGGTGGTTGGACATGATCACCTCGAAGCCATAGATCGCGAAGGTGCCAAGGACGAGCATCAAGGTGAGCCCGTAGGCCAGGACCGTCGCCGTCTGGACCCGCCGGGACATGGTCGAGACCAGCAGCGACAGTGAGGCGAGGAGGACGCCGGTCGCCATCACCATCCCGATCCCCTTCAGCATCTCCGTCGGCGTGACGCCGCCAAAGAGGAACGACGCGGCGAGCAGCGGGATGGTCGCCACGACCAGCAGGGAGAGATAGGCCATCGAGGCGAGGAGCTTGCCGAAGATGATCGAGCGGGGCGACAGCAGGGTGACCTGCATGGGGATCAGCGTCTCGCGCTCGCGCTCGCCCACGACGGCGCTGGCGGTGTACCCCGGCACGAGGAAGCAGACCAGGAGAAGGACCGCGAAAAGCAGGGACTCGAACATCCCTCGCCCGACGTTGGCCGTCGCCAGGGGATCGATGCCCCCGAACTGCTGGTGCTGGGCGTTGCTGTACAGCCCGTAGAGCACCAGCGCGAGGACTCCCAGGTACAAGGTGAGGACGAAGCCGGTGACCCGGGAGCGCATTCGCTCCTTCAGCTCGCGGCGCAGGACCGGATTGAGCGGCGCCATCAGGTGGCCTCCTCGGCGGGCTCGGTGATGTGGAGGAAGAGGTCCTCGAGGCTGTCCTGGGCCTGGATGAACTCGAGGATCGGGAGGTTCTCCTCGACGATCAGCCGCCGCAGCAGGTCAGTCTGAGCGTCGTCGTCACCGACGGTGTAGGTCATGGTCTCCCCGCCCTGCAGCCGTACCGACACCGAGCGACCGGGTCGCATCGCCTCCCTCAGTTGGTTCGGGGGGCCCGACGCCAGGACCTTGCCGGCGCCCATGATGGCGACATCGGTGCACATCTCCTCCAGCTCGGAGAGGATGTGGGAACTGATCACCACCGTCTTCCCCATCGTGCGCAGCTCGATCAGCAGGGCGCGCAGATCGAACCGGGCGCGGGGATCGAGCCCGCTGGCCGGCTCGTCGAGGAGCAGGACGGCAGGATCGTGAACCAGGGCCCGGGCCAAGCTGAGGCGCTGCTTCATGCCCCGAGACAGCGAGTCGACCATCGCCGACCGCTTGTCCTTCAGGTCCACCAGCTCGAGCAGACCGTCGATCAGCCCGGCCCATTGCGACCGGGCGATCCGATAGGCGGCGGCGAAGAACTCGAGATATTCGTCGACGCGCAGGCCTTCGTACACTCCGAGCGCGTCGGGCATATAGCCGACGATCCGGCGCAGCTGGCCGGGGAACTCGACGGGGTCGAGCCCCAGGATCTCGGTCCGCCCCGACGTTGGTGCCATGACCGAGGCCAAGATGGCGAGAGTTGTGGTTTTCCCGGCCCCATTCGGCCCGATGAGCCCGAACAGGGAGCCCTTCGGAATCGACAAGTTCACATGGTCGACGGCCAGCAAGCCGGCGTAGCGTTTGGTCAACTCGACGGTGCGGATGGCGATTTCTGCCGCCGGGGCGTCGGTCACGGCAGCACCTTGAGCGCCAGGGAGCTGAAGTCGAGTGGCTGGCCGATGACGCCGAAGCGCACGTACACCACGCCGTTCGCCCCATCACCAGGAGAAAGGGTGACGGTGGTAGTAGGCCCTGCCGGCGCCGGGCCGAAGCCACCTCCGGGCAGCGGAAGGATCGGTACCGGTCCCGGCCCCACGAACGCCGTCGCCGGCACCTGGGTGATGAAGCCCGACGCCGGCGAGATGGTTGGGGCCGGGGCCAGCGCGACGCCGGCCGGAGCGATGGTGGTCGGCGCCGGCGGGGGGATCGTCGTGACGAGGGGCCCCGGTACGAACCCGTTGCTGGTGTTGCCCGTACCGGTGTTGGCGACCTGCCGCCATGTTTTGTCCGCCGCCGACCACACGTTGACGTTGCCCGCCCCGGCGGGCACCGACAGCGAGAGCGCGTGGCCCGCCGTGGCCGGGGGAAGGGACCAGGCGACGATCGTCGGGTCGCCTCCGTTGGTGTTCATGAACCAGCCGGGACTGACCTGGGTGAGTGCCCCCCGGATCACCCGGCGTACCAGGGCCAGATCGCCGACCGACGCGGTAGCGGCGACGGGGGCGGTGCCGACGACGGCGGTGGCTCCTTTTGTGGGTTGCCCGTGGCCGGCGACGACGACGGAGGGGTGATAGCGATCGGTCCAGCCGACGGCGACCGCGGTGCCGCTGCCCCGACTGCCCGGGGCCAGACCATCGGGCGCCGATGACCACACCGCCAGGTTGGCGGGACTGGCGGTATCGGCGGGACGGCCCGCGACGCTGGGATCACCGGGATTGGTGGTGACCGGTCCCACAGCGGGGCCGAAGCCGAAAAACTTCTGATCGCTGGCCGACGGGCCCCATAGCTGTTGCTCCACGATGAAGCCGGCGCCGCTGGCCGGTTCGCCGTCGATCTTCCAGGTGGCCTTGGCGCCCGGCGCCAGCGTCCCGATGTCGGTGCCTACCGAGCCGATCAAGACCGTGACGTCGTGCAGCGGATAGGTGGTGGCGTTGGTGACCATCCCCTCGGCGTGACCGTCGCTCCCGGACCCGGCGGTCACAACCAGCTGGCCGGGGAAGCGGGTCGGCCCGCTTCCCCGGACGATGGCGAACTGGCCCGCGGACAGCTGCATCTGGCCGTCTACGCCCTGGTCGACGAGGGTCGCGTTGAACGTGGAAGTCCCGGTCGCGATGGCGTTCGGATCGTCGTAGCGTCCGAGTACCCATCCCGGGGGCGCCTGCAGCCGGGTGGTCGCCTCACCGGGCGAGGAGACGCCGATGTAGCTGACCTCGGTACCGCCCCCGGCAGTGGCGTCGACGACCGTGCCGTGGACGATCCGCAGTCCCGATCGTTGCGACGAGCCGACGGCGTAGCTCGTCGCCGTGAACACGATGGCGACGACGGGGATCACGATCCACAACAGCTCGGCCCGCCGCCGCCGGCGCAGGAAAATGAAGCTCGCGGGTCCCACGACTGCGATGTAGACGAGGAGGAAGGCGATCAGCCAGCGCAGCTTGGGTCGGCTGAGGCCGGCGGTGCTCGCCAGGGAAACGCCGAGTGGCTGCCCGGTGAAATTGCTCTGGTCGCCAACTGCGTTGCTGTGCCCTGTGGGATCGATGAGGCCGGCCCATCGCCCGGCGGCCATGGCGCCGCTGGTGAGGACCACCTCCCCTAGGCCCGCGGCGGCATGCAACCCGTTGGCCGGGATCCACGGAGTCGGGAGGCCCGCAATGGAGTCGGCGGGCGCCGCGTCGATCAGCAAACGACCCCCTTCCGCGGTCCAGCTGAGCACCGCCTGGCGCACCGCAGGGGTCAGGCGGGCGAGGTCGTTCGAGCCGAGTGCGAGGACCGATAGAGGCCCCAGGCTGGCCGGAGCCGCCGCCAGGTCCTGTTCGCTGACGGCCACAAAACGAGCCGTGCCCGCGTCGATCGAAAGCGGGGTCGCTCCGGGGACGCTCTGGCCCACCAGGAGTTCAGGCAGGATCCCGACGACCTCGGTGTCAGGCAGGGCGTTCACTGTCGCTTTGGCGGCCACCAGCCGGTTCCGCCCGGCCATGAGGCTGACCTCGAGTGACAGCTGGGGGGAGTTGACCGCGGTCGGAACAACCAATTCGAATCGCTGGGTGCTGCCCCCGGGAATCTGGACCGGTCGGGCCAGTCGCGACGATCCAGCCACTACGACCAGCTGACCGGCGACGAGGACATCGGTGGTCACTTCCACCCGGACCGGCAGCGGCCGCCCGGGAATGAACCCGCCGGAATCGCCGGCGTCGATGACCAGCCGGGCCGGGGGCGGAGCCGGCGCCGATGCCAAATCCACCGCCAAATCCGCCGCCGATGCCAAAGCCGCCCCCGGAGCGGCCGCCGGAGGTGGCGACGCGGGGGCGGCGCCTGCCGGACGCAGCCCGACGACGACGCCAACCAGCGCCAGGACCGACGACATCGCCAGGGCACGTGCGGCTGGCGGTAACCGCGCCGGGCCGGACTCCCGCGGTCTGTGGACCAATGCCCCTCCGATCGACGGTGTCAACTGCAAGAGTGTCGGCTCCCGTCGTTTGATACCAGTCGGACGTCATCGGGTACAAAAGTGACCGGCGGCCGACTCTTTTCCCTGGCCGCTGACCGTCTCCGCATCTGACGTCGCCGCGCCCGCCGTGGTTCCCAAGCGGGACGAATTACGCCAGATGTCGGCCGAAGAAATCCCAGATCATCTGCCAGCCCTTGGTTGCTGCGTCGGGGCGGTAGTTGGGCCGGTCGACGGCGAAAAAGGCATGCCCTGCGCCGGGGAAGGTGTTGAACTCAAAGGTTTTGTGGTGATCCTCGAGCGCCTTGGCCAGCGCTGCGGTCTCCTCGGGTGACGGATTCTTGTCCTCGGCGCCGAAGAGGCCGAGGAGGGGGCAGGACAGGTTGCCGGCCAGGTCGACGATCGGGCTGACCTTCAGGGGACTGTCCTCCGGTGGGGGACTGACGACGAAGGCGCCGTAGCAGTCGACCGCCGCCGCCAGGGGCAGGTGGCACGCCACCAGAAAGGCGTGGCGCCCGCCGGAGCAGAAGCCGATCACTGCCACGTTGCCGTTGCTCGATTCCCGTGAGCGCAGGAATTCGACGGCGCCCGCGGCGTCGCCGAGCAGCCGCTCGTCGGGCACGCCCCCCTTGGCCCGGACGATGGCCGCGGCGTCGGCCGGGGCCAGCCCCGGCGCATCGCGGCTGTAGAGGTTGGGGCAGATGGCCAAGAACCCGTGGGCGGCCAACTTCCGCGTGATCTCGAGGGAACCTTCGTCGTAGCCCGGCAGGTGATGGATGACCACCACGCCGCCCACGGGCTCGCCTCCCTGGGGCTCGGCCAGGTAGGCCTCGATTTCGTCGCCGCCATGGCCGGCGATCCGCACCGTCGCCGCCGTCAGGGGATGTTCCATGGGTCCCTTCTACCTCGTTCGGGCTTCGATCCTCGATGCGGAGACGGGCCGCGAAACCGACAGGGCGCCGGCCTCGTGGGCGCCCGGGCGCCCGCGCCCGCCGGTACCACTGCCCCGCCCTCCCGACGGTGACCGACGCTCACCACCTGGGAGAATACTCCGGTGCCGCCGGCGCGATCCCTCGCCACCTGCGGGAATAACTCCTTCGCCGTCCTCGGTGCTGCGCAGGCCCGGCGGCATACTGGCGCGGACCGTCGATTTGGGTACACTGACGGCCGAGGGCATCACCAGCACGTTGCAGGGAAGTTCCCTCCGGCTCGTAAGAGCCAACGGCCAGACCCCTGATCCACGGGTCAATCTGGCCAGGAAAGGAGGAGGATTCCCTATGGCAAGTGGCACCGTGAAGTGGTTCAACGGCGAAAAAGGCTTCGGCTTCATCACCCAAGACAGCGGTGGTCCTGACGTGTTCGTTCATTTCAGCGCCATTGGCGGAACCGGTTATCGCAACCTCGAAGAGGGTCAGAAGGTCGACTATGACGTCGCCCAAGGCCCCAAGGGTTTGCAAGCGGCAAACGTCAGGCCGATCGACTGAGATCGATTGCCGACTGAGATCACGGCAAGCGGCAGCGGTTGAACGCGGCTGTGAGCCCTTAGAGGACGAAGAAGGACCATCACCGAGCTGGCCTCGCCGGACGTCGGGATGCCGCCAAAAACACTGGCAGCACCCCGGCGCCTTTGGGCGGTGGTGGCATGCCAAGCGCGAGGAAATGCTGACCTGCGGTCCTCGGAGCGACCGGGCCGACTTCGTCGGTCGGGAGCTCGAGGACCCGGTCGTCAGTCAGGGCCCACAAGTCAGGGCCTTAAGTCAGGGCTAGAACGCCAACGCCCAGTTGCCCACGCCGTCGGCGTGGTCGAGCGCCGGCACTGACGTTGGTGCCGCCGGCTGCACGCACGGATTGGCCTCGTAGCTGGCATAGAAGGTGCCGCTTGGCGTGGCGGGGGCGACATTGTCGGCGACGTAGAAGCACGTTCCGGTCGCGGACTGGTCGGCCAGTACGACCTTGCCGGCGGAGGGGACCGTGGCGCCGACATTGCGGTTGGCGTACGACGTGGCCGGCGCCACCCAGGTGAGGGACGGCTCGACGCCGATCAGCTTGTTCCTGTTGGCCCCTGTCGCGGTGTTGGTGTACGTCTGCACGTCGGTGAAGATCGTCTTCTCGGCGGTCAGGGCGTTGCGGAGGTTGGATTCTGCCGAGCGGTCGTTGGCCCGATCCCGCGCTCCGAGGAACGTCGGGATGGCAATGGCGAGCAGGATGCCGATGATCAAGACGACGACCATGAGCTCGATGAGCGTGAAGCCCTCGTCGCTCAGCCCGCCCTCCCGCTCGCCGCTGTGACGTTGTTGGTGCAGCATTGGTATGGATCTCCTCGTGTGTTTGTCGTGGAGCGGGCCCGCGTGCTTGCAGGGGGGCCCGCCCCCCGACTGGGAGACCGAGTCCTCAAGGCAGCTCGGCTGACCTCTTCTTCGCCATTGAAGAGAGGTCCCGTGGCTTTGCGTCCCCGCCTTACGACGGGTTTGCCATTGTCAAGAGCACCACCCGCTATTTCTCTAACGACCTCTCCACTGCCTACGTAAAGCCCGAATTTTCCTTCTCTTGCAGATCTTTGGGAAGAAGGACCGATTCGCGGGCATTCGAGGCGCGGGCGTTCGCACGAGCGGCATCTCGTCGCGTATCGCCGTTGGGGGAATACGGAGTGAGCATGAGCTCCACCACCGCCGGCCCGGGCTTTGCCCTCACACTTCCCTAACAGTCGACCGGTGGCGGGCTCACAATCGGCCGGGATTCTGAATGAGGTAGGCGGCCATCCAGGCGCTACGTACAAAGGGAAGAAGGCACCAAGTGGCGATCTCATTCGGAAAGAAGTTGGCGGGAGCCGCGTTGGCCGGCGCCGTGGCACTCGGCGCCGGCACCGCCGCCATGGCAGCCGGCGGCGCGGTGGCGGCATCGTCGACCGCGCCGGCCAGCGGGGCCCTCAGCGTCAAGGCGGCGGGAGCCGCCGGAGCGGCCGGCGCCAAGGTCAAAGGCGCCGGAATCCTGCGCCGGGCCGACCACGGCGACATCGAGGTCCAGGTCAAGGCGGCCAAAGGCGCGCCCAAGACGTGGGAGACAATCACCTTCGACAAGGGCAACGTCACCGACGTCGCCGCCGACCACATCACCGTGGCCCGGCCCGACGGCCAGTCCGCGACGCTGAAGATCGACGCCACCACCAAGTTCCACGGCGTCACTGCTGTCGCCGACGTACAGAAGGACAAGCCGGTGATCGTGCTCTCCAAGGCGGGCGTGGCCACCCAGATCCTCCAGGGCAAGACCAAGGCGTAGGCCCCGGGCGATTCCGAGCACCATCTGGCGCGATGGGTGCCCTCAAATGGTGCCAGGAAACGGCCGTGGTGCTCGGATCGTGCCGCCGCTAGGCGGCGCGCAGCAGCGACAGGATCAAGAGGTAGTGGCACGCGCTGGCCGCAATGACGAAGGTGTGCCAAACCTCGTGGTAACCGAAAATGCGCGGCGACGGATTTGGCCAGCGCGATGCCAGGACGCCGGCGCCGAGGGTGTACACCAGCCCCCCGCCGACGAACATGGCAAGGTCGAATCCGTCGCCCGCCCGCATCACCGCCGGCAGGCCGAGCAACGCCACCCACCCGAAGCCCAGGTAGCACGTGAAGCCGATAAAGGGCCGTTCCGCCAGGCCCGTCAGCGCGAGGACCATCCCCGCGGCGGCGGCGGTCCAAGCAGCGATCAGCAGCACCCCAAGACCGTTGCCGGGAAGCACCAGGCAGACCGGGGTGTAGGTGGCGGCGATCATGACGAAGATGGTCCCGTGGTCGAGGCGCTTCATGCGCGCCCGACCGGCGGCACTCCAATTCCCCCGGTGGTAGGCGGCGCTCACCCCGTACAGGGCGCAGATCCCGATCCCGTAGACGCCGACCGCCAGCCGGGCCGTCGTGCCCCGGGCGACCACCAGCAGAAACACGCTGGCGGGAATGGCACACACGAACGCGACCTCGTGCAGCCAGCCCCGCAGCAGCGGGCGCGGCGGCCGGAGGTCCCCTACCTGTTCAAGGGACACCGTCGTACCGTAGCGGCCTGGTCGGGTCAAGCAAGTCGGCCGACGGCCTCGGCGATGGCGCCGGCGGTGGCGGCCATGGCGGCGTCGTCGGCATAGCGCTGGCGGGGCCACATGAAACCCCGCAAACCGTCTTTCCGCCTGCGGGGCACGACGTGCACATGGAGGTGGGCAACGCTCTGGCTGATCCGGTTGTTGATCGCCACGAACGACCCGTCGGCGCCCATGGCGACCTCGACCGCGGCCGCGAGACGCCGGGTAGCGGCGAACAACGGCTCGACCAAGCCCTCCGGCAGGTCCGCCAGCGTTTCGAAATGGGCCTTGGGAACAGTCAAGACATGGCCGGGAAAAAGGGGGCGGATGTCCAGGAATGCCATGACCCCGGCGGCGTCGAGCACGACATGGGCCGGCACCTCTCCCGCCACGATCTGGCAGAACAGGCACCCGGTCGCGGCCACGCCCGATTGTGCCAGCATGCACCCATGGCAAACGAGTCATCCGTACCGCTTACCGCCGGCCTCCCCGAGACCATCCTGCCCCAGGCGCCCGGTCAGGCCGAATCGGCGTTGGCCCAGGCCATGGCGCAACCACCGGAGCAGCGCAAGGCGGCTCTCGCCGGGGTGGTCAGCGCCTATCCCCGCTACATCGACGGTTGGGCCGCCCTGGCCGAAAACGCCACCGAAACGGTCGAGGCCTACGCCTACGCCCGGGTCGGCTATCACCGGGGCCTGGACACGCTGCGCGGTGCGGGGTGGCGGGGCTCGGGCTACGTCCGGTGGCGGTACCCGACCAACCGGGGGTTCCTCCGGGCGCTCGAGCAGCTGCGCCTGCGGGCCGAGCAGATCGGCGAGCGCGACGAGGAGGACCGCTGCGCCACGTTCCTCCACCAGCTCGACCCCAACTGGGACCGGCGCGAGCAGGGCTAGGGCCGGGTTCATGGCGACGGCCGACGCGGGCGACGGCCTGGCCGCGGCCGCGGCCCACGTTGACGCCGTCGCGAAGGGATCCCCGAAAGACACCTTTTCCCCTCGTGGCCGCGGTGTGGTCGAGGAGGTGCGCATCTACGCCCTGGCCGATCCGCCGTCGTGGCATGTCGTCACCCTCGGTGTCGCCGACCTGGGGTTCGAGCTGACGCTTCGCCTGCCCCGCCCCGACGACGAGCTGCCGACGTGGGCCGTCGACTGCCTCGTCAGCCTGGTGGCCTACGCCCGGCGCAGCGGCCACGGTTTTGCCGCCGGCGACCAGATCGACCTGCGGGGGCCGATCAAGCTGGACTCCGACACGGCGCTCACCGCAGCCGCCATCGTTGTCGACCCCACCCTCGGCACCCTGGGAACCGTCGATTTCCTGCAGGTGGTCGGGCTCACCGCCGACGAGTTGGAGTTGTGCCGGTCATGGCGGACCGAGTCCGTGCTGGCCCTGCTGCGCCGGCGGGACCCGATGCTGACGACGGTGCTCGACCGGCCGTCGCTGGCGGCCGACCGCGAGCTGCGCGATACCGCCGAGGCGGGCGTCGCAGCCGAGGGAAGCTCGCTCGACGAGCTCAACGTGGCCAGCTTGAGCTGGCGCCGGCGGGGGCGCACGCTGGTGGTGACCCTCGGCGCGGGCGCCGCCACCGCGCTCGGGCCGGCTCTGCGGCGCAAGCTCAACCATGACGGCGCCCAGTTCGTGGTGGCGGGCGACGCAGGGGAGCTGCGGTTCGTGGTCGCGGCGGCGAGCGGCTGGCGGCAGGAGGAGAAGTCGGTTGTCGTCGACGTGCCGTTGGCGGCGGTGGAGACGGTGGCCGCGTTGTTCACCGGCCGGCTCGGGACCGGCTCATTGTCGGCGGTCAAAGGATTGCGCTTCGCCGTCATCGCCTAGTCGCCCGTACCCTGTGGCACGTGGTTGCCCCCTTCGACCGGGAGGTCACGGCCCTCGCCAAACGCATCGCCGATCTCGGCGAAGGCGAGAAGGCGAGCGTGTACCGGATGTCCTGGTGGAGCGACAAGATGCTCGGCTGGGCCATGTCCCACCCGTCGTTCAAGACCCAGCTGTTCCGCTTCGTCGACGTTTTCCCGGCCACCCACAACGACGCCGAAGTGCTGCGTCACGTGCGGGAGTACTTCGATGGCGCCGACGTCCCGTGGGCACTCGACCTCGGCGTCGGGCTGGCCGACCACATGCCGATGGGCGGCTCGCTCACCGCCACCGTCGCCCGGCGCAACATCCGTCGCATGGCGGAGCAGTTCATCGTGGGCGCCACCCCTTCCGAGGCGGTCGCACCGCTGCACCAGCTCTGGCGGGCAGGCAGCGGGTTCGTGGTCGACCTGCTCGGCGAGAAGACGGTGACCGCGGCCGAGGCCGACCGGTATGCCTCCCGAGTAGCGACGCTGGTCACGACGCTCGTTCAGGAATCCGCGGGGTGGGCGCCCGACGACCACCTCGAGCGCGACGACCTCGGAGCATTGCCCCGCGTGCACGTCAGCATCAAGCCGACGGCCCTGGCCACGCACTACTCGCCTTTGACCCGTGCCGACGGGCTGGCGTCGGCCAAAGCCCGGCTACGACCCCTGCTGGCGGACTGCGCGGCGCAAGGCGCCTACGTGTGGTTCGACATGGAGCATTTCGACGCCAAGGACCTGACGCTGCAGTTATTCCGTGACCTGCTCGACGAGCCTTCCTTGGCGGGGTTGGAAGCGGGCTGCGTCATCCAGGCCTATACCCGCGACTCCCGCGACGACCTGGCCGACCTGTGCGCCTGGTCGTCGGCGCGGGTCCGGGCGGGCCGGGCGCCGATCGGGATCCGGCTGGTCAAAGGCGCCTACTGGGACGCCGAGACCATCGAGGCGGCCGCGGCCGGGTGGCCGGCGCCGGTCTTCGAGGAGAAGGCCCAGACCGATGCCAACTTCGAGCGCCTCACGCAGATGCTGCTCGAGCACCACGGCTCGGTGCGCGCCGCCTTCGCCTCGCACAACCTGCGGTCACTCGCCCACGCCGTGACGCTCGCCCGCTCGCTCGGGCTGCCCGACAGCAGCTACGAGCTGCAGATGCTCTACGGCATGGCGGAGCCCATCCAGGCCGCCATCCGCCGCCTCGGCCTGCGCCTGCGGGTGTACGCCCCGGTGGGAGAGTTGGTGCCCGGCATGGCGTACCTCGTGCGGCGGCTCCTCGAGAACACCTCGAACGAGAGCTTCGTCCGGCACCGCTTCGCCGAGGGGCGCGAACTCACCGAGCTGGTGGCACCGCCGGCGGTGGCCGCGGAGTCGCTGCCGGGTGCGCCGGCGGCCGTGCGCAGGCCCGCAACTTCGGGCTCCTCGCCCGGGGACTACCGGCCCGAGCCGCTGGCGGAGTGGCGCCGGGCCCCGGTGCGGGCGGCGATGGCGGCGGCGGTGGCGGACTTCGGGGGCGGCCCGAGCGGGGGCGGCGGCGGTGCCATGGGCGGCGGCGGTGCCTTGGGCGGCGGGGGCGTGGGCGGTGGATTGTCGGGTTCGGCGCCAATCGATGTCCCGGCTTTCATCGACGGGCGGGCTGTGCACACTTCGGCCAAGCTTGAGTCCGTCGACCCGGCACGGCCGTCGGTAGCCGTCGCCCACTCCGCGGCCTGCGGGGCGGCGGAAGCCGAAGCGGCGGTGGCATCCTGCCTGTCCGCTTGGCGGCAATGGCGCCAGACGCCGGTGGGCGAGCGGGCGGCGGTGTTGTTCCGAGCCGGGGAATGGATGCGCGCCCGGCGGTTCGAGCTGGCCGCCCTCGAGGTTTACGAGGCAGGCAAGCCCTGGGCCGAGGCCGACGCCGATGTGTGCGAGGCCATCGACTTCTGCGAGTACTACGGCCGCCAGATGCGCCTGCTGGCGGCGGGCGCGCCGGTGCAGTCGCCCCTCGGCGAGCTGAACGCCATGCACTACGACTCTCGCGGGGTGGTGGCGGTGATCGCGCCGTGGAACTTCCCTCTTGCCATTTCCGCGGGCATGGTGTCGGCTGCGCTGGTTGCCGGAAACCCGGTCTGTTACAAGCCGGCCGAGCAGACGCCGGCCATCGGTGCCCAGCTGGTCGCCGCCTTCGCGGCTGCCGGGCTCCCCGCGGGCGTGCTGGCATTCCTGCCCGGCAGGGGCGAGGAGGTCGGCGCGGCCCTCGTCGCCCATCGTGACGTCGCCGTCATCGCCTTCACGGGATCGCGCCAGGTCGGCCTGGCCATCAACGCTCGTGCCGCCGAGGTCGTGGTCGGCCAGCGCCATGTCAAGCGGGTCATCGCCGAGATGGGCGGCAAGAACCCGATGATCGTCGACACCGACGCCGATATCGACCAGGCGGTACCGATCGTGCTCGGGTCGGCGTTCGGCTTCAGCGGCCAGAAGTGCTCCGCCCTCTCCCGGCTCATCGTGGTCGGCGAGATCTACGACGAGGTGGTCGCCCGGCTGGCGGGCGCCGCGGCCGTTCTGCGGCTCGGCCATCCCGCCGCGATGGGGACCGACATCGGGCCCCTCATCGACGCCGACGCCCAAGCGAAGGTGACGGGCTACCTAGCGGTCGCCCCGTCCGAGGGGACCGTGGTCGCCCAGCGCGACGACCTGCCCGCCGAGGGCTGGTTCGTCGGGCCCACGATCGTGGCCGGGGTCTCACCGTCGGGGCGGCTGGCGACCGAGGAGATCTTCGGCCCGATCCTGAGTGTGTTCCCCGCCGCCGAACTCGACGAGGCGTTGGCCATGGCCAACGACACCGACTACGCGCTGACCGCGGGCATCGTCTCGCGCAGCCCGGCTTCGATCCGTCGGGCCATGGCGGAACTGCGGGCCGGCAACATTTACGTAAACCGGGGCATTACGGGCGCCGTCGTCGGCCGCCAGCCCTTCGGCGGCCTCGGACTTTCCGGGGTGGGGTCGAAGGCGGGCGGGCCCGACTACCTGCTGCAGTTCCTCGAGCCCCGCGTGGTGAGTGAGAACACCCTCCGCCAGGGTTTTGCCGCCAGCATCGAGGAATAGCGGCGTCAGCCGCCGTAGTTCATCCTCGTGTCTTCCATGCGCAGCACGGGCGTGTCCTCGGGGCGTTGGAAGCCGGCGTTGACGACCTCGCCAATGAAGAAGGTGTGATTGCCCAACGCCACCTCCTGGCGGACCTGGCACTCGAGCCACGCCACCGCCTGGTCGAGGACCGGGACCCCGGTGGCCGGCCCGTCGTGATACGCGAACCCGTTCACGGTATGGGCCGCC
The DNA here is from genome assembly GCA_963851105.1 of uncultured Actinomycetota bacterium. Classification (GTDB taxonomy): domain Bacteria; phylum Actinomycetota; class Acidimicrobiia; order Acidimicrobiales; family Palsa-688; genus DATARN01. The sequence goes on from CAWKNP010000002.1 coordinate 444,992, forward strand.
TCGTCCACCTCCACCGGCTTGACGAACTTGCGCACGATGGCGCGGTCCTCACGGTCGATGATGCAAAGGCTGTAGGCGCCACCGTCGTGGATCAACTGGTGGGTGAGCGCCGACTGCTCGACGACGATGCCGAGCAGCTTCGGTTCGGTGCTCACCTGGGTCGCGAGGTTGAGGGTCATCAAATTTCGTCGGACGGGAGTGCGGCTGCCGACGAGGTACAGGCCGCTCGGCATGGTCCAAAGGACCCGGCGCCGGAGCTTGCTGTACTCGACCGGATCTGCGCCTGCGGGGAACGGTCCGACGGGCTCACCAGGGGGGCCTGACATGGCCACGCAGGCTAGGTCTATCCCCGTGCTGGCGCCCGGTCGCGAAATCCGCAGGCCGGCGCGGGCGCCCACTGCCACACTGGCGCCATGGAGTCAGGCGACGTCGTCTTGCGCGCCACCGGTTTGGTGAAGCGCTACCGGCGCACGCTTGCCGTCGCGGGCGTCGACCTGACCGTCGGCGCGGGCGAACGGGTCGGCCTGCTCGGCCCGAACGGCGCGGGCAAGACGACCACGCTCATGATGCTCCTCGGCGTGATCCGCCCGGACGAGGGGAGCGTGGAGATCGCGGGCCACCGCCTCCCCGGCCGGCGCAGCCAGGCCCTGGCCGAGGTGGGCTTCGCGGCTGGGTACCTACCGCTGCCGGAGCGCTTGCGCGTTCGCGAGTTCCTGACCCTGTTCGGGAAGCTCTACGGCCTCGCCGACCCTAAGGCGGCCATCGACGCCGCCTTGGACCGCTTCGGCATCACCCATCTGGCCGCCAACATGGGCAACCAGCTGTCGTCGGGCCAGCGGACCCTCGTCGGGATCGTGAAGGCCACTCTGCACCGCCCTCAATTGCTCATCTTGGACGAGCCCACCGCGTCGCTCGATCCCGATGTCGCCCAGAAGGTCCGGCTCGGTCTCGCCCGAATGTGCGCCGAGGACAACACCGCCCTCCTCGTCACCAGCCACAACATGACCGAGGTGGAACGCCTCTGCCAGCGAGTGGTCTTCCTGTCGGGCGGGCGGGTAGTCGCCGATGGCAGCGCGGAAGAGGTGGCGGCCCGGTTCGGGCGCGACGACCTCGAGGGCGTCTTCCTCCATCTGGCCGCGATTGAAAAGCAGCGGATCCCATGAGCGCCGCGCCAACCGCCACCGCCGCCTCGTGGCTGCGGATCCGCGCCGTCGCCCGGCGCCACGTGTATGTCCTCCAGCGCGCTCCGCAGCGGTGGTTCGACGTGATCTTCTGGCCGGTCGTCGACGCCATCTTGTTCGGCTCGCTCGGCGTCTATTTCAGCCGGACGTCCGGCACCGGCTCCAAGGGAGTGGCCTACCTCCTCGCTGGCATCATCCTCTTCCACGTGCTTTTCCAAGCCGAGATCTCCGTGGCCACCGGATTCATGGAGGAAACCTGGTCGCGGAACCTGCTCAACTTGATGGTGACACCGCTCACCGAGCTCGAGTTCGTAGGTGGTGTCGCACTGTTCGGCCTCGCCAAGTTGGTGATGGGCGTGACCACCGTCTCGGTCGTCGCCCTCGCCCTGTTCGCCTTCCGAATCACCGACGTCGGCTTCGCCCTGATCCCGATGGTCGCGATCTTGTTGTTTGTCGGCTGGTCGGTCGGCCTCGTCGTGATCGGCCTCATCCTGCTCGTCGGCCAGGGCGCGGAGATCATGGCCTGGGGGATCATCGCCATGGTGATGCCGCTGTCCGGTGTATTTTACCCTGTCACCGCCCTGCCCGGGGTGCTGCAGCCGGTTGCGGCCGCGCTCCCGACGACCCATGTCTTCGCCGCCGCCCGCCGGGTCGTCGCGGGACAACCGCTGCCGTGGGGACAACTTGGGCTGGCCGCGGTGGGCGCGGTGGTGACGGCGCTGCTGGCGGCGGCGTTCGTCGCCCGCATGCTCCACGTCTTCCGCTCCCGGGGTTACATCTCCCGCCACACCTGATCAGCTATCACCCTGAGCTCGCTTCGCACATGACCCCTGGCGGCGACACCTACAATCGGGCGTCCCGCGCCGCAAGACGCTGGCCGCCGGGAAGAGGAGACCGCAGTCACGACGTGCCAGATCTGATCAATACCGAAGGTGCTTTTTCGCACCTGATCGACCGCCTCGCGGGCGTTGATCGCTACGCCCTCGACACCGAGTTCCACCGGGAACGGACGTACTGGCCCGACCTTGCCCTCGTCCAAGTGGCGTGGCCCGCCCAGGGCGACGAACCGGCGGGTGTCGCCCTGATCGATCCCTTGGCCGTCGATTTCGCGTCCTTCGCGGCCGTGCTCACCGGCGGCGCGACCCTGGTCGCACACGCCGCTGACCAGGACCTCGAGGTCCTCTTCCAGGCGTGCGGGGTGCGCCCTGAGCGCTTGTTCGACACGCAGATCGCGGCCGCGTTCCTGGGCCACGGACTGGCCTCGCTGTCGGCACTGGCGCTGACGTTTCTTGGGTTGCGCCTGCAGAAGGGCGACCGCCTGACGGACTGGAGTGCCCGCCCGCTCAGCGCCGGGCAGCTCACCTACGCGGCCGAGGACGTGGCCCACCTGATCGCGCTGACCGATGTGATCGTGAAGCAGCTCTCGGACCGGGGCCGGCTCGACTGGGCAGAGGAAGAGTGCGAATTGCTCCGGCAGCGGGCCGTCGGGCCGAGCGACCCCGATCGGGCGTGGTGGAAACTCCGCGACGCTCGCCAGCTGCGGGGCCCGGCGCGGGGGGTGGCCCAGGAAGTGGCCGGCTGGCGCGAGCGGCGGGCCCGAGAGGTGAACCAGCCGATCCGCTTCGTACTGCCTGACCTCGGGCTGCAGGCAATCGTCCACGGGCAGCCGATGACGGTGACCGCGCTGCGGGCCATTCGCGGCCTCGACGGGCGCCACCTGCGCGGCGAAGTGCCGGTCCAGCTGTTGCATGCCATCGTGCGGGGGCGCCAGCTCCCGGAGAGCGCTCTGCAACTACCGCCCGCCGACGAGGTCGACCGCAACTGGCGCCCCGCGGTGGCGCTGGCCGCGGCATGGGTCGCCCAGCTGTCTCGAGACGAGCGGGTCGACGCTTCTCTCCTGGCGACGCGGGCCGACCTTGTCGCTTTCCTGGCCGAGGAGCCCGGCGCCCGCCTGGCGAGCGGCTGGCGGGCCGGCTTGGTCGGCAAGCCCCTGCAGCGCCTGGTCCACGGCGACGCCGCACTCGCCTTCGAAGGTGGCGGGCGGCTGGTGCTCGAGACCCGTTCCCGCCAGGCCCTTTTCCCCGCCGTGGACCCGCTCCCCGAGGCCGACTAGGTCAGCGGCGGCAGCGCCCGAACCCGCGTCGTCCGGACCCCATCACGAGGAGGCGTCCTCTGGCGGCTTGGGCCGCAAGTCGATGCGCAGGGTAAGGATCCCGTCGTCGATGGTGCCATCGGCGTCGCCGATCATGGCGTAGTCCAGGAAGTCGATCCGGGCCTGATCGATGAAGCGCTTGCGATCGGCACCCTCGACTGGTGGCATGGGCCGCTTGCGCACGGCGCTGGCGCGGGCCCGAAACCGGCTGATCATGGCCTCAATGTCGAGATCACCGCTCACAACCCGAGGCTATCGCCAACCACCGGGCGGCCACAGCTTGACGACCGGCGGGACGAACTGACCATCCTCAATCCGCGGCGCAGCGGTAGACTCTCGGAGTCCACGCACGTCTCGTTCGGGGAGCACTACGTGAAAAAGGGACGGCATCGGCGCTTCGAAGAAGCGCGGGCCTTGAAGCGCTCGGCCGAAGTAATAGTGGAGCCTTGCCCGGAATGTGGCGCGGATCCCGAGGACGAGCATGCCTCGTGGTGCCTGGCGACCGAGGATGACGAAGAGGACGAGGAATTCTCCGACCAGGAGGCTGGTCACTCTCCCACGTAGGCGGGTGCTGAGGAACTAGGTTTTTTCTGACGGCTGGGCATCGACTACTGCCGTTTGGGGCGGGCTTCATGCAGTGGGGGCGACGACGACTGGAACGATTTCTTCACCGAAGGTCTGACGCGGCGGCAGGCACGGAGGCCCCGAGGTCACGCGGAAAGACGATGGCCGGGGTGGCGGGGGCGATCGCCCTCGTCTTGTTCAGCTCTCTTGTCGCCATCGCCGTGTCGACGCGTACCGGCCCCGGTGAAGCCGCTGCCGCCAGCGCGCTGAACCGGCGGGGACCGTACGACGGGCTCGGCTCGTGGGTCGACATGTTCTCCTGGAGTGCCACCTTCACCCCTGGCGGGAACCCGCATTTCGGCCTGGCCGACATCGACGCCATGGCCGCCAAGGGGGTGCAGAACCTCTATATACAGGGGGCGTCGCAGACCGGGCCCGCCACCGTGCTCGAGCCTGACCGACTGCTGGCGCTGATCGCGCGGGCACACCATGACCGCATCGCCATCGTCGTGTGGTACCTGCCGAGCCTGGTCAACCCGGCCGACGACCTGGCCCGCCTGCTCGCCATCGGCCGCCTGCCCGCCGAGGGCGTCGCGGTCGACATCGAATCGATCGACGTCGCCAACGTCGCCGCCCGCAACGCCGCGCTGGTCGGCCTCTCCCGCCAGCTTCGCCAAACCCTGCCCGACCGGCCGCTCGGCGCCATCGTGATGCCCGCCACCCAACTAGAGGTCGTCAACCCCTACTACTGGCCCAGCTTTCCCTACCTGGACCTGGCGCCGTTCTACGACGCCTGGCTGCCGATGACCTACTGGACGGGGCGGCTCGCGGAGTCCGGGTTCCGCGATGGGTACCGCTACACCGCCGACAGCATCCACCGGCTGCGCCTCGACCTCGGGCCGCTCCTCGGCCCCAAGGCCAAGGTCAACCCGATCGGCGGCGTCAGCGTGGACGGTATCGCCCCCGGCGACATGGACGCCTTCGTGCACGCGGTCAACGAGACGGGTAGCACGGGCGGCAGCATCTACGAGTGGCCGGGCACCGACCCCGCCGCCTGGACCGTGCTGCGAGCCTTGCGGGCCTGACCGCCGGGGGGAGAAACCGCTAGCGGCGGACGGAAGGGTGGGGCAGGGGCACGGCCCCGGCGCCCGGCGCCGACCGCGCCTTCGAGGTAGGCCGCCATCAGGCGGTACACCTCCGCGCCGCACAGGCCGATCAACTCGTCGCGCATCTGGCGGTACACCGGCCGCCGCCCGACGAACGCCTCGGGCGCGGCGGTGCACCACCAGTGGAAGTCGGCACCGCCGTCGCCCCAGTGGCGCCGGTCCCACTGGCTGACCGTGGACGTGACGTGGCCCCCTTCGCCGGTGTGGTCCTGGCGGCGCAGCGGGAGCTGCCAGCACACGTCGGGTTTCCAGTCCATCGTCCGCCCCCCGCCGTCGAGCGCGCCCCGATGCAGCGCACAGCCGGCGCCACCGGGAAATCCGGGACGGTTGAGGAAGATGCAGGCGCCGTCGACCAGCCGGGTCACGGTGGTGCCGTCGGGCTCGGTCTTGACCATCCCGCCCCGCCGCCCCCGGCTGCGGAACTGCCACTGCTGCGCCGTCAGCTCCGCCGCCCGTGCCAGCACCCGGGCCGAGTCGTCGGCGTCGGTGAAGTGGGCCCCGTAGGAACAGCATCCCTGTTCGAGGTCGGGCGCGGGACCGGTGAGGACGCCCTGGCAGCCGGCGCCATAGATGCAGGTCCAGTTGGACAGGAGGAACGTGACGTCGAACACCCAGGTCCGGTCCTCGGACGGGTCGGGAAACGACACCCACTCATGAGCCCCCTCGGGCCCCTCGACGCCGGCTACCGCCCGCCCCTTTTTCCCCGACTTCTTAGCCATCGAGCCGGCCGAGCTCCACGAGCAGCTCGCCCGCCGCCAGCAGCCCCTTCCAGAACTGGCCCATCACCATCCGCTCGTTGGGGGCGTGGAAGCGGTCGTCAGGCAGCGAGATGCCGAGGAACAGCACCGGCGCCCCGAGCACCCGCCCGATGGCCTCCTCGGGCCCGCTGCCCCCCGACCGGGTGAACAACGGCGACGTCCCCCACACTCGCTCGATGGCCCGCACCAGGGCAGCCATGGCCGGGTGCTCGCAGGGGGTCAAGGCGGGCGCGACACCGCCTTCGGGGGTGACGGTCATGGTGACGCCCGGCGGCAGGCGCGCCGCCAACCACTCGCCGACGGCGGCGGTCACCTCCTCGGGTCGCTGGTCGGGCACCAGGCGCAGCGCCAGCTTCACGTTGGCGGTGGCGGGCACGATCGTCTTGATGCCGGGACCCTGGTAGCCGCCCGAGATCCCGACCACCTCGGCGGTGGGGCGGGTGCTGGTCCGCTCAATCGGGGTGAACCCGGTCTCGCCGCACAGCGCCTGGACCCCGGCGTGGACCATGAACTCGGCCTCGTCGAAGGGCTGGGCGGACAGCGACGCCGTCTCGACGGGTGACAGCGGCCGGACCCGATCGTAGAAACCGCCGACGGTGACGCGCCCCTCGTCGTCGTGGAGGGCGGCTACCAGCTCGGCCGCTACCCGGGCGGCGTTGGGGACGGTGCCGCCCCACAACCCGCTGTGCAGGTCGGTCGTGCTGGTCGTCAGCTCGATGTCGAAGGCAACCAGGCCCCGCATGCCGACGGTGATCGACGGCACGTCGGGGGCGATCATCCCGGTGTCGGAGACCACGATGACGTCACACGCCAGCCTGTCGGCCTCGGCGACGAGCAGCGACTCGAAATGGGGGCTGCCGATCTCCTCCTCACCCTCGACGATGAACTTGAGGTTGACCGGCAGCGTCCCGCCGGTCGCCAGCAACCCCCGCGCCGCCTCGATCTGGTAGAGAACCTGCCCCTTGTCGTCGACCGCTCCGCGCCCCCGGCATTCTCCGTCGACGATGACCGGGGAAAAAGGGGGCGAGGTCCACAAGGCGATGGGATCGACCGGCTGCACGTCGTGGTGGCCATAGACGAGGACCGTCGGCGCGTCGGGCCCGGCGTGCAGCCAGTCGCCGTAGACCGCGGGCCCCGCGGCCGCTGCCTGGGGATCGATGAGGGTGACGTTTTCGAGGCCGGCTTCGATCAGAAGGCGGGCGCAGAACTGCGCCGAAGCCCGCACGTCGGGCGCCCGGTCGGGGTGCGCCGAGATCGACGGGATCCGGAGCCACTCGAACAAGGTGGCGACAATCCGCTCCGCCTCGCTGACCGCGTAGGCGGCCAATCGCAGGTCAGCGGCCATCACCGCACGGTACTGCAGCCCGTCGTACCTCCGGCCCCCACTACCGTGACGGCCGTGATCTCCTCCCGGACGATGTGGCCGGCGCTCGTGGCGGTGACGCTGGTCGCGGCCTGCTCGTCGTCGGCCCCCAAAGCCGCCCGCACCACGACGACGACGGGCGCCCCGGCCACGACTGCCAGCACCGCGCCGGCGACGACGCTCACCCTGCCGGCGGTCGCTCCGGTCACCTGGACGGCGTGCGCCGGCAATGCCGGTCCTCAGGGCGACGAGTGCGCCACCCTCCAGGTCCCCCTGGACTACGCCAATCCCTCCGCTCGCAAGATCGGCATCGCGCTCGACCGGTTGCCGGCCACCGGCACCAAGATCGGCTCGCTCCTCGTCAACCCCGGGGGCCCGGGGGCGTCGGGAGTCGACGCCCTCGATTACCTGGCCTCGTTGCTCTCGCCCGACGTCCTGGCCAAGTTCGACATCGTCGGCTTCGACCCGCGAGGGGTGGGGCGCTCGTCACCGGTGCGCTGCGCCACCGGGCCCCAGCTCGACCAGTACATCCACCTGAACCCTGCGCCCACCACCGACGCCGCCTTCGGCGCCCTGCTCGACGGGGCCAGAACCTTCGATCAGCGCTGCCAGGCCCTCAGCGGTGCATTGCTGCCGTTCGTCGGCACGATCAACGCGGCCCGTGACATGGACGAGATTCGCGCCGCCGTCGGCGACACCAAGCTCAGCTACATCGGCTTCTCCTACGGGACGTTCCTCGGGGCGACGTACGCCGACCTGTTCCCCGACCACATCCGCGCCATGGTCCTCGACGGCGCCCTCAACCCCGCCCTCGACCCGATCAACACCAACATTGAGCAGGCGGCGGGCTTCGACAAGGAGCTCAACGCCTTCTTCGACTTCTGCACCGGTACGCCCATCTGCCCGTGGAAACCGACCGGCGCCATACACGCCGCCTATGACGCCCTGATTGCCCGGATCGCGGCCAACCCCTTACCGGCGGGAGGCGGCCGCACACTCGGCCCCGGCGAGGCGTTTTTCGCAGTGGCCCAGGAGCTGTACGACCAGTCGACGTGGCCCGGCTTGGCCAGCGGCCTTTCCCAGGCCGAGGCGGGCGACGGCTCGCTGTTGCTGCAGTACTCCGACCAGTACACCCAGCGCGATCCGAGCGGCGCCTACAGCAACGCCCTCGAGGCCAACAACGCCATCTCCTGTGTCGACCAGCCCTGGCCCCGGGATCCCAACGCACTGCGGACGGCGGCGGTGACGGCCAAGCAACGAGCCCCGGAATTCGGCATCGCCGACCTGTACGGCGCCCTGCCGTGCACGGGGTGGCCGGCGCCGCCGACGAGCGCCCCCCACGTGATCACCGCCGCCGCCAGCCCGCCGATCGTGGTGGTCGGATCGACCGGCGATCCCGCCACTCCGTACGTCGACGCCCAGGCCCTGGCCAGCCAGTTGACGCACGGCGTCCTGCTCACCCGCGTCGGTGACGGCCATACCGGCTACCGGTCGAGCGCCTGCATCCGGACCCATGTCGACGCCTACCTCGTCTCGCTGACCGTGCCCGCCAAGGGGATCAGCTGCCCGAGCCCGTAATCGGGCTCAGATCCTCTTGGCGCGGCAGACTGGGCGGGTGGCGACCACCACCACTGCCGGCGCTGCCGGCGGTCTGAATTCGGATTCGGCGGCCCTGGTGGCCGACCTGTCGCGGGCGCTGGCCCCCGACCGGGTCCGGGCCCAGCCGACGGAGCTGGCGCTGTACCGCCGCGACGCCTCGATGCTGGCCGGCGACGCGGCGGTCATCTGCTTCCCGACGACCACGGCCGAGGTGGCGGCGGCGGTGCGCATAAGCCGGGCCCACGGCCGCCCCTTCGTACCGCGCGGTTCGGGCACCGGTCTGGCCGGCGGCGCGGTGCCCGTCGGGCCGTCGCCGCCGGTGGTCATCGTCACGACGAAGATGGACAAGATCCTCTCGGTGGAGCCCGATACCCGGGTGGCTTGGGTGCAGCCCGGCGTGCTCAACCTCGACCTGACCCGGGCGGTGGCCCGCCACGGACTGCATTTCGCCCCTGACCCCTCCAGCCAGCAGTCGTGCACGATCGGCGGCAACGTGGCCAACAACTCCGGCGGGCCCCACTGCCTCCTGCACGGTGTGACCACCGCTCATGTGCTGGCCCTCGAGGTGGTCCTCGCCGACGGCTCGATCGTGGAGCTCGGCGGCCTCGACCCCGAGCCCGCGGGGTACGACCTTCGGGGCGCCTTCGTCGGTAGCGAGGGCACGATGGGCATTGCCACGCGCATCGCGGTGCGCCTCACGCCTCTGCCGCCGGCGGTGACGACCATGCTCGCCGACTTCACCAGCATCGAAACCGCCGCCGAGACGGTGAGCGGGATCATCGCGGCGGGCTTTGTTCCCGCAGCCCTCGAGATGATGGACCGGGAGATCACCGCCGCGGTCGAAGCGTACGTCCATGCTGGTTTTCCGACCGATGCCGCGGCCGTGTTGCTGGTGGAGGTCGACGGCCTTGGCGGTGGTGTCGCGGCGGCTTCTGCTGCGATCGAGGCGCTGGCCCTGTCGCACGGCGCCCGGACGGTTCGGGTGGCGACCGATGCCGCCGAGCGGGCGCTGCTGTGGAAGGGTCGCAAGTCGGCGTTCGGCGCCGTCGCCCGGATCAAGCCCAACTACTACCTCCACGACACCGTCGTGCCCCGCAGCCAGCTGGTCGCCGTCCTCACCGCGGTGTACGAGATCGCGGCGCGCCACGAGTTGCGCTTGGGCAACGTGTTCCACGCCGGCGACGGCAACCTCCACCCGCTGATCCTGTTCGACAAGCGCGAGCCCGGGGTCATGGACCGGGTCCTGGCCGCCGGCATGGAGATCATCGAGGTGTGCGTGGCCGCCGGCGGCATGTTGACCGGCGAGCACGGGATCGGACTCGAGAAGCGCGACTACATGGGCCTGGTCTTCACCGCCGCCGATCTCGAAGCCCAGTCGTGGCTCCGGCGGGCTTTCGATCCCGACGAGGCGTGCAACCCGTGGAAGGTGTTGCCCGCCGGCTCCCGTTGCGGCGACCTGCAGAGCGTGCCGCCGGGGGCGTGGATATGACCGTGGCCGCGGGCGCCAGCCTGCGCGGCGTCGTGGATCCGGTCCTCGAGGCTTTCGCCGGCGTGGTCGGTCCTTCCGGGCCGGTGGCGGTCGCCGGCGGGCGGACGCAGTGGTCGGTCGGCGGTCCCTGCCTGCCCGCGGCCCGGGTCGTCTCGGCGCCGGCGGGGGTAGTGGCCCACGAGCCCGCCGAGATGATCGTTCGGGTCCGGGCCGGCACGACGGTGGCCGCGCTGAACGCCGCGCTGGCCGAGGGAGGGCAGATGGTGCCGCTCGACCCCGCCGACCCTTCGCGGGCGACGGTGGGCGGTGTGCTGGCAGTCGGCCACAGCGGTGTCCGGCGACTGCGGTACGGGCCGGTGCGTGACACCGTGCTCGAGGTCCACGCTGTCTCGGCCGCAGGTGAGGTGGTTAAGGCCGGGGGCCCGGTGGTCAAGAACGTCACCGGTTTCGACCTGTGCCGGCTGCTGGTGGGGTCGCTCGGGACGCTCGGCCTGCTGGCCGAGGTCGTGCTGCGGTGTCACCCGGTCCCGGTGGCCAGCCAGTGGCTGAGAGCATCGGGTGCCGATCCGTTTGCCGTTTTTTCCCGGCTGTATCGCCCGTCGTCGGTCCTCTGGGACGGGACACAGGTGTGGGTCCTGCTGGAAGGCCATCCCGATGACGTCGGGGCAGAGGCCGCGTCGCTCGGGCCGACGTTCGCCCCCGTGCCGGGCGCGCCGGCGGCTCCGGGCCAAGGTCGGATCTCGGTGCCTCCGGGGGAGTTGCGGCGTCTTGCCACCGGCGGGCCTCGGTGGCTGGCTCACGTGGGGGTGGGCGTCGTGCAGACCTCCGACCCCGCTTCGCTGGCGGCGGCCCTAGGGCTGGCCTGGCCCCGGGCCCTGCCGCCGCGGGTCGCCTCCCTCCACGGCGAGCTGAAGCAGCGCTTCGATCCCTCGGGGCGGCTCAACCCCGGTCGCCAGGTGGGCCTGTGACGGTGACCGGCGGCCGCGGAGCCGGCGGCGTGGCGGGCAACGATGTGGCTGCGGGCGGCGCGGTGGTCGGGGGCAGCGCCGACGGCGGGGTGGCTGCGGGCGGGGGCGGGGTCGTGGGCGGCGGCGTCAAGGTGACGAAGGGCCGTCTCCCCGTCGACGACGACGAGCTGGCCGCGTGCGTGTCGTGCGGTCTCTGCCTCCCGAGCTGCCCCACCTACCGGGTCACCGGTGAGGAATCGGCGTCGCCGCGCGGGCGCATCGCCGCCATGCGGGCGGTGCACGCGGGCGCCGTCATGGACGCTCCGTTCACCGAGTTCATGGACCTGTGCGTCCAGTGCCGGGCTTGCGAGGTGGCGTGCCCCTCCGCGGTGCCCTTCGGTCGCCTGATGGAAGGCGCCCGCCACGCCCTGGTCGTCGAGACCCGGTACCAGCCGTGGTGGCGCCGGGCCGGCTACGCCGTGCTCGGCCATCACCGGGTGTTGCTCGCCTTGACGGCGGTAGGCGCGGCCGCGCAACGAGCCGGCCTGATCCCCGGCGCGCTCAGCCGCAGGTTCGCCCTCCCCCGGTTGCCGCTGCGCCGGCCCCCCCTGGCGGCCACCGGTACCGACGTGTATCTGTTCACCGGCTGCGTCATGGACGCCTGGCAGCGTCAGGTTCATGTGGCGGCGGCGTCGGTCATCTCCGCGACGGGCGCGGGGGTCGCACTGCCGGGACGGGGCGGCGACTGTTGCGGTGCCCTGCACACCCACGCCGGGCTCTCCGACCAGGCCCGGCGCCTGGCCGTCCGGGTGATGGCGTCGATGCCGGGGGAGGCGCCCATCGTGGTGGACTCCGCGGGTTGCGGGGCCGCCCTCAAGGACTACGGGCATCTCCTGGGTACAGCCGAGGCAGCCGACTTCGCTCGCCGGGTCAGCGATGTTCACGAGTGGCTGGCGCCGCGTTTGGACCGGCTCCCTCCTTTTTCTCCCGGCGCCGGGGCGAAAGGCCCGGTTGCCATCCAGGATCCCTGCCACCTCCGCCACGTCCAGCGGGCCCACGTGGCGGTCCGGACCGTCCTCGCCCCGTACGTTTCGGTGGTGGAGCTCGACGACGAGGGCATGTGCTGCGGCGCCGGTGGCGCCTACAGCGCCCAGCATCCCGCCATGGCCGGGCTCATCAGGGACCGTAAGCTGGCCGCCATCGAGCGCAGCGGCGCCCGGGTCGTGGCCAGCGCCAACCCCGGTTGCGCCCTGTGGTTGGCGGCCGCGGGTGTCGAGGTCCGCCACCCCGTCGAGCTGATCGCCGAGGCGATAGGAGGGCCCGGAAATGGCCGGTGAATTCCAGGAGATCCGCGAGCGCCTCCAGGCGATCTCCGAGGAGCTCGCCGATCTCGCCATCCAGCGGCTCCGGGAGTCGATCGACGCGGGCGGCACCGAACTTCCCGTCGACGAGCGCCGCCTCACCCGTGCCCGCCGGGCGGTCGAGAAGGCGGCGGCCATCCTTTCCGAGGGCGACGACAGCGACTGAGCCCCGATGGGGTTGACGCCGGGAGGCGGCTACGCGGTGGCGACGATGGCGGGCATGGGAGGGGCGCTCGGGAGCTGGTTGAGGGCGTCGATGAGCAACCGGAGGCGGGCGTAAGACATTCGGTCGAAGCGCAAGGCGATCCGTGGCAGGTCGGGATGGTCCTCGGTCCGGGACTCGGGTGGCAGGGGCCCGGGCAACGCCTCGATGACGCCGCCCGATGCGATGTCGGCGAACTCCTCCGACAGGGCGGCCAGCTCGGCGGCGGTGGGCAGGACCTTCAGCCGCAGCACCAGGGTGTGGCCCACGAAGCGCAGCGAGTGGTAGTTGCGGTAGAAGCCGAAAAGTTCAGCGGCTGCTTCGGCCACGCTGTCGGTGATCTTGTAGAAGTAGCGGTCGTCGGGGTTGATGAGCTTGCGGGGCTCGACCTCGGTGATGAGCCAGTCCTCCCAGGCGTGCCAGTACGTGCCGCCCGGGACTTCGAGCAGCACGATGGGCGCGGGCGCCGCCTTGCCCGTCTGGAGCAGGGTCAGCAGCTCGAACTCCTCGTCGAGGGTCCCGAAGCCACCCGGCAGGACGGCGAAGCCGTCGGACTCCTTGATCAGCAGGAGCTTGCGGGTGAAGAAGTACTTCATGGAGACCAGCTTGGGGTCCGACGCGATGAACTCGTTGGGCTCGGTCTCGAACGGCAGCTCGATGTTGATGCCGAAGGCATGATCGGGTCCCGCTCCCTCCAGCCCGGCGGCCATGATGCCGGGGCCGGCGCCGGTCACCGTCGACCAGCCGTGGGCGGCGAGTACAGCGGCCAGGTCCCGGGCCTGGCGGTAGAGCGGGTCAGTCTGCAGGGTTCGGGCCGATCCGAACATCGTGACCTTCGGAACATGGCGGTGCGGAGCGAAGACCTGGAAACCGGCGCGCATCTCCCGTAGCGCCGAACTGGCGATCTTGAGGTCGAGGCGGTCGGTCTTGTCGGTCGCCAGATGCACCGCGGTGGTGAAGATGTCCAGCAGCTGATCGCGGTTGGCGCTGACACCGAGGGTGTCGAGGAGGGCTTCGAGCTCCTTGTCGACCTCGGGGTTGCCGGTACGGCTGGCGCGCCGGCGGGGAGAGGGATCGCTCATGGCCGGCCCAGCGCCTCGCTAGCCGGCCGCAGAGACCCGGCCGTAGAGCGTCGTGCGCTGCTCGAGACGCCGTCCGAGCGAGTCGGCCAGCGTCCGCAGCGTGGCCTCGTCCACCACTTGCCCGTGGCGGGCCCCCGCGGCGCGGGAGATGTTCTCGTCCATCAACGTGCCGCCGAGATCGTTGACCCCCGCCTGCAGGAGCTGACGGACCCCGTCGAGGCCCATCTTCACCCACGACGCCTGGATGTTGGGGATCCACCCGTGGTAGGCGATGCGCCCCACCGCGTGCATCAGGAGCGCCTCGCGGTAGGTGGGTCCCCGCCGGGCCCGCTTCTGCAGGTAGATGGGCGCCGCCATGTGCACGAACGGCAACGGGACGAACTCGGTGAAACCGCCCGTCTCCTTCTGGAGATCACGGGTGCGCACCAGGTGGCGAGCCCAGTGCACCGGCTGCTCGATGGCCCCGAACATGATCGTGATGTTGGACCGCAGCCCGAGTGAATGGGCCGTGCGGTGGACCTCGAGCCATTGCTCGGTATTGATCTTGTCGGGGCACAGGACAGCGCGCACTTCGTCGTCGAGTATCTCCGCCGCCGTCCCCGGCAGGGTCTTCAGCCCCGCGTCCATCAGCCGCGTCAGGTACGCGGCCAACGGCTCGCCGAGCCTGCGGGCCCCCTCGTGGACCTCGAGGGCGGTGAAGGCGTGGATGTGGATGCTGGTCGAGGCGGCCCGCACCGCCCTGATCACCTCGAGGTAGTAGTTCCCGTCGAAGCTCGGGTGGATGCCGCCCTGCAGGCAGACCTCGGTGGCGCCGAGAGCCTCGGCCTCGACCACCCGGGCGGTTATGTCATCGAGTGTCAACAGGTACGGGTTGCCGCGCAGGTTGAGCGACAGCGGCCCCTTCGAGAAGGCACAGAACCGGCACTTGAAGGTGCACACGTTGGTGTAGTTGATGTTGCGGTTGACGACCCAGGTGATGACGTCGCCGACCGCGGCCTCCCGCAGGCTGTCGGCGACATCGGCCACCGCCACCACCTCGGGACCCCGGGCGCCGAACAAGGTGGTCAGCTCCTCGATCCCCGGTTCCTGGCCCCGCGCGACGCCGGCGAGCACCTCGGCGACGGGCCCTCTGATACCTCGGGGCCCGGAGCCGGAACTGTGCGCCACGGGCGGCAGCAGGAGCGGCGGGGGCGCCTCGGCCCCCGAGTACCAGACCTCGCCAGGCTCGCGGGCCAGGCTCTCGGCGTCGGAACGGTCGAGCACCGCGAAGCGCATCCCGGCGTCGAGCCACCGCTCGGCGGCGGCTCCCGCGGCGTAGCGGGGGTAGATGGTGAGTCGCGCTGCGAGTGCGAAGCCGGCCCCCTCCGTGACCGCCCGCAGGTGCTCGAGGGCGGGCCACGGCCGCTCGGGGTTCACAAAGTCGGCGGTGACCGGCGACACCCCGCCCCAATCGCCGACGCCCGCAGCCAGCAGCGGCGCCAGGTCGTCGGAGAGATTTGGCGGCACCTGGACCTGGATGTCGGCCGGCAGCACCAGCCGGGCGGCGGCGACCGACCACAGCAGCTCCTCCGGCGGGCACGGCGACGCGGCGTGCATGGCGGTTCCCGCCTTGGGCAGGAAGTTCTGGACGATCACCTCCTGGACGTGGCCGTGGCGGCCGTGCGAGGCCGAGATGGCCGCAAGCGCCGCCAGCCGGTCCGCCCGGGTCTCGCCGATGCCGACCAGGATCCCGGTGGTGAACGGGATGTCGAGCCGCCCCGCCGCCTCCAGCGTGGCCAGCCGCCGATCCGGCGTCTTGTCCGGCGCTCCCCGGTGGCAGTCGAGATCAGGGCGCAGCGACTCGATCATCATCCCCTGCGACGCGCTGACGGGGCGTAACCGCGCCAGGTCCGACTCCGACAGTGCCCCGGCATTGGCGTGAGGGAGGAGCCCGGTCTCGGTGACGACCATGGCGCACATGGCGACCAAGTACTCCACGGTCGAGGCGTACCCGTGCTCGGCCAGCCAGTGGCGAGCCGACGGGTAGCGGTCCTCGGGCCCTTCGCCCAGGGTGAACAGAGCCTCGGAGCACCCGGCGGCGGCCCCGGCGCGGGCGATGCCCAGCACCTCGTCGGGCGAGAGGTAAGGCGCCGCCAGCCGGGCCGGCGCTTTGGCGAAGGTGCAGTAGCCGCATCGGTCCCGGCACAACATCGTCAGCGGGATGAAGACCTTCGGCGAGTAGGTGACCCGGCGGCCCCACTCCCGGTCCCGGATCTCGCCGGCCAGGGCAACGAGGTCACAGAGCGCGAAACCGAGAAGCTCGTCAATGGGCATTTCCGCAACCCTATGCGCCAGTAGTTTCCAACCGTGCCCCTCCTTTCTCTCGAACAAGTGGGAAAAGGGCTTCCGGGGCGCGAGTTCGCCGACCTCGCCATCGCGCTCGGCGCCCACCACCCGGGCGCCGGATGGCTGCTGGCGGGGCAACGAAGGCGCCTGCTGGCACCGCGGGCGGACGGACACGAGGCAGCGCTGCTGCTCGCCCGCCGCGACGGTCGCCCTGTGGCCCGGCTGAGCGCCCACCGCCAGGCCGACGGCGAGGGGTGCTTCGGTTTCCTGGCGGTGGAGGGTCCCGGCGACGGCGACGCCGTGGCGGCGCTGTTGGCGGCGGCCGCCCGGTGGCTGGCCGAGCGGGGAGCTGACACCTTGATCGGGCCGGTGTCGTGGACGGCGGCGCAGGAAGCGGGCGTCCTCGTGGCGGGGAACGATCAGCCGGCGGTGACCGGCCGCGCCTGGACTCCGGCGTGGTACGGGGATCTCCTGGAGGCGGCGGGCCTGGCGGTGGCCGAGGAGCAGTGGTCCTACCGCCTGCCCGCAGGCGGCAACGGCCTCCCGCTCGCCCCCGCTGACCTCGTTGTGCCGTCCGACGTCAACCGCTTCGCCGACCCTGCCCTCCTGCTGCGCGACCCCGATTCCGGCGGTTCAGTGGTGGCCGTCCCCGACCTGGCGGGCGGCCTCGACGGCGGCGGATCCCACCGCCGGGCATGGTCATTGGCCCGCCAGGCCCGCCGCCGGGAGTGGGCGGGCTGCGTGGTCACCGCGGTCGACGGGCCGCCCGAAGTCTTGATCCCGGGCCTGTGCGCCGCCGCCGGCCGGGCCGGGTACCAATGGGTGCTCAGCCCGTGGGCCCCCGACAACGCGACGCCGGTGATGCGCCACCGCCTCTACCGGGGAGCTGTCGCCACGCTCGTCGACACCTGAGGCGGCCCGGCGCGTCCGGCGCGCCCGGCTGGGCTAACGCCGAATTCCCGCCGCCCGCAGGGCGGAAGCCACGGCCCGGGCGTCGGCCGCTTCCCCCTTGGCGTTGGGGTGGATCGGGAACGCGCCGTCGGGGATGAGAGGCTCGATCCAGCGGGTGCCGATCGACTTGCAGGCGTCGTGGCCGGCGCTTGCGGAATAGGTGTCGACATAGTTTGCGCCGTGGGTCGCGGCCTCGTGCTGGAGCATGGCATTGAGAGCCAGCTCGACGCCGTTCAGGTACGCCACGTCGCCGGTCGTCAGCGGGAGCTGCGGGTAGCAGGATCCCTGCTGGGGGAGGATGTCGGGGTAGCCGACCACGAAGACCGCGGCTGCGGGCGAGCGCAGGTGGATGCCGGCGAGGGCGGCGCCGATCACGGAGGCGTCGGCGCCCACCTCATTGGTGAAGAAGTCGCCGAACAGGCTTCGGCAGGGAGCGCCGATATTGAGCAGGTCGAGGGCGTCGGTCACGCTGCAGGCGATGATGGCGCTGAGGAATAGCTGGTTGTCGTTGCCGCCGATACCGATGGTCACGACCGCCGTCGATGCCCCGAGCGCCTGGTATTGGGGCGGCTGGTCGAAGTACTGCGCGGTGGTCATGTTGGCCGTCGTGGCGCTGCTGCAGCTACGGTCGTTGAGGGTGAGGCCGAGGGCGGCGGCCGTCAGGTGGGGGTAGTTGATCGCCGAGCGGAAGCAGTCCGGCGGCGCGCCGGGCGCCGCCGGCAAGACCAGCGGGGCCGCGGTGTAGGAGTCGCCTAACGACACGTACGAAACCGGCGCGGCCCCCGCCGGGGCGAGTGCACCGGCCACCAGGACCAGGGCCGTGAGGGCCGTCGCCACAACCTTCATCACACTGGCGTACTATAGGTGCGGGCGGAGACAGCGACTTCGGAGGAACCGATGACGACCACCGAGCTGGCCCAGGAGTTTGCCGTCACCGTCCGCGGCTACGACCGAGCTCAAGTCGACGGCTATGTCGACACGTTGCGGGAGTGGCTTGGCAACGCCACCTTGCGCATGGAAGCGGCGGAAGCCCAGAACTCACAACTCCGGGAGCAGGTCGTGCTGCTGCGGACCCGGCTGGCGCAACTGGAACAACAGGTCAGCGACCACCCGCCCCGTACCATCGAGGCCTTGGGTGACCGCCTCAGCCAGATCCTCCTTCTGGCCGAGGAGGGGGCCATCGCGGTGCAGGCCGATGCCGAAGCAGAAGCGGTGGCCATCATCGGCCGAGCCCGACAGGAGGCGGCCGACATGGTCGGCGCCGCCCAGTCCCGCCACGCCGAGATGGAGGCGTTCGTGGCCGGCGCCGGCCAGCAGGCCGCCGACCTGATCCAGCGCGCCGAGTCCAAGGGCTTCGAGACCGCTCGCCAGCTGGTCGCAGACGCCGAGTCGGCCGCCGCCGCCCGGGAAGCCGCCGCCGACGAAGCTGCTCGCCGCCTCGTCGCCGACGCCGAGACGCGCGCCGCCGCCCGGGAAGCCGCCGCCGCCGAGAAGGGTGAAACGATCGTCGCCGACGCCCGGGGCGAACGCGACCGCACCCTCGATCTGCTGCACGAGGAGCGGGCGGCGCTGCTCAACGAACTCCGGCGCCTGACCGCCGAGCGCGACGAGGTACGCGGCGGGCTCACCAAGCTCAAGGAGTCCCTGCACCGCACCATCTCCGAACTGGAGGGTGGGGCTAGCGAACCCCCCGTGGCGCCGCCGCCGGGTCAACCAGCCAAATAACCTGGTCGGCGGTCACCCGGGCCGCGGGGAGGTCGGCGCCGTCGTAGACGGCCTGCATCGCTTCGCGCTTGGACTCCCCGGCCACGGTGAAAATGACGAGCCGACCCCGGGCGATGCCGCTGTAGGTCAGGGTCATGCGCTTGAACGGGTTACGCCCCGAGGGATCTTCGTTCATAGTGACGAGGACACCTGGGTCGGCGTCAAGTGCCGGGGAGCCGGGAAAAAGGGAGGCCGTGTGCCCATCGGGTCCCATCCCCAGGTGCACGACATCGATGCGCCCCATTTCGCCGAGCCGGAGCTGATAGGGCTCGGGGCCCTCCTGGCAGCGCATGGGATACACGGCGTTGGCGGCCCCGACTTTTTCCAGCAACGCCTGGCGGACCAGCAATTGATTGGAGTTCACGTCGTCGGCTGCCACGCATCGCTCGTCGGTCCACACCACGTTGACGAGCCACCAGTCGATCTGTTCGGCGCCCGCCACCGCCAAGGTCTCATAGCACTGTCGTGCCGTGGCGCCCCCCGACAGGGCCAGGGAGAACTCCTCGTCGACGCGGTTGTGGAACGCGTCCACGACGCGGCCCGCGAAGGCAGACGGAACGTCTTCAACGACGATCAGTTCCCCATGCACTGCCCGCAGGTTAACTGGCGATTCCGGCCTCAGGCCCAGGCGTCGGCCGCCACGCCTGCGGCCAGGGCCTGTTGCCACACCCGGTCGCGCCCGAGGTGGGTGAGTGCCTCGGCCAATGACCATGCCAACGAGTCGTCGGGCAGCGGCAGGAGCTCGCTGTGCTGCGCCCCGCCGGCGATGGTCGCAGTGGCCCGCACCAGGCGTTGGCCGGTCTCGCGGCTCACCTCGAAAGTTGCCGCCGTGCCGGCGTGCAGGACGATGCGGGCGTGGCGGGCATCGTGCAGCTCGAGTTGGGGCTTGGCCAGCCCGAGGCGAGACGCCAGCCAGCCCGCCAGCAGCCGGCGGGGACCGCCCTTGCCCTCGACTCGAGCGGCGGTGATCTGGTGGACGAACGGCCGGAACTCGGCAGACTCGAACAGGGCCGCGACCATCTCCCGCCACGTCCGCAGCCGGACCCAGGAAAGGTCGACGATGGCCTTGCGCCCGGCGAGGGCGATGAGGCCCGCGACGTCATGGGCGTCCTTGGTGTCGACCAGGACACTGGTGGCCTTGGTCAGCAGCGGTTCCGACACCCGCGGCAGGGTGTCGGGGTACCAGACGACGATCGGGAGATCGGAGAGGGTGAACGGCTCCACGATGGAGTCGAGGTGACCGGCGGCATCGCCGCGCACCGTCAAGGCGATCTGGTCGAACGTCAGAGGATGGCCGTCGACCTCGGTGCCGTAGATGGTGACCGACGCGTCGACTCCCACGGTGTCTGCTGCCGGCTGCGGCGCGATGAGGAGGAAGCGGGCCGGGTGGTGGGCGCCGAGGGCCCGCATGACCTGCGTGGCCTGGTAGACCTCGTCGTCGTTGGCCGCCACCGCGACCAGCGTCATGACCCAGGTCCGGGAGGCGGTTCGCGCCACACTGCGGCGCAACTGGGCCATGGTGTCGACCACGGCGCCGAGGCGTACGTCGGAGCCGTTCCACCGGTTGAGGGCTACGGCGTCCGCCACCGCCGCCCTTCCCGGGCCAGCAACTGGTCGGCCTGCTTCGGCCCCCAGGTCCCCGCCGGGTAACGGGCCAGCGGCGTGTCGCGCGACGCCCAGGCGGTGAGGATGGGATCCACGATGCGCCACGCCTGCAGCACCTCGTCGCTGCGGATGAACAACGTGGGGTCGCCGATCATGGCGTCGAGCTGGAGGCGCTCGTAGGCGTCGGGTGGTTCCTCGAGGAATGCCGCACCGTAGGAGAAGTCCATAAGCACATCGCGGACCTCGAAGGCCTGGCCGGGCACCTTGGCGCCGAAGCGCAGGCTGATCCCCTCGTCGGGCTGTATCCGCAGCACCAGGGCGTTGGGGTGCAAGTCGCGGGCCTCGTGGGCCCGGAACGGCAGGTGAGGCACCCGTTGGAACTGCAGGGCGACTTCCGTGACCCGTTTGGGCAGCCGCTTGCCGGTGCGGATGAAGATGGGGACGCCCGCCCAGCGCCAGTTGTCCACCTCCAGGCGCATGGCCATGTAGGTCTCGGTGCGGCTGTCCGGCGCCACCGCTTCTTCTTCCCGGTAGCCCGGCACCGGCCGGCCCTCCGACCAGCCGTGTTCGTACTGGGCCCGGACGACGTCGGTCGCCACCTCCTCGACGGAGAGAATTTTGACGGCGCGCAGCGCCTTCACCTTCTCGTCGCGGATGCCCTGGGCGTCGATCGTCGCGGGCGGCTCCATGAGCGTGAGCGACAGGACCTGCATCACGTGGTTCTGGACGATGTCGCGCAGCGCCCCGGCGGTCTCGTAGAAGCCGCCCCGGTGCTCGACGCCGAGGGACTCGGCCACGGTGATCTGGACGTGGTCGAGGTAGCGGCGGTCCCAGATGGGCTCGTAGATGGCGTTGGCAAAGCGCAGAGCGAGGACGTTCTGGACCGTCTCCTTGCCCAGGTAATGGTCGATCCGGTAGATCTGCGACTCGTCGAAGTTGCGGTGCAGCGCGGCGTCGAGTTGCAGCGCCCCCGCCAGGTCCCGCCCGTAGGGCTTCTCGATGACCAGGCGAGCGAAGGCATCGGGGCGGGGAGGACGATTGAGACCGGCGGCGCCGAGGGCGTCGGCCACCGCTTCGAAGACGTCGGGCACCGTTGCCATGTAGAAGAGCCGATTGCCACCGGTCCCGCGCTCGGCGTCGATCTCCTCGAGTACCGCCTTGAGGCGGTTCATGGTGTCGGCGGCGCCGTAGTCACCGTGCACGTAGCGGAAGCCCTTGACTACCTCGACCCAGCCCGGGCCCCCGTCGGCGACGGCGTCGATCATCTTTGTCCGGAAGTCGTCGTCGCTGAGCGGGCTGCGGGCCACGCCGACGACTGCGAACGACGAGTGCAGGAGGCGCCGGCGGGACAGCGACGCGACCGCCGGGATGAGCTTGCGGGCGGTGAGATCACCCGATGCCCCGAAGATGACGAGGACGCAGGGGGGAGCCCGGCGTTCCTGGTCGAGGCCTGCGGCCAGCGGGTTGGGCTGGGGCGGTTCACCGTCGGGCGTGGCCCCGAGGGCGGTGTTCAGCCACGCCCCCCGGCCCGTGGCACTCACGCGTTCACGCGATCACCGGGACTAGAACGACGAGGCTTTGTCGGTCAGGGCCTGCTGCAACTCGTCGAAGCTCTTGGCGAAGCTGGCAACCCCCTCGTCCTCCAGCATCCGGGCGATCTCATGGGTGTCGATGCCGACTTCGGCGAGGGCCTCGAGATCGGCCTGCGCTTCCTCCACCCCCTGGTCGATCGTCCGGGCCACGACTCCGTGATCCGCGAACGCCGCCACCGTCGGTTCGGGCATGGTGTCGACGGTGTGCGGGCCGATCAGGCTCTCGACGTAGAGGAGGTCGGAATAGTCCGGGTTCTTGGTCGACGTCGAGGCCCACAACGGACGCTGGCGGTGCGCGCCCTGCGCCCGCAGGGTGGCCCAACGATCGCCGGAGAACGTCTTGCCAAAGTGCTGGTAGGCCAACTTCGCCTGGGCGATGGCGGCGCGGCCTCGCAGGGCGCGCCCTTTTTCCCCGAGTTTCTCAAGGCGACGGTCGATTTCTGTGTCGACCCGGCTGACGAAAAACGACGCCACGCTGTGAACCTTGGCCGGGTCGCCCCCGGAGTCCACCCAGGTCTCGAGGCCGCTCAGGTAGGCCTCCATCACGTCGTCGTAACGCTCGAGGCTGAAGATCAGCGTCACGTTGATATTGCGGCCTTCGCTGATCATCTGCCCGATGGCGGGTACCCCTTCAACCGTGGCGGGGATCTTCACCATCAGGTTCGGGAGGTTGATCCGCTCGTGCAGGTTCCGAGCCGCCGCCATCGTGCCCTCGGTGTCATGCGCCAGGTTCGGGGCCACCTCGAGGGAGACGTAGCCGTCGCCGCCGCCGCTCTGGTCGTAGGTGTCGCGCAGGACGCCGCACGCCTTGGTCACATCGTCGATGACCATGTCCCAGTACGCGGCGTCCACGCTCTCACGCCCGACGAGCGCCCGGAAGTCGTCGTCGTAGTCGGACGAGGCCTCGATGGCCCGCTGGAAGATCGTCGGGTTGGAAGTGACCCCTCGGATCCCATCGTCGACCAGCTCCTTCAGCCGACCGGTTGTCAGGTAGGAGCGCTGGAGGTTGTCGATCCAGGGGCTCTGTCCTTGTTGGGCAAACAGCTGGTGCAGGCGTGTCGTCATTCGAGGTCTTCGGCCTCCTCCATATCGTCATCGAAGTCAAGCTCAGCCATGGTGTCGAGAAGCTGGCGGGCGCGATCGGCCACGTTGTCGGCGGTGAAGCCGAACTCCGCCAGGACCTGGGCGCCGGGAGCCGAAGCGCCGAAGTGGTCGATGGCCACCCAGTCGTCGGCCCAGCGCGACCACCCGAAGGATGTCCCTGCTTCAACCGACAGCACGGGTGTGTCGTACCCCAGCACCTCGGCCTGGTAGTCCTCGCCCTGCAGCTCGAACAACTCCCAGCAGGGAAGGGAGACGACCCGGGTTTCGATACCGTCGGCGTCGAGCAACTTGGCCGCCTCGACGCAGACCGACACCTCGCTGCCCGTGCCTACCAGGACCACGTCAGGCTCCGCGCCGCCCGCCACGAGGACGTAGCCGCCCTTGGCGACGTCGGCGAAGCGGTCGGCGGTGCCTTCGAGCACCGGCAGGTTCTGGCGGCTCAGGATGAGGGCGGTGGGGCCGTCGCTGTCCACGGCGATGCGATAGGCGTGGGCCGTCTCGTTGGCGTCGGCGGGGCGGATGACGCGCAGCTGGGGCATGGCCCGCATCGACGCGAGGTGCTCGATCGGCTGGTGGGTCGGGCCGTCTTCTCCCAGGCCGACCGAGTCGTGGGTCCAGCTGAAGATGACCTTGGCCTCGGAAAGCGCGGCCAGGCGGACCGCGCCACGCATGTAGTCGCTGAAGATGAAGAAGGTGCCCCCGACGGGGAGGATGCCGCCATGCAGCGCCATGCCGTTCATCGCGCCGCCCATGGCGTGTTCCCGGACCCCAAACGCGATCTGGCGCCCGGCGGGATGCTCGGGGCCTTGCAGCGCCATGTTGTCGAGCTTGGTGCCGGTGTTGCCGGTCAGGTCGGCGCCGCCGCTCACCAGGCCGGGAACGAGGTCGAGGGTGGAGTTGATGCAGGCTTTGACCGCCGCCCTCGTCGCCAGCTTTTCGCCTGCCTGCCAGGTCGGCAGCTTGGCCGACCAGCCGTTGATGCCCCGGCCCGCCAGCGCCGCGTCCCATGCGTCGCGGTCGCCGCTCCAGCCCGCGAGGCGCTTCTCCCAGTCCTGGCGAAGGGCCTGGCCGCGGGGAATGGTCCGGCGGTAGAAGTCCAGGACCTCCTCGGGGACCCAGAAGCTCTCGTCGGGGGGCAAGCCGAGCAGCTCTTTGGTCGCCCGGATCTCCTCGGCGCCGAGCGGCTCGCCGTGGGCCGACGGCGTATCGGTCTTGTTGGGCGACGGCCACCCGATGTGGCTGCGGAGGATCAAAAGTGACGGCTTGTCCTCGACCGCCATGGCACCGCGGATGGCGCTCTCGAGGGTCTCGATGTCATTGGCGGTCTCGCCCAGGTGGTGAACGTCCCAGCCGTACGCCTCGAAGCGCTTGCCGGCATCGTCGGTGAGCGCCAGCTCGGTGGGACCGTCGATGGTGATGTGATTGTCGTCGTAGACGTACACCAGGCGGCCGAGGCCGAGGTGGCCGGCCAGGGAGGCGGCCTCGTGGCTAATGCCCTCCATCAGGTCGCCGTCGCTGCAGAGCACGAAGATGTGGTGGTCGACCAGCTCGGGTCCGTAGGTGGCGCGCATGATGCGTTCCGCGATACCCATCCCGACGCCGTTGGAGAAGCCGGCGCCGAGGGGTCCCGTGGTGACCTCGATGCCCGGAGCGTGGTGCACCTCGGGATGCCCCGGGGTCTTGCTGTGGAGCTGCCGGAAGTTCTTGATGTCGTCGAGGGTGAGTCCGTAGCCGGTCAGGTGGAGCATCGAATACAGCAGGATCGATGCGTGGCCGCACGACAGGACGAAGCGGTCCCGGTCGGGCCAGTGGGGCTCGGACGGATCGTGCTTCATGATCCGGGTGAAGAGAACGTGTGCTAGCGGCGCCAAAGCCATGGCGGTGCCGGGATGGCCGGAATTCGCCTTCTGGGGCCCGTCCATTGCAAGGCCGCGGATGACATTGATTCCCAGCTGCTCGATGTCAAGATCGCTCATACCGCAACCCTACCCAGGCTGGAGGACAGGAACATTTGCCCGCGGCGTGATCAGCCGTCAACCACCGGTGATGCGCACGGCAGTCGCTCCTCGAACAGGGCCATCGACGCCGTGAAGCCGTGGACGAAATTGTGGCCGCCCACCGGACCGATTTCGCCGGCCGCGAAAAAGCCGGCCACCGGTGGGTCACCGAGCAGGTCGCCGATCACGCCGGCGTCGTGGTCGGGCTCGTCGAACAGCCGCGTGCCCCGGCCGTTGCAGGTGAACAGGAGGACGCCTTCGGCCCGGCGATCGGCCAGCATCTCCCGGAGGTCCTCGTCGGCCGCCTCGGCATCGCGGACGTGGAACTGGACCGTCGTGCCTACCTCGACCTCGTCGCCGATGGCGATGGCGCCGTTGGCGCGGTCAGCGCCGATGACGTTGCGGATCAGGAAGTCACCCCGGGCGAAGTCCGCCTTGTGCTCGTCGATCACGAGACCCATGTGGAGGCCCTGGTTGATCAGCTGCACATCGCGCCCCGACATGCCGTCCTTGGCCATCTGCATGAGCCGGTGGAGGGCGGGCTGGCCGGCCAGTTCGTAGATGATGTTGCGTTCGGCCCTGGTCACTGCCAGGGGTCGCCCGATGGGCCGGCAGCCCTGGGACACCACGCTCGAAAGGGTCACCCCCGGTCCGACGATGGCGCCCACGGCACCGTCGGTGAACACCTGGTGGTTGAGTACCAGCCGGTTGCCGCCGGGACCTGAGGCTGCTGATGCCATGCCGCCGAGGACGGGTAGGCCGGGATACTCCCTGTGGAGCCCCCGCAGGGCGACGTCGACGGGAAAGCTGTAGGGGTCGGTGAGCAGCAGGAGGGCCTGCGGCTCGAAGGGCACATCGTCGGGCCAACCGGCGACGACGGCGGTCGGGGCGTCGGGCGCTCCCCGGGCGTCGCCTGAGCCTCGGGGCCGTCGGGCGCGCCGCCCGACCGGGCCGGGCCGCCGCCGGGACCGCCCGGGCCGCCGCCGGGCCCGCCGGATCCGCGGTAGTCGAACTCCGTCCACAGCCGTACCGGGGCGATGGGCCCGGTCAAGCCCGCCCATAAGGTGACGGCGGGGGCATTCTCGATCTCACGCTGGTTGCCGACCACCGACTCGGCCGCGCATCCGATGAGCACCGACGGTTCGAGCAGCCGGGCAACAGTGTCGGCGGCGTCTTCGAGGGCGCCGGCGTGGGGCCGGGTCACGTAGATCACCGCCAGGTCGGGATGGCGTCCGATTTGTTCGATCACCTGGCCGATGACCTCGCCGGTGGCGTGCGCCGTCACCGGGTGGGTGGACAGGCTCGACGCGAAACGCATGGGCGGCCGGTTACACCACCGGGAGGAGGGTGAGGGGCACGGTCAAGACGTTGCCGTCGGGCAGCAGGCGGCAGTTGGCCTCGATGGTGGTGTAGTCCTGGTACGCCAGCTCGGCCCGCACCAGGCGGTAGGTGAACTTGCCGGGCTCGACGTTGAACGGCGACACGTTGCGGGCCACCTCGTCGCCCTTGCTGTCGGAGAAAACGACTTCCAGCACGCCTTGACCCGGGTCGCTCGGGCGGGAGCGGACCAGGACGATGAGATGAGGTTGCACGGTCACCGGCGGCGGCGTCGGCGCGGCCATCGAGAACATGATGCCGGTCAGGTCGATCCGGGTCGAGGGACCGGGAACCGACCGCAGGTTGATGCTTTCAGCGAATACCGCAGAGACGATGTCCATCGGACTTGCGACGCTACTCGGAGGCAGCGGCAATGGGCCGGGGTCGGCCCCGCCCGGTGCGATGGGGGGTCTCAGGCCGTCACTTTTTGCCGCTTGGGCTCACGCGCGACCACCTTGGGCTCGTCGTGGCGGATGGTGAGCCACCCCAAGCGCCGGGCCAGGCAGATGGCGGGCCAGGCGGGGTCGTACTCCCGCCGCCCGAGCGCCAGGTGAGCCGAGGTGGATGCCGAATGGTGGTTGTTGTGCAGCCCCTCGCCCGAGGTCAGCCAGGCCAGCCACTGGCTATTGGTGGCGGCCAGGGCGGGATTCGTCCGGCGGCCGAAGCGGTGCCCAACCGCGTTGACCGCCGCGTTGAGCATCAGGTACGAGACGGTGTGGATGGCGGCCGCGCCGAGCCCGACCTGCCAGCCGAAGACCAGGCACAGCAGGCCGATGCCGATGCCCAGGCCGATCAGGGCGTGGTCGAAGAAGATCCGGTCCCACCGGTCGGGCGGCAGGTCCCGGGCGTAGCGGCTCACGGCGAGGGGGTCGTTGGCGACCTTGCGGTACATGCCGACGTTGCCGAACTGGACGGCGGCGTAGCCACGCAGCACCGGCGAGTGCGGGTCGCCCTCGACGTCAGTGAAGGCGTGGTGCTTGCGGTGCACCGCCACCCACTGCCGGGGTTTGATGCCAGTCGTGACCCAGAGGATCACCCGGCAGACCATTGCCGCTGCCGGGCGCAACCGCAGCGCTCGATGCGCCAGCGCCCGGTGCAGGTAGACGGTGGTCAGGAACAGGGCCAGCTGGCAGACCGCGAGACCGGCTAGAGCAGCGACGATGACATCGGACACAGTTCCCACTATACCTACCTACCGGTCGGTAGGTAGGCAGCGACGATCAGCAGGCCGTGACTCCCGGGCACTGGTATTGGTAGGCGATGGTGGCCGCGTAGCCGAGGCCGCTCGGTGCCACCTGGGTGTTGTTGAACGCGAAGTCCGGCGCCGGGATGGCCGGAGGCGAGAACGTGACCGTGGTGGCGCCGGCGGTGACGATGCCGCCGCCCACCAGCTGGCCGGTGAGGTTTCCGCTCACCGTGAGGAGGCCATCGGTAAAGGCGAAAACCGGCAGCGTGGAGTTGGTGCCCACGATGGTGACGGCATCGCCGAGGCCGCCGGCCGAGACGATGTAGAGCTGGCCGCCGGTCGTCGTCTGGGGCACGGTCACGGTCACGAGGCCCCCATGGACGACGAGCACGTGGATCCCGTCGAGGGAGGCGGGGTTGTAGACGCATGCGATGTTGAGGGGGATGTCGTAGTACGAGCCGGTCCCCGTCCCCGGGCAGCTGTTCGACGCCGGGCCGCCCACCAATGGTGGATTTAACTGGCATCATCACCAGCTGTCGGTAAACACCGGCATCTGGCGTGCCGTCGGCAGGGCGCCTGCGCCGGAGGAGGTGGTCCCGGTGACCGTCGAGCCCGAGTTGGAGAAGGCGCCGGCGTATTTGGCGGGACCATTGACGGTGGTGTTGGTCAAGGTGAGGGCGCCGCTCGAGAACACGCCGCCGGTTCCGCCCTGCACGGTGGCGCCGGTGATGTTGACACCGTTGCCGACCACCTCGCCGCCAATGACGGGAACATTCAGCGTCACGCCACTCCAGCCGTGCACCAAGCCGTCGAGCTGCGAACCGGAGATGTTGATCACGCCGTTGGCCACCACATTCGGGATGGTGCCCCCCGTGCCGTAGGCCGAGAATGAACCCTCCGGTGGTCAGGATCGACCCGCCGGAGAACAGAGCGTCGGGGAAGACGTAGCCGCCGTTGGTGCTGGGGAACGGGGGGCCCGATACGGGGGCGCCCTGGCCCCGGTTGACATGGGCGACGAGGGTCGTGGTGGCGACCGGGGTGGTGGCGTTGGGGACGTAGCCGACGGCGGCGATGACCGCGTTGCCTCCCGGGGTGCAGGAAACGGGCGCCAGGATCTGGTACGACTCAGTCGGCAGGTTCTGGTCGGGGAGGGCGGTCTCGGTGCCGGCGGTCGTCGGGCAGAGGCTGTTCTGGGCCAGATTCGAAAGGGCGGCCTCGAGGCCGGCTTCCGCGGCGTGCAGCGACGCCGTGCGGTTGCGGGAAAGGCCGCTTCGCTGGGTGGAGTGGATGGCCAGCTGCAGTGCGCCCGCCACCAGGATGACGCAGACCATCATCACCAGAAGCGCCGCGATCAGAGCCACGCCGCGTTCGTCGTCCCGCCGCAACCGCGTCAACAGGCCACCCCGTTTCCTTGATAAGAGGGATTGCTGGGAATGGCTCGGCCGGTGAAGGTCGAGGTGAACTGCGACGGCTTTGCCGCGTTCGTCCTGCGGATGTCGGCGTTGACCCAGAGGTTCACGTCGAGGCTGCGGTTGGCGTTGACCGAGAAGACCGCAGGGCTGCCCGTCTGGGCGCTGTTCACGATCCCGTGCATGACGCTGTACCAGGAGCCGGTGTAGGTCGGCGAGCCGCCGGCGACGATCCCCGCCGTAGGTGCCTTGGTGCGCCGCTGAAGGGCGTCGCCTGCCACCTGGTACTCGACACAGGTGCTCTTGGGCGCCGTGGTCACCACCGTCGTCGAGCTTGCGCCCGGCGAGCCGCCGTAGACCTGCAGATGGAGGATCCCGGCGCCGTCGGTGTAGAGCACGTTGCTCGACACGACGTCATGTTGAATCTGGTCGAGCGCCAGCTGGGCGGCATCGCTGGTGTCGGAACGGACCCGGGCGTTGTCGAAGTTGGTGATGCTCGACGAGAGCTGGGGCAAGACGATGGCGAGCACCACCAGCATGAGCGCCGAGGTGACCATGACCTCGATGAGGGTGAACCCGAATTCCCGGGCGGTGCGCCAGCCGTTCGGGTCGAGACTGCCGTGGCGGCTGGCGTGGAGGCTGGCGTCGAGGCTGCTCGGGGTGGGGCGTCGCAACATTCTCACGAGTAGCTCGCCGAGGTGGTGACCGAGCCCAGGTTGACCACGACGTTCACGTCGACGACGGTGCCGAGCAGCGTGCTGATACCGAGGTGCACGTTGATGGAAACCGGCGAGGTGACGCTGGCGCTGTTGGTGCCGGTCGTGGCCGACGAGCCGATGGCGACGGTGGCGGTGACGGCGATGTTCAGGATCCCTGTCGAGACGTTCACCGGGGGGACGGTGATGGGCACCGCGGAGACCAGGCTGATCGGGTTCGCGATCCCGGCGATTGAGATCGAACCCTGCTGGCTGGCGGTGGCGGCCGCACAGGAGCCGGGGCCGGCACACGCCGAGGCAGAGGCCTGGAAGCCGGTGATCTTTATGAGTGTCCCGACCACCGGCAGGCCGCTCAGGACGTCGAGCTCGGTGAAGGACTTGGTGGCCGAGGCGGTGTAGGTCTGGCCGAGGGGCACGCCGCTCGAACCGTTCTGGGCGACCGTCGCCGTGTCCGGGTTGGCGTTTCCGGTCGGGACCAGGTTGACGAGGCCCAGGTTCAGGAGGGGGATCCCGGCCACGTTGAGGCCCAGGTTGCTCGAGAGGGGACCGGTCTGGGTGGCCGCCGCTTTGCCGTAGCCGAGGCCGGGGGTAGTCGGGATGACGCCGCTCGGGACATTGGCGGTCCCCCCGGCGCTACTGGCGGCGACGGCGGCGCCCGAGGTCACGCTGCCTGCGCTGACCTGGGCGTTCATGGTGCCGCCGATCAGGGTGCAGACCAGCAGGACGGTGCATTGGTTGACGCTGCCGGGAAGCGAGTTGAGCAGGCCCGGTGTGGCCGAGACGGTGTTGGGACCGTTCGTGGCTGATCCGAACGGCGAGGTCGCGGTGGCGATCGCCCCGGGGGTGTTGACGACGGAGAGGTTGGCGGCGGAGATTCCGCTCGATGCCGTCCCCGCGGTGACCAGGTGGCCGGCGGGACCCGTCGAGGTCCCCCCCGCCGCCGTACTGCCGGAAAGGTACGACGTTGCCGTCGGCAGGTTGAACTGCACGTTGGCGGCATTGAGGTTGAGGACCGTGCCGCTCACGGTGATGGTGCCTGGAAGGCTCTGGGCGTTGGCGGTCCAGCCGTGACTCGGTGCGATCGTGGTTGTGGTGGTGGCGCCCGGGGAGTTCTCGCTGAACGGCGAGGTATAGATCTTGCTCTCGACTTGGACGTTGGGCTTCACGCCGCCGACCTGCGACTGGGTCCAGTTCACCTGGACCGTCACGATCCTCGTCTGGGGGTCGGTCGGGTCGAGGGTCACGTAGCTTTTCACCGTGTAGTCGGTGATCCCCGGCTGGCCGGTGTGATGGGCGAAGTGGTCAGGCGCGGTGGCCGGGCTGTGAACCGCGGGATTGAAGAACGGCGACGCGGTGGTGGCGGTCCCGAACGTGGCCGTCGGGATTTGGCGCCCGGAGGCGGTCAGGAAGCAGTACGCACCGGCGGGCGCGGCGCAGGGAACGACTTGGCTGTCGCCGCCCGCCGCGAGATCGGTTTGGCTCATGAAGAGCATGTCGTGGGGCAAGGCCCGGATCTGCTCGATCGTCTGGTTGGCCAAGGCCGAAGCCTCGGTACGCTGACGGCTGAATCCGACGGCCGCGAAACTGCTGAACATGGTGAACGCCAACACCAGCAAAGTGGCGAAGATCACGCCAAGGGCGACCAACACCTCAATGAGGGTGAAACCATCCTCCTGTTCGCGTCGCGACGGCCAAGGTAGACGGCACACACTCCGATATCGGGCCACGGTGGGATAATCGCCACCGAAACGCCCCGGCTTGAGCCGAATCTCAGAGTTTCCTGGCGGGGGGGCCGGTACCCTAGGTCCATGGCGACACCCACGGCGGCCGCCTCAACCTCCGTGACGACCCGTGGGGCCATTCTCGCCTCGGCCCTCCGCCACTTCGCCGAACACGGTTACGACGGTACGTCGCTCAACGACATCGCCGAAGACGTCGGGATCCGCCGCCCGAGTCTCCTCTACCACTTCCAGTCAAAAGAGGCTCTGTACCGCGAGGTGTTCGAAACTGCCATCGCCGACTGGTTCCACCGCATCCAGCTGTCGGCGTCGTCGCCGCGCGACGGCTGGGCCCAAGTGGACCGGGTGCTCGAGGACAGCTTCGACTTCTTCCGGGAGAATCCCGATTTCGTTCGCCTCTTCCGCCGCGAGGCGCTCGAAGGCGGCAGTCGGCTGGCCAGTGAGCTGGCCACCGTGCTGCGACCGGAGCTCGACCGCGCCGCCGGCTTCCTGACCAAGGAAATGGCGGCGGGGCGTTTCCGCGCCCACGACCCCGCGCAGCTGCTCCTCACCGGCTACGGCGCCCTCCTCACCTATTTCAGCGATGTGCCGTTCCTGGAGACCCTTCTGGCCCGGGATCCGCTGACCAGCGAAGCGCTCGACCAGCGCCTCGAGCACGTCCGGATCTTCTTCCGGGCGGCTCTCGAACCCATCGGCTGAGCCCGATACGGGCTCGTCGCAGGACATCACTACGCTGCCGTGACGTGAGTGTGAGGCCTTCGGGGGCCCGTCTCCTGGCGGCCGTGGTGCTCGGGGGCGCCCTCCTGGCGGGGACGGGGACATCTGCCGGCGCGGCCGGCGCACTGCCCGCTGCGGTGCCCGCGGCACCATCGGCGCACGCGGCGGCCCCGGGGGCCTCGGGCAGCCCCACCACCGCCGTGCTGTCGCTGCGCCGGGTGCCGGAACTGCTGGCGGCCGCCGTCGGGACGACCAAGCTCAACGCGGCCCTCGACGCCATCTTTTCCGACCCCCACCTGGCGGCCGCGAGCGCAAGCTCGTGCCTGATGGTCCAGTACGGCCCGACGCCGATCTACTCTCGCAACCCCGCCATGGCGGTGGTCCCCGCCTCGAACCTCAAGTTGCTGACGATGACCGCGGCGCTCGACAAGCTCTCGCCCACGAGCTACCTGACGACGAAAGTGAGCAGCGCGGCGGCGCCCGTCCACGGCGTCGTGGCCGGGGACCTTTACCTGGTGGGCGGCGGCGACCCCCTCCTACGGACGCCGGAATACGTCGCCAATCTGCACTATCCCACCCAGGTGTACGACAACATCAACGCCCTCGCAGACCGCGTCCGCGCCGCCGGCGTCACCACGGTGGCGGGATCAGTCGTCGGCGACGAGTCCCGGTACGACACACAGCGCTACGTCCCGACATGGCCGTCGCGCTATATGACCAACGCCGAGATCGGGCCCCTCAGCGCGCTGTCGGTCGACGACGGCTTCGCGGCCCGCGCCCCCGGCGCGCCCGCGGCCCAGCCGGCGCGCCAGGCGGCGGCGACGTTCACCGCGCTCCTGCAGGCTCGGGGGATCTCCGTGGCGGGTCCTCCCGGGGCCGGCAAGGCGCCGGCGGGCGCGGTGACCATTTCCGACTTGACGTCGGCGCCGCTCAACAGCGTCGCCGGCGAGATCCTGCGCCGCAGTGACAACAACGGCGCCGAACTGCTCACCAAGGAGCTCGGCCGTCAGGCCGACCCCGCCACCCCCACCACTGCGGCCGGCGTCGCGGCCATCGAGGCCGCCCTGCGCGCCGATGGCCTGCCGCTCGACGGATTGCACATGGCTGACGGTTCCGGCCTCGACCGCAGCGACCGGGTCACCTGCCAGCTCATTCTTGCCGCTCTCCTCCGCAGCGGCCCGACCGGCGCCATCGGCCAAGGTCTGGCCATCGCGGGGAAAACAGGGACGTTGTTCCGGCGCTTCGTCGCAACGCCGGCCTCGGGGCGCCTGCGGGCCAAGACGGGCAGCCTCGAAGGTACGTCCGCGCTCAGCGGCTTCGTGCTGCCTCCGGCTGCCGCCGCCAGTGTCCCTGGGGCCAGCGCCGTCGCCGCCAGTCCCGCCACGGGCAACCCGGTGGCCTTCTCCCTGATCCTCAATGGTGTTGCGAGCCTGGCCGGAGGCGACGCCCTGTGCGACCGCATCGGCCTGCTTCTGACGCAGTTCCCCCAGGCCCCCCCCTTGGCGGTGCTGTCGCCGCTAGCGGCATGACATCGCCCGGCGGCCTCGAGCTGACCCGAGAGCCCCGAGGCGCCGTGGCAGCTGCTCAAGGCCACCCGCGCAGGCGGGCCGCGCAAGATCAGCGGATTTTGTTCGCTCGTCGCCTCGACCGGGAATAATGGGCCGGAACATTCCCCACGCCCGTAGAGAGGTGCGTTGGCACTACCTCGAGATCCCAAGAAGTCGGGCGCCGACGACGGTCTGCCGAGCGAGGTCAAAGAGCTCGTCGACCTGGTCGTCACCTATGCCAAGCAGCAGACCATCGATCCCCTCAAGCAGCTGGCCCGCTGGGTGGCCTACGGGTTCGCGGGCGCCGTGCTGTTCGGTATCGGGTTCTTCCTCATCAGCCTGGGGTTGCTGCGGGCCATCCAGACTGAGGCAGGACACCGCCTGGCGGGCAATTGGTCGTGGGTGCCGTACTTCGTCGTTGTGGTGTTCTTGGGCGCCGTGATCGCACTGATGGTGCGCCGGATCTCCCACGGGCCGGGGAGTCAGGAGCGCTGATGGCGAAGGACAAGAAGTCGCGGGCCACGAAACCGCCGGTCACCAAGGCCGACATCGAGGCAAAGCTGCGCGACATCAAGGGCGACGTCGACGAGACGGCATCGCAGGCCAAACCGATCGTGGAGGCGGCGGCTATCGGCGGCGTCATCCTCCTCATCCTGCTGGCGTACTTCCTGGGTCGCAGGAAGGGAAAAAAGAAGACGACGGTCGTCGAGATCCGACGGGTATGAACTGGCTCCTACGGTTGGCCCTGCGACGGGGATGGCGCAGTGGCGTCCTCGAGGGCAACCGCGGGTGGTTGTACGCCGGCGCCGCCGCGCTGATGGTGCGGATGATGCTGCGCGCCCTGGCCAAAGAGGAGTCGGTCGTGTACCGCGAAGTGCTGCAGCCCGGTGAGCGGGTCGTCATCACCCATGAGCCCCGTTTGTGAGAATGGAGTGGTGAAGGTCGTTCTCCGCAATCCCCGCCGCGAAGTGGAGGTGGCGACGCCGGTGCGGGTCCGTGCCCTCCTCGACCAGCTGGGCATCAACCGGGAGTCGGTCCTCGTCATCGTGGGTGACACCTTGGTGACGGGCGACGCCGTGCTGTGCGACGACGGGGCTGCCGTTGAGATCCGCCCCGTGATCTCCGGCGGCTGCGGCTGATGCGGTGCCGGGTGTGCCGGGGCCCGGCGGTCATCGAGCTGCGGCGCCACAACGCCGGGTTCTGCCAGCCCCATTTTCTCAAGCACTTCCGGGACCAGGTGACCCGGGCCATCGACGACTTCTCAATGTTCGGCCCCGAGCACCGGATCCTCGTGGCCGTGTCCGGGGGGAAAGACTCGCTGGCCCTGTGGGATGTGCTGCTCGACCTGGGCTACCACGTCGACGGCTTGTATCTGGGACTCGGGATCGGCGGGTACAGCCAGTCGTCGGGCACTTTTGCCCGGGCGTACGCCGAGCGGCGAGGGGCGACGTTGATCGAGGTCGACATCCCGAGCGAGTTCGGCTTCGACATCCCGAGCGGGGCGCGCGCCGCCAAACGGGTGCCGTGCTCGGCCTGCGGCCTGTCAAAACGGCATCTGTTCAACACCGAAGCGGTGTCACGGGGCTATGACGTCGTCGCCACCGGCCACAACCTCGACGACGAGGCGGCAGTGTTGTTCGGGAACGTGCTGCGCTGGGAGACCGCGTATCTGGGTCGTCAGGCACCGGTCCTGGCCGAGACCGACGGCTTCGCCCGCAAGGTCAAGCCGTTGATCCGCGTCGGCGAGCGCGAGACCGCGGCCTACTGCATCATGACCGGCATCGACTACATCGTCGAGGAGTGCCCTATGGCGGTGGGCAACAAGCACCTCGGCTACAAGGACGCCCTCAACGAGATCGAGGTCCAGTCGCCCGGTGCCAAGGCGACGTTCTACTTCGGCTTCTTGGATCGGGTGGCCCCGCTCCTGGCGGGAGTCGCCGAAACCGAACGCGAGGGGTTGCGGCCCTGTGCCGGATGCGCATCGCCGACGACCGGTGAGTTCTGCGCGTTCTGCAAGCTGGTGGCGCGGGCGAGCGAATCCAAAGGCAGCGCGTGAGCGAGCCGACAGGCGAAAGCGGTGACCCTGGCGGCAACCGCAGCGATCACCGGCCGTTCGTCGTCGGTGACCGGGTCATGCTGCTCGACTCCAAAGGCCGCCGTTACCTGATCACCCTCGCGGTGGGCGGCGAGTTCCACACCCACTCGGGCCCGGTTTTTCACAACGATCTGATCGGTCGCAGCGAGGGCGTGGCGGTGCGCTCCACCCGCGGCGGGACCTTCACCGCGGTGCGACCCACGCTGGCCGAGGTCATCCTCAAGATGCCTCGGGGCGCCCAGGTGATCTATCCCAAGGACCTGGGACCCATCTTGATCCTCGCCGACATCTTCCCCGGGGCGCGGGTGCTCGAGGCCGGCGTCGGCAGCGGTGCACTGTCGATGACATTGCTGCGAGCGGGCGCCGACGTCGTCGGCTACGAGCTGCGGGAGGACTTCGCCAACCGCGCCCGGATCAACGTGATGGGCTTTCTCGGCGAAGGCGTGCTCAGCCGCTACCGGGTCGAGCTGCGTGACGTGTACGACGGCATCGACGAGGTGGGCCTCGACCGGATGGTCCTCGACCTGCCCGAGCCGTGGCGGGTGGTCAAGCACGCGGAAACGGCTTTGCGCCCCGGCGGGATCCTTCTGTCCTACCTGCCGACCATCGGGCAGGTGGCCCAGCTGCGCGACGCCATCGACCACAGCGGCCTCGGCATGGCCGAGACGGTGGAAGTCCTGCAGCGCAGCTGGCACATCGAAGGTCCCTCGGTTCGGCCCGACCACCGGATGGTGGGCCACACCGGCTTCTTGACCGTCGCCCGGCTGCTGGCGGGCAAAAAGGTCGGAGAGGGCACCGCCGGGCGATGAACGTGCTCGATGTGGTCATCGTGGCGGTGGCAGTGGCGGCGGCAGTGGGGGGGTACCGGCTCGGTTTTCTTGCTCGCGCCGTCTCGTGGATCGGGTTGGCGCTGGGGCTGTATGCGGGCGCCCGGTTCTTGCCGCCGATCGTCCGCTGGCTCAACCTGGCCGATCCGTCGACCCGGCTGCTCGTCGCCTTCCTCGTGTTGATCGGAGGGGCCCTGACCGGCCAGGCGCTGGGACTTCTCTTCGGCGCCCAGCTCCACCGCGCCCTGCCGATCGGCCCCATTCGCGAGGTCGACCGCGGTATCGGCGCCGGGGTGGGCGCCCTCGGCGTCGTGGTGGCGTTGTGGCTGCTCTTGCCGTCGATCGCCGCCGTCCCCGGATGGCCGGCACGCGCCGCTCGGTCCTCGTCGATCAGCGGGTGGGTCGACTCCCATTTTCCCCGGGCCCCTGACGCGCTCCAGGTCTTGCGCCGCCTCGTGGGCCAGGACGCCTTCCCCCAGGTTTTCAACGCGCTGCATCCCGCCGAGGCGCTCGGGGCCCCGCCGGCGTCGGCGGGAATCAGTGCCGCCGTCGATGCTCGGGTGCAGGCCGCCACGGTGAAGGTGGAAGGCGAGGCGTGCAACCGGATTTTGGACGGCTCGGGATTCGCGGTCGCCAACGACCTGATCGCCACCAACGCTCATGTGGTGGCGGGCGAGGGGCGGGGTCGCACCAAGGTCGTGCGCCCCGACGGGTCGCAACTGCCGGCCGTGGTCGTGGTGTTCGACCCCAACCGCGACCTGGCCCTGCTACGGGTCAGCGGCCTCGGGGAGACCCCGCTGCCGCGGGCGGTGGGCACCGTCGGGGAAACAGGGGCCGTCTACGGGCACCCCAACGGGCAGGACAAGCTGGCGCTGGCCCCCGCCCTCATCGCCCAGAACGTGACCGCGGTCGGGCGGGATCTCTACGACAGCCACCAGATCAGCCGCGACGTCTACATCCTCTCGAGCGTCCTGCATCCCGGCGATTCCGGTGCCCCGCTGGTCAACCACGACGGTGCCGTCCTCGGCGTGGCTTTCGCCATTGCCCCCGACCGGCCGACGACCGCCTACGCCCTGGCCAGCAGCGAGCTCGATGGCGTCCTGCGCCAACCCATGGGGGCGGCCGTGAGCACGGGGCCGTGCCTCAGCTGAACCGCAAGGGATGATCGAGAGCAACCACGACTGGCAGCGCATTCGATCATCGTTGTCAAATTCTTTTGGGAAAAGGTTCGATCGGATGTATCGACGGGCCGTGGGCGGCGTCATTCAACCATGTCGACCGCCCGGGACCACATGCCGCCACCGAGGCCGGCGATGCGGTGGCCGGAATTCACTACGCTTCGCCTGATGCCGGTGCTCGCTGAGGACTCCGGAGATCGCCCGCCTCGGCCTGACTTCACCGAGCTGGTGAAGCTGGCTCGCGACGGCGACGGAGCGGCCAAGGACGGTCTTGTGGAAGCGCTGCAACGGCTGGTCTGGCACACGATCGCGGGATTTGGGCTCTCCCGGGAGGACCGCCAGGACGTGTTCGCGGGGGCATTTTGCCGGATGTTCGAGCAGATCGAGCGGGACAAGATCCGCGATCCTGAGCGCCTCCCCGGATGGATCGCCACCACCGCCCGCAACGAGGCCAAGACCCTGCTGCGGGTCCGGGGCCGGGTCGTCGTCTCCGACGAGCTCGCCGATCAGGAGGACTCTGATCCCCCCACCGACGCAGCGCTGCTTGACAAGGAACTTGGCACCGCCTTGCAGCTGGCATTCCGAGTCCTGCCTGACAATTGCCAGGAGCTGCTCCGGCTCCTGACCGCCGTCCCCCCGGTCTCCTACGAGGAGATCAGCGAGATCCTCGGTATGCCCCACGGCAGTATCGGTCCCACCCGCCAGCGTTGCCTCGACCGGCTCCGCAACACGCCCCAGCTTCGACCATTCCTCGAAGGAGGCCATCGGTGACGCACTTTGACCTGAACAACGACGAGGTACTGCTTTCCTTGTTGTCCGAGGCGATCGACGAGGCGGATCCGGTTCCCCCCGCGGCGGCGGCGGCTGCCAAGGCGGTCGCCCGGTTGCAGGACATCGACGCCGAACTGGCCATCTTCGTCGCCGACAGCCGACTCGACGAGGAGGCCCTGCTCTTCCGCCACGACCTGACCATGGCGCGCTCAGGGGAACAGCCCGACCGGATCGTGTCGTTCGCCACCCCGCAGGTCGGCATCGATCTCGAGTTTCAAGGCGACGGCAGCACGATCGTCGGGGTCATCACCCCTCCCATCTCGGCGCCAGTGGACCTCGAGACGACCAGCGGCTCGGCGACCACCACCAGCGACGACCTCGGGCGGTTCCATCTCGCATCAGGTCCGGGGCCGTGCCGGTTGCGGATCCATGTCCACGACAGCGCGGTCATCACCCCCTGGATCACCCGGTAGCGCCGGCCGAAGCACCTTCGTCGCAGCCGATGCACACAAAGGTGGCCGCCACCGGGTGGTCGTATCCCTGACCGGCGTGGGCCAGGGCGGCCGCCGCCGAGTCGCCGGCGAGGAGGTGGCGATGCAGGGCGACCATGAACTCCGTGGTGGCACCGTCGGGGATCGGCATCACGGGAGCCACGACGGCGCCCACGCCGAGTCCGATCAACGCGGAGGCCGTCCCGAGCAGTTCGTCGCCGAGGCGCACCGCGCTGACGGCGGCGTCGCACGACGCCAGAACGACGGTGCGAGGGGCGCGGCCGACGCGTTCCAACTCGTAGACGGTGAGCGGCCCGTCGGCGAGAAGGACCGACGAAAACAGCGGGCTGTCGGCCCGGAAGCTCCCATGGGCGGCCAGGTGGACCACGTCGGCGCCCGCCAGGGCGGCAAGGACGACGTCGGCGGTGGCGTCGGCGCCGGTGATCAACTCGGTGGTCCCCGTCGGGCGGCGGGAGTACAGCGCCCCCAGGCGCTGCACCTCTGCCAGGGCGCCCGGTAGCTCGGGGCCGGCGATGAGGACGACGTTGCCGGGACCGTGGCGCCCGATGGCCGGGCGCCGGCAGGCTCCTTCCAACCAGGCGACGGCGGAGGGGGCGATGATGGTCTCGCGGCCCGCCAGGCCGGGCAGGGTCGCCCACGGCAACCCGTGCAAGATCCCCGTCGGCACGACGATGGTCGCCACGCCGGGGGGGAGCCCGAGCGGTGCGAGGAGCAGGTTGTCGAGCCGCGCCGCGCTGGCGGCCAGGGCGGCGGCCGCAGCTCTGCGGTCTGCGGTGGTGAGCGCCCGCCGGGCGGCGAACAGCAGGTACGCCCGCTCTTCGGCGAACTGGTCCGTCGGTCCCAGGTCATGGAGGCGGACCCGATCCGCGGTGACCGTCACGGCGTGCAACTCACCCCAGACGGCGACGAACTCGATCAGCCATCGGCGCCCGACGGCGTGACGGAGGGCAGCGACGTCGATACGCCCGGTCGCGAGGGCGTCATCTTTCGCCAGCAGGGTGCGGTTGCGCACCGACCGCTCGAGTTCGGTGACCCGGGCCACGAGGGGACCGACGGGCGCCGGCACGTGGGCGTCGTCGCTGCGGCTGGCGGCGACCGGGCTCAGCCGGGCCTCGCGCAGATCGGCTTGGGCCTGGCGCAGCTCGGTCAGGTCGCGGGCCAGCGCTTCGTCGTCGGGCGGACGGACGGGGGGCCGGCGGAGGGCGCCGGCGCGCCACCGTTCCGCCCAGCGCAGCACGTCGACGGCGCGGCGATCCTCGACCGCCAGGCGGGTACCGAGGCGGGCCAGCTCGGCGCCGTGACTGGCGGCATAGACCCGTAGTTCGGTCGCCCCGAGCGAGGCGCGGTATTCGTCCACCACCGCCATGCCCCGGCTCAACGCCCGCTTGGCGCCGGCCCGGTTGCCCTCGGCCAGGTGGAGCAGGGCATTGGCGTGCCATGCCTGGGCCCGCAGGTCGGCGGTGCCCCGGGTCCGGGCGGCAGCTGCTCGGGCCAGCTCGGTGCGGGCGACCACGGGGTGCCCGAGGGCCAGGGCCACGCGACCGGCGAAGGTGTGGACATGGACTGCCTCGACCGGCCAGCCCTCGCTTTCCAGCTCCGCCGCGATGGCGCGGCAGCGCCGGAGCAAACCGGGAGGCGTCGTCGTCTGGTCCTGCATCTCCAGCATTTCCGCCTGGATGCCGACGTAGCGGGCCATCGCTGCGAAGGGCAACCGCGACGCCGCCCGGAATCCCTTGACCGCCCGGGCGGCTTCGGAGGCCGCGGCCAGGTAGTCGCCCGCGGCCAGATGAGTGCGGGCCAGGAGGAGGCGGCATTCCATCAGCTCCGCCAGGTCTCCCACCTCGAGGAGGGTTTCGAGCGCCGACTGCGCCGCGGCCCGAGCTTCGGCGACGAGGCCCGCCAGCATCAGGATCTCGCCGTGCTCGGCCTCCAAGACGGCGAGGAGCCGTTCCTTGTGGCCCAGCGCCGCGTAGGCCTCCTTTGCCCGGGCGAAAGTGGCCATGGCGTCGGGCAACTTGCCGAGGCGGCCGAGGGCGTACCCCATGTTGTGCGTCGCCATTGCCTCGAGGACCGGAAGATCGCGCCGGCGGGAGATCTCGACGACGATCGCTAGATCGTCCACTGCAGCGGCATGGTTGCCCCGGTAGGTATTGATGATCCCCAGGTTCAGGCGAGCCAACGCGATGTAGGACTGGTCGTCAGTCTCCTCGAACCAGCGCAGGGCACGCTGGTAGGCGGCCAGGGCCTCGTTGTTGCGGCCGGTGCGGTGGAACACGATGCCCTGGCGCAGGGACACGATCCCCCGGCTGGCGAGCGACGATCGTGCCCACGCCAGGGCGATCTGCTCCTCGGCCCCGGCGGTGTCTCCGAGGGCGACAAGCGAGGGCGCCAGGTTGGCTCGGGCCGTGGCCTCCTCATCGCTGTGCTCGTGGCCGCCTGCGCTGGCAACGGAGATGGCGTGGCGGAAGCTGGCCACCGCTTCGGTAAAGCGACCGAGCTCATGCTGGGCGAGGCCCACCACCTGCCACGCCCGCGCCGCGACCTCTCGATCCGGCCCCGCCGCCAGGATTTCCCCGGCACCTCGAAGGCTGACAACGGGATCTCGATGCCGTTGTTCCGCCAACTCCCTCAGTCTCGTGAGAGCATCAGTGGGAAGCACCTTGCGCGGATCGTACACATTTGTGTATCTCGGCGACTTGCCGGGACTCATCACACCGTGACCAGGAGGGAACGAGTCCCATGAGCTACCAGGAGCGCCAACCACAAGGGGAAGCGGCGCCGTCATTGTCGGTCCCCGCGTCCGATGTGCCCCAGCCGACCCCTTCGAGACCACCCTCCTCCGCCGAGCCTGTCGAGCCTGTCGGGCCTGTCGGGGGCGTCAAGCCCGTCGAGCCCGTCGAGCCCGTCGAGCCCGTCGAGGGCGGCGGGCGGGGCGGTCGGGGCGGTCGGGGCGGTCGCGGCGCCGGGGGCGGGGGCGCCGGGGGCGGCGACCGCCCGCCGCGGCCCATCCCTCGCGGACCGTGGCCCGACCGAGTCGAGTTCTCCACCGATCGCGACGGCATGCCCATCGCCTTCCGACCCCGCGAGGTCATCACCGCCCAGGGCGAGGCCGCCCTCGTCATCGCGCGGGGCGTGCAGCCCGACGACGGGCCCGCCGTCGAGATCGCAGGCACCATCGGGCCTTTCAGCCGGCTGGTCAACGTCGCCGACCCCATGGGCCTCATCGAAGAGCTCCACATCGCGGGCATCGTCTCCCAGCCCAACCACGTGTACTTCAGCCATTCCCTCCACGGGAACCCTGCGGTCGGCAACAAGCCGCCGCACCGGGTCCGGGGCAACCCCGCCGTCGGCAACCCGGCCGTCGGCAACCCCGCCGTGGGCAACCCCGCGGTCGGCAACCCGGCCGTCGGTAATCCCGCGGTGGGCAATCCCGCCGGGGGATGTGGCTGCAACGAGCCCGGCTATGGCGACGCCGGATACGGCCCTCCCGCGTACAGCCACCCCGCGTACAGCGACCAACCCTTCATCAACCCGTACCCGCCACCGCCGCGCAGCAGCGCCCTCCCGGTGCCTGAGCACGCACGCATGGCGGCTTTGGCCCGCCGGATCCACCATGCCAAGACGGCCGCCAGCCCCCATGTGATCGTGCTCGACACCGGCCTGGCCGAGGCCGGGCACCTGCCCCGAGCACTTGAGATGGGGGCGGTCACCGCAGCGACCAGTCACGACACCGACCGGCCCGATGAGGACCAGGACGGCTACCTGGATCCCTGTGCGGGCCACGGCACCTTCATCTCCGGGGTCATCGCCCAGATCGCGTCTGGTTGCGAGATCACCCACCATCGGGTGCTCTCGACGTTCGGCGACGGCGACGAATGGACGATCGTCGACTGCCTCGAGGCCCTGCCGCTGTTGGAGGCGGAACGAACCATCCTCAACCTGTCGTTTGGCGCCTACGTCCTCGACCGGCCCTTCTGCATGGCCTGGGCCATCCGCCGGGTCATCGCCACGGGGGCCGTCGTCGTCTCGTCGGCCGGCAACGACGCCACTTCACGGCCGCAGTATCCGGCGGCCACCGAGGGAGTCATCGGCGTCGCAGCCATCGGGCCCTACGGTCCGGCACCGTTCACGAACTGGGGCCCCTGGGTCAGTGCCTGCGCCCCGGGCGCCAACATCGTCAGCACGTTCTTCACCAAGTTCAACGGACCGGCCGAGAACGACGCCTCCGGTTTCGATCCCGACGACTTCGACGGTTGGGCGGTGTGGAGCGGGACCTCCTTCGCCGGTCCTGCCGTGGTCGGCAACCTGGCGCGGATCATGATGATCGAGGGTAGCGACGCCGCCGCTGCCGCCCGGCGGGTCCTCGGACCGTCGTCAATGATGCGCATCCCCGACTTGGGGATGATCGTGAACTACCTGTAGCTGGCACCCGCCGGCCCAAAGTGCTGTGAAACGACGGTAGTACGTCGTTTCGCAGCACTTTGGCATGCCGCCCGCTCGTTGCGGGCGCTGCGGCGCCGCCGCGCCGCGCCGCGGACTACTTGACGATGATGGTGCCGGTCATGAAGTTGTGGATCCGGCAGTGGATCGAGAACGAGCCGGCCTTGCTCAAGGTGATGGTCTTCGAGCCGCTGGAGAAGACGCCGGTGTCGAACGAACCATCGTTGGCGGTCAGCGAATGATCGGTGCCGTCCTTGTTCGAGACGGTAACGGTGTCGCCCACCTTGAACGTCGAGGGATCGGGGTTGAACTTGAAGTTCTGGATGGCGATCGTGGTGCCGCCCGCCGCCGGGGCAACGGTCGAAGGCGCGCCCGCCGCGGTCGTGCCTGACCCCGCGGGCGCAGTTGTCGACGTCGCCGTCGATGCCGTGCTGCTCTTACTGCTACAGGCGCCCGCGCCCAGTGTCAAGAGAAGAGCCGCCGCAACTGCGCCGGCGCGTGAGAACCGCATCCCCAACCTCCATGAGTCGAATCGTCATCCGTCACTGCTACTACGGTCGCGACACCCTCCCCGGATCGTTCCGGGCGGCGGGTTTACTCGATCTCGATGAAGATGCACTCTCCCGGGCATTCCTCGGCTGATTCGATCACGGCATCGGCAAGGTTGTCGGGGAAGCTGGCCAGCCCTTCGGCGCCCCCCGGGTCGGCGAAGACCTTGCTTCCCTCCTTGACGTAAGCCAAGCCGTCATCAAGCAGCGTGAACACGGCGGGGGCGATCTCCTCGCACAGCCCGTCGCCCGTGCAAAGATCCTGATCGATCCAGACCTTCATGCGCTCCATTGCCTCTCGACTCAAGCCTCTGGCGGATCAGAGGGGGTGCCAACGTGAACGTACCTATCATACCCCGTGCTGTCAATTTTCACGGACTTCGCCGGGAAAACCGGTGGCAATGTCCGCCGCTTCGGTGAAATGACGGGGTATGGTCGGCTGAGATAGTGGCCCTGAGAAGAGCCTTGTCGAAGCGTTCTTAGTGAGACCGAGCCGTTC
This sequence comes from uncultured Actinomycetota bacterium, assembly GCA_963851105.1. Taxonomy (GTDB): domain Bacteria; phylum Actinomycetota; class Acidimicrobiia; order Acidimicrobiales; family Palsa-688; genus DATARN01. The sequence continues at coordinate 489,755 of CAWKNP010000002.1, forward strand.
TTAGAGAGAAGGTGTGGTCCGGTTGGCCAACCCCGAAGATATTGCGTCGCAACTCGCCACCTACCAACGGGAGGCGGTGGAGTTGCGTGATCAGGTCACAACGCTGGAAGAAGAGGTCGGTACCCTCCGCAAGCGCCTGCAGGATGGGCCGAAGCGCGTCCGCACCCTCGAGGAGAAACTGCTGGAGACCAAGGGCCAGCTCCAGCAGGCCATCAGCCAGAACGAGAAGCTCACCTACACCTTGCGCGAGGCGCGCGAGCACATCGCCTCCCTGCGCGAAGAGGTCGACAAGCTGACCCAGCCGCCGTCGGCCTACGGGACCTACCTGGGCACCAACGACGACGGCAGCATCGACGTGTTCGCCGGCGGCCGCAAGATGCGCGTCGCCCTGCATCCCGAGCTCGCCGACAGCAAGCTCCAACGGGGCCAGGAAGTGGTCCTCAACGAGTCGCTCAACGTGGTCATGGCCCGGGGAAGCGAGACATCCGGCGAGGTCGTCACCATGAAGGAGGTCCTGGAGGGCGGCATCCGCGCCATCATCGTGGGCCGCGCCGACGAGGAGCGCGTCGTCGAGATCGCCGAGACGCTGCGCGCCGAGAAGCTGCGCGCCGGCGACAGCATCCTGATGGACGGCCGCACAGGCCTGCTCCTCGAGAAGCTGCCCCGCCCCGAGGTCGAAGAGCTCGTCCTCGAAGAGGTGCCCGACATCTCCTATGCCGACGTCGGCGGCCTCGACAGCCAGATCGAAGCCATCACCGACGCCGTCGAGCTGCCCTTCTTGCACCGGGACCTGTTCCTCGAGCACAAGCTGCCGGCGCCCAAGGGGATCCTGCTCTACGGGCCCCCCGGCTGCGGCAAGACCCTCATCGCCAAGGCGGTGGCCAACTCCCTCGCCAAGAAGGTGGCCGAGGTGACCGGCGACGACAATGCCCGGTCGTACTTCCTCAACATCAAAGGTCCCGAGCTGCTCAACAAGTACGTCGGCGAGACCGAGCGCCAGATCCGGCTGGTCTTCCAGCGGGCCAGGGAAAAGAGCGAGGAGGGTTTCCCCGTCATCGTCTTCTTCGACGAGATGGACTCCCTGTTCCGTACCCGCGGCACCGGCATCTCCTCGGACATGGAATCGACGATCGTGCCCCAGCTGCTGGCGGAGATCGACGGCGTCGAGACTTTGAAGAACGTCATCGTGATCGGCGCCTCCAACCGCGAGGACCTGATCGACCCTGCCATCCTGCGCCCTGGTCGCCTCGACGTGAAGATCAAGATCGAGCGCCCCAACTCCGAGGCCGCGGCCCAGATCTTCTCCCGCTACCTGACCGCCGATCTCCCCCTCGACGAGGCCGAGATCGCCAGCCTGGGCGGTGGCGACCGGGAGAAGTGCGTCCGGGTGATGATCGAGCACACCGTGGCCGAGATGTACCGCGACGACGAGGACAACCGTTTCCTCGAGGTCACGTACCAAAACGGCGACAAGGAAGTCATGTACTTCAAGGACTTCTCCTCGGGCGCCATGATCGAGAACATCGTCCGCCGGGCCAAGAAGCTCTCCATCAAGCGCGTCATCGCGGGCTTGGGCCGGGGCATCAGGACCGAGGACATGCTGGCGTCGATCAAGCAGGAGTACAAGGAGCACGAGGACCTGCCCAACACGACCAACCCTGACGACTGGGCCAAGATCTCGGGCAAGAAGGGCGAGCGGATCGTCTACGTGCGGACCCTGGTCTCCGAGGGTAAGGAGACAACCGGTGGCAGGGCAATTGAGCGAGTCGCGACCGGCCAGTACCTGTAACGGCAGGGCTGGAAAAAGGGTGGCCCGGTTCCGGGCCACTCCCGGTGCCGTCTCCCGTTTCCTTCCGGACTGCGGTTAAGGTCGGCTCTGTGGCCATCGTCAAGGTGCTCGGGTTGGAAACCGAGTACGGGATCATCATCCGGGGAGCGTCTGATCCCAACCCGATCGCGGCTTCCTCGACGCTGATCAACGCCTATGTGGCCGAGATGGCGCGGCGCGTGGCGTGGGACTTCGAGGATGAGACGCCGGGCAAGGACGCCCGGGGCTTCGCCCGCGAAGGCTCCATGCCCCCCGAGGTCGAGACCCACCTGGTCAACGCGGTGCTCACCAACGGCGCTCGCTACTACGTCGACCACGCCCACCCCGAGTACTCCACGCCCGAGTGCGCCAACGCTCTGGACGTGGTGCGCTTCGACAAGGCGGGCGAGCGGATCCTGGCCCGGTCGATCGTGGCCGCCGGTCGATCGCTGCCTCCCGGCCAGAGCCTGGTGGTGCTGAAAAACAACTCCGACGGCAAGGGAAACTCCTACGGCACCCACGAGAACTACCTCATGGATCGCAGCGTGCCGTTTTCCCGGATCGTGCAGCGAGTCATTCCTCACTTCGTTTCCCGCCAGGTGTTCACCGGCGCGGGGAAGGTCGGCACCGAGGCGGCGTCGACCCTCGGCATGGAGGTTACGTTCCAGCTGACGCAGCGAGCCGACTTCTTCGAAGAGGAGGTTGGCCTCGAGACGACCCTCAAGCGCCCGATCGTCAACACCCGCGACGAGCCCCATTGCGACGCCCAGAAGTACCGGCGCCTGCATGTGATCGTCGGCGACGCCAACCTCTCCGAAGTGTCGACGTTCTTGAAGGTCGGCACCACCGCGGTGGTGCTGGCGATGATCGAGGACGACTGGTTCGCGCGAGCCGGCGACCGGGACCTCACCCTGGCCGACCCCGTCATCTCGATGCGCCGGGTGTCGTACGACCTTTCGCTGACCCGGGCCCTGGAGATGGCCGATGGCCGGACGATGACCGCCATCGAGATTCAGTGGGAGCACCTCGACCTGGCCCGGAAGTACGCAGAGTCCGTCGGATTGGACTCGGTGGGTGGCGCCGAGATCGGCGGGGACATCCTGCGCCGATGGGAATACGTCCTCAGTGCGCTCGAGTCCGACCCCATGTCACTGGCAACGACGCTCGACTGGGTGGCCAAGTACCGCGTGATCAACGGGTACCGCGAGCGCCACCGGCTGTCCTGGCGGGACCCCAAGCTGGCCGCCATGGACCTGCAATACCACGATGTCCGGCCGGAGAAGTCGTTGTACGAGCGGTTGGGAATGGAGCGGTTGCTGAGCGAGGAATCGGTTCAAGAAGCAATCACCGAGCCCCCGACGACGACCCGTGCCTATTTCCGGGGAAAATGCCTTCAGCGATGGGGGTCCCAGGTGGCCGCGGCCAACTGGGACTCGTTGGTGTTCGATCTCGGGAGCGATCCGCTGCGGAGGGTGCCCATGATGGAACCACTCAGAGGAACAGCAGCACATGTCGATGCCCTCTTAAAGGGCTGCGAGAGCCCCGCCGAGCTTCTGGCTCGGCTCGGCACATAGATGGAGTGTGGCAATGGCTGAACGAGAGCAGATCAAGAAGCAGACCCCGAGCAGGACCGAAACCGAGACCGAAGAGGCCGCCCCGGCGTCGACTGAAAAAGGGGACAAGCTAAAGGCGGAGTTGGACGAGCTTTTGGACGAAATCGACGAGGTGCTCGACGAGAACGCCGAGGAGTTCGTGCGGGCTTATGTCCAGAAAGGCGGCCAGTAGGACCGCCGGTTGGGCTGGCAAGTTGACGGTCCAACAGCGGTAGGGTGCACCTTCGGTATGCCTCTTCCCTTGTTTCGCCCCGAGGATGACCCCGGTCCTGACTTCCTCAACTTGCTCCGCAAGTTGGGCCAGGATCCGTTTCCGATGGTGATCACCCCGGAAAAACTCGGCTTTGAGCTGATGCACGGCACGACCATCGCGGCCATCCGGTATGTCGACGGAGTGGTCATGGCCGGCGACCGCCGGGCCACGGCGGGGTCGTCGATCGCACACCGGGGTATGGAGAAGGTCCAGCCCGCCGACCGCCACAGCGGCGTCGCCTTCGCCGGCTCAGCCGGCTTCGGCATGGAGATGGTGCGGGTCTTCCAGCTCCAGCTTGAGCACTACGAGAAGGTCGAGGGGTCACTCGTCAGCCTCGAGGGTAAGGCCAACCAGCTTTCGCAGCTGCTGAAGGCCAACTTGGGCATGGCCATGCAGGGCTTCGTCGTCCAGCCACTTTTCGCCGGTTACGACACCCGCCAGCGCCGGGGCCGGATCTACACCTTCGACCCGACCGGCGGACGCTACGAGGAACCCGAGTTCCATGCCGACGGTTCCGGCGGCCGCGACGCCCGCACCACCATCAAGCTCGGGTGGCACGAGGGCATGGACCGGGCCTCGGCCGTAGAGTTGGCCGTGCAGGCGCTGTACGAGGCCGCCGACGAGGACTCGGCCACCGGTGGTCCCGACCCGGTGCGGGGGATCTACCCGACCGTCGCCACCATCACCGCCGCCGGCTACGAGCGGCTGATGGATTCCGAGGTGGCCGAGCGCTTCGCCGCCGTCATCGCCGGCAAGACCCAGAAGGGTTTGTCGCTGTGAGGCTCGGGCGTCATGGCCGCTACTTGCTGGCGGGCATTGAAGGGCGGGTGTTGTTCTCATGAGCATGCCTTTTTACGTAGCGCCCGAACAGTTCATGAAGGACAAGGCGGATTTCGCCCGGAAGAACATCGCCCGGGGCCGCCCGCTCGTGGCCACCGTCTACGCCGACGGCATCCTCCTCTGCGCCGAGAACACCTCCAAGACCCTCCACAAGGTCAGCGAGATCTACGACCGCATCGCCTTCGCGGGCGTGGGCCGGTACAACGAGTTCGACACGCTGCGCCGCTCCGGAGTGCAGTACGCCGACATCAAGGGCTTCCAGTTCAGTCGGGAGGACGTCGACGCCCGATCGCTGGCCAACCTGTACGCCCAGCACATCGGCAACGTCTTCACCCACGACATGAAGCCCCTCGAGGTGGAGATCCTCGTCGCCGAGGTCGGAGTGGAGCCCTCCGGCGACCAGATGTTCCACATCCTGTATGACGGATCGGTGGTCGACGAGGACCGGTTCTCGGTGCTCGGCGGGGATTCGGATGCCATCACCAGCCGCATGGCCCTCGTCTTCCATCCGGGCTGGTCACTGGCCGAGGCCCTCAAGGCGACATCCGGCGCCCTGGGCAGCCCCGACAAGCCGCTGGCGGTCCCCGACCTCGAGGTCGCGATCCTGGCGCGCTCGGAGAATCGCCGGGCCTTCCGCCGCGTCGAGGACTCCGAGACCGCCTCGCTGCTCGGCCTCGATCCCGACTCGGTGTCAGATGAGCCGACCACCACCGGCCCCGGCGCCGGCGGCGAGCTGGCCCCGGGCGAGACCGCAACCTGAGCCTCTCCGGCTGCTGGTAACGCCATGGCGATCGTCCAAGCCGGGGCCCAGGTCCTGCGCCGCCCGGCGCGCCCCGTCGACGCCCGAGCGATCGGATCGCCCGAGCTCGACGAGCTGATCGCCGCCTTGCGCGCCGGCCTCGTGGAAGCGCCCGGAGTCGGCTTGGCGGCGCCTCAGATCGGGGTGGGGCGGCGGGTGGTCCTGATCCAGGACCCGGCAGAAAACCTGGCCCTGGTGGCACCCGAGCGGCTGGCCGACCGGGAACGGGCGCCGGTCGAGCCCTATGTCCTCATCAACCCCGAGGTCGAGGTGTTAGGCGACGAGCGCCGCACCTTCTTCGAGGGCTGCCTCAGCGTCGATGGGTACTGCGCCCTGGTGGAGCGGGCCCGCACGGTCGAGGTCCGGTGGCTCGACCCGGCCGGCGAGCGCCACGAAGCGGTGGTCTCGGGGTGGCACGCCCGCATCGTCCAGCACGAGGTCGACCACCTCAACGGCATCTTGTACATCGACCGTATGTTCACCCGCTCGTTCATGACGACGGAGAACTACCTGTCCTGGATCGATCAGCCCCTCGACGCGGTCCGCTCCGCCCTCGGTCTCGTCTGAGCGCGGCCGCGGTCCGCCGGCGCCCCGCTCACGACGGGGTGGAGGAGATGAGGGTGTCGGTGCGGTCGGTCGTGACCGACAGGCCCATCACGCTGCCCGCCACATGGGTCTTGGTCTGGACCGGGACCCGGAGGGTGGCGGCGTACCAGTCGGTTTCGGTGAGAGACACCCGCAGGGGCCCACCGTTGACGGTGCCGGTGATGACGACGGTGCTCACCACGAATGTCGTCGTCACCGAGGTGCCGTCAAGCGGCAGGGTGGCGGTGCCCTGGACCTGCTCGGTCACGTTGTAGGCGCTGATGCCGCCGCTGCAGGTGGCGTGGCCCGAGGCGGTGCCACCGACGGTGGTCGGAAACACCGGCCAGGGCAGCGGGCTGGCGAATGAGCACGTCGCCTGGGCACCCGATACCGATCCCGCGGGCGCCGCCATGAAGGCGCCGTGGGCGTTGAACAACATCACGGTGCTGGCCGGCGCCACCGTCGCTCCCACCACCCGCGTCCAGGTTTGGGTGCCCGAAGCTGACGCCGGCGTCACAACGAGTGTGCCGACTGCCGGCGTGCCGGGCAGCGTGCCTGCCTGGTGGTAGCGGTAGGTCCCCGGCGCGGCCGGGGCGACCCCGACGGGGACTGGTGCCGGCTGGGTGGCGGCGGGCAGGGCGGCTCCGGCGGCCGCTTTGGCGGCCCGGGCCGCCGGTGTTGGCGTTGCCTGGTGGGCGGCTGCTGTTGCCGCCGGAGCACCCGAAGGCGCCCGCCCGGCGACCGAGGCGCGGCCCGGCGCCGGGCTCGAGGCCACGGCATGAGCGGGGACCGCCGGCCGTGTGGTGGCGGGATGCCCGGAGGCAGTGACCACAGCTCCCGCGTCGCGCCCCGCCATCGTCAGGCCGCCGACCACGCCGGCGACTCCGATGACGGCGATGGCGGCGCCGATCATCCAGGAGGGAAAAGGTGCCTTGGGCATCACGAAAAGCTCCTCATGCGATCGGCTCGGGCAAAGCGCTGGCAGGCCAGGATTCGCTCGGCGATGGGTGGATGGCTGGCGGTCGTGTAGCGCCACCAGGCCAGTTCGCGGGGCGCACCGCCGTCGTCGGCGGCTCGGTCGAGCATGGCCTCGAAATGGCCGGCGTCGCCCAGCAACCTCAGCGCGAACTCATCGGCCTGGCGCTCCTGGCGCCGGTCGTTGGCGGCCAGCACAAAGCGGGCGGGCAGCACCAGGACAACGGTCAGCGCCAGCACGAGCGGGTAGGAACGAGGGTCCCCGACGCCAGCAAGACCGGTCACATCGAGCAGGGGTTGGAACGACAGGGCAGCGGCGGCCAGCACGAAGGTGGCCAGCTGGGCGACGAGGGTGACCGGAAGGCGCCGGGCGGTGTGGCGGAGTCGCCAGTGACCGATCTCGTGCGCGACAACCTGATCGAGCAGTGCCCGCGGCCAGGTGGCGATGCCAGACTCGAGGACCACCCGGCGGGTCGGGCCCCATCCGACGACATACGCGTTGCAACGGGGGCCTTTGGCGAAGGCCCGGTCGGCGACCACAACCGCGCCGACGTTGACGCCGGCGCGGGTGGCGATGGCGGCGACCTGGTCGGCCAGTTCGGCGCCGGCAGGGGAGAGGGGCCCGGTTTGGACCCGCAGGATCACCGGCATCGCTGCCTGCGCCGCCACGGTGACGAGGGCGAAGAAGGTCCAGGCCCACAGCCACCAATTCGATGTGGCTCGAATCAGCGCATACAGAGGAACGGTCAGGGCGGCACCGACGATGATCGTCGCCGCCACTGTCTTCAACTGCCCGCCGGCCCAACGAAATGCCGAGGAGCTGCGGTGGTGAAATGTGAACGGAGCCTGGGCGATGGCCCGGGCAATGTTCACCAACGCCATTACGACGATCAGGGCGGGCACCCAGGCCCGAATTCCAGTCGCTCGGAGGAGGTGATCTGGAAGTCGGGCCAGGGCGCACGCGACAACGATCAGGCTGGCTGCGACCGACGCCCCCGTGGCGGCATGTGAGCCCGGCCACTGCCGGGTCGCCACGGGGGTCATCGTTTTTCTCTCTTGCGTCTGCGTCTCTCTCGTGATCGTGGGATCAAGCGACGACGGCGGCCAGGATGGGGCCGACGACGGGGATGGCGGAGAGGAGTGCGGCCAGGATTGGTCCGAGGACGGGGATGAGCTTGTGCATGATGGTGACCTCCATGTGGTTTCGGGGCCTTCGCTGGTGAGCGAAGGGTTGACCGGTTGTTGGGTTTTCCCGGCCATGGAAGGTGGATCGGTGGGGCGCGGTGACCACTTGAGCAATCCCGTTGGGTATTCGTTGTTCTTACGTTGTTGAGGAAAAAGCGACCTATATCCCGCACGAAGAATCACCCCTTTTCGGGCGTGATCCGCCGGACAGGAGACGGGCATTACCCTCGTATGCATGACGCGCATCCTCGTGGTGGACGACGACGAGCCGACCCGCACCCTGTTGCGCCGTCTGCTGTCGATCGAGGGCTACGAGATCGCGGAAGCGGCCGATGGCGCCTCCGCCCTGGCCCAGATGGGTGAAGACCGGCCCGACCTGCTTCTTCTCGATGTGATGATGCCGGGACAGGACGGGATCGACCTGTTGACGCAGTTGCGCCGCACGAGTGATGTCGGCGTCATCCTGTTGAGTGCCAAGAGTGGCGAGAGCGACCGGGTGCTCGGCCTGCGGTCGGGTGCCGACGACTATGTCGTCAAGCCGTTCTCGACGGCGGAGCTGCTGGCGCGGATCGAGGCCGTCCTGCGCCGCGCCGACCACGGTCACCCGGCCGTCCGCCAGGAGTTCGGCGACCTCCAGATCGATCCCGCCAGCCGCCAGGTCACGGTGCGGGGGCGGCCGGTCGAGCTTCCCCCCCGAGAGTACGACCTTCTGGTTTTTCTGGCGTCGTCGCCGGGTCAGGTCTATTCGCGCGACCAGCTGCTGGAGGCGGTGTGGCCGGCATCGACGGAGCCCCACGGCCCCGGCACGGTGACCGAGCACGCCCGCCGACTGCGCCTACGCATCGAAGACGACCCCGATGAACCCCGGTGGATCAAGACGGTCCGGGGGGCCGGCTACCGCTTCGACCCTTGAGGTCGTTGCCGATGGCGGTCGCATCGCGGTCGAAGGTGGGGGCCCCCTCAGCCAAGGATGCGGGCCAGCGCCGCCAGCACCAGCACGGCGATGCCGAAGACCGCAAGCAGCTGGGTGCGGTCGAGGCCGAGCACGAGCGGCCGGCGCCCCCGGTCCTCCCACGGCTCGCCGTCGTCGGGCAGGTCGAAGGCCGCCTCGACCTCGTCGGCGAGCAGGAGCTCGCGGGCAGAATCGGCGTCGTTGGCCGACACCCAGACCGACACGTTACCGATCGGGTACGGGCCGTCGACGCTGCCACTCAGCTGGGCCACGATGCCGTCGGCGCCCAGGCGAGCCGCGATGACCTGGGCATGAAAAGCAGTGTTCACGGTCCGAAGGTGGACCATATCGGCCCGGGGCATCATCAGCCACGGTAGCGTGCGTGACTGATGGACCGTCGCATCTTCGGCCTCGAAAACGAGTACGGCGTCACCTGCACGCTGCGCGGCCAGCGGCGGCTGAGCCCCGACGAGGTGGCCCGCTATTTGTTCCGGCGGGTGGTGAGCTGGGGCCGGTCGTCGAATGTGTTCCTCGAGAACGGCGCCCGGCTTTACCTCGACGTGGGCAGCCACCCCGAGTACGCCACCCCCGAGTGCGATTCCATCCACGACCTGGTCGTGCACGACAAGGCGGGCGAGCGGATCCTTGAGCACCTGGTGGTGTCGGCCGAGGCCCGGCTGCGGGAAGAGGGCATCCGCGGTGTCATCTTCCTGTTCAAGAACAACACCGACTCCGCAGGCAACTCCTACGGTTGCCACGAGAACTACCTGACCAGCCGGCGGGACGACTTCGGTCACTACGCCGAGGTGCTGATCCCGTTTTTCGTGTCCCGGCAGATCTACGCGGGCGCCGGCAAGGTGCTGCAGACCGCCCGTGGGGCCATGTACTGCATCAGCCAGCGGGCCGAGCACATCTGGGAGGGTGTGTCGTCGGCGACCACCCGCAGCCGGCCGATCATCAATACCCGTGACGAGCCCCACGCCGACGCCGAGAAGTACCGGCGCCTGCACGTGATCGTGGGCGACTCCAATATGAGCGAGTACGCGACGTTCTTGAAGGTGGGGGCGACGTCGGTTTTGTTGCGCATGCTGGAGGATCCCGGGGTCGTGCTGCGGGACATGACCCTCGAGAACCCCATCCGCGCCATCCGTGAGATCAGCCACGACACGACCTGCAAGCGCCGGGTCCGCCTGGCCAACGGCCGTGAGGCCAGCGCGTTCGACATCCAGTCCGAGTACCTGAACCGGGCTCGGAGATACCAGGAGAAGAAGGGGCTGTCGCCGCTGGAGGACCAAGCGCTCGACATGTGGGAGCACTGCCTGACCCAGATCGACAAGGACCCGTTCGGCCTCGACCGGGAATGCGACTGGGTCATCAAGCACCGCCTCATCGAGGGCTACCGCCAGAAGAACAACCTGCCGCTCACCCATCCCAAGGTTGCGCTCATGGACCTGCAGTACCACGACGTCAGCCGCGAGCGGGGCCTGTACTACCTGATGCAGTCCAAGGGCATGGTCGAGCGGATGTGCACCGACGCCGAGATCGACATCGCCATCGACGAGCCGCCCCAGACGACCCGGGCCCGGCTGCGGGGCGAGTTCATCCGCCGGGCCAAGGAGCGTCGCCGCGACTTCACGGTCGACTGGGTGCACCTGAAGCTCAACGACCAGGCGCAGCGCACCGTCTTGTGCAAGGACCCTTTCAAGGCCCGCGACGAGCGGGTCGAGAAGCTCATCGCCTCGCTGTAGCGGCGGCCGCGCCGTGCTGCCGTCCCTGGGCAGAAACAGCATGAAAGTGACCCAAAGCCCGGTAGGATCACGGTGTGGAGCGCCTCGAGCGGTTGGTCAACTTGGTGGCCGCCCTGCTCGAAGCCGAGCGGCCCCTCGGGCGTGAGGACCTGCGGGTGCGCGTCGGCGGCTACGCCGACGACAACGACGCCTTCCGGCGCAACTTCGAGCGCGACAAGGACCTGCTGCGCCAGATGGGCATGCCTCTGGTGCTCGAACCCCTCGACGCCCGCTACCCCGAGGGCGAGGCGGGGTATCGCATTCCCCGCGACCGCTACCAACTGCCCGATCCCGACCTGAGCGACGACGAGCTGGAGGCCCTGCACCTGGCCGTCTCGGCGGTCGACGTGGAGGGTGCGTGGGGGCGAAGCGCGGCGACCACCGCGCTGTGGAAGCTGGCTGCGGCCGGCGCGCCCCGGCCCGGCTCGGTGGCGACCGCCGCGCCGCCGGCGCCGAAGGTCGCGCTCGACCTGCCGGCGGGGGAGCGGCTGGCCGTGCTGTTCGGGGCGGTGGCCGGCCGCCAGCAGGTCAGGTTCTCGTATCACCGGGGGTGGCGCCAGGTCGATCCATGGCGCCTGTCGTATCGCAACGGCCAGTGGTACCTGGCGGGATTCGACCACAGCCGGGGGGGGTCGAGGACCTTTCGGCTGGACCGCATCGAGACGGCGCCCGAGCTGTTGGGCGAGCCCGGCGCATTCGAGCGACCCCCGCCCGCGTCGGCGATGCCGCCGCCGCCGTGGCAGCTGGGCGACGACGAGGAGACAACCGCCCGGCTGGCGGTTGACGCCAGCCACGCCTCCTTTGCCATTACCGCCGTCGGCCCGGGGGCGGCCGTCGAGCGGCGCCCCGACGGCAGTGTCGTCCTGGCGATCTCCGTGACCAACCGGGCCGCTTTCCGGGCGTTCGTGCTCGGTTTCTTAGATCACGCCGAGCTGCTCGGACCGCCGGCGCTGGTCGACGACCTGATCGCCTGGCTGGAGCGCATCGCCGGCGCCGGAGCAGGGGCCGGGACCGGGGGACCGACCCCATGAGCCGGCCCGGGGCTCAGGACCGCCTGGCCCGTCTGCTGGCCGTGGTCCCGTGGGTGGCGGCGCGCGACGGGCCGAGCATCGCCGAGGTGTGCCAGCGCTTCGGCGTCACCGAGCAGGACCTGCTCGACGACCTGGACCTGCTGTTCCTGTGCGGGGTCTACCCCTTCACGCCCGACGCCCTCATCGAGGTCGACGTGGCCGACGGGCGGGTGTGGATTCGCTTCGCCGACTACTTCCGCCGGCCGTTGCGCCTCACCGCGCCCGAGGGCCTGGCCCTGCTCGGGGCGGGATCGGCGCTGCTGGCGGTCCCCGGAGCGCCGAGTGCCGACGACGGCGCCCTGGCCCGAGCCCTCGACAAGCTGGCGGCGGCGGTCGGCGTGGACGGCGACGACTCGATGGCCGTCGAGCTTGGCCCGGCGGCGCCTGAAGTCCTCGACATGGTGCGCCAGGCCACGTCGGAGCACCGCCAGCTGGAGATCGAGTACTACTCCTTCGGGCGCGACAGCAGCGGGATACGGCTGGTCGAGCCATGGCAGGTGTACAACGCCCGCGGTCAGTGGTACGTGAGCGGGTTCTGCCGCGACGCCGGGGGCGAGCGACTCTTCCGGGTCGATCGCATCAGCAAGGCCCGGATCCTCGCCCCGACGTTCGTGCCCCCCGAGAGCCTGCCTGCGCACACCACCTTCCACGCCGACGCCGCCGGCCAGACGGTCGTCCTCGACCTGGCGCCGCCGGCGCGCTGGATCGCCGAGCAGTACCCCAACCTCGGCGTCGTCGAGCAGCCCGACGGCCGCCTGCGCGTCACTTTGCCGGTGAGCGAGCGGCCCTGGCTCGAGCGGCTGCTGCTGCGAGCAGGCCCCGAAGTCACCGTCGTGGCCGGAGATGCGACCGTGGGTTTGGATGCCGCGGCCCGCGTTCTGGCCCGGTACCGAGTGGGTAGGGCGAATCGGTAACCTGACCATGTCGTGTCCGATCCCGCCAGCAGTTACCCCCCTGGGATCCCGACGCCTCCCCGACCTGTTACCGGGCAATTGGAGCCCCCCGGCGGATCGCCGCCGCCTCCCCCGTTGCCCCCAAAGGCGCGCCCCGGCCGCGGGTCGAGTTCGCGAGCCATCATCGAATGGGTCGTCATCATCGTCGCCGCCCTCACGGTGGCGATCGTCGTCAAGACCTTCCTCATCCAGGCCTTCTACATCCCTTCCGGCTCCATGGAGCCAACGCTCAAGCCCGGCGACCGAGTGCTCGTCAACAAGCTCAGCTACAAGCTGCACGACGTGCACCGCGGCGACATCGTGGTGTTCAAGCGACCACCGAGCGAGGCCGACGACCCGACCATCAAAGACCTGATCAAACGGGTCATCGGACTTCCCGGCGACCGGATCGAAGGCCGTGATGGTGTCGTCTACATCAATGGCCAACCGCTGAAAGAGCCTTACCTTCCGCCTGGGACGACGACCACGACCTTGCCGTTGCAAACCGTCTCCGCCGGGCAGTACTTCGTCATGGGCGACAACCGCGGCAACTCAAAAGACAGCCGGTTCATCGGGACGATTCCGAAAAATCTGATAGTCGGCCGCGCCTTCGTACGGGTTTGGCCGTTATCGGGGATCGGTCTGCTCTAACGCGGCCATCATTCGGTCGACGTGGTCGCTGTAGACGGCGTCGCATCCCATCCGCAGCAGAGCCAGCAGGTTCCTGTCGAATTGGGCGTCCCAGGCAAAAGCGAGCCGCTCGAAGCGATGGAAGAGCGTTGTCAGCCCCGCCGTCCAGTCCGTGAGGTGCATGTTGACGGCGTCGATGCCGGCGTCGGCCAGGGTCGCGGCCCGGCGCTCCGGTCCTTCCCGGATGCGGCGCAGCCGGGTGGAGTTGACCAACTTGACGTCGTCAGGCAGCGGGGTCACACCGCCCGCGGCCGTCGGCGTCCCCCGGGCCCGCCATCCCGCCAGGGCGTCGACGTCGGGGTGGCACAGCCACAGCCGGCCGGCGGCGCCGGAACCCGCCTCCCGAGCCACGGCCACCACCGCCGCGGCCGCCGCCGGTACCTTGACGTCGAGCGAGAGCTCGAATGCCGTCCCGCAGGCGGCGTAGAGGTCCTCGAGAGCCGGGATGTGCGGGGGCAGCTGGTGGCGGGCCAAGTTTGCGATCGGCTGGCGCCGCAGACCCGAGCGGACGACGCCGTCGTGGTCGAGGACGGCGACGCCGTCGGCCGACAACCAGACGTCGCTCTCCAATCCCGCAGCGCCGTGGTCGAGGGCCACCCGGAACGCCTCGAGGGTGTTCTCCGGGGCAAGGTCCCGGGCGCCGCGATGAGCAAAGCCGATTGGCGGTTTCCGAAGTGACTCCACCGTCCAATCCTGCTCGACGCTCCGTACCCTATGTCGATGCTTTCAATGTTGTGGTGGTTCCCGATGGCCGTCGCAATCGCCGCCGTGGCCGCGATCTGGCGGGCCGCACGCAGGCTGGAAACCGAACTGGTGGCGCTGCGGGTGGCCACCGCCGAAGTCGCCCGCCTCCGTCCCCTCGTCGTGGACGTGCGGGCGGAGATCGCGGCCGTGGCGTCTGAGGCCACTCGCCGCCTGCTCGATTTCGGCCCTCGGTAGACTGCCGGCCGGTGCTGAACTTCCCGTCGCCCGAAAAAATCCTGCTCCTGGCGATCATCGCCCTCGTTGTTCTCGGGCCCACGAGGTTGCCGGCTGCGGCGCGGACCGCGGGAAAATGGGTGGCGGAGCTGCGCAAGCTGACCGCCCGTTTTCAAGAGGAAGTTTCCGGGCATCTGGGGGACACGACAAACCCCATAACCGGGGCCGTGGCCGACCTGCGCAACGAGGTCGGCGGCTGGCGTAACGAGATGGCCGGCCTGACGGGCTCCATCAGGTCCGTAGCGATCCCCGACCTCACCAGTACCCCCGCGCCGCCCACCACTTGGGCCAGCGCGTCCAACGGCACGATCCAGTCGCCTTCGGAGGCGGCGTCCAGCCCCCCGGCGCATTCCGTATACACGGGGCCGACGGGGATGGGATTGCCCGCCCTGCCACCGGTACCTGACGACCCGTCGCTCAACTAGCGACGGCTCCGGCCCGAAGGGACGCCCCCGATCGCACTCCGCTTCCGAAGCGCCAAAAAAGCCAGCCAGAACGGCTCGAGCCCCCCCGACTCCGAGGGTGGCGACATGGCCCGTATGACGCTCGTCGAGCACCTGACGGAACTGCGCAAGCGGCTCATCATCTGCATCCTGGCGGTCGTCATCGGGACGTTCCTGGGGTTCTTCCTCTACAACGCGGTCATCCATTTCATCTCCAACCCCTACCGCCAGTTCGCCCTGAAACATCCCAATCAGGTCGTCGCCAAGGGCCAGCTGGTCGTCAGCGGGCCCCTCGAAGGATTCAGCACCCGGCTCAAGGTGGCGGGCTATCTGGGCATCTTCTTCGCATCACCCATCCTGCTGTGGGAGATCTGGCGGTTCATCACCCCCGGCCTGCACAAGCACGAGCGGCGTTATGCCATCAGTTTCGTGCTCGCCGCGTTGCTCTTCTTCAGCATGGGCGTGACCGTGTCGGTGCTGGTCTGGCCCAAGGCCCTCGATTTCCTGATCCGCATCGGCGGCGGCAACGTGGCCGCCCTCTACGGTCCCGCCAAGTACGTGAGCCTGTACGTGGCCGCGGCCGCCATCTTCGGCGTGGTCTTCCTCTTCCCGGTGGTGCTGGTCTGCCTCGAGGTGGTGGGCGTCGTCACGAGCAAGAAGCTGCGCAAGGTGCGGCGCCCTGCGATCGTCGGCATCGCCTTCCTTGCCGTCGTGGTCACGCCGAGCAGCGACCCGTACTCCTTCTTCGCCATGGCCGTGCCGCTCTACATCTTCTACGAGCTGGCGATCATCGTGGGGCGCATCCTCAAGAAGTGAGTCCCGGTGGGGTACAACTGAAGGGTGGCTGATCCCGCCCGCTCGGCGTTCGCCGCCAGCCTGGGCTTCCAGCTCGACCGTTTCCAGGTGGCGGCGCTCGACGCGCTCGACTCCGGCTCCAGCGTGGTGGTGGCGGCGCCCACCGGCTCGGGCAAGACGGTCGTGGCGGAGTACGCCATCGCCCGGGCCCTGGCCGAAGGCAGGAAGGTCTTCTACACCACCCCGCTGAAGGCGCTGTCCAACCAGAAATACGGCGACCTCGTCCACCGCCACGGCGCGCCGCGAGTCGGGCTGCTGACCGGCGACAACGCCATCAACGGCGAGGCGCCGGTGGTGGTCATGACCACCGAGGTGCTCCGCAACATGATCTATGCGGGATCAGAGACCCTGGCGGGCCTGCGCTACGTCATCCTCGACGAGGTCCACTACCTGCAGAACGCCTACCGGGGACCGGTCTGGGAAGAGGTCATCATCCACACCCCGCCGCCCGTCGACCTGGTGTGCCTCTCGGCCACGGTGTCCAACGCCGAGGAGTTGGCCGATTGGATCCGCACCGTGCGCGGCGATACCGCGGTCGTCATCGAAGAGCGCCGTCCCGTGGAGCTGCACAACCTGTACCTGCTGGGGGACCGCAGCAGCGACCAACTCCTCCTTTTCCCGACCCTTGTCGACGGAAGGCCCAATCCTGAGGCGAGCGCCCTCGACAGCAAGACGCTGCGCCATCCCGGGCAACACGGGCGGCCCCGGGGGCGGCTGTTCACCCCCCGCCGGCCGGAGGTGGTCGAGCGCCTGGCCGACGCAGAGATGCTGCCCGCCATCTATTTCATCTTCAGCCGGGCCGCCTGCGACGACGCCGTCACCCAGTGCCTGCGTGAGGGCCACCGCCTGACCCAGCCCGAGGAGCGCCGCCAGATCCGAGCGATCGCCCAGGCCCACGTGGAGTCGCTGTCCGACGAGGACCTGCGGGTGCTCGACTACGGCAACTGGATCGCCGGGCTCGAAGCGGGGTTCGCGGCCCACCACGCCGGCATGGTGCCGCCGTTCAAGGAGGCGGTGGAGGCGTGCTTCGCGGCCGGACTGGTCAAGGTCGTGTTCGCCACCGAGACCCTTTCGCTCGGGATCAACATGCCGGCCCGGTCGGTCGTGATCGAGAAGCTGACCAAGTTCACCGGCGAGCGCCACGAGTTCCTGACGCCGGGGGAGTACACCCAGCTCACCGGGCGGGCCGGGCGGCGGGGCATCGACGACGTGGGCTACGCCATTGTGCTGTGGTCACCGTTCGTCCCGTTCGACCAGGTGGCGGGGCTGGCAGGTACCCGTACCTACGCCCTGACCAGCAGTTTCCGCCCGACCTACAACATGGCGGCCAATCTGGTGCGGCGCTACCCCCCCGACGTGGCCCATCACCTGCTCAACCTGTCCTTCGCCCAGTACCGCGCCGACAGCGATGTCGTCCGTCTCGAAGCGCAGTTGGAGCGGACGCGGACGGCGGCCGCAGAGGCGGAGGCGGCGGCGCGCTGCGAGCGGGGCGACATCGAGGAGTACCGAAAGCTCCTGCGGGCCAGCGAGGACTCCGGGCGCCCCCGCCACGGCCACACCGGTGATGTCTTGGCGGCTCTCGACCGGGTGAAGCCGGGCGACGTGCTCGTCGTTCCCGGCGGCAAGACGGGCGGCCGGGTGGCGGTGCTGTCGACCTCCCGCCGCCGGGGCGGCGACCTCCGGCTGCGGGCCATCACGACCGACCGGCGGATGCTTTCCCTCGGCCCCAAGGACTTCCCGGCTCCCCCCCGGGCGGTGGCCCGCATCGAGCTGCCGGCTCCCTACGCCCCCAACAACGCCAGTTTCCAGCGCCATGTGGCCTCGGCCCTCCAGGCCGCCCGGCTCCGCGAGGACGGGTTGGTCGGGCTGCACGGGCCGGGACGGGGCCCCCGGGGCGGCGCCCGGGGCCACGAGGTGATGGCCCTGGCCTCCGCCGCCGCCGCCCACCCCGTCGCCGGGTGCCCAGACCTGCGGCGCCATTTGCGGGCCGCCGAGCGCGCCGAGCGCCTCGCCCGCGACGGCGAGCGGCTGGAGCGGCGCATCCGGGGCCGCACCGAGTCACTGGCCCGCCAGTTCGACCGGGTCCTGCGGGTCCTCGAGGCCTGGGGCTACGTCGACGGGTGGGCTCTCACCTCTGCGGGTCAACGCCTGGCCCGGACGTACCACGAGGCCGACTTGCTGGTCGCCGAGAGCGTGCAACAGGGCCTCCTCGATGGCCTGACCGCCCCCCAGCTGGCCGCCGTGGCCTCGGCGTTCACCTTCGAGTCGCGCGGTCAAGGGGAGGTTGCGGCCGGTTTCCCCGACCTGGTCACCAGGCAACGGTGGGAGGAGATCGAGCACCTGGCCGGTGAGCTCAATGCCGCCGAGGAGGAAGCCGGGCTGCCGCTGACCCGCTCCCCGGAGCCGGGCTTCATGATGCTGGCCCATGGCTGGTCGTCGGGTCACAAGCTGGAGGGCCTGATCGCCGAAGCCGAGATCTCCGGGGGCGACTTCGTTCGCAATGTCAAGCAGCTGGTCGACCTGCTACGCCAGCTCGGCGAAACGGCCCCCGATCCGGCCACCGCCGCCGCGGCCCGAGAGGCGTCGGACCAGTTGTTCCGAGGAGTGGTCGCGGCGTCGGCCGCGGTTTCGGTGATCGACGAAGTCGAGGCGGGTTAGAGGACCTCAGGCCATGACGATCGAAAAGGGCCAGGCGTGGGGCTCGGCGGCGCCGCTTCCGCACGACGGTGTGGTGGTGAAAAGCGACGCCGAGGCTCAGCGGGTGGTGACTGATGCGCGCGCCCGGCGGGTGCCGCTACCGGTCCTCGGGCTGGCGGGCGGCGACCTGTACCGGACCCTCGGAGGTGGTGGGAGGGGCGGTTTTGATCCCGCTCGGCTGCGGTCGACCGAAGCGATGACGTTCCATGTCGACCTCGGGGAGGTGCTGGTCGACGGGCGCATCCATCTGTTCGTGGCGCACCTGGTGACGCACACCCGGCTGTGGCGACGGGCCTTCGTGGCGATGAACGCCCAGTGGCGCGGTGATTGGGACCTGGGGCCGAAATCGCACCCCAACGACGGCCTGCTCGACGTCTACCAGGCCCGCCTTGGGCTTGGGGACCTGTGGAAGGTGCGCGCCCGGCTGCCGTCGGGGACCCACCTCCCTCATCCCGGGATCACCCAGCGACGGGTGGCGGCGGTGGCGGTGGAGTTCGATCGTCCGCAGCCGATCTCACTCGACGGGGTGTCGATCGGGCGGGGCCGGACTCTGGCGATCCGCGTCGAGGCCGATGCCCTGACCGTCGTGGTGTGACCTTTCGTCTTTCTTACAGGCTCGGGGTATCGGGGACGTAGTGGCGGGAACCGTCCACCGGGTCGATCCACACCCGCATCAGCTTCCCCGAGGAGGGGTCACGGAAGGACTCGTCGGTGCGCTGCCAGCTGCCCGCGGCCACCGCCGACTCGCCATGGCGGCGCAGTCGGGTCCATCCGACCACGGCGACCACCGCCAGCGCCACGAACAGCGCCAGCTCGATCACGACCGCGCCCACTAGGTCCCCACGATGACCGCGGTGCCGTAGGCGACGATCTCGGTGAGGCTCTGACCGATCTCCGACGAGTCGAAGCGCATGCCGATCACCGCGTTGGCGCCCATGATCCTGGCGTTTTCGATCATGCGGTCCATGGCGTGGCGGCGGCTGTCCTCGAGCAGCTCGGTGTACTGCGTGACCTCGCCGCCGGCCAGGGACTTGAATGCCGCGCCGATGCCCTTCACGGCACCCATGCTGCGCACGACGAGTCCGTAGCAACTGCCGACGTAACGCTGGACCGTCCACTCCGGGAAATCGAACGCCGTCGTGACCGGGATGCTCTCGGGGATCGAGCCGGGAGAGCGGGATCCGTACTGCGGCTGCATTTCGCTCATGGTCTGCACGGTACTGGGCCGCGTCGCCAACCCCGTCACCGCCGGCGGGCGGCGGTGGTGGCGTGACGGGTCCCACAAACGGACCCACGCCGGACCGTAGGCTCAGGACCGCATGCTTGTCTACGCCGCCGAGGAGTGGACCGACGGAGAGTCCGAGATCCTCCGCCGGTACTTCACCAACCTGGATCAGCCTGTCTTCGCCTTGGTCAACTTGCCCGAGATCGTCAAAGGCGCGCTCTTCGCCCGATACTCCCGTTCGCCGAAGAGCCTGCGGCGGCTGTTCCTCGACGAGTTCGTGGGCGAACTCGACATCACCGGCGACCACAGCATCGACGCCACCGTTGGACTGGTCCGCGCCGAGCAGCTCTACGACCGGGTCTTCTTCGAATACGGCGACGACTCGGTTGCCCAGCTGGGCGGCGTCCACCTGGCCTGCGAACAGACGTCGAACCTGTTGACCAAGGTCCTCGAATGGGGCCGCCTGATGGCGTACATGGAGCAGTCGACGCGGTACATCGCCTACGACGCCCGCCTCGCCAACGGCCGCTACCGCTACCACCGCGACCCCGAGATCCTCTCGTCGCCTCTCGGCGCCCGCTACGTCGGCGAGATGGACCGCATGTTCGACACCTACGGGGCCCTCGTGCCGGTGCTCCAGGGATGGTTCGCCAAGCAGTTCCCCAAGGGTGACGGCGACTCCGACTTCAGCTATCGCCAGTCGATCAAGGCCAAGGCGTTCGACGCGCTGCGGGGCCTGCTGCCGGCCGCCGCCACGTCGAATGTCGGCATCTACGGCACGGGCCAGGCCTACGAGGCGCTACTGCTGCGCATGCGGGCCCACCCGCTCCCCGAGGCCCGGGCCTACGCCGACATGATCCTGATCGAGCTGCGCAAGGTCATCCCGTCGTTCCTGCGCCGCGTCGACGTCCCCGACCGTGGGGGCGCCTGGTCGGCCTACCTCGAGAAGAACCAGCAATCCATGCAGGACCTGGCCGACGCCCTGTTCGCCGACGATGCCGGAGCCATGGCAGTAACCGAGGCGGGCGAGCCGGCCGTGGCGGACCGGCCGGGGGTCACCCTCGTCGATTGGGATCCCGACGGCGAGAACAAGACGATCGCCGCGATGCTGTACCCCTACTCCGACCTGAGCGAGTCCCGACTGCTCACCCATGTCGAGGCCATGACCCTCGACGAGCGCCTCGACGTGATCCGGACCTACGCGGGCGAGCGGCTCAATCGCCGCCATCGCCCGGGGCGGGCGCTCGAGCGCACGATGTACCGCTTCGACGTGTTGTCGGACTACGGGGCTTTCCGCGATCTCCAGCGCCACCGCATGCTCACCATCGAGTGGCAGAACCTCACGCCCCAGCACGGCTACACCCTGCCGTCGGCGGTGGTGGCGGCGGGCGCCGAACAGGAATTCCACGCCACCATGGTCCGCTCGGCGCAGTTGCACCAGGCGTTGGATTCGCGCTTCGGGGCCGCCCAGGCGGCCTACGCCGTCGCCCTGGCCTACCGGGTGCGCTACGTGATGCAGTTCAACGCCCGCGAGGCCATGCACATGCTGGAGTTGCGCACCACGCCCCAAGGTCATCCCGAGTACCGCAAGGTCTGCCAGGAGATGCACCGCTTGATCGCCGAGCGCGCCGGACATCGGGCGCTGGCCGCGCTGATGTCGTTCGTCGACCGCGAGGACTACGAGCACGACTCCCTGGAGCGCCTCGAGGGCGAGCGCCGGGCCGAGCAGCGCCGCAGCCAGCGCACGTAACAGCTCTCGCCGGGTCTGACCGGCGCGGATGAGGATTCGCGGCCTGCGGCCGACTCCGGGGCAAGAGCCCAGGAAGGCTGTCTGTGGCTCAAGTGAGACTTGATCGAGATGGGGGTAAAGTTGAACTTGAGGTTGCTGAGGCTGAAGTGACCATATAGGTTCACGGCTTGGCGGAGGGAGGACACCGCCATGCCGCAAATATCCCTTTCGCCCGACAACGCCGAAGGCCTCCGACCCAGCCGGCGCCGGGGTCGCGTGGCCGCCGTCGTTGTCGTCGGCGCCATGTTGGTCGCCGGACAGGCGGGTTTCGGCCGCAGCGGCAGCCACCGCAGCGTCAAGGTCGAATGGGGCGACAGCCTCTGGGCCCTGTCGCAGCGCTATGGGGTCGACATGGAACAGCTGGCTGCGGCCAACCACATGAAAGTCTCCGACGTGCTGCTAGCCGGTCGAACGCTCAGCCTGCCCGCCAATGCGACAGCCGCGCCCGGCGGCTCCGCCAGCGCCAAAGCGGGCACCAAGGCCGGCACCAAGGCGGGCATCAAGGCCGGCGCCGCGAACGCCGCCTCGCCATCGGCTGACCCGCGGTCGGTGCAGCACACGTTCTGCGCGACCTACAAGGCGCCGACAGGCCCCCGGGGCCGGCTCCCCTCCGACCTCATGGCCAGCGCGTCGCGCCTGGGCCTGCGGCCGGTCTTTGCCAAGTGGGCTCGGGCCTACGGCGTGCCGGTCGACCTGATGGAGGGGGAGGCGTGGCAGGAGTCGGGCTGGTCGAACGACGCCGTCTCCGCGGCCGGAGCGCGGGGAATCGGCCAGCTCATGCCCGACACGGTGGTTTTCGTCAACCGGGCCCTCGGCACCAACTTGAAGGTCACGGTGGCCAGCGACAACATCCGGATGATGGCCGCCTTCCTCGGCTACCTCCTCCGCGCCACCGGCGGCGACACCTGCCGGGCCGTCGCCTCGTACTATCAGGGGCTCGGCACACTGCAGCGCTACGGTGTCCTTCCCGTCAGCCAGGTGTATGTCCGGGGGGTCCTGAGCCTGCGGCCGCGCTTTGGATGACACCTCGGTGTATGACGATGCGAACGGACAAATTTCCCGCCCCCGCCGGGGAAATTTCTCCCCCTCGCTGACCTGCGCCGTTGCGCGAACCGGCAGGTCAGGGGACCCTCAAGGCGCTTGACGGGTACCCCGCCGGTGTGCGACAACTGGTGCACCTCGCACGCCTTCCTCGAGCAGGCGTGGAGGCGGGGGGTGGCTCGGAGCGCCCAGTAGACAACGTCGTTTGGTCAATGCCTGCTCGGCTTCGGCCCAGAGGGCAGGAGCCTCACGACGGACCCAAAGGCGTTCCGAGTCACTCTGCACCAGCGCCTCGGCGCTCCCACTGCGCAAGGCGCGGGCGCCGGCGCCGGCCGCAAGGCGTCACCAAATTCGCCGTTACTCACGGGTAGACTCTGGTGTTGCCTAAGCCCTAGGGGGGACAGTGCGGCGAACAATCAGGTGAGTCCCGCAGCCAGGGGCGCGAGCAGGAACTGGCAGGGAGAACACGTGCCCGAGGGCATCATCTCGCTGCGCGGCATCACCAAATCCTTCGGTTCCCACACCGTGCTCAAGGACATCAGCTTCGATGTGCCGAAGGGGCACATCACCGCCATTCTCGGTCCCTCCGGTACCGGAAAATCGGTACTGCTGAAGAACATCCTCGGTCTCTTGCAGCCCGACAAGGGCGAGATCTGGGTCGACGGGGAACAGACCGTCGGCATGGGGGAGAAAGATCTCTACCGGGTGCGGCGCAAGTTCGGCGTCCTGTTCCAAGACGGCGCCCTGTTCGGATCGATGAACCTGTTCGACAACATCGCCTTCCCGCTGCGGGAGCACACCAAGAAGCACGACAAGGAGATCCGCGACATCGTCACCGAGAAGGCGGGGATGGTCGGCCTGCTTGATCACTTGAAAAAGACGCCGGGCGAGGTGTCGGGAGGGATGAAAAAGCGGGCCGGCCTGGCCCGGGCGCTCGTCATGGACCCCGAGATCGTCCTGTTCGACGAACCCGACTCCGGGCTCGACCCGGTGCGCGTCGCCTACCTCGACGAATTGGTCGTCGACGTCCAAGCCAAGACCGGCGCCACCTTTTTCATCATCACCCACAACATTGCGTCGGTCATGCGCACTGCTGAGTACATGGGGATCCTGTTCCGCTCCGGCCTGGTTCGCTTCGCCGCCAAAGACGACATGATCGAAGACCAGAACCCGATCATCCAGCAGTTCCTGGCGGGGCGGGCCCGGGGGCCGATCGGCATGGACGAGATGGCCAACGACAACGACGGTGACTGGGCGGGCGACGCAGCACGTAGCCGGGCTACAACGGTTTGAACCCCGGAACCCCCATTTCCGCGGCGCAATCCACGCCCCAGGCGCCGGCGACGGCGCCGGACGGCTCCTGAATGGCGTCGACCTTCGCCACCAAGCCCCAGACCTTCATCCGCGAGACGGGCAATATGTTCGCGGTGGCGCTCGAGGGCCTGCGCGCCACGTTCCGGATCACGGACTGGTGGGGCGAGTTCATCGACCAGTGCTGGTTCATCGCCAAGGTGACGTGCCTGCCGGTCATCTTGATCTCGATCCCCTTCGGCATGGTCATCGCCCTCGACATCGGGTCGCTCAACCAGCAGCTCGGCGCCCAGTCGGCGACCGGCGCGGTCATGCTCCTGGCCATCGTCCGGGAGGCGGCCCCCGTCGCCGCCGCCCTCATGATCGCAGGCGCCGGCGGTTCAGCCATGACCGCCGACATCGGGTCCCGCAAGATCCGCGATGAGATCGCGGCCATGGAAGTCATGGGGATCAACCCCATCCACCGGCTGGTGACGCCGCGGCTGTGGGCCGCGGCCACCATCAGCGTCCTGCTCGTCTCGCTAGTCGGCGTGGCCGGACTCGCCGGGGGCTTCTTGTTCAATGTGCAGGTGCAGCACGTGACCGCCGGGGCCTATTTCTCCGGCTTCACCACCCTGGCCCAGACCGCCGACCTGTGGTCGTCGCTGGCCAAGGCCTTCGTGTTCGGCCTGATCGCGGCGATGGTCGCCTGCTACAAGGGCCTGTACTGCAAAGGCGGCCCGAAAGGCGTCGGCGACGCCGTCAACCAGGCGGTCGTGGTGGCGTTCATCCTGATCTTCTTCGCCAACTTCGTCATGACCTCGCTGTACTTCGCCCTCGTACCCCAGAAGATCTAGGTCGCCCGCCGGTATGGAGGTCCTCGACAGTGTGACGGGGTTGTTCGAGGAGGTGGGACGCCAGCTCTCGTTCTACCTCCGGATCATCGGCGACATCTTCACCCTCCAGGTGATCCGCCGGCGGTACCTCGGCATCGTCTTCTCCCTCATGAGCGACATCGCCATCGGTGCCGGTGCCCTCATCGTCGGCGGCGGGATGATCTTCGTGATCTTCTCGATGTCGTTCTTCACCGGTACCGAGGTCGGCCTTCAGGGCTTCAAGGGGCTGCAGGCGATCGGCGCCCAGAGCTTCACCGGGCTCATCGGCGCCTTCGCCAACACCCGCGAGATCACCCCGCTGATCGCCGGGGTCGCCTTCGCCGCCCAGGTGGGGGCGGGCTTCACCGCCGAGCTCGGGGCCATGCGCATCTCCGACGAGATCGACGCCCTCGAGGTCATGTCGGTGCCCAGCCTCGTCTACCTGGTCTGCACCCGCGTCGTCGCCGCCGCCTTGTGCGTCATCCCGCTGTACCTCTTGTCGCTGATCGCCAGCTTCTTCGCCACCGAGCTGGTCACGACAAGGTTCTTCGGCCTCTCGCCCGGCGTCTACCACCACTACTTCCGCCTCTACCTCCCGCCGATCGACATCTTCTACAGCGTGTGCAAGGCGACACTGTTCGCGGTCGTGGTGTCGATGATCCACTGCTATTACGGCTTCACCGCGGGCGGGGGTCCGGCGGGCGTCGGCGTCGCCGTCGGGCGCGCCATCCGGGCCAGCATCGTGACCGTCGTCATCCTCAACCTGATCCTGTCGATCCTCTTCTGGGGCGGGACCAACACCGTGAAGATCGCGGGGTAGGTACGCGGTGGGGGGCGGACAATGAAAGGCGAGCGAGCAGTCCACGTTCTCACTGGGGCCATCGCGCTCATGCTGTTCTGCGCCGCGGTGTACGTCGGCGTGCTGTACACCAACGGCGACCGCTTCAAGTCGCTGCGGAGTCTCTCCGCCAGCTTCGACGCCGCCGGGCAGAACTTGCAGGCAAAGTCGGACGTCAAGATCCACGGCGTCACCATCGGCGCCGTCAAGTCGGTGAAGCTGGTCAACGGGCGGGCGCTGGTCAAGATGGTCATCGAGCGCAGCCAGCAGGTCCCGAGAGATTCCACCGCCCGCATCAAGCCCAAGACGCTGTTCGGCGAGAAGTTCGTGGATATCGTCCCCGATCCCGCCAAGCCTGCCGTCGAGGTAACCGGACCCTTTTTCCACGATGGGGAAACCATCACCAAGACCGACCCCACCCGGGGCACCGAGCTCGAAGATGTGCTGGCGGCCGCCTATCCCATCCTGGCCAAGATCAAGCCCGAGGATCTGACGACGGTGCTCGACACCCTGGCCCAAGCCGGCCAGGGCGAGGGCCCGGCGATCAACCGGCAGCTGGGCAACTTCCAACAACTGGCCGATCTCGCCGCCGCCCACGACCTCGACACCCAGCAGCTGCTCTCGGACTTCTCGGTGCTCAGCGGTTCCATCGCCAACGACTCGCCCAACTTGGTGGCGCTGGCCCAGTCGCTCAACGTCGTCCTGCCCCAGATCAACTCCCGCGGCGACGAGATCACCACCATCCTCGGCAACTTGTCGCGCGTGTCCAACGACGCCGCCAACCTCCTCGACGCCAACCGTGTAGCCCAGGACAAGCTGATCCTCGAGGGCGGACAGGTCCTCGCCACCCTCGTGCCCCGACTGAGCGAGGTCGACCCCACGATCGTCGGGATCCGCCAGTTCGTGCAGATGCTGACCGAGATCGGCCACGTGCCCTATGGACCGGGCACGGTGCTCGGCGCCATCAAGCTCGTCCTCGGGGGCGGCTGCCTGTTCGGCCAGGTGACGCCGTGCACGCCGGCCGGCCAGCCCACCGCCAAAGCGGCGGTCACGCCGGGCGTCGCCGCCTCGGGCGTCGTGCCGGCCTCCTCGGGTGCCACCGCCAAGGGGGCCGCCAGCAACCCCCTCAATGGGCTTTCGCAGCTCGTACCGAAGGTCACCCAGGCGGTTCCCCAGGTCGTGCCCCAGGTCATCAAGGGCGTCAACAACCTCCTGAATCTCATCGGGGCCAAGAAGTGAGCCGCTTCACCGGCGCCAAGCTTCTGGTCTTCGTGGCGGTATGCGTGGGATTCACGGTCTACCTGGCCTTCACCATCGGCAACATCCGTCCCAGCCACCTCTGGTTGTTCCACAAGGACTACAGCCTCAGCGCCAGCTTCGACGATGTCACCGGCCTCAACACGGGCGACTCGGTCAAAGTCGCGGGTGTCATCGTGGGCAAGGTCACGGGCATCGCGGTGGTCAACGGCCCCAACGACGGCTCCCATCGCGCCCAGGTGAGCTTTGCCGTGCACAAAACGGTCCGCCTGCCCAAGAACACTGAGGCGTCCATCCGCTGGCGCAACCTCCTGGGGCAGCGCTACGTGTACCTGAACCCCCCCGACGCCGCCCACGCCGATGCCACCGTGCTGCGCCCCGGCGATCGCATCACGACCACCATCTCCGTTGTCGACATCGGCGAGCTGTTCAACCGCCTGGGGCCGATCATCAATGTCCTCGATCCCGGCCAGGTCAACCAGTTCATCGAGGCCGTTTCCGGTGCCCTGTCGGGCAACGAGCAGAACCTGTCACAGGCTCTTGACAATCTGGCCAACGTCACGGCGAGCCTGGCGACCCACGACGACGCCATCGGGCGCCTGGTGGGCAACGTCAACACGGTGGCAGCCACCGTTTCCAGCCGGGACCAGCAGATCAAGACCGTCCTCGACAACCTGGTCGCCATATCGACCACCTTCAGTGCCAACACCACCATCGTCGACGACGCGGTGACCAACCTGGGCACCGTCTCGGTCAACCTCGACCGCCTGCTGTCCGCCAACCGGGACCAGATCGCCCACATCCTGGCCAACGTCAACACGGTGCTCAATGTCGTCGTGGGGCGGCTGCCGCAGATCAACGACACCCTCAACCACTTCCCCAACTCGTCGCGGAGCCTGCTCGCCCTCGGCAACGTCGGGCAGTTCCTGGCCTTGACGGCCCCCTGCCTGTCGGTGCAGCTCCTCCCCGGAGTCGACGCCGCCATCCCCTGCAACACGCCACTCAACAACCCGCTCACACCCGCCGCTGCCGCCGCTCCCGCCGCTGCCGCCGCCCCGTCGGCCCCCGCCGCCGCCCCGGCTGGTGCCGCCGCCACGGCTGGTGCCGCCACCCGCCCTGTCACCGGCGCCCCCGCCGCCTCGACCGCGGCGCCCACCGCCGCAGTCACCACCGGCCTCAGCGACTTCCTGACGGCCATAGGCAACGCCGGCGCGGCGCCGGCGGGGAGCTGACGATGGCGGTCAAGTCCTTCCGGGACCGCAACCCGTTTGTGGTCGGCATCGCCTCGGTACTGGCCATCGTGCTGCTCGTCTCGGGCGCCCTCTACCTCGGCGTCTCTCACTTCTTCGACAAGGGCTACCCGGTCAGCGCCTACTTCGTCGACTCCGGCGGCATCCAGGGCAACGACAACGTGCTCGTCGCCGGCGTCCGGGTCGGCCGCGTCACCAAGGTCGAGGCCGTCCACCAGGCGGCGCCGTGCGCCCGCAGCGCCCCTGACCCCAACTTCATCGGCACCCAGGGAGCCGAAGCGGGGTGCGTCAGAGTGAGCTTCATCGTCCACCACGGCGTCCATCTCGGTCAGAGCACCCAGGCGCACATCATCCTCGAGACGCTCCTCGGGGCCCGGGCGCTGCGACTCACCGGCGGCGCCACCGCCCCCTACCTGGACTCGGTCCCAGCCGCCAAGCGGACCATTCCGATCGACCGGACCGAGGTCCCGTTCGACATTTTCAGCCTGTTCAGCAAGGCCACGACGACTATTCAGGCGACCGACACCGCCCGGCTGAACCTGCTCATCAGGCAGCTGGCCGACGTCACGCAGGGCAAGCGGGAGCAGATCACCACCCTGCTCACCTCGGTGACCCAGATCGCCGACACCCTCAACGCACGCGACGCCCAGGTCCGGGAGCTGCTCGACCGCGCGGCCACCTTGTCGCAGCAACTCTCGGCCAAGGATCAGGTTCTCGTCAGCCTCATCGACCAGAGCCAGGGCATCCTGCTCAACCTGCAGCAGCGCCGCAACGACATCGCCGTCGGCCTGACGGCGGCCAACAGCGCCGTCGCCCAGCTCGACCGGCTGATCGCGACCAACAAGGCGACCCTCGACGCCATCTTGACCCAGCTGCACCCGGTCCTCGGCACGGTTGCGGCCCAGGAGACCAATATCAACAACATCCTGGCCGCCCTCGGTCCGGGCGTGAACTCCATGGCCTTGGCGACCGCTCACGGCCCCTGGCAAGACGTCTACATCAAGACCATCGGCTTCGACGTGCTCGGCTGCGTCGCCGCCCTGAAGGGCCACCCGGACGGCACGCCGCTCGACGCCCTGTGCACCGCCCTCATCAAAACGCTGGGAGCCCTCCACCTGCCGCTGGCGGTGACGGGCAAATGACCGGGGAAAAGGGAGGTGTCCGTTCCCGGACCGCCGCCGCGACGATCCTGGCCACCCTGCTGCTGTCCATGCTGCTGGCGAGCTGCAGCTTCGGCGCGGTCGCCAGCATCCACCTGACCGCCATCTTCAAGAGCACCGTCTCGCTGTATCCCCGCTCCGAGGTCAAGGTGCTCGGCATGCGGGTCGGGACCGTCGACTCCATCAAGGTCATGGACGACAACCGCGTCGAAGTGTCGTTCACCGTCCATAACAACGTCCCGCTGCCGAAGTCGGTGTCGGCGGTCATCGTGCCCCAGTCCCTGCTCGGCGCCCGCTTTGTGCAGCTCTATCCGGCGTGGGTCGAGGGACAGCCCAGGCTGGACCCGACCTCACCGAATGACCGGGTCATCCCCGCCCAACGCACATCGGTTCCCGCCGAGCCCGACGAGGCCCTAGCAGCAGTCAACAACCTTTTGAAATCTCTCGATCCTGCCGCCACCGGCCGCCTGGTCACCAATCTCAACAACGACCTGACCGGTAACGGGCAGAACGTCAACGACACCGTGCGCAGCCTGGCCGGTCTGGCCAACACCCTGGCCGACAAGGACCAGCAGCTGGTCACCCTCATCGACAACCTCCAGCAGTTCACGAGCGTGCTCGACACCCGGGAATCCCAGCTCGGCCGGGTGATGGACCTCTTCGCCCAGACGACGTCGCTGCTGGCCCAGGAGAGGGGAACCATTTCGAGCCTGGTCACCGGCCTGGCCAACGTGTCGACCAATGCCCTCGATCTGATCACCCGCCACGCCGCCCCCTTGCAGGAGGACATCAAGTCGCTTTCCGATCTGGTGCAGACCCTCGACGGCAACCTGAACAACGTCTCCATCCTGCTGTCGTCGCTGCCGCAGCTGGTCGCAGGGCCCAACCTGGACAGCAAGGCCGGTTTCATCGCCGCCTACAACCCCACGTACCACCGCATCGACCTGCGCGACGGCCTGGGGGCCACGGTCAACGGCCTGCTTCAGGCGTTGGGCCTGCCGCTTTGCCTGTCCATCCCGCTGCTCGGCACGACACCACAATGCGCCCCCGGGAGCATTTTGTTGCCCCTAGGACTGTCGGGTACGGCGCCGGCAGCGACCACGTCGCCGACCGGCGGCAAAGCGCTTGGTGGCGCCGCCGGCGGGCCGCCCGTCAGCCCCCTGGCCTCGGTACTCAACCTCCTCGGCAACGGCGGATCGGCCGCCCCTCAGATCGCGGCCTACGGCCGGACCGCGCCGCCCCCGGCTGCGGCACCCCAGCGCGGGCTTGTGGCTGCGGCGGCCCGCCTCGCCCGCAGCGCCTTGGGAGAGCTGTGGTGACGCGGCACCGGCGGGCGGCCGTGGGGATCGTCACGCTGCTGGCAACGGTGCTCGCCTCGACGCTGCTTTCGGCGTGCAGCGGGGGCAGTTACACCGTGATCGCCTACTTCGGCGATTCCGGCGACCTGCAGAGCCGGGGCGCGGTCCAGGTCGCCGATCTCCGGGTGGGCACGGTGAGCAAGATCACCTTGACCAAGGACTTCCAGTCCCGGGTGGTCATGCACATCAACGCCGGCATAAAGATCCCCCAGAATTCCGAGGCGGTGCTGCGGACCACGTCGTTGCTCGGCGAGAAGTTCGTCGAGCTCCATCCGCTCGCAGACCCCACCGGGGGCCCGTACCTGACCAATGGGGCCACTGTCGCGCACAGCGTGGAGCGGCCCGAGCTCGAGGTAGTGGCAGAGACGGCGGTCAAGCTGCTCGGCGCCATCACCGCCACCGACGTCCAGACGATCGTGGCCACCGGCGCTCAGGGATTCGGGGGGCGAGGGCCGCAGCTGGCCGCGCTCATCGGCGATCTCAACCAGGTGTCGGGCACCCTGGCCACCCGGACCAAGGAAATCGGCAGCGTCATCGACAACCTGGACCGCGCCACCCAGACCCTGGCCGCGGGCGCCCCCGCCATCTCCGACCTCCTGACCCAACTGGCGACCACGACGACGCTTCTGGCCAAGGACCGTGAGCAGGCCGTGACGGCGTTGGCGTCGCTGACCCACCTGGCCGAAGCCGCCGACTACAGCCTCACCAAGTACCAGGCGGGCATCGACCGCGAGATCAAGCAGGTCGACGCGGTGACCGCGACGCTCGTCAACTCGCTGGGCTCGGTCCAGGTGCTGCTCGACTGGCTGCAGAAGTTCGCGGTGGACTTCCCCAAGGGCATTTTCGGCAACTACGGCGGCATCTACCTGCGGATCGTGCCGTTCCTGCTCGACCCGAGGTCGCCGAAGTGAAGCGGACCCGGGTCCGGCTGAACCTCGTTGTCTTCGCCCTTTTGTTCCTCGTGCTACTGGTCGAGGGCACCCGGTCACTGATCACCGTTGGCCAGATCACCCACCCGTACACCCTGAACGCCATTTTCAGCGACGCCAACGGCATCGTTCAGCACGACGAGGTCGACTACCTCGGCGTGCCCTACGGCGAGGTGGCCAGCGTCTCACGCGATCCCGTCGCCGGCGGTGCCATCGTTCACCTGGCCATGACGAAGGGCCGCCAGATCCCGGAGGGATCCGTCGCCCACCTGGACCTCAAGTCGACCCTGGGCGAGCAATACATCAACTTCGTGCCCCCCGACGGCTACACCGGCAACCACGGTCCCTACTACCCGGCGAAGTTCACCATTCCGGTCAGCAACACCACCACACCGGTGCAGTTCTCCGAGCTGCTGAAGACCGCGACCAACCTGCTGCAAGCCGTTCCCCCGGATCAGCTGCAGTCGCTCGTCAGCAATTTGGCGGTGGCCGTCCAGGGCACCGCCGATTCGCTGCGGTCGCTGGTGCAGTCGGGCGACCGCCTGTCGGGGGCCCTCGTCACCAAGACCCAGGCCATCAACGCCCTCATCACCAACAGCACCAAACTGGTGCACGTCGTCACCGCGCACCGCACGTCACTCGATCAGTCGGTCCTCGACCTGACCCAGGTGGCCGCCACGCTGCAGGCGATCCAGCCCACCACCAACCATCTGCTGGACACTGCCAACCCCCTTTTCCAGACCGTCGCTAACCTGGTCGCGGCGGCCCAGGGCAACCTTGACTGCACGCTGAAGGGTTTGAACCCGCTGCTCGACCTGACATCCACCCCGAGGAAGCTGAAGGAGTTGGCCACCCTGCTCGACGTCGGGCCGAAGGCGTTTGCCGGCATCAACGACAGCGTGGACTTCGACAACGGCCCGTCGGGTACCGGCCTGTCGGGGGCGTGGCTTCGGGTCGGCTTGGTCGTCAACCAGAACAATCCCGCCGTGTTGTACAACCCGGTTCACCAGTTCCCGGCGGCCGCCGCCATACCAAGCTGCACGAGCGCCCTGCGGCCCGTCAGCGGCGACTACCGCCCCACGAACATCTCGGCGCGGTTCGCGCTCCTCTCCGGTGACCTGCCGGGACCGGCGGCCGACATCGTGTTCGGTGCCTGTCTCGCCCTCCTCGCGCTGGCCGTGGCCGGCCGTGGCCTCGCCGGGCACCGGGCACGGCGGCAAAGGTGGCTGTGACCGAACCGGCGCCGCCCCGGGCCGCGGGGACGATCCTCGGCCGCCGGGCAGCGGGCGCCGGCGAGCCGGTCGAGCCGGTCGGGTCCGTGGAGCCAGTCGGGTCAGTCGGGTCAGTCGGGTCCGATGACTCGGGCGAGTCGGGCGGCGATGGTGTCAAGGTCGACGCCGGTGCCGTCGAGGCGTCGTTCGCGGAGCTGGCCAAGTCGCCGGTGGCGGTCGACGCTCCTGCACCCGACGATGGGCATTCGGCCGAATTGCGGAGCGTGAGGCCAAGGTCGGGGGATCTCGGCAGCCGGTGGTGGCTGGTCGGCTGCGTCGTCTTCGCGCTGGCGGCGCTGGTGTTCGCGGTGCTCGGATTGCAGCAGCGCAGCAAGTTGCAAGCCGATCAGGACCAGATCAGCCAGATCCGCGATGTCTCGGGCCGCACCATCGCGGCATTGTCGAGCTACGACTACCAGCACCTCGACCAGTGGAAGAAGTCGGTGCTGGCCGACGCCACCGGGTCGTTCCAGAACCAGTTCCAGGCGGGCTTCAGCGGCTTCGAGCAGACCTACGTTGCCGAGCACAACCGGGGGACAGCAAGTATTCAAGGTGTCTGGGTGGGCACTGCCGATGCCGGCAAGGCCTCGGCGGTCGTGCTCGTCCAGATCACCGTTACCAGCCTTACCGGCACCCACTCCCTCGAGCCGTACGTCCAGGTGACCCTGCTCAAGGTGGCGGGCCGATGGCGCGTCGACGACGTGCAGGCGACATTTGACACCAGTGGGGCCGCGGGGACTGCTACTGCGCCGGCGCCCGCGGGAGGCACGACGCCCACCCCGGGCCCCTAGGGCTCCCGGGGGTGGGCGATATCCCTTCGAGGGGGCCTATCATCCGGCACCGACCGAGTGATGGAAGCGATGGGCATGGCCGACGACGTCGAAGACAGAGCTTTGAAAGACAGCCCCCTGAAAGGCAAAGCCTTGGAGGGCAATGCCCGGGAAGATGATGGCCTCGACGGCGATGCCCTCGACGACGATGCCCTGGAAGACGGTGCCATCGGCCCGGAAGATCCTGACGAGGCCGACCTCGAGGAACTGGATGAGGCGGACCTCGATGATGACGACATCGACGTCGCGCTCGATGATGACGACGAGGTCCTCGACGACGATGACGACGACGTGCTCGGCGACGAGGTGCTCGTGCCCGACGTCGAAGTCGCCGTGGCCCACCCGACGGTGGTCGCCGTCCGTGACGAGGACGAGGACGACGACGACGACGAGGAGGCCGACTCCGACGACGTCGAGGCCAGCCTGGACGCGATCCTGAAGGAGCGCCTCGTCGTCATCGACGACGAGGACGACGACGACGAGGACGCCAGCGACGGCGACGACCGTCCCGACAGCCCACTCAAGGTCCTGCCCAAGCAGCCCGGGGAGTTCGTCTGCCAATCCTGCTTCCTGGTGAAGCACCCGAGCCAGCTCGCAGATCGCGACACCATGTACTGCCGGGACTGCGTGTGACCGCTGCCTACCGGCGCATCGTCGTCGGCACCGACGGCTCGGCAACCGCGGCCATCGCGGTCGAACACGCTGCCTCGCTGGCGGCGGCGAGCGGTGGCGAGCTCCTGATCGTCACCGCCTTCCAACCGGACCGAGCCCCCGACGTGGGCGACGACGTCCCTGAGGATCTCCAATGGACGATCACCGACTCCGCGGTGGCCGAGGAGCACGTGGCCACGGCGGCTGCCGCGGCCACGGCTCGTGGCGTCCCGCCCGGACGGATGCACGTCATCTCCGAGCCCGGCGACCCCGCCGACGCCCTGGTCGGAGTGGCCGAAGCTCGGGGCGCCGACGTGATCGTCGTGGGTTCCAAGGGTATGCACTCGGCCAGCCGCTTCCTTCTCGGTAGCGTGCCCAACAAGGTTTCCCACCATGCCCCGTGCGACGTGCTGATCGTACGGACAGCGGGGTAGAGCCGGAGAGTGCCTGTGAGTCCCGAAGCGTCGCCCATCCAGCAAGCCTTCAATCTGGCCGTCTTCGGTCCTCTCGGCATCGCCCTGGCGGCCAAGGACGCCCTGCCCGAGTGGATCGACAAGGGCCGCACCCGCGCCGTCGAGCAGTTCGCCATGGCCAAGGCGGTGGGCGAGATGGTCACCGACTACGGCCAGCAGAAGGTCGCCGAGAAGCTGGTCGGCCTCGGGATCCTGCCGGGGCCGCAGCCCCCGGCGCCGGCGGCAGGGGCCGGCCGGTCGTCACCGGTGGCGGAGTCGGTGACCAACGGGCGGTCGGCGCCGGCGGCTGAGCCGGAGGCGGGGGCCGGGCCGTCGTCACCAGTCGTGGAGTCGGTGACCGGGCGGTCGTCTGCGGTGGCTGAGCCGGCGCCTCTGCCGGCGGCGGGGGCCGGGCCGTCGTCACCGGCGGTGGAGTCGGTGACCACCGGGCGGTCGTCGCGTGCCTCCAACCGAGGTCGGGGGCCCGCCAAGCGAGGTGGTGCGGGGCCCGTCGCTTCGGGGACCCCGCCGGCATCGTCCTCGCGGGCGCCCGTCGTCGCGGTGCCAGCCGCAAGGCCTGTGGTCGACCGGGACGACTTGGCCATCCCCGGCTACGACTCATTGTCGGCCTCTCAGGTCGTCTCCCGGCTTGCGGGCTTGGCCCCCGACGAACTGGAATCGGTGCGGGCCTACGAGGCGGTCACCCGGGGACGGCGCACCATCTTGACCAAGATCTCCCAACTCCAGACCGGACGGCTCTGATCCGTTGGAGGCTGCCCGGCCTGCCAGCGCTGACGATGTCGCCCGCCTGAGCGAGCTTTACCTCCAGGCCCGGGACGAGCTGATGGAGTTTCGCGGCGCCAACTTGCTCTTTGCCCGCGAGGCCCGCCGGGACCCCGTCGATGTATCCATCAAGGCCGAAATCGGCGATCCCACGCGGTCGGTGTGGGTTGGGACGATCGACGACTACATCGTCGGGTATGCGGCTGGCCGCATCGAGGATCTGGCGCCCGGGGAACGTCTCGGGGTGATTGAGGACCTGTTCGTAGAGGCCGAAGCCCGCTCCGTGGGCGTCGGTGACGCGCTCGCCAACGCCATCGTCGGCTGGTTCATGTCCCGGGGCTGCACCAGCGCCGACGCCTTGGCGCTACCGGGTGCGAGGGCGACCAAGAACTTCTTCGAGGAGTCGGGTTTCACCGCCCGCCTGCTCGTGATGCATCGGCGCCTCACTACCGGTGATTGACCATCCGGAGGTTTGCGTCGGCGCCATCGCCCTTTCCGGCGATCAGTTGTTGCTCATCCGCCGCGGTCACGGTCCCGCCGGCGGCCTGTGGTCGCTCCCCGGAGGTCGGGTTCAGCTGGGTGAGACGACGGCCGAGGCCGTGATACGGGAACTGGCCGAGGAGACCGGCCTGGAGGTCATGTGCGACGAGTTCGTAGGTTGGGTCGAGCGTATCGGCGAGGATTTCCACTTCCTCATCCTCGACTTCAACGTCACCGTGATCTCGACCGACCCCCCCGTGGCCGGCGACGACGCGGCCGAGGTGATGTGGGTCCCCGTCAGCCATGTGGCATCGTTCGCGCTCGTCGAGGGCTTGGCGGAGTTCCTCCACGAACACGGCATCCTGCCGGCATTCGCCTGACCAACCTGCCGGCCTGCCCATAGCGGTGCCAAGGCGGCCCGGATCTCGCCAATGGCCATCGATTGAGATTCTGAGCATCATTTGGCGCGATATATGCCCTCAAATGGTGCCAAGAAAGAGAAGTCAGCGGCCCTGCCACTTGGCGGGGCGCTTTTCGATGAAGGCGCGGGGCCCTTCGATGAAGTCGTCGGTCTTTCCGACCTTGGCGAAGGCCTCCGAGGTCAGCCGCCACAACATGGCTTCGTCGTCGCTGAAGGCCTTGGCGGCGACGGTACGGCTCGCCCACACTGCTTGGGGGGCGTTGCCGACGATCCGGGCGGCCATCGACTGGGCGGCACTGAGGGTCTCGCCGGGATCGACGAGGGTGTTGACCAGCCCGAGCTCGTAGGCCAACTCGGCGCCGATGGGGTCCCCGGTGAGAATCAGCTCCATGGCCACCTTGGGGCCGACGGCGCGGGGCAAGCGGAACAGACCGCCTCCGGCTGCGATGAGCGACCGTTTCACCTCGGGCAGCCCGAAGACCGCACGGCGCGACGCCACGACCAGGTCGCAGGCGAGGACGATCTCGAAGCCGCCGGCCAGCGCGGGCCCGTCGACGGCCGCGATGATCGGCTTCGTCCGCTCCCGGCTCACGATCCCTGCGAAGCCGCCCCTGTCCGTGCGCAGTGATCCTGCCTGTCCCGAGGCGATGGCCTTCAGGTCGGCACCGGCGCAAAAGACCGGCCCCTCCCCGGTGATGATCCCGGCCCAACATTCCGGGTCGGCTTCGAGACGGTCGATGGCGTGCTCGATACCCCGGGCTACGGCGCCGTCGACGGCGTTGCGGGCCTCCGGCCGGCCGATCGTGATGATCGCCACTCTGTCAGTGACCAGGTAATCGACCATCGACCCGACAGTAGTGGCATGCCCTCCGCGGGCCGGGGACACCCGCCCCGGGTGCCCCAAGACGTGCACCAAGCCCGGAGTCGTCGGGCGGAGCGGGACGGCCTCGGGCCGGTCTAGGCGGTGGCCTCGGTCGCTCTGTCCGGCGGCCTCGGGTCGCTCTAGGCGGTGGCCTCGGGCCGGTCTAGGCGGTGGCCTCGGGCCGCTCTAGGCGGTGGCCTAGGGCCGCTCTAAAGGAGTGGGCTGGGGCCGGGGCGGGCGGATGGGGCCCGGAGGCGGGGGCATCGAGATGCCCAGCATGGCGGCGAGGGCGGGGACCCGGCCGGATTGCTGCCGGGCTGCCTGGAGTAGGGGCTCGGTGGCGTCGCTCGGGAGGCCTTCGGGCTTGACCTGGCGGCGGACCGGGGAGGCGACGACGGCTTCGAGCATGGCGGCCCACCGCTCCGAGGGCGTGTCAGGGCTCATGGCCTTGCCGGCGGCCTCGGTCAACTGCGCGGCCAGTTCCGACGGCAGCTTGGTGGCGGCGTCAGGAGGCCGGGCCGACAAACGGAGCGCTCGCACCACGCGGGTCTCGGCCAGGTTGGTCTGGATCTCCTCGATCCACCCCGACCGCAGCGTTGCGATCCGGCGCTCGAGGGTCTCGCGCAGGCTGGCGGCCAAGTTGCGGGATTCGTCGTCGCGCGCCGCACTGGCGCCTTCGACGATGGCGCGGAGGTCCCGGAGGGGGAGTTCGTCAGCCACCTTGGCCGCAGCATCAGCACGATCACGCCATTCCGCCGCCTTGACCTTGGGCAGGATCTCTTCCGCGATGGCCAGCAGTTCCTCGGCATGGGGCGCCGGGCGTCCCTCGGCGGTCGCCTTCTCCGCTTCGAGGTGAAGGGCGGTGCGCACGGCGGGAATGCCGCCGCGGATCACCTGTTCGGCGATCGGCCGGTGTTCGGGGGCCAGCGCCTCCAGCAGGGCGTTGCGATACACGTTGCCCGTCGCCAGCCGGCGCGCCTTGGGCCGCTCGGGTGTCTCGGCCGCTGACCTTCCGGCGCCAGAGCCAGAGCGGGCGCCAGCGCCAGAGCCGGATCCGGGGCTGGCGGGAGTGGACGGATCACGAGGCGGACGGGTCGGGCGATCGCTACGCGCCCCCATGCCCCCGCTCGCGCCCCCGCCACCGCCACCGCTCGGGCGACGATCCCGCTCCCCATGATTGCCGCGCTCGCCACGGTCGTTTCGCTCGCCACCGCCGCTAGGAGCACCACCGCCGGCTGCAGGACCGGCGCCCGTGGTCACGGGGCCGCCAGGGCGCGAGCCCCTGTCGACGCGCGGGCGATCCTGGCGCGGGCCGCGGGGTCCGCCCGCACCGCCGCCGCCACGTTCGCCGCCCCCAACCGGGGGCCGGTCACCGCGACCGGGGCTTTCCCCGCCGGAAGTACGACCCGTCGGGGTACGCCCGTTGCGGCCGGCATCGCCGCCCCCGGGGCCCCCGTCGTTGTGTCGGGGCCGGCGCGGACCGTCGTCTGAGTCACGCAGGGGGCGGCTGAGGCTCGTCGTCACCCCGGGCGTCGGGGCCCGGGGGGGCCCGATGACCTCAAGGCGGTCCGGCTCGACCCGCTTCTTTTCCTTCGGTGGCAGCACCGCGACGATGGTGATGCCCTCGATCTCGAACTCCGCGTCGACCCGGAGCACGTCGCCGGGCTTGGCGCCGTGGGTGAGTAGGTTGCCGTCGAGGACTCCTCGCGGCTTCATCGCTCCAGCGGCCCGCCAGGTCCAAGTGCCATCGGGCCGCGCGCTGGTCAGCTCGATGTCAATCCTGCGGGCCATGGCGCCTAACCTACAACGCTTTACTGTTCCACTTCACCGTCGAGTTGGCCCGTGTCGGGCTTCGTTACTCCTCGAGCAGGTCGGGTTGGCGGGCGACAATCCAGTCGTACAGGGGCTGGAACGAAAACCAGCCGGCAAGGGGGCTGCCGATCTGGGTGCGGGTGAGTCGGGCCGTCTCATCGTCGATGACCCGGTAGCCGCCCGCGGCCATGGCGAGCAGTTGGGCCTGACAGCACCGTTCCATGGCAATGAACCACCAGACAGCTTCGTCCACCGAGTGACCGACAGTGAGCAGACCGTGGTTGGAGAGGATGGCGGCCTTGTTGGCGCCGAGGGCGTGCGCGATGCGCTTGCCCTCCTCGACGTCGACGACCACCCCCGCGTAGTCGTCGAAGACTTCGTGGTCGTCGAAGAACGAGCAGGCGTCCTGGGTGATCGGGTCGAGTCGCCGGTGCAATGACGAGAACGTCTTGCCGTACACGGAGTGGGAATGGGCTGCGGCCACGACATCGGGCCGGGCCGCGTGGACCTGGGAATGGATGCAGAATGCCGCCTGGTTGACGGGCCAGTTACCCTCCACGACCTCGCCCTGATGGTTGACACAGATGAGGTCGCGGACCCGGATCTGGCTGAAATGCATTCCGAACGGGTTGACCCAGAAGTGGTCGCTGTGCTCGGGGTCCCGGGCGGTGATGTGGCCGGCGACCCCCTCGTCGAAACCGAAATGCCCGAAGAGGCGGAACCCAGCGGCCAACCTCTGCTTGTGATACCGGCGCTCGGCGGTCGGATTGTCGAACTGCGGTATCTGGTGCGGCTCACGATCGCTTGCCACGGCCACCTCCTACTCGTCGCGGGCCAGCCTCGTCGAAGGGGGAAGTCCCAGGCGCGATCGTACGTCAGCGGTCGCGGTTGGAGGCGGCGATCGCGGTGTTGCCCTCGGCGCCGGCCTGGCGTGCGGTGGCCGAAGGGGCTGCGGTGGCCGAAGGGGCTGCGGCGGCAACGGCCTGCGCGGCGATTCGGGCCTTGAAGCCGGCGATGATGATGTCGAGCCCGAAGTCGATGCTGTGGCCGCTCAGGTGGGCGGCGGTCGCCCGGACGTTGGGAATGTCGTCGAGGGGAAGCGCCGAGAAATAGCGGTCGATGCGCTCGTCGGCGGTACCGGAGCGGGGGCCGCTGGTGGCGGCAGTGCGACTCACTGGCCGCGCCGGCGCAACGAGAAGCGACGAGACGTTCCAGCGGTACACCATCATGAAGGCGGCGGCCGCATCGGCGTCGCAGAAACCCGCTTCGCGGAGTAGGGCTAGGGCAAGCTCGACGTTGGCCAGCCCGTTCGGGCCCATGGTGACGCCTTCGGTGTAGACCTTGACGAAACCGGGATGCTCTCGCCACATCTGATAATTGCGTTCGATGAGCTTGCGGAGGCGGAGTTCCCAGTCTCCGACGTCCTTGGCGGCCGATTCGACCACGTCGCCGATGATGAAATCGACCATCAGGTCGACGAGCTCGGCCTTGTCGGAAACATGGTTGTACAGCGACATCGGCGTGACTTGGAGGGCGGCGGCGACGCGCCGCATGGTCAAGGCGTCGAGGCCGTGTGTTTCGACCAGTTGCAGAGCGGCGAGGACGATACGGCGCCGGGTGAGCGCGGCGCGGCCGGGAACATCATCTTCGTCGCCGCGCGCCAGCCACCGCGGCTGGTTCTCCTGGCGGGCGGTGGCGTTGACTTCGGCCGTGGTGGCCGGCGCCGGCCCGCCTTCGGGACCGGGGGCGCGCGCTATTTCACGGCTGGTAGCGGCTTCGGGTCCCGGCAATGCCGAGTGGGCGGAGGAACTGGTGATGTCCCCGATTATGCGTCATCTTTGCACCGAACCAACGGAGTGCGAACTCAGATTTGGCCAGGTTCGACGACGCAGATGGGGGGTGGCCCGTCTGCAGGCGGCGGGCGCCCGGTTGCGCCCCGGTGGACGCCCGGCGGCGCGTGAAGAGGAAGCCGGGCCCGTGACTGCGTGACGGTCCGGTGAAGTCTGGCGAGGAACGGATAGCTTTGGCCATGGTCCGCTTCTGGAGGACGGTCATTCCCGCTGCCGTACTTGCCGTCGCGGGGTGCCAGGGATCAAGTCACCCCGTGGTTGCGCCCACCACGACGAGCGGCGCGACGACGACCGTGACCACCGCCGGCGGGTCGGGGTCGTCAACCACGGTATCGATCCCCATCCAGGCGAGCGGTCCCCGCACGGTGCTCAGTCCGATCGGCCTCAACCTGAGGAGCCAACCGTTGAAGACGGCACCGGTCGTGGGCACCGCGGCGCAGGGGTCGGTCGTCACTGTGCTCAGCCACACCGATCAGGGAGGCGGCTGGTACCAGGTAAAAGGAGCGACGGTCACCGGCTACATAACCGATAACCCGACGTTGAGCGCCGACGGGAAATTCACCGCCTACGACTCGAGCCAGCACAACTTCGCGGCGCTCTATCCCGACACCTGGACCTCCGCCGAAGTGCCCCCGGCCAGCGTCGTGTTCCATCCCACCACTGGGGCCGACAGCATCGTGGTCACCACCGCCACCACCGCCGGCCTGCTCGGCCGGGGCCGGACGGGTTACCGCCAGGACTCGTCATTGGTTGTCGTCGTCTGCGGAGTGACGGGGGATCTGGTGACCTACTCCCAGACCAACGTCAACGCCGGGCCGGGGACGACGCGGGCGCCGGCCGGCGGGGCCGTGGCTCAGCGCTACCTGGTACAGGTGCACCTCACCCTTGACGCCCAGCACGCCTTGGGTCTCGACGCGAACCTGGCCGACCTGGCGCAGTTGCAAACCGTGAAGAACGTGATGTACTCGCTCTCCTTCCCCTTTCCGCAATGTGAGCAGGGGGCGGCACCGAGCGACGCGTCCACCACGATCCCCGCCAGCACGGTTCCCTGACCGGCCAGCACGCGACAATTTCGCGCTCGGTGACTACGCTTCGCAGCAGCGCCGAAAAGGAGGAGCGGGAATGAAGACCGAGCCGGACGATGGGCCCGGGTTGGCGGAGACAAAATTCCTGAGTCGGGGACAGGCCGCCGAGAGACTCGGAGTCCCACCGAGAACGATCCACCAGTGGGCCTGCGATGGAAAGCTCCCCTGTGTCCGGACCTTCGGTGGCCACCGGCGCTTCGCGGTCGCAGACATCGACGCCATGGCGATCCTGGTCAAAAAGGCAGCGCCAGGGTTACCGTAGGTCGGTCACCGTCACCGGTGCCCAGAACATTCGCGTCGACCTCAGGGCGTGGCGGCGACTTCGGCGTCGAGAAGGCTGAGGGCGTCAGCCAGCTGGCGGGCCATGGCAGCGGTCAAGGCGTCGCCGCCTTCGAGTGAGCCGGCCCGGGCCCGGGCTTCGAGTTGCGCGCAGCTCGACTGGAGGGCGAAAGCGCCCATGTTGGCGGCGCTCGACTTGAGGGTGTGGGCCGCCCGCTCGGCCGCGTCGGCGTCCCCGGCTGCAACGGCGGCACGGGCTGCTGCGACGAGGCGGGTCGCCTCAGGTCGGAAAATGGCCAGGAGCCGCCGGAGGGGTCCCGGGCCGAACTCGGCAAATATCTCCCGGACCGCAGTGGGATCGAAGTCGACGGCGGCGGTCGCGGGACTCGGAACGGGGCCGGGAATGCCGGAGGGCTCTTGGTCGCCGCCGGCGCCCGCGCCCGCGCTACCTGCCTGGGCAGGCGCGCCGCCCGCGCCCGCGCCCGCGCCATTGGCAGGCGCGCCGCCCATGGCCGCTCGGTCGGCGCCGGCGGCGAGGGCTCGGGCCAGCTGGGCCCGTTCCACCGGCTTGGCCACGTAGTCGTCCATGCCCGCCGCCAGGCACGATTCGGCGTCGCCGGGGAAGGCATGGGCGGTCAAGGCGACGATGTAGGGCTGATGGACCCCGGCACCGAGGGCCCGGATGGCGCGTGTCGCGCTCGATGCCGTCGGTCCCGGGCATCGCAATGTCCATGAGCACCACGTCGTACGACCGGGCCCGCACGGCTGCGATGGCCTCGTCACCATTGCCCACCACATCGGCGGT
This sequence comes from uncultured Actinomycetota bacterium, assembly GCA_963851105.1. Lineage (GTDB taxonomy): Bacteria > Actinomycetota > Acidimicrobiia > Acidimicrobiales > Palsa-688 > DATARN01. Next base: position 532,809 of record CAWKNP010000002.1, read on the forward strand.
GTAACCCATGGCGCCGAGAAGCAGCAGCGCGACCTGCTGATTCATGGCGTTGTCCTCCGCGATCAGGATCCGCAGTTTGTTGGCCCCTCCCCGCTCGGGCGCGGCCACGGCTACGACCGGCACCGCCCCGTCGCCGGCCACGATTCCTCGGTGCCACAGGGCGCTGGTGTGCACGGGCGACCCGGCCGCGGGCACCGACGCCTCGTCCGCCTCGGCGATCCAGGTGAAGGAGACCTTGGCGCCGGGCCCTTCGCTGTCCTCAACCCAGATCCGGCCGCCCAGCAGGTCGCACAGTCGCTTGCAGATCGCCAAGCCGAGTCCTGACCCGCCGAACTCCCGAGAGATTCCGCTGTCGGCCTGGCGGAACTCGTCGAACAGGTTGACCGCGTCGTCCGGCTTGATCCCAATGCCGGAGTCCAGGACCGAGCACTGGTATTCCCATCGCCCTGGCGCCAGCGGCGCGGCGCTGACCTCTACCGCCACGGAACCCCGGGCGGTGAACTTCACCGCGTTGCCGAGGAGGTTCAACAGGACCTGGCGCAGGCGCCCCTGGTCGGCCCGCAGCACCCGGGGCACGCCGGCGGCGACGGTCAGGCGCAGCTCCAACCCTTTTTCCCCGGCGCGGGGCGCCACGATCTCCACGGTGTCGTCCAGCCACGCCTGGAGGTCGAACGAACGGAGGTCGAGCTCGACGTGGCCGGCCCGCAGCCGGCTGAACTCGAGGATGTCATTTATCAGCTCAAGCAGGTGGTCCGACGCCAGCCGCATCCGGCGCACCATGTCGAGCTGGGCCGGCGACAACTCGCCGTCGGCGAGGAGGCCGGCCAGGACGATGACGGAGTTGAGCGGCGTGCGCAGCTCGTGGCTCATGGTCGTGAGGAAGGTCGTGCGGGCGTGGGCCGCGGCCTCGGCCTCTTCCTTGGCGACCAGCAGCTCCTTGTTGAGCTGCCACAGCCGGGCATTGCGACTGGCGATGGCGTCGGCGCGTACCTGGGCCGCCTCCTCCCGTGCCCGCGCCGCCTCGGTGAACATCACCTGGGCCCGTTTGGTCATGGTGATGTCGAAGGCCACGCCCTGGAAATAGGCGGGCCGGTTGTCATCGTCGCGGATGAGTCGGGCCTCGCCGAGGATCCACACCTCTTCGCCCGACCGGGAGAAGAAGCGGACCTCAGCGCGGAAGGGCTGGCCCGTTTGCACCCCCTTGGTGAACGCTTCGATGACCGTGTCGTGATCGTCGGGGTGCAGCTGGGAAAACCACAGCAGCGGGTTGGTCAGCCACTCCGCCTGGGTGAAGCCGAGCAGGCTCTCGATCTGGGGGCTGACGTAGGCCTCGTTCTCGTCGGAGCCCAAGGCGGCATAGAAGACGACCGCGGGGAGCTGTTCGACCAGCGATCGAAACCGAGATTCCGACTTGCGGATATGCGCTTCGAGGTCGTTCTCCGTGGCTCCGAGTCTGGCTCCGAGTCTGGCTCCCAGTCCGGCGCCGGCGCCGGCCGCCTGTTCGGGCCACATGAGCCGGGCGGGATCGCCGATACCGACACCACCGGGAAACACCGCCTCGGCCAACCGGGCCAGCACCTCGCCGGCATCGTCGCCCCCCACCGCCAAGGCGGCCAGCTGCTGCTCGAGGCCCAACAGATCAGATTCCACGGCGTGGTCGTGACGATCAACCATCTAGGCGCCGAATGGGGGCACGTGTTCGATGTCGCGCCGCCGCCCGCCGCCGGTGTACAGATGGACACCGCAGGGCAGGCAGGGGTCGAAGCTGCGCACCACCCGCATGACGTCGATGCCCTTGAACGAATCTTCCCCGTTCTCCTCGAAGATCGGTGTGCCTTCCACCGCGTCCTCGCAGGGTCCCGCGGTGCCGAACGAGTCGCGGGGACTGGTGTTCCAACAGGTCGGCGGATACGGCTGGTAGTTGGCGATCTTTCCCTTCCGGATGACGAGGTGGTGCGAAAGGCCGCCTCGTACCGCTTCGTGGAAGCCGCAGGCAATCGCTTCGTCGGGCACGGTGTACGGCGTCATTGTGGCGAGGCGACCCGCTTGTAGTTCCGCCAATGCCTGGTCGAGAAAGAAGAATGCCATGGCGGCGCTGTACGCCTGGAAATAGGTGCGGGCTCGGTCGCGCTCCAAGGCGTTGGACCACTGCGGGATCCGCCATTCCAGCTCGGTTTCCGGCAAATGTGCCGTCCGGGGCAGCGATATCCGCACCGACGAGCCGGTCGAGCGCACATACGGCGTGTCCACCACGCCCGCCAGCGCGGTGACCCAGAGCCGGGCGAGGGGGCCGCCACCGGTGTCGAGAGCCAGGTACTCCCCCGAGCGAGCGTCGAACCAGCGAGGCGACATGACCCAGGTGTACTTGCCGTCGAAATCGCGCTTTTGCGGCCGGGGTAAAGTCGTCTGGTTCCAGGGATGGCGCTGGTCGATCGGATTTCCCAGCGCGTCGGCGGTGACGAAGGTCTCCTCGCCGTCCCAATCGTCGTAAAATGAGCTGCCGAGCAGGATCCGCAGGCCGACGTTGATCTCGACGAGGTCGGTCGTGACCAGTTTGCCGTCGAGCACGATGCCCGGCGTCACGAACATCTTGCGACCCCAATCCGCCATCCGCTGGTAGGAGAAGTCGCACTCCGCCGGGTCCTGGAACGAGCCCCACGATCCGAGCATCACCCGGCGCCGGCCGACTTCCTCGTAGCCCGGCAGGGCTTCATAGAAGAAATCGAAAAGGTCGTCGTGCAGCGGCACCATGCGCTTCAGGTGCTCGGCGTACCGCACCAGCCGCACCAGATAATCGTTGAATACCTGAATGCTGGGCAGTGTCCCGACCCCGCCGGGATAGAGCGTCGACGGGTGGACATGGCGGCCGGCCATCAGGCAGAACATCTCCCGCGTGACGCGGCTCATGTGCAGCGCCTCTTGGTACAGCGCCCCTTCGAAGGGATTGAAGGCGGCCATGATGTCGCCGATGGTGCGATAACCGTGGATGCCGGCATTGGGGGCCGCGGTCGTCCGGGCCTTCTGCAGGACCGAGGGGTTGGTTTCCGCCACCATTCGCTCGGAGAAGTCGACGCCCACCAAATTCTCCTGGTACAGGTTGTGGTCGAACATGTACTCGGCGGCCTCGGCCAGGTTGATGATCCACTCCGCCAGCGGCGGAGGCTGGATCCCGTAGGCCATGTGCTGGGTGTAGAGCGAGCAGGTAGCGTGGTTGTCACCGCAAATGCCACAGATACGGCTGGTAATTATGTGCGAGTCGCGGGGGTCCTTGCCCTTCATAAAGACGCTGTAGCCGCGGAAAATCGACGATGTGCTGTGGCATTGCAGTACCCGGCGGGCGCCGAGGTCGATGCGGGCGTGTATGCCGAGCGACCCGACCACCCTCGTGATCGGGTCCCACGACCGTTCGACGATGCTCATTTTGGTCCGTCCGCAGGCGGCGCCGGCACCGCTGGCGCCGCCTGCGACGCTTTCGGCTGGCGCGCCCGGACCTCCGGTTCCACCTGGAGCGACGCTCTGGTCACCTTGCGTAAGGCCCGCACCGTCCGGCCGTAGAGCAGGACCGCCGAGGTGGACATCTTGGCGCCCGGCGGCTCCTCGAGGAAGGGCATGAACTTGTCGGGAAATCCGGGCATCGTGCATCCGATGCAGGCACCGCCGACATTGGCGCATCCACCGACGCCGTTGACCCAGCCCCGCTTGCCGACATTGCAGTCGACGACCGGTCCCCAGCAGCCCAGCTTGACGATGCAGCGGGGGGAGCCGAATTCGGTCGCAAAGTCACCCTGCTCGTAATAGCCCGCCCGATCGCAATTCTCATGCAGGGTCTGGGCGAAGAGCCACTGTGGCCGGTGAACGGCGTCGAGCGGGATCGGTGGCACCGCGCCGACCAGCTGGCGCACCAGATAGAGGAGCGTCTCGGTGCAGTTGTCGGGCTGGACCGGGCAACCGGGCAGGTTGACGATGGGTAGCCCGCTCAGCGACCGCCAGGCCCAGCCGAGGTAGTCGGACAGCCCCATGGCGCCGGTCGGATTGCCCGCCATGGCGTGGATGCCGCCCGAGGTGGCGCAGGTGCCGACGGCCATGACGGCCCACGCCTTCGCCGACAGTCGGTCGATCCAGGTCGTGGTGGGGATCGTCTGCCCGGTGGCGGGATCGGTGCCGAACCCGGCCCAGCAACCCTCGACGTTGCCCCGCTCGTCGGGCACGGAGCCCTCGACGATGAGTATGAACGGGGGGAAGTCGTCACCGCAGGCGGCCTCGAAGGCGGCCAGGAACTCGGTGCCGACCTCATAAGCCAGGATGGGATGGTGCAGCCGGATTCGGGGTACCCCGGGCAGGGCCCCGAACACCAGATCTTCCAGGCTCGGCTGGGTGGCGGCCGTCATGGCGATCGAGTCCCCGTCGCAACTCAGCCCGGCTGTGAGCCACAGGACAGGGACCTCGCCTTGTTGCGCCGCCGTCTCTGTCATAGCCCGCCTCGTTTCTTCGACCGAGCCATCCCGAACGCGGGCCATCCTAAGGGTCCCCGCAGCAGTTCCTTACAGGGTCGTGTCGTTCCAGGACTCGCCCGCCACGGCGCTGTGCTGCATGGTCTTGATGAAGTAACGGAGGTGTTCGATCACGAACGGCTTGGTGATGTAGTAGTTGGCCCCGGACTGCCACCCGGCGATGATGTCGGGATCCCTGTCCTTGCCGGTCAGCAGCACGATCGGCAGGGCCGCGGTTTCCGGACGCTGCCGCAGGCGCCTCGTGACCTCCAGACCATCGATGCCGGGCATCGCGATGTCGAGAACCAGAAGCTCGGGCTGGGCCGAGCGGGCGAGGGCGAGCGCCTCGTCACCATCGGCACCGAGAGTGACACGATGACCGTCGCCTTCGAGTTTCAACTGCAATAGCGCCCGCATGACGGGATCGTCATCGACCACCACTATCTCCATGGAACCTCTCATTCGCTGCCTTTCCGCGCCGTTCCCCTCTGCGCTTATCGGCGTCGGACGCCACGACCTTGAGCTTCGGAAGGATCCGGGCGAGGACCCAACCGTTGGCGCATACTTGACGCGGTGACCGAAGAGGGAGAAAGCACCTCTGCCGAGGCCGAGGCGAAACCGTCCAGCCAGACCAGCCAGCCCAGCCAGCTCCAGGAACGACTCGAGCGGCTGGAGGCCGTGATCGATCCCGAGGTCAAGGCGACCCGGCATGCCGGCCAGAGGTTCGTACCGGCGTGGCGGCGGGCCACCGCCGGCGAGGCGCGGTGGCAGGCGGGTGTCGCCATCGCGGTGGCCATCGGCCTGCAGTTCGTGGTGCCCGATCGGCTCTCGATGGGACCCGGCTCCCTGCTGCCGGCGGCGGAGGCGGTGCTGCTGGTCGGGCTTCTGCTCGCCAATCCCGGGCGCATCGATCGCCGCTCGCCTCATCTGCGATCACTCAGCCTGGGCTTGATTGCAGTGATGAGCCTGGCCAACGCCGCCTCGGCTGGGCAGTTGATCGTCGGGGTGGTACAGGGAACGGCCGGAAAGGACGCCGGTGAGCTGCTGATCGTCGGCGGCGCCATCTGGCTAACCAACGTCATCGTGTTCGCGCTGTGGTACTGGGAGCTCGATCGGGGCGGTCCCGCGGCCCGAGCAATGGCGACCAAGGAACACCTCGACTTCCTGTTCCCCCAGATGGCGTCGCCGGAAGTGGCCACGCCGGAGTGGGAACCGCAGTTTCCTGACTACTTCTACTTGTCGTTCACCAACGCCACCGCCTTTAGCCCGACCGACACGCTGCCCCTGACCCGCTGGACCAAGATGCTCATGCTCCTGCAGTCGGCGGTGTCGCTGAGCACCGTGGCCCTTGTCATCGCCCGGGCCATCAACATCTTGAAGTAATCCGCCTACCGAGCTATTGGAACTCGACGCCCTGGGCGAGTGGCAGGTCGCGCCCGAAGTTGACGGTGCACGTCTGGCGGCGCATGTAGGCCTTCCAGGCGTCGGAACCGGCCTCCCGGCCACCTCCGGTCTCCTTCTCGCCCCCGAAGGCGCCGCCGATCTCGGCGCCCGACGGGCCGATGTTCACATTGGCGATCCCGCAGTCCGAGCCGTCCGCGGCCAGGAACCGCTCCGCCTCCCGCAGGTCGTTGGTGAACACCGAGGAGGAGAGGCCGTGGCGGGCCGCGTTGTGCAGGGCTATTGCCTCGTCCCAGTCGTCGTACACCAGGACGTAGAGCAATGGTGCGAACGTTTCCCGCAGGACGAGATCGCCCTGGGAGGGCATGACCGCCATGGCGGGACGGACGTAGAACGCGTCGGGCGCCTCTTCTGTCCCCATCCGCTCGCCGCCCACAATTACCTTGCCGCCGCCGTCGGCCACCCCGGCGATGGCCGCCGCGAACGCCTCGTACGCCGGCCGGTCGATCAGGGGCCCGACGAGCACCCCGGCGGCGAGCGGATTGCCGACGCGCAAAGTCTGGTACGCACCGACGAGGCGGTCGGTCAGTTCGTCGGCGACGCAAGAGTGCACGATCAGCCGCCGCAGGGTGGTGCAACGTTGCCCCGCGGTCCCCGCGGCCGCGAACACAATGGCCCGCCGGGCCAGCTCGAGGTCGGCGGAGGGGGCGACGATGGCCGCGTTGTTGCCGCCCAACTCGAGCAGGCAGCGCCCGAAGCGCGCCGCCACCCGGGGCCCAACGGCGCGTCCCATGGCGGTGCTGCCCGTCGCCGAGACCAAGGCGACGCCAGGGTGATCGACCAGCGCCCGCCCGATGTCGGCGCCGCCCACGAGCACCTGGGAAAGATCGCCGGGCGCGCCGCACTCCTCGCCCGCTCGTCGCAGCAGCGCCTGGCACGCCAAAGCGGTGAGGACCGTCCTCTCCGACGGTTTCCAGATCACGGGATCCCCGCAGACAAGGGCCAGGGCGGTGTTCCAGGCCCATACCGCCACCGGGAAGTTGAACGAAGTGATGACTGCGCACACACCGAGCGGTTGCCACACTTCGGTCATGCGGTGCTCGGGGCGCTCCGACGCCAGGGTCACTCCGAACAGCTGCCGGGAAAGGCCGACCGCGAGATCGCACATGTCGATCATCTCCTGCACCTCGCCGCGCGCCTCGGCGGGGATCTTCCCGGCCTCCAGGGTGACGAGCTCCGCCAGGTCCGACCGGTGCTCGCGCAGCAGCTGGCCGAGCCGGCGCACCAGCTCGCCCCGGCCGGGCGGCGGTACCCGTCGCCACGAGACGAAGGCGGCTGCGGCCCGCGTCACGGCGGCATCGACGCCGGCGGCGGTGGCGGCGGGCGTCGAGCCCAGGCGGCCGCCCGTGATCGGCGTCCGAGCCCCATTTTCCCCGGTCTGCGGCCATTCCACGCCAAAACGGTGCAAGGCGGCCGCGGCCCGCGCCGCCAGGTGGTCAGTTGTCGGAAGGTCAGTGATAAGAGGCCAGGCTACCCCGTACAATCCCCGATATGGGGGAGCTCTCGCGGGTCATGGTGGTAGGGCTGGGAAAAGTGGGCGAGCTGGTTGCACGTCTCCTGCACCACGCCGGTTTCGAGGTCGTCGGCGCCGATCTGGTGAGCCGGGCTGCGGCCATACCGTTCCCGGTGGTGTTGCTCGACGTCGGCGATGCCGACGCCGTGGCCGCCCATCTGGGCCAGTGCCAGGCCGTGGTGTCGTGTTTGCCGTATCGGTTCAACGCCACCTTGGCCGAGCAGGCGGTCGCCCTCGGCGTGCATTACTTCGACCTGACCGAGGATGTCGCCACCACCGCCTTGCTGTCGGCGCTGGCCGAGGGCGCCGATTCGGTCGTCATGCCTCATTGTGGTTTGGCCCCCGGGCTCATCTGCATGACCGGTGCGTGGCTGGCGCGGGGCTTCGAACGGGTCGAATCCATCGAGCTCAAGGTGGGCGCGCTGCCGGGCAGCCCGAGCGGCCTGCTCGGCTACGCCTTCAACTGGTCGCCCGAGGGCGTCGTCAACGAATACCTCAACGATTGCGAGGTCATCCGCGGCGGCCGCCGGCGGATGGTGCCGTCCATGAGCGAGACCGAAATGGTGTGGATCGGCGGGACCCAGCTGGAAGCGTTCACCACCTCCGGCGGCCTCGGGACCATGTGCGCCACGTTTGAAGGCCAGGTCGAGCGCCTGGACTACAAGACACTGCGGTACCCCGGCCACTGCGAGCTCATGCGGTTCTTCTTCGACGAGCTGCACATGCGCCAGGACCGGGAACTGGCCGGGCGCATCCTGGTAAAAGCGAAACCACCGGTCGACGACGACGTCGTCTATCTGTATGCCGCGGTGGAGGGCGAGCGGGCCGGGGTGACGGTGCGCGAGCAGCTGGTGCGGACCTACCGGCCGGTGATCGTGGCCGGGCGCCAATGGCGCGCCATTTCCTGGACGACGGCGGCGTCGGTGTGCGCGGCGGTAGAGCTGGTCGCCGCCGGCCAGCTGCCGGCCCGGGGCTTCGTCCGCCAGGAGCAGGTCGACCTCGACGCGGTCATGGCGACGCCGACGGGACGCCTGTTCTCCGACACCGGGTCGGTGGCCGCGTGACCGTGGTTGCGCTGCAGGAGCTGATCGGCGTGACGCTCGGGGCCTCGCAGGCGCGCCAGCTGGTCGTCGGCCTCGACCTCGATGACGCGTTGCTCGCGCCGGCGGCGCTCGGGGATCGGGTGCCGCGGGCGGTGCTGGCCGAGGCGCTGGCCGCGTTGCTTTTCGCCGATCTGCTCACCACGGTCCCGAGTGCCGCCGCCTATGTGGGCGAGAAATGGGGGCGGGGGGACAAGGTCCACCTCGACCACGGGGCGGTGCGGACCGTTGCCGGGGTCGACTGCGGCGAGCTGCCTGCCGGGCAGGAGAGCGTCACCCGGGTGCTGGCGGCGCTCGGCTATGCCCACAAATACACCTACGACCTGGCCCGGCTGCACATGACGGGCCGTAGCTGGTGCCACGTCGATCAGCCAGCGGCCGTCGCCCAGTATTTCGTCAGCGAGTTGCACGCCGAGGAATTCTCGCCCTCATTCCAGGCCGCCGCGGCGCGGGTCCTCGGGTCGGCGCCCGACCCCCTGTCCGCCGGCGAGCTCTCGCTCCTGGCCGAGCTGGCCTCGACCGGGAGCCTGGCGTTCGCCGATGCCGCCGCTTTGTTGCCGGCGCTGGTCGGGTGCTTCCGGCGCCAGCATGGGGTACCGGCGGTCGCCGACTATGAGTTGTTGCGGGCCGAGTCCCCCGAGATGGCGTGGATCGCCACCGAGGGAACCGCCTTCAATCACGCCACCGACCGGGTGGCCGATGTCGCGGCGGTGGCCGCCGCCGAGCGGGCCGCGGGCCGGCCCATCTCCGACACCGTCGAGATATCGGGATCGGCCCGGATCCTCCAGACCGCCCACCGCGCGCCGCTGGTCCGGAGGTCGTTTGGCGGGCCCGATGGTGGCACCGTTGTAATGGACGTGCCCGGTTCGTTCTTCGAGTTCATCACCCGGCGGCCCCTGCCGGACGGATCGGGTCCCGATCTGGCTTTCGACGCCGCCAACGCGCAGCAGATCTTCACCATGACCCGGGGCTAGCGCGTAGTTTTACGCCATGACCTCCGATCGGCCGACGGATCAGGAAGTCCTTGACGCCACCGCCGCCACCGAGGCGGCCATGCGACCCCAGGCGGTGCCCGTCAATATGTACGAGACGGCCGCCGCCCTCGTCATCCTCGCTCCCATGGTGGCAGTCACCGCCCACGACGTGTGCGTCGAATTCAAGCCCGGCATGGTCCGGTTTTGGGCCCACCTGCGAAGTGCCGGTACCCGGGACTACCTGATCCACGAGTGGGAGTACGGCGGCTACGAACGCTGCATCGACATCCCGGCGGGATTCGGCCGGGCGGTCGAGGCGTCACTCGGCAACGGGCAACTGGCAATCCGGATCCTCCGCGGCGACCCGGCGGCGTCTCTCACGGTGAAGCCGACCGCCCTTTAGGGTTGGTGCTCGCCTAACCAGTCGAGCAGCAATTGGTGGACGCGCTTGGCCTCGGCCAGGCGCCGGCTGGCGCCCGGCATTTTCCGGTTGACGATCGACCACTGGGCCCGGGCGGTGGCGTGGCTGAGGGAAAAGAGGAAGCCGTACATGGTCCCCAGGTCCTCGGCGGAGCCCCGGCCATTCAAAAAACGCGCCTTGAATACCTGGCCGAGCCACTCGAAGCGGCGGGGATCGAGCCGGGTGCGGGGCGGAAGGCTCTCCATTGCGCTTCGAAGCTCATCGGTCTTGGCGATGAGTTCGTCGAGGCCGGCAAGGGAATCATCGTCGTCGGACGACCAGGGCTGGGCCCGAAGCTGGCGCAGGTCGGCGAGCTGCTCGGTGAACCCGTCGAGCAGCTCGGTCATCTCGGTGATCGCGGTGGGGGCGGTATCGGGCCACTGCAGGGCGATGATGATCAGGATGTCCACCTGATAGAAAATCCGGTAGATCTCCCCGAACGGCAGCGACGTCGATTCGTTCATGGTGATGGCGGGGAAAGATGCGATCGCCCCTTCGGTCTCGTCGCGGGCCCGCTCGACATCGCGGCCCGCGGTTTCGGCGTCGCCCGCGGTCACCGCCGCGACCGCGGCGTCGAGAGCGACGCCCACCTGGCCGAGAGCGACCACGATGCGCTCATGGTCAGTTCTGGTATAGCTCACGCACGCCCCTCCCGATCGAACATCTGAGCACCATTGTTCCATGACGGCGGATCGGACCCCCGGTGCGCCCGGAAGGCGGGTTTCGCCACCCGCCGCTGCGGGGAATATCGGTGCCGAGAGGAAATATGCGTTCGCGGCAATCCCAGGTCCCGCAATGACGTGCCTTAGTGCGCGAACATGTCGTATCGTGTATCCCGACAGATTGTTAGGGTAAAGGGAGTTCTATGGCCAAGAAGCAAGTCGTCAGCTATAGCTATACGTGCGACGTTTGCGGCAATGAAATTGCCGAGACGGACGCGGCTACCGCCAGTCGCAAGATCAGTTGGGAAGGATCCGACTACACGCTCGACGTCTGCGCGGTGCACGGCTCGGAGTTGGATACCGTCCTCGGCGCGATCAAGCGTTTTGTCGATGTCAGTCATCGCGCCGGAGGCCGGCGTGGTCGCCGGTCGGCGACGACCAAGACCACCACCCCGTCGCCCGCGACCCGGGCGCCTCGCGCCCGCCGCACGAGCGGTTCCACGACCGCCGCGACGCCCGCGACTCGCAATAATGTCGGTGCCGTCCGCGCCTGGGCCCAGGCCAATGGCTACAACGTCGGCGACCGGGGCCGTATCCCGGCCTCTGTCGTGGCCGCCTACGAGGCCGCCAATGGTCCTGCTCAAAGCAACGGAACGGCGCAGGCCAACGGTTCTTCCCCCGCGCCGGCGGCTCCTCGTACCCGGCGCCCGCGCAAGGCGAAGGCTGCGGCTACCGCCCCGGCTGAGTCCGTGCCGGCGACTGCTTCGGTCTGACGCCCGGCTTTACCAGTACTACCGCGAGGCCGGGTCGCAACGCGACCCGGCCTCGGGAAAACGTCGGATCCAGGTGGCGCGAGGGTGATCCGAAGGCTTTTGGCGCCGTCAAATCCGGGGCGGGCGCCATGCCCGACCCCTTGAGCGGAAATGACGTTATCTACTTGGCCCTCGGTTCACCCCCACCCCAATGATCCGCCTGGGTATCGCCGGTCAGGATGCCAGCGTTTCGGGGAGGTCGTCGCAGCGGATTCGCACAATGTCGGCCGTGCGATAACTCGCCACCCGGCGGGCCCAGCAGTCGATTGTGGCGCGACCCTGTCGGGTCTGAAAGAACGTCGTCAACGGCCCTTCCTGCTGGTAGGCATCCGCACCGGCAACGAATTCTCTATCGCCGGTCTTCAGCCGGACCTCGTAGGTCATGGTCACCTCCGACAATGACGGTAACGGAGGGCGCCTGTGGGCATCCAGAGGCAAAGCCTGTGGATTTCCGGTGGTTGAACCTGTGTTCTTGGCCGGGTGGCGCCCGTGAGCGACCCGTCTAGCGTGGCTCCGGTGGGCGCGACCGCTGCGACGAGCACGAATGGCACATTGCTCGCCGGCGCGTGCCTGGTCCTCGACTTCGACGGCACGATCCTCGATACCGAACAACCCGTCTTCCAGTCGTGGGCCGAGTTGTGGCAGGACCACGGTGTCGAACTCCGACGGGCCCGTTGGCAGGCCGTCATCGGCACCGACGGCGACTTCGATCCCTGGGTCGAGCTGCAGCACCTCGTCGGCCGGACACTCGATCCTGCTCTGGTGGTGCGCCGTCGGGCCCGGCGCGACGAGCTCCAGGCTGCTTATGGCCCCCGTGGCGGGGTTGTGGCATGGCTCGAGCAGGCCCGCGAGTTGCGGGTCCCGGTGGCCATTGCCTCGTCATCGCCCCTCGAGTGGGTAACCGGTCACCTGCGCCGTCTGGGATTGGCCGATCGTTTCGCCGCCGTGGTGTGCCGCGACGAGATCGTGCCAGCCAAACCCGATCCCCTGTCGTACCGGGAGGCCTGCCGGCTGTTGGGCGCCGAGCCTCGACGCTCGGTAGCGGTCGAGGACTCGCACCACGGTGTCATGGCGGCGGTTACCGCCGGGCTGTTCACAGTGGCAGTACCGCACGGACTGACCGACGATCTGGACCTCTCGGCAGCCGACCTGATGGCGGCGTCACTTGAAGACCTAAAGCTGGCCGATGTCCTGGCTCGGGCGGCGGCGCGCGGTTAGATCCGCCCCTGTCAGCGGTCGACGGAAAGCTCCAGCCAGCGGTCCTCGGTGCATTCGATCTCGGCGTGCAGGGATGCCAGTTCGGTGCCGAGGCGGCCCAGAGCGACGTGGTCGCTACCCGCGGCCACCAATTCGGCCTCGACGGCTGCTCGTCGGCGTTGAAGGGCGGCCAGTTCCTTCTCGGTGCGCCTCAGACGTTCCCTGATGGTGCTGGGCGACGGTGTTTGTGACGGGCCGGTGGTCCCACCCCGGGGGCTTTGGGCGCTCGGGGCGCTCGGGGTGCCGGTCGGCCGGGTCCCGAGGGCGCCCCGCGATCGCCGGGCCGCTGGGGCCGCGGTGGTGGGCGTGGCCGGCTGGCGTTCCCGGCTGGCCTCGGGTCGGCGCCCGGTGCGGCTGGCTTCCCAGGCCGGGTAGCCCCCCGCGACCATCTCGACGCCGCCGTGGCCGTCGAAGGCCAGGATCTCGTCGACTGTGCGCTCGAGGAAGGCGCGGTCATGGCTGACCACCACCAAGGCGCCGCCCCAGTCCTCGAGAAAATCCTCGAGCGAGCGCAGCGTGTCCAGGTCGAGGTCATTGGTCGGCTCGTCCAGCAGGAGGACGTTGGGCCGGTCGGCGAGGACCAGGAGCAGTTGCAGCCGGCGGCGCTCACCGCCCGAGAGGAGGCGGATGGGCGCGTGGCGGGCGTCGGCGCCGAACCAGAACCGCTCGAGCAGGCGATCCTCCTGCCAACTGGCCACCCGCGTCGGGCCCGCGACGGCGTCGCGGACCCGCTGGTCGACGTCGAGCTCGACGCCGAGCTGATCGTGATAGCCGATCCGTACCGTGACTCCCCGCTCGATGGTGCCCGACGTCGGCTGCTTGCGGCCCGCCAGCAGGTCGAGGAGGGTGGATTTCCCCACCCCGTTGGGCCCGACGATGCCGAGGCGGGTACCCCGGTCGACGGTGAGGTCAAGCCCCGCGAGCAACTCGGCGCTGTCGGGGTGGTGGAATCCCACGCCCTGCAGCTCGACGCCCTTGTCGCCCAGGCGGGTGGCGCCGAATTCCAAGGCCAGGTCGGCCTCGCGCGCCGGCGGCGGGGGGCGACGGTCGACGATGGCGGTGGCGGCCGCGATGCGGGCCTTGGGTTTGCGGGTGCGGGCGGCGGCGCCCCGGCGCAGCCAGGCCAGCTCCGCCTTGGCCAGGTTCCGCCGCACCGCCTCGGCCTCGAGGGTCTGCTCCTCGCGCTCGGCGCGGGCCTGCAGGTACCCGGAGTAGCCGTCGGCGTAGGTGTAGCACGACCCGCGGTCGACCTCGACGATGCGGGTCGTGACCCGGTCGAGCACGTGGCGGTCGTGGGTCACCATGACGAGGCCACCCCGCAACGCCGCCAGCTGGTCTTCCAACCAGGCGATTGTTTCGATGTCGAGGTGGTTGGTGGGCTCGTCGAGCACCAGCAGGTCGGCGTCTTCGAGCAGGGCTCGGGCCAGCGCAACCCGCTTGATCTGGCCCCCGGACAGGGTGGCTACGTCGGCGTCGCGAAGCGGGGTCATCCCGAGCCGGTCGAGCACCGCTTCGGCCTTCCATCCCGGCCCGACCACGTCGTCGACGGATCCCGGGCCGACCGTCGGGACCTGCTCGAGGAAGGCCACCCGCATGGATTTCCCCACCCTGCGTCGTCCCGCTTCCGGCTCGAGGTGGCCCGCGAGCACCCGGAGCAGGGTCGACTTGCCCGAGCCGTTCAGGCCGACCACGCCCAGGCGATCGCCGGTGGAGACGGTGAGGGAGAGATCATCGAACAGGGGCTTGCCCGGCCGGCTGACCGAGACGCCTTCGAGGTCGACGAGTATCACCTGGCCATTTTGGCCCGTGGGGGGCCCGCAGCGGTCACCGGCGCCCGAATCGACGCTTCAAACGGCGCGCCGGGCTACCGCCGACACGGGAATGCTGCCCCGCTGGCGCGCAGGGCGGGGCGCTATCATGCGCCGCCATGGCTTGGAAACAGATTGCTCCTCAGCCGGTCAAAGTTTCGTTCGACGGGGACCGCTTGGAGCTCGACGCTGACCGTTGGGACGATTTCTCCGGGGCTATCGGCTGCTCCGTGCCCGCCCAGGCGGGGGAGCGCATAACCGTCCTGGCCGGCGAGTACACCCCGCTCGACGAGAAGGCCTTCGAGGACGCCTGCGCGGGCGGGACCCGCATCTGACAGCTGGCCCGCCCGCGCGGTGGCGTTGATTGTTCCGCGACGATTACCAGCGAGCCCGCAGGCTCCAAACGGCCGCTGCGCCGGCGATAACGGCTACCGCCAGGTGGTTGATGAAATAGCCGACTTTTACCGCCCCGGTCAGGTGGGGGACGGTCAGGTAGACGAAGCCCCGCAAAACGGCGGCGAAGGCGACCACCGCGGCCACCACTCCGGCCACCAGCGCGATGGTGCGCACCCTGCCGCCGCGAGCTTCGACGATGGGCGCCTCGCCGCCTCGGGCCCGCTGGAGCACGACCAAGGCGACGGCCAATACCAAGGCGGCGGCGGTCGCCAGCTCGGCGGGGGCCAGGAACTGCAGGAGTCGGTCACGTCCGGCGGTGCCACTCGGTGCGCCGAGGGCGACGAAGAGGTTGCCGAGGAAGAGCACCACGATGGCGACGCTGATGGCCAGCGAGGCGAACAGTGCCGGTGCCACGGTGACAAAACTTGGTCCCGTCCGGCGGGGCCGCCGGGGGCGGTAGCGGGGATCGGGTCCTCCCGACCACGCCGTCGTGGGCTGGTAGGCGGGGTCCGGGTAGTTCGGGTCGCCGTAGCCGGGCGGGGGTGGCGCGTAGACACCGGGCGGTGGCCCGTGGTCGACGGGCGCAGGCGGGATCTGCTGGCCCCGCCAGCCGGGAGGGGCGGCGGGATCTTGCCAGCCCGGTGCCGGACCGCCAGGACCGTAGGGTGCCTCGGGCCGCTCGGACGGTGGAACGGTGCTCATGGAACCTCCAATGGTCGGCCCCCGGAAAGCGAGGCATTCGAGTAGCCGTACGCCAAAGGAGATAACCCGCCGGGTCGAGAACCAAACCCGGCGTGCCGTGAGTCGATGATCTCGGCCGGTGTCGTCGGGGCATCTGGGCGCGCCTAGTGTCGAATGATCCCGAGGAGGTGGCGGTGAGCGACGAAGAAGACTCTCTGAACGAGTTGCGGGAAACCCCCGCCGGCTGGTCGCTCGAGCAGGAGCTCGAGATCGCCGCTGAGGTCTACGGTCCCGATCCCAAGGGCCACGTCGACGCCACCGGCGACCTGACCGACGAGGAATTGGTCGAGCGGTTTCGCTCCATTCTGGGCTTCGACGTCAACTGGGAGTAGCGGCCCGCCCCAGGGTAGGGTCCAACCAGGGCGATCACGCCGCAAGCCCGAAAAAGGAGCGCCACCATGTCTGATACTGAAGACGGCAACCAGGAATCCGGCGGCGGTCAAGCGCCGGAGAAGGAATCCGGCGGCGTGACCGAGGAGGAATTCATCCGGTCAGGCGAGGGCGCGGCCGAGCCGACCGAGGACTAACGGCCGGCGACAGGCTGCCAGGCGAGCGGTCCCGCTCGGCCAACTGGCGGACCATCTCGAGGCCACGATCGTGGTTGGCTCTGGTGACGAGCGCGATGCGCCCGCTCGTTCAGCGGGCGTCGGTCATGATGTTGGCCAGGTTGGGGACGCCAAATCCGCTGACGTAGTCCCAGCCCGGAAGCGCGGCATAAATTCCGTTGACGCCGACGGTGATGTCGACGAAGTCACGTGACCGGGTGGAAGCCATTTTTCCCAGCCGGTACAGCGTCTCATTGGCAAACCCGTAGCCGGCGCCGCCCGCGCTCTGGTTGACCCGGGCCCACATCCCGGCCCACAACGGTGACGACAGGCTGGTGCCACCGCCCTGGCTGGCCTTCCCGCCGGCCACGATGGAATAGCCGTTGGTGAGAGCGTCACCCGACTGCGCGGCGACGTCGGGGACGCCCCGGCACGGCTTTGCGAGGTTGGTGAGCTTGCCGTCGGGGGTGGCCACGCAGGGGAGGAACAGGCCCGACGTTCCCTTCTGGTAGGCGGGGGCGTCGATCAGGAGGCTGTCGCCGCCACCGGTGAAGGTCCACGCATATTCGGCGAAGCGGGTAGCCGGTGTGGTGTTGTTGGTGTAAAGCACGGTGCCGCCGACCGCTACCGAATATTGGCTACTGGCGGGATAGGAGGTGAGCGGCACGATCTGGTTCAGCAGCCCGTTGCCTGCCCCGATGCCGGGGAGGACGACGACCGGGCACGACGATCCGGTGTCGCCGGTCGCGGAGAACAGCGTGCGCCCTTCCATGGCTGCTTGGCGCAGCGTTTGCTCTGCCACCGGTTGAAGCCTGTTGCCCAGCGCCAACCCGACGGTGGCCTTCGGGTTCTGGCTGATGTCGCCCGGCAACCGCAGGAAAATCGGGTCGAGCGGGGTGCGCTCGCACTCGCCGAACGATGCGTTGGCCTGGGCAGGGCCGGCGGGATCGTTGGCCCAGGTGGTGAACAGATTTTCGACGGTGGCGTCGACCAGGTTCGCGCCGAAATAGAGCGTCAGGCCGCTGGTGTCAGGCGCCATGCCGCTTGACGCCTGGGTGTCTATATCCCACTCGGTAGCGCCCGAGGTGTCGGTGAATGGCCCCGGACCGATATTGCGGACGGTGGTGGTCACCGCCGGAAGGTGGTGCTGCTGCTCGAACAAGGCCAGGTCCGAGATCGCGCCCGCGCTGGCGCCCGAACCGAACACCGCGATCTTCTGGCCGGCGCCCCGGTAGGCGTCGGGTTGTTGATAGACCGACCACAAGGCCTGGGGCGTGGTGGCGAAGAGGTTGGGGAGGCCGGGCAGAACGAGTCCCCCGAGGCCCCCCAGCAGCTCGGTGGGATGGGCCGGGGTCGAGAAACGTTGGAAGGTGTTGAGGCCGACGACCGACAGGATAGGAAGCCCGCGGGGCACCGCGGGCGCAA
This sequence comes from uncultured Actinomycetota bacterium, assembly GCA_963851105.1. Classification (GTDB taxonomy): domain Bacteria; phylum Actinomycetota; class Acidimicrobiia; order Acidimicrobiales; family Palsa-688; genus DATARN01. The sequence goes on from CAWKNP010000002.1 coordinate 550,453, forward strand.
CGGTGTTGGCCAGGAACGGGGTCGTGCCTGCCTGAAACTGACGAATGGTGGTGGCGAAGGCCCGCTGCACCTGGTCCACATTTCCGCTGGCGAGCAGGTAGTCGCTGGAACCCGACGAGGTGTCAACGGTCAGGCCGGCGCCCTGGAGCCACTGGACGGCCTTGGTGACGGTGGCGCTCGCCACCGCGAAACGGGCGTTGAAGTTCTCCGGCGTGAGGAACTTCCGGTAGCCGGCGCCGCCCGGCTGGTACATCTCCCGGTACAGCGCCTGCTCGCCAGCCGGGTCAGGGCGCGCCAGCGACACGCCGACCACCATCGGGCTGCTCGGGTCGGCGGCGGTGCTGGGCAGCAGGTCGAGGCCCGCCAGGAGGTTGAAGGCCAGCTGGCGCGACGCCGGTTGCGCCCGGGCGGCGGCGGGCATAAACCCTGACGCCACCATGGCGACTGCGGCGCCCGCGGTGAAGAGCCGAACGGGCCGGGTGCCACTGCGACGGCTCATGCCAAACCCCTTTGCTCGGACCAGCCTGCCGGAGGGTAACGCTACGCGCCGCGACCACCTTCGGCCCGTTTGTCCGCTAACGCCGGCGCCCGGTGGTCCGATTGGCTGAACGCGTGGTGGAGGTGCCTTTTGTTGCGACCGCTCGGCCAGAATGAAGTGTGATGTCGCCGCCGCGTGTCGTCTACCGCCAATTCGTCCGTGACAGCCGGCGGTGGGACGGCTTCGAGTTCCGCCCCGACGACATCGTGATCAGTACCCCGACAAAATGCGGGACGACGTGGACACAGATGATCTGCGCGCTGCTGATTTTCCAATCGCCCACCTTGGATCGGCCCCTCGATCGCATCTCGCCGTGGTTGGACATGTTGACCCGGCCCCTCGACGACGTGGCGGGCGACCTCGGGGCGCAGACGCACCGCCGCTTCATCAAGACGCACACGCCACTGGACGGCTTGCCGTACGACGAGCGGGTCACCTACATCTGCGTCGGTCGCGACCCACGCGACGTCGCCGTGTCCTGGGACAACCATCGCAGCAATCAGGACCGAGGCGCCATGTTGCGGGCCCGGTCGCTCGTGCTGGGCGCCGGCGACGGGCCGGCGTGCCCCGAGCCCGTGGCGAGGCCCGAGAGTCCGTACGACCGGTTCTGGGCCTGGGTCGACGACCCGACGCCACCTGCCCAGGCGGCATGCACGCTGCGCCTGACGATGCATCACCTGCAAACGTTCTGGGCGGTCCGGGACCGACCCAACATCGTGATGCTCCACTACTCCGACCTGATCGCCGATCTCGATGGCCAGATGCGCCGCCTGGCGGAGCGTCTGGGCATCGCCGTGGTCGAGGAACGTTGGGCCTCACTGGTCGCCGCCGCCTCCCTCTCGCAGATGCGCGCCCGCGCCGACGACCTGGCCCCGAACGCGACGGAGGGCATCTGGCGTCACAACCAGAGCTTCTTTCGCCAGGCGACCATGGGCGAGTGGCGCGACCTGCTCGACCGCGACGACCTGCGCCGCTACCGCCGGCGGGTGGATGCGCTCACCGGCGCCGATTGCTCGGGTTGGGCCCACCGTGACCCAAGCTGGGCACCGCGAACGCGACATTGCCCGGTAGTGGTCAGGAGCCGTCGTGCTCGGCCAGCTTCCGGAAGGCGTCGGGGACACGATTCTCCGGTGAGAAAATGACCGTGGCGTAACCCACGGCGTCACGGCCGAACCGGGAGCGGATCGTGTCGACCGACTGATCGACCGCTCGGCGGGCGGCCCCGATGGCACCGCCGGGGCGGCGGGCGTCGGGGAGATCGAAAGGTAGCTCGAGTTGCAGCGCCGGCTGATCGACCAGCTTGGACACCGAGACCGCCAGCAGCGTGATCTCGTCTTCTTCGGGGTGCTCCGCCACCGCCGCGCCCGCGAGTTCGCTGGCCAGCTCTGTCAGGGTCAAGGTGGTGGCGATGGGGGCGGCCAAGGTCAGGGAACGGGTGATCGAGCGCAGGCCGGTGAACCGCACCCGCACGGTCACCGTGTGCCCGGCCCTACCCGCGGCCCGCAATCGGGTCGCCACCCGGTCGGCGAGGTAGGCCAGCGTGGTTCGAAGCAGGCGGGGTGTGGCGGCCCGGCGACCGAGGGCGGCTTGGGCGCCCATGGATGACGCCCGGCGCGTCGCCTCGATCGGCCGGGGGTCGGAGTTGACCGCCAGCGAAGCGAGCTTGCCCCCGGCGGCGGTGCCGATCAGGTGCTGGAGGATCCCTGTCGGCGTGGCCGCCAGTTCGCCGATCGTCGCGATGCCGGTGGCTGCCAGCCTGGCGCGGGTGACCGTCCCGACGCCCCACATCAGCTGGACCGGAAGGCGATGGAGGAATTCCAGCTCCCGGTCGGGCTCCACCACGATCACACCGTCGGGCTTGGCGACCTGGGAGGCGATCTTGGCGAGATGCTTTGTCCGTGCCACCCCAACTGACACCGCGAGCCCGGTCTCGTCGCGTACTCGCCGGCGAATGGTGGCGGCCATCGTCGCGGGAGGGCCGAACAGGTGGACCGATCCCGTCACGTCGAGGAAGGCTTCGTCGATCGAGATGCGCTCGACCAGTGGTGTGAAATCGCGGCACACGTCGATGACCTGATCGCCGAGGCGCTGATATTCCTCGAAATGGCCGTCGACGAAAAGGAGGCGCGGGCACAGCTTCTGAGCCCGCCAGCCCGGCATGCCGGCAGTGACACCGAACGCCTTGGCCTCATACGAGGCGGCGAGGACCACACCGGGGCCGACGGCGACCGGCCGGCCCCGCAAGGTGGGATCAAGGAGCTGCTCGACCGACGCGTAGAAGGCGTCGAGGTCGGCATGCAAGATGGTGGCCCGTCCGGTCGGTGCCATCGGAACCAGAGTACTCGAACAGGTGTTCGATAGTGGGAAAAAAAGGGGGAGTTGTTCAGACCTGGCGACGGGCCGCCCCAGCCTCGTCAGTCGGTCTTCTTGGCTGGTGGGAGAAATGCCTCGTGCGTCTGGATCGCGAGCACGGCGCGCTGGGTGGCACTCGGTGGACCGGCACCACCGCTCTCCACGTCTGATCCCGCCTCGAGGGCGGTGGCCGCGGCGCGCACCGCTTCGTAAAGGTCGCGGTCGGCTTGGGTCGGGAAGCCGAATCGCCAGCGCCGCGCCTGGTGCGCGATCAGGACCTTGTCGTCGTCGGCGATTTCCACGCCAGTGGCAGGAAAGACCCGGCAGTCGTAGGTGCGACACGTCCTCGGGCGGTGCTGGTAGATCGAGCACTGGTTGTCGATCAACATCGGGCAATGCCCGCGTTCGTCGTAACCGAGGACGACGTGACCTGCGGGTAGCCGAGGGGCGGGAAACAACAGCTCCCGGCTGATGTGTGCCAGCGTGTCGGTCTCGTCGGGGCCGATGTGGACGAACTGCGACGAGGTGCAGCAGGCGGTGCAGCCCTGGCACGGCACCGTGGTGCCACCTTCACCTCGCAGTGCCGCCTGGATCTCGACCATCCAGGCCGAGAACTCGCCGGCGGCCAACTCGCTGTCATCATCCGGGTTGCCGTCGTTCATCACCGCCCCATTCTGCGGCCAAACGCGGGCGGGCGACGGTGACCTTTCGGGCCCCCCTTTGCCTCCCGGCTACCGGCGAGGGTGGGCGCATCCGAGTCTCATGCTGAAAAGTGGCGTAATGACGTCGTTTAGCAGCACTTTGGGATCGAGCCCTACGGTTCGGTGACCGTCCAGCCCCGTCGCCGGAGCTCGGTCGCCAGCTGGTCGGCGGGAACGTCTCGCATCAACCGCTCATAGGCCCAGATGCCAGAGGGGGCGGCCGCGGGCGGCGTGTTCTCGCCGCCCGCCTCATCGGCCGCGTGCTGCAGTTGCTCGATGAATGCCGCCGCTTCGTCGCGGGTGAACTTGCCGCCCGCCTGCCGCTGATTGAACCCCATCGGGCCCCGGGCATCACGGAAGTCGCGGTGGCCGGCGGCGTTCAACAGCCGCAGGAGCTCCTGCAGCTGGCGGGCCGGCGCCGGTGAACCTGACTGTTGCCCGAATGCCATATCGGCAGTCTCCCCGATACCAGCCTGTCCCCGTCGACATCCGGCGGTGAAGGCGAGACACCGCCGCCGGGGCAACGAGCCCGGTGAAAATGATCGATCGGGCGGATACCGTCTTGGGTGATGGGGCGCCAGGTGCAACTGCTCGAGCTCCTCGTCGGGATCGAAGGTCTCGCGCTGCTGCGCCACCTCGTCGACGGGACCGACGCCGATGCCGCCCAGCGCATGGCGGAGGTGCGGCGGCTGCTGAACTACGCGGATCTGGAGACGAGTGAGTACACCAGCGAATCCGATGCCCGCAGCGGGTACGCCGCCTGGTCGCGGAACTACGACGAGCCCGGCAACCCGGTCATTGCCCTGGAAGAGCCCATCGTGTGGTCCCTCATTGCCGGCGTCGCCCCCGGTCGGGCCCTCGACGCGGCGTGCGGGACCGGGCGCCACGCCCGCCAACTCCTCGATCTCGGTCACGAGGTCACCGGGGTCGACCTGAGCCCCGAGATGCTGGCCGTCGCCCGGGCACGAGTCCCGGGCGCCACGTTCGTCGAGGGCGATCTGCGGGACATCCCGGGCGCCGCCGGCGAGTTCGATCTCGCCGTTTGCGGCCTCGCCCTTGCTCACGTGGTCAACCTGGGCGAAGCCGTCACCGAGCTTTCCCGTGTCCTGCGCCCGGGCGGCCGCCTCGTCGTCTCGGTCCTCCACCCGTTTCAGGCCTACCTCGGATGGCACGCGCCATTCGCCGACGAGCACGGTCATCGTCGTTATGTCCGGGAATACACCCACCGCCACGGCGACTACCTGGCGGCGTTCGCCGCGGCCGGGCTCTCGGTGCGGTCCTGCGTCGAGCCCGAGCTCACCGCCAACGAGGTGCAGGCCAAGCGCCGGGCCTTCCGCCACATTCCCGAGGCTACGACCGCCGCCTATGTGGGGCTGCCCGCCGTCCTCGTCTGGGACGCCGAGAAGACCGCCGCGTTACCGCGTCCGCCCTGAGCTCAAGCGAGATGAGCGGTGACCAGCCATGCCGCCCCCGGAAGACGCCAGCCGCCCGCGTTGCGGAATGGCTCGATGGCCGTCTGCACCGCCGCCACCGCGGCCTGGCGAGTCGAGTCATCGGCGGCGTTGTACGCCTCGCTGATCGGCCCGATCTCGTCGAGCATGGCGTCGATATCCTCCTCCGCGGTCACGGCGCCGATCTGGCGGCCTCCCGCCAGGCCCCGGACGGCCACGTCGGTGAAGCCGGCCCGACGAAGCAGGGCGTTCATGCGCTCGCGGTCGGCGAGGAAGAACGGACCGGGGCGGTCGGCGCCGGCGACGGCCACCTCGATCTGCAGCACGCGGGCCGATGCCGCGAGTGGGACGGACAGCCACGGGTTGTCGTGAGCCGGTCCCCACACGACCCACCCGATGCGCCCTCCGGGCCGCAGCGCCCGCCCGATGTTGGCGAACGCGGCTCCGGGTTCGGTGAAGAACATCACGCCGAACCTCGAGAAGGCGGCGTCGAAGGGCCGACCGAGGTCGGCGGTTTGGGCGTCGGCCGCCACGAAGCGGACATTGGCCAAGCCGGCGGCCGCGGCTCGGCGGGTAGCAGCGGCCGCCATGGCAGGGGAGAGGTCGACGCCAACGACCTCGCCCGAGGGACCGACTCGGGTGGCCAACTGGACAGCCGTGGTGCCGGGACCGCAGCCGATGTCGAGGACCCGTTCGCCCGGTTGGACGGCCAGCGCGTCCATCGTGGGGATGCCGTAGGCATCCGGGGTGGTCGGGGCGTTGGCCCGCCGCTCCCACGCCGCGGCCCGCCGGTCCCAGTACGCACGGTCGGAGAACCCAGGGCCTTTCACCGGCGCATGGTACGTCGGAGGGTCCGAGCGGCTGGCCCCGTGGCGTCAGGGCCCGACCGGCGGCAGCGTCGTGGTGGGGCACAGGAGAGCGACGCCCGCCGCTCCTTTGAGGGCATTGAGACCAGAAGGATCGCTTTGCCGGAGCTGCGCTTCGACCGCGGGTGACACCGCGGTCGCGGGGGAACCGGTGTCAACGGCCGCCCCGCCCGCGGCGGCAGTTGCCTGCTGGTTCGCGCACAGGCCGGAGAGGCCGTTTCGGGCCACGTTGAGGGGGTTCAGATTCGACGAAGGTGACGACGCCGAGCAGGCGTGGGCGCCCATCACGGTCAGCACCATGACCACGGCGAGCGAGACCAGGCTAAGGATCATGCGGGAACGCACAGATGCCCCATCGGCACCCGCCGGGCGGCGTTTTAGTCTCATTCGGGGAAAACCACGTGCGCCGGCCTTGCCCGCATGCGCAGGCTATGGCCGTGACCTTGTTCGACCTTCGCCCCGTTCGGCCCGAGGACATGGAGGCGATCCGGATCCTGGTCAACCGGGCCCAGCACCACGACGGCCTACCCCATGTCCTTACCGCCGAGGAACTCGAGGAGGAGCTGGAGGCCCCCTATGTCGAACTGGCTTCGGACACCCGAGTGGCCCTCGTGGGCGATGAGGTCGCCGGCTGGGCCTGGGTGTGGAACCCGCCCGCCGAGCGACGCCAGGATCGGGCCTACCTCTTTGGCGCCGTCGATCCTGGTTATCGCGGTCGTGGGATCGGGCGGACGTTGCTCGCGTGGGCGCTGCGACGGGCCACCGAGAGGCAACGGGACCGCACCCACGCCCTGCCGAGGTACATCCGCGTGGAGGCATTCGAATCGATGGAGGCCGCTCACCACCTTTTTTCCCGGCTGGGTTTCCTCCCCGCCCGGTGGTTCGACGAACTCATTCAGCGAGTCGACGAGCCACCCCCGGTGATCTTTCCTCCCGGTATCGCGCTTGTTTCGTGGCCCGGTGACCGAGATGACGAGATCCGTGAGCTGCGCAATGACGCCTTCGCCGACCATTGGGGCTCGACGCCGCTCGACGCCGGCATGTGGCACGCCGCCGTCCGGGGCCATGGTGCTCGCCCCGACCTCTCGGTGGTGGCGGTGGAGGGCGCGACCGGCGCCGTTGTGGGCCTCTGCCTCAATCACGCCTACCCCGAGGACGATGATCTGACGGGCCGTCGCGAGGCTTGGATCGAGCACCTCGCGACGGCCAAGCCCGAACGAGGCCGCGGCCTGGCCTCGGCCATGATCGCCTGGTCGCTCGGAGCGTTCCATGCGAATGATTTCACCCACGCCGGCATCGTCGTCGATGCCGACAATCCCACCGGTGCCGCCCGCCTTTACCGCCAACTCGGGTTCGAAACCCTCCGCCGCTCAATCACCTACGAGATCGAGGTTCGTTGAGGGCTATTGGCGGCCCGTCGGTCAGACCGTGGAGTCCCTGGCCGGCATGGCGGCGTTGGGCGCAACCAGCTTGAAAACAGCGCCCATGGGGTCAGATGCGGTGGCCAGGCGGCCATAGGGAGTGTCTTCGGCGGCCAGGACGATCGACCCACCGAGTTCGACAATTTTGGCCAGCGCAGCGTCGGTATCGTCGACGCCGAAGTAGACAGACCACTGCGCCGGCACTCCCTCGGGCAGGAAGCCACTGGCATCCATGACTCCCGCCAGCCAGTCGTCGCCGTGAACTTGCGTGCTGTACTTGAAGTCGGGGGTGTCGCTCTCGACCTTGGTGTCCCAGCGGAACACGTTGCGGTAGAACGCGAGCGATGCCTCGTAGTCCCGGGTGTGCAGTTCGAACCAGCTCGGGGCGCCTGTTTCGGCCAGAACCCCGAACCCGTGAAAGGTGCCCGGCTGCCACATGCCGACGGCCGCGCCGCCGGGGTCGGCGATGAACGCCATCGATCCGAGGTCCCCCACGGCCATGGGTTCGACGTACGTCTGGCCGCCATTCGCGGTCGCGGCGTCAACCGTCTTCTGAGCGTCGTCGGTGGCCAGGTACACCGACCAGATGTTCGCCATCGCACCGCCGGGCTGAGCGACCATGCACCCCGCGACGCGGGCGCCGTCTTTGTTGAAGCTGATGTAGCCGCCAAATTCCTCCACCGGATCCTCGGCTACCCACCCGAAGAGCTCGCCGTAAAAGGCCCGGCAGCGGTCGGCGTCGGAGGTCGTGATATCGACCCAGATGGGGGCCCCGACAGGGGCGGTTTCTCGGGTGGGCATGGCGGCTCCTCCAGATTCGGAACAAATTCGGTGACGATGTCACCTGTTTTGACGCAGGCGCCACTCGGAAGTCATCGGTCCCCGCCGGGTCCCACCACCCCGAGGTTTCGCCAGGGGTGGGGACGCCCCATGATGGGGTACGTGTCTTCCGTCTCAACGGCCGATCGGCCCTAGATGGCCGTCGCCGACACCATTGTGTGCGTGGACTGCGGCGGCCCGTGCGCCCGCCAACCATTCGATCCCCCGGAGCTGGGGTGGCAGCGCGGGGACGTGGTGCGGTACCGCTGCCGGGATTGTGCCGACATGTGGTACCTCGAGGTCACCGACGAGGACCTTGACGATGACGCCTGAATGGGTCGGTCGGGAGCGGCGAGGCTCAGGGCGTGACGGTGATCGGGACGAAGGCTCGCGAGGGCGCGAGCCGGCGGGGCCGGCGACTCGAGGGTGCGCCGTAGGCTCGCTCGCGGTGGCATCCGATGTTGCAGTTGACGGCCCCCGTCAGGATCGCTCCGATCAGGGCCGTTTCGACCGCCACGCGGCCGTTTCTCGGGCCCTGGCGAGACTGAGCGACCGAGATCTGCGCCGCCTGGTCGACGAAGCATCGGTCATCGGGTCAGGCATCGGCGGCACGTCGATGTTGCTCACCGTCGCGGACACGCCCGTTTTCGTGAAATGCATTCCCCTGACCGACCTCGAGCGCCACCGCGACAACGTCATGACCACCGCCAATCTCTTCGATCTGCCGGTGTGCTGCCAGTACGGCGTGGGATCGCCGTCATTCGGCGCCTGGCGGGAACTGGCCGCCAACGCCATGGCCGCGGGCTGGGTGCTCGCCGGCCATTCCCCCAGCTTCGCGTTGTTGTACCACTGGCGAGTCCTCGACCGGCCGGCGTCGGTGGCTCCGGTGAGCGAAGAGCTGGCCGACATCGAACGGGCAGTGCGGTATTGGCACGGCTCGCCGGCGGTACGACGAAGGATCGAAGCGATCGTCGATTCGTCGGCGACGGTCACCCTGTTCCTCGAGTACTTCCCACTGGCGCTCCCTGAATGGATGGCCGCGACGCTGACCGGCACCGAGGGAGAGGCGCGACGCGCGATCGCGATGGTCGAGCGGGGTCTACGAGACGACATCGCCTTCATGAACGCCGCCGGCCTATTCCATTTCGATGCCCACTTCGGGAACATCCGCACCGACGGCGACCGCCTGTACTTTGCCGACTTCGGCCTGGCGACCTCGCCGCGCTTCGACCTTTCCGCGGGCGAGTCGAGGTTCCTCGTAACGAACATCAGTCATGACGCCTGCCACACCGTCACCAGGCTCGTCGACTGGCTGGTCACCGAGGTCGCGGGCCAACCGTACCGGGTGGCGCGCGACGACTTCATCCGCCGCTGCGCCGACGGCTACGAACCCGCTGACATGCTGCCAGCTGCGGTCGCCACGATCAAGCGTTACGCCCCGATCGCCATCGTCATCAACGAGTTTTACCGCCGGTTGCATCTCGAGGACCGGAACACCCCCTATCCGGTAGCGGAGGTCGAACGGGCCTGCGAGGCGGCGGGGTTCGACCGGCCCTGGTCCCGGTGACGTACCCGCTGCGTGCGATCGGACGGGTACGGCACACCAATCCTGGACGTCAAGGCAGTACTCGACGCGATCGGCGACCGGTGAGCCGTCAGGGATCCCAGCGTCCGTAGATTCCCCGGGGATCGCCATCTTCGTCCTCCAACACCGCGATGTCGCGGTACCCCGCCGCGGTGAGCATCGCGGTGACGGCGGCCACCTGGTCACCACCAAGCTCGAGCAGCAGCCACCCGCCCCGCTTCATCCAGCGAGGACTGCGGGCGACGGCCGCCGCGATCAAAGCGACCCCGCCCTCACCACCGTCGAGCGCGGCCCGGGGCTCGAAATGCTGCACGTCGCGGGGCAGGAGGTGCAGGGCATCGTCGGGGACATAGGGAACGACGCCGACCATGACGTCGACCTGCGACGCCAGTCCCGCCGGCAGTGCTTCGTCGAGGTTGCCCTCGTACACGGTGACGCCGTTGCCGCGGGCACATGCGGCCGCCAGGGGATCGATTTCCGTGCCCACCACGTGGGCGTAGGGCCGCTGCGAGTGCAGGACCATGGCGATGGCCCCCGCTCCCGTGCACAGGTCGACGGCGTAGCCGTGGGGTCCCAAGAGCCGCGCCGCCAACTCGGCCAGGGGCTCGGACTGCCAGCGGGGAACATAGACGCCCGGTGCGACTGGGACGTCAAGGCCGCAGAAGGTCGTGCGGCCGGTGACCCAGGCCAGGGGTTCACCGGTGACGCGGCGCGCCAGCAGGCGCGCTAGCTCGGCGTCGCCGTCTGCTGCGGCCAAGAGTTCCTCGGCCTCTTCAGCGGCCGCCACGCACCCCGCCTTTTCCAGTGCCCTGGTGACCGCGGCTCGGTCAAGCTTGCCATCCACCTGGCCATGATGCCCGCCGTCGACGACGACGCCGGGCCCCAAGCGGGGTGCTTGCTGACCGGGGTGTCCCCAGAGGCCCAGTCCTCAGCATCGACGATGGGATGGCGTCGGTAACGTGAGCGGGTGCTTTCATGGCTGCCGTGGCAGGAAGCAGCCGAAGTTGCGGGCGTCACGGCGGCCACCTGGACGGTAACGACTCGCACTACCCGGCCCTGGGCCCGTGCCCTGCGCCCGTGGGCTCAGGAGCTCACACTGATACTTCTGCTCTACGGCGTCTGGCAGTACGCGGGCGAGGTATCGCTCGGCCGGACTTCGTCGGCCCGGACCCGGGGCTCGCTCATCTGGGATGTCGAGCGGGCGCTGCACCTGCCGAGCGAACGCACGGTCCAGGCGCTGGTCCTGCACCACCGCACCCTTCTGTACTGGCTCAACGTCTACTACGCCGTCGTCCACGTCCCCGCGCTGGGCATCTGCCTGATCTGGCTGTTCGTTCGCCACCGCGACCGCTACCCGCCCCTCCGGACCGTGGTGGCCTTGGTGACCGGCGCGTGCCTGGCCATCCAGTTGTTCCCGGTGGCCCCGCCCCGCCTCCTGCCGCACCTCGGCATCGTCGACACCGGCGCTTTGGTCGGTCCCAACGTCTACAGCCGGGGGGCGCCGGGGATCGACCAGTTCTCCGCCATGCCGTCGCTCCACGTGGGCTGGGCGTTCGCCGTGGCCGGCGCCATCATGGTGGTGTCCCGCAGCCCATGGCGATGGTGGGCGCTCGCCTATCCCGCTGTGACCACGCTCGTCGTGGTGTTCACGGGCAACCACTTCTGGGGCGATGCCATCGTGGCGGGGGCGTTGTGGGTCGTCGCGGCGGTCATTGTGGCGAAGATCTATTCCCCGGTGGCGCAAGAGGCTGAGTCTGAACCCGAGCCGCACGTCGTTCATTCGTCGTCAAGCTCGGAACTGGCTGTCTCGCCTTGGTCGGTCGAGTGAGTCCGGAAACGTCCGCGTTACGGCGAGCCAGTGCCGCGTGTCGGCGCGCCCGAGGAGGCGCGCCGACCTATCGGACTTTCGAAGCCGACGACCGCGTCGTTACGGTTGGCCGACGAGGTTCACGTGCACGGAGACCGATCGGGCGCTCGGACCGCCGGATATCGGGGTGAAGACGGCCTCGCCCTCACCGGCGCAGGGTATTTCAATCCGGGTGGGGAGGTTCTTGGTGCCGTAGACGGCGAAGTCCGTCAAGTGGACCGTGTGGGGGATGGGAAAACGCAGCCTCAAGTCGGCGCTGATCATGTGCGCCGTGCCGGTGTAGCCGCTTGGCTGGAGGTCGAGGCCGCGGGCCGTCGCCAGGGTCTGACCGCCGGCGGGGTGGCCGAGTTGGCCAGGCCGGACCGGTCCCACGCACGCCATGCGTATGGTGGCGTTCTTCAACTGGCCGTTCACGAAACCGTTGAAAATCTGGTCGGGACGGATCGGCGCGACCGACGCTCCCGCCGCTGCCGCCGCGCTCACCGCCATCGCGGTCGCAATCGTCGCGGACGCGACAAACAACAGCAATCGACGCATTCATTTCTCCTCTTGTCGGGGACCCGCCGGCGCCTCAGACGACGCTACCCGAGGCCGCAATTCCTTTGTCCCCTAGTAAACGTACGAGCGGCACCTCACCGCGACAGATCCTTCAAAGAAACTCCGGGTCGCCGGTCACGACGGAGTTGTCGAAACCGGCGGCGCCCACTCAGCTCAGTTGTTGACCCTGCCGACCGCGGCCAGACCGGGGGGCAAACCCCGGCGCTATGCGTTGCGGTGGGCGATCTGGAAGACGTTGTCGAATCGGTCGCGCACCATGGCGCGGCGATCGCCGTACGGGGTGTCGAACGGGGCTTCCAGGGTGACAGCTCCTGCCTCGAGGGCCCGGCGATACGTCGCGTCGGCGTCGGCGACGTAGACATAGAGGAAGGCGGGGAAGGACCCCCGTTCTGCCGCCGACGCCACCATCACGAGCGAGTCGCCGATGCGGATCTCGGCCGGCCGATCAGGATGTGTATCGCCAGTAGCGGCGAAGGTGTGGCGGAGGAAGTCCACCTCGGCCTCGGGATCGGCGACAAAGAGGCGCGGGGTCACTGAGTGATAGCCACGAGGCGGGGAACCGTCGTCCATCGTCGCTGTCTACCACCCAAAAACGCGAACACATCGATCCCGCGCCGCCAACTACTAGAACCAGGTGCTGCACCACGGCGCGACCGAAGATCGGAACATGGCATTGGCGGTGGCGACGGCGCCCGGGGCATGTTCGTCGATCAGGCCCGCGGCCGCGAAGGTGGCCACGCTGTGGCCCCCGACGGAGATCGAGCCGAGCGTGGAGATGTCCAATGTCATATCGGGGGATGCGGCCGTGGCCACGCATCGCGCCCCTTCAGGCCCCCCGTCCAGGGCGAATCGGCCGCCGGAGAGGCCGGAGCGGTCCACTACCTCGACGACGAGGTGACCCGGAGCCAGATAGGACCGGGCGCAAAGCAGGGCGGCAGTGTCGAGGGGCCGGATCCACAAGAAGTCGGAACGGTCGCTCGGCCGGACATGACGGGCGTCGGTGAGCAGCCAGGGCAGCAGGTCGTCCGGCCCACGGTCGCCCACCTGTACCCGCGACGCCAGGTCGATGGAGAGCAGGTGTTGCCAGAGCAGCGCGTCACCTGCCGGTTCTCCTGAGATGAACCAGTTGAGGGCGACATGGCTCGCCGGCTGGCGCCCGTCCCATTCTTCGGTTACCTCGTAGCGCGCCAAACCGACGGCGGCGCCGTCCGCGCTCCGGGCGACGACGAAGAATCCGGCCTTGAGCTCCTTCCAGCTCGGATAGCGGATGATCCCGAAGTCGATGTCCCAGAACCGCTCCGGTCGTGCGATCTCGCCCGGATGCATGGCGCGGTGGCGGTCGTAGACCTCTGCGACAAGGGCCCGGGCCTTGTCGCGGTCGACGAAATCGACGCTCCCGTCCGGAACCTCGCGGATTCGGGCACGGGAAGAATCGACCGTCAAGGTCTGATGCTCGGTCGCAGGGCCGTAACCGAAACGCCCATAGATCCCCCATTCGGCGGCGATAAGGATACTCGCCGTTTCGCCCCGCTCCTTGGCCGCGGCCAGCTCACCAGCCACCAATCGGGTGGCCAGGCCCCGCCGGCGGAACGGCACGGTCGTGGTGACCGCCGTGACCGCCGACACGGCTACGCAGCCTCCGCCGGGCACGGTCATCTCAGACGGAAAGCTGCGCAGCGTGGCGACGATCCGTGCCCCGTCGAAGCCGCCCCAGGTGCGGTCGAGGAACAGACCGGGCCGGCGTATTTCGGCATCGACGTCGCCCGCGGGATTCAAGAACCCGATGTTCAGCGCCGCGCACCACGCTGGCACCTCCTCCTCGGTAATGGTGCGGACGTCAAGATCCATGGCAGAAAGGTACCCGGCGCCTGCTGCAATGATTTCCCGGCGGTGCCGGTTTCGGCACCGGTGAAGAGCCCCGACAGCAAGGGAGACGAGCCATGCCCGACACGCCCGCGGGAGGATTGCGGACCCGAGATCGGCGTTAGGGCGTGCTCAGTCGGATCTGGCATCGGGCGGTCACCGCCCAGCCTGCCCCGTCAGCCGCGGTGATCGCGGCGGCTGCGGTGGTCGCTCTCCTGCTGGTCGCCGTCCCGGCGCTGTGGCGTCGCAGCCGGCACCTGGTGACCCTCGCTCACGAAGCCGCGCACGGGATAGCCGCGCTGGCCACCGGCCGCCGGTTGTCGGGGATACGGCTGCACGCCGACACGTCGGGGCTGACCCTGTCGCGGGGCCGCCGCAGCGGCCCCGGCATGTTCGTCACCGCCGCCGCGGGCTATGTCGGGCCCGCGTTGCTCGGCCTAGGTGCCGCCTACCTGCTCAGCATCCGCCATGCGGTGGCGCTGCTCTGGCTGGTGCTGGTCGCACTGGTGCTGTTGCTGATGGTCATCCGGAACTGGTTCGGACTCTGGTCGGTCCTCGTGGCCGCCGTGGGAGTGTTCGCTATTTCCTGGTGGGGGAGCGGCACGCTGCAATCGGCCTGCGCTTATCTTGGCGCGTGGTTCCTGTTGTTGGCGGCGCCGCGCCCGGTCCTCGAACTGCAGACCTCCCGTCGTCGCGGATCGGCGCACGATTCCGACGCTGACACCCTGGCCCGGCTCACAGGCGTGCCCGGCGTGGTGTGGGTCGGCGCGTTCCTGCTCGTCACCGTTGCCGCGCTCGTCGTGGGCGGCCGCCTGCTGCTCGCGGGCGCCGCCAATAACTAGCTGCTTCTTCGCCCTCTTAAACCATGCACCGGATTCCGCCGGGCGCGAAGTTCGTTACGTCGGCCGCCACCGCCTGATATTCGGGTGATCGGAATGCGGGTTTCGGGCGCGTCGATATCATCCCACTCGAGCTGCCCCTCGCGATAATGCGATTGAACGCCGTGAGGTCTTGAGCTTTGTCGTACAACACGACCAACCGGACCATCGGCCAATCAAGAGAGGCACTAGGATTCCCGGGACTCGACTCGGCCTGAAGGGAGCGTGGTTTCGATCGAAGAGACAGAAGCAGGGCGGGACAAGGCGGCGGAAAGCTTCACCTACCTGCTCATGCTCGACGCGGGTTCGCCGGTCTCGCACGAGGCCGCGGAAGCGGCGAGAGCACTGGTCACCGCAAGGCTGGAACGAGACGATCCGAGGATCTTCTACGCCGAGCTCAAGCGTCAGGTCAACCAGATCTTCGAGGGCATCCACGTCTCTGCCGACCTGAAGGAGCTGGTCGAGGGTCGCGTCGAGTGGGTCGCCAGCCTGCTGGCGGCGATGGCTGTGGTCACCGAGATGCTGGTGCACGGGGCGACGGGTCTGACCAGAGCGATCGCAGATGCGACCCAGGACAACCCTGAGGAGAAAGACGCCTACCTGGCCGAAATGGCGACGCCGGAGCGCCTCATCGAGCTGACATTCCAATTGGCTGAGGAAGAAGGCTGGACCATCTGACGAGGCCTACGGGCCGATCCCGCGTTTGTGATAGACGTCGCTGAATTCGCCATCGAGTTCGGTATTCGCGGAAACTAAGCCAAGTTTCTTGTATGCCGGGTAAAAGAGTCGCGGCTCAGGTAGATGACCAGCTTCCATGCCTGGCGCGCCTATCGGGACGCGGTCATCGACTAGCGACAGGTGCCGACATGCAGTTCGAGACGGCGTGCCATAACCGCCCGCTCCCGTGTCTCGCGGACGTCAGTCGCGGGTCGGATCTGGGGAACACCCCTCAGAACGAGGCGAACCTGAGGGCTTTTGCGATTCCTGTGGGACTTAGTGCCGTAGGACGACACTGAGGCCCACGGGTTCGCCTCAGGTTGGGTGACTGCCGCTACCGTCGGGCGATGCTGCCGCCGCCGCCCCGCCGCCGCCCGCCCCCCGGTTTCGCCCCCTTTTCCCGACGTGGCCGTCGCTGCTTCGACTAGGACGTGACCGTGGCTCCGACATGACGTCGATCGCCAAGCGACTGCTGCTCGGCCGGCCGCTCGCAACCCACGAGCAGGATCTCCAGCGCCTGCCGAAATGGATCGCGCTGCCCACCTTCTCGGCTGACGCCATCTCTTCCACCGCCTATGCCACCGAGGAAATCCTGGTCGTGGTGGCCGCGGGCGGTTCCAGCCTGGCGCTTGGCCTCTCGAAGCTCGTCCCGATCTCGCTCGTGGTCGCCGTCCTCCTCGTTATCGTCGTCATCTCGTACCGGCAGACTCTGTTTGCCTACCCGAACGGCGGCGGCAGCTACATCGTCAGCCGCGAGAATCTCGGCCGCCTCCCGTCGCTGATCGCGGCCGCGGCGCTGATGATCGACTACGTCCTGACGGTCGCGGTGTCGATCTCGGCGGGAACGGCGGCGGTCGTGTCCCTTCCCGCCCTACGCGCCTTGGCCCCGCAACGGGTGATCGTGTGCCTGGTCGCGATCGCGGTGATCACCCTCGCCAACCTGCGTGGCCTACGGGAGTCCGGGTTGTTCTTCGCCATCCCGACGTACACCTACATCGCGATCATGGTCCTCCTGTTGGGATTTGGCCTGGGGCGGGTGATGTTCGGGCACATCGCGCCGATTCCGTTCGATCCGAAGTCGTTCGAGGGCAACCGGGTGATGGGGGGCCACCTCGGCGTCTTCCTCCTGCTCAAAGGCTTCTCGTCGGGGGCGGTTGCCCTATCAGGCGTCGAGGCCATCTCCAACGGAGTCCCCGCCTTCGTACCGCCGGAGTCGAAGAATGCCGCCGCCACGATGGCGTGGATGGGCACGATCCTCGGGACGTTGTTCTTCGGGGTGTCTGTGCTGGCCCATCACCTGCATCCCTACCCGAGCCGCAACGAGACCATCCTGTCGCAGATGGGCCGGGCGGTCTTCGGTCGGGGGCCGCTCTATGTGCTGCTGCAGATCGCGACCGCCGCTATCTTGACGCTGGCGGCCAATACCGCCTACGCCGATTTCCCCCGGCTGGCCTCGATCCTGGCCAAGGACGGATTCGCGCCCAAGCAACTGGCCCGCCGCGGCGACCGCCTCGTCTTCTCCAACGGGATCCTTACCTTGGCGGCCCTGGCCGGGGCCCTCGTCGTCGCCTTCGGCGGCCAGACGAACGCGTTGGTACCTCTCTATGCCGTCGGCGTGTTCACCGCGTTCACCCTGAGCCAGGCGGGGATGGTCCGCCACCACCGTCGCCTCCGAGAGCCCGGCTGGCAATGGCGGCTGGCCGTCAACGCTGTCGGGGCGGTCGCCACCGGGATCGTGACCCTCGTCATCGCGGTCACCAAGTTCACGAGCGGCGCCTGGCTCCCGGTCCTGGTCGTGCCGATCGTGGTGGGCCTGTTCCTCCTGGTGCGCCGGTACTACGACCGCCTCGAGACCGCCCTTGCAGTCACGCCGGGACATGCGCAACCGGATCCCGCCCATCTGACAGTCGTCGTAATGGTCGGCCAACTCCACCGGGGCGTCCTCAACGCCCTCAACTACGCCCGGGGGATGTGTCCCGAGCATCTGCTGGCGCTGCACATCTGCGTCGAGGACGACGATGGCGAGGCGCTGCGCCGCCGGTGGGAAGAGCTCGCCATCGAGGTCCCGCTGGAAATGATCACCGCTCACTACCGCAAGCTGGCCACGGCGGTGGAGGACCACATCCGTGAGCTCATGGCCCGGTGGCCCGACACCGAACTGACCCTCGTGACCAGCCAGTACGCCGGCGGGGGCGTCTTCGACGACCTGTTGCACAATCAGAGCCTGGTATTGCTGCGCGAGCAACTGATGGTCAACTGCGGCGTCGCGGTCCTGGCCGTTCCCTACCGCCTGGAGTGACACCGCTCCCAGGCGGCCGCCAGGTCAGGTCACGTCCGCCGCCGCGCCCACGAACTGGGCGTTGTAGAGGCGGGCGTAGGCGCCGCCGCGGGCGAGAAGGTCGGCGTGGTCGCCCTGCTCGACGATCCGGCCCGCCTCCATCACCAAGATGGTGTCGGCGTTGCGGATCGTGGACAACCGGTGGGCGATCACGAAGCTCGTTCGCTCCGACCGCAGCGCCGCCATGGCGTGCTGGATGAGCACCTCGGTGCGGGTGTCGACCGAGCTGGTCGCTTCGTCGAGGATCAGGATGGTGGGATTCGCGAGGAATGCCCGGGCGATGGTGAGCAGCTGCTTCTCGCCCACGCTCATGACCCCGCCTTCGTCGTCGACGAGCGTGTCGTATCCATCGGGCAGTGCCTGCACGAAACGGTCGACATAGGTGGCGCGGGCCGCGGCGAGGATCTGGTCCTCGGTGGCGTCGAGCTTGCCGTAGGCGATGTTGTCCCGGATTGTGCCGCCGAACAGCCACGTGTCCTGCAGGACCATCCCGATGTTGGCGCGCAGGTCGTGGCGGGGCATGGTGGCGATGTCGACGCCGTCGAGAAGGATGCGCCCCTCGTCGAGCTCGTAGAACCGCATGATGAGATTGACCAGCGTCGTTTTTCCCGCCCCGGTGGGGCCGACGATCGCGACCGTCTTGCCCGGTTCCGCCACCAGCGACAGGTCGGTGATGAGCGGCCGGGTGGGGTCGTAGGAGAACGACACGTGGTCGAATTCGACCCGTCCCCGGCGTGTCCCTGGGGCGTCGGCGACCTTGGGAGCGTCGGGTGTCTGCTCCTCGGCGTCGAGCAGCTCGAAGACGCGCTCGGCCGAGGCGAGCCCTGACTGGAAGATGTTGGCCATGGAAGCGAGTTGCTGGAGCGGTTGGGCGAACTGGCGGGAGTACTGGATGAAGGCCTGGATGCCGCCGATCGTCATGGCTTTGGCCGCCACCCGCACCCCGCCGATGACGGCGATGGCGACGTAGTTGAGGTTGCCGACCATGACCATGGCCGGCTGGATGCTGCCGGAAATGAACTGGGCGCCGAAACTGGCCCGGTAGAGATTTTCGTTGGTTTCCCCGAAGGCTTCCTCCACCTCGCGCTGGCGGCCGAAGGACTTCACGATGGCGTGGCCGGTCAAGGACTCCTCGACCAGCGCGTTGAGCCGCCCCGTCTGGTTCCATTGCTCGACGAAACGCGGGCGAGACCGGCGGGTGATGAGCCGGATGAGATACAGCGAGAGCGGGATGCTCACCAGCGCCACGAGCGCCAGGGGCGGGGAGATGACGAACATGATGATGATGGTGCCGACCAGCATGAACGTGTTCGTCAACAGCTGGCTGATGGTCTGCTGCAGGCTCTGGGCCAGGTTGTCGATGTCGTTGGTGACCCGGCTCAGGAGGTCGCCGCGGGCTGAACGGTCGACGTAACCGAGTGGGACGCGGTGCAGCTTGTCCTCGACATCGGCGCGCAGCCGGCGCATAGTGCGCTGCACCATGCCGGCCAGGGTGTAGGCGCTCAGGTACTGCAGCACCGCCGAGGCCGCGTACAGGCCGACGACGAGCAGCAAGATGTGATGGAGGCGGCCGAAGTCGACGTGGCTGACGCCGCCGCGCACCAGCCCCTTGACGATCACGTCGGTCGCGTTCCCGAGCAGTTTGGGGCCGAGGACGGAGAACACGACACCGCCGAGGGCCAGGAAAAGGACGGCGACGACACGCACCCTCTCGGGTCGCATCCGTGCCCCGAGGCGCCGCAGGGTTTGGCCTCGATTTTCCGAGTGTTCCAGCGGCATACCAAACGCACCCATGCGGCTCATGGGCCCTGAGGGCGGCGGTATATGAGCCCGGGGCGCGGGTTCCGGCTCCGGCACCGGCTCCGCGGCGGCAGGGTCTTCGGTCTTGATACTCATGCTGCGTCCTCCCCTCCGGTCTGCGACGCCACGATCTCGGCGTAGGTGGGACACACTTCGAGCAGTTCGGAATGGGTCCCGAGGCCGACGGGCACCCCGGCCTCGAGCACCAGGATCTGGTCGGCGTTCACGATGCTCGAGACCCGCTGGGCCACGATGACGACGGTGGACCCGAGGGTGTACGGCGCCAGCGCGGTGCGCAGCCGGGCATCGGTCGCCAGGTCGAGCGCCGAGAACGAGTCGTCGAACACATACACGTCGGGTTTTCGCACCAGCGCCCGGGCGATGCTCAGCCGCTGGCGCTGGCCGCCCGACACGTTGGAGCCGCCCTGGGTGATCGGGGCGTCGAGTCCGCCCATGGTCCGTACGAAGTTGTCTGCCTGGGCCACCGCCAGCGCCTCCCAGAGATCGTCGTCGGTGGCGTCGGGCTTGCCGTAACGCAAGTTGCTGGCCACGGTGCCGGTGAAAAGGTACGGCCGCTGGGGTACGAGTCCTATCCGGTGCCAGAGTACGTCGGGGTCCAGCTCGCGGACATCGACGCCGCCCACCGCCACCGCGCCCACGGTGGGATCGATGAGCCGGCAGGCCAGGTTGACCAGCGTCGTCTTGCCGGCTCCGGTGCTGCCGATGACCGCGGTGGTCTTCCCCGGCAGGGCACGGAACGACACCCCGCACAGCACCGGGGCGGCGGCGCCGGGGTAGCCGAAGCTGACATCGCGGAACTCGAGCGTGCCTGGGGTGCGCAGCTCGCGAACCGGGTTCTCGGGGGGAGTGACCGACGGCTCGGTGTCGAGGACCTCCTGGATGCGCTCGCCGCTGACCGCCGCCCGGGGCGCCAGAACCCCGACGAAGGTCGCCATCATGACGGCGATGAGGATGAGGGTGAAATAGGTGAGGAAGGCAATCAGGGAGCCGATCGTCATCTGCCCGTGGGCGATGCGGTTGGCCCCGAACCACACCACCGCCGAGTTGGAGGCGTTGATGACCAGCATGACGATAGGGAACATCAGCGACATCAGCCGGCCGGCAATGAGCGACGTCTGGGTGAGCTCGTCGTTGACGACCCCGAAGCGCTTCACCTCCTGGGGCTCGCGGACGAAGGCGCGCACGACCCGGATACCGGTGATCTGCTCGCGCAGTACTCGGTTGACGCCGTCCAGCCGGGCCTGCATGAGGCGGAACTGAGGGAGCATCCGGCCGATGATGATCCCGAGAGCGACGGCCAGCGCGGGCATGCTCACTCCGAGCAGCCAGGACAGGCCGGCGTCTTGGCGGAGGGCCATGATCACGCCGCCCACGATGGTCACCGGCGCCGCCAGGACGAAGGTGCACACCATGACCACGAGCATCTGGACCTGCTGCACATCGTTGGTCACCCGGGTGATGAGCGACGAAGCGCCGATCTGGTTGACCTCGCGGGCCGACAGCGCCACGGACCGGTGGAACAGCACCGCCCGGACATCACGTCCGAATGCCATCGCCACTCTCGAGCCGAGATAGATGGCAGTGACGGCGAAGACCGCCTGGATAGCGGTCACGCCGAGCATGACGCCGCCCATCCGCCAGATGTAGCCCGAGTCGCCCCGCAGGACGCCCCGGTCGATGATCTCACCGTTGAGATTGGGGAGGTAGAGGTTCAGGAGGGCCTGGACCCCTTGGAGCCCCAAGAGCACGAGAAGCAGCCCCCGGTACGGTCGGAGGTAGGTGCGCAGGAGTCGGATCAGCACTGTACCGCCCCCCCGCCGGCCGCCGCCGCGCCGGCCGCCGTCCCGCCGGCCGTGCCCGCGGCACCCGCGCCACCGCCGGCGACGACGCCCGTGGTGACACCGTGCAGGAACAGGTGGACGATCTCCTGCGGCGCCATCGGCTCGCCCATGAGCATGGGGTGCGTCACCGACAGTATGAGGGCCCGCAAGAAGCGGGCGGCCGCGTCGGGCGGGACCGCCAGCTGGTCGCGGTGGGCGGCGAGGAGTGACACCAGGGCGTTGATGACCACCGGCGGCCGGCGGTTCGGGGCGTGGAACCGCGGGCCCAGCGTCGAGAACAGCCGCCACAGGTCGACAACGCGTTGCTGCATGACCACGACCACCGCCTCCAGGGCGTCGGCCAGATCCTGATCGGGATCGACGGCCCCGATCGCGCGCTCCAACGGATCCACGTCGAGGGCGGCGTCGAGCACGGCCGCGATCACGGCGTCTTTGTCGGCGAAGACCCGGAAAATGGTGCCCTCGGCGATGCCCGCCGCGTCGGCCATCTGGCGGGTGGTGACCATCTCCCCGTTCTCGAGGAGGAGGGGGAGGGTGCTGCGCACGATCATGGCGCGCCGCTCGTCGGGGGCCATGACGCTGGCGCGTTTGGAGTGGCGGAGGTGGTCGGCGGAGGTGGCGAGATCCATAACGTCCCCGAAGATACCCGATGAGTGAGTACCCACTCACTCATTTCCGGGGTACTGACCCGGTTGCCGGCGGCGAATCTGGCGGGGTGGTCAGAAGTCCGTGTCGGGAGGGGGGTTTGTGACCAGGGCGGGCGGAGCCGGGGTGGGGGGGTGGTCAGAAGTCCGTGTCGGCAGGGGGGGTTTGTGACCAGGGCTCACGGCGAAGGCGGTACCCGCAGGGCCGGGCAGGAGCACGGCGATCATCGGGCCCGGCCCGGCCCTGCGCAGCACCAGTTGCCCGCCCGCCGCTTCGACCAGGTTCTGGGCCAGAAGTAGGCCCATGCCGTGCCCATTGGCCGCAGACACCGCCGCCGGGACGGGGAGAGTGGCCAGCCCGTCGCCTTCGTCCTCCACCGCCACGCTGAAACCGCCGGCCACGGGCCGGGCGCTGAGAACCACTTTTCCCCGGCCGTGTTTCACCGAGTTGTCGATCAGGATGTCCAGGACCTGGGCCAACGAAGCTGGCACCGAGCACTCGCCCAACCCCGACTCCGAGACCTGGAAGCGCCGCCCAGCCTGGGCCAGGACGGGGTGCCACCGTCGCTCGACGGCGTCAAGGACCTCGGTCGCGGGCACCGTTCGCCCGGCCAGCCCGCTGGCCGGCGTGGAACCACCGCGGGCCAGCCGGAACAACTGGTCCAGGGTCGCCTCGAGCCGGTCGACGTCGCCGACCGCGTCGCCGATGGCGCGCTCGAGGTCGACGCCGGGGGTGACGAGGGCGTTCTCCAGTGAAAGCCGAAGCGCAGTCAGGGGCGTGCGCAGTTGGTGCGAGGCGTGGGCGGTGAATGCCCGTTCCCGGGTCAAGAGGTCACCGAGGCGCGCCGAGGTGGCGGCCATCGCATCACGGGCCCGGTCGATCTCGGCGACGCCGGAGTAGCTCGCAGTGACGTTGAACTCGCCGTCGCCGAGCCTCTCGGCCGCCCCGACCAGGTCGTCGACCGGACGGGTCAATCGGCGGGCCTGCCAGAGGGCGACGAGCGACGCGGCGGCCAGCGCCACGACACCAAGGGCCAGCATGGCGAGCCATGCCCGCTGCGTCCGCCATGCCAAAGCGGCCCGTGACGACGAGGCCTCGAGAGCGCCGATCGGCGTCTCGTTGGCCACGATGGGAAGCGCCGACACCTCGCGGGAGCCGTCGGACCCGTCGGCAGGGCGTCCCGCCAAGGCCTTGAGGGCGATGGGGGTCGCCCGGGACGGCCCGATGCCCGCCACCAGCTGCGCCTGTGCGTCGTAGTAGGCCAGGTGGACGCCCGAAGGCACGGCGGGCGGCTCGATCGGATCGGGGCCATGGAGGCCTTCGCTCGGCACCGCCGCGACCGCGACCGTCGCCGCCTGGTGCAAGCGGCTCAGCTCCTGGTCCCGGTAGAAGCGGCCGAGCGCCCACGCCAGGGGGATGCCGAACACGAGCAGAGTCACAACGGTCACCGACAACGTGGCGGTGAGGATCCGGCGTTTCACGGTTCGCGCCCAGCGGTGGCGGAGTCGTCCTCCAACCGGTAGCCGACGCTGCGGATGGTGGTGATGACACTGGGGCCGTCGGGGCGGTCGAGCTTGCGCCGCAGCGCGGACACGTGCATGTCGAGCGTCTTGGTGGTGCTGTCGAAATGCTGGTCCCACACCTCGGCCAGCAAGCGCTGGCGCCCGACGACGCGTCCGGCGTCGAGGGCGAGCGCGGCCAGCAGGTCGAACTCCCGCGCCCGCAACTCGACCTCGGCATCGTCCATCGTGCAGCGCCTCGCCGCCAGATCGAGCCGCAGCCGCCCGCCGGCCGACGACACGTCGAGAGTCTCCAGGTCGCCGCATTGCCGGCGGCGGAGCCGGGCCCGGAGGCGGGCCAGCAGCTCGGCGAGGCGGAACGGCTTTGCGATGTAGTCGTCGGCACCCGCGTCGAGGCCCACGACAACATTGATCTCCTCGCTCCGCGCCGTGACCACGACAATCTCGACCGCCGGGTAGCGGTCGCGCAGCCGCCGGCACACGTCGATCCCGTCCAGGTCCGGCAGGCCCAGATCGAGCAGCACCAGATCGGTGATGCCACTCACGAGGCGTAGGGCGTCGGCCCCCGTGCGAGCCCACAAGACCGTCGCGCCCTGCCCTTCGAGCGCTTGGACCAGCGGGCGGGCGATGGCCTCGTCGTCTTCGACCACGACAAGGCAGGCCCCGAGCACGAAGGCGATGTTATGGGTCCCGTCGTGTTCCGCCCGGGCGGCGCCGACGCGGTTTACCCGGCGCTTACCAATCAAGGGGCCCCGGCTGACCGGGGCCTCTCTAGCTTCGATGCCCATGACCTTGCGCCCCCCGAAATTGACTCTCGTGGTAGTGGGATTTCTCTCCGTGGCGGCAGCCGCCGCCTGCAGCTCGGGTGCCACCTCGGCGTCGGGTACCACGACAACCGTTTTCACCGGGACGGCGCGAACCGCGACCACGCTCGCCCCGGCGAGCACGACGGTGACGATCGGCGTGGCATCGTGCCAACTCACGACCGCGGCCACGGGGGCCAGCGGCAGCGGCGACGTCCTCGTCCCCGGTGATATCCCCGATACCGCGCACTTCGTGACCTACCACGGCGGCGGGTACCACGTCGACCACCCGGAAGGCTGGGCCCAGCAGGTGGTGGGCACAACGGTCACCTTCACCGACAAGTTCAACTCCATCCGGGTGGAGACCACGCCGGCACCGGCGGCGCCATCGGTCGCCTCGGCCCAGGCCGACGACGTCGCCGCCCTCAGGACTTCGACACCGTGTTTCCAGGTGGGCAAAGTCAGAGAGGTCACCCGGCCCGCGGGGGCGGCTGTCCTGATCAACTACCGGGCGGCGTCGCCCGCCGACCCCGTGACCGGCAAGGTCGTGCTCCAGGATGTCGAACGCTACGTGTTCTGGCAGGCGGGGACCCGGGCGACGATCACCTTGTCGTCGCCCAAGGGGTCCGACAACGTGGATCCGTGGCGCAAGGTCACCAACTCCTTCGGTTGGGGCGCGTGAGCGACCCGGTGGTCGAGGCGACCGAGCTCTACCGCTTCTTCCATGCCGGCGACGACGAGGTCATGGCCCTTCGCGGGGTGTCCCTCTCGGCGGGCACCGGTGAGTTCGTCGCCCTCGTCGGTCCTTCAGGGTCGGGGAAAACGACGTTTCTGGCCTGCCTCGCCGGTCTCGACGATCCCGACGGAGGGTCGGTCCGGGTGGTCGGGGTGACGATGAGCCGGCGACCGGAACACGAGCGTGCCCGGCTGCGTGCCCGCCATCTCGGTGTGCTGCTCCAGAGCGCGAATTTGATCGAGCACTTGTCGATCGGCGCCAACATCGGTTTGGCCCGGCGCCTGGCGTCGCGGGGCGAACGCCGTGAGGCGCAGCCCCGGGTTGGTGTCGACGACCTGCTGGCTCGAGTCGGCCTGGCCGGTCGCCAGGGGGCCTACCCGGCGCAACTGTCCGGGGGCGAGGCGGTACGCGCCGGCCTGGCGGTGGCGTTGGTGAACCGGCCGTCGGTGGTGCTCGGCGACGAGCCGACCGCCGAGGTCGACCGGGCGACGGAGGCGCAGCTGATCGAGCTCCTCCGCGCCGAGGTCGGGCGGGGCCTGACCCTGGTGGTGGCGACCCACAGTGATGCTCTGGCCGCGGCCGCCGACCGGGTCGTCACGCTGGCCGACGGCCGGATGGTCGCATGACCGGTGGTCGCCGGGCGGACGGGGGACAGGGGCCGGGTGGTGCCGCGGGGAGCGGCAATCCCGGTGGCGATCTGGTTGTCGCCGAGGGTGTCTCCCGCACCTACGGGCGGGGGTCGGCCGCGGTCGTCGCGGTCCACGGGGCGTCGTGCCGGGTCCGCGCCGGCGAGCAGATCGCCCTGGTGGGCCCGTCGGGATCGGGCAAGTCGACCCTCCTGCATCTCCTTGCCGGGCTGGACACGCCGACGGCGGGAGAGGTCCGTTGGCCGGGGCTGGGCGCGGCGCCGTCCCGGCTGGCGGCGGGCACGGTCGGCCTGGTGTTCCAGGGCCCGAGCCTGTTGCCCGACCTCGATGTCGCAGAAAACGTCGCACTACCCCTGGTGCTGTCAGGTCGCGCCGACGCCACTGCTCGAGTGGCGGTGCTCGCCTTGCTCGCTGACCTCGGCCTGGTGGAACTGGCCTCCAAACTCCCAGGCGAGATCTCCGGCGGTCAGGCGCAACGTGTCGCCGTGGCCCGGGCATTGATCGGCGACCCGAAGCTTATTTTCGCCGACGAGCCGACGGGCCAGTTGGATCACGCCAACGCCAAGTCCGTCATTGCCCTGCTTACCGCCCGGGCCCGCCGGCTCGGCGCGGGCCTTGTGGTGACCACCCACGACCCGCTCATCGCGGCCCAGCTCGACCAGGAGTGGCGGATGTCCGACGGCCGTCCCCTTACGGCGGAAACCGTGGGGGTGACGAGGTGAATGCCACGGTGTGGTTGGCGGGCCTGCTGCGCCGCCGCCCGCTACGCCTGGTCGGAACCACCGTCGGCGTCGCGGTGGCTGTCGCCCTGCTGGCGTCGATCGCCTCGTTCCTGTCCGGGGCCCGCAGCGTCATGACCACCGCGGCAACGCGCCAGGTGGCCGTCGACTGGCAGGTGGAGGTTCACCGCGGCATCGATCCCGCGGCGGTGCTGGCCGCGGTGCGAGCCGACGGGGTGGTGCGTAGCGCCCTTCCGGTCGCCTTCGGGGCCACGACCGGCCTCGAGGCGGCAACCAACGGCACGGTGCAGACGACGGGCGCGGGCGTCGCCGTCGGCCTGCCGGCGGGCTACGGCCAGTCCTTTCCGGGCGAGCTGCGGGTGCTGGCGGGCGATGGTTCCGGGGTCCTTCTGGCGCAACAGACCGCAGCCAACCTCCACGCGGGCCCCGGTGACAGTGTCACCATCGCCCGAGCGGGACTGAGCCCGGTCACCGTCACCGTGGGCGGCGTCGTCGATCTGCCGCAAGCGGACTCGTTGTTCCAGACTGTCGGAGCGCCGGCGGGGTCCCAGGCATCGGCGCCGCCGGACAACGTGGTCCTCCTTCCCGAGGGGCAATGGCACGCCGCGTTCGATCCGCTGGCGGTCGCCCATCCCGAGCTGGTGCACCAGCAGGTCCACGCCCACCTCGACCATCACCTGGCCCACGACCCGGCGGCGGCGTTCAGCGCGGTCACCGGGGCCGCGCACCACCTCGAGGCGACCATGGTCGGTGGCGCCACGGTCGGCAACAACCTGGCGGCCGCACTCGACGCCGCCCGCCAGGACGCGCTGTACGCGCAGATCCTTTTTATCCTGCTAGGTCTTCCCGGTGTCCTCCTGGCGGGGCTACTGACCGCCAGTGTCGCCTCGGCGGCCGGCGAACGCCGCCGACGAGAACTCGCCCTTCTGCGCGTCCGCGGGGCCACGATCGGGACGATGGTGGCCACCGCGGCGGCAGAAGCGGCGGCGGTCGCCATCGCCGGTGGCGCCCTCGGTCTCCTGGCCGCAGTGTTCGTCGGTCGCGCCGCATTCGATTCCGCGACGTTCGGCGCATCGACCACCTCCGGTATCGCCTGGGCCGCGGCGGCAGTGGCCACCGGGGTGGTCATCGCGCTCTCGGCGGTTGCCCTTCCCGCGTGGCGCGACGCCCGTCGGATCACCGTGGCTGTCGCCCGCCAACCGCTGGGCCGGCCCCGCCGCCGGTGGTGGCTGCGAGGAGTGGTCGACGGCTGGCTGCTGGCCGCAGCCGGTGTCGTGTTCTGGGCGACGAGCCGGAATGGTTACCAGATCGTGCTGGTCCCCGAAGGCCTCCCGACGCTGTCGGTCAACTACTGGGCCCTTTCCGGCCCGCTGCTGTTCTTCGCCGGTTGCGGGCTCCTGGCCTGGCGGCTCTCCGACGGCCTCTTCGGTCGGGGGCGCCGGCTGGTCACCGCCGCCGGTCGACCGGTCGCCGGGCCGCTCTCGGCCACCATCGCCGCCGGCCTGTCGCGGCGAAAGAGCGGCCTGGGTCGCGCCGTCGCCCTGGTCGCCCTGGTGATTGCCTTCGCGGCGTCGACGGCGGTGTTCAACACCACCTATCACCGTCAGGCCGGAGTCGACGCGGTGCTCACCAATGGCGCCGACGTCACCGTGACCTTCCCTGGCGCGACCGGCGCCCCACCTGCGCTCGCCGCCTCTCTCGCGGGCCTGCCGGGTGTCCGCCACATCGAGCCCCTGGCCCACCGTTACGCCTATGTGGGCGCCGACCTCCAGGACCTGTTCGGTGTGCGGGCCGCCACGGTGGTGAACGGCGCCGACCTCCAGAACGCCTACTTCCGCGGCGGCAGCGCCCGGCAACTGGCCGACCGGCTCGCCCGGCAACCCGACGGCATTTTGGTGAGCGCCGAGACCGTGAAGGACTTCCAGCTCACCGTCGGTGACCAACTCCAACTCCGGCTACGGGATTCGGCGTCGGGCCAGCTCACCGAGGTCGGCTTCCACTATCTGGGAATCGCCAAAGAGTTCCCGACCGCTCCGCGCGACAGCTTCCTCATCGCCAACGCCGACTACGTAGCCTCCCGGACCGGCAACGCCGGCATCAGCAGCCTGCTCATCACGACCGCCTCAGGGGTGAACGGGTCGGCGACGGTGGCTACCAAGGTCCGCGCCCGCACCGGGCCGGCGGCGGTCGTCAGCGACCTCCAGACCAGCCGGCGCGTCGTCGGGTCGTCGCTCACCGCCGTCGACCTCTCGGGCCTCACTCGCGTCGAACTCGGATTCTCCTTGCTGCTGGCGACCGCGGCCACCGGGCTGGTGCTGGGCCTGGGCCTGGGTGAGCGGCGGCGCAGCTTCGCCATCGCCCGGGCCCTCGGCGCCCGCCACCGCCAGGTGGCGGCGTTCGTTCGGGTGGAGGCGGCAATGGTCACCATCGTCGGAGTCGTCCTCGGAGCGGCTGCCGGCTGGGGCCTCGCCCACATGCTGGTCAAGATCCTGACCGGCGTTTTCGACCCTGCGCCGAGCGGGCTGGCGGTCCCTTGGGGCTACCTGCTCGTGATGGTCGCGCTGGCGGTTGTCACCGCGGCCGGCGCCGGCGAGCTCACGGTTCGGGCCACCCGCCGACCGGTGGTCGAAACCATCCGCGACCTCTGAACCGCGTCGCGGAGAGCGACCTGCTTGGATTGGTGGCTGAGCAGCGAGCAGCGAGGGGTGCCATGAACATCGAGTTCCTCGCCACGGTGGCCGTGATCGCTCCCGATCCGATGAACAGTCGCAGCCTGTATGTCGAGGCGCTGGGTCTCCCGCTGCAGGGCGAGGGTGACGGCTATTACCACAGCGAGCAGGTCGCGGGCTGCAAGTCGTTCGGGATCTGGCCGCTCTCCCAGGCGGCCCAGGCGTGCTTCGGAACCGACCAGTGGCCCGCAGGGCGGCCAGTACCGCAGGTCAGCATCGAGTTTGATGTCGCCAATGCCGCCGCCGTCGGCCCGGCGGCACGGGAGCTGGAGCAGGCCGGCTATGAGTTGCTGCACGGAGCACGCGAGGAGCCATGGGGCCAGACGGTCGCTCGGCTGCAGTCACCCGAGGGCGCGATCATCGGAATCTCCTACGCGCCCGTGCTGCACGACTGAATTCAGCCCGCGAAATTCAGCCGGCTGGCTGCCGATCGCCCCGCTGCAGCGCCTGCATGGCGGCTCCTGCCTGCTCAGGTTCAGGCGGGATTGGTCAGGCGTCTTTCCATCCGGCCATAGAGGACGGCGGTGGCCAGCGCCAGGGCGATGAAGCCGGCGGCGAAGACCCACGTGAGTGGCCGCGAGGTATCGAAGTCGCGATGGGCCCGAACGGCCGCCACCAGGATCAGGGCGAGCATGAATCCTTCGACCTGCAGCAGGATGCGAGCGCCGGTCCACCGCTTGTCGGTGAAGGCGCCAACACCGGCGACCCCCAGGATGAAGATGGCGCCCATCACCCGCGCCGTCAACTCGGTCAGATGCCACGGCCAGATATGTAGTGCCGTTTTGGGGAAAAGGAACAGAAAGACGCTGCTCGTTGCGGCGGCGATACCGAGCACGCCGATAAGCGTCGCCGTCGCTGGTGATAGAACGAGATCCTCCGCTGTCGGTTCGGACTCTTCGCGTTTATTGATGACCCAAATGGCGAAGATGAGAAACGGAGTTGTGAAATAGAGTCCGGCCCACAACCAGAAGGCCACGTTGCTGTGAATAAACTTGTTCCAGTGGATGATGGTGGCGATCCCCATCAATGTGGCGAAGCTACCGACAGAGATGAACCCTCCCTCGACCGTGTGCCACTCCTGCGACCGGGCTGCCCGGAAGAAGAAGTACGACCCCCCCAGGTAAACCGCACCCAGCACCATCGGCGTGAAGGGCGGGACGATCTTCCAGGCGAACAGGTCGGCGGTGTCATGCGCGGAGGGGAAGAAGTACAGCACCACAAACGCGATTAGCAAGAAGGGGATGATCGCGATTGACACGATTCGCGTCGCCCCCAGCACGCGGTCGTTCGACGTCGCCGGCTCATCCGTCGGTGCCACCATCAGTAGCCACCCCCCCACAACACAGCCCCGCGCCACACTATCCGGTCATACCGCGGAGAGGAGGCGCCACCAGGCAAGATGTTCGCCGTGGCGCGTTGGTACGACCTCGAAATATCCAACCCGGGCCTGGCCCACTTCGGGGCGGACCGGTTTGCCGTACCTCCGGCGTACCTGGCGACGGTCCGTGCCAACGGTGCTCCGAGAGTCCACCCGGTCACGCCCATCATCGGAGCAGGCCACCTCTTCGTCTTCATGGAGCCAACGTCGCCGAAAGGGCGCGATCTGACCGAACGGTGCCGGTACGCGCTCCACAACGGCGTTCCCGACATCAACGGCCGAGGGGGCGAGTTCTTTGTCAGCGGACAGGCGGTTCGAATCGAGGACCCGGCCGTGCGGGCGGTCGCGACCGGCTCGTCGAGCTACGTACCCGCCGACCGCTACATCCTCTTCGAGTTGGGAGTCGACGAAGCCCGCTGCAACGGCTACGGGGATGTGGTGCTTCCCCAGCCCGGGTATTGGCGAGCTTGATGCTCTTCAACCATCGGTTCTGGCCGGGGATCGCGGACGGCACGATCACTGTTGCCTTTCGGCGGTGGAAACGCCCCACGGTGACCGCCGGCGGCACGCTACTAAGCCCCGCCGGCCTCCTCGCCATCGACGAGGTGCAATCGATCACTGCCGGCGATGTGACCGATGAAGAAGCTCGCGCCGCGGGCTACGCCAACCGCCTCGAGGTCCTGGCTGGCCTTCGCCCCGAGGGCCAGCTCTACCGGGTGCGGTTTCACCGCAGCGGAGAGGACCCACGCGTCGAACTTCGCACCCGCGCCCAGTTCAGCCAGGCCGAGCTCGACGACCTGTGGCGCACCTTGGAAGGCATCGAGTGGGCTGTTCCTGTCATGCGTCTCATCGCCACGAAGCCAGGCGTGGTGAGCACCGACCTCGCCTTCCTCCTCGGCGTCGATCGTGCCCGCTTCAAGCAGCGGGTTCGGCGTTTGAAGGCGCTCGGACTCACCGAAAGCCTTGAGGTCGGCTACCGACTCTCGCCGCGGGGAACGGCCGTACTGGACGGAATCAGCTGACTGCGAACGCCGGCTACGGGTCGCAGTCGCGCCCTATTCCGGTGAGGAGCGATTCGGAGAGCGGCCAATCAAGGCGGAGCGTGGCTCCTGGCGGTGTTCCGGCCCAGAGTGAGTAGATCTGGCGGACACCACGTATCGCGGCGTCGATCGTTCCGTCGTCCAACCGGGCCAGGAGTTCGTTGACAGCCGGATCAGCTTCTCGAGCCAGCCTGGCGCGGACACCGGCTGGCGTATCCGGTCCTTCTTTCCATCGGTTCACGACAGCGTTGGTCGCCGCTTTCGCCACGCGATGACTGGCCGAGAGCCATTCATCTGCCGTCGAGCCCGTTCCCGCACCTGCGACGATCCGGCCCTGCTTCCTGCGCTTGGGGTAGCGGGCGGTGGTCGCACGGTTCGACTGCTGATGTTTCCCAGCTGCCAACTCGCCCCACAGCCCGCCGTCGAGGTCGAACAGCGTCTCGACGACAAGGTGGGGGAGATCGTGGAAGACATGGATGGCTGCCCTCTCGGTTTCACCGTCGCGGGTAAGGAAGGTGCGGTCATCGGCACCGGGCTCTTCCGCTTTGACGATGACTATCTCCACAAGCCGAGCGGGACCCGGTTCAGGACAACGAGGCGGTAGATCCGGCTCCGCGATCTATGGTGCATCATGTCTCGGCATTTCGCCCGCAACGTGACTGTGATGCTCCTGCTTGCCGCTTCCTTGCTGGTGATCTTCGAAGCTAGTGGTCACCGCGTTCCTGTCCTCCCCGCCGACGCCTCGCCTGGTCCTGTTCTTCTCGGCGCTGTGTTCTTCGCGGGATGCCTGACCATCGTCGAGGAGATGGTTCGGTTGTTCATGCGCTCCGCTGGGCGATTTGGGCGGTGATCCCGGGTCGGGCTTTTCAGAAAATCTTGCCGGTCGTGTCGATCTTGGCCCCATCCGTTCGGCACTTCGGGTGACCCTCCATTCAGAGTCCAAGGAGAAACCATGAGCACTCGAGTCAGCAAAGTCGCCAACATCATCGTCCCCACCGCGGACCAGGAACGCGCGCTGCGGTTCTACACAGAGGTGCTCGGCCTCGAGAAGCGCGCTGACGTTCCGTTCGGTGACGGCAATCGCTGGATCGAGGTTGCACCCCCCGGTGCCGAAACGCTAATTGCGATCTGCCCGCCCGGCCCGAACGTGACCGCGGGTGGCAAGGACACCGGCATATCGCTCGAAACCGACGACATCGACGCCTATCACGCGCAGCTGAAGGACCACGGCGTGGATGTCGACGCCGAGATCAGCCGCTTCGGTGACACCATCCCGCCGATGTTCTGGTTCCGCGACCCAGAGGCCAACACGCTTATGGTCGTCGGGGCTCCGGCCGTGACGAACTAGTTGTGGGGGCTTTCGTTGTGAGGCGAAGAGGGCGATGGCGCCGGTACTGTCCCGATGTCGTACCGACCATGGCCACGAACAGTTGACTCACCTCACGGTGATCAACCGGCAGCTGCCACCAGCACTGTTCGACCCCGCCGGATCCTCACGTGCACGTCCTCCCCAGCCGCCACTGACACAAAGTGTCGGCGGCGCCGAGCTAACCCTCCTCGGAGCCCCGGCGCCACGCCGGCAGCTCAGGAGCCGGCGGTGCTGCTGCGTCGATATCTGGCCGGTGTGCCTGGCGCTATGCCGCAGATTGGCTGATTCGCAGCCAGGCGATCCGCTGTCCGGCTTGGACGCGCTCGCCGGGAAGGGCGAACATGGCCATGAGCGTGCCCGCGAACGGGGACCTCACTTCTTGGTCGGCGATGTGGCCGATGATCGTGCCGACAGCAATGGGTTCGCTGCCGGTCGTGGTGCCGCTGATGGCGGGCGCGGGGTGGAAGACACCCGCCCGCGGGCTGACGACCATCCGTTCCGCCACGTAGAGATGCTCGCCCTGGTGGCCGGCGACATCGACGAACGTTTGCACTTCTGGCCTCCTCGATTGCCTCCCAAGGGGTATCGGCTGGGAGTGACCTAAGGCCCGGCAAAGTGTCGGATAATCTCTGGCCCGACGGGATGGAGAGTGTTCTGGCGTCGGGGGTGTGCCCCACGCTGGCACCAGTGCGTCCGCGGCGAGAGGGCCCCAGGGGTCTCAGCCGGGGCTGGCCGGACGGTCAGGCTCGGGTGGCGACTCGAGCGCCCTGCGAGGGTGCTCGAGGGGGTAGGAGTCGGCGGTCATCACCTGACCGCCATGGTCAAAGCCGTTGCCATCGCCGGCGCGGGGCCGCAGCCCGCTGGCGGATACCCCGATGGTGACCCCTGACCTGCGAACCCTGCGAGCCAACCATGCCCGGGCGCCGATCCGCACCAGGCTCCGTACCGGAGGTAGGAGCAGGAGAAGCCCGAGCACTCCAGTGATGAAGCCGGGAAAGGTCAGCAAGGCGCCGGCGACGAGCAGCAGCACACCGTCGATGGCTTCACGCCCCGGGACCTCTCCGCCTTCCATGCGGCGCTGCGCCCGTCGCCACACTCCGATGCCTTGGCGATGGACCAGAGATGGCCCGCACGCCGAGATCACGATCAGCAATGCGATGGTGGCCAGCCAACCAATGTGATGGGCCACCTGGATGGCGGTCCAGACCTCACCGATCGGGATCAGTATGGCGAACAGCACGGCCAAACTCACGGATCCAGGGTAACGCCGCCGCGACGGTAGTGTCCTCGCCGAGCTCGCTCGACGAACACCCACCCCCCGGCGGGTCTTGTTGCCATTCACCTTCCCGAACGTGGTGCTCGTTTATCCGGTATTGCGGAGGCCGGCCGCGATCCCGTTGATGGTGATGAGCAGCGCGCGCCGCAGGAGCGGATCAGGTTCTTTCCCCAGCCTCCATCGGGAAAGCAGATTGACCTGGAGGTGGCTGATGGGTTCGAGATAGCTGTCCCGTACCGCCAGCGTTCGCTCCAGCGTGGGTTGCGACTCCAGCAACCGGGTCTCGCCCGTGATCGCCAGGATCTGCGCCACCGTAAGGTCGTACTCCGCCTCGATCCGGTCGAACAAGTAGTGCAGCGACGGGTCCACCAGGCGCTCGACGTACCGCCGGGCGATGCGCAGGTCCACTTTGGCCAGGACCATTTCCACATTGGAAATGAACGTCCGGAAAAAATGCCACTGGGCGTACATTTCGTTCAGGGCGCCGCCTTCACCCGCCGCCCGGGCAGCCGCCAACCCGCTACCGACACCGAACCAGCCGGGAACGATCTGGCGTGACTGTGTCCACGCAAAGACCCAGGGAATCGCCCGCAAGGAGTTGATGTCGTCGCCGCCGGGCCGCCTGGCGGGCCGGCTACCGATATTGAGCTCGCTCAGCTCGTCGAGCGGTGTCGACGCCCTGATGTACTCCGGTAACCCAGGATCGTCGACCAGAGCCCGGTAGGTGGCTGCGGCTGCGCCGGAAACGGCGTCCATGGTCCGATCCCATGCCGCCAGCAGGTCAAGATCGAGCCGGGACGTCTGGTGGAGCACTGTCGCCTCGGTGACCGCAGCCAGGGCCTGGTCGAGATTGTGGCGGGCCATGTTGGGCAGGAGGTATTTATCGGATATGACCTCGCCCTGTTCGGTCAGCTTCATGACGCCCTGGAGAACACCGAAAGGCTGGGCCATGACGGCGTCATGGGTCGGGCCACCGCCTCGGCCCACGGTGCCCCCCCGGCCGTGGAACAGCCGCAGGAGGACCCCGTGCTTGCGGGAAGTGTCACGCAGTGAGCGCTGGGCCCGGTGGATCTCCCATTGCGACGCCGTGATGCCCGCCTCCTTGTTGGAGTCGCTGTAGCCGAGCATCACCTCCTGAATGTTCCCTCGCAGGCTCACGATGCTGCGGTACGCCGGTTCGGACAGCAACTGGTCGAGGAGCGGTCCGGCCGTGCGCAGCTCCTCCGTGGTCTCGAGCAGGGGAACGAAGCCGATCCTGGCCACCCCGAGGTGGAGGTCGACGAGGCCTGCTTCCCGGGCCAAGATGGCGGCCGCCAGCACGTCGTCGGGACCCTTGGTCATGGACACGATGTAGCTCTCAACTGTCCCGGTGCCGAAGCGGTCGAGGATCGAGCGCAGCGTGGTGAACACCGCGAACGTGTCGGCTGCGGCACCCGAAAGGGAGGGGATGGGCCCCATGAGGGATCGACGGTTTTCGAGCTCGCGGCTGAGAAGCCGGAAGCGCTCGCGGCGGTCAAGCGAGGCGTACGGCCGGCCGAGCTCGCCCAGCCGATCGACCGCAGCGGCGATGACTGCCTGGTGGCGTTGCGCGTGCTCCCGGATGTCCAACGTCGCCAGCTGGAACCCGAAGGTGGTCACGGCCCGGATGAGCCGGGCCAGGAGGCCGTTGGCGATCAGCTGGCCCCGGTTGGCGAGGAGTGACTGGCGCATGAGTGCCAGGTCGCACAGCAAGCCGTCGGCGTCACGATATTCGTTTGGGGCGACGGTGGTTCGGCCGTCGGTCAGCCGTTCGAGGGTGTGGCGCAGGCGGGCCAGCATGAATGAGGCCTTGAGCCGGTAGGGCTCCTCGGCATTGAGCTGTCCGAAGCGGAGCACCACCTCGGGCATGATCCGGGCGTCGGCGGCCAGGCTCTCGGTCAGCTGGTCCGAGACACCCACGATCTGTGTCGAGGCGCTCAGGTCCGTGATGAGCGCGTCGAGGCGGACCGTGAGCATGCGGATCCCGAGCTCGTGTTGCCGAGCCAGAACCGTGACGGTGACCTCGGGCGTGACATTGGGGTTGCCGTCGCGATCACCGCCGACCCAGCTGCCGAAGCGCAGCGGGCGGGCGTTGGTTGGCAGCTCGATTCCGAGCCCCCGTAGCTGCACCACGAAGTCATCGACGACGAGTGGCACCACGTTGCGGGCCAAATCGTCGAGGTAGTAGTTGATCGCACTGGCCTCGTCGGTCGGGGTGGGCCGCTCGCGGCGCAGCTCGTCGGTTTCCCACAGCAGATCGATGATCTCCGCCAGCTGCTCATCGATGCCGGTCTGGTCAGCGGCGACGCTGCGGTGCCGCAGGTCGAGGAGCTCGCCGATCCTGCGCAACTTCGTCAGCACCGAGCGGCGGGCTACCTCGGTGGGATGGGCGGTGAAAACGGGGCGCAGTTCGATACGGCCTGCCACCGCCCGAAGGTCGGCCACGGCGACGGGATCGGCGGCCACCCGGCGGATCATCTGCTGGATGGCGGTGCCTTGGACTACCCGGAGTCGGTCGAGCGTCGATGCCCGGTGGACCTGTTCTGCGGTGTTGGCCAGGTGGAAGTACATGGCGAAGGCCCGGGCCAGCCAGATGGTGGCGCCGAGATCGGCCTCTTCGAGCACGGCGGCCAACTCGTCAGACCCGCCCGCCTGATGGGTGCCCCGGCTGAGTTCACGTACCTGTTCCACCAGCGCCAGCAGGTCGGGGCCGACCTGGCGCACCAGCGTTTGGCCGAGGAACGACCCCAGCAGGCGAATGTCAGCCCGCAGCGCGTTGTCAGGATCGGACTCGGCGGCCACGGCACCAGTCTCGCGGGCCTTGGAGGCGACGTAGTTCACGGCGCCCACAGCTTCTGATGCCCGCCGGCGACAGCTGTGGGGTCGAGATGGGCGACGGGTAGAATCTGCGCCCGTGGCGGTTGACCGTGTTGACCCACCCCTGCAATCCTCCGAAAAGCCGATGCTGGTGGCCTGGCTGGACTATCAGCGCGCAACTCTGGCGCGGAAGTGCGACGGGCTGGACGCCCAAGGGCTACGCCGAATGGCAGTTCCGCCGTCGACGTTGTCTCTTCTCGGCCTGGTACGCCACATGTCCGAGGTCGAACGGGGATGGTTTCGGCGCAGCATCGCAGGCGAGGACGCGCCGCCGATGTATTACTCCAAATCCAACCCTGACGGCGATTTTGACGACGTGGAAACAGCTGACGTGGCAGAAGCCTTCGCCACTTGGCGCAGCGAATGTGAACAGTCCCGGGCAATCGCACAGGCCCATGCGCTCGACGATGTCGGCTCCGACGACCGCAAGGTGTCTCTTCGATGGCTCCTTATCCATATGATCGAGGAGTACGCGCGACACAACGGCCACGCCGACCTACTGCGCCAAGTCGTCGATGGTGCCGTTGGCGAGTGACCATTCCGAGCGAAGGATTCGAGGCGTCGCGTCGCATGAGTCTCTACGATCGTGATCGTGGCTTACGACGAGGAGCTTGCGGATCGCAT
Organism: uncultured Actinomycetota bacterium; assembly: GCA_963851105.1. Taxonomy (GTDB): domain Bacteria; phylum Actinomycetota; class Acidimicrobiia; order Acidimicrobiales; family Palsa-688; genus DATARN01. The sequence goes on from CAWKNP010000002.1 coordinate 588,471, forward strand.
ACGTGAGTTGATGGCCGCCGAGTCAGGCGTGACAGAGATGAAGATGTTCGGTGGGCTCGCGTTTCTCATTGGCGGCAACATGGCCGTTGCGGCCAGCGGCCAAGGCGGCGTCATGGTCCGGGTGGACCCGGCGAGTTCGGACTCGCTCGTCGCGAAGTCGAAGGCGCGTCCCGTGGAAATGCGCGGCCGAGCCATGCAGGGATGGCTGCGCGTTGACGCGGAGCACCTCCGTACCAAACCGCAGCTTGCGAAATGGGTCAAGGTGGGCACGACCTACGCTCGATCCTTGCCCGCAAAGGGTAGGTAGGTCACCGCTACGCGGCTGGAGCTTCTGAGGGTTCCACTGCCAAACTTTCGACGATCGAAGGAGCAGGCGTCATTCGCCTGCCAGATCTCGCCGGGCGAATGCGATCACGCCCATCCCGGCGGTGAGCGCACCCAGCAGGACCAGCACCGCGGCCGAGCCCCACTCGGGGCGGGCCGCCGGAGCGGGGGCAACGTGGGCCAGTACTGAGCTGTCGAGCAGCAAACGGTTGCCGGTGACGAAGGTCGCGATCAACTGGACAAGGAATGACCAGGCGACAAGGGCATAGGCGAACCATGACGCCAGTCGTGGCAACAATCCAAAGGCCAGGACCCCAAGGCCGAGGACGACGAGAGCGGGCGGCGCCACGTTGAGACCGGCGGCCAGCAGCTCTCCCAAGCCGACGCCACCACCCTGCACGGCCGTTCCCAGCCAGCTGGCGATACCGCTGAGGACACTGATCGCCACGACGAGCGCGGTGGCGACCCCGATCCGCCCGGCCAGCCATCGGGCTCGGCTCACCGGTTGCACCAGGATGTGATCCAGGTGAGCCGACGCCTCCTCGGTCCGGGTGGCGTTGATCTGGCCGGCGGCCGCGAACGACACGAGGGCCGCCACCATCGTGAACGCGAGGCCGAGATAGGCCTTGGCCCCGATTCCGTGTCCTCCCAGGCGCCCGATGGCTGCCGAGACAGCCGCTGAGCCCGTGATGGCTCCGGCGGCGGATTGGGCGACGAGCCCGAGCACCAGGCCCATGACCCCAACGGCGACTGCCCAACCGATGGCCACCGATCGGGTCAAACGGACCGCGAGACCGGTCGCGCTCCCCACCAACGCCGTGTGTGAGGCCGGCGCGTCCTGGCTGGGCAATATACTGGCGCCAAGGTCGCGCCGCGCCGCCACCAGCACGGTGGCCACCCCGGCGAGTGCTGCCATTGCCACTATGGGGACGAAGGCCACTGGTTGCGAGCCGGTCAAGGGACGGAGTTGTTCTGTCCAGCCGAGGGGGCTGGCCCAGCGCAACCAGGCCAGGCTCGAGGTCGAGTCGGCGACCATGCGGATGAGGAAGGCGGAGCCGATCACGGCGGCACCGAGGAGGTTGGCCTGGCGCCGGTTGGCGGCCAGCTCCGATATGAAGGCGCCCACGACGACGAACATCGCGGGGGCCGCCACGAGGCAGGTGGCCAGGTAGAGCGATCCGGCGACGGGGAAATGGACCTTCGGCGCCGCTCCGGCTGCCAGCGTCAGGGCCGCGGTCACCGCCCATAGCGCCCCCACGCCCGTCGCGAGCCCAACCACACCCCCGGCCGCGGCTCGGCCCCGGGTCGTCTGGCCACACAGATAAAGCTCCCAGCGGCCCGCGTCCTCCTCGCCGCGGAGGAGACGGGTCGAACAGAACAGGGCCCAGATGGCGCCCACCACGGCGAGCACGGCCATGGTTCGCCACGCCGTGAATCCAGTAACGGTGTCGAGGTGTCGAGCCGGGCCGAGAAGAGCCGCGATGCCGGAGTTGCCTCCGAGGGACGCGGCCAGCTTGGCGCGTGCGGTTGCCGCGGGGTAGGTGGCCGCGAAGCCTATCGACGAGGAAGCCACGTAGGCGCCGAACACCAAGCCCCACAAAGCCCCTGACCGGGCGGCGCGACGGCTTGTGTGGACCGCGACGACCGAGCCGGGTCCGAGGCGTCGCGGCCGATCGGTGGCCGGACGACGAGGTCGCACCTCGAGCCTTAGGGCCGGTCAGGCAGCATCGGATACCGGGGTGGTAGCGCCGTAGTGGGCCAGGAACAGCTCCTCGAGGCTGGGCTCGTGGCTTATTAGCCGGCGCACCCGCGCACTGCTGAGCGCCCGCAGGAGGGGATCGATGTCACCGGTGACGTGGCATCGTAAGCGGCTCCCCTCGACGCTGATACCCGATACCCCCGGTACCGAGGCCAGATCGGGCGGCGGCCCCTCGAAGTCGATCTCGATTGTTAATGCCGCCAGGTGCCGGAGTTCCGACATCGTGCCGACCTCGATCAGTTTGCCGGAGCGCAGGATCGCGACCCGGGAGCTGAGCGCCTCCACCTCGCTCAGGATGTGCGACGAAAGGAACACGGTCTGGCCGCGTTCCACGGCCTCGCGCACCGAGGTCCGGAAAGCCTGTTCCATGAGAGGGTCCAGGCCCGAGGTCGGCTCGTCCATGACCAAAAGTGGGGCCCGGGTCATCAGGGCGGCGATCAAAACCAGTTTCTGGCGGTTGCCCTTGGAGTAGGCCCGGACGCGCTTCGCAGGATCGAACTCGAAGCGGGCTATCAGCGCGTCGCGGTAGGCCTCGTCAACCCGGCCGTGGATGCGCCCCAGCAGATGGAGGGTCTCGGTTCCGGTGAGCTGAGGCCATAGGTTGGCCTCGCCGGGGACATAGGCCAGCAGTTTGTGGGCCTCGACAGGGCGGCGGTGGCAGTCCAACCCGAAAATCTCAGCCCGTCCTGCGGTGGGCTGGATCAGGCCGAGAAGCAACCGGATCGTGGTGGTCTTGCCCGCCCCGTTGGGGCCCAGGTAGCCGAGCACCTCGCCAACCGGCACCTCGAGGTCCAACGACCGCAGCGCGGCGGTGCGCCCGAAAGATTTCGACAACCCTTCAGTCATGATCGCGACATCTGTCGCCACGGCGACCTCCTTGCCCTGGAAGTGAAACCTATCCTCAGACGCGCCGAGGCCGTTTTCGGTTCAGGAGTCGTCGGCTAGCAGCGACTCGAGATGGGCGATGGTCTCGTCGTTGAACCTGCGCAACTCCTGGCGATGGAGAGCTGAGAGCGCAGCCAGCTTCTTGTCGCCCGTGGCGGTCAGCACGACCCGCTGGCAGCGGCCGTCGTCGGGGTCCTGTCGGCGTTGCACGAGCCCCGCGGCGACGGCGCGGTCCACCAGTTCGACCGTCGAGTGGTGGCGCAGCTTCAAGGAGTCGGCAAGGTCGCCGATACTGGGCGGCCCGGGGGACTCGGTTCCCTTCACGGCGAGCAGTAGCTGGTGCTGGGCAGGGGTCAGCCCCTCGGCGCGAGCGGCTTGTTCGGAGAAGTGCAGGAAGGCGCGCAAGGAGCGACGAAATGCGGCAAGCGCTCGGTAATCGCCGAGCGTGACCGGCGCGGTCGGGGAGCGGCGGCGGGAGCTACCGTCGGTGCTCAACAGAGGGACCTCCATTCTCGTGGCCCGCGACGCGATGCCGGAACCGTTGGCTGCGGTCACCTGTCACGACGGCGGTGGTGAGGGCGTCGGGCGGTGAAGTTTCGTCGGCCCGAGACTTCCGTCGGGGTTCGGCCGGGGGGTCGCAGGGTTCCGGATCCGAGGGCTGGGCGAATGGTCCTTGCCGTTCCTGCTGGGTGTGGATCAGTCCAACCTGGCTGGTGAGGAAGAGCGCGACCATGGCCGCGATGAGCGTCGTGGGCAGCAGTTGCAGGCCCGCCATCTCCGATACGACGAGCGTGGAACCGAGCGGCGTTTTGGTGACTCCGACATTGATGGCGGCCATGAAGGCGGCCATCATGACGACCTCGTTGGTGGAGGGCACGAGAAGGTGGACGAGCCGGCCGAGGGCGACGCCGATGAAGAACATGGGGATAATGAATCCGCCCCTCCAGCCCGAGGCCAAGGTGATCGCCGTGCCGCAGAGTTTGGCGGCGGCCGCCACGACGAGCACCGTCACCAGAGCCTGGCGGGCGACGAGGGGGTTGATCTGGGCCTCGCCGAAAGTCAGCGCATAGGGCGACCAGAACGCCAACGCACCAAGGACGGCACCGCCGATCACCGGTCGGGCCATGGGAGGCAGATGGCGGAACGCCCACAGCAGCCCTGTCGCCAGGTACGTGAACACGACGCTCACGGCCGCCCCGGCGACGCCCGCGGCCACCGCCCACAACAAGTCGACGGCGTGCAACGTCCCGGGCGCGGGGAAACGCCAAATCGGGGCCAGCCCCGTATTGGTGAGCGCAAGGTACATGGCGTAGCCCGCCAAGGAACCGATGACGGCGGGCAGCAGCGCCTCGTAGTACTCGAGGCCGCGGCGGTGCAGGATCTCTAGGGCGAACACCGCCGAGCCGAGGGGCGCGCCGAACAAGACGGTGAATCCCGCCGCCATGCCGGTGATGGTCAGAATCCTCATGTCGTCACGTGAGAGGTGCCAGCGGCTTGACAGCCAGGCGGCGAACCCACCGCTCATCTGGACCATCGGTGCCTCGGGGCCCATGGCCCCACCGGCGGAGATGCACAAAAGCGCCACTGGCAGCAGCGACCGTAGATCGGCGACGTCGTCGGGCCCGCCCATGACGTGAATGTTGTTGACGAGAAGTTCGACGTCTCCCGGGCTGCCGAGAACGCGGAACAAGACCGCCACCGCGACCCCGACTCCGAGCAGGATGAACAAGTGGGCCACGTTGTCCCAGTGGTCGGGCCACAGAACCCGCTGCAGGAGGCGGATCAGACCGATGAACCCGGCTCCGATGACACCGCCGCCCACGCCGACGGCCACCACCATTGCCAGTAGCCGGCGCTGGGGGCTGGTGAACAGTTCAAATGCCGGCCGGCGGTGACGCACCATCTGATCGTATCCCGATCTATTGTCGCGGGCCCCGCACCGGGCGCAACGGCGCCGCTCGGCCGACGAATAGCGTGGCGCCGTGATACCTACGGTGCATCTGCTGGCTTTCGTCGTCACGTCGTTCGCGATAATTGTTGTTCCCGGACCGAGCGTGCTGTTCATCGTCAGCCGAGCGTTGACGCTCGGGCAGCGAGCCGCCCTGGCCACCGTCGCCGGCAACGAGGCGGGGGAGTACGTTCAGGTGCTGGGCGTGGCGTTCGGCATCGGCGTTGTTGTCGAGCGCTCGATCCTTGTCTTCACCGTCCTGAAACTGGCCGGCGCCGCCTACATCGTCCTGCTCGGGATACGTACGATCCGGAACCGGCAGTCCTTGGCGGCCGTGCTCGACGTGGCCGTCACCCCTCGCAGCACCCGGCGGGTCTTCCGAGAAGGGTTCGTGGTCGGTGTCTCCAACCCGAAGACCGTGATCTTTTTCGCCGCCATCCTGCCGCAATTCGTCGACCGTCGGGCCGGTCACGTGCCGTTGCAAATGCTGATCTTCGGGCTGGTGTTCCTGCTCGTCGCGCTGGTGAGCGACAGCATCTGGGCACTGGCGGCTGCCCGGGCACGGGCGTGGTTGGCCCGGTCACCGGCGCGGCTGGCCCGCATTGGCGGTACCGGCGGCTTGGTCATGATCGGGCTCGGTGCCCGCTTGGCGATCTCAGGCCGCCAGGACTGATGCTCATCGAAGCCACCTTCGGAGTTCCGCGATACTTGGCCTATGGTGCCGGCCGCTCGTCACCTCCTGCGAGCCAGGGATCTTGCCGATGCCCGCTACTTCGAGCCGCTCACAGTGGCCGACCTTGCCCGCACGGCCGGACTGTCACCGGCGCACTTCAGCCGGCAGTTCCGCCGGACTTTCGGCGAGGCGCCCCACCAGTACCTCCTGACCCGCCGCCTCGAACGCGCCGCGGCACTGCTTCGCAACACCGATCGGTCCGTGACCGAAATCTGCTTCGCGGTGGGCCTGGTCAGCGTCGGTTCGTTCATCACGAGCTTCGGTCGCGTCTACGGCGTGGCACCCCTCGCGTACCGGGCGACCTTCCCGCCGGCGCAACGCCACATCCGTATTCCCGACTGTGTCGCGCGTGCCTACGGCCGCCCGCAGAACCGCACGTTTCGAGAAGCCGTGCCGCCGGACCGTCCGTAGCCTCGGCAGGACCAATACCAGGAGGCCAGCATGATCAAGATCACCAACTCACAGTTCTGGGTGCACGACCAGGAGGAGGCGCTCGCGTTCTACACCCGAACGCTCGGCTGGGAGGTGCGAGCGGATGTCACCGTGGAGGATTGGAAGTTCCGCTGGTTGGTCGTCGGGCCGGTCGGTCAGGACGACATCGGACTGGTGCTCATGCCTGTACCGACGCCACCGATGCTCGACAAGGAGACCAGTGATCAACTCGCCGAGCTGGTCGCCAAGGGCGTCGGCGGCACCCTCTTCCTCGAGACCGATGACTGCCAAGCCTCCTACGACGAGCTGTCGGCTCGCGGCGTCGTCTTCAACGATCCGCCGACTCCGCAGCCGTATGGCGTGGACACCTCGTTTCGCGACCCGTCCGGCAACAACATCCGCCTTACCCAGGTGCTCCAGTTCTCGATGGACCGCCACTGACAACAGTGATGGACGCCGCCACCCTGGCCGGGCTGCTCGCGGACGATGGCAGGCGCCGCGTCGCGGCGGCTCTGGTCCTCGGTGCGACGAAGGTCGAAAATATGACCGCCGCGACCGGCCTCAGCCCACGGGAGGTCGTGACCGCGCTCGGCCGCCTGGTGAACGGCGGCCTGGTCATCGAGGGCGACGATCGGCACTACGCCCTCGTCCTCGACGGGTTCGCTCAGGCGGCGCGCTCGTCGCGCCCCCTTCCGGCCGCGGACACAGGACTCGCCGGTGGGACCGAGGAGGAGGCGAAGGTCCTGCGGGCCTTCGTGCGCGACGGCCAGATGATCTCGATCCCGACGTCGCGTTCGAAACGCCTGATATTGCTCAACCTCATGGCGGCCATGTTCGAGCCGGGGCTGCGGTATGAGGAGTGGGAGGTGAACGCCCTGTTGCGCCGGTGGCACCCAGACAGCGCGGCCCTGCGCCGCTACCTCGTCGACGAGGAATTTCTCGGCAGGGACCACGGCGAATACTGGCGTACCGGCGGTTCCGTCGACACGACCTGAAGCAGCGCGGTTGACCTACCCGACCGCCGCCTGCCGCGCCAAGAGGCGCAAGATCTCCTGTTGCTGGGCCTTCGACTCCGGCGAGCCCGAGCCGCCCCGTCCCGTGTTCTGAAGCGCCAGCTTCATTGGCGTGGAGCCGTTCTTGTTCGTGCCGCGCGCATCGGCGCCACCGTCGAGAAGGGCACGTACAGCCGCCGCGCAACGGGTGCGGACGGCGCGGTGCAAGGGGGTGACGCCGCTGTTGTCGATGGCGTTGGGATCGGCGCCGGCCGCGATCAGGTAGGCGACGGTCGCGGCCTGCGCGTCAGGTCGCCAGGTGACGAAATTCGGATTGCCGTCGGACGCGTAGTGAAGCGGCTGCGCGCCGCGACGATTCCTCGCTCTGACGTCGGCGCCGGCCGCCACGAGCTGTCGGGCGATATCCGGTCGGTAGCCGGCCGCGGAGATGTGAAGAGCGGTGTCGCCCGCATAGACGTAGTGCTCGATATCGGCGAGATAGTGGGCGGTCGCATCTTGACGCGTGGCGCCATGTGCGATTCGGGCGGTGGCGAGAGCCGGTGCCGCCGCGATCAGCTCGACAACGGTCGCCGAGTCGCCACTCGCGATGGCTCGCAGAAGCACCGTGAGCTCCAAGTCGTGAGACTCCATGCCACAGCTAGTATTACCCCTGGTACGGGGCGGATTCGGCGTGAGATCGAGGAATACGCCCGCCACAATGGTCATGCCGTCCTCATCTGAGAGTCGGTGAACGGCCTTAGCGGGGAGTAGGCGGGGGCGGGGCCGCTCTGGCCAAGTGCGGAGCTGTCAGGAAAAAGGGCCGAGAAGTCCAGAGGCCCTCGCCGCTCAGTTACGGCATCATCGCACCCCCCGAGGGGTATGTTGAAGTGGTGAACCGACCAAGCCTGCGTGTTTCCATCGCCAACTTTCGGGACTACGACGCCTCTTTACTCACCAAAGTGAGGCTCGTGATCGCCAATAATCTCATCAAGGTCCGCACCCATTCGAGCTGTTGCGGCAATCACGGCGAACCCGGCTGCTGACAGGCTGCCGACGGGCCCCGTGAGGGCCCCCACGACCACAGTCACCACGACCATTAGCCCCGGCCACGGCGACACCGGACGCTGAGACGAGAGTTGGAGACGTCGTAGAGGGCCCACAGGGCGTTCTCGGCGCCGATGAGTCTCTTCGCAGCCGCTCAGGCTGGCCACGGTGGCGCAGCCCGCGTGCGCACGGTGGGGGTCGCAGCGGTGATCGACGCGGTCGCGTCCGTGATGCCCGTCTCGGTGTTCACGACGCTGTGCCGCTGCCGCCGCCGGTGGCGCGGCCGCCCGCGACCTCGCAGACGATCAACGACGCATCATTTCCTCCTGATCAGTCTTGTTAGGCGGCTTCGTGGCCGAGGTTCTGGCTGAGTGACTCGACTCGCGCTTTGATGCCTTGGAGATTCGTCGGATCATGGAGAAGTCACCCAACTCCATGAGCAGCACGCCCAGGATTGCGATGAGCGGGTGGCACCAGCCATGGTGGCCACGGAGCCAGCGCCGCAACCGTTCCGATCTGCTGTCGAGTGTTCACACCAGCTTCTATGCCGCTGCGCTTGCTCAACGGCGGTTCGTCCCCTTTTACGACGCCCGGCGACCGAAGCGAGTGCGGCGGGATAGGTAGGTGGCCAACGACCGTGGGGCCGAAAACGCGGCAGCGTGGAAGAGGTCGACGCCACCGCGTTCCTCGCTCAGATCGCAGCGGCAGCCCCGATCGTCCGGATCACTGGCCCCGAGACACCGAAGGACGCCCTGCTCGTCGCAGACTCTGCGCCTGCTCCGGTCGAGGGTCGTTGTTCGGCACGGCGCTTATGATCTCTGCGTCGAAGAAGGGGCTGAACTGCCCAGTTCCGTGCCACCATCCCACTCGCAGCCGAGCCGGCAGGACGAAATCGCCGAATCGCTTCTCCGCCAGGATGTCTCCCCCGAAAGGCAGGTAGCCGAAGGTCTTGTCTCCGGCGTCGCCCCACCTCTGAAGGTTGACCGACTTGACTGCGCCGTCGTTGTCGATGGTCACGTGCAAGGCCGGGCGCTCGGGTGCCAAGGCAAGATCGACGACGATCTCGGAGTCACTTTTCGCGTGCCAGATGCACGTTGGACTGGGCAGGAGCCCGATCGGCGCCAGGATTCCTTCGGCGGCTGCTCGGCCCGCCGCCGACCGGACGATGTTCTGATCATCGGAATGAAACAGGCGTAGAGCACCGAGAAGCCGGCCGTCGATAGTCGCTCGTCCGTCGCGATAGCTGTCGGTCACGGCGACGAATGGCAGATAGCGAGGAACTTGAGCGCGCCAGACAAACGATGATCCGTCGCAGTCCTGGTCGGCCGTGAACGGCAACCAAAGACCGACCTTGATACGTCCCTTCATCCGTAGCCTCATCCTGGGCTCAAGGGGGGCGCCACGCGCAATCGCATGGGTGAAGTACCGGCGCACAGGCTCGTCACAACTCGACAACGCCGAGGCGTCGAACCGTACGATCCTCGGTGCACGGTCGGATGCTCTTCGGATGCTCGGGTCGATGGGTGTCTCCGGTTCGAGCGCGTCCTGCGTGTGGCTGACGAGCACCTTCATGATTGTTGGTCCGATCTCGGGAAGTCCTGCTGTCAGTGTGCGCCACAAACCGTCGGCCCGACAGGGCCGAACGTCGCATTCCGACATGTCGAAAGGCCCGAGGATGAGAACGTCCAACGGCGCGCGGTCTCCGTCTTAGACCCGTTGGCAGCGAAGCGAAGCGAGCTCCCGGAATCGGCGATCACGGACCGCGCCGATGGCCCTGAGCGGCCCCCAATGCGGCGACGACGAGGAGCTTCGCGTCTTCAAGATGGTGGGTCGCGTCGTGGAGCGCCAGCCAGAAGACCTTCCAGCCCGTATGGTCCGGGAACCGAACGGGAGTGGCAGCCTCCTATCTGGCTCACAGCGGGGCCTGAGGATGCTCTGATACTCGAGTTGTTCTTCTTTATTGCGGGGCCGGAGAGCCTGGCCTGCAGCAGAGAGACTGGCATGACGAACACCACGCAAGAGCACACCGACAAAGAGGCCCCCAAGTCCGGCCCCGAATGGGGCGAGACGCCCGAGATCAGCGAGTTCGCACCGGTTGTCGAACCGTGCGAGCCCGAAGACGAGCCCGGGTCCAGCGACTGCGCCCGCTGAGCACCACAGGTTGCATGGGACATAGGACTGAAGCAACGATGTGACGTAGGGTGAGCGCGGGCACCGAGACTTGAGATAGCGCCACTCAACCCCATCTGGTCCGGGCGGCCCAAGGGTCTCCACCGTCGCCCCTGCGCTCTGGGCGCTCTGTTCCTAGCCCTGGGCCGGTGGTGGCAGACTTCGCACCCATGCCGACGTCGGGCGTACTGACGCGAACCAAGATCGTAGCGACGGTAGGTCCGGCGTCCGATTCCATCTCGACGCTGCGAGCGATGGCGGCTGCGGGTATGGATGTCGCCCGGGTGCCGATGGCGCACGGGACGCTTGACGATGCCATAGCCCGGGTAAGGCGGATCAGGGAGGCCGTCCCCGGGGTGGGCATCATGGCCGACCTGCCGGGCCCCAAAATCCGGTGCGCCGCGTTTCCCGACGGCGGCGTGCAGCTTATGACCGGTAGCCGGTTGGTTCTCGCCCAGGCATCGGAGGGCGAGGGCAGCAGCGATACCCGGATCGTGGTGTGCCATCCCGATCTGGTCGCCGGGCTCCGCCATGGTGACCTGGTCGCGTTGGGCGACGGCGGGGTTATCTTGGCGGTTACTCGCGCCGCTGGTACCCGAGACGAGGTCGAGGCGGTTGTCCAGAGCGGCGGCCGGGTGCAGGGCCGCCCGGGCATCACGGCACCGTCGGGCCGAATCCCGATCGTGACACCCACCGCCGAGGACCTCGACCGACTCACCGCCCTGGTAGCGGAAGGGGTGGACGCGGTCGCCGTTTCCTTTGTCCGCTCAGCGGTCGATATCGAGGCCATACGCCGGGCGGCAGGTGGGGACTGCCCGATGCTGATCGCCAAGATCGAGACGCCGGAAGCGGTCGCCGAGCTCGACGGGATCGTGGCGGTCGCCGACGCCGTGATGGTGGCCCGCGGCGACCTCGGCGTCCGGATGGCACTAGAGGACGTGCCCCACATCCAAAAGCGCATTATCCGCTCCGCGGTGCGCTATGGCCGCCCGGTCATCACCGCCACCCAGATGTTGGAATCCATGATCTACGCCCCGGTCCCGACGCGTGCCGAAGTGGCGGATGTCGCCAACGCGGTGCTCGATGGAACGAGCGCCCTTATGCTGTCGGCGGAAACGGCGATTGGCGCCGATCCGGTGACCGTGGTGGCCACGATGGCGCGTATCGCCCGCCGGGCCGAGTTGGAATTCGATTTTCTTGGCTGGGGCTCAGCTCTCGCCCCGCAAGCGGTTGTTGGAGACGCCTTCAGCTCGGCGCGGTTGACGGCGGCGACGACGGCCGCGGGTTGGCGCGCCGCGCTCGAGGAGGACGCGGCGTGCATCGTGGCGTGCACGAATTCGGGGGCGACGGCTCGGGCCATCTCCCGTTTCCGGCCATCGATGCCGATCGTTGCCTGCACACCTTCGGACCGCACCGCCCGGCAGCTCACCTTGAGCTGGGGTGTGCAGACGATCACCCTGGGCGAGGCTTCGAGCACCGACGAAATCGTGTGGTTCGCCGTCCAAGCGGTGGTCCAGGCGGGCTTTGCCACCGCCGGCGATGTGGTGGTGGTGCTCGCCGGCTCGCCGACCGAGCCCGAGCCGGCGACCGACACCATGCGCCTGGTCCGCATCCGCTGACTGCGGGGACCCGATCGACACCGTGCTCCTGAACGCCGGCCCCGCCAAGTTTTCTACTCGCGGCACTCCTCGCGGATGGGCCGAACGTCGAGGGGGATGTCCTGGTCCTGGCAGGCGCGTTCGGTGACGCGAAATGACCCCCGGTAGCCGAAGAGCGGTCCGAAGATCCGGTTGGTCACCTTTACGTCGATACCGAAGTGCTGCGCTTCGTCATCCCACCACTCTCGGACGTCGGCAATACCGGAGAGCAGCAAAGGAAAGCGAAACGCGATCGGGCCCTCGTAGAACCGCTGCTCTCCTGTGCGCAGGCGCATAGCGCCGTCGTCGTCAACGGAGCAGTGGATGTCGACTGCGAGATGCTGGTGGGTGCCGAGGTAGTCGATGATCAATCCTCGGACGGGGCTGTAGATCATGGTGGCGTCGAAGGCCCGGTAATGGTGGCGCATCTTGAATCGGCGCGCCCAGGTGACCGTCTCGCGGCCAAAGCTGTCGATATAGGCGTAGTTGGAAATGGTGAAAGGGATCCGGGTACCCCGGCTCGGGAAAAGGATGCGCCGCGTGGCGCCGAGGAGCAGGAACGGCAAGGTGAAGGACCTGCCCCGCGTGATCTCGTCCATAATCCCGGTACCGATCTGGCAGGTACCGTCGACCGACGAGAACCCGAATCGCCACTGGAGTTTGGGATGCAAACGGGCGAAGTCGTCGCCCAATGCCTGCTCGTAGATGGATCTCACGGCATGGCGCCGACCTCGGGCTGGCGGTCAGGCGCCTGCCGCAGCGGTCGCCGCCCCGATGGGAGGTTGTCGTCGGTGGCCAAGGCCACGATGGCCAACGCCATAGTGGCCCAGTTCAGCGAGACCGGGTTGAAGGCCCGGCCCAGGAGCCGACGGTCGACGCGCCCGGCGCCGGCAGCCAGCACGGGCATGGCGACAGCGGTGGCCACGAATGGCCAACCCCGCCGACGCGCCATGATCGACGCCACGCCCGCCGCGACCTCGATGGCTCCGACGGCCCGAACGGCCCGTCGTGCCGCGCACGGCGCGAGGCCGAGCCCGCGCCAGATGTCGACCTCGCCCTGGTCGGCGAGCACCAACTTGGGGACCAGGCCCTGATAGAGCCAGACGCCGGCGAGCCCGGCTACCGCCGCGGCGTGGGCCACCGCCTGGTCACGGCTCCGCTCCGGGGCGACGCCGTCCTCCAGCCAGATCCGCAGCCGGTCGAAGCTCCACGCCGTCGCCCAGCCGAACAGCGGGCGGAACAGCCACCGGTCGACGAGCTTGCCGCCATCGTCCCCAACGGGGCCGGTAGTCGTACCGGGTCAGGAACCGCACGCCGTCGTCGGTCGGAACGTAGCGCCAGTAGCCGGCGCCCGATTCGATAATCGACCGCCAATCCTGGGTCCAGAATGTGAGGCCGGACCATCGCGATCCGTCCTGGCGGTCGCGTTCGCCGAGTGATTCGCCGGTCCCGGCCACCGTTACCCCAGGCGCGACGGTCGTCGCATAGGTGAACCGTTGCGGCTCGCCGTCGACGCGGGGCAAATATTCGATCACGCCGAAACGCACGTCCCAGCGCTGGTGTCGGGCCGGGTCCTGAGTGGCCTCCCACAAATCGTCGACCGGGGCCCGGATGCGGGACTCGACATAGATTGGCCGTCGGGTCGCCACCAAGGCAGCCTACTGGCCGATGTTCGTGCCGCCCCCTTCCTGTCACCGGCGCCCTCGTCTCGCCATGGGCGCGGCTCTCGGCCCGCCCGCCGGCAGGAGCGCCCTACGTCCTGCCGCCGCCCAAGTCACACGTTCCGTGGGCAAAAGCCAAAGTGCTGCGAAACGACGTAATACCGTCGTTTCGCAGCACGAGAGCCAGCCTCCGGGGCTGCTGTGCGCTTAGGCTCCGCCGTCGAAGGGGGCCGCCTCGCCCCAACCCCAGCGGGGAACCGGGGCCTGGAGGATCACGGCGGCTCCAGGCTGCGAGTTGTGCAGCGCGATGCGCGTTCCCCACTCGAGGTAGGCCAGCAAGGCCGAACGGAATTCTGGGTCGGCGGGGAGGCCGGCGTCGTCAGCCGCGATCGACATGATCGCTACGAACCGCCGCCGTTGCTCGACTGAGATACCCAGGTTGCGGTGTTTGGCCAGCATCGCGGCATACCCGCCGTGTTCCCTGGTGTAGCGGTCCGGGCCTCCGAACACCTCCTGCCACCATGCGGCGACGTGGTCACGGTGTTCTCGGGAAACGCCACCGGGGAAAAGGGGCGAGATTAGATCGTCATGTTCGACGCGGTCGTAGAAGCAGTCGATGAGCCGGGCAATGGCATCGTCACCACCGGCCCAGGTGTGCAGCGTCGGCGGTTGGGATTCAGGTCGCTCGGTCATGAGGCCATCGTGAGCAGGGTATCGCCGCCGATTTCATTCAGATGACTGGCAATTCGAGGCGCACCGCGGCGCCGCCGCCTGGCTGGTTCTCGGCAACGGCCCGCCCCCCGTGGGCTTGGGCGATGGACTGGACGATCGCCAGACCGAGTCCGGCCCCTCCGTCGGTCGGCGCTCGGGCGGCGTCGGCACGCCGGAAACGTTCGAATGCGTGCGGTAGGAACTCTGGTGGAAATCCGGGGCCGTCGTCGTTCACGGTGATATAAAGTGTCGCTTTGTCGACGCCGGCGGTGATACCGATGTTTGTACCGGGCGGCGTATAGCGCAAGGCGTTGTCAATGAGATTGTCGACGGCCTGGCGGATCCGGTCGGGGTCGACCTCCACGTCGAGGTCTTCGGGGGCGTCGAGAACGAGGTTGACCCCGGTGGCTGCGGCAGCCATTCGGGCACGGTCGAACGCCGCGGAGAGCAACGCGTGCACGTTGGTCGGTTCTCTGCGGACCGTCTCGCCGGGGTCACTGTGGGCGAGGAGCAGGAGATCCTCGGCGAGGCGACCGAGGCGATCGGTCTCCTCCGCGGCCGCGGTCACGGCGGCGGCCAGTTCGTCCTGCGTTCGCCCCGGGCGTGAGGCCAGCTCGAGTTCGGTGCGCAAGATGGCGAGCGGCGTGCGCAGTTCGTGGCCCGCGTCGGCAACGAAACCCCGCTCGCGTGTAAGAGCGTCGCCCAGGCGGCCCAACAAGTCGTTCATCGTGCGGGCCAATGCCGCGATCTCATCGCGTGTGGCGGGGACCTCGATTCCCTCGTCCGGGTTGTGGGTGGTGATGTCGGCGACCTGGCGGCGCATCCGCTCGACCGGTCGGAGGGCGGCGGAGGCCAGCAGCCAGGCCGCTGCGGCTGCCGCGAGTACGGCAGGAACGCCGCCGACGGCAGCTGCGTGGCTCACGCGGTCAATGGCGGCGTCGGTGGTCTCCAACGACGAACCGACGACGAGTACCCGGGCCCCCCCTGCCCCCGAGACGGGGGCCGCCAAGAGGCGTATATGCTCGCCCGCTCGTGGGGAGTCGCCCACCTCGTTTCCTTGCACCCGAGCGTCTCCAGCGACGCTGCTGAGCCAAACATTCGTGCTGCGGGCGAGCTTCAGCTGCGCCGGATTGATCAGAGGCGCTCTGCCCGCGCTGGCGGAGAACGCGATGACCTGCCCCGAAGGGCCGAGGACTTGGGCGAATCCCTCGCCCTGGCCATGGATGGACGCTCCCGGGCCGCCAAGGTTGTTGGCCCCGTTCGGATCGATAGCCGAGGCGAGGAGGTCGGCTCGCGATCGCAGGTTGGCATCGACCGAAGAGCGCAGCCCCGCAGCCAGGAAGTGGACGAAGACCACACTGACGACCACGACTGCGACTGCTGTCCCGAGCGCGAATAGGGCGGCGAGGCGGACCCGTATGGGCATGGTTACTCGTCGTTCTCCGGGAGTCGGAGCCGATAGCCCGCGCCCCGAACGGTCTCGAGCTCCTGGCGGCCGAATGGCTTGTCGATCTTCCTGCGGAGATAGGAGACGTATTGGTCCACGACGTTGGACACGCCGTCGAACGCAAAGTCCCACACGTTGTCGATGACCCGGGTCCGGGTGATGAGCTCTCCGGGATGGCGCATGAACAGCTCCAACAAAGCGAATTCCTTCGGCGACAAGTTGAGCTGTGTCGTGCTGCGCCACGCCATGTGGGTTGCGGGGTCGAGCCGCAGGTCGCCCACCTCCAACATGGCGGGTCGGGCCTGGGCGCCGCGGCGAGTCAGGGCGCGTAGGCGGGCGGCCAACTCGGCGAAGCTGAACGGCTTGACCAGGTAGTCGTCGGCGCCTACATCGAGGCCGCGCACCCGGTCGCCGACGTGGCTGCGGGCGCTGAGGATAAGGACCGGTGACCATCTCTTCGCTTCTCGTATCCTGCGGCACACCTCGAAGCCGTCGATGCCCGGCAGCATGACGTCGAGCACGATCGCGTCGTAGAGGTTCTCTGTGGCCATCCACACCGCATCATTGCCATCGCCGACGATGTCAACGGCGTATCCCTCCTCTTCGAGGCCCCGTTTAATCAGCGACGCCATCCTCAACTGATCGTCGACAACCAGCACCCGCATGCTCACAAATTATGGCCATAAACATGTGAACATCATGTGAGCTGAGCCTGCGTCGACTACGCCACCAGTGTCGCCGTCTGACGCCCAGTTCACATCAAAATTCAATGTTGCCCTGGGCATACTGCCTCCGTGGCCGCACCAAACCGTCAGCGCTTCCCCACCTACACCTACCCCGAACTGGTTCGCGTCGCCCCGGCTCAGGCGGGGCCGCGGCGACGGCGCCCGGTGACGGGTCGCGGGAAAAAGGGAATACGGTTGCTCGTCGTCTTGGCGGCGACATTGGCGCTGATGGCGGCATCGTCGCTGGTAGGAGCGCTGCGAACGCCGGGCAATGCGGACTTCAAGGCCAAGTGGGCCGACTGGTTGCGGGCCCACCACGCCAGCTTCATCGTCAACCCCCTGGAACGCTGGTACTACTCGTCCCAAGCGCCCGCACCCGGGGGCCGCCCTGCTGGTCTCAATGCCGTGCCCCCACCGGCGACGTCGCTGCCCGGCTCCAGCGCGGCGGGGGCACTGGCGGCGCGCAACGCACCGGCACCCGTCGCCCTCGTGGTCTCGCCCGCGCTGGCGCACGAGGGCCAGTGGCAGGCTACCGGTCCGCTGCTTGGGGGCCGACCGGCCATGTACGTCGCCCAATATCGAGCGGACACGACCTACACCAGCCAGATCACGACGGCCGTGTGGGTCGATCCGGCTCGCCTCCGGATCGCCTTGGTGCCGGGTGCCCAGGAACCAGGTGGGTCGTGGACCCAGCCGCCCTACTTGAGCGGCACCGCCGCGGCCCATGCCGTGGCCGCGTTCAACGGCGGGTTCCGGTTCCAAGACGCCAAGGGCGGTTTCTACCTCGATGGCCATGTCGCGGTGCCCCTGCGCACCGGGGCAGCATCGGTCGTCATCGGAAACAACGGGACGATTGACGTCGGCACCTGGGGCCAGGAGGTGAAGGCGGGACCGACGGTCTACGCGGTGCTCCAGAACCTGGCCCTCCTCGTCGACGGTGGCCAACTGGCGTCCAGCGCCAGCTACAACGACACCCGTCTCTGGGGCGCCACCCTTGGGGCCCAGACCATCGTCGCCCGCTCGGGGATCGGCATCACCGCCAGCGGCGCGCTGGTCTACGTCGCCGGCCCCGCTCTCAGCGTACGCACCCTGGCCGAGGCCCTGCAGCGGGCTGGAGCCATCCGCGCCATGACCCTCGACATCAACCCGGAGTGGGTCACGTTCAACCTCTTTGACCATCCCAATCCCGCCAATCCCACCGAGGTAAGCGCAGCCAAGCTCTACCCGCAGATGCAGCGGGCCGCCACCCGCTACCTGGGTCCGGCTCGAGAATCCCGGGACTTCTTCACCATCTCGACTCCGTGACTCCTCAGGAAGGCGCAAGAACTTTTCCGCCAAGCGGCCACTACTACTCGACCACTACTCGGCCGTGGCCGGCGGCCACCGCCGGGAGCAACGGCGATTCGCGCGTCGGCCGATTGACTTCTTCCTTCCCGGTGACCCGCTTTCGCCTCCGTCGGACCGTTCGCAGCGCTCCGGCCGTGTCCCGGCACAGATAGGCAGCATCCGTCAGCGTCGGCCGTCCCGTGCCGGGAAGATTGAGGTTTTCTGAATGGGGGTAGAGATGACTCAACCGCCGTGAGAGGAGACATACCGATGGGTGAAAAGGAAGAGCGTGCCGAGGGCGTCAGCCGGATGTTGTCCGGTGAGGACGCACCCCAGGACACCAATCGCGAGAGCCAAGTCGGCCCGACCGGTGGTGGCGGTGGGGAAATGGCCCCTGAGGGCGCTGGCGAGAAGGTCGAAGGCGTAACCGGAGGCGAGAGCATGATCGCCAAGGACGGCAAGGAGGCCGGCCGCTACGACATGGGCACCCAAGGCCCGACCAACCGCCCTGTGGGCGGGTCGACGAACCGTGACTCGACGGGGATCGATCCCCAGGAGCCCATCGAGGACACTTCGGCGGCACCCCAGGGCATGGGTTCTGCCAGCTGATCTGGTAGCCCGTAGGCGACGACTGCCGTGCCTGCGATTCGCAGGCACGGCAGTTTCGCGTCCTGGAAGGAACTACCGGATCTGCCCCGGGAGCACCGACAGCTGGTCCTTTATGGCGGAGAACGGAACCGTATCGCTGGCCGCAGGCACATTGATGTGGACCGGCGCACCGAAATCGGTGAAATCGATCGTTTCGAGTTCGTGGATGCCCAAACCGCCGGCTTGGAGATTCAGGCTATAGCTGAAGCGGCGAACCCTGCCCGACGAGTCGAGCCATACGTCGCCTGGGATTCGGGTCAGATCGACCTTCCCTTTCAACGCCTCGAAGCCCTTGGCGAATGCGGGCGAGAGGCCGCTCTCAGCCTTGCCGACCGCGGCGAACAGAGTTTCAAAGTTGAGGACAACCGAGTAATGGGTGGTCACGGCGCCGTCGACGGTTTCCTTGCCGACGACCATAGGTTGCCCGACCCGAGCACCGAGAAACTGCAGTCCCTCGGTCGGATCACCCGACGCCGCCGAGGCCGGCGACGCGCTCAGCCCGAGGTCCTGCGGGAGGATTTTGATCCAGTGGGTACCAGCGGGCAGGGTGAGAAGGGAGGATTCGTAGTACTCGACGCCACCTATCAGGCGCACCGTCTCCTCGATCCCATGGGTCGACAGGGACATTTGCGTGCTTCTTGCCGCGAAATCGGATTCTCCGGACAACGTCACGGTGAACGTCGAGGGCCCGGAGAGTGCGATCGTGGCAGAGAAGTGTGCCGTGCCGGCATGGACCGTGGCCTTCTGAGCAGCGGCGATCACCGATGAATTCGTCGGCTTCGCGCCGGACCCGCGTCCAACGGTGAGTGCCCCAATTCCGCTTATCACCAGCAAGACGGCAATGAGGCCGGCCAGCGACCCCATCACCGCCGGCGTGGCCGGAGGCCTCGGCTCCTGCAGGTACTGCGGCGTTTGCCAGGACGCGTCCTGGCTCCAGTCATGCGTCGATTGTCCCCCACGTGTCATTCCGGTCAGTATGGCGCGACATCGGAAGCGACACCAGAAGAAATAGCCGATCCGCCAAGGAGCCATATGAGATAGGCGGTATCCCCCGAAATGTCCTCTCAGGTCTCCGAGAAAGTACCGCTACAGCTTGGCTATGTCCGCGCCGATATGCGACCCGGTCAGCGTTGGCGTGCCTCGGCGCGTAGCTGACGCTCCCGGCTACGGGCGCCGCTCACATTCGTCAACGCTTCGCGCTTCGAGAGCCCGCAGAGCACAGAGGCGCCGGGGCCCTCCACGAATGCGACCACCGCCGCGGGATCGATCCAGGCCAGGTCCCGCAGGATCCAGCCGATGGCCTTGGTGATGAAGAAGTCCGAGTCGGCTGCTCGCGCCAAGCAGGCTGCGAATACCCAGTCCCGGTCGATGGCGTCCTTCCACCCGCCCATGTGGATGAGTGCGCTGCGGGTGAGCCACAGGTCGTCGCCCACCAACCAGCGGTCCACGGTCGACCGCAGCGCCGGATGGCGGCGGACCACCTGGCCGACGCACGAGCGGGCCAAGGGATCGCAGGTGTCCCACCAAGGACCGGTTCCGATCCACCTCGCAGCATGGTGCACGATCGCCGGTGACGCGTGCCGGCCAAATCGGCTCGCCAGCTGGCAGCCGGCATAACGATATTCCCGTTCCGGTTGGTCCCACAGCGCGTCGAGGGCCGCGACAACCTCGGCCTCGTCGGCCGGCGGCCCCGCGATTGCGAGTGCCGCTCGAAACACCGCTTTCTGACCAGGCGCCTTCACCCCGAGGAAAGCGAATTGGTTGCGCATGTACGCCGTCATAGCCGCCCTGTCGTCCGGCACGGCTGCCGCCGCGAGACCGGTGGCGATCGCAGCCGAGAAGGTTTCGGCCCACGGTCTCATGCGCCAGATTCTTTCACGCAAGGTGTCGTCCTACCGAAACCGAGACGGGCGTGCCCGCCGATCTGAACGAACCAGCTGGTCCCGTTCCCTACGATGACAGGTGCGCCCACCAGTGACGGTCAAGCATCCCTACCTTCTTCAGCGGCCGGGCAACGGTCCCGGCGGCGACGGTCTTGGCGCCTTCGAGACCCACGATCGCATCACCGCGACCGGCCCGACGCCTCGTCGAACCGATCGTGGCCTGATTCACGACGAGCTGGACCGTTCCCAGAGGTTGATGCCACCATCGACGGCGTGGGAGTCGATTTCGGCCAGCTCCTCGGGTGCGAACGACAAGTTGTCGAGCGCCGCCAGGTTCTCGTCCAATTGGGCGACACGGCTGACACCGATCAGGGTCGATGTCACTCGTGGGTCACGCAAGGTCCATGCCAAAGCCATCTGGGCCAGCGTCTGGCCCCGCCGGCGGGCAATGGCGTCGAGAGCTCGGACACGGGCCAGGTTGTCCTCGCTCAGCATGTCGGGGCGCAGTGACCCCCGCCGGTCGGCGCGGGAACCCTCGGGGATGCCTCTGAGATACCGATCGGTCAGCAAGCCTTGCGCCAGGGGCGAAAAGGTGATGCACCCCGCACCGACCTCGGCCAGCACGTCGAGCAAACCGTCTTCGATCCAGCGGTTGAGCATCGAATAGGACGGCTGGTGAATCAGCAGAGGGACACCAAGCCCTCCCAGTATCGTCGCCGCCTCGCGGGTGCGATCGGCGGAGTAGGAGGAGATCCCTACGTACAGCGCCTTGCCCTGGCGCACGGCGGTGGCCAGGGCACCCATCGTCTCCTCGAGCGGAGTGTCGGGATCGAAGCGGTGGGAGTAGAAGATGTCGACGTAGTCGAGGCCCATGCGGCGCAGGCTCTGGTCCAGGCTGGCCAGGACATACTTTCTGGAACCACCCTCGCCGTACGGGCCGGGCCACATGTCGTAGCCGGCCTTGGTAGAAATGACGAGCTCGTCGCGGTAGACCGCAAAGTCCTCGGCCAGGATGCGCCCGAAGTTCTCCTCCGCCGAGCCATAAGGCGGCCCGTAGTTGTTGGCAAGGTCGAAGTGGGTGATGCCCCGGTCGAACGCCCTCCGCAATATCTCCCGTCCCACCTCGATCGGTCGGTCGCCTCCGAAGTTCTGCCACAGGCCGAGGGACACGGAGGGCAGCTGAAGCCCGCTGCGCCCGCAATGGCGGTAGGCCATGGTGTCGTAACGATCGGCAGCGGCGTTGTACATCGTCATCCTCACAACACGCTACCCGCGGTCCGGTTCAAGGGAACGCAGGAGGTCACCGTGAACATCTTTTGACGATCGCCCTGGCCGGGATCTGGTTGTGCTCGCCCGCTCACTGCCACCGCCAGGCGTGGGTGGCGCTATTCCGCCATCGACGGTCCTGAAGCGGCCTATTCTCTACATCGTGGCGCAACGGGAGCGACGGGCTCGCGTCGACGACATCGATGCATTAGGCAGGGCCATGCCACATGTGACGGTCGAGTCTGGACCAAGCGGCAATCACATCTACCAGGTAGGCGGAAAGTCATTCGTGTTCTTCCGCAACCCTCGCCCCGATGCGATCGACCCGATCAGCGGCGAGCGATACGACGATGTGATCGTGATTTGGGCTCCCTCCGAGACAGACAAGCAGGCCCTCGTGCAAGACCCACGGTCGCCGTTCTTCACGACGCCACACTTCGACGGGCATTGCTCCGTGCTCGTGCGGGCCAGCCGGATCAACGAGCTCAATCGGCAGGAGTTGTCCGAGATCATCGAAGATGCCTGGTTGTCGCGAGCATCGCGGGCAAGAGGAGACGCGTGGCTGCGGTCACGAGCCACGAAGTAGGCACCACTGGAAGCTCGATCCGCAGGCAGGGAGGAGGAGGACGTCGGCGCTCGCCGCCGCCCGAGTATCCCCATCACTTTTCAACGATGGTATGATTCCCAAAAGTAGGTATACGCGAGATAACTGATCCGAAATGGAATCGCGCCCAGGACGACTCGATGGCCAAGCCTTCTCCGAGCTCCTTATCGCTCCAACGACCCCGAAACAGTCTCGGCGAATTGGCGTGATGGTCGCACGTTTCGCGCGAGATAGCTGGACACGGCGCGGGCGTCGCCACTAATCGTTCGCGACCTGCTGCTCGCCACCGGTGCCGTCTGGGTGCTGATCGAACTACGGCAGAGCTTGAAGCGCCGGCCAGAGGGAGTGAACGCCAAATGGGGCAGCGAAATCGTCTTTCGCCTGGCGGTTGCAATCGGCGCCCTTTCGGCTTTCGTCCTCTCGCGTGTGGCACCGACGCCGACGATCCGACCCGCAGCCGTCGCTGCTTGCGTCGGGCTCGGCCTCTTCTGGTGTGGTATCGCCTTGCGATTCTGGAGTTTTCGCACGCTGGGCCGGTACTTCACCGTCGTCGTCCAAACGAGCGCCGATCAGCCGGTGATCACCGGCGGCCCCTACCGGGTTATCCGGCATCCGAGCTATGCCGGACTTCTTCTGGTGGTGATGGCAGTGGGTCTGCTGATCGGGAACTGGTGGTCGCTCATCGGCCTCACCGTCGCCATGAGTTGCGCTCTTGTGTTCCGGATCGGAGTGGAGGAACGTGCCCTCTACCAGAACCTCAGCGATGATTACCGCACCTATGCAGCCAACCACAAACGGCTCATCCCTTTCATCTGGTGAAGGGTGGGGAATTCTTCCGCTAGCGGGAACCGAGTACGCAGAATTCGTTGCCCTCGGGATCAGCGAGCACAACCCAGGACTGCTCGCCCTGGCCGACATCTGCGTGTTTCGCTCCAAGGCCGAGTAGACGGTCGACCTCAGCGTCGCGATTGTCCGGCCGGAAGTCCAGGTGTAGCCGGTTCTTGTCCCGCTTGGGTTCGGATTCTGAGACGAAAAGAATCCCCGGAAGCCGCTCGGCGCTAGGTCGGATCTCGAATTCTTCGGGATCCTCGTTCACCACGACCCATCCCAGCGCATCTCGCCACCAACGACCCAACGATTCGGGATCGTGCGCGTCCACAATCGTCTGTTCCCATTCAAGACTCATGCTTCGAGTGTAGAAAACATGATGCTCCCTGTGCCACGACGCGGGGGCCACCGCACGCCGTCGGACGCCGTAGTCAATGGACGCCGTCGTCATCGCCCCTCGCCCCTCGCCCCTCGCCCGCTGGCCGAGCCACGCCTCCTGCTGCAAAACGACGTAATACTGTCGTTTCGCAGCACTTTGGGTCCCAAAACCGTCATCTTCTCCGAAAGCCAGCACGCTGCGCCCGCCGGAGACGGGCGGATCTCGCACAGCGCGGCGTCGACGGATGCAAGCTGGCGCTGGCACGAGGCCGCCGCGCCGAGGGTATCGTCACCAGGGATCATCGAGATCGTCTCCTGCCATCGGGGACGATCCCAACCTGCCAGAAAGGAAGTCCCCGGGGAAGCCGAAGAAGTCGCGGCGCCGGTCTCGTGGCCCATTTCGCGACGCGCGCCCGCGTTCTCGCTCTGTCGAGCCGCCCGGTCCCGACGCTCCGGAACCCTCGCGTACGGACCACGTCCGCTCGCTCTACCGCGGGACTCGTGCTCGGTCGAGATAGGGTGGCGGTCCGTCGACGGGCGCGTCCGACGACGTAGCGGGAGAGCAATATATGAGCTATGCGGTGGACTTCGTGAACGTCTCCACCATCGGCCTCGAGTCGTCGCCGGTGGCGACCGCACTGGCTGGCCTCCGGGCGAACGAGGCTCGCTACTTCAAGAACAAGTACGACCACGTTTTCACGGTCGAACCGGCCGCCAAGGCCAAGAAGGACATCGACTGGGTCCACCGCATCCTCAAGGAGGAGCGCGACATCGTCATCGAGTCGCCCCCGCTTGAGGCGACGACCTTCCAAGTCGAGAACATCCGCTGGACCTATGTGTTCTACGAGAGCGGCCTGTCTATCAACGTGCCGTACCAAGTCGACGAACCGAAGAAACGAGCGGTTGGGTTCAAGCTCTCCGAAGGGATGGATGTCCCCGTAGAGCTCGGCGCATTCAAGTTCGCGAGACAGAAGTCGAAGCTGGCGGGCACGATCCGCGGTTCGTATTTCGTGATCAAGGGCGAGTACTGACTTCGTCGGGAACCGGTCGAGGTCGCGGACCTCGGTCACGCACTGCTCATTGGGCCCACCGGCCGGGGTGGCCTGCGAGCCTCATGAACCGCCCGAGATACTGACCGTAGTCGTGGCTGGCGACGCCGGCGCCGGTGATGGTGGGGCCCCCCGGGGGACACCGGGTCCAAGCGGGTTACCGGGGTTGCTAGGCGCCTTCCAACTCGCCTCGCTGTTGCAGCCGGTATAGAAGGGCGAGCGACGGCACGCACACGACGGCGGCCACCAGGAACACGATCGCCACCGAGTACAGGCTGGCGTCGGGGGCGGCCGCCTCGGAGATGGTGACGTGGGTTCCCAGCAGGTAAGGGTACTGGGCCACGCCCCAGCCGGCGACGATGCTGGCGACCGCGGCCACGGCGACCACCCGCACGCCGATTCCCGCCAGGCGCCCCCGGGCCAGCAGGACGAGGGCGGTGATGCCGGCCACACCGGAGAACACCACCAACGGCAGGGCCGGTCCGACCAGGCGGTGGTACAGCCTCGAGGAGTCGGCCCGCAGAACCAAGATTCCGCCGATGGCCAGGGCGCCCGCCACCACGGCGGCCGCGACGGCGCGTCGCCGGAAGTAAGCCACCAGTGCGGAGGCCCCCCGGAGCCCGGCGTCATTGGCCAGGAACACGGCGGCGAGAAACGCGCACGTGACGACGGCCAGCGTCCCTCCCAGCAGCGAAGTGGGATTGACCCAGCTGCCCACGGCGTCGCCACCGAGGCCGGTGGCCGGCACCCGGCCGGAGGCGATGCCGCCGGCCACCGCGCCCACGAAGAACGGCGTGATTACCGACGACAGGGCGAATGCCGCGCCGGTGGCGCGCTGCTCGAGGGTCCGCAGGACGACCTTGCGAAAGGCGAAGCCCGATCCCCGTAGCACAATCCCCAGCGCGGCCAGGCCGAGAGGGATGTACAGCGTCCGCATGATGGCCGAGAAGGCGGGGGGAAAGGCGGTCCACAGCACCACCAGGCAGAAGATCAGCCAGACGTGGTTGGCTTCCCACACCGGTCCCAGGGAGGCGTCGATCTGCTCGCGGGGCGCTCGTCCCCGCTCCGCCCCGCCGGCCATCAGGTCCCAGAAACCGGCACCGAAGTCGGCGCCGCCGAACACTGCGTAGAGGATCACCGCGGTGAAGAGGATGACGGCGGCGACGCGGGGCATCAGACCGTCACCCGGCCGAGGTCGAGGCGCGGGTTGGGATCGGTGGCAGGGCCCCGGCGGCGGACGAGCCGTCGGGCTGGGCCCCTGCGGCGGGCCCGTAGGGGACGGATAGGTCGTCGTCGTCGGGGCTTGGACGCCACCGTCGGTGCATCTCCCGCAGGACCATGATGGTGGCGGTCCCGACGGCCAGGTAGATGACCACGGTCGCGCCGAAGAACCACCACACGTCGCCCGAGGTGGTCACCGCATCGCGGGTCAGGAGCCGGCCGACAATGGTCCACGGCTGGCGGCCGACCTCGGTCACGATCCAGCCCGTTTCCAGCGAGATCACCGCCACCACCCCGGCCCCAGTCGCCAGCCGTAGGAACCAGCGGCTGGTGGGCAGTTCGCGGCGCCGCCACCAGCCGAGGGCGAACCACACCGACAGGCCGAGCAGCAGGAAGGCGGTGAACACCATGGTGTCGAACGACAGGTGCACAGTGTTGACCAGGTCGGGCCGGGGGCGAACCGGGGGCGGGATGGCGTCCAGCCCCTTGATCGTGGTCTTGGGGTTGTAGCCGGCTAGGAGGGAGGCGCCATCCGGCAGCCGGATGCCGTAGCGGACCTTGCCGTTGATGAGCACGCCGCCGATGGTTTCCGGCACGTGGGAGCCGCTCTGCGGCAGGATCTCGATGGCCGCGAACTTGGCCGGTTCGGTCTGATAGGCGTGGCGGGCGATCATGTCGCCGACGATGATCTGCACCGGGATCACGGCGGCGGCCACCGTGAAGGCGATCAGGAAACCCAGCCGGTGGTACCGGTCCTGGCGACCCTTCAGCATTCCCGCGGCGTACACGCTCGCGACCATGAATCCGGCCACCACGTAGGCCGCCAGCAGCATGTGGGTGGCCTCGTACCAGAAGGCCCGGTTGAAGTAGACCGCAAGCGGCCGCACGGCCACCACCCGGTTGCCGCGGAGGGTGATTCCGCCCGGCAGGTTCATCCAGCTGTTGGCGGCCACGACCGACGCCGTGCCGCCGGCGCCCGCGAGGACGACGGGCAGCCCGGACCAGAAGTGGGGCCAGGGGCGCATGCGTTTCCAGCCGTAGATGTAGATGGCGAGAAAAATGGCCTCGATGAAGAAGAAGATGCCCTCGACCGCGAAGGGGATGCCGTAGGCGCCGCCGTAGATACCCATGAGGCCCGGCCACAGGAGGCCGAGTTCGAACGACAGCACGGTCCCCGACACCGCGCCCACCGCGAACAGGACGGCGGCCACCTTGGACCAGCGTCGGGCGAGGAGGAGGGCATCGGCGTCGCCGCGTGTGAGGCCCCGGTAGTTGGCGATCATCATGAGGAAGGTGAAGGCCACCCCGAAGGGCACCAGGATGATGTGAAAGAAGAAGGTGAAGGCCATCTGCTCCCGGGCGGGCAGCAGTTGTGGGGGGCTTTGGACGGCGAGGCCGTGAAGGCCTGTGAGGCTTGCGATGTTTCGGATGCCATGCACGCCGTGCACGCCCGATAGGGATCCGACCATCAGCCGGCACCTGGGGATGAGGATGATGGCGCTCCTTCTGCCGGTCGGCGGCGGGCGGCGCTGACAGGTTCCCGTCAAAGTAGGGGGCGCCCTGAGGGTCCTACACCACGCGAATGGCTAGTTACCGGCTACCGCTACCGGGCGGCGGCCGGGTGGAGTGGATCCGGCACTGGCGTCACTTCGGGTTCCTGACGGACTTGACGGCGACGCCGTCGAACGGTGTGCTACGCGACTCCGCGAGGCTGATCGCCCCCGTCCACCGCGGGGGTGCTCGACACCTCGGTGGTGATTGATCTCGACCAGCTCGACTCGACACAGCTCGCAGTCGAGGTCTCGGTCAGCGCGCTCACAATGGCCGAGCTGGCTGCCGGTCCCCACGCTGCCAGCGATGCCGACGAGCGGGCTCGTCGACAGGATCGCGTTCAGCGGGCTGAGGCTGTCTTCGATGCCCTCCCATTCGACGGCGACGTGGCACGAGCCTACGGCCGCACTTTTGCCGCGGTTGTCGCCGCGGGGCGTAAGGGTCGAGGCGCCCGTTCGGTTGATTTGCTCATAGCCGCGACAGCGCTCGCCGCCGGTCTTCCCCTCTATACCCGCAACGGTGAAGACTTCCGGGCGCTCGACGACCTTCTCGAATCATCGTCGTGTAGCGCACAGTCGCGATGTTCTGGTACGAGTATCGGGCCAGCCACACTCCTTGGGTCGGCCCGGTACGTGGGCTGCCCGCTATCGGGACGGCGTGTTGGGGCACTATGAGAGGGTGGTGACTGACGATGGCCTGGCCACGGCGATGCGACCAGTTGGGTTGCAAGGGCGTCCAATCGGGCGGCGTCGCACCTTTGGCAACTTGATGGCGTCCGTTGCCAGCGGCTTGGCGATCATCACCATTTTTGCAAGCTCCCTTCCATGGGTCGTCTACTCCCCGGGAGGTGATTCGGCGACGTCAACGGTTTCGGGTCTGCAGGGTGGGTCATGGGGGCTTTCTGCCGTTGCCATCGGCGTCGGGATGGCCGTCGCTGCCATGTTGGTGGCAGTGATGGTGTGGCGGCTGCGCTTCGTTATCGTCGTGGCCACGGCGGCCTCTGGCCTTGCTATCGCCATCGCGAGTTGGCACCGCCCCGTCACGCTCGACACCGGCGCCGTGGTCACCGGGCCGCCTGGTACCGGGTTAGTGGTCACCGCGGCCGCGTATGGTGCGACGGTCCTGGTCGCAGTGATCCTGCTCTTGCTCGACTGCTGTGCCCCCGAAGCAGGAAATGCTGCTGGCTCTGCACTCAGCGTCCCTCGGGCAGATGTCCGGCTCGCAGCGGACGACCAACCGCCGCGGGGCCGGCGGGCGCTACGCGAAAGCATCGCTCATCCGTGGTCGCCCTAACCGGGGACCCAGACGAGCGCTGAGATGCCGTCCCGATCGCAGGATGGGGCATCTGGTCCTGTGCCTTGCGATGCTGGTCCGATCACTCCTGCACGACCGCGCTAACCCTCGATACGCGCTCCTAGCCTGTCCACGGTCGTGCGATGGCACGCAGATCGGAGGTGCGGGCGCCCGCGTCGCGTACGCTCAAGCCATGCACGGGCGGCTCATCGCGTTGGCGCAACGCGGGAAGGCCCAACCGCCGCCTCCCTGGATTATCTGGGAGCTGCTGTCGGATCCGTTCCAATCCGATGATCGGCCGTGGTTCGACCGTCGCGAAGACGAACAAACGCCCAGGATTCTGTCTGCCACCCAGGTCGATGAGCCGCGACAAGAACTCGTCCTCCAACGTGGTCCGGAAGGCCAAGAGTCCGGCGTGCCATTCCCATTCGTCGCAGACGCCGTCGAATCCCCGATAATGTCCCCGTAGCAACAATAGAGGGACAAATGCAGATCATCCTCATCGGCGCCACGCGTCTCAGGCCATATCGGGTCGAGTATCCGGTGCGAATCCTGCCGGAGATGATCAATGACAAAGGCGCTCAGGACACCCCGAGGCGGAGGCAGCCGATTCACTTCCCGTCACCACCATTCGACAGCAGAACGGTCTGACGGGCGGCCAAGATCTGGCGCAGTTGTCGTCGCGAATGGGCGGCCCGAGCGACGATGGCGCCGTTGTATCGGATGCCGCCTCGCCCCACTCGGGCGGCCACTGCTAGCCATGAGCACACTGCCCGTTCCGCCAACCACAGCGGAGCCAGCAATGGGGCGGAGGCGGGGAACACCTTGGCGCCCTGGGCTCGCCGCCGGCCCACTTCGGCCACTCCAATGGAAAGGCCCAAACCTGCCGCCAGCGCCCTCGGCCTCCGCCAAATCCGCAGCCAGAGGGCCAAGGGAGCCAATGTCAGCCACAGGGCCATCCGAGCGGGAAGGGCAAAGTCGTCATAGGCTTGGCGCACCCGCTGCGACCAGAAATGTCGGGTCGACGGCGGAAGGCGGCGGACGAATAGGTCATCGGCATTGGTCACCCGGGCGCCCGACGCTTCAACCGTGCGCAACAGCTCCAAGTTCTCGAACAGGGTGTCGCCGTCATAGCCGGCGGTCGCCTCGAGCACCGACTTACGGACCACCAATGTCCCGGGATAATCCGCTCCCACGGCTCTGTTGATCAAGGTCCGGGCGGTGTCCCACCGGGCATGCCAGGGCATGGGCGAGAAGAAGTTCTGGGGCCGGACCGCCCCAGAGTCCCGCGCCAGGCGCCACGCTCGCTCGAGTCCCTCCTCATCCCAGCGGATGTCGTCGTCGGCAATGATCACCACTTCTCCTTGGGCCAGGCCGATGCCGGTGCGCACATTGGCCACCTTGTGCTGAAGGCAGGCAAATGCAGGATCAGGCCGGACATGACAAGCGATCGACGACCACGCCGCCGCGTTAATGGCAAACACCTCCGGTTCGGAATTGTCTACGACGATCAATTCGACTCTGCTGGTCAGCCAATGCAGGTAGGTCGTCAACTCGTCTGAGGGCGGCTCAGTCGATGCGCGACGGATAGGCAGTACGTAGCTCAGGACGGGTTGTCGGAGCGGAACACAATCGTTCCCAGAGCTAGCCAACGGCGTGAGCACGTGCGCCGGCGCGACTGCTGGAGGTGAACTCACTGCTCCCTCGATCTCCTGTCTCGGGTGGTTCGCCCCGAGTTATCTCCACCTGTGACGAAGTCAACCCTCCCCCTTACGCACTCCGCCCTAAGCATTTGCCCCCGAGGAGACCGCACGTACACGACGCTTTCCCGGCATCGCCTTCCGTGGCGACGACGCCCGACGTCGCCCCTGGATCATCGGCTCTGGTCTCGACGTGTGGGAGATCGTCGAGATGCTGGAGGACCTCGGTTCGCCCGAGGCGCTGGTGGCAAACACCCAGGTGTTGCCGGCCCAGCTCCGTCTAGCCGTGGCGTACCGGGACAGCTATCCCGGCGAGATCGCCGAAGCGATCGTCAACAACCGACGCCCCATCAGCGACGTGGCCGTGTTGGTAAATGGCAGCTTTGCACGCGGGACCATCTGGCGAATCTTCCATAATGTGATGCGGGAGGACCCCAGAGCAGGCGTCGCATCCTACGGGCGCCTCGCTGGGCACGAACGAAATCGCATCGAGCTCAGCTCTTCTGATGGCGGCGATCGAGGCCGCCCATGGCGCTCAGGACGGCACGCAAGGATGCCGTGATGATGCTTTCGTGTACGCCGACACCCCAGCGGAGGGCCCCATGGCGCCGGACCTCGACGTAGGCGGCCGCTTGGGCGCCGGCGCCTGCACCGACGGCGTGTTCCGCGTAGTCCAGCACCTCGATGGGAATGTGTAGTTGGCTGTTGATGGCCTGCACGAACGCCGCGATGGGACCGTTGCCGCGTCCCGACACCGTCATAGGCTGGCCTTGGACCCGTAGAGCGGCGGTCACCGAGGTGACGTCGCCACTCGTCGCGATCTGATGGGATAGGAGTTCGGTGGCGTGTGGCTCCAGGTATTCCTCCGAGAACCGGGCCCACGTCTCGCTGGGGCTAATCTCGGTGCCGGTGTCCTCGGTGATCGTCTGGATGGATCGGGAAAACTCGATTTGCAGCCGGCGTGGTAGATCGAATCCGTGCTCGGCCTTCATCACATATGCCACGCCACCCTTGCCTGACTGGCTGTTGACCCGGATTACCGCTTCGTAGTTGCGCCCCACGTGCTTGGGGTCGATCGGCAAATAGGGGACGGCCCACTCTTGGTAGTCGTCGGGGAGGGCCGCAAAGCCCTTCTTGATGGCATCTTGGTGCGAGCCCGAGAATGAGGTGTACACCAGGTCCCCTACGTAAGGATGCCGGGGGCTGATCGGGAGGCGGTTGCAGTACTCGGTCACCCGGCGCAGCTCGTCGATGTTCCCGATGTCGAGCTGTGGGTCGACGCCTTGGCTGAACAGGTTCAGAGCCAAGTTCACCAGATCGACGTTGCCAGTTCGTTCGCCGTTGCCGAACAGTGTGCCTTCAACCCGATCGGCGCCTGCCATGACGCCGAACTCCGCCGCGGCCACTGCTGTCCCCCGGTCATTGTGGGGGTGCAGCGACAGGATGACCCTGTCCCGGCCCGGAATGTTGCGATGGAACCACTCGATGGCGTCGCCGTAGACGTTGGCGGTGTAGCCCTCGACGGTGGCGGGCAGGTTCAAGATGATCTTTCGATCGGTGGTCGGCTCGATGACGTCCATGACCGCCCCGCAGATCTCCACCGCGTAGTCCAACTCGGTGCCCGTGAAGCTCTCCGGCGAGTATTCGTACCGGACCGCAGTGGCGGGAACGGTCTCCTCGAGCTTGCGGCACAACCGCGCTGCGTCTACCGCGATCTGGGTGATGCCCGCCTGGTCGAGGCCGAACACGACTCGCCGTTGCAGCACCGATGTCGAGTTGTAGAAGTGGACGATGGCCCGGGGGGAACCTTTGAGGCACTCGTAGGTCCGCTCGATCAGTTCCGCCCGGCATTGAACGAGGACCTGGATGGTCACATCGTCGGGGATCAGATCCTCGACGATCAGTTGACGGACGAAGTCGTAGTCAGGCTGCGAGGCTGATGGAAAGCCGACTTCGATCTCCTTGAAGCCCATCTGGACCAACGTCTGGTACATCCGCATCTTGCGGGCCGGGTCCATCGGGTCGATCAACGCCTGGTTGCCGTCACGGAGATCGACCGAACTCCACAACGGCGCCTTCTCGATGCGCACGTTGGGCCACCGCCGGCCGGGAAGTTCAACCGGCAGCGGGAGGAAAGTCCGGTACTTTTCGAATGGCATCCTTCTCGGGGTCAGAGGCGGGGGGGACATCGGCGTTCCTTTGGTGTGGTGGCGGATTGGAAAAACAAAACCTCCCGGCCCGAAGGCGCAGGAGGCGGAGGCGAGCACCGAGGGTGGCTCGCCGTCAGGTAAGAAGGAGGACAGTCAGGCTCAAGCGGGTCCGGTCCATGACGGCTCCTAGCGTATCACCACGTTCGTTCGCGCTTGATCGGCTGGCGTGCCGGCGTGCGCGTTCGCGGAGGCGGCTGAACGGACAATGACGTAACGCATGAAGTCGTTGGCGCCCGGCTGTTCGAGGTGATGCTGGTGAATCAGGAAGGTGATGACACCCTTAGCCCCATCGTCCGAGCGGCGCCGGCCATCCGGTCGTCGTAAGTCACGACCTCGCTGAGATCAGCTCCGAGTCGAGTGGCGGTAGCCAGATGGATTGCGTCCAAGGTTCGAAGCTCGAGTGGGGCCAACGTCGCAGCCAAGTTCAAGACCCGGTCGTTGACCCGCGCGAGATCGACGCGATCGAGAACGCGGCGACCGGATGCCAGGGCTGGCTCTCCACCGGGGAGAAGAGAACGGAGCACCTCGGTGCGCGCCAGGGCACTCGAAATGAGGGGACGCCGATGACGAAGGTACTTTCGAAGCGCGTCCGACTGAGGTTCGCGAACCGCGAGCTTCACGATGGCCGAGGAGTCCAGATAGGTCGCCGCCATCGTTCAGCGTTCATCCCGGCGGAGGCGGCCGAGAGCGGCCGAGGGAGTCTCAATGTTGTCAGATAGCACCAGCGGTTCGGGAAGATCGTCGAGCGCGCCTGAAGCCGGATCGACCTCGCCAGCCGAATACATCTGCTCCAGGGGAGTTCCCTCAGGGACCGGGGTCAGACGGGCAACCGGACGGCCTCGGTCGGTAATCTCGATCGTTTCGCCCTGCTCGACCAGCCTCAGTAGCTCGCTCGCCCGTTGGCGCAACTCCCGAATTCCGACCGAGGTCATGTGTTACTTGTAGCACAACCAGAGGGTGCAGCGCAACGAGATGCGTGTGCCCTGAAAGCCGTTCCGTGAACTGCGGGAGGCGGCCACGGTGACGGACGTGGCCAACCGGAGGATCGGGACTGGACCTACGGGCGCGAAATCGCGCCCGGGCCGCAGGTGCCGCGTCCACGCCGACCGACCGTTCGGGGCAAACTGTCGCCGTGCCTCCCTTGGGATTGGTCACCCTGCTGTTCACCGACATCGAGGGCTCGACCCGGGCTTGGGAAGCGCACGCCGAGGAGATGAAGGTGGCGCTCAGTCGCCACGACGACATCCTGCGGGCCGAGATCGAACGGGCGGGCGGTTTCGTCTTCAAGACGGTTGGCGACGCTTTTTGCGCCGCCTTCCAGTCGGCACGATCGGCCGTTATGGCGGCCGTGGCCTCCCAGCACGCCCTGGGTGCCGAGCCGTGGCCCGAGCAGACACCCATCCGAGTTCGCATGGCCCTGCACTCGGGCGAGTGCGAGGAGCGTGACAACGACTATTTCGGGCCGGTCGTCAACCGCGCCGCGCGGCTCGAGGCCATCGCCCACGGCGGCCAGGTGCTTCTTTCCGGGGTGACCGCGGCGCTCGTCGCCCATCAGCTCCCGGACGACATCGTCCTGCGGGACCTCGGCGAGCACCGACTCAAGGACCTGGGCCGGCCCGAGCGGGTCTTCCAAGTGGCAGGCACGGGGCTGGCCGACGCCTTCCCTCCGGTGAAGTCGCTGAACAACCCCGGGTTGCAGAACAACCTGCCGGAACAGGTGTCGAGCTTTGTGGGGCGGGACCGGGAGCTGGCTCAGATTCGCGAGTTGGTCGGCGAGGCCCGGTTGGTGACGCTCGCCGGCCCAGGCGGCGTGGGAAAGACCCGCCTGGCCCTGCAGGCCGCGGCCGAGCTGGTCGACGGATCGGGCGGCGGCGTCTGGTTCGTCGACCTCGCCCCCATCTCCGACGCCTCGCTCGTGGCCACCTCGGTCGCCAAGGTGTTGCGGCTGCCCGATGAGCCGGGCCGGCCGGTCGTCGAGACCCTGGCCGAGCAGCTCAAGGACAGCCGCATGCTGCTGGTGCTCGACAACTGCGAGCACGTCATCGACGTCGTGGCCGCGCTGGCCCAAACCCTGCTGGTCCGGTGCCGGCTGGTGTGCCTGCTGGTTACGAGCAGGGAGCCGCTCGGGATCCCCGGCGAGTACGTCTTCCGGGTCCCCTCGCTCCCGGTGCCCGCACCCGGGGACCAAGTCCCTGAGGTGCTCATGGAGTTGGAGTCGGTGCGGCTCTTCCTGGAGCGGGCCCGCCAGCAGAAGCCAGGTTTCGCGCTTGATGCCAGCAACGCGGGGACGATCGGCCGCCTGTGCCGGCGTCTGGACGGCATCCCCTTCGCCATCGAGCTGGCCGCCGCCCGGCTCCGGTCCCTGTCCGTGCGCGACCTCGACGCGCACCTCGACAAGCGCTTCCGGCTCCTCACCGGCGGCTCCCGTACGGCGCTGCCTCGCCAGCAGACCTTGCAGGCGCTGATCGACTGGTCCTACGACCTGCTGTCGCCGGCCGAGCAGGCGCTGCTCTGCCGCCTGTCGGTGTTCGCCGGCGGCTTCGACTTCGCCGGCGCTGAGGCCGTCTGCGCCGGGGGCGAGGTGGAGGAGTTCGAGGTCGTCGGCCTCCTCGACGCCTTGGTCGACAAGAGCCTGGTGCAGGCCGACGAGACCCGTGGGACGGTCCGCTATCGCCTCCTCGAGACCATCCGCGAGTACGGTACGTCCCGGCTGGCGGCGCGAGGCGAGGACGAGCTCGACCGGGTGAGGCTGGCCCACCGTGACCACTACCTCGGGCTGGCCGAGGCGGCCCAGAGCCATCTCCGGGGCGTGGACGAGATCGAGTGGGTCGAGCGCCTGGATGCCGAACTCGACAACCTCCGCGTCGCACTGGCCGAGTGCCTCGCCCACCCGGATCCCACGCCCGGGCTCCGTCTCGGTGCCGCCCTCACCGAGTTCTGGGTCATCCGCGGCTACGGGATCGAGGGGGCCGAAACGCTCCTGGCCCACCTGGCCCGACCCGAAGCGCAGGACCCGACGCCGCTTCGGGGCCGGGCCCTCGTGGCGGCGGCCAATCTGGTTAGGGACTACGTCACGGACTACGCAGCCGCCGTCTCCCGAGCGGAGGAGGGCCTCGCCATCGCCCGGGCCCACGGGGACGACACCCTGGCCGTGAAGGCGCTGAGCCTGGTCGCCAGGATCCGCAGCCGCCAGGGTGAGTACGCCGCCTGCCTCCGGCTGGTGGACGAGGCCCTGCCCATCGCTCGCGCCTGTGCGGACGGTCGGCTGGCGGCGTTCCTCCTCAACGTCCAAGGCTTGGCCCTCGACGGTCTGGGCCAGGACGGCCGGGCCCCATTCGAGGAGAGCGCGGAGCTGTATCGCCGCGCTGGTGACCGCCGCGGCGTGGCCATGCAGGTCAACAATCTGGGGCTAAGCACCCTGAACACGGGTGACCTAGAGGCGGCGCGCCGGCTGTTCGGCGAGGCCGTCGTGCTCTTCCGGGAGCTCGGCGACCAACAGGGCGTGGCCCTCGGCGCCATCAACGCCGGGTACGTCGCGGCCTTGGACGGCGACGCCGAGAGGGCGGGTCGCCTCTTTCATGAGTGCCTCGACATCACCCGCGGCACCGTCGCCCGCCCGCTCTTCGACGCCATCCCGCTCCTCGGGTACTACGCCATCTTGGGCCTTGCTCTGACGTCGACCTTGACCGGCGACGCTGAACGGGCCGCCATGCTGCACGGCGTGTTCACCGCCCGGATCGAACAGCTCGGGGCGGTGGTGGAGACGCTCGAATCCCGGCTCCGCGACGCCGACCACGCCCGCCTGCGCGATCTGATGGGAGATCAGGCCTTTGACGTGGCGTATCGGCGAGGGATGAGCCTGCCGTTCAAGGACGCCCTCGCCTTGGCGACGACGACGCCCTGATCGACGGCCGCGCGTAAGCCCATCTTGTCGAGCAGGCGGCCTTTCCTAGGAGACAACAGGTGGCCCCGGCCACACCTTCTCTTCATGGTTCGCCCGGGCATCAGGTTGTCTCCCTGGCTGGGAGGCGGTGGGCCGCGGCTTCCCAGAGGTGGGTGTCTCCCGACGGTCGGTAATGCACCAACTCGTGGGTCTGACGGACCAGGGCCCGCATGTCGGCCAAGCCCCCGGCCAGGGCGCCCACCGCCCGGGCCTGGACGAGCACGTTGCCCAGCGCCGACGCCTCGACCGGCCCGGCGACGACCGGCAGGCCGCACGCGTCGGCGGTCAGCTGGCACAACAGCGTGTTGCGCGACCCGCCGCCCACGACATGGACCACGTCCACCGACCGGCCCGAGAGGCGCTGGGCAGTGCGCACCGCGGCCCGGTAGGCCAGGGCCAGGCTGTCGAGAATGCAGCGCACCGTCGCCGCCTGGCTGGGGGGCGGCGTCTGACCGGTGGCGGCGCACCACTCGGCGATGCGGGCGGGAACGTCGCCCGGAGCCAGGAACCTTGGGTCATCGGCGTCGACCAGGGCGCCGAAGGCCGGCATGCGAGCCGCCTCGTGCAGCAGCGACGCCAGGTCGGCCGGCAGCCCGCGATCGTTCCAGGTCCGCAGGGACTCCTGCAGCAGCCACAGGCCCATGACGTTGCGGAGGAAACGGGTGGTGCCGTCCACGCCGGCCTCGTTGGTGAAGTTGGCGGCCCGGCTGGCCTCGGTCACCACGGGGGCCGTCAGCTCCAGTCCGACCAGGGACCAGGTGCCGCAGGAGATGTAGCAGATCCCCTCCCCCGTTCCCGGCACGCTGACCACCGCCGACGCCGTGTCGTGGGAGCCCACCGCGGTCACCGGCACCGGGTCGGTCAGGCCGGTCTGGGCCTGCACCTCCACGGTCAAGGTGCCCGCGGGATCGCCCGGCAGCCGAAGGGATGGGAAAAGGGTCGTGGTGATGCCCACGCTCCGCATGAGCTCCTCGGCCCAGCCGCCGGTTCGGATGTCCAGGAGCTGGGTGGTCGAGGCGTTGGTCACCTCAGCTCCGATGACGCCCGTCAGCCAATAGGACAGCAGGTCAGGGATCAGCAGCAGGGTTCGAGCGGCCCGAAGGGCCGGCGTGTCCCGGGCCGCGACCAGCTGGAAGAGGGTGTTGAAGGGGAGGAGCTGAAGTCCCGTTACCTCGTACAAGTGGCGCCGCGGCAGGTCCTCCAGTACCCGATCCATCACCCCCTCGGTGCGGCCATCGCGGTAATGGATGGGATTTTCCACCATCGCCCCGGACTCATCGAGGAGCCCGTAGTCCACGGCCCACGAGTCGATCCCGACGCTGGCCAGCGGTCCGGCCTGGCGCCCGGCGGCCCGCAGGCCGGTGAGCAGGCCGCGGTACAGGGCCAGGATGTCCCAGTGCAGCGTGCCCCGGATCAGAACCGGGTCGTTGGCGAAGCGGTTGACCTCGACCAGTTCCAGGGTCCCATCGCCCACCCGGCCGACCATCACCCGGCCGCTCGAGGCGCCCAGGTCGACGGCCGCCACGGCCACGGTCACGGGGTGACTTCGACCAGCTCGACGCCGAGGAGGTCGGCCGTGGCCCTCAGCGCCCCGACCAGGTGACCGGTGCCGAGCGCCCAGTGGTGGGCGACCCCGGTGCCGCTCCACTCATCGGTCCACTCGCCCGGGTCGCAGCCGAAGTCCACCCGGGAGGTGGTGTTGCCGATGGCCAGCAGGGGGCCGGCCACGACCTGACCCTCGGACGCCACGAACCGGAAACTGCCGTCGCGCAACTGGCCGATGCCGAAGGCGGTGACCGGCCCGTGCCGCACGTCGAACTCCACCGAGACGCCGAAACCCCGCTTGCCGTGGTAAGTGCCCAGGCCCCGGAGCAGCGGGCGCCGGGCGCTGATGGCCAGGTGGGCGGGACCGTCGTGGCCCATCTCCACGACGCGGTCGCGGAAGTTGAGGGCCTGGAGCTCCGTGAAGGAGCCACCACCGCCGAGGCGGTCGACGATCAACATGGCCAGCGACGTCCGCAGCTCGTACTCCCCGGCCGCGGGGACACCCCGAGCGGTGAGGAGGGAGGCGCCGAGGATCATCCCGGCCCCGAGCCGTTCGTGGACCTCGCCTGCGAGGCCCCGGTGGTAATAGGCCAGGCTGTCCAGGGAGAAGTCGGCCACCAGGCGGTCGAGGCCGAGCGACACCCGGGCCGCCCATTCGAAGTCGGCCTCGTTGACGCTGTCGTCGAGCTCGAACAGCTGGCGGGCCCACGCCATCCGCTCGTGCAGATCGGCGTCGCCGACCGCCTCGACCCGGACCCGGAGGTCGTCGAACTCCAGCACCTCGACGTGGCCCCCCAAGTTGGCGGTGACCAGCGCCAGGTCGGTGGAGACGTCGAGCATCCCCGGGTAGAGGTGACCCATGAGCCCGTGGCGTCCGTGGCGCAGGGCGCCGCGCACGGCGGCGGCCTGGATCCAACCGGTGATGCGTTTCCAGGCCCGTTCGTCGTCGAGGTACCCCGACACCGACCGGAAGGCGATGCCGCAGCGCAGGAAGGCGTTGGCCATCTCCGGCAGGGGGCAGGCGCCGCAGTAGGCCAGCCACTGGCCGGTGTCGAAGGTGGCGTGGTCCATGGCCTCGGTCGGCTGGAGGTTGATGAGCAGCACCGGGGCACCACTGCGCTGGGCCACCGGGACCAGCATGGTGGCCGTCATGTAGGTGGTCAGGAAGGTCACGATCAGGTCGCAACCCGCCACCCGTAGTTTCTCGGCCGCCACCGCCGCTTCCTCGGCATCGGAGATGAAGCCCACGTCGACCACGTCGCAGTCGAGGGCCTGGATGCGCTGCGAGACCCGGGCCGCGGAGCGGCGCAGCTGGGGCAGCAGGTCCGGGAACTGGGGCCAGTAGGCGCCCAGGCCCCCGGCCACCAGGCCGATGCGGGCCCGGCGGGGGGAGATCCTCTCGAGGCTAGGGGTGGCGTCGGCCTTGACGGCGGGCTGACTGGTCACGGTCATCGGTGGCCTCCTGGGGGGATGGTGGCTTCAGGGTCGGCATGGTCTTCCTGGCGTCGCGTCAGCGGAGGAAGGCGGCGGCGACGCCGGCGTCGACGGGGACGTGGAGGCCGGTGGTGAGTGACAGGTCGCCGCCGACTAGGGCGAACACGGCGGCCGCCACGTGCTCGGGGAGGACCTCGCGTTTGAGCAGGGTGCGCTGGGCGTAGAAGGCACCCAGCTCCTCCTCGGGCACCCCATAGACGGCGGCCCGTTGGGCGCCCCAGCCGCTGGAGAAGATGCCCGAGCCCCGGACCACCCCGTCGGGGTTGATGCCGTTGACCCGGATGTCGTGCTCGCCCAGCTCGGCCGCCAGCAACCGCACCTGGTGGGCCTGATCGGCCTTGGCGGCGCCGTAGGCGAGGTTGTTGGGACCCGCGAACACCGAGTTCTTGCTGGCGATGTAGACGATGTCGCCGCCCAGGCCTTGGTCGATCATCAACCGGGCCGCGGCCCGCGAGACGAGGAAGGAGCCGCGGGCCATGACGTCGTGCTGGCGGTCCCAGTCGGCGACGGTGGTGTCGAGCAGCGGCTTGGAGACCGACAGACCGGCGTTGTTGACGACCAGATCCACCCCCCCGAAGGCCAGCGCGGCCTGGCGGAAGGCTTCGTCGATCTGGTCCTCGTCGGTCACGTCGGCCACCGCCGCGATCGCGACGTCGCGGTTGCCGAGTTCTCGTGCCACTTGGTGGGCGGCCGCCTCGTCCCGGTCAGCCACGACGACGCACGCCCCCTCGGCGGCCAGGCGGAAGGCGATGGCCCGGCCGATGCCCGAGCCGGCGCCGGTGACCAGTGCCACGCGGGAGGCGAGCGGTTTGGGTTTGGGGAGGCGGGCCAGTTTCTGCTCCTCCAGGACCCAGTACTCGATACGGAACTTCTCCGACTCGGCGATGGGCTGGTATTCGGAGATGGCCTCGGCGCCGCGCATGACGTTGATGGCGTTGACGTAGAACTCGCCCGCCACCCGGGCCGTCTGCTGGTTGGCGCCGAAGCTGAACATGCCGACGCCGGGGACCAGCACAATGGCGGGATCGGCGCCCCGCATGGGCGGGCTGTCGGCGGTGGCGTAGCGGCGGTAGTAGGCGGCGTACTCCTGGCGGTACTCGGCGTGCAGTTCTCGCAGACGGGCGACGGCGTCGTCGAAGGGGGCGTCAGCGGGGAGGTCGAGGAGAAGGGGGCGGACCTTGGTTCGCAGAAAGTGATCCGGGCAGGACGTGCCGAGGGCGGCCAGCCTCGGGCACTCGGCCCCGGCGAGGAAGTCGAGCACCGCCGCGCGGTCGTCGAAGTGGCCCACCTGGCGGCGGTCGGTCGACGCCAGGCCCCGGATGATCGGGGCCAGGGCCGCGGCCCGCTGGCGGCGCTTCGGTGCCGTGAGGGTGTCTGCCTCGAAGCCGGAGCGCAGGGGTCCGAAGGGATCGTCGCGGCCGTGGCTGTCGATGAAGTGTTGGGCGGTGTGGATGATCTCGAGGGAGTGGCGTTCGCACTCGTCGCTGGTGGCGCCCCAGGCGGTGATGCCGTGGCCGCCCAGGATGACTCCGATGGCGTCGGGGCGGCTGCGGTGGACCTCGGCGATGTCCAGTCCCAGCTGGAAGCCGGGACGGCGCCAGGGCACCCAGACGACGCGGTCGCCGAAGCATTTCGACGTCAGTTCGGGCCCCGCGGCGGCGGTGGCGAAGGCGATCCCGGCGTCGGGGTGGAGGTGGTCGACGTGGGGCGAGGTGACCAATCCGTGCATGGCGGTGTCGATGGAGGGCGCGGCGCCACCGCGTCCGTGGAGGCAGTAGTCGAAGGCCCCCACCATCTCGTCCTCGCGCTCGACGCCGGGGTAGACGTCGACCAGGGCCCGGAGGCGGTCGAGGCGCAGGACCGCCAGGCCAGCCGCGGTCAGGGTGCCCAGATCGCCTCCGGAGCCCTTGACAAAGAGAAGTTCGACCGGGGTACCGGTGGCTGGGTCGACGGCCTCGGCCTGGCAGGAGGTGTTTCCGCCCGCGTAGTTGGTGGTCCTGGGGTCGGCACCCAGCCGGTTGCTGCGAGCGATCAGCTCGCCGACGGCGATGGCCGCCGCGTCCTGCCCGGGTGCCGCGGTGGGGCCTGGCGCGGGCGCCGGCTCGCTGGACGGCTCGGCCGCCGGCTCGTCGGTCGGCATCAGGCGCCCCACCCCGCTTGGCGGCCGCCGACCCGTTCCTCGACGATGCGCTCGCCGTAGCCGGAGCGGGCGTAGGCGGCCATGGGATCGGGATCCAGGCCCAAGCGGCTGCGCACCTCGGCCACGAGGGGCCGGACGTCGGTGTTGTAGGCGTCCATGAGAACGGCGTTGGCGCCGAGGACGTCACCGGCGGCCTGGGCCGCGACCAGCGCTTGGCGGTCGACGACGAGCGCCTTCGCGGTGGCTTCCTGCACGTTCATCACCGAACGGATCTGGCCCGGGATCTTGGGCTCGATGTTGTGACATTGGTCGAGCATGAAGGCCACCTCGGAGTCGCCACCGAGGGCCCCAGCCCCGACCACTTCGTGCATGATCCGGAACAACTGGAAGGGATCGGCGGCCCCGACCATCAGGTCGTCGTCGGCGTAAAAGCGGGAGTTGAAGTCGAAGCCGCCCAGCATGTCGGCCCGCAACAACAGGGCCACGATGAATTCGATGTTGGTCCCGGGGGCGTGGTGACCGGTGTCGACGACCACCTTGGCCTTGCTTCCGAGCGCCAAGCAGTGGGCGTAGGCGGTGCCCCAGTCGGGAACGTCCATGGTGTAGAAGGCGGGTTCGAACAGCTTGTACTCGAGCAGGATCCGCTGCTCGGCCCCGAGCCGGGCGTGGACCTCGGCCAGGGCGTCCGCCAGGCGTTGCTGACGGGCCGAGATGTCGTCTTGGCCCGGGTAGTTGGTGCCATCGGAAAACCATAACTTGAGGTCGCGCGACCCCGTCTCGTCCATGACGTCGACGCACTCCATCAGGTGGGCGATGGCCTTGCGCCGGACCCGGGGGTCGGGATGGGTCACGCTTCCGAGCATGTAGTCG
This sequence comes from uncultured Actinomycetota bacterium, assembly GCA_963851105.1. Classification (GTDB taxonomy): domain Bacteria; phylum Actinomycetota; class Acidimicrobiia; order Acidimicrobiales; family Palsa-688; genus DATARN01. Next base: position 630,887 of record CAWKNP010000002.1, read on the forward strand.
TCGTCTTGGAACACGTTGGCGTTGATGACGCCGATGCGCACCCCATGGTCGGCCGCGTGCTTGGCCAGGGCACCGTAGTCATCCACCTTGTCCCAGGGGATGTGCAGGGCGACACTCGGGGCGACACCGGTGAAACGGTTCACCGTGGCCGCGTCGGCGATCTTCTCGAAGGGGTCCCGGGGGACACCCTTTTGGGCGAACACCTTGAAGCGGGTTCCGGAATTCCCGAAGGCCCACGACGGCAACTCGATGGTCTGCGCCTGCAGCGCCTCGATGGCGCTTTCCCGGCGACCAGTGGTGACATCGGCCATGGCGATTACTTCTCCATTCCTACTTGGACTTCTTGGACGGTCAGCCTTGCCAACTGATCGTCCAGGCTGAATATCTCCTCGAGAACGAGGAATCCCTCGTCGGGACGACGCCCGTCGAGGCCGGTGAAAAAGCGGCTCATCTCGGCTTGCCACCGGGTGTTGACATCGGTTGCGGCCATGGAGGCCTGGGCCTGCGCCAGGTCGGTCGCCTCGACATATCCCACCAGCAGGCCGTCATCTCGAGCGAAGAGCGAATAGCGCTGCCAACCCGATGCCGCCAGTGCATGGAGCATCTCGGGCCACACCGATCGGTGCCGGGCCCGGTAGTCGTCCAGCAGTTCCGGGCGCACCTGAAGAAGAAAGCAATAGCGTCGCAACGGGGGCTCGTTCATTGGTCGTGTCGTCTCCGCCGCCCCGATGTCTCCGGCTGGCGCCCCGCCAACCGAAGACATCGGGTCCAAGCAGATCAGGCCTAGAAGTTGAACTGGTCGATGTTGGTGTTGTCGAACACCGTCGGCGGCCCGAGGACGATCGACGGGCCAGTGGTCCCCGACGGGGCCAGCACGGTGTAGTTGCCCAGCTTGCCGGCGGTAAAGGAGGCACCGGTGTCGGTCTTGGCGGTACCCGAGGCGAGGGCCGCCGCGGTGTAGCCGGCCAGGTATCCGAGGTTGGACGGGTTCCACAGTTCAAAGGCCTTGACGGTTCCGTCCTTCACATACGGCTTCATCTGCGACGGCAGCCCGAGGCCGGTGAGGGTCAGGTGGCTCAGCAGATCCTTGTGGTTGTCCAGATACTGGGCCGCGGTCGAGATCCCCACGGTGGTCGGCGAGATGATGCCGGCCAGGTTGGGATAGGCCGACAGCAGACCCTGAAGGACGGTCAGCGAGGTGGCGGGATCGTCATTGCCGTACACCGTGGAGACCAGGTGCATGTTGGGGTACTTGCCCAGCTGCTGCTTCATGAAGCCGATCCAGGCGTTCTGGTTGGTGGCGGTGGCCGCCGCCGACAAGATGGCGATGTCACCGGTGCTGTTGATCTCCTTGGCCAGCAGGTCGACTTCCGACGTCCCGATCTGCTCGGTGTTGGCCTGGTTGATGAAAAGGTGGTTGGGGCAGGTCACGTCGGAGTCGAACGACACGACCTTGATGCCCGCCGCCTGGGCCTGGGAGAGCGAGGGGCACAGGGCCGAGGGGTCGTTACCGGCGATGACGATGGCGTCGGCGTGGGCCTGGATGGCGGCCTGGATGGAGGGGATCTGGGCGGCCGCGGTGTCGGCCGTCCCGCTGGAGACCACGACCTTGCCGCCCAGCTCGGTCAGGGCGGCCTCGCCACCCTTGTCGGCGATCACCTCGTACGGGTTCTGGGTGTCCTTGGGGATGAAATAGACGACGAGGCCCTTCTTGATACTCCCGCCCGAAGCTCCCGACGCCGTGGTCGCCGACGTACCTCCGGCGGCGGTGGTCGCGGTGGTCGAGCTCTTCGACGAGCCGCAGGCGGCTACGCCGACCACGAGAGCCGCCATGGCGATCGGGATTCCGATGCGCCGTCGTGAATGTGCTTTCGCCATCGTCTTTACCTTTCGGTTGTTGTTGGTATTGGTAAATCGCTGCGCCTGCGGGCCTGGGCTCGCTGTCGAGTGCGGGCCCGGGCCCGGACGCGTTGGAGACTGTCAGCGCTGTTGGGCACGATCACACTGACGAGGAGCAGGACTCCGGTCACGATGTTCTGGACCTCGGCGGCCACGTTTTTCAGCGTCAGGGCCTCTTGGATGCAACCGACGATCACCACCGCCAGCACGACACCGAGTATGGAGCCGCGCCCGCCGAAGATGGAAACACCGCCGAACAGGACGATGGTCACCACCGTCAGTTCGAGGCCCGTTCCCGCGTCGTAACGGGAGGTGGCGAACCGCAGGGTCCAGAGGATCCCGGCGAAGGAGCAGATCACGCCGCTCATGACGAACAGGGTGAACTTGATCCGCTCGACGCGGATGCCGGAGAAGTGGGCCGCCTCGGACTGCAGGCCGATGGCGATGATGGAACGGCCGACCGGGGTGGCGTGCAGCACCACTGCGAACACCACCGCCATCACCAGGAAAATCCCGATGGAGTAGGAGAGCTTGGTGTGGGCGATCGGGACCACGCCGATCTTGGTCAGCGACAACGGGAATCCGGTGACCGACCCGGTCCCGAGGATGATCTCGGCAATGCCCCGGTACAGGGTCAGGGTCCCGATCGTCACGGCAATGGAGGGCAGCTTGAGCCGGGTCACCAAGAATCCGTTGAGGGCCCCACCCGCGACACCGACCAGCAGCACCACGACCATGGCGGCCACGATGGGCCAACCGTGCTGGAAGAGGTACCCGAGCAGGGTGCTCGACAGGCCCAGCATGGAGGCGACCGACAGGTCGATCTCGCCGGTCATGATGATCAACGTGAGGGGCAGCGCCATGATGGCGATCTCGCCCATGTTGAGTCCGATGTAAAAGATGTTGGTCGAGCTCAGGAAATGCGGGACGCCGGCGCCGTAGAGGAGCACGGCCACCAGGCAGAACACCAACGCCGTCTCCCAACGCAGCAGGGAGCGCCACGACGGCCAGGACCAACGCGATCCACCTTCGACGCCACCGGGGCCGGCGCCGGGGGGCGTTCCTGGCGCCGGCTGGCCGGCCGCGCGACCGGCGGCCGCCACCGTGCCTGCGCCGGGGCCCTCACCCTTGCCCTCCTCCCCGCCGTGGCCGACGGCTACGACCGGGTCAGACAACACGACGCTCCCCTCGTGACGATTGCATCCGTGCCACCCGTTGGCCCAACCAACGGTCAAAGGCGATGGCGGCCAGCAGCAGGGCACCGGCGACCGCCTGGTTCCAGAACGACGAGACCTTGGCCGCCACCAAAGCCTGGTTGATGGTGTTAAGGAGCACGGCACCGAGGGCGGCGCCGAGCACGGTGCCGCTGCCGCCGTAGATCGCCACCCCGCCCACGACGACCGCGGCTACCACCAGCAGCTCGTAGCCCGTTCCCGCGGTCGAGTTGACGGTGGCGAACTCGGCCACGAACAGGGCGCCGCCGAGGCCGGCCAAGGCGCCGCTGATGAGGAAGGCGGTGAAGACCCGTTTGCCGGCCGGGACACCGGCGAGGGCGGCCGCCTCGGGATTGGAACCGATGGCGTACAGGTCGCGACTGGCTCTGAAGGAGCGCATGGCGTAGCCGACGACGAGGAGGATGGCGATCACCATGACGGCCAGCCAGGGCACGCCCAGCACCGTCTGATAGCCGATCGCCTGAAACGCCCGCGGAATCGCAGTCGGGTCGATCTGTTTGCCGGACACGATCTTGGCGTCGATTCCTCGGATGATGTAGAGCGCCGCCAAGGTCACGACCAGGCTGGGGACCCGGGTGACGGTCGTGATGATGCCGTTGATGGCGCCAATCAGCATCCCGATCCCGATCCCGAGCGCGAATCCCGCGATCACGGGGATGTGGGGATGGTGCACGAAGAGGTCGCCGACCAGGTAGGCCGACAGGCCGAGCACCGATCCCACCGAGAGGTCGACGTTTCTCGTGATGATGACGAGCGTCTCGCCGATGGCCAGGAGGGAAATGATGGCGGCCCCGTTGAGCAGCTGCTGGATGCTGAGGGAGCTGCCGAAGGAGTGGTTCTTGAAGTAGGTGAGCCCGAACACCACCACGATGGCCAGGGCGATACCAATCTCTCGGGCCCGCAGCAGGCGCTCGGCCCGGCGGACTCGGGCTGCGGGCAACGCTGCCGGCAGTCCGGGCCCGGCCGGTCCCGGCGGCGGTCCCGCCGGTCCCGCCGGCGGTCCCGACAGGACGGTGCTCATACCGCCGCCCCCACCGTTTGACCGGTGGCGGCCCGCATGATGGACGCCTCGTCGGCTTCGGCCCGGGCCAGTTCGGCGACCAGCCGTCCCTCTCGCAGCACCAGGACCCGGTCGGCCATGCCGAGCATCTCGGGCAGCTCCGAGGAGATCATCAACACCGCCACTCCGTCCGCGACCAGCTGGTCCAGGAGACGGTGGATCTCGGCCTTGGTGCCCACGTCGATACCTCGGGTGGGCTCGTCGATGATGAGCATGGACGGGCGCCGGGCGAGCCACTTGGCCAGCACGACCTTCTGCTGGTTGCCACCCGAGAGGGTCGCCACCGGACTCTTCAGGCGCCCGTATTTGAGTTGCAGCGTGCGGCCCCACGTGAGAGCCAGGTCGCGCTCACGGGAGCGGCGGATCACGCCATGGCGGCGCAGCCGTCCGAGCGACGCCAAGGCCACGTTGTGGTCGATGCTGAGATCCATGACCAGCCCTTGCTGTCGGCGGTCCTCGGGAACAAAGGCCATTCCCGCGCTCATCGCCTCCCGGGGCGACCCGCCCGCCAACGAGCGGCCGTTGACCCGGACGGTTCCGGTATCCCTCCGGTCGATGCCGAAGATGGCCCGGGCGACCTCACTGCGGCCCGCTCCCACCAGGCCCGCCAGGCCCACGATCTCGCCCCGCCGGACCGTGAACGACACATGGTCGAAGACGCCCTCACGACCGAGGTCCTCCACCTCGAGCACGGTGTCGCCAGCGGCCGTCTCGGTCTTGGGGAACATGGCGTCCAGTTCCCGGCCGACCATGGCGCGGATGATGTCGTCGATCGTCAGGTCCTCGATGAGCGCCTCGCGCACAAAACGGCCGTCACGCATGATCGTGACCCGCTGGCAGATGGCGAAGACCTCCTCCAGCCGGTGGGAGATGAACAGCACCGCCGCCCCCTCGGCGCGCAGGGTGCGGACCACATCGAACAACCGGGCCACCTCGGTGGCGCTGAGGGCCGCCGTCGGCTCGTCCATGACGATCACTTGGGCCCGGAACGAGATGGCTTTGGCGATCTCGACGATCTGTTGGTCGGCAACCGACAGACCCCGAGCGGGCCTGGTCGGGTCCAGCTCCACACCGAGGCGGGTGAACACCTCCCGGGCTTCCTGCTGCATCCGGGCCCGATCGATCCGCCGGCCCTTTGCCAAAGGCTGGCGCCCCATGAAGATGTTCTCGGCGACGGTGAGATCGGGAAAAAGGGTCGGCTCCTGGTAAATGATCGAGACACCTGAGGCCCGGGCCTCGGCGGGCCCGTTGAATGCCACCGGACGCCCGCCAACCAGGATCTGGCCGGCGTCGGGTTGGTGAACACCGGCCAGGATCTTGACGAGGGTCGACTTCCCGGCGCCGTTCTCCCCCAGCAGGGCATGGGCTTCACCCGCGAACAACCGCACCGAGCCGTCGATGAGGGCCCGGACGGCACCAAAGCTTTTGGTCGCCTGGTCGAGCACCAGTACCGGCACCCCCGCCGCCACCGCCGCGGAATCGGCCGCGGGTGGCATATCGGCCCCACGATCAGGGACGGCAGGTACGCCTGGCTGTGTCTCGACCAAAACCCCCCCTAGGGTTCGTTGGAACGTTTCAACTTATGGTGACAAATCGTACGCGGTTAAGGGCCAGCTGTCAACAAGATTCCGTCAATATTGCACCCGTGCCGCAACCATCGGCTCCAGACAAATCGGTTGACACGTTTCAAGCGATGCCGTGCTACTTTGACGCTCGTGGGGGGCTTGCCCGCTTTGACGACCGCTGCCGAGGAGAAAGGACACGCTGCTGACCTCGAGCATGAAAGACGTGGCGCACCGGGCCGAGGTGTCGTTGGGGACCGTGAGCAACGTGCTCAACCGCCCCGAGGTGGTGTCGCCTGCCACCCGCCAGCGGGTGCTCGATGCCATCGCCGCCCTGGGGTTCGTCCGCAACGAGTCAGCCCGTCAGCTTCGGGCCGGGCATAGCCGCACCATCGGACTGGTGGTGCTCGATGTCTCCAATCCCTTCTTCACCGATGTCGCCCACGGTGCCGAGACCGCGGCCAACGAGAACGGGTCCGTCATCATGCTGTGCAACAGCGGCCAGAAGCTCGAACGCGAGGCGCGCTACCTCGACCTGCTCGAGGAACAACGGGTGCAAGGGGTGCTGATCACCCCGGTCGGCACCGACAACTCCCGACTGGATCTGTTGGTGGCCCGGGGTACCCCAGTGGTTCTGGTGGACCGAGGCACCGAGCACCCCAACTGGTGTTCGGTGGCGGTCGACGACGTGCTGGGCGGCCAGAGCGCGGCCAGCCATCTGATCGAGCGGGGCCATCGCCGGATGGCCTTCGTGGGCGGCCCCTTGACCCTTCGCCAGGTCGACGACCGCTACCGCGGGGCGGTCAACGCCCTCGTCGAGGCGGGGCGCGAACCGAGTGACCTGCAGGTCTTCGAGACCAGTTGGCTGACCCTGAGCGCGGGGCGCCTGGCGGGCGAGCAGATCGTGGCGATGCCGGACGGACAGCGGCCGACTGCGGCGTTCTGTGCCAACGACCTGCTCGCCCTCGGGGTACTGCAAGCGGCGGCCGGGCACGGGATGCGGGTGCCCGAGGACATCGCGATCGTGGGCTACGACGACATCGATTACGCGGCCGCCGCCACCGTGCCCTTGACGTCGGTGCGCCAGCCCCGGGAGTTGATCGGGCGCACCGCGACCGAACTCCTGCTCGATGAGATGCGCGAGGGGAGCGGCCACCAACACCGAAGGGTCATCTTCAATCCCGAGCTGGCCATCCGGGCGTCGAGCGATGTCCGCCACCGCAGCCGGAGCTCACGGAGGACCGGGTAGTGCGCGTGGCGCTGTTCGTGACCTGTCTGGCCGACACCATGTACCCCTCCGTCGGCCAAGCGACGGTCCGGCTGCTCGAACGGCTGGGCCATGAGGTCGTGTTTCCGAGCGGCCAGACCTGCTGCGGCCAGATGCACATCAACACCGGCTACCAGCACGAGGCGCTGGGCCTGGTGCGCCACCACGTTGAGGTCTTCGCCGACTGCGGCTGCGACGCCATCGTGGCCCCTTCGGGGTCATGTGTCGGATCCATCCGCCACCAGCACGCCATGGTGGCCCGCCGGGCCGGCCAGCCCCATCTGGCGGCTGCCGCCGAGGAGATCGCGGGGCGCACCTACGAGCTGTCCGAGTTCCTCGTCGACGTGCTCGGCCTCACCGACGTGGGCGCCAGCTACCCCCACCGGGTCACCTACCACCCCACCTGCCATTCGCTGCGCATGCTCCACGTCAAGGACAAGCCGTTGCGGCTGCTGCGAGCGGTCCGCGGCATCGACCTGGTGGAGCTACCCGGCGCCGATCAGTGCTGCGGCTTCGGGGGGACGTTCGCGCTCAAGAATGCCGACACCTCAACGGCGATGCTGGCCGACAAGATTCGTGACGTGCTCAGCACCCGAGCCGAGGTGTGCACCGCCGGCGACTCCTCGTGCCTCATGCACATCGGTGGCGGGCTTTCCCGCCTGCGGGCCGGCGTGGGCACCGTCCACCTGGCCGAGATCCTGGCCAGCACCGGGAGGCAGCCGTGACCCAGTCGTCGCCCACGGCTGGCTCGCGGCCCGCAAGGGGCGGACCTTCGGCGGCCGGGGAAGCGCGGGCCAATGCCTTCCCGCACGCGCCGGGCGGGGTGGGCGGCCTGCACTACGGCTCGTCGTTCCCCGACGCCGCCCGGGTGGCGCTGGGCGATACCCAGCTGCGCCGCAACGTGGGCGCGGCGACGGCCACCATCAGGGCCAAGCGGGCCGCCGTGGTCGCCGAGGTCGAGGATTGGGAGGAGCTCCGAGAGGCGGGTCGCCAGATCAAGGCCGACGCCATGCGCCGCCTGCCTGAGCTGCTGGAACGACTGGAGCAACAAGTCACCGCCCATGGCGGCACCGTGCACTGGGCCGGCGACGCCGACGACGCCAACCGCATCGTCACCGCCCTGGTCCGGGCCACCGGATCCCGCCAGGTGGTCAAGGTCAAGTCGATGGCGACCCAGGAGATCGGCCTCAATGAGGCACTGGCTGAGGCCGGTATCGCGGCCTACGAGACCGACCTGGCCGAGTTGATCGTGCAACTGGGCCACGATTTTCCGTCCCACATCCTGGTTCCCGCCATCCACCGCAATCGCAGCGAGATCCGCGACATCTTCCTGAACGAGATGCCAGGGGTCGATCCCCACCTGGTTGACGACCCTCGGGTCCTCGCCATGGCGGCCCGACGCCACCTGCGGGAGAAGTTCCTTTCGGCCCGGGTGGCCGTCAGCGGGGCCAACTTCGCGGTGGCCGAGACCGGCACGCTGGTGGTGGTCGAATCGGAGGGAAACGGCCGGATGTGCCTCACCCTTCCGGAAACCCTGATCACCGTCATGGGAATCGAGAAGGTCCTTCCCGCCTGGAGCGACCTCGAAGTGTTCCTCCAACTCCTGCCCCGGTCCTCGACCGGAGAGCGCATGAACCCGTACACCTCGATGTGGACCGGAGTCACACCGGGCGACGGGCCCCAGGAGTTTCACCTGGTGCTGCTGGACAACGGGCGCACCGCCACCTTGGCCGACGAGTGCGGCCGCCAGGTCCTGCACTGCATCCGCTGCAGCGCCTGCCTCAACGTGTGCCCAGTCTACGAACGAACCGGCGGCCACGCCTACGGCTCCGTCTACCCCGGTCCCATCGGGGCTGTGCTCACCCCGCAGCTGACCGGCATCGCCAGCAGCCCGACCCTGCCCTATGCATCGACGCTGTGCGGCGCCTGTTACGAGGTGTGCCCGGTCAAGATCGACATCCCGAGCGTGCTGGTCCATCTCCGGGCCCGCCACGTCGAGGAGCACAAGACCCACCGGGCCCGGCCGACGGCCGAGTCGCTCGCCATGGCCGGGGCCGCCTGGGCCATGGCGCAGCCCCGGCGTTGGGGCCGCCTCCAACGTCTGAGCCGGCTTGGGCGGCTGGTGAGCCGAAAGGGGCGCATCCGGCGCCTCCCGCCTCCGTTGTCAGCGTGGACCTCGAGCCGGGACCTGCCGCCACCGCCGCCCCAGACCTTTCGGGAGTGGTGGGCCCAGAACCACCCCGGCGACGTGCCGTGACCACCTCGGCCCGAGAGGTCATGCTCCAGCGAATCCGAGAGGCGTTGGGAACGGAGGACACTTCTCGCCGCGAAGCCCCCGTCGAGCGGAACTACCGCCTCCGGGGCCGCCACGACCCGGGGGCCGAGCCTCTTCTCGACCTGCTCGAGGAGCGCACCTTCGACTACCGGGCCGGGTTCCTCCGAGCCACGGTCGAGTCGCTCCCCGACCGCATTGCCGAGGCCCTGACCGCCGGGATGGCCCAGTCCCAGTTCGAGAACACCGAGGCTGCCGTGGGCACCGTGGGTTCCGTGGGCACCGAAGTTGGCCTCCTCGCGACCCGGCCTCAGGTCGTGGTCCCGGCGGGATTGGATCGAGGGTGGGTTAGTGGGGCCGAGGCGGGGGCTGACATTGTCGTTGACGACGGCACCATTGACCCAGCCGGCCTGGACAAAATGGCGGCCGTGGTCACTGCGTGCGCGGTGGCCATCGCGGAAACGGGGACGATTGTCCTCGACGGCTCGCCCGACCAGGGCCGGCGAGCCGTCACCCTGGTGCCCGACGTCCACGTGTGCGTCGTCCGGGCCCAGCAGGTCGTCGAGACGGTCCCCGAAGCGGTGGCCCGGCTCGATCCCCGCCGGCCGATCACCTTTATCAGCGGACCGTCGGCCACCAGCGACATCGAGCTCAAGCGGGTCGAAGGGGTGCACGGGCCCCGCCAGCTGATCGTGATCCTGGTCACCGACGTGGCCCAAGACTGATACCGGCCCTCACGGGCCCCACTGACGAGCCCGATTTTCCCGGAACTTGACCGACACCGATCGCCCAGGCGTTCTCCTCCCCTCGAGCTACGTCCGCATGATGTTGTATGCCGGGGGCGTGGAAGAACAGCTGCGGTTATCCCGCCAGTCATCCAGGAGAACCTGACGCCCCCGCCAGGCGCCGGCGCCGCCGGCGCCTGTTTGACGGCCACTTTGTCGCGGTATGACACCGGCCTAGCGGCAGTGGTCGCAATCTGCCGGCGCCCGGGGGAGGGAAGATGCGTCGAATCGGCACTTTGGCGGTGGTCGCGATGATCTTGGCAGCGGCCGGTTTGGCGGCGCCGGCATTACCGGCGCGCGCCTACGCGGCTGGCACCACGACGCTCTTCGGTCCGAACGTCTACATCTTCAATCCCACCATGCCGCAGAGCCAGATCCAGGCCACGGTCGACTCGATCGCGGCCCAGCAGCTGACCAACCAATTTGGCACGGCACGATACGCGCTTCTGTTCGAGCCCGGAACTTACGGATCCCCAACCCAGCCACTGAACTTCCAGCTTGGCTACTACACCGAGGTGGCCGGGCTCGGGATCTCGCCCACCGACGTCACCATCAACGGCTCCGTCAATGTGTACAACCAGTGCACGAATGGGTTCTGCATCGCCCTCAACAACTTCTGGCGCTCGCTATCGAACCTGACGATCAACGTCACCAACTCAAGCCTGGGCTGTCATGCCGGAGAGTTCTGGGCGGTGTCACAGGCGGCGCCCATGCGGCGGGTCAACATCAACGGCAACACCACCCTGATGGACTATTGCAGCGGCCCTTCGTATGCCAGCGGCGGCTTCATCGCTGATTCCGCGTTTTCCGGTGGCAAGGTGGTGAACGGCTCACAGCAACAGTTCTTCGTCAGGAACAGCACGATTGACCAATGGAGCAACGGTGTCTGGAACCAGGTCTTCGCCGGCGACGTGGGCGCGCCGCCCCAATGCTTCCCGGCGCCTCCGTGCACGGACCCGTACACGACCCTGGCGACCACTCCTGTTTCGGAAGAGAAGCCCTTCCTCTACACCGATTCGACGGGCGCCTTCAACGTGTTCGTCCCATCGCCACGGCACAACTCAGTGGGCCCCTCCTGGGGAACGAACGCCGCCATGGGCAAGTCGATCCCGATCGGCCAATTCTTCATCGCCGATCCGTCCACTACGGTGCGATCCATCAATGAGGCCCTGGCCAGGGGCAAGGACCTTATTCTCACGCCCGGCGTCTACACCTTGGACCAGACCATCGAGGTGCGGCGCCCCGACACCGTCGTTCTCGGACTCGGCTTCGCTACCCTCGTCCCGCTGAACGGGCAGGTGACGATGTCTGTTGCCAACGTGCCGGGGGTGAAGCTAGCCGGGATGATCTTCGACGCCGGCCCGCAGAACTCCCCGGTTCTGCTCCAAGTCGGCCGCTGCCCCGGTCCGGAGAACGGGATCGATGCCCGCGGCCGCTCCACTTGTGGGTCACGAGGGGCCCACGGCTCGAACCCTGACGACCCCTCCCTGGTACAAGACGTGTTCTTCCGCATTGGAGGCGCGACGCCCGGTCGGGCCACAACCAGCCTGGCTATCAACAGCTCGAACGTGATCCTGGACGACGTCTGGGCGTGGCGGGCTGACCACGGCAACGGCGTCGGCTGGACGAGCAACGTGGCACCCACCGGACTCGTGGTCAACGGAAACAACGTGACCGCCCTTGGACTGTTTGTCGAGCACTACCAGAACTACGAAGTGATCTGGAACGGCCAGGACGGCACGGTCATCTTCTTCCAGAACGAGATGCCCTACGACCCACCCAGCCAGGCGGCGTGGATGGCCGGTCCGGGAGACCTCGGTTACCCCGCCCTCCTTGTCTCGCCGGGCGTCACCAGTTTCCAGGGCTATGGGATGGGGAGCTACAGCTTCTTCAACCAGGGGGTGGACATCTATGCCGACGAGGCCTTCCAAGTCCCCGACACGCTGCCCGCGGGGTCGCTCCACGATCTGCTGACCGTGTTCCTCAACGGGAACGGCGGCATCCTCCATGTGGTGAACGACACTGGCGGGTCGGCGACCAAAGCCAACCCCGACAAGCCTGTACCAGTGGTTACCTACCCCTGAACCAGGCACTGAGTGTCGACATGTTCCAGTTGGGGCGTATTGCTCGTCGTTGAGCTCGCCAGAAATGTCTTGATGGCCATAGAGGCGATCATTTAGTCCGGCGCCCGGGCCCATCGCTCCACGATGCTCTTGATTTGGTCGGGGTCTGACGAGGATCGGTAGGAGAATTGGCGGTAGGGGGTAGCGGTAGAAGCTTTCCTAGGCGTGTGGTCTAGGGGGCGGCTGTGTGCATTGGCTTCCAAATCGTTCCGGTGGTATCGCTCCGGAGGATGATGCCGTGGTCTGAGTCCGCGTTCGATGCGCCGAGGAGGCATGTGCCGGGGGTTAGGCACGCCAGGGCGGGGCCAAAGGACCTGCTGGCGACTTGCGGCAAGGCAGCGGCGGTCCGCCAGGTCTGGCCGCCGTCCAAAGTGGCGGAGATGGTAATTCCGTTCAGGCCCGGGTACGCGATCAAGCACCTACCGGCGTCTCCGCCGCAGGCGAGTTGGGAGGAGGTCCTGATCGGCGAGCCGATCGGGTGCTGCGACCACGTGCTCCCAGCGTCGCCGGTCGTCACGGCCACGCCATGGCCGGCGGAGATTCCCAAGGCCAGGCAATGGACGGCGTCGGGGCAGGCGATTGTGGTCAGCATCGGCAGGTCGCCGTTGGTTGGCAGCCGGTTCCATTCCCTCCCTGCGTTACGGGATACGAAGAACACCCCGCTGTTCGCCTTGGTTGTGGAGTCCCAACCCGTCGCGAAGCAAACCAACGTGGTTGTGCAGGCGGCGCCCGAGAGGCGCCAGTTTCCCGCCGGCAGTTGGGCTGCGGACCATGTCGCGCCCCCGTCGAGGCTGAACATTGCTGCCGGTCGGTAACTGGGCGCGCCGCTCGCGGATGGCGGGGTGGTGTCCCCAACGGCCACACAGGCAGTCGAAGGAGCGCACGCCAAAGCCCAGGACAAAAACCTCTGGGCGTTGCCAACGGGCGACCAGCGGGCGCCGCTGTCGGTAGTCGTAATGAGCTGCGGGGTCGCGGCGACGCAACGGCGCTGGTCGACGCAGCCCAACCCGGTCACGAATTGCGCGAGGCTCGTCTCGCCACCTGGGCGCTGAGACGCTTTCGGCAACGGCGTGGCCGTCCAGGTTGTGCCGCCGTCGGTGCTTGTCACGGTGTCAAGAGCACCCACCGCACCGGCCCCCAAAGCCAAGCAGACCATTGCCGTTGGACAGGAGATGACGCTATAGCCGAAGGCGCCGTCGGATCGGACAACGATACGGGATTCCCAGAAGCCGGGACCCGAAGCCCAACTGGTGACAGCGGCATTGGTCGCGACGCCATGGCGCGCTGCAACCGGCGCCCCGGCGATAAATGCAATCGTCGCTACCGCCAACAGCGCGCCGCCAACGGCTGGGCGGAGGTTGTGTCGCGCCACGGTCCAGCCGGCGAGGGCGGTTATGGTGACACCGACGGCGACCAGCAGCGCCTGTACCGAGTCACGTTGAGCGGTGTCGGCTCCTAGTTCTGGGCGGCGGAGCACGACGCCGACCGCCAGACCGGCGCCGGCCACGCCGAAGCCGCCCACCACGGCTGCGACGACGAAACGAGCTGTTGGCGCAGCCGAGCGCACGGGCTGTGACCGCCATCGCCGGAACAGCCACGCCGCGATCAGCGCCAACGTCGCTGCCGCGAGCGCCGGTACGAAGAATCCCAATGCGCGGATCCAACCGAAACGCCACTGAACGCCCGGCAGAGTGCTTGACCAAAGCCTGCTGGGCCGGTCGGTGACAACCTTTCGGGCTCGGACCGCCACGACCGCCAGGAGCACCACAGCGCCACTGGCGGCCATGATCATCCACACAGAACGGGCGACCTGCCACGCAAGCGGGTCGGTCTCGGCCGGGATGTCCGATCCGCCGGACCCCTGCGTGGGCTCCGTTCTCTCGGCACCGGCCGCTCCGACAGTATCGACCGGCACCTAGAAGATATCGACTATTAGCTGCCGATACTTGATGGGATGCAGGAGCGCAGCGCTGCTCTTGCGTGAGCGGGTCGGTTGGAGCGGTCCGGCACTGGTTGTTGGGAGGAAAGCATCGTGGCGAATAGGCCGGGGGGTCCCGAGCGTTGGGCGGGTTTCCACAACACGAAGGCTCGGAGGAGGGCCCCCGTGGGATCAGAATATGTCGGCGTTGATCTTCATCGTCGGCGCAGCGTGATCGTCCACAAGGACAGTGCGGGCAAGGTGCTACAACCGTGAGAATCGACAACAGCGCGTTGGCATTGGCTCAGGCGGTGGCCGCGGTGACGAATAGGACGAGTCACACCCACAAATATTCAGCGGTCGGAGTTCGGGTTGTCGGGTAGCGGGTTCAGGCCTAGGCCGAGCATGGTGTTCGGTGCACGGTCGTAACGTGGATTTCTCATCACCGCCGGGGCGCGGTCGCTGCGACCCCCGGGTCCCGGCCAGACCTGGAGGTGCCCAATGACCAGCCCTGCCCCATCCACCGCCGTCGTCGTCGTCGACCCGACGTTCAGCGATCCCGAACGCTTCGCCCTGGCCGGCTTCCTGGCCGGCTACCGGGGTCTTACCCGCGACGCCTATACCCTCGACCTACGCCAGTTCGCCGTGTGGTGTGAACGCCGTCAGCTTCGTCTGTTCAACGTGCGCCGAGCCGACATCGAATGCTTCGGCCGCGACCTCGAATCCGCCGGCCGGTCCCGGGCCACCGTGGCCCGCCGGTTGTGCACCGTGGCGGGCTTCTACCGCTACGCGGTGGAGGAGGAACTCCTCGACCACTCCCCGGCGGTCCATGTCCGCCGACCCCGCCTCGACTACGAGTCCCACGCCACCGGACTGGACCGCAACGAGGTCGGCGCCTTGCTGGTCGCAGCCGGGCTCGGCCCCGCGGCCGAGCACGCCCTCATCTCGCTGCTGGCGCTCAACGGGTTGCGGGTCTCCGAGGCCACCGGGGCCAACATCGAAGCCATGGGCCTCGAGCGCGGCCATCGGACGCTGACCATCTTGCGCAAAGGCGGCAAGGTGGTGACCATCCCGTTGGCGCCGCGCACCGCCCGGGCCATCGACCTGGCCATCGGGGAACGCTGCGACGGGCCGATCTTCCTGGCCGGCGACGGGCGCCGCCTCGACCGTCACGGCGCCGGTCGGATCGTTCGCCGGGTGGCTCGGCGGGCCGGGATCACCAAGCAGGTCGGCCCCCACACTTTGAGGCATGCCTTTATCACCGCCGCTCTCGACGCCGGGGTGCCGCTGCGAGACGTGCAGGAGGCGGCGTCGCACGCCGACCCGCGCACCACCATGCGCTACGACCGGGCCCGGGTGTCACTCGACCGCCACGCCACCTACATTGTGGCCGCCTTCATCGCCGGCGCCGCCCGCTGAGCACCCGGCCGTCTGGGTCCGCCGCGACGGCTCAGCAGTCTGGGGCCGCCGCGGCAGCGCAGCACCGTCGCTCGGTATCGCTGGCTGCACTTGGCCTCCGCCGACCTCGGTGTTTCAGATAGGGCATTCTGTCGTCGTAGCACCGCCCGTGGGACTCAAGCGTCGTGGTGGCGAAGGACGAATGCACCGGCGCAGATGGCGGCGGCGGCGTAGAGGAAGAAGACGCCGATGCCCTGCCACGGCGTGAGCAGGGTGGGATCCGGGATGGTGGTGATGGCCTGAGTGCCGGCCACCATGGGTAGGTAGCGGAACACGTCGTTGTACAGCGATGCTGGCAGGGCCGCAGCGATGGCGGGCAGTACGAGCAGAAGTCCAAACAATGTGGCGATGGCACCTGCGGTATTGCGGATGAGGAACCCAAGTCCGACGCCGAGCAGGCCGACCACCGTGAGATACAAGGCGCCGCCGAGTACGGCGCGGGCCGCACCAGGAGAGCTCAGCGCGACGCCGATGTGAGCGCTGCGGAGCATGGCCTGGCCGCCGAGGAACGCGGCCAGACTGGCGACTCCGCCGACGACGAATGCAGTGAAGGTGAAGACGAACGCCTTGGCCCAGAGCATGGGCAGGCGCTTGGGGACGGCAGCCACGCTGGCGCGGATCATGCCCGTGGCGTACTCGCCGGTGATCATCAACACCCCGAGGACGCCGATAGGAAGCTGGGCGAGGTAGATGCCACGCAAACTGACGAGGGTCGAGTCAAAATGGGGCCCAGGGCCGAAACCGTGTTGGTTGAAGTCGTTGGCCCGTAGGGCGCTGATAAGCACGCCGAGACCGACGGTCAAGGCCACCGCGGCCAGCAGGGCAAAAACCGTGGACCGCAGCGAGCGGAGTTTGATCCACTCCGAAACGACCACCCGGGCCTGGGTCACGCCGGGCCCCGCCGCCGCGTGGGTATGGCTCGTTGTCGTCGGGTCCGCCGCGGTTACGGTCATCGCCTCGCCCCCTCCGCGCCGACCAGGTCGCCCCCGCCTTCGTTGGGCGCGAACTCAAGAGCGTCCCGGGTGATCTCCATGAAGGCCTCCTCAAGCGAGGCCTGCTGGGGGATGAGCTCAATCAAGGCGATCCCGGCCTGCGCCGCTACCATTCCGATCTCCTCACTGTCGAGACCCGACACCTGGACCATGTCGGGCCCTTCTGTCGTAATCGCGACCCGGTCACGCACGAGCAGTGCCGCCAGCCGAGACGCCTCCCTCGTGCGGACCCTGACGATGTCCCGCGATGCCATCTGGGTCAGTTCGGCCACACCAATGTCGGCGATGAGACGTCCCCGGCCGATGACGACGAGATGCGAGGCGGTCTGTGCCATCTCGCTCATCAAGTGAGAGGACACGAAGATGGTGCGGCCCTCGGCGGCCAGCGACTTGAGCAGGTTTCGGATCCAGAGGATTCCCTCGGGATCCAAGCCGTTGACCGGCTCGTCCAGAATCAGCGTCCCCGGGTCGCCGAGCAACGCTGAGGCAATCCCGAGCCGCTGACCCATGCCAAGCGAGAACCCCCCGACCCGCTTGGACGCCACATCGGTCAGCCCCACCAGATCTATGACCTCTTCGACCCGCCGCCGGGGTATCCCCGTCGTGGCGGCCAAAGCCAACAGATGATTGCGGGCGGACCGACCGGTGTGGATAGCCCGGGCTTCGAGCAGGGCTCCCACCTCCCGCAGCGGGGCGGCGAGATCAGCGTAGCTTTTCCCCCCGATTGTCACGCTGCCCTTCGTTGGAGCGTCGAGGCCGAGCACCATGCGCATGGTGGTGGATTTTCCCGCGCCGTTGGGTCCGAGGAAACCGGTCACCTGGCCCGGGCGGACCGTAAAGGTGAGATCGTCCACGGCCAGCCTGTCCCCATACCGTTTTGTCAGTCCGCGGGCTTCGATCATGTCGTCAACCTTCCGAACGGCTCCACCCAAACGCTAGAGCCAAGGGCAGGGAGGAATCGTCCGCCCCGAGGTTGAAATCCCGGACCCCCTCCTCATCCTTCCGATGGATCGATTCCGCCGCCAGAAACCCCCCCCGCTCATCTTTTCCCACCGGGCTAAAGGGTTGCTGGTCGGCTGCCGATCAGCCTTGGGTGCCGCGTCTTCCATTGGTCGCTGGGCTTGCCGTGGCCGGCGTCCTGGCCGCGTGCGCCGGGGCATCAAGCCGTGCGGGCGCCGCCCACCCCGGGCTCGCGGGCACGGCGCCGGTGATCGCAGCCGCCCAGACCACGGCGGCCGCGCTCGGCGAGACCGCAGCGATGTCGGTCCGCTCAACGCAGCCGCCGCCTTCGACCGCGCGGCGAGCAACCCAAGCGGTGCCGCCGCTACCAACGCCGCGACAAACGGGGGCGTCAACTGCGAACGCCAGGACGGGTTCGAACGCAAGCGGCCCGACTACGACAATGGCTTCGCTCGGCGCGTGCGGGGGTGTCACCATCGCCAAGGCGAATGGGGGCATGTGGCAATGCTCGTTCGACGACGAGTTCAGCGGTACCACGCTCAACACCCGAAACTGGGTCGTCCAGCAGACCGCGACCAGCGGTTATACCAACGGCAGCGGCTCCGGCACCGTCTGCTACCTGAACAGCCCGAACAACGTCTCGGTCTCCGGCGGATACCTGAACCTGACCGTCCGCAAGGAATCCCACGCCCTTACCTGCCCCTATCCCGGTGGCAACTTCACCACCCAGTACACCAGTGGGATGGTCTCGTCCTACGGCTTGTTCAGCCAGGCCTTCGGGCGCTTCGAGGTCAGCGCCAAGCTCCCGGCGGCGACGACGAAGGGCCTCCAGGAGACGTTATGGCTGTGGCCGTCCAACGATGTCAAATACGGCGCATGGCCGGGCTCGGGCGAGATCGACTTTGCCGAGTTCTACAGCCAATATCCAACGCTCGACGTCCCCTACATCCACTACAACGCGGCTAAGCCGGACCCGAATGTGACGGCATACAACTGCGCGATCGCCAACGAGAGCCAGTTTCACACCTATGGCGTCGAGTGGACATCGTCATCGATCACGATCCTCTACGACGGCAAGACCTGCCTCGTCGACCAATGGCACCCGGCGGCGCCACTGGTCGCGCCCCAGCCGTTCAACCAGCCATTCCTCATCGCGCTTACCCAGGCGCTGGGTATCGGCACCAACGCCTATGTTGCCGGCGTGACGCCGCTTCCGGCGACCACGCAGATCGATTGGGTCCGCGCCTGGAAGTAGTCGGCGGCGACACGCTGAGATCCGCCCGCGTGACTAGGCGGAAATGACTCGAACGTGTCATTGCCCAATCGCATGGCGGCGGCTCACAGTGCAGACCTGGACAGGCGCTGGCTTCGGGCTGTCGCCGTATCGGCGCGGTCGTCCTTGAGCTAGGTCTCACCTGTGGCATCACCGCTACTGCGCATCTGGCGCTGGCGGCCCCGCTGCCCACGGTTCTGGCCCCGTCGAGCGGCGGGCCGGTTGTACTACCGACCTATTGGGTGGTATCGCTCCCGGTACCGACAGCTGCCGACCCTGTCACAAGCCAGCAACTCGTCTATCAGGCATTAAGCGCCGGCGTGGCCGTCAGCACTGAACGGCCCCGGGTGTACCTGGTCTTCTGGGGTTCCCAGTGGGGGACCGGGTCGCCTTGCACGGCTGGTCTTCTCGTCAACGGCGAAGTAATCGCCGATCGGTTGCTCACAGGCCCAAGTCCTCCTTGGCGGGCTATGGTCGGACGGATTGCAGGAGAGGAGTAGCTCCTTGGCAGAGTTCCCGGCGATCGCACATGTCGCTCTCACGGTCAGCGACCTTGACCGCAGCCGCAAGTGGTATCAGCGACTTTTCGGTTCAGATCCAGTCCTTGACCAGAACACCGGTCCGTTTCACCAGGTTGTTTGGTCGGTGAGTGGAGGTCTTGTGGCCATTAATTGGTTCCCCGACGTGCACTGTTCTGAGCCGTTCGATGAGCGCCGTCCGGGACTCGATCATTTGTCCTTCGCATGTTCCAGTCGATCCGAACTCGAAGCTTGGGAACGACGCCTCGATGAACTGAACGTCCCGAATGGAGGGGTCGTTGAAGCCAGCTACGGCTTAGTGCTGTCGTTTCGCGACCCGGACAACATCGCTCTGGAGTTCTTCGCTTCCCTGGGCTAGGCGGGCCTCTGGAGAATCGGTCCTTCGACGGTCTCAGTCCGCGGCGGACGGCCAATCCAACGTGAACGGACGCCAGACGTATGGAGGGGTCCAGAATGCGAGCGCATTCAGATACCGCCCTACTCCTTCGGGCATGCCCCGGTTCGGCGGTCGGTTGTGCTTCTGCGGGCAGGTCCCGCGAGTTACCGGGTCGCCGCGCGGTCGCGTCCAGCCACTCTGGCGGTCGATGACGTCTTAGAGGGATTGAAGATTGACGGTCGCCGGCTGGAACCGCGCCACCTCCTCGGGTCGTCGATCGCGATCGGTCTCGTGACGTCCGTCGGGAGGGTCGACGTTGTGCTCCAACCAAGAGGCTTCGAGGGCGGTTACGCCGAACTGGTCGGCTCGGCTGTCACGGTTGACGTCGACGGCATGACGGTCCAAGTCGGTGCCCTCGCTGACCTCCTCACCTCCAAGCAGCTTCTCGGTCGGGAGAAAGATATGGAGCATCTCCCGCTACTCGAGGCACGCTGCGCCGAGCTGGGTCATGAAGGGGCTCCTCGGCTTGGTCGTCGTCCACCTGGCCGCGACCGCGACCGCGACCGCGGTCTCGACCTGGGCCTGTGACCGCCGAGCGGACACATTCGACGAGGCGTCGCCGCCAATCGCTATCCGGAGAACGTAGCTGCTGATCCTGACAGCTCAGCGACCAGCGGGGACACCGACATTCTGGCGCGTCGCCCCAACGTCTCAGCGGTTCCTGACGGGTCGCGTCACAAGGAAAGTTGTTGGTTGATGCTAGCAGCCACTGCTAGCATCGAAGTATGGCGTCGCGCACCACATTCACGCTCGATGACGAACTGGCCCGGCGTGCCCGCGAGCTGGGGATCAACGTCTCAGCGGCAGCCCGCCAAGGGGTCGCTGACGCGGTGCGTGCCGCGATGGCTCGGGCGGATCGAGAGGCATATCTTCGGCATCCCGAGAACCCCGACCCATTCTGGACTGACGCTGAAGCCTGGAGCGAGGAGTGAGGCGCGGGGAGCTCTGGTTGGCCCACGTTGGTCGCAAGAGGCGACCCGTCCTGGTATTGACTCGGTCGGAGGTCATCGAAGTACGAAAGCTGGTCACGGTCGCAGAAATCACAACGTCCATTCGCGGCTTGGCCGCCGAGGTTGATTTGGACCACGTCGACGTTGGGCTTAATCGACCTTCGGTCATCAACTGCGACGGCCTCCACACCGTCGAGCAAGCAACGCTCAGCGGTCCGATTGGGCGCGTCGGCGACGACACAATGCGAAGGGTCTGTTCCGCAGTCAGCTACGCCATCGGTTGTTGACCGACGTGCTGTGGGGGGCTCGCGAGGCGAGTTCGGCCGCCTACCTGCCGTTGTGAGCCAGTCCGCTGTCCCGCCGCGACCACGCCAGAGCCGATACGCGCGGCCCGGTGCCGACGAGGCTGGCCTCTGATGCCACCCAGATGAGTAGATATGCCGGGATCGGGTTCCGCGGCCTGCCAGGTCCTGCGAAGCCCTTCAGGTTGCGTGGGACACGAACATTCCGCGGAGTCAAGCCGACAGCGTCAATACTCAATGTTCTCGGATTACTGCGGTCGAGCGTCGAATACCCGATGGCGACCAGATGTACCGCCAAAGCCCGGCCTGTTCGCCGATCGTCTCGAAGGTGAAGTCCTTCGCCCAACCTCCGCCGGTCAGACGCTGCATCCCCAGGCCGTAGACGAGACCGAGACACACGGCTACCCCAAGGAAGAATGCTCCGGGGAGAACTGTCCACGGCGCCAGGACGAATGATACGAGGAAGCCAAGGAGGAGGACCATGCCCGCAAGGTGCAGCGTCGCCTCTGTGCGCGTCGGGCGGAATGCAGAACCCATACCACCATCATCCCGCGCTCACGACTGGAACTAGACGGGAGCCCGCACATCGCCCTCGATAGGTTGCGATAACGACCCACGCGACGGGGGCACGCCGGCAACGCGGATGAGTCGATCGGGCGGGTGGGCATACTCCGGGCTTGGTCCATCGCCGGCTATCAGGCGGCGGGCGACTGCTCCGTCAATCTGGCAGCGGACCCAACAGGGTACCGTTGAGGAAGCGCGTGTCGGATAAGGCGATACGAGGCACAATCTCGCTGTTCGCCCCGACCTGGAGGGTGTCGTTGGCAAGTCCGACACACGTTATGACGATGAATGGGCGAATCAGCGGAGAACTCAAGGGCCTTTTGCCCGAGGAGGAACTGCGCCGGCTGGTCCACCTTCTCGACGGCCGCGGGAGGTACTCGCTCAGCCTTTGGGCGGTGCCCGCGGGGACCACGTTCGATCGGGTGGACCTGCGGTCTTGGCCGCGTGAGTACATACAGGTCGCTGGCCGCCCGGCACGCATGACCGTCGAGGTCCGTCGACCGCACGGCGACGGCTACAGCCACTGTGTCGTCGGCCGCCCGTCAGGCAAGGGTGGACCAGCTACCGAGACCATCGAGTGGGACGGGGTGGAGACCGCCGTGCAAGCCAACGAGGTCTTCGACGTGGAGGAGGTCGGGGTGTTGTTCGTCGCGTACTTCCGCGCTGGCGATGTGCCGAGCCGTTACCGATGCCGACGGCTCGACCTGTGAACCAGCCGCCGCGAATACAACGGCGTTGGCAAACGCTCTGAGGACGACGGCCGCGACGCTGCGCCCATCCCCGGCGATAGGACCTGGCCCGCCGTCAACCCGTGGATTCGGTGGTCGGCAGCTTCGTCCGTGGCATCGTTAATGTCCTTCGAGAACGTCGTCCGGCCACAGGCGGAAGGGCCGTACCCGTGTCCGTGTTGTGGTTACATGACCTTGGTCGCCAGGGGCGCCTACATCATCTGCCAGGTCTGCTTCTGGGAGGACGACGGCCAAGATGGTCATGATGCGGACGACGTCCGAGGAGGGCCGAACGGCGCACTGAGCCTTACCGAGGCGCGGGCGAACTTCAAGAGGTTTCGGGCGTGGGATGAGGCGGCGGTCCAGTCCGTTCGGGAGCCTCGGCCGGAGGAGTTCCCGACCTAGCGAAACGGGCCAGATTGACGCTCATGGGCTTACGCTTGGACAGGGGCCGCACGACGGAGTGGCGTTTGACGCGCCCTGTTCGGCGGATATGACGGGATTCAGCGACCCGGTGCTCTCGGGGCAGCGCTCATCCAATGAGACTCCCCGCCGCGATACCGGCGGGGCGGATGACTGTCATACCGGGGATCGCGCTGCAATAGTCGATCAGCTCATTGAGATCTAGGTAAGCCCGGTCGAGGTTCACGGACCGACCGCGTTCATCAGTGAGGACCATCGCCCGGTCGGGTGCTCCAGGTACCCCGATATTGCGGGCCCTGGGGACAAGGCTCGATCTGTCGCCCAGGTCGAGCGTGACACCGCGGCCGATAACGCGCCGAACGCTGGCCTCACGGTCGACAATATCGAGTACACGGACGAAATATTGTTGATGCGCGAACCAGAAAGCAGCTAATCCAGCCGCACCAGCGAGGACCGAGACCAGCACGGCTTTGCCGACGGAGACGAAAAGCGTAGCGGTGGCCGCGAACACGCCTACCACGACGATCGTGCTTGCCAGTTGGACCCAAACGATGACAAGGGCCCATTTCGAACACGAGACGTGAATCCTGGTTGGCGTTTCGTCGTTCGACATCTCTCCAGTGTGGCCCAATCAGCTGCCCACGAGCACCGGCGCGAGCCGGGTCTCGCTCGCTCGCTGGCCCGGCACGATCGGCAATCTTGGCGGCCCTCCCACCCATTTAAGGCCGCACACTCCCGTCGTTACGCGCCCCCAGGCAGCGGCAGTCGGCTGTCGCCAATCCGCCCGGATGTGTCCATCTGGCGAGCCAATTGGAGCCCGCGAGGTTGGTGAGCTGCTACAGGGTCCTGCGCCCGAAGAGCCGACAGGCGGCCAGGATTCCTACGGCGAAGAGGACTACAGGGCCGATGTTCGGAGTCCGAGAGCGTCCCCCCACGGCGGATGGTGATGAAACAGGTGTCGCGATCCTTGGGGAGGATCACGGCGGCAAGGCGGCGGGCCTAGAACCACTCCAGAGCCATCGCGGTTATCGATTTGATCTCCTCGTGTGTCGCATCCCGAGCTCGCCCCGAGCGCCAGGAGGCTTCGTCTTGCAGGCAGACCGTGAGTTTGCGTGCCTCGCCCCACGAGCACCGAATAAGCGTCACCGTCCCGGGCTGTTGCCAGCTGGTGTGGAGCTCATGGGCGAGCTGACGATACTCGTCGCCCTCATGGAGGGTTTCCGCCGCCGCCGACAGCCTCACCGTGTCCGATCGGCGCTGTTCCTCGTCGGGCAGCGAGTATCGCAAGCGGATGTATTCGTCGCCCGCAGCGTTCTCCACGTATCGGGTGTTGGTCAGCTCGCCCACGATGATGGCCGAGGTGAAGTCGTAGGGGTGGTCGTGGATGGGCGGGTCCCCATCGCTCAGGCTCGGGTTCCAAACGTGAAGGCGGTACTCCCGCCGCTCGTCCAGGCGCAGCCCCATCAGCCCGATATCCTGCATCCGCCAGGGGAAGTCCTCGGCGTGGCGGAGGAGCGTGAAGGCCAGGGCCTTGGTCATAGTCGTCTCACTCATCAACGCCTCCTCGGGCCTGGCACCGATGCCATGCACGGACTTGGATCACATCACTGTCATTTGAACAAGTCAAGGGGTATGACATCCGGGGTGAGTTGGCGCCGGACACCGACGTGTCGGGCGGGGCGGCCTACCTTGACGGCGCTCCACTCGTCGCTGATGTGGACCGGCAGGCTCGACGTCGTCATGGCGGACGGCGACGAGTCGATCAGTGGTCGATGACCGCTAGTTCAAGACCGCAGAGGCGGTCGGGCTCGGCGATCACGTCGATCTCGGTGATGTTGTCACCCACGATCGTGAGGCCGATCACCATCAGAAGCCACCCGCGCGGCGCGATCACCAGGCCCACCGATCCATACACCATCGCCGGCCCGGGCGAAGGCGGCCCGATGCGCCAGGGCTTGGTTGGCTACCGCGGGCGCACCTCGCACTGCTTCCCGACGCGCCCATCGACACTGGGACTTTGTCGGCTCGGAGCACAACATTGGGATCGAGAACCGCCACCAGGGCGTCGAAATCCCCCCCTCGCGAGGCGGCCAGGTAGGCGTCGACAACCTCATTTCGCAAGATGAGGTCGACCTCATTGCCAACATCAACGTATGGACCCGCCTCAACGTGGCGACCCGGCAACCGGCGGGGGAATGGGCGCCGGCTGTGCCTCCTCGGCCCCGGGCATGACGATTCCGGCGACGACGCGCCGACGACGCCCCGGCGCAGGCGGGTTGGTCAGCTGTCGCTGGACGACGACGACGAGGTCGCGTACGAACTCGGCCAACTCGGTGTCGGACAGCCACAGTCCGGCCATGCGATAGCCGACGCCATCGCGAAGCAGGTCGGGCTGGTCCCGGGTGAGATAGCGGTCGAAATCACCGAGCAATCCGGCGACGAAGGCCATGAAGGCCTGCCGTTGGTCGTCGCGGCTCATGTCCGACGCCTCGGCCGGCCCGAGTTGGGCGGTGCTGAGCCTGAGCACATACGTCCGTTCCACGGCGCCGCGGACCCGCCGCTCGGCCACCACGGCCAAGACCCCGGCTTGGACCAGCCGGGCGACGTGGCGATACAGGCTGCCGGCAGGGACGTCGGAGAGCTCCTTGGCGAGCTGACTGGTGGTCAGGGCCCGGTCCCCCAGAAAGGCTTGGACGATACGCAGCCGCACGGGATGTAACAGCAGGTCGGCGCTCGCCATCAGTGCACCCTAGCGAAGCAACGTTCGCATTTGCGGTATCATTCATAGTAGTAGTAACAATAGAGGAGGTCCAGTGGCCGATCTGAAGGTCGAAGGCAACGAGCTGGTCCTGGAGCTGAGCGCGTGGGAGAAGGCCGAGACGCTTAATCGCGATGTGCGGGTGCCTCTTTCGTCGGTCCGGGGCGTTGAGGTGCTCGAAGACGCCCATGGCGCGATCGGGTGGCGCGGATTTAAGACGCCCGGCACCAGGATCCCCGGTGTCGTCGAGGCCGGAACGTTCCGGATAAAGGGCAAGAGGATCTTCGCGGTCGTCCACCACGACACCCCGCGGGGCGTGCGGGTGCGCCTCGAAGGAACCAACTTCGACGAGCTGGTCGTCGGAGGCGCCGATCCCGAGGCCGTGGCGGCCACGCTACAGCCGGTCCCCTAACCCGGGACGGGCGGACCAAAGACCGAACATCGCGGTGTTGGGGCTCTAGCTTCTTCCCATCAACCTGTAGAACGACCGGAAAATGACAGTGGCAGCGCCAGGAAAGTCCCCGAAACCGGATCGCGGAGCGCAGCACTTGGCCAGGGGTCAGAGGCTCAGAGAGGGGCCTCGCGGCGCTACGGAACCGTTGTTCTGGCACCTTCGGAAGAGGGGCAGATCGATCGTTGTGACCACCCAGATGAATCGGTCGGTCTCCTCGTCGCGGAGACGAGGCCGGCTTTGTTGGAAAAGACTGGAACCAGTGCTCCATGCTGGATGTCTGCACAGTCACGGGAGGTCGAGAGGCTAGAAGCGGCGCGAGGGGACGAACACGGTCCAGGCATTCACTCAAGGGCGGCGGTAACGCCGTCATGGTGATGCTGACGCTATGTGGCGCCGTCACGGCCTGCACAGCCAACCATCAGCGGATGGTGCCGTGGTCCGAGGTCGCCGCCGCACGTATGAGACCGGGATGGCCCACCACCGCCCCCGGCTGTGGCGCCAACGATGTCAGGCTCTCCTTCCGAGAAGAAAACGGGGCAACTGGGACCAATACTCTGTTCGTCGCCGCGACCAACATCTCGCGACACGCTGCCTCCTGAGCGGCTACCCGAAGGCCGTCGCCACCAGGCCCGCGGCATCCCAACCCACGCCCCTGAGGGGCGACGAGTTGTTCTACCTCTCCTACCTGTCCCCGGGCGACATGGCCCCCGGGGAGTCGTCGATGTTCACGATCGGCTCGACGACGAGTTGCGCACCGTACCCATACCAGACTGCGACGGGGATCATCCTGGAGAAGGCACGCAACGCGCCCCCCAAGGGGAACGGCGCGACCACGAAGCCGCACAGCGGCTTCGACATCCATTATCCCCACCGCTAATGCCCGGACCGTCAAGGCTTCCCTACCGGCGGCCTCCGGCCGGCCTTGATCGCCCTACTTTGTCGCGCCCAGAAAATGGAACCCCCCGCCCCTGCGGGGCGCAAACGAGCCGGAAAAAAGACCTCCGCATTCTTGACATCGAGCGCTCCTCGATAGATGACAACCCACATCGCACTGCGGCGGCCGTCCAGGCGCCCGCGTGTAGCGCGGTGATGTTGGCGCCGGACCCTACCTGTCGGGTGGTGCCACGTTCCTTAACGGCACCCCATGTTTTGCCCGTCCGTGCAATGGAGATGCTGTTGAGGTTCCCCGCGGGGAAGGCGCCGAACAGGAGGAGTCAGGCCGGTGGAGTATCGAACACTCGGAAACAGTGGCTGTGCCGTTTCGACCTTCGCCCTCGGCACCATGACCTTCGGGGCAGAAACCGATGAAAGCGCTGCTCACGAGCAGCTCGATCGTTTCGTCGACGCGGGCGGGACATTCGTGGACACGGCCGACGTGTACGGCGGCGGGTCATCCGAAGAGATCATCGGACGGTGGCTGCGAAAGGTACCGACCTCGGTGAGGGAACGGATCGTGCTCGCGACCAAGGGCCGCTTCCCCACCACGGCGCATCCAAATGGGGGCGGATTGTCGCGCCGCCATCTCTCGGAGGCGCTGGACGCGTCCCTGGGCCGGCTCCAGAGCGATGTCATCGACCTCTACCAGGCCCACGCCTGGGATCCATGGACTCCGATCGACGAGACGTTGCGGTTCTATGAGGATGCAGTCCGGACGGGCAAGGTGCGCTACATCGGTTTCTCCAACTTCACCGGGTGGCAGGTCCAGAAGGCGGTGGATACCTCCGACCGGCTGGGTGTGACCCGGCCGGTCACCCTCCAGCCCCAGTACAACCTGCTCGTTCGCGAGGTCGAGTGGGAGATCATCCCGGCGTGCCAGTCCACCGGTCTCGGGGTGCTGCCGTGGAGCCCGCTCGGGGGCGGCTGGCTCACCGGCAAATATCGGCGGGATGAGCACCCGACGGGCGCCACCCGCCTGGGTGAAAACCCCGAACGAGGGGTCGAAGCGTACGAGCGGCGGCGGCGGGTGGAGCGGACGTGGGAGGTCGTGGACTGCGCGGCCCGCATCGCCGAGCGCCGGGGTACCTCCATGGCTCAGGTCGCCCTGGCCTGGTTGGTCGCCCGCCCCGCCGTCACATCCGTTATCCTCGGGGCCCGAACGGTGGCGCAACTCGAGGACAACCTTGGGGCCGTCGGGGTGCTGCTCGACGCCGAGGAAGTGGCGGAGCTCGACGAAAAGAGCGATCCCGCGCCCGCCGACTATCCCTACGGTGGTCCGGCCGTCGAACAGCGCGACCGAGTCCTTGGGGGCGGCCGTTGACCATGGCCGGCCGTGCCGCGGCTACACAGCAGCACAATCACCACCCGCTGGACCGCGAGGGGCGTCGCCGAGGCGGAACGGAGGCGCACAATCCCGTCGTTCTGGGTGGATCCGGCGCCAGGGACCGAGCGGCTCCGACCGTTCAGATGGGTGTTCTGGATCAGATCTACTTGTATTCAAGAGACAAGTAATGACTTTTCGAGGAGACGGAAAGGAGTGCAGTCTGACAGGCGGTGTACGGTCAGTACGAACGGGGTCCCCCGGCTTCTTGGGGACGCAGCGCCGTTCCGGCGACCCGGCAGCGTAACGTCCCGAACTGAAGGGAAAGCCACCCTTCGGCAGGACGATTAACAGAGTGTCGGCAACTGCCACCGCGCCCGCGTGGCCGACCCCGGTACGGCGCCCCGGCCAGGACGAGTGTGGGCCAAACTGCACCGTCGCACGCCGACTGGGAAGAACCCCGACGCCTGTGGCGTTCTATTTACGTTGACTCGAGAAAGATGGGAGAGAACCTGGGTTGCAGTGCCGGAACTGTGGTGACGTGGTCGCACGCGATCGGGCGGCGCTCGGCTACGACTATTGCCTGAAGGAGGAATGTCAGCAGCGGTGCATGAAGCGTGTCCGGCTGGCCGCCGTCGCCGTCAACAAGGCGGCGGACTACTACACCAGCGCTGATGAAGTGGTGCGGCCGGTGGAGACCCCGTCCGCAGCCATCGACGCCGACAGTGAGGGCGATCCGCGTTTGCCGAGGCCGCCCCGCCGGGCGCCCAAGAAGCTCCCGACCACGCTGCAACGCCTTCGGGAGCACGAGGCGGTGCTGGACGCCGCCCTGCAGCAGAGTTACGAGCGCTTCTGCCGGGGCGAGACCACGGCCGCGGCCATGGACCGGGAGCGCCAGGACCTCATCGGGGCGTTCAACCAGCGAGTCAGGAACGAGAACATCAGGTACCGCTCGCTGCTGCGAGATCGCTAACCTCGCCGGCCGCCAGGGAACGGGCGTCGCCGTCGGCCCCCTCTTGGCGTGGCGTGGCACCCGTACCAGGACCGGGGGTTTCATCAGCGCCGGAGGGGGCGCCAGCAGCCGCTGCACCTCCCGCATGGCGCCGGCCACCTTCGGGTCGTGCTGCGACGCGATTCTCGCCGGCTGAGGTACCGGTTCAGGCGGTCGACCATGGGCGGCTTGGCCCCGTAGTCTCTGCGAAGCAGAAGTCCCCGCCCGCGGCGATGGCCCATGGGCGGGCGCGATTCCCCGCGGCTGGCGCGCGTGTTCTGCCGGGCCGCGGCCAAGGTCGTCACCTCGAGGTGACCGAGGCAGCGACCGAGGGCCACCCCTTGCTGCGCCGCCGAGATCATGGCTTGGCCGTAGGCCGGGTTGAAGCTGCAGATGGAGTCGCCGATGGCCACGAACCCGGCCGGATGGCGCCGCAGCCTGTCGAAATGGCGCCACTGGTCCGTCGCCATGCGCTGGGTGGACACGGGGCTGCACGGCTCCTCGTCGGCGATGATGTCGGCCTTGGGCACCCCGGCATTCGTCGGCGCAGGCCGCGCCGAGGGACCATTTTGTATCAGGGTTCTAACTCCGATCCCGCAACTCCGGTCATTTGTTCTCGGGGTGGACGATGAATCGGACCGCTTCCGATGCGTCTTTACCAGCGTCGTCGCCTCGAGTTCAACGGCTCGGCCGTCGAGCCGAATCCTCAGGCTCCAAGGAAGTTGGTTCGACGGCGGGATCGGCTATCTCCAGGTCCTCGCGGTAGAGCTCGTAGGCGTCCTGATACTCCATGACCCGGGCGACCTCACGGATCAGGTCCTCGGGGTATCCGGCCCGGCGCAACAGGTGGAAACCCAGCTCCATCCCGGAGGCGATGCCGCCCGCGGTGATGATCCGCCCGGCGTCGACCACCCGGGCCCGGCTGATCAGGCAGGTGGGCGCGATGTCGGCCAGCCGGTCGATCGGTACCTTGCCCGGTGGTTTGGCCTCCACCCGGTCGGGTTCCTTGCGGCTCGTGGCCCGTAGCCCGTCGAGCAGCCCCATCTTGGCGTAGACCCAGGAGCCGGTGCAGACACTGGTCAACAGCGTTTCCTCGGGCTGGCTGCGGACGAACTCGTGGAGGCGACCGTTGCGGATCTCCTGTCGCGTCCCGAATCCACCGGGAATCACAAATGCGTCCATGGCCGGCCGGTCGGAGAACGAATAGTTGGGCAGCACCGTGAATCCCGCCTGGGCCTGTACCGGACGCATCGCATCGGCGATCAGGAACGCCTCGAGTTCGGGATCGAAACGCCGCGCCACTGAGAACACCCCGTGGGGCGCCGCGAAGTCGAGGATCTCGACGTCCTTGAACACATAGATGCCGACTCTGAAACCGCTGACTGCCATGCCACCTCCTCTGGTCCGACCAACAGACTGATGTGTCCCTGTCTCCGCGAACTTAGGCCGTAGACCATCGCAGTACGTCTGTCGGAGCAACGGTCGTACAATGGTGGCACTCGGCGTTGTCAGCCTTTCGTACCTGGATCGTGACCACCTCGTGGAAGGCTCGATGTCGGTTCCCGAGGCCCATGCCGATCGGTTCCCACTCAGCTCAGTCCGCTTCTGCGCGTCTCACCCGTCTCGAGCGCCTTCCTGACCAGCCTCGGTCTCACCAGGTTACGGGCTGTGAAACGCTTTACGTGTAACCGGCATGAGCAAGACAACCAGCAAGGCGACGACCATCACCGCGATGAACACCGAACTCATGGCGGCCATCCCGCTCGCGTCTGTATGGTCGTTCGCCCCGGGGGACACATGAGCCACCGACAAGATGAGGACAGCGAGGCCGGCGCACAGTTCCACCAGGCTGGCCCACCACGCCCAAGGGCGCCTCTTCCAAAGACCAAGTGTCGTCAGAACAGCGACTGCGCCGACCGCGGCTAGCACGATGGCGGAGGGCAGTGGGTGGTTTTCGATCACGCCACGGCCCGTGTGGGGTCCCTTCGCCACAGAGATGACGGCAGCTAGGAAGAGAAGTGATGCGACTCCGGCGGCCAGGGCCATGACCACGGTCAGCAGGTTGGCAGCAGCTTGTCCCGGTCCACTTGGTCTCGGTGGTGGGGGAGCAGGAACCCGAGGAAGCACAAATCCAGGGTCGCACACGAATCCTTCCGAGGGATCATCGCCGGAACCCTGACCACAAAGAAATCGCTCCGGATCCGTCGATCTGCCCGGCTGACGACGCCTACGAGCCGGGTGCCCGGCCACCCCATGGGTCCTTCTGCGCTCCGCAATACTACCGTCGTGTGCGGGGCATTCTGGAAGCATGGCCGATCGAGTGCAGGTATACCGCCGCAAGAACCAGCGCCTAGCCGGTTGGAGGGCGGCGGGTTAGAGACCAGACGAGCGGGATCCCGTGAGCTCGGACGAGCCCGCGGCAATAGCGCACGGAGACCGTCGATCCGTCCGATCGGCCGGCGTCCTGAGGTCGTCAACGAGGCCGCACAGATTAGTCGTTCTGTCTGCTCCAGGACGGGTGAGGCCAAGGCTTAACCATCCTCGTGGTTCGGAGTTCTGCAAGGACCCGTCCCTCGTGACCTCGCTCGACCTCCTCTCTACGCAATCGCCCGCGACCCGCCACTGGGCGATGAGGAGGCCGCACTCATCGAGGAAATGGCCGCCCTTCTGCTCGACGCTGCGCAGGGACGCTGAGCAAGGACGGGGTGGGGAATCAGAGTTCCTTACCGTCAGCGGTAGCGTGAGGGAATGAAGAAATCGCGTCGCATTGTTACGAGTCCTGATGACGACTGTCCGCCGATCGCGGCTCCCACGACGGCCGGAAAGACGGCGGACATCTTCTTGAGCGCCTGTGAACAGATTGGAGCCGACTCTCGTCTCAGCGATTTCAAATGGCTGAAATCAAAGCGAGAACTTACACGGTCGCACGAAGGCCTATCTCACAACATCTGTTTCCAAACGAGCCGCCTTAATGAGATCGGCCGATCAGTGACGATGTGGGTCGTTATCAATATCCGATCGAGGGAGCTGGAAGGGTGGCGGCGGGAAGCGGGGCGCCCAACTCCCCACAACGACTTCGTGGCGGGGTGCGACCTAAGCTATCTGACCGGGGCACGATCGATTCAGGAATGGAACCTCTGGGGGGACGGGTTCCTACCAAGCGTGCGAGAAGTGAGACACCTTCTAGGTACAGTAGCGTTGCCGTTCCTCGACGCGTTCGGTTCTGATCCCTCGAAAATGTTCGCATTGACCGAGTGGCAGATCAGTCACGCCTTTGTGACAAATCCGTCCGCTATGTTCGAACGGCTCGTCCAACAGAGTCGTCTCGACCTTGTCGCTCCCTCCGTTCACCTGCTTCCCCTGAACATGCAGAAAATGCTACGGCGCGGATACGAAGCGCGCGCTGCCGAGGGCAGCTCGATCGCCCGATTTGGGTCCGGATTCGGCGCTGCGATCTTCGAACTCGATCTCAGTCATCTCCTTGAGTGGGATAAATAGATGACTAGACGTGCGTCGCTCCAGTATGGCTGAAACCTCAGGTGGCATTAGCATCCTGCGGCCAACGCGCACACATCGACGGCCTTACTGAAGGAAAGACGGTCCTGAACACCGCTCCGAATCGGCGGTGTGGCAGCCCTCTCACCAGGAGGTGCCGGTTCGACGCTCGGAGTACACCCTCACCGTGCACGATGAGCTGCCAAGCCGGGGTGGGGCGCACAATCCCGTCGATTCGGGCGGCTCGAGGTGGCGTTTGGAACCGGGGACTCCACGCTCAGTCCGACGTATGGCCGAGTGATCTGAAGAACGAGGGTCTACGATGGAAGGTCCAGCGGGAACCGGCAGTTCGACACAGGACGAGCGAGAACAGGACACGTCGATGGAGGTAGGCGACAACTCAAGCACGATCGTTCCACACCCAAGAGGTGCTGCGGTAATCGGGCGATTTGCTGTTGGCGTAGCCCCCTTCGCCGGCGCCGCCGTTCTGATCTATCTGACTGGACGGAGCCTGCTTCATTTCACAGCCTCCGTATTGATTGCACTGTTCGCGGTTCTTCTTTTTGTTCTGAGCGTGGCACGGACCGTTGACCGTCGCCCTCAGGCAGTGCTTCGCCTGAATGGAATCGAGTTGCGGAAATACTGGTATTCGGCCCTGGAGTTCCGCGAGTGGGGTACGATCAGGGCCGTCTCTGACATAAGGACGCCCACCGGCTTTTCCTATAGGGGAGAGCGCCTGGGGCCTGGTCGATGGCAGGACCGCTGGGCATCCTTCTTGATGATGCACTTCTTTGTTATCACGACGGGCAGAGGAGAAACGTTTCGACTCTACGATCCGGGCCCTTCCTTCGAGTTGAGTACCGTTCGAAAGATGGTCCTCGAGAGAGCGACGCAAACTTGAGGATCGACTTGTGTCAAGCGCTCTCATTGTTCTAAGAAACAACCCAATCGTTTGAGGCGGACGCGCGGACACACACAACAGAATGACGCGAGGGCCGCGGGCTGAAAACCGCGGGCAATAGCGCCATACTCGGCGGTCAGGATCGAAGCTGGGTTCACACGTACCCGTGCGGGACCCCGGCGGGACGGCGCCCATTACCGTCGATCGGTATCTCGGTCGCGGCTGAGGCTGGATTGGCTGGAGCCGAGCAGATCGTTCGATATGCCTGGTTGCCAGGAGCGGCGCCTGGATGATGTTGCGGCTGCCGATGGATCGCTCTGGCGCGCTTGAGAAAGTTCGCATTCCGGTCCCTCGGGCCATGAAGACGGATCACCTAGCCGGCGATCAGGGGCGGTGCGAGACAATGAACGTCGCGGCGTTAGAGGATACCGAATCCGTCGGTGAGAATCTGCGCGTGCAGATTCGAGAGCTGACCGCCCAGGATCGAGACGCCGTCGTCGCCCTCTGGCACGAAGCGGCCCTGACGCGGCCCTGGAACGACCCGGTGGGCGACTCGAACGCGCTCTCCGCAATACCACATCCGCCGTGCTCGGTGCCTTCGACGGCGCCGACCTCATCGCCGCTGTGATGGTCGGCCACGATGGCCACCGCGGATGGGTGTACTACCTGGCGGTGATCTCGACCCCGACGAAGGGCGGGACTTGGTCGTCGCATGATGTGCGAAGCCGAAAGTTGGCTCCGGGAACAGGGCGCCGTGAAGGTGAACGTGATGATCCGTCAAGGGAATGCCGAGGTACTCGGCTTCTACGATCGGCTGGGCTATTCGGATGACGAAGTCGCGGTCCGTGTTCGCTGGCTTTTGACATGCGGTTTTACCGCTTAGCGGGCCAACGGAACGACCTCCAGGCCGCGCCCAGGCCGCCGTGAGGCCGCGACATTTTCACGCCACATGGCGTCGAGGCCCTGCGCCATGCGCTCGTCGAGGCCCTCGAACAGGTGCCCGTACCGGTCCAGGGTCACCATCACCGAGCTATGGCCATGCGTTCCTGGATCGCGCGGCTCTGCTCGGCCGGGAGCTTCACGCTCGTGCATTGAGACCGGGCGACGAGCCCCGAGTCGACGGCCGGCTTCATGATCTTGGCCAGGATCTGGCCCGCCTTGCGGACCGTCGCGGGCGAGAGGCGGCCGACGGACGTCTGAGCGGCGATCCACGCTGTGACGTCGACCGTGGTCAGCCTTGCGAGCGGCACGGGACCGAACGCCGGGATGAGGTGCGTCCGCATCATCCCCCGGTCGTGAGCCAGCGTGGAGGGCCGGAGGTCCACGATTGTCGAGGCCCATCGCTTGGCCCACTCGGAGAAGGTCACCTGACCAAGGGTCGGAACAATCCACTCGCCTCTCGCCGTTGCGACTCCCTTCGACTGCAGGCCGGCTGAGAAGCGCCCCCTCGTCTCTCAGGGTCTTGGTACCAGAGATCCCTCCCCGGATACCGGGGCCCTTTCTCGCGTTCAGGTGCGTGCACCGGCGCCGAGCACCGACCCGGTATCCACGTTTGGCCCCTGTTACGGGCCTCCCGTGGAGGCCGCCGCCCGCCTCCCTTCCGCTCGTTCGCCGCTCACGCTCTCCTCGGCCACCAGACTGGTTTCTCAGGGTTCCCGTTGCGCGGCGCTGTGGTCCTGGCGGCGGCAACGGGGCCGACCGGTCCCGTTGCCGCCGGAGGCAGCGTCTGAGGGGGTTGGCCTACGACGCTTCTATGGCCACGTCATCGATAACGAAGGAGGTCTGGAGAGACGAATCCTCGGTGCCAGTGAACTTGAGGGTCACCGTCAAGCCTGCGAACTGGGACACGTCGAACGCTCGCAGCACATAACCGGGTGCCGCGTTGAGATTGGAGAATCTTGCGATCGTTGTGGAGTTGACGCTCACCGTGAGTTGGTCCAAGGCCGTCGTCGTAGTCGTCTCCGCCGTGTCGATGTGCAGCCAGAACGCCAACGAGATCTTGCAGCCGACAGGGATGACGACGGTTTGCGACACCGTGTCGGTGTGCGTCGTGCCATAGCCGGCGAGCCACGCAGCGCGAGTACCGGAGTGGGGAGCTTCTCCACCTGGCGCGGTCGTTTGGATCGTCCCGCGTGTCGCGGTCCACGGGAGGTCACCGGATTCGAAGCCAGGATTGATCAGCTTCTGTCCCGGCAGGAGGCACGTGCTCGTCGATGGGGGCGCCGCCGTTGTCGACGGCGTTCCCCAAACTTCCACCTCGTAGATTCGGGTCGCTGACGTCGCGCCCGCCGCCTGCGTCGGCTGATCGACGAGGAGCTGCACCTGGGAGACGTTGCCCACGCTGACCGTGTTGCTCGTCTGGTTTGCGGTGTTGCCGGTCACCGTGGCGACGGTGAGCGGCGTCGAACTTGACGTCTGCACGACGCGCAGCCGGAACGCCCGGGTGTTGTAGGTAGCGCTCTCGCCGGCCACGCCGGCGTGCTTCACGACGATGTGGCTGACGGAGTAGCCATATGCGCTGCCGCTGAGGTTGATCGTGAGCGTCGGCTGGCCGGTCGGGACACACCACTTGTCGGTGTAGATGTTGGAGCTGGCGCCGTCGACCGCTTTGTCCGGCCCAGAACCGGCCGTGCACGTTGGGGCGGTGACTCCCAACACTGTCGCTGTCGTCGCCGCGTGCAGCGCGACGTCGGTCTCCGTCGCCGCGTGGGCGACGCCGCCGACGGCCAGCGTCGCCGCCACGGTGGCCGATGAGACCCCGAGTTTCACCCATCGATACATGCGCACTGGTTGCCCTCCTTTAGGCCACCCGCATCCGGACGACATTTGCTGTCGTCCCCGCGAGCATTCGCCCGACTCTTACTCGGGACGCTTGCGCCGTCCTTGCGTCGTCCTTGCGCGTCGACGACGCCTCGTGTGGAGGGCAGAGTTGCGGCGCAAGGACGCGCAAGGCCGGCGCAAACCCTGTGGAGCAGAGTCACGTCGTGCACCCGATCCGAAGGGCGAGATCCGCAGTCGCTTCCCAGCTGGGAACTCGCCGGCACGACGTAGCCCCTACGAAACAGAAAGAGGATGACATGCAGACCATCGAACGGCCTCGCCGGTCGGAGCCTCGCCGGTCGGAGCCTCGCCGGCTCAGGCTCGCGGCGTTGGCGCTGACGACCATGATACTGGCGCTCGGTTTGGGCCTCACCGGGTCCGCCGGGGCCCAGGTTGCGGGTACGGTCGTCGTGTACGAGAACATCAACTACGGCGGCGCAAGCCGAAGTTTCGCGGCCGGGAGCTACTCCAACGTCGGCTCCGACTGGAACGACCGCGCGTCCTCGATTCGAGTGCCGTCCGGCACGGTCGTCTCCGTCTATGTGGACGGCGGCTTCGGAGGACGTTGCGAGAACCTGCGCTCCGACGATGCCGATCTGCGGGACAACCCAATCGGGAACGACACCATCACGTCGCTGAAGGTCGGACAGGCGTGCCCGCCGCGCCTTTACGATGACCCCAACTACGGCGGCAGCTACCAGCAGTTCTTCACCAGCATCCCGGACCTTGCGGCGTATGGCTTCTCGGACCGGGCCGAGTCGATGACGCTTCAGCCGGGAACCTTTGTCTCGCTGTACGACCAGGCGAATTACAACGGGCTATGCGAGCAATTCAACGCCGACGACACGAACTTCGCGAACAACCCGATCCGCCAGCGCGCGTCGTCACTTCGCATCAATGTCGCATGTCCTCCGCAGGGCGTCATCTTCGACGGCGCCAACTACGACGGCGACTACTACATCGTCCCAATCCAGCCCAACTACATCCTTGGATCTCCGTACAACCTTCCGGACGAGTGGGAACATCGAGCGTCGTCCGTCTCCGTGGTGGGGGGCGCAGGCCTTGAGCTTTTGAGGGGCGACTACGTGGTTCTCGCGAATGGACTTATCGGCGGTTGGGCCGATACCTGCGAGCGGTTTCAGGTGCCTGACCCGGACCTGAGCAACAACGTCATCGGAAACGACCAGGCGATCTCGGCGTCTACCTACGTGGGACTCACAGTCCTCCATCTGGTCGACGGGTGCGGCATGTTTTTGTACTGAACGAGAGGGCCCGGTCGCGCCGATCGCGACCGGGCCCTTTTCCATTCTCTTCGGACTCGAGCCCGCCACCCCACGACGCGGACGACCGGCGCCGGATTGTCGCTCGGGCTGGTGATGCCTACCGGGCAGGATGGGGTGGTGCCCACACGAAGCGAGGACGGCAGTGCCGGAGACGCTGCCTACGGGCTGGTCGGAGCTGCCTACACCGAGTACCGAACGCCGGAGCCGTCGATCGCCGCGGTGATCGACACGGCGCTCGGAGGTTCTCGGACGGAGGTGAACGTCGGCAGCGGAGCCGGCGCGTATGAGCCGCCGGGGCGCCAGGTGACGGCGGTGGAGCCTTCGTCGTCCATGCGAGCCCTGCGTCCAGCGCGCGTGCCGCTGGCGGTCGACCCGTTGGCTGAGCGACTCCCGTTCGCTGACGGGCCTCGCCGGCCGCTCGGGGAGTGACCGAGGTCGACACCCGCAGACCAATGCAGCTCCCCGGTCAGGAGGGCCACCATGCGGGCGAAGTCCACGATTTCTTCATCGGTTTCGGGCGGGCCGGGCCGAGCCGACCAGCGCCTCGACCTGGGCCACCGCGAGGTCGAGGTCGTCGGCCATGGCGCGCAGGACGCCCCAGTCCTCGACGGAGGATCCCGCGGCCGCCTCCATCCGGGCGGCGAGCGAGGCCACCTGGCGGGCGCCGACCATTCCGCTGGCACCTTGCAGGCGGTGGGCGTGGCGGCGCACCTCCTCCTCGTTACGGGCGGCGAGGGCGGCGCCGAGCGCGGCCATGTCGGAACGTGATGAGCCGACGTAGTCCGCGAGGATCGTCGCCGCCAGCTCGGGGTCGGCGCCGGTCATCTCGTCCAGGGCAGCGCTGTCGATGACTTCGTCGGCGGCCGGCGCCGTGCGGTCCTCGGCGGGAGCGACGGAGGCGTCGCCGGTTTCCGCGGCCGTCCATCGGAGGTGGGGCACCCAGCGCCGCAGCATGTCAGCCAGCACCGGCATGGGCGCGGGCTTGCCGAGGAAGTCGTCCATCCCGGCGGCCACGCACTTCTCCGCCTCGCCGGGCAGGACGTTCGCGCTCCACGCCACGATCGGGACGTGGGGCAGGCCGGCCTCGGCCTCGAGTCGGCGAAGGGCTCCGGCCAGTTCGAAGCCGTCCATGACGGGCATGTTGAGGTCGGTGAGCACCAGCCCGTACCGGGCGCTCCGGGCGAACAATTCAAGTGCCTGCTGCCCGTCCTCGGCAGTGTCGACGTGGAAACCGATGATGCCGAGTTGATGGACGACCACGCGCCGGTTGATCGGATGGTCCTCGGCCAGGAGGACCACGCTGCGCTCCCGCTCGGCCTCTTCCCGGCTCGGCTTCGCCCGCTTCACCAGGACGGGCGCGCCGCCCGACGCGGTCACGACGCCGAGGTCAACGGCCTCGGGATCGACGACCGGAAGGCGGGCGGTGAGGAAGAGGGTCGTTCCCTGACCGACGACGCTGTGCATCCTCACGTCGCCACCCATCAACGTGGCCAGACGGCGGCAGATCACCAGGCCCAATCCGGTGCCACCCGATCGCGCCGCGATCGAGGCGTCGGCCTGGGTGAATTCCTGGAAGAGCTCGCGCTGCCTCTCGGCCTCGATCCCGATCCCGGTGTCGGCCACGGAGAACTCGAGGCCTTGGGTCCCGCCGCCGTCGTCGGTGTCACACACGCGCACCGTGAGGGCGATCGTGCCCGACGGCGTGAACTTCACCGCGTTGGAGATGAAGTTGTTCAGGATCTGGCGGAGGCGCAGGCCGTCGCCGATGTGGGCCGCGGCCACGTCGTCCTCCACCCGACAACTCATCGACAGGCCCTTGGACGACGCGGTGTGGAAGAACGTCTGCACCGCCGCGGTGGCCAAGGGGCGCACCATGAACGGTGCCGGTGACAGCTCGAGTTTTCCGGCTTCGATCTTGGAGAAGTCGAGGACGTCGCCGATGATCTGCAGCAGTACCTGCGCCGACCCCTGTGCCGTGGCGAGCATGCTTTCCTGTTCGGCGTCGAGATCGGTCTGGGCGAGCACCTCGAGCATGCCGGTGACGCCGATCATCGGCGTGCGGATCTCGTGGCTCATGGCGGCGAGAAACGTCGACTTGGCCTGGTTGGCCTCGTCGGCGGCGAGCCGCGCGTCGTGCGCCTCACGTTCGGCGTGCTCGCGGCGCTCGACGTCGGACTGCACGGCGGACGCCATGGTGTTGAACGCCGCCCCGAGCGCCTCCATCTCGGCGGCGCCCCCGACGTGGACCCGCCGCTTGTAGTTGCCGCCGGCGAACTGCTGGGTGGCGACCGCCAGGTCGCCAAGGGGTCGAAGGAGGACCTGGCTGGCGCGCACCATGGCCAGGGCCCCGACGAGCACGATCAGCCCGACGATGCAGATCTGCACCAGCGAGAGGGTGCGACTGGTCGTGTGTGCTCGATCGAGCGTGCTCGTCGTCCGCGCCTCCACGCGAGCGATGAAGTCGCCGATGGCACCCATGATCACGCCCTTCTCCGCAAGGTAGGCGGGATCGACAAGCCGCTGATACTCCGACGCGACGTCTGACAGGTACGCGCCATCGACGCCGCGGGCGATCCTCGGGGCGACGCGATCCATGACTTCCAGCTCCAGCGTCGCCAGGTTGTTCGACGCCCGGAGGGAAGCGTCCAAGGCGTTGAACTCGTCCGGGCTGAACCCGGCGGCCCGCATCTGGTCGGTCAGTGACTCGGGGTCGCCGTACCGGACCGATCCCGGTCCCTTGGCAAGGACCCGGTCCCAGAACGAGCTGTCGTAGTCGATCGGCCGAGGCGCAGTGCCCGCCCGGATCGCCAGGATCTGCTCGTAGTACTCCCGGTACCGCGCGTCTCCCGTCGAGACATAGAGGCGAACCATCTGCGTGAGGTCGTTCGAGCTCGTCCGCATGCTGTCGGCGATGGCGACCGATCGGTTGCGTTGGCTCTCGGCGTGCGCCTGGGCCGCGGACGCTCGCAGTTGGAGGGTGGTGACGACGAGCAGGCTGGCGACGAGCACTCCGAGCGTTGCCAGAAGTGCGGCAAGGCGGCGGCGGATCGACGGGGCGTTGCTCGCGCTCATCCGAGGCGGCCGCCGCCGTGCCCGGCGAGCACCCACGACGCGAGCTCGGAACCAACCATGGGCCCGGCGATGAACTGGCCCTGGGCCTCGGAGCATCCGAGGGCGAGCAGCGCGTCGAAGGTGGCGCTCGAGTCGCAACCGTCCGCGACGACGCGCAGGCCCGCATCTCGTGCCGCGGTGAGCGAAGACTCGAGCATGGCGAACACGGTGGTGTCGCGTGTCGCGGCACCGACCAGCCGCCCATCGATCTTGAGCTCGGTGAGGGGCACACGCCCAACCTGGCTGGTGATCGCGGGGCCAGTCCCCAAGTGGCGCATCGACAGCCCGAAGCCCTTCACGCGTAGCCGGGTGAGCACGGCAATCGCCGCTCCCGACGCCCGGGCCAGGGCGACGTCGTCGAGCTCCCACACGAAGCGGCCGGGGTTCTCGCCCCGGCCGCGTACGATGTCGACGAGCCGGTCGGCGAGCGGGGCGTCGGATATCGGGAGCCGGGACACGTTCATGGCCACTCGCATGCGGCCGTCGATCTCGACGCCGGCTCGCCCCACGTCGACGAGCACTCCGCATGCGTCGGCGACGACGTGCTCGACGAACGTCTCCAGAAGCCCTTCACGCGCCAGGGCAGGGAGCAGGACCTGGGACGGCACAGCCGAACCGTCGGGGGGCTCCCACCGTCCGGACGCCTCCACACTGCTCATCGCTCCGACGGTGAGGTCGATCCTCGGCTGGAACTGCGTGGTCACCTCGCCCCGGTCGAGACCGGACCGCAGTTCCTCGGCGCTGACCGCGGCCCGCGGCGCCAGGACAGGGCGGTCGTGCTTCACCTGTGTGTACTGGCGCAGCACTTCGCCGAGCCGCCGGGCCGTCAGCGGCTTCTCGAGCGCGGCGAGCACATGGAAGCCGTGACTCTCCCCGATCGCTTCGACGGCGCGCAGGACGCTGCTTTCGAGACCGCTGGTGATGACCAGCCCGCAGGCGAGCTCTCTTTCCGCCACGCGTTCGACGAACTCGATGCCGTCCATGCCCGGCATGTCGATGTCACAGATGATGATGTCGGGAACCTGGCCGGACTCGAGCTGCCGCAGGGCGTCGGAGCCGCTCGCCGCGTCAGCGACGCTGCCGACGCCCAGGCCCCGCAGGAGTTGCACGACGGTACGGCGCTGGAAGTCGTGGTCCTCGACGACGATGACCGAGTAGTCGGAGAATTCCCCGGCCTGCGTGGCCTGAACGCCGAGACGGGCTTGCGTGGCCTGAACACCGAGCCCGGCCTGCGTGGCCTGAACTCCGAGACCGGCCCTCGTGGCCGGGGTCGCGGCCTGCTCTGCGCCACCATGGTCGGGGGAGACCCAGACGCCCCTGGTCCGGGAGATCGGCGCGGCCGGACCGTCGAGGTCCGGGTCGTGGCGGAGGATCCGTGCCTCGATGTCGGCCAGTTCCGGCGCAGGCTCGAGACCGAGCTCCTCGCCGAGGGTGGCGCGCACCTGCTGGTAGGCGCGCAGCGCGGCGGACTGGCGCCCCACTCGGTACAGGGCGACCATCAGGAGACCCCACGCCCGTTCTCGCAAGGGGTTGGCCTCCACGTGCGACTCGAGGAGCGATAAGACCGTGGCGTGATGCCCGGTGGCCAGCTCGAACTCGGCGAGGTCCTCGACAGCGGCGAGGCGGGCCTCGTTCAGCCGAGTTGCGTGGGCGCCGAGGTACCCGGCGTCCACGATGTCGACGAGGGCCGCCCCCCGCCACAGATCGACGGCGCCGGCTAGGTCGGCCGTGGCCGCGGCGACCTCGCCCCGACCGGCCCGTTTCCGGGCACGTGCGGCGAGCTCGCCAAAGTGCAGCGCATCCACGGCTTCGGCATCGACGTCGAGAATCCACCCGGGATCGCGAGTACGGAGGACATCTCGACGCTCCTGGGCCGCGCCAGCCGCCAGCCCGAGCGCGCCCCGCAACCGCGAGACCAGGCTCTGGAGCGTCGCCGACGGCGACGCCGGTTGGTCCTGCACCCACAGCGCGGCGCAGAGCGTCTCGCTGCTGACCACCTGGCCGGCCTGCAGGGCGAGGAGGGCGAGGACAGCCCGCTGCTTCACGCTGCCGATATGGACAGCGCGACCGGATACAACCAGCTCGAACGGTCCCAGCACCCGAATTTCGACGGGCGAGCCGAACGGCGAGCGCGCACCCGGCGGGGCGTTGGGCAACGGCGCGCGGGCGTTCCCCTCGCTGGAGATGGTCGGGATCTGCGCCTCCTTTCGTTTCGGAATGTGGGGCGGTGCGTCAACGTACGAGCCGGAGCGTCCGGCAGCATC
This sequence comes from uncultured Actinomycetota bacterium, assembly GCA_963851105.1. Taxonomy (GTDB): domain Bacteria; phylum Actinomycetota; class Acidimicrobiia; order Acidimicrobiales; family Palsa-688; genus DATARN01. The sequence continues at coordinate 673,967 of CAWKNP010000002.1, forward strand.
GGCGAAACCGCCGATTTCTAAGCCTCGATCCAGCGGCGACATCCCGAACGCGGCGTTTGTGGGTGCCGGCCCGCCGTGCTTAGATCGATTTCGGGGAAGGAGTGGACGCGTGATGGACGTTCCGCAGGACCTGCGCGAGCGCGACCGTGCCCTCGCGGCCGGGGCCGATTGCGTAGCGGCCGCCCGAGCGGGCCGCGGGGGAGCCCTCTTCATCCTGGGCGTGGCCGGGCTCGGGAAGTCCGCCGTCCTCAACGAGATCTGCCGGCAGGCCGCCGACCGGGTGCCGGTATGCCGGGCTCGATGCGACCCGATGGAGGCGTCGCTGGCCTTCGGCGTCCTCGTGCAGGTCGTACGTGGCCTGGGAGGAGACGACACACAACTGACCGCCGTGTCCCCGCAGGAGGGCGCCCGGGACGCCGCCCTCTATCGCACCCTTCGGTGGCTCGAGGCCACCGCCACCTGGCCGGTCGTCGTCGTAATCGACGACCTTCAGTGGGCGGATCCGGACTCGCTCGTCTTCCTCGGCTTCCTCGGCCGCCGGCTCGAACGCCTGCCCATCGCGGTGATCGCCTCGCTGCGACCGTGGCCCCCCGCCGCGGGCGACGTCGTCTGGAGCCTGGCAAACGGCGGCCACGCCACGATCGAACACCTCCTTCCGCTGAGTGAAGAGGGCGCGGCCGCCGTCCTGGCCGCGCGCCCCGGCGGGTTCCCCACGGACATGGCCGGGCGAGCATGGCGGATGAGCGGAGGTAACCCGCTCCTTCTGGGTTTGGCTGCCGGCGAACTGGCCATAGAAGGCACAACCTCGACCGATACCGCGGGCCCCGCCGTACGCGTCGACGAGCGGTCCCTCGTGCTGCGACGCTTCTCGGGCCTCTCCCCGGCGGGCACACGATGGGCCCAGGCGGCAGCCGTCTTCGGCATCGAGTTCCGTCCCGAGCTGGTCAGCGAAGTGGCCGGATTGGACGGAGACGCGGCCGAGGCGGCCGCCGAAGCCGTATGGCGGAGCGGGTTGGCACGCGAGAGTGCCGCCGGTGCCGCGGTCTTCGTGCACCCGCTGTTCGGGCAGCTGTTGTACGACGACGTCCCCGCCCCCGTGCGTGCCGGACTCCACGCTCGGGCCTTCACCGCCCTGACTGCGAGGGGGATGGATGACGTCGCGGCCGAGCACGCCATGCGGGCGAACCTGGTGGGCGACCCGAGGGCGATCCGCGTCCTCAGCGTGACCGGTCGGCGGGCCCTGCGGTCGGGCGCGCCCACGTCGGCGGCCAATCGGCTGGAGGCGGCGGTTCGCCTGGGGGGAGAAACCACCTCTCCGGCCCTCCTGACCGAGCTGACGCAGGCGCTCCTCGAGGCCGGCCGTCCTGCGGAGGCGGCGTCCACGATCAGGCAGGTCATAGAGATGGGGATTCCGTTGGCCGAGCGCGTGTCCGCACTGACGATGCTGTCGCGGGCCTACTTCTCGGTCGGCGACTTCGACAGCGCCGCCGCCACCATGGAGACAGCCGCGGCCCATGCCGAGCCGGAGTGCCCGGAGGCCCTCGTCCTGCCGATTCTGTCGCACGCCAATGCCGTCCTGATGACCGCCGGACCGGGTGCGGCCCTGCCCATGATCGTCCGGGCCAAGGAGCTGGCCCGGGGAGCGAGCAAGGGCGTGCAAGCCCAGGCGAACGCCAAGTGGGGGATGGTCGCGTTCTGGTGCGGCGACCCCGCCGGCCTCGGACCTGGCCAGGCCGAAGGCGGGCAGTTGCTCGACGCCGCCCCCGCGGACGTCGTCGCCGATCTCCGCTCGGGTTTCTCCGGGGTGCTGCTGCCCTACGCCTGCACGGCGATGGCGGCGGAGCGATTCGAGGAGGCCGAGGCGGCGTTCCGCCGGGGGATGGAGGAGGCGGAGCGGGTCGGCGCGGTCACCGCCGTCAGCTCACTCGGCGTCCCCTGCGGGCTGATGCTTCTCCGCACCCGTGTCCGTGACAGCCTCCCGATCGCCGACCGCCTACTCTCCCTGGCCGACCTTGTTCCGCTCGCCGAGCCATTGGCCCGAACGATACGGAGCTACGCCCTCCTCGAGCTCGGCGACGAGCAGGGCAGCGCCGACGAAGGCCACCGAGCGAGCGCCACCGCCCCCGCGTCCCTGACGTGGGTGAGCCGCCTGTGGCTCGACCACGTCGACGGTCTGCGACTGCTACGCGCCGGACGGTTCAAGGATGCGTCGGCGGTGTACCGCGAGATCGAGCAGCGGTACGGCGAGCTCGGCATTGGTGAGCCGTGCATCGTCCCCTTCGCCCGCCACGCGGCGACCGCCCACGCCCGTGCCGGCAAGGTGGACGATGCGGAGCGCGTCGTCCATTGGCTGGAAGAGCGGGCCGACCAGCTGCCGTGCCGGTGGCCGGCGGCCGCGGCGGCCGCGGGGAAGGCGGCGCTCGCATTGCGGCGGCGTGCGTCCGACGAGGCCGACAAGCACTACCGCACGGCCATCGCCTACCTGGACGACGCCTCATTGCCGCTCGAACACGCCGAGGTCCTGATCGACCACGGGAGCATGCTGAGACGGGACGGGCGCCCCCGCGAGGCCAGGGAGTCCTTGCGGCGCGCCGGCGAGGTGGCCGAGTCCGTCGGGGCCGCGTGGTTGGCCAGGCGAGCGGGCGAGGAGCTGGCCGCGGCCGGCGGTCGCCGTCGGAACAAGCGAGGGGCACACGAGCTCACCCCGCAGGAGCGGCGGATCGCCCGCCTGGCGGCCACGGGCGCCTCTGACAAGGACATCGCCGCGCACCTGTCGGTGTCCGTCCGGACGGTGCGAACCCACCTGGAGCACATCTACGCCAAGGTCGGCATCCACTCCAGACGTGAGCTGTTCGCCATGGGTGAAGCGCTGGATGTCGGACGCATGCGCCCGGCGTCGCCCTCGCCGGCCGCTCCTCCAGGCACATCAGGGCTCTGAGCGCCTGCCCGGGTCGAGCCAGGTGCGGGCAGTGCGCATCACGGTGCTCGCGACCGCCGGAAGGTTGCGGCCGTGAAGGTACAGCCCGAGACGCCCGTGCAGTGGGGCGGAGCGGGCGCAGCCGGCCTCGGTTTGGCCGGCCCGGTGACCCGCTCCCAGTTCGACGCCGTCTACGGCCCGGGCGGGGCCAAGGACCCCACGACCGGCGAGCGGCTGGTGTCGACCAAGCGTCCAGGCATGGAGCTGGTCATCGCCGCCTCCAAGTCGGTGGCCGAGCTCGGGGTCATCGGCCGAGCCGAGCACATGCACCGCATCATGGACGCCGAGCGAGACGCCACCCTGGCCTACTCGACCGCCTGACCCGCGAGGTCGGCGGCCGGCGAGGTCGGGCGGCCACCCCGTTGCCCACCAGTGGGCCGCTCTACGCGGTGACCCGCCACGCCACCTCCCGGGCCGGTGACCCCAACCCCCATGACCACGTGCTGGTGGCCAACGTGGTCCAGATGCGGGATGACTACCGCGGCTGGAAGGCGGCGACCACGGCCCTGTGGCGGGAGCACGTTCCCCGGACTGTCCGTCGAGGAGAACCTGCGGCTCTGGCTGCCCGAAGCCGCACAGCGGGCCGCGGCCTACGAGCGCTTCCCGCGCCTGGCCGCCAGGCGGAGCATCCCGGCCGGCAGCCTGTCGGGTGGCGAGCAGCAGATGATCACCGTCGCGCGGGTCCTTCCCGGTCTCGAGACTACGGCGGCAGCAATCGACCTAGCGTGCGCCTGACCCGCAGTTGTTGCGGCCAACGCGATCTGCCATCGGGCGCCCACCCGCTTTACAGCGGCGGCCACGGTGGTGAGCCGTGGGCATTGAGCGATAACCACGAGCCGGCGGTAGGTGGCGCCGTTTGAGGGTCGGTCGCCCGTGATACTTGGGCACCGTTGGAAGGCCGGCGGCCAGCGCGACGCCCGCCAACAGGACGCCCGCCAAGAGCAGGAGCGGGAGGGCGAGAATGTTCCGTCGCAGCCGCTGGCGCCCGGCCGCCCGCCGGTGGCTGCCTGGCAAAGAGCTCTCGTTCCATGGCGCATGCCTCCCGTGTCGACGAGGCGAGCGAGGGCGGCGGTCCGTCCCCCGGCCTCAAGACGATGGTGCGCCTCCTAACTTGCGCTCGGCTTGCGCGGGACTTGCGCGGGACGGATGCCGAGATTGGCGCTGACGTCGTCGACGCGCAAGGACGGCGCAAGGACGGCGCAAGCGTTCTGAGTAAGAGTCGGGCGAATGCTCGCGGGGACGACAGCAAATGTCGTCCGGATGCGGGTGGCCTAAAGGAGGGCAACCAGTGCGCATGTATCGATGGGTGAAACTCGGGGTCTCATCGGCCATCGTGGCGGCGACGCTGGCCGTCGGCGGCGTCGCCCACGCGGCGACGGAGACCGACGTCGCGCTGCACGCGGCGACGACCGCGACAGTGTTGGGAGTCACCGCCCCAACGTGCACGGCCGGTTCTGGGCCGGACAAAGCGGTCGACGGCGCCAGCTCCAACATCTACACCGACAAGTGGTGTGTCCCGACCGGCCAGCCGACGCTCACGATCAACCTCAGCGGCAGCGCATATGGCTACTCCGTCAGCCACATCGTCGTGAAGCACGCCGGCGTGGCTGGCGAGAGCGCTACCTACAACACCCGGGCGTTCCGGCTGCGCGTCGTGCAGACGTCAAGTTCGACGCCGCTCACCGTCGCCACGGTGACCGGCAACACCGCAAACCAGACGAGCAACACGGTCAGCGTGGGCAACGTCTCCCAGGTGCAGCTCCTCGTCGATCAGCCGACGCAGGCGGCGGGCGCGACGTCAGCGACCCGAATCTACGAGGTGGAAGTTTGGGGAACGCCCTCGACAACGATGACGGGTCGGACAACGATGACGGGCCGGGCCTACGGCCTCGCCACATCGGGTCTTTTCGGATATCCGCCGACGCCCGACACCGGCGCCGTCTCCACGACCGCGTCCAGCACCAACGCGCCGCCCTGCGTGCCGACAGTGAGCGGGCCCATCTCCGCGAGTACCCTGTGCGCCCAGGTCACGACGAGTACCTCCCCGGCGACGTCGACCGCGACGGCGTCGGTACAAGGCGCCAACATCTCCGTAGGCCAAACGCTCCCCGTCATCAAGATGGTCCAAACCTCGTCGACATCGACGAGTAACTGCTCTGGTGCAAGCGGGTCGGCCACCGTCGGCGCGATCTGGGTGGGTTTCATTCGGGTCAACGTCAATCAGCATCCCGCAGCCAACACAAAGATGAGCGTTCTCGGTATCAACATGGTGTTCAACGAGCAATCTCCGGAGCCGGGCGCGTCCCAGAGCCTCAAAGTCAACGCGGTGCACATCACTGCCGTGGGCTTGCTGGACGTGGTCATCGCCTCGTCCACTAGTGACGTCGAGAACTGCCCGTGATCGACAAGTCCGCGCCGAAACGTGTCGGGTGGGCCAAACGTGTCGGATCCGGCCGTGGCTCTACCGGCAGCGCGGGCACTGTCGGATGGGCCGGCGTCGTGTGCGGTCCGCTCGGCTGCGCCGGCTGAAGTAGATGGCGCCGCTCCAGTACCCAGGCTGCTGGGACCGGGGATAAGCCGACATATCCCCGACTTCGCGGTTGTGAGCAAGGGGTTCCAGCGGTGCCGTCCTAGGTGCAGCGCGGCCCCTTGTGACCCGATCAGGACGCCGGATCCCGTCCGCGCTCGCCTCGCGGAAGAGTGAGCGGTAACCCCGAGCGTGCCCTCTACCACGCGTCCCAGCAAGCCACGCTCGAGCGCTCCGGCCGCGCCCTCCATGTGCCGTACCGGGGGTAGCAACTCCTGCAAGCGACGGACGGCAATGGCTGGCTTCATTCGGAGCGCAAAATCGCCCTTCGGAGGGCGTCGAGGCACGGCGCCGCCGCGGACACGGACCACTCCGAGGCGTCAGTAAACGAAGCGGTCTTCCCGTAACCCATCACCGTCGATCCGTGCGGATCCTCTAGCACCGATCCCGCCGGCCGGCGCCGCCCAGATGAGATATTCGGTGCGCACACGGTCGCAATGCAGCCGTCGAGGCAACCGGCAACCGTGGCGGAAAGCGTAGCGGCCGGTGTCCTGGAACCAGACGGCGCTGGGGTTACAAGCCATGACTATCGAGCCAGGCGATCGCGGCCTGTTGAGGGTCCTCTCCGTGGTCGAATCGCCTTCGTGCCACCATTGCCAGACTCTGGATGGCTGTCCACCTCGTGTCGCCATCACCATCCGCATCACGCACGAACCGAGCAAGAGCAGGGAGAGCCTCCTTGGCTCGCATCCGTCCAAGAGCGACTATGAACGTGTCGCGAGCCTGGGTATCGGTCTCGCGGTCCAAAGCGGCCACCAGTTCGCCAACAACCTGCGGGTTGCGCCCGAGGGCACCAAGGATTCCTCCGCCATCCTCTCTGGCGTCGCGGTCGCGGCTCCGAACCATCTCCAGTGCATGTGGAACCGCCTTGACCCCATTGGCGAGCAGGCCCCACGTGGCGTTGACCCTCGTGTTGTACAGGGGTCCGACGACCGCGCCGATTCTGTCCAACTCCCTCTGTTCTGTGGGCCATGGTTCCTTCGGGAGTGCCTTGAACTCGGCGCGAGCCCGCCAGTACTCCGCTGCGTAGAAATCGGCGTCCTCGGTGAACTGCGCGAGGTCGGGCACCCGAGGCGGCGACGTGTCAGTCGGCTTCGCGGTCAGCGCCTTCGTCCGGCGTCGAAGCACCAAGGGACTCTACCCGTCGGAACAGGCGCCTCCGACCCGTCTGATTGGACGCGTCGGTGAAATGTTGCCGACACTGCTGAACGGTTCCGACAGTTCGTAAGGCTCCGCAGGTGCGAAAGTGAACGCCCCGTTTACGCCAGCTTCGAAACCGCGATTCGACGGAGGTTTCGGTCTCTTCCCGCTCGCGGCCTATGCGACTCGAGTTCCGTCGAGACTGTCAAAACCCCGGTGAGGTCTACGGTGTCAGGAGCCGGTATCGAAATACCGAGCGGCTTCTTTTTGGGCCAGCAGAACGATGATCCCGACATCGAGTACGGCGGCGGACCCGATGATTACATGGCTCATAGCGGGCGCGGTACGGAAGAACGAGAGCAGATTTCCGAATAGTCCCAGCGAAACCAGTGCGAACGTCACGATGCGAGCCCATCTCTTGCCCTTCCTGACCTTCAGGCCCAGCAGTACGTAGACCACGAGGAAAGCGATGGCGTATAGCACCACGAAAGTGACGGCGAGCGCGACTGTGGCGTTGACATCCTCTGCGTCGAGGCGAGGGTTCCCCTTTAGGACATCCACTCTCAGGGTGTTCTTGGACGCGAACCCCACGGCGAGCCCGACGATCATGAGTGCCGGCCGGACGAACAGGAGCCGCACGGCATAGCGGACCGAGGCCGGCGCCGGGCCGCGCCCGGCCGATCCACGCTCTGGTCGCCCTGGCATCGATGGATAGGAACCGCCGCCGTACTGATTGCTCATCGCGAGTCCCCTCCCAGGCGCCCAATCCGGGGATCGTCGCAATGCTCAGCACGCGAGAGGCCAAGCGCGGCACCCAACCTACTACGATATGGCTGGCCCGCAGCGGCGTGGGTTCTCGATCGAGTGCATGGTTTCCGGACAGATCGGCCCAGTCTGATGGCCCGCGGTCGGTAATCGTGCCTTCTCTCAACGCGTGGAGTGACGGACCCTCGTTGACCTGGGCGTCTGTGCTCAGGACCTGGCGACGGCTCCGGGGGAGTCTCGGAGAGCCGCCGGGGGGTGTCGGCCTGAACGCGTGAAACTGTCTGCCGTGGAAGACGAGCCGGCTGTTGACCATCGGCCGCCCCTCGAAGGTCCATGGGGATTGGTGGTGGTGCGCCGTTCGACTCCGCTCGGATCCAAGATGGGCACTGCACCTCGGCATCTCGTGAGCCGTTGCGACAGGGGCAGGCTCTAATGTTTGGAGCAGCGGAGTTCTTGGCCTGTTCGGCGGAATGATGTTCCTGGCCTCCGCCATGCGAAGGGTCGGAACGAAGGACCAAGCGAGCGATCCAAACGAATGGCCCTACTTTCACGACCCGAAGGCAGAACAGCGACGGGAATACAACAGAATGCTGCGAAAGCAGGGCCGGTGGTTCGCGCGGACCGCTGCAGTATCGATGCTGGTCGCGTTGGTATGTGTCCTGTTGGGTCTGCTTGTCTGATTTCACTCCGCGAGCGTCGTCGACGGTCAAACCGGGGGCAGACTGAATCTCACCAGTCGGCCCGCACATAACGACAACGTCCGTCAAGGCTTGAGCATCTTGAGCGCCGCGCCATTCTCGGCGGTCGGTGGTGCTCTGCGGGCAGGTCCCGCGAGTCACCGGGTCGCCGCGCGTCGCGTCTACGCCTGGTCGTACGGTGGACATTCTCATCATCGCCGGGGTCCGGTCGCTGCGGTCCTCGGGTCTCGGCCGGACATGGAGGTGCGCCATGACGACCACTGTCACATCCACTGCCATCGTTGTCGCCGACCCGGCATTCAGCGATCCCGAGCGCTTCGCGTTGGCCGGCTTCTTGGCTGGCTACAGCGGTCTCACACGCGACGCCTACGCCCTCGATCTGCGCCAGTTCGCCGCCTGGTGCGACCACCACAACCTTCGGCTGTTCCAGGTGCGCAGGGCCGACATTGAATGCTTCGGCCGGGACCTCGAAGCCGCCGGCCGATCCCGGGCCACCGTCGCCCGCCGGCTTTGCACCGTGGCCGGGTTCTACCGCTACGCCGTCGAGGAAGAACTGCTCGACCACTCGCCTGCGGTCCATGTCCGCCGGCCCCGCTTGGACTACGAATCCCACGCCACCGGCCTCGACCGCAACGAGGTCGGCGCTCTGCTGGTGGCTGCCGGGCTGGGGCCGGCCAGCGAACACGCTCTCATCTCGCTACTGGCCCTGAACGGGCTGCGGGTTTCGGAGGCCACCGGAGCCAACATCGAGGCCCTGGGCCTCGAACGCGGGCATCGGACCCTGACCATCCTGCGCAAAGGGGGCAAGGTCGTCACCATCCCCCTTGCGCCTCGCACCGCCCGGGCCATCGACCTGGCCGTCGGCGAACGCTGCGACGGGCCGATCTTCGTGACCCGAGACGGAACCCGCCTCGACCGCCACGGGGCCGGTCGGATCGTGCGCCGGGTGGCCCGTCGAGCCGGAATCACCAAGCAGATCGGTCCTCATACCCTCAGGCACGCATTTATCACCGCCGCCCTCGACGCCGGAGTGCCGCTGCGCGACGTCCAAGAGGCGGCATCACACGCCGATCCGCGTACCACGATGCGCTACGACCGAGCCCGGGTATCTCTGGACCGTCACGCCACCTACATCGTCGCCGCGTTCATCGCCGGCGCCGCCCGCTAGCACACCTACCCCGCCGAGGCGCCCAGTGGGCCCCTCGGCGGTCGAGCGCCTCTACACTCGCGACGTGGCCACCGTGGAGCAGCCAGACGAACCCCGGGTCCACGTGTATCCGCCCGACGAGGCGCTCAAGAGAGCACGCCCACTGCCTCGCCGTGACGAGTTCGTGATCGTCGACGTGCCCGACGACGAGTGGGCCGCGTTCCAGGAGGCATTGGCCGACTCATGAACGACGCCCCTCCAGCGGGCGTCGTCGTGGACACCATGGTCATCAGCTGGCTGTTCGACGACCGCCCGAACCCGCTCGCGGAACGCTACCGGGCTCTGATCGGCCCGGTCCCGGTTCTCCTCGCCTTCCACACCGTGATGGAGCTGCGCTTCGGGGCGATGCGCGCACGCTGGGGCGAGCTTCGCCGCCGCCGACTCGAGCGCGGGATCGCCGAGCTCGCCGTCCTTCAGCCCGACGACGAGATGATCACAACCTGCGCCACCCTACGGGCCGAGTGCCAACAGATCGGCCACGCCCTCGGGGACAAACTGCACGACGGAGACCGGTGGATCGCAGCCACAGCCATACGAATCGGCTGTCCGCTCGCCATACATGACGGCGTATTCAACGGAGCCCCCCGGCTGGTACTGATCACAGCCCTCGACTCTGGACGGCAATGACGCCATCCCCATCCATTTCCGGCCGCTGCGCCGACGCTCCGCACCGTCTGATTGATAATCCACCTAGGCGTTGCGGCCTGGTCGTAGCGTTTAGAGGTCCGATGGGCTGGCTCCCGAACCGTCTGCCGACCGCGTGCGGTGTGGCTTTAGAACGAGGTGCCAGCCTGTCGGGTCTTGCCGTGGTGTGGCTCGAAAGAGGCGTGAGCGCCAGACGATCCCCGAAATCAGACATGCCCGCCGCGGTCTTCTACTTCCCCGACAAAAGGAGCGGTCATGGCAGTGATGATCGGTGTGGACCCGCATAAGGGTTCGCACACGGCGGTGGCGATCGACGAGAACGAAGTCGCGTTGGGCGAGCTGCGGGTGCGCTCGTCGACCGCCCAGGTCGAACGGCTGACGGCCTGGGCGGCACGGTGGCCGGAGCGGACGTGGGCGGTTGAGGGGGCGGGCGGCCTGGGCTATCTGCTCGCCCAGCAGCTGGTGGCGGCGGGCGAGGTGGTGGTGGACGTGCAACCCAAGTTGGGGGCCCGGGTGCGGCTGCTGGCGTCGGGGGCGACGAACAAGAACGACCCCAACGACGCCCGCTCGGTGGCCATCGCGGCGCTGCGCTCGACCAGTCTGCGGCCGGTGATGGCCGAGGACCACGCTGCGGTTTTGAAGCTGTGGGCGAAACGGTCTCGGGATCTTGGCTCGGCGCGTACCCAGGTGGCGTGTCGGTTGCACGCGGTGCTGTGCGAACTGGTCCCCGGCGGCGTCGCCAAGGACATAACCGCAGGTCACGCCGCCGCGGTCCTCGACGAGGTGGTGCCGACGGGGGCGGTGCAGCGGGCCCGTCATGACCTGGCGTTGGAGTTCCTCGACGACTTGCGTCGCATCGACGGCCAGATGCGAGATACCAAGAAACGTCTCCAGGAGGCGGTGGCGGCGTCGGGCACGACGACGACGGAGATCTTCGGGGTCGGCCCGTTCGTGGCGGCCACGGTGATCGGCTACGTCGGTGACGTGTCGGGCTTCGCCGACCGGGACCATTTCGCCGCCTACAACGGGACCGCCCCGATCGAGGTGTCGTCCGGGAACCGCAAGATCTACCGGCTGTCCCGGCGCGGGAACCGGCGGCTCAACCATGCCATCCACATGGCCGCGGTCACCCAGATCCGGTTCCGTCACAGCACCGGCCGGGTCTACTACGACCGCAAGATCGCCGAAGGCAAGACCCACAAAGAAGCGATCCGTTCCCTTAAGCGGCGTATCAGCGACGCCATCTACGCCCGGCTGGTGGCCGACGCCCGACGCGTCGCAGCGGCGAGAAAAGGTCCGGGAGGGCAAACGGGGAACGACTCTGCATCCAGCGCGGCCGGCTCACACCCCGAGCGCCGGCACTTCGGAGAAGCCACTCCCGGACCCGAACCAACACTACGGCGTCAACCAGCCCCGACGAGCCCGGCGACCTCAGCACCAGCCGGAAGGAAATCCCGAAAAGCCTCTTGACAACAAAGAGGCCTCGATCTGCATCCTCGGCGGGCTCACTTCGGAGTTGGCCGAAGTGGAGCAGATGGGACGTTCTGGCTCTTGACACCAACCCCGACTGGTCCGTCAGAGGCCGATATCGGGCGGCTCTCGGCGGCGGCCATGGTGTCGGTCGGGCTCTTGGATGGTCCGGTCGATGGCCCGACTCCAACGCAGCGCCCACTGGCGAAGCTGGCTGTACGCGGTGTCGTCGACGTTGAACTGGCGCCGGTCGAGGCGATCGATCGACGCCAGGGCGTCGGCCAGGTAGGGAGGCGAGAACCCGAGGTCCTTGGCACTCGCCAACTCCACCAGGCGGGCCTCCCCGTAGCGGCGGGCCAGAGCGTGGACATCTACGAAGTCTCGAGCGGCCGCCCGTCCGAACAACGCGAGGGTCTTGTCGGCGGCCAACTCCTCGTCCCCGATGGTGGGACCAAGGGCGGTCTGTTGGAGCGGCCACAGCCGGGCGTCATAGCCGAGATCAACCTCGCAGCGCTCCTCGCCGCGTGTCACCTCGAATCGAACGAATCCCGGGGCGTCAACGACCCGGGCGACTGTCATCCCGGCACGCTGGGCGGCGTCCTCGAACGCCGGGGCCAGGCGATTCACGGCGGCAGCCTCGCGACCGAAGAAGTCGAGGTCGTCCGTCTCGCGCTCGACGATCCCCGTCACGATGAGCGCCGCTCCTCCAGCCAGAGCGAAACCCGCAGCTTCGGGAAGCTGCGGCAGAAGCCGGGCCACCTCCTGCTGGTAGGGGCTCAGCACCGCCTGGGGACCCGGCGGAGACGCTCGATGTGGTCTGCCCAGGCGTAACGGACGTGCGGCGCCAGCCACAGGTCGTCCCACAGGTCGACAAGTTGGTCGACATCGATGAACCGGCGGACGTCGTCGTCAGTCCCTTCGCTCAATACGATCTCGTAGACCCGAGCCCGCTGACGCCGGTCGGCTAGATCCCATCGGATCCGAGGGCCACTCCAACTCACATGCAGGGGCAGTTCGATGACGCCGCTCGCCTTTTCAAGGCGTGAGTCGTCGATGTTCGCGGGAACGGCCACAGGCCGCGTCCAACCGTTCCTCGGCGCATCGGTCGCCGTCGCGGGTTCGTCGGGCATGCATGTGATCGTAGAGCCACGACCCCGGCAGGAGTCGTCTCGCTCCAAACACCGAGCCGTCGTTCGGCGTCGATTCGATGCCTGTGGCCAGGCCGCGTATGGCGGTCAGATCGGGAAGTATGGCGTTGTGACACAGCTCGTGATCCTCAGCTACGGCGAAGGCGGTCATGCTGTGACGAGGATCGACGACGTAGGCCACGACGCCGTTGTTTCCGCGATCCGGACTCTCGACGGTCATCGAGAGGTTGAGCTATTCGGCAGGGGTGGGTGGCTTGGGATCGCCGGTGGACCGGACCAACTCTTCATCGGCTACTCCGCCGACGTCGATGGGCAGATCTTGCAGGCGCTCGCCGACCACCCGTCAGCTGAACCGGTCCAGGTGATGGTCGGCGGGCAGCCGACAACCTTGGCTCCGGAGTTCCTGGTACTGCCCGAGGTTGCCCAAAAGGCGGCGCTCCACTTCTTGGCGACGGGGCAACCAAGTCCCGAAGTCGCTTGGGAACGGATGTAACACCGAGGCAACCCGTGCGAGCGTCGTCCTCCGCTTCGGGACGTTAGCTCTGCTGTCGAAAGCGGGGACTCGTGGTCGGCTTTCTGTTGGATCGTCAAGCCATCATCAGGATGAGTGCTCGTCAGCGCAGCCAGCAGGTCGCGGCGGAGGTGTCGACTCCGGCCGGTCACTGACTTGGCCGTCGCCGACCTCGATCAGAGCCACGTGCCACTCGGTCTTCGCGAGATCCAAGACCACAAACGGCGAGTCCAACTGCATCACCGCATCGGCGAACCGGCTGATCGGTACCTCGACAGGACGCAGGTCGCGGGTGTCAGGATGGGCGGTTACGAGCGAGCAACGGCCATCGACCCACCATGTACGCGCCTCGCCGGGCAGCAGGTCGACGAAAGATCGGACAACGATGCCGCCAACGAGGTCCTCTCCCCGGAGTTCCAAGAACCGGTTGGCGACACTCCGGGCGCCGTCGACATCGCGGACATCGCCCACGTAGACCGCCTCGGCCCAGTAATGCTTCAAATCGACTTGACGTAGTCCTTGATGACAGCGGCACCATCGGGAAGGCGCCCCAGGGCTTGGTCTAACCCCTCGACCCCGGGCCCAGGCAGCCACACCGACTCGGGCGTGAAGGACCGGAAGGTCGGGTACCAGCCCGGAAGTTCGTGAGCAGCCCGGTACGCAGAGGCGGAAGTTCGAAAGACGACGCCTCGCTTCTCAGCCGCGGAGACCAAAGCGGCGTAGTGCTCGGAGCGTAGCATCCAGCCTCGGTACACGGCATCGTTGCTCGACGTCCTCACCAGCCGCAGCGCGCCTTCCGCGTCGCCCTGGCCGGCGGCGTCATGATCGATCAGCGCTACATCGACACCGAGATCGCCTGCCGCGTCGACCTCAGGGGCGAAGTACTCGTCGGGACGGCGCGGACGCAGGGGATCGGCGGGCACAATCAGCAGCACGGCGACATCCTGCCACCCCCAATTATTCGTCCTCCCTCTTAGCGCCGCCCTACCCGTCGATATGCGTAGATTCAGGTTGCCGAGCTGGACCGCGCTGGACGCGGAGATGAACGTTCTGGCGTCCTACAGGACCCGCACCGGGGTCGAGGACGAGTAGTCCTTCTTCTATGCGGCCCGTAGAGCCACGATCTCGACCGGTGATGGGTGGCTGGTGCGGGGTGCTCCGGGCGTTCAGGCGGTCTTGCGGCGGGATAGGGTTTTGGTGCGTAGCCGGAAGCTGTCGGTGGCGGTCTCGATTATGTGGGCGTTGAAGGTGACTCCGTCAACGGGTTCGACATCGGCGGCGACATCTCCTTCTGCTCCGACGACTACTGCGGCGCCGCAATAGCGGTCGAGCAGGCCAGAAGAGGGGACTCTCCCTTGAACAAATCCGAGCACTGGTACGGCTTGAACTGGGATTACAAAAACAGGCCGTGGACCCATACCCAAGAACACCACCACACTTCGATTTGGCATAGAGTGTCTCAGGTGACCGGAGTTGCGGACACACTCCCGGCGATCAGTGGAGTAGCCTTTGCGGCCATCGCAACAGGACCAGAAGATCTACTAGTACTCGTGGGATTTGGCGCAGTCAATTTGGTCATAACCGTTGTGGGTGCGGCTTCGAACTGTCTCGACAAGGGGTCGAGTACAGTCCAGTGCCGCGGTGGTTGTGCGGCCGCAGCCGGTGCGGCTGTTACCGGTTATGGCCTCGGTGCAGCAACAACACCCGAACTGCGCGTCGCAGTCCAGGCAGGGGGGCTTCCTTGGATCAACCTGTCCCAATGGGCTAGCTGATGCGGCAGGGTGCGGAATTTGCTGCCTCAATCGGTGGTGCACTTATTGTTCTCGCTGGGGGGTTTATCGCCATGCAGAATAATTTTGCCAACGATCCCTCCAGAGAAAGGCGCGCAGTAGCGAGAGGCTGGCGAGGCGCTGCGCGTGCGTACTTCATCGCTGGCGCGGCCCTGCTGTTGATCGCGCTCGTTCTCGTCGTGGTGAGCAGTTGACGCACCGCACGTCCCAACGTGCTTGATAGTATTGTTCACGGCGCATGTGTGCCGGTTATGCGGAAATCCGCAAACCGACAGGACGCCGATGTCGGACGGCTTGTTGATGACGGTCTCAATAAGAAACGCCCTCCCTTCATTCAAGTATTGCTTGATCCGGCTGCTCTTGTAGCGGAAGTCCATCTTCACCTCGGTGCCGGGCGAGAAGACCTGTGTAGCGAACGGCTGGGCGGTGGTCGGACCCCGGCGGTGGCGGCCGAATACCACGTGGACATCGAGGTGCGGGTTGACGAGGCCTCACCACTCGAAGGCTGGTTCGAGGTCCTCCGGGGGCCCATGCTGGTATCGGCGTGGGGAATCACAGTCAGGACGTGATCGCCAGCGAACAGCATCGGGCGACGATCGCGCCAGCCGAGTACGACGTGACGGTCTACGGTCGACCTGTTCCTCGGCCGGGCCACCTACGCGTCGTGCTTATACGTACCTGATCCGTCGATACGCGCTCCGGCCGGTTCTCAATCGAGTTGGACCAAGCCACCCAGATGAAGTGATATTCGGTCCGCCGGACCGTCGGCGGATCCCCGCCACTGGGGGTGCTACGAGCCGGATAAGAAAGGTGTGCCGCCGTAGTAACCACCAACCGGGCCGTGAGGCACAGTGGGTGGCAGCGTGGTTTGCCCATCTGTCGGGAGCAGTGTGAGTTGCGCGGTTCGGGCCGGACCGCACGCCGGGCCGAAGGGTCGATACACGACCACTTGGGCCAACCCTGTGGTCGGGACCCGGGTCCGGTCGTAGTAACTGTCGCATGGCAGCACTTGGGCTGCGATGGTGGCACTGTGACCGTCGGCGGCTCGTTGTTGCAGGTTCCAGGGCACAGAGACCAGCCGGACGGGGGTGTCCACGAATGGCCCGACCAGGGTCGACCCGCACGGTACGAACCCGATCGGCGTGTAGGTGAGCGCGTCGCCGCCGGTCGCGGCATCGATCACGATCACCAGATACTCCGATCCTGGTCGTTGCGAACCAGGCGGCGGGAACGTCGGATTCATGCGGACAGCTGTACGTGGCGAAATCGTCGACCACGACGACCCACGCCAGGCGCCCCTGATAGACGGGCTGAGCGGCAGGTAACGTCGGTGCCACCACCAGGGTGTCGCCCTCGGGGTGGGGACGATCGGGGATCGCGATGACGGGCTGATGGCTGGTCAATCCGGTTCGGATGGTGACTCTCCCGTAGCCGATGACGTACCCGTTCGAGCGTGCCGCGTAGTTGATCGAATACCCGCGGGCACTGACACCGGAGAGAGCCGCGCACTCGGCGTGAACCAGGTCGACAGCCGGCTTGTCGCCCGCCAAGGGACGGTCAACCCGGAAAGTTCCGTCATCGAGTGTCAACGGATCGTGGACCGCGCCCCCAGTCAGTGCTGTCGTGGCGGGCCCGGTCAGGGGAAAAACGTTGTCGCTGGCCGCCGGGACCCCCGGCGGCGGGGGCCGATCGACGCAACCGCTACTCGTCGAAGCGGCTGAGGCCGTTCCGGGACCGGTACTCACCTGGATCGATGGCGAGCCGGAGCGTCCGATGACCACCGCGCCCACCGCGACGATCATGACCACGGCCGCGGCGGTCCCGAACTGTCTCATCTGTCGGCGCCGATGGCGTCGCCGCACCAACTCCAAGCCGGAGATGACATCGACGGGCCGTTGATCTGCCACCATCACGCCAAGGACGCGGTCGAGTTCATCGAGTTCCATGGACAACCTCCCCACTCCACAGATCCTCGGCGAGACTGACTTTCAGTTTGGCCAGCGCCTGATGCAAGGTCGCCTTCACCGTCCCGGGAGCGCAGCCCATCGCATCGGCGATCTCCGAAACTGTCATATCGGCCCGAAACCGCAGCACGACGGCCAATCGCTGCCGAGACGTCAACTTGGCCAAGGCGTCAGCGACAACGATTCGATCCACCACCGCCTCCTCCACACCAGAGGTGACGGCCGCCTCGGCGCCGCCCATCTCCTGAGACACGGGAAGCGCCCGCCACCCGGCACGCAGGGCGACGACGTACACCCACGCGGCTGGACGGCTCATCGTCGACACCCGACGCCACCGTCCGAGAGCGAGGGCGAAGCCTTCTTGGGCCGCCTCTTCGGCCTCGCTGCGGCTGCCCATCGCGACCGCCAGAGTCCGAACCACCTCAGGGTAGTTCCCTTCGAAAAACGTTTTGAACTCCGGGTTCACGGCAACCACCGTCTCACATAGGTACAAGCCGGCAGGCGACCGATTCGTTTAGTCCAACAGCCGAAAAACCACCAAACGGCTAGGCCCGATCGAAACAAGAGGTCGCCGGGCGGGGACAACTACCGGACCTCTCCCGAACTGGACCAGGAAAAGCACCCCGCGTCGGTCGATGACGCCCGGGTCGGCGGCCGCAGCAACTCTCCGTTCGGACCCCCATCCCTCACCCCAACCCGCCGTTGGTTGCTGTCTAACTTGCTGGGTACGTCGCCGGGAATGCGGCCGTCCTGGTGATCGATGAGAGGGGTGGGGCCGAGGACACCGCGACGTCGGGCATTCTGGTGCGGTGCACATAGCCGAGGACGTCTGCCGCTTCAGCTATGCGATCGTCGTGGTGGGTGTCAGCCTCGTGGTGGGCGGCTGCAGTTCCGGGTCCAGCCAGAGCGCTTGCGCTGCTGCACCAGATGTCCAGGCGGGAGCGAATGCCTACTTCCCTCCGCCCATCGGTGTTCCGGTCGATCTGCAGATTGATAGCGCGTCGCAGCGTGGGTCCACGGCACGGATCGTTGCGACCGAGCAGGGAAATCCTGCCGACCTGGCCAAGGATTGGGCTAGCTCCATTGCAATCAAAGCGACACTGACGAGTCCGAACAACAATCACGCCATGCTCGTATTCTCCTCGCCGAACCTGACCGGGTCGATCAAGCTCACCTCGATCTGCACCGGGGGTACCAGGGTCGACTTCGACCTGACGGGCTCGGCCATGCTGACCCCGCACGGGTAGCCGAGATCCCAAGCGCACATAACGACGATCCGAACAATGGTCCGCTTTTCGATACCACGCGCAAATATTCGGCGGTCAGGATCGAGGCCCGACTTCACACGTACCCGTGCGTGCCCCGGTCGGGACGGGCGCCCATCACTGTCGTTAGAGGGCGCCTTTTATTCCATGGCGGTCGCGAGCGTGGAGGCCTCTCGGACGGGTAATCCATGTCCGGCTTGTAAGATCGAGCGATGGCGGACGGGCCGACGATCACGGCGTTCCTGCAACGCCGGCTGGCTTCGATGAGGTCACAGCGCTGCCGCGTGGCTAGACGCCGCTGGTCTCTTGAAGGACTCGGCATTACGGCCCGGCAAACCTACGTGATGCTGGTCTGCACGCCTGGGAGCAATGGGTTCCAAGGGATCTGCCTGCGCCAAGGTTGTTTCTTATGACAACCCGTCCCCCCGGCCTGGATGTTCGATGCCGGGCCGGTTGGTTGCCGGACGACCAGGACGACTTGGAGTCCTACCGCTTCTCCCCGTCGACCCCGGCGCGGGCGTTGGCCACAACTTGCGAACGTGGTTCGTGTCATGGCGGGTAGGAACGGTCTCAAATTCTTTTTCCCGCTATTGTCGGTTGCGTTCGCAGTGGGTGCCCCCGCCGCGTCGGCACGATCGGCGGCAGTGGACCATCGTGCCGAGCCCCGCCATTCACGGCGTCAATCTGCAGTCGGTGTCGTGCACCGGGCCGACAAGCCGCACGCTGTCGGCATTCTTGGTGTGCATCTTCGTTCCTTCCCTGTCACCGAGCAGTGGGACGGGAATGCGTGGACCGAAGTCGACAGCCCCAACGAAGGCGCCAGCTTTTCCGGTCTTAGCGGTGTGTCGTGCGTCGCGGCCGCCGACTGCACCGCGGTTGGCGGCGGTGGTCGAGCATTGGGGCGGCCGTTTGCCCGCCATTCCCGGCCTGGAACTGGCGGTGCGCTACCGTCCCGCCGGCCAGGTCGGCGGCGACTTCTACGACTGTTTCCCCCTCGGCGACGGCAGCTGGCTGTTGGTGGTGGGCGACGTGTGCGGCCGGGGCATCGCGGCGGCGGCCACGACCGGCCTGGCCCGCCACAGCATCCGCGCCGCCGCCCTCTACGCCACCTCGGCCGCCGCCATACTCGCGTCGGTCAACCAGCTGCTGCTCGAAACCGCCGACGAGCGAAGCGGCCCCCGACCGAGAACCGAGCCCAGCGAAACCACTTTCTGCACCGTCTGCCTGGCCGCGGTCACCCGCGGCGATGGGGGCGCCCAAATCGTTGTCAGTGTCGCCGGCCACACCCTCTGCCGCTCGTCGTCGCCGCCGACGGCGAAGTCACCGCCGTCGGCCGCCCGGGCAGCCTGCTCGGCGTCCTGACCGACGTCGAGTTGTCCCGAACACAGCTACCAACTATCTCCCGGTGACACCTTGGTGCTGTTCACCGACGGCATCATCGAACGCCGCGCCGGCGGCGAAATGTTCGGCGACACCCACCTCGAGGCGAGCCTACGGGCCTTGGCGGGAAGCACCGCCAGCGAGCTGGCCCGACAGGTCGAAGACGCCGCAGTCACCTACGCCGCCACCGCCCCCGACGACGACATGGCCGTCGTCGCCGTCCGAGTGACCCCACCGAGGCGGTCCACCCCCGAATGACCGAGACCGCACCACACTCCCCGGCCACCGACGGGATCCGCCCCAGCTTCGCCATCGTCGCGTCGCCCGAAGAATCTCCCGGTACGACGGACACGTCGCTTATGCCGGTGATGCTCCCTTACCCGTCGGCAGCGTAGCTCCCGACGGCCTCACGGCCGGGGGCGGTGACTCGCGGCGGTGGGGCCGTTCATGCCGTTTCGGCTGGTGTCTGCCATTCCGCTTCGGCGTCGATCGATGTCCGATATTTCGGGGGTCGAGTGCAGCCGCCAGGCGGGCGTCGGAGGCGCCTCTACTGGCACTTCCATCGGCGTCCACCACCTGGGATCGACTGCCCAGGGACCGCTGTGGGCTTTCGCGACGATGGAGGATCCGGGCGCTACCCGTCGGCCTGGCACAGCTCACGGTTCGGGTCTGCCGGAACCACTGGCCGGGGGCAGGCGGCGGAGACGACAGTGGTGCACGCCCGGCCGGCGATGAGGATCGGCTCGGTGCTTCGCATGGTCCGACTGAGCAGAAACGCCCCTTCGATGGCACAGAAGAACTCGACTGCCACCTCGCACGCACGCGTCGATGACATGCCCGCCTCGGCGAAGCGGCGTTCGAGCACGTCGAGCCACGACCTGAACGCTTCAGCCGCTGCCTCACGCATCGGCTCGCTGGTGCTGGCCACCTCCAGGGCGACGGTGGCAATCGGGCAGGCATCGGCGAAGTCGGTCATCTCGACCATGGCGGCGGCCCCCTCGAAGAAGGTCCGGGTGGCGTTGACCACGTCGCCGCCTTCGGGAAAGAATGCTTCTACCAGCTGGCGGTAGGTAACGCCGCCGGCTTGGAGCGTGGCCACCCCCAGCTCCTCTTTTCCTCCGGGGAAGAAGTGGTAGAGCGAGCCGTAGGCGGCGTCGCTGGCCGCCACGATGGCCTTGAGCCCGGTGCCCGAGTACCCCCGACGCCGGAACAGCTCGGCGCTGGCGTCGAGGATGCGCCTGCGGGTGTCCCCGTCGTTCGATTTGGCGCCAGGCATAGTTTGGAGGATACTGCTAGAGCGATCTATCTAGCGGTCGCTTAGGACGGGAGGCGGTAGCGGCGTGTACAAGGCTGGGGTGCGGATGATGATCCGTCGCAATATCCGGTTGCTCAATGAGGGTCGCTACCAGCCGGCGCTCGCCATGTTCGCTACCGACGCCGAGTTGACCTTCCCGGGTGACAACACATGGTCGCGGCAGCACCGAGTTCCCGTCCGCGAGCAGGTCGGCGTTCGCGACGCATAGAGGTCGAGGCGAGATCGAGGCGTTCCTGCGACGCTACGTCGACCAGCGCATCCAGATGGAGGTCGACGACATCTTGGTCAATGGGCCGCCGTGGAATACCAGAGCCGCAGTCCGTGTCCACCACTGGGTGTGCGGGCCCGACGGCGACGACTTATACTCG
Organism: uncultured Actinomycetota bacterium; assembly: GCA_963851105.1. GTDB lineage: Bacteria > Actinomycetota > Acidimicrobiia > Acidimicrobiales > Palsa-688 > DATARN01. The sequence goes on from CAWKNP010000002.1 coordinate 695,197, forward strand.
AACCGGGCCGTGCTCATGGTCCGTTCCAGATGGGGAAGGATCCGGACCCAGGAGGACTACGAGGACACAGAACGGGTGGCGGCGTTCGACGATGTGTCCGCAGCTCAGGCCGAGAGAAGTTGAGCTCACGAGTTCTCACGGGACGAGGTTCCTCGATGAGTCGGTGGAAACAAATGCAGCCGTTCCGGCAAATCGGCGAGGCCATTGAAACGGCCGGTACACGCGCCGATCCACCCGAAGAGTTTTTGGCTCCGGGCAGCGTCATTAGCCACGAAGAGGATCCGGATCCCGTGGTCGACCTGTTCCAGCGTGGTGTCCTCGGGAAGGTAGGGACCGATCCGACGCGGGGTTGAAAGCGGGGCGCCCCGCGTAGCTTGTGGCCTCATGGGTAGCTTGACGGAGGTCAATCAATCGCTGTGGGTGGCCACTACCTCGCCGGTGCCATATCGGTCGTGGTCGGCGATATCGACGTTGACGTCGTGGTTGTCGGTGTCGGGATAGCGGTCTGACTGGGCGGCGTTGATCAAACGTGACAGTCTTAGGGTGGCGGTGGTCGAGGCGGGACGGGTGGCGTCGGGAGCGACCGGGTACACCTCGGCCAAGGTCACCGTCGTCCACGGCTTGATCTACGACACGCTGTGCGCCGCCTACGGCGACGACACCGCCCGCCGCTACGCCGACGCCAACGTGGCGGGCATGGCAGCCATCGTCGACCTCGTCGACCGCCACGGTATTGGATGCGACCTGCAACGGCGACCGGCGTTCACCTACACCTGCGACCCCGAAATGGTCGACACCGTCACCGCCGAGGTAGCGGCCGCGCAGCGCATCGGGTTGGCGGCGGAGTTCACGACCGACACCGACCTGCCGTACCCGGTCGAGGGTGCCATCGTTGTGGCCGACCAAGCCCAGTTCCATCCCCGCAAGTTTTGTTCGGCGTTGGCCGAACTTGTCGCCGGCGACGGCAGCCACCTGTACGAACGGACCCGCGCTACCAGCATCGACTACGGCGACCGTCGCCGGGTCACCACCGATGGGGGGGTCATCACCGCCGACTGGGTCATCCTGGCCAGCCAACTGCCGTTCGTCGACCAAGGCGCGTTTTTCGCCCGCAGCCACCCGGCCCGCTCCACGCCCTAAGCGCCCACCACCTCGACGGGCCGGTCCCGCAGGGATGTACCTTTCGGCCGACACCCCGACCAGGTCGGTCCGCTCGGCGGTCGACGACCGCCACCTGGTGGCGATCTTCGGCTGCGAGGGCCACAAGGTGGGCCAAGACAACGACACCACGCGGCGTTACGCGGCGCTGGAAACCTGGGCCCACCAAAACTTCGCGGTGCGAAGCGTCGACCACCGCTGGTCGGCCCAGGACCACATGTCAGTCGACCATCTCGCCTTCGTCGGACCCCTATCGCCTCGCGACGCACAGGTCCTGGTGGCCACCGGTTTCAACAAGTGGGGAATGACCAACGCCGCCGCCGCCGCGTTGATGCTCGGCGATCGCATCTCGGGACGGCCCAACTCCTGGGCGGAGGTGTTCGACACCAACCGGCTCAACGCCCGCCAGTGGGTCGCCGACCTGGTGACCGAGAACGCCAATGTCGCCAAACGATTTGTGGGCGACCGCCTCACCACCGCCATCACCGGCTCACCGGACGACTTGGCGGCGGGGGAGGCGGCGGTGCTGCGAGTCGGTCTCACCCGCGTCGCCGCGTACCGTGACACCTCCGGTGTTATGCACCAAGTGTCACCGGTGTGCACCCACTTCGGATGCACCGTCACCTGGAACACCGCCGAAACGACCTGGGACTGCCCCATGTCACGGGTCGCGTTTCACCTGCGACCGCGAAGTCATCGAGGGGTCCACGGTGACCGACTTGGAGTCCCGCTCCTGAAGGCGGCCGGCAGTGTCACCATGCCAGGGCTTGCACCCCCTCTGATCAGAGTCCACCGGAACTGCTGCGGTGAGGGGTGGGTGGACGCGCACAATGCGGGGCGGGTTGCCGTTCGCGGCTGTGTCAAGCCGCGGAGACAAGTTCGGCTGGCTGGTGTTGGTTGGAGACGACCTCGAGCCGCGTAACTTTTGGGATCGCCCGGACGACGCGTCGTGCTACCAGGTCCCCGGTCCGGCGCCGATTACCACGCCGCCTACCAGTCGTCGGGTGCAGTTGCGTCGCGGTGGCACCGGGGATCCTCATGCCGCGCGAATGGTGGCTACGGCGGTGACGGCAGGCTGCGGCCAAGACGCATCCCGGCGAGGTAGGCCACCAGTCCCCGTTTGCCGGCCGCCATCATCACGGCGTGGTTGGCCCGGAAGGCGGGGCGGGCGACGGGGCCGAGCGTGCGGATCAGAGCTTTGCGGGCGGCGACGTCCTCGTCGAACACCGCGAGCGTCGCTGGCCCCGACCGGCTGATTGTCCAGCGTGACATGCCTTCGAGGTCGCCACTCAATGCCGCCTCCAATGTCCCCGCGGCGGCGTCGTCGCGGGTCCGTCGGCTCAGGACCCTCAGATTGTACGGCAGGGTCGATCGGATGGTCAGCCAGCAGGTGTCGTCGTCGACTTGGGTCGCGGCGCGCACCTGGGGCCACCAGGCCGGGTAGTCGAGTAGTTGCCGCAGAGCCGTGAAGACGTCGCCGGGCGAGGCGTCGAGTTGCCATCGGCTGTGGAACTGGTAGCGACCCCCGGTCATCTCCACCTACCCCATGCTAAACGTGGCTCTAGCGGTGTTGACGGCTCGGGCGAGGGTTTCGTGCGTCGTCGTCTCCGATAGCGGCGTCGGGTAGGCGGAGATCCTGGCGAGGCCCTGGTACCGCGTCGGCATGGTGGCAGCCTGTTCGGCTCATGGCCGCTGCGTCTGACGCTGTCTCGACGTGGTGGCCGTCGCGGTCGGGTGTTAAGGCTCGCAGCGCCCAAGGCGGATGGGATGGTCGAGGGGCAGGGTTCTCCGGGGGCGACAGTGGGTAGAGGCCCCGGGGATTTTGTCGGCGCCGGCCACGTCAGGTGGCAGCCGCACCGGCCGACCAGAAAGATGGTGCGTGGTGGGCGACGACGAGCGACGGGGCCGCCGAGGCGGCGACGATGGTGAGCCGTTGGCACGGCTGGGTGAGGCGGTCGAAGCGCTGGTGCGCCGTGTCCTGGCCGAACAGCGGCGCGATCCGGTGGCGCCGGTCGAGTCCCTGCAGCAGATGGCGATCTTCGGTGACGCCGCCCGGCTGCACATCCATCCCACCGCCAAGGTCAACGACGCCTTGTTCAACTTGTCGTCAGGTGAGGTCACCGTGGGCGCCGACAGCTTTTTCGGCCACCGTGTGTCTGTTCTGACCGGCACCCACGACGTGAACAGTTTCGGGCCGAAACGCCAAGATGCCATCCCGACCGACGGCCACGACATCGTGATCGGCGAGGGGGTGTGGGTGGCGTCCAATGTCACCATTGTGGGGCCGTGCACCATCGGCGACCACGCAGTGGTCGCGGTCGCCTCGTTGGTGCTCGATGATGTCGACGCCTACACCATCGTGGCGGGACACCCGGCCACGGTGGTGCGGGTCATCGACCACGAGGACTGCGGGTGAGACTTGAGATCGGCTCAGGGGAGTTCCCCGCCGCCGGCTACGACGTCCACGTCGACATTTTGGCGTTGCCGGCGGTGGCGGTGGTGTGCGCCATGGACCGCCTCCCGTTTCGCGACGCCGCCTTTGAGGGTTTGAGGGCCAACCACATTTTGGAGCATCAAAGCTACGAGCTCCTCGACGCCACCGTCGACGAGTGGATCCGGGTCCTCGCCCCCGGCGCCGAGGTCGACATCGGAGTGCCCGACGCCTTGTGCCGGGCCTCGTCGTGGGTGTCGGGCGAGATCTCCACCGCCGAGGCCAACTACTGGATCCTGGGCGGCCATTCCGACCGCGCCGCCCACCAAGGCCGAGACCGCCGGGGTGCGCCCCGCTGGATCTACAACGCCCACCACGCCTTGTTCGACCCCTCCTCGCTGCGATGCCTGCTGGCCGGCCGCGGTGTCGCCGACATCGTGATCATCCCCGAAGACACCTGCAACATGCGCGCCCACGGCCGCCTCCCCGGCGGCGGCTCCCGCCGTCCGACGGGCGCGGTGGCGCCAAGAGCCGAGGTCGGGCCCGGCGCCGTGTGGGCCCCGATCGCCGGTTTCGCCATCACCGCCGTGCTAATGGTGGGATCGTTCTCCCGGATCGCCCTGGTGTTCAAGATCTTGTGCGCCGCCTTGTTGAGCTACATCGTGGTCATGTTCACCGTCACGGCAACTGGGCGTCGCTCGCCTCGCATACCTTCATCCCCCACCTGTCGGCCACCAAGGAGTATCTGGCGCCAACGTCATCCGCCACGCGGCCACCACCTTTGAGGTGGTGGTCACCATCGAAGATCCAGTCCGCGTCGAGGTGCGCGACGGGGCTGCGATCACCGAAGCGTTCCGGGATCTGGTCGCCAACCCACCGCGGCGAGTTGCCCCGAGCGCGTCATCCGGTCGCGGGTTGATGCTGATCTCCACGATGGCGTCGCGCTTTGGCCTCGAGGATCGAGGAGCGCACGGCAAGTCGGTGTGGTTCGAGTTGCCCATCGACCGCGCCCGCCGCGAGCCGATAATCGACAGGGATGATGTGGGTACTGGGTTTGACCTGTCACGGCGTCGGCGCCGACACCGTGGCGCCGCTGTTGGATTACCGTGGGCGATCGCCCCGAACGGTTCCGCAGCGACGCCGCAGCGGGGCAGCGGGCCATGCGGGCATGTTCTCGAGCTCATCAACGACGGCGCCGCGACCTCGACCGGCGCATCGCCGAGCCGAGCGCTGCGCGACGACCTTCGGTGTTGGCGCAACGGGGCCGAACTGTTGCCGGAGGCCTGCTCGGCCGACCCGGGGTGCCACATCCTCAACCCGTGTGCCACATCGTCAAACCCAGCGCCGGGTAGCCGACCGTCCCATCGCCGGGAACGCGCCCGCCACACGTCGTCCGATTCCGTCGCCGTCGGCCACCGGAATCCAAAACGACCGTGTGTTCTTGTTCCGGGGCGCGGCGGCTACGCGAACGAGGTGCACGAATGGCAAGGGCCGCCGTCGGTCACATGTTTTTCTGTTTTTCACTACATGGTGATTTGGCCCGACTGCCCGCCTTTAATGGAGGTATTGGACATGATTTGCGCCCGCCGATCGCGATGTGCCGTGGTTTTAGCGGCAGCTATTTTGGAGGCGGCTATCCAATGCGTCGGGGTGGGCCTCCGGCCCCGTCGTGGCCGGTCGCCGCGCCGGTGGAGGCGGTACAATTCGTGAACCCGGTGGTCGGAGCGGCCAATGTCGCGATGACGGAACCATTTTCGTGAACGCAGGCACCCGGCGCGGAGGCCTACTACTTGGCGGTGGGGACGAGCCAACGCCCTCTGGTCGCAACGCGCCGTGCATACGGTCAGGCCTCAAGCTGATGTCGACGCCGCGAGGGGATACACCTGACCGCTTTATGTTGATGCACGAGTGCGGCGCTGCTTTGGCGTGAGCGCGTCGGTCGGATATGTTGGTTGAGACGATGGGAGGCGATGGCGTGAGCGAGTCAGGCGGGGAAGAGGGCGGGGGCGGCAACGACTATCTGACGGCGGGACAAGCGGCGCTGTTGTTGCATGTGTCGGCGAAGTCGGTTGCCCGGTGGGCGAACGATGGTCGGATCCGGTGCATCGTGACCTTGGGCGGCCACCGCCGGTTCCGACGCGAGGACATAGGCGTCGCGGCGCGGAAAATGGCGGCGAGAGGGTCAGGTCTGGCGTAGGCGGGCGAGGCGGGGGGGTGACAAGGTGGCCTTCTTGGCCGCCTCCCAGTTGAACGGACGCAACGGCGCCATGCTGATCGCCCCGCTCAGGGCGCCCGTTCTCTCGGCCTCTCGGCCAGCCGTCGCTTGGGCCGCCACATCGCCCGGGCCGCGGCGACAGTGGTCGTCGCGTCCGGGGGTGCCGTCGCCCTGCGTGGGCGGTCACCATATTGCTGCCCCGCGCCGAGCGGGTCTTGACCCATGAAGCGCTGGCCCGGACCAGTCCCGACTTGCGGGACCTGTTCGTGGCGCTGGCGGCGGGCGCCGCGGGTGCCTATGCCACCGCCCGGGAAGACCCTGTCGGCGGCGCGGCCCGGCGGTGGAGCTGGTCCCCCTGCTGGCCACGGTCGGCTTCACCGCCCCCGCCGGCCGCTTCGACCTGGCCGGCGGCGCCCTGTTGCCGTTCGTTGCCAACCTGATAGCCATCGTATTCGCCGGAGTCGTCGTGTTCGCCATCACCGGCCTCGCCCCCCGAAAACGCCTCGCTCAGCGCCCGCTGGCCGGCCGTTCCGCGGCTGCCATCCGCCACGCCCGGCGGCTGCAGCAGATCAACACCGCGGTCACCGCATAGCTGGCCACCACCGATCTCGCCTTGACCGATGTCAATGTCACCGGTGAACAAGTCGAGGTCGACGTCACCGGCCCCCAGCCGCCCCCCGACACCGAACCGCTCCGCCAAGGCCTGGTCGCCTACCTGGGACCGCTGGGACCGCGGGCCGTGGTACGGGTCCGCTGGTTCCAAAACGGGACCGCCACCACGGCACAGCCCTCAAAGTTTCCGACCACGACTCTGGCCGCGACCTCAGGCGAACTTCGCCCCGTCGTCCAAACCTGGCTCGCCGCCAGCGCCGCGGGCGCCGACACTTTCCGGATCACCGCCATAACCGTCGCCCCAGATCACGTGGCCGTCGATGTCTCCGGTCCCGTCGCACCGCTCCCGCCGCCGACCTGGCCCGCCTCGTCGCCGCCCACCTCGGGAGATCCGAGAAGTCGACGTCCACTGGACCCAGACCGCCACCCCGAACGGGTCACCTGCGGACCGCTCCGACGGGTCCGCGCCGCGGTGCGCGCCTGGCTGTCGACCCGCCCCGACATCGACCTCGTGAACCTGTCCGTCGCCGGCCCCAAGATCACCGTGGATCTGGCAGGAATCGACCCGCCCGACACCAGCGCCTTGAACAACCAGATCCGCTCAGTGGCGGGCACAGCCGACCTACAGATCCGTTTCGCCCGCCTCGAACCCCTGTCTTCGCCTACCCCGCTCCCATCGGCCCCCTAACTAATTAACTAACGAACGAACGCGGACGCCAGCTCAGGGTGGTCGAGGCCGGCGCGGAAGCAGCGAGAAAGGTGTGCCCCTCCGTTGGATCGAGATGTCGGGACAGTCCCACCGGGACGGATTGCGTAGGCCCTCGTGCCTTGTGCTGAACTCTTTGCAAACTCTTGCCGCTGGGCCACGGCTTCACCGTCAGCTTGAAGACCCAGCCATCATCGCGAGGCTAACCTTTCGTGATGCCCATCATGTCGGCTCGACGATGGGCTTGGTTGGTCGCGGGTCTGCTGTGCGCGGCGCTGACACCGGCTGCGTTGCGCCCTGCGGGGATGCCGGCGGCTGGTTCGGTCGCAGCCGATGTGCCGCTCGCGGCAACCGTCATTGGCGTTTGGCATACTGCCGCGGGGGAACACGCCGAAGCTACGCCGGGTGCCGGCGTCGAAGGCGGGTCCGCCACCGGGCGTCGGTCTCCGAGGCTTCGACGAACCGCGGTCAGGACCGGTCGTACACCGCGTCGCAATGCGTTCGGTGTCGCGGTCGGTGACCCGTCTCCGCCATGTGATCAGCGGGAGGGCCCCTCCCGCCCCCCGACCCATCTGAGAAACGCCAAGAACACCGATAGCTGTGCGCCGACGTTTTCCCGGCCCGGCCCATTCTCATTCGCGATCTCTGATCTAAGTACTTGGGGGCATCATGTCCAAACACCCTTCGTTTCGAGCCCGACTGCGCTATCGCTTCGACACCGTGCTGGCCGCAGGAACCGTCGCGGTCATCGCCTGGCTGGCCGTGGTCACCGCCGCAGTAGTCCTAGTCACCGGGATCTTCGTGTCGGTGGCCGACATGGCGATCCATGAAACGGTCCACCCCGGGGTCCTGGAGGCCGTCTGGCAGAACCTCATGCGCTCGTTGGAACCGGCTGCCATGGAGAACGATGTCGGCTGGCCCCTGCGGCTGGAGTCCCTCTTCGTCGTCGTCTTCGGCATCCTGGTCGGTAGCTCGTTGATCGGGCTGGTGGCCAGCGCTATCGACCGGCGTGTGTCGGAGCTGCGCAAGGGGCGCAGCCAGGTGCTCGAATCTGGTCACACCTTGGTGCTCGGCTGGTCGGAGAAGGTTTTCCCGGTCATAAGCGAACTCGTCATCGCGCACCGCGGGCGGCGGCACAGCTGTATCGTCATCCTCGCGCCCCAAGACCGCGTCGAAATGGAGACCGAGATCCGGTCGCGCATCGCCAACCTGGGCCGCACCCGGGTGGTGTGCCGCAGCGGCGACCCGTCCAGCCGAGCCGACCTGGCCATGACCAGCCCGTACGACAGCCAGGCCGTCATCGTGCTCGGCAGCAACCACGACGACGGAGACGCACAGGCGATCCGCACTGTCCTGGCCCTGATGGACGACGTCCGCTTCGCCGACCTGCGCGTCGTCGCCGACTTCCTATACCCCGAGAACGCCGACGCTCTTCGGGCCGCGACCGATGGAGGCGCCGTCACCATCGCATCGTCGGACATTATCGCCCGCGTCACCGCCCAAGCGTGCCGCCACGGGGGCCTCGGGGCGGTCTTCCAGGAACTCCTCGACTTCGAGGACGTCGATGTCCACTTCGACAGCCAACCGGCCCTGGCGGGGCGCCGATTCGGCGACCTGATACTCAGCTACAAATCGGCAGCGCCGTTCGGTTTGCGCACCGCCGACGGATCGATCCGTTTGAACCCCCCCGACGACTACATCCTCCGCGAGGGAGACACGACCGTGGTACTGGCGTTGGACCGCGGACAGTTTGCAGTTGCTGGTCGAACCGTTGACACCCCCCCAAACAGCACCAGCCATCGAGACCGGCTCCGCCCGCCCGGCCCGGATCCTCATCGTCGGATGGAACCCCTTGGCTGGGCGGATCGTCTCCGAGCTCGACAAATGGGTGACATCGGGGTCCTTCCTGCACGTCCTTGTAGACGAGTCGCTCGTCGCCTTCGAAGAGGTGACCGTTGACGGTCTGTGCAACCTGGAGATGTCGGTCACCCGGTCCGCGGTGTCGTCACCGTGTCAGGTCGCAGACCTCTGCGAAGCGGAGCGCTACGAGCGCGTCGTGGTGCTTTGCTACCGGAAAGGCTTATCGCTGGAGGCGGCAGACGCCCGCGCCTTGATGACCCTGGTTCATTTCCGCGAGTTCCGTCGCGCCCATCCCGACCTCGGCGCCAAGATGAGCGTGGTCGCCGAGGTGCTCGACATCCGCGACATCGAACTTGCCCGAGTGGCCGGCGCCGACGATCTCATCGTCAGTGAGCGGCTGACCGCGCTCATGTTGGCGCAGCTGGCGGAGATCCCCGAACGCGAGAAGGTGTTCGCTGATCTGTTCGACGTCCGCGGATCCGATATCTGCACGCGCCATGTCGGGTACTACGCCGAACCAACGGCCGGACTCCCGTACGCCTCCTATGTGGCCGCGGCCCATCGCGACGGCCACCTGGCGATCGGATACCAATCCGTCGGCACCCGCACCCGATGTCTCGCCGACGGGATCGTCATCAACCCGGACAAGTCGGCCTCGGTAGACTTTCGGCCGGACGACCGACTCATCGTCGTCGTTCCCCACCAACTGACATCGGCGACACAAAGTCCCGCAGGCGACGAATCGGCCGAAAATGCGACCCCCAAACGCGTCTGAGAATGTCCCGCCGGGCGCGGAAGTTCAAGTGGCGGTCCCCGATACGAGGCGCCGGCATTGGTCGTGGGCGGCGGGATTTGGCCCGCCATAGCTGTTGCTCGGGGACCTTGGCGAAGAGCGGCGAGCATCACAGAGCGGCGAGGGCGAAGTGGGCGACTGCCTGGCCGTGGCTGTCGCTGCTGTGCTCGACGATGAGCAACTTGGTCGTGTTTGCCGCCAGCGAGTCCGTTTCGCAACGAGCAAAGACCCGATGTTGCCCTAGCGCTCGCTCAAGATGGTTCAGGATCTCAGCGATGTCGGCGTTCGAGGCGACCATGCAACCAGTGTGCCCGCGACTCGCCGCCCAGCCCTCCTCCAACGACACGAGGGTAGGGGAAGCTCCGTAGCCGTCGTTTTGTACGTGTCGTAAGGACCTTGATCGGCACCGCACCGTGTTCCAGATCGGATAATCGGTACGCCAGGCTCTCGGACCATCTGTTGCGCTCTGGGCCTGGCTCGGCATTTATCGGGGATGCCCTGGGTAGAGTTCGGAGGTGGCAGGACGCTCCAACGGCGCTTGGTGGAAGGACCTCTACGGCGCTCCACGTTGGATGGAACGCCGTGAGCGTCTTCGATGGCCCGATTGGGACGCTCTCTCCCATGAGGAGCGACAGGAGCGTCTCATCCGCCGCCGCTCCGACTACATAGTCAGCCACCCAAGGCGTGTGTCCGCGTCCATTTGGGCCATGATGCTCCTCTCAGTTGGATCCGTGGTCCTCTTGATTGTCGCAATCTCAGTCGGGAACCCCGCGTTCATAGCGCTGTTTGGCTTTGATGCCGTATGTGCCACCCTGACGGCGCTGCGGATTCGGCGATTGCGACTGAAGGCCCGAACCGCCAGCACGTGACCGCAGTCACTGTCGGGACGCAATTGTCGTGCGCGACGTTCAGCCAGTGGAGCTCAGCTGACGGACGACCGTAGACGTGGCTGCTAGGGCACACATGACCGTCGTCCTGGCGTGTCGCCGGCCTGACCTGTGAAACGGCTGACGTCGGTTTGACGGTGAACGGGAACTCGGGAAGACGAGGGGGATTGCGCCGCTAAGAGCGACCTCACCCCAGGGTTGATACCTCAGCTGTCGAGCATGTCCCACTCGTAGCCCAGGACCCACCGGATCGCCGAGATCTTCCCCGACAGGTAACCCCACGACCAGTCGTCCTTGACGTTGGACATGAGCTCCTCGATTCCGTATTGCTCCTCGACACGCCGCTTGGCCGCAAGCATGCCCTCGACGATGTCTGGAGCCCAGTCCGACGGAATAGCGTCATCGGGCGGCTTGCGGCCATACCACAGCTTGTCGAACAGCTCCGCCTCGACGGCGAGGATGTCGGATACAGCGCTGAGTGTCTCCGTTTGGACGTTGTGCTTGAACGCCACGTCCATGTGGTCGACGAGCAGCCGCCGCAGTTGCGGCATCTCCCACGTGCGTATACGGAAGGGCGGCTTCGTCCGCTCGAAGTTGGCGATCCAGTCCTTGGCCCCGTTTGTAAAGTAACCGGATGCGATGAACAGGACGGTTGCCGGCCGCTCCGCCTGTGCCCAGGTGATAGTTCCCTGCAGGGCCTCCGGCGGGACGCCGCGCTCGTAGTGCTTGCAATCGACGAACCAGGTCTCGAGATACTTGTGCCCATCAATGTCGCGCGTCTCAATCTGAGCGACGATGTCGCGGCCTCGATCGGCCGGCGATGAGTCCTTGGGCGTCCCCTTCCGCCAGTCCACGTTCGCGAACCCGGTCTCTGACATCAGGTCGAAGCAAAGCTCCTCGAAGGCGGTCGGGCTCAACGCGGTGAAGCTCGCCGCCCCCAGCGTCCACCACTTACCGACTGCTCGGCCTCCTCCTCGTCAGGAAGCACCTCAGCCGGTTCATCGTAGGTATCGGCCACGCATGATCGTACGGCCAGCCATTGCACTGTCGGTACGGGCGAGTGCCCGGCATGTGGTGGCTGACGGCAGCGTTCACGTCGGCACCAGCCCCAAGATGGTCAGCCGTGAAGGGCCACCAGGCACGCTCATGCCCCGCTCAACTGTGAAGCGCCCAACATCCGGGTCCCCCTTCGGCCGCCGCGCGCCTCGATGTCCCCCGCACCGGGCGCACCAACTCCAGCGAGCGCCTACCGAGCCCGTCGCCGCCGGTGACATCGCCCAGAACGACACTCGCCCTCGCCGAGTCCATGAAGCAGACCAGCCCGCTCGTAATGGGCGGTCAGGATCGAAGCCGGACTCACACGTAGTCGTGCGGGCCTCGGTCGGGACGGGCACCCATCACCGTCGATACCGCGCCCGGAGCCAGTCCCTGAGCCGCCCCGATGGTGTGCACCAGGAGTGAGAACTTCTGTATGCGTCATTGCGGTCCTTCCAGGTCTGGCAGGG
>CAWKNP010000003.1:0-254435 GCA_963851105.1 uncultured Actinomycetota bacterium
GGCGCCGACACAGTGCGGTCCACGCGGGCCGCTCACCACGCTTCGTATCATTTGGATGAGTTGCGTGACCTGGTCATATACCTGGCGACGCTCTTCATGAGTCCCGAAATCTTCTCACCGCATGGATGACCGTGGTGTGATCTCGACCCCGAACTCCCGGGCGATGGCGGGGTAGCTGTAGTCGGTCATCTCCCGGAAGACATACATGCTGATCGCCGGGCATCGACGAGCGGCCGGCGGCGGCTCGTGCCGCACAATTCGTCGATCGTGAAGCTGAACGTGCTGGCGGTCGCCTCCAGGATGACCTTGGGCGTGATCTGTCGGGGCCGGTCGGCCGCCAGGATGTCGGAGAGGACTTCGACGGCCAGCTCGATGGTGAGCGGCTCCCGGTTGAGGCTGGCGAAGGCCGAGACCCGGATGAGGGCTCCCTCCAACTCCCGGATGTTGTCCTTGACGTGGGTGGCGATCAGCTCGAGAACGTCGTCGGGCACGTGGGGACGTTCGCCGTCGGCCTTCTTGCGCAAGATGGCCAGGCGGGTCTCGAGCTCCGGAGGCTGGACGTCGGTGATCAGGCCCCACTCGAAACGGCTCCTGAGCCGGTCCTCGAGGGTGGCGATGGAGCGGGGATGGCGGTCGGAGGTCAGCACGATCTGTTTGTTGGCCTCGTGCAGCGAGTTGAACGTATGGAAGAACTCCTCCTGCAGGCTCTCCTTGTTTTCCACGAACTGGATGTCGTCGACGAGGAGGACGTCGCAGGCCCGGTAGCGGCGCTTGAACTCGAGCCCGGTGTTGCTCCGGATGCCGTCGACGAACTCGTTCATGAACGCCTCGGTCGAGACATAGCGGACATGCGACGCCGGGAAGTTCTCCCGCACGTAGTGACCGATGGCGTGCAGGAGATGGGTCTTCCCAAGGCCGGAGTCGCCGTAGATGAACAGGGGGTTGTACGCCCGGGCCGGTGTCTCGGCCACCCGCTGGGCGGCGGCGTGGGCGAAGCGGTTGGACGACCCGATGACGAAGGCGTCGAAGGTGTAGCGGGGATCGAGGATGTCCATCGGCGGCCGGATCAGGCCGTTGCCGGCCGGGGGGCTGCTGCCGTTGTCCTGGAAGTCGGCTGCGGGCGGCCTCCAGGTGGTGTTATCAGGCTCGGGGAAAAGGACGCCGTCGCTGTCGCGAGCTCGCTCCGGCGACCGAGACCAGCGTGACGTCGAGGTGTGCCCCGCCACGTCCTCCACCGATGCTTCGATCAGGGCGCGGTAGCCGCGTTCGAGCTTGTCGCGTGTCTGGGAGGACGGCGTGGTCAACGTCAGGCTGGTGTCGTCGACCTCCGATGCGTGCAGGGTGTCAAAGCATGCCATCCACGTGGCGTCCGACACCTGCGCGCGCAGCTGCTTGGAGCACGTTTTCCACAACTCTTCCACGTCCCACACGAATGCCCTGCGCCTCCCCTGCCTAACAGTTTCCACAAGAACATCCACAGGTTGTGGAGAAACCGGCGGGGGCGACAGAAAGGGCCCATCGGGCCCCCCTTGCCCCCGGGGAAGGGAGCCGTTCTCCGGCGCCGGGGAGGTCCAGTCCCAAGGCGGTTGGATGAACCTAGCACTTCCCGAACCTCGCCGGGAACCTCCGACCGGGCGGGAAATCGGCGCTCAGCGGCGATCCCGCAGGTACATAGATAGGTGAGCAAAAAACGGCCAAAATGGTCAATAGGGTGACGAACGCCAGGATGGCGACAACCGGCCCGGCCGAAAGATCGTGGCGGGACAGGGAAGCATGGGCGCCCTCGACGACAGCTATCACACGGTCACCGGAGGTCGTGCGGCGGTTCGGGTACAACAGGCTCCAGGATAGGTGCCAGAACGGCCGGGGGAAAGGCCTCTACGAAGTTCCGGCCGCCTCCAGGCCGAGGGGCTTCAGTTTTGAACGGGCAGCGGCCGGCATGAACGGGTCAATGTGCGCCAACCGCAGGCCGACACGGACGAGAAGCCATCCGGTGCCGGTCCGCACCGGGGCCCGGTGGGGCCAGGGGACCTGGCGTTGGAGGCGGTAGTTCGCCGCCGTGTGCTCGAAACGTTGCTGGCGATCCCGAGCCAGCATCTGGGTCATCGTGATGTTTTCCACCCCGTCACGATCGCACGTCATGCGGACAGATATGGTCCGCATTTTGCGATAAAAATACATCTGTGCAATCTTCCTCGGCCCGGTTGCTCGAGCTGCTCTCGATCCTGCAGACCCGACCTCATTGGAGCGCCTCGGAACTGGCCGAACGGCTCGGGATCACCGAACGGACCGTGCGTCGCGACATCACCAGGCTGCGCCAACTCGGCTATCCGGTCGTCGCCGACACCGGGCGGACCGGGGGCTATCAACTCGGCAGCGGCGGCGCCATGCCCCCGCTCCTATTGACCGATGACGAGTCCGTGGCCGTCGCCATCGGCTTGCGAGTGGCGGCCAGCGGCGGCGTGGCGGGCTACGACGAAGCGGCGGTGGCCACGCTGGCGAAACTCGAACAGATGCTGCCGGCGACGCTCCGCGAGCGGGTGCTGGCTCTCAACGCCGCCACGGTGCTGACCAGGCCGGGCGTCGGCCCGCTGATCGATCCCGAGGTGTTGCTCTCCATCGCCCAGGCGTGCCGGCGGCCGGAGCGGATCACGTTCGGCTATCGCGACGGAAACGGGAATGTGACTGCGCGGCGCGTGGAGCCCCACGGTCTGGTCAACGCCGAGCGGCGCTGGTATCTCGTGGCCCGCGACCTGGACCGCCAGGCGTGCGGACGTTCCGCCTCGACCGGATGAACGAACCCGTCCTCACCGGGCATCGATTCGTTCGCACCGAGGGTCCCGATGTGGCGGCGATGGTCGCCGATGGCCTCGCC
The DNA here is from genome assembly GCA_963851105.1 of uncultured Actinomycetota bacterium. Lineage (GTDB taxonomy): Bacteria > Actinomycetota > Acidimicrobiia > Acidimicrobiales > Palsa-688 > DATARN01. The sequence continues at coordinate 2,876 of CAWKNP010000003.1, forward strand.
CTGGCCCCGTACCGCTGGCACACGGAGGCGGTACTGCAAACGACGCGGGCCGAGGCCGAGGCGGTGATTGCCCGGACCATCGGCAGCGTCGAGGAAGTGGCGGGTGAGGTGATCGTCCACATCGGGGCCAACGAGGTCGAATGGTCGCGCGTTACTTCGCCGGCCTGCCCTTCGACGTCGAGGTGCGCTCGCCGCCCGAGGTCCGTGCCGCCCTGCGCGACCTGGGGCGCCGGCTGCAGACCGCAATACGGTCAGGCGCCGGCGGTCCTGACCGCGGCGCGATGTCGCGCTGTCCGTCACACGACGGAGCGACGATCTGCCCGAGGGACGACTGAACGGCCCCAGGCCAGGGCTACCGTTGGATGTGATGGATTCACTGCGAGCGTGGACGAGGGACCACACGCTGGCGGTCGACGCCGTGGTGGCCGGGGCCTTCTTCGCCCTCGGGCTGCTCGCCATCCGCCTGGCCTACGACGTGGGCCTCACCCTGCCCCACAGGTTCAGCTTCGCCGCCGGCGTGGCCTGCATGGCGTACTCACCCTTCCCTTGGCGTTTCGCCGCCGTTACCCCCCGGTCAGCCTGATCGGGCTCACCTTGGGCATCCTCGGCTACACCATCTTCGGGGTGAGCGAGGGGGCGACGTCGGGCACCGCCGGGTTCCTCGCCATCTACTCCGTCGGGGCATACTGCCGCCGCCGGATCGCCAACTGGGTCCGAGCGGTGTGCATCAGTGTCGTCTTCATGGCCCTCCTGTGGACGCTGCTGTTCCGTCAGGTCGACCTCAACCACTCGAAGGCGTCGGTCATCGGGGCCGGATTGCTGGTCATTTTCAGCAACGTCTTCTTCTTCATCGCGGCGTGGGCGATCGGCGACGTGGCCCGCACCGCCAAGACCCTCGCTGCCGAGCTGGCGGAGCGCAACGTCGAGATTCAGGCCGCCCAGGCTGTCATCGCCGAGCAGGCGGTCCTCGACGAGCGGGTCCATATTGCTCGGGAGGTCCACGACGTGGTTGCCCACCACGTGAGCGTGATGGGCGTCCAGGCCGGCGCAGCGCGCCGTGTCATGGCCCGCGACCCCGACAAGGCGACCGAGATGCTCTCGGCGATCGAAGCGTCGAGCCGTCAGGCGGTGAGCGAGCTACATCGGCTGCTCGGCTTCCTGCGGCGCGATACCGCACCCGAAGGCGGTGCCGGGGGGACGGCGGTTCCCGGCCCGCATCCCGGTCTCACCCGCCTGGACGCTCTGGTCGAGGAGATGAACGAAGCCGGTCTCGCGGTTTCGTCGATCACCGAGGGGATGGTCCGGCCGGTACCTCCGAGCGTCGATCTGTCGGCGTACCGCGTTGCCCAGGAGGCGCTGACCAACGCTCTCAAGCACGCCGGCGTGGGCACGAGCGCGGTCGTCACCTTGCGCTACGCCGCCGACCAGCTGGAACTTCGATCGTCGACGACGGCCGGGTCGGGCCAATGGCCGCACCGACCATCGGGCTGTCGATCCCAAGCCTTCTTCCGGCCACGGTCTGGTGGGTATGCGGGAGCGGGTGGCGCTGAGCGGTGGCCAGTTCCAAGCGTCGCGTACCCGCGGAAGCGGCTTCGCGGTGACAGCCATTTTTCCCCTGGCCGCTGCCTTCCAGAGCACCTCGTGACCATCCGGGTGCTCCTCGTCGACGACCAGGAAATGGTGCGGGCGGGCTTCCGCATGATCCTCGGGACCGAGGACGACCTCGATGTCGTCGGCGAGGCGCCCGATGGCGAGAAGGCGGTGTGGGAGGTGGAACAGCGGCGGCCCGACGTCGTGCTCATGGATATTCAGATGCCCGTGCTCGACGGCCTGGAGGCGACGAGGCGAATCGTGGCGTCGCCGGGAAACGTTGCCACCCGTGTCCTCATTCTCACGACCTTCGAGCGGGACGACTACATCTACGGGGCCCTCCAGGCGGGCGCCAGCGGCTTCCTGCTGAAGAATGCCTCCCCCGAGGAGCTCATCCACGCCGTTCGGGTGGTGGCGGCCGGCGACGCGCTGCTGGCGCCGTCGGTCACCCGGCGCCTGCTCGGCGAGATGGCGAGGCCGCGGGTACGCCCGCAGCTGGCCGCCCGGTTGGGTTCCTTGACCGACCGCGAGGCCGAGGTGCTGCGGGGGATCGCCTCAGGGCTCAGCAATGCCGAGTTGGCGGGGCGCCTGATCCTCGGCGAGGCCACCATCAAGACCCACGTGTCGCGCGGTGCTCATGAAGCTCGAGCTGAGGGACCGGGTCCAAGCGGTGGCCTTCGCCTACGAGAGTGGCCTGGTGCGTCCCGGAGCGTCGTAGCCCGTCGCCCCTTACGTGGAGAGTCGCCTTCGCAGTTCGCCGGCGCGAGCTTCCAGGTTTTCGATGAGGGCTCGCTGCATCTCCAGGCTCTCGATGAGGTTGGCCCGGTCCTCCGCCTCGCTGTCCTCGCCGGCGGGGTCGCCGATCTGGTTGCGCAACTCGTCGGCGTCGCGTCGCGCCTCGGCAAGTTCGGATTCCACCAGGCGGAGCTCGGAATCGGCGTCGTCTACCGGGTCACCGTCGGGTGGTTCGTCAGCGGCCATCACGGTCTCCTTTCCCCAACCGTCGGCTGGGACGGATCGATTATCGCGTGAGGTCGCGCTCGGTCACGTAACTCACCGTGACCGTCGCCGCCGCGGGCGTGCGACTGGCGACGGCGAGGCCGCCGTGCCAGCCGTTGTCCGGCATGCTGGTCGCGCTGTCGCTGATATCGCCGACACCTTGGCCGTTTATGAACAGCGCAAGTCGGTTCGTGTGTCCGTCGGCTTCGGTGGCGCAGAGGCCGACGACGGTGACCGGTGAGGTGGCGGGAATGACCGGTGAGCTTCCTTTCTTGAGGATGACCGGGGCTGTTCCCGCCCCGTCGCCCCGTTCGATCACCCAGACTGGGCCGGCCAGGACAAAGAACTCATAGCGCAGGTTCGCGGCAGCCAGTCCCCGGCTGCAGAGCACGCCGAAGCCGGCCCCGGCGGGGGCTCCCGCGGTCTGGGTCGCGGTCATCGAGACGCCGATCTGGAAAAGGGACGGACCGTACGGGGATTGCGCAAAGTGATGGAGGTTGCCATTTCCGTGGACCGAGTACGTGCCCGCCACGTACACGTAACTCGTGCCGGGGTCTCCCAATGCGGCGACCGTCCGCCACCCCGACAATGGGTCGGAGAAATCGTCGGTGAACACCACCGCTCCGCGATCGGCGACCAGATGGGTCGACGAGTCGACCGGTGAAACAGGGGTGACCGGTTGCGGGGTCGGGGTCGCAACTCTGGTCGGTGGCGATGTACTGGTTCTGTTGACGGCCACGACCACTCCTATGACAGTGAAGAGCACGACCAGGCTCACGCCTACGATCAAGGCGATCCACAGGCCGGATCGAGAGGTCCGCCCGCCTCCTGGCGCCCAGGGCCGCTCTGCGCCCGCAGGAGGGGCCCACCCGGGAGGCGCTTGAGGTGGGCCCCAGGTCGGGGGCGGGCCGGATCCGGCGGCGTTTGAGGTGGGCCCCAGGTCGGGGGGCGGTAGGGGTCCGGGGGTTGCCATGCGGGTGCCTGCGGCGCAGACGGTGGGGGTGGTGCGTAGGCGGGGGGTCGCCAGCCGGGCGCCGGTGGCGAAGAGGGCGGGGGTGGCGCGTCCGCCGGAGCGGGGTTATCGGCGGCTAGGCGCCACGCGGCTGTCGGATGCCGCAGTGGTGAGCACTTCCCGTTGCTTCCTTGCGACCATCCCGGTCGTTGGGTGTCACTCACGTCTTCTCCCCCGCCAGTAAGACCTCCGCTGCGTTGCAAGGGTACCGTTTACTGTCTCGGCGGGCTCCTACAGTAAAATGGGGGGAAACCGGGATTGTTCGGTCAAATGTCAATAACGGATATGACGCGTGACCGATAATCGATGGCCTACGAACGCAGACCGCAGCCTCAACCTGAAAGCGGTGCTTTCGTGCGGGATTCGGTGACCGCTGCTAATGCGTTGCCTGCACCCGGCGCGGACCGGCACCGTCGGGGGCCCGCCGCACGGCAACATGCAGGACACTGTCGCCCCATTCGCCCGCCCTGCCGTCCGGTATGACGCCGGCGATATCGGCACCGGCAGCTTCTATGACGGCGGCAACTTCCGCGATCGGCATCGCGTGCATCTCCATACGGGGCCGACGACGGATGGCCAGTTCGAGGGAGGTGCGAACCGCCCGGCGCAACCGCCGCCACTGCGACAGGTTGGGTTGCCGGCGTTCGGCCGGGATCTGGACGGCCAGCACGCCGCCCGGCCGCAGCACGCGGACCATTTCCGCCAGGTATACCGTGGCCGCAGCCGGGGGAACGTGCTGGAGGGTCATCAGCGAAATGACGGCACTGAAGCTGCGGTCCGGGAAGAGGCTCAGGTCTTCGCCGTTGTAGAGAAAGAACTGGCAGCGGTCGCCGAGTCGGTTGTACTTCCCGGCCTCGCCGAGCATGGGACGGGAGATATCCACGCCGACGACCTGCTCGAAGTGGTCGGCGAGGGCGAAGGAGAGTCGCCCGACCCCGCACCCGAAGTCGAGCACCCGGTCACGGGGAGCGTCGACGCCCGCCATTTGCAACTGTGTCAGCAAGGCATCGACCTCTGCACGGCCGTGGGCAAAGAACTCCTCGGGCTGCCATCGGCCCCGCATGCCATCATGGGCCAGCACCCCCCACATGGGGTCCGTCTCCCCGAACTGCTCCCAGGCCTGGCGGGTACGGTCGAGATGGCTCCGCACCACGCCAGTATGCACCTGCCGCCGGTGATCGCCGCTGCCCACCCTGGCGGTGATAACCATAGGGGTGGGGTGGGCATCGGTGAAGGGCACAACGTGGAGGTAGGGCTCCCCGAGAAGCAGCAAGGGGCCCGGCGGGGCCGCCACGTACCGCGACGCGTGTTCGGCGGACCGGTCGCTCGGCGGCGGGCCAAGGTTCATCACCGCCTGCGCTACCGCTTCGACAACAGTCTGGCCCGGGGCCCCCTGGTCCTCATCGGTTGGCTCGGCATCGCCGTGTTGTTGCTCGTGGTAGTGGCCACGACCGCCGCCGCCGTCACGCATGTCCTCTTCGGAGGCGGCCGCAACCGCAGCGTGGTCGAGGACCTGTGGCAGGGTCTGCGCCGGGTCCTCGACGCCAGCGTGTTCGGGAACGACACCGCGTGGCCGGCCCGCCTGATGGCCCTTTTCGTCACCCTCTTCGGGATCTTCATCGGCGGCTCGCTCATCGGCCTGATCGCCACCGCCCTCGACCAGCGGGTCGACCTGCTGCGCAAGGGCCGCAGCGCCGTGCTCGAGTCCAACCACACCTTGATCCTCGGCTGGTCGCCCCGACTCCCGGTAATCGTCCAGGAACTGGTCGTTGCCAACCAGAACGTGGCCCGCCCAGTCGTGGTCATCCTGGCCAAGCGGGAGAAGGCCCAGATGGAAGCCGAACTGCGGGACCGAACCGGCGACACCGGGCGGACGAAAGTGGTCTGCCGCAGCGGCGATCCGGGCAAGCCGGCCGACCTGGTGCTGGCCAACATCGCGGGTGCCCGGTCGACCATCATCCTCGTCGGCGACGAGGGCGACGCGGGGGTGGTCAAGACAATCCTGGCCGTCAAGACGCTCGATCCCAGTTTCGCGGCGACCAACGTGGTCGCGGAACTGGCCCATCCCGATCACGCGAGAACGTCCGCGCCATCGCCGACGGGGCCATCGCAACGGTGAACTCCGACGAGGTGATCGCCGACGTGACCGCTCAGGCATGCCACCAGACGGGGCTTTCGGTGGTGCTGCGCGACCTGTTGGACTTCGAGGGCGACGAGTGCTACTTCACGGTGATCCCCAGCTAGAGGGCCACACGTATGCCGAGGCGCTGAGTGCCTTTGAGACTTCGTCGGTCATCGGGCGCTATTCCGCCGATGGTTTCGTCGAACTCAGCCCGCCCCCCGACTCCGTATTCGGACCGGGCGACGAGGTCATTGCGGTTTCCGCCGACGACGACACGGTCATCTTTACCGGCTTTCGTGACGTGCCGGTCCCTGACTTCGCAGAGGCGGGCGCTCGCGACGAGGCACCGATTCGGGTCCTCATCGTTGGCTGGAGTGCGTTCGCTCCCAAGGTCGTCCACGAACTGGACGCGTTCCTCGCCCCCGGCTCGCACATCGAGGTGTGTATCGACGGCGCCCTCGCCGATCCGGGCGCGCTCAGTGAGGTCCCCCTGGCCAACGTGGCCATGACCGTGACGATGATCGGCGACGGCCCCGAACATCTCCTCGCGCTCGGGGCGCGACCGCCGTTCGACCAGGTGATCGTTCTTGGCTACCGCGACGGGTTGAGCGTCGCGGAAGCCGACTCCCTCACCCTGCTCACGCTGCTCACCCTGCGCAAGGTGTGGCCGCCGCACGCCATGCCACGGGTCCCGATTATCGCCCAGTTGCTCGACCAGTCCAATGTTGAGCTGGCGACGAGCACCGGAGTCGACGACTTCATCGTGAGCGACGCCCTGGCCAGCCTCATGATGGCGCAGCTGTCACAGCGCCGCCAGATGCAGGCGGTGTTCGACGAGCTGTTCGATCCCGGCGGCGCGGGAGTCGAGCTGCTACCGGCCAGCCGCTTCGTCACCGACCACACGGTCGCTTACGCTGAGATCGTCGCGGCCGGCGCCGCCCAGGGCGTTTCGGTACTCGGGTGGCGGATCAGCGTGAGCGGCGAAGTCGTCATCAACCCCAAGAAGAGCCGGGCGGTCCAACTCGGCGCCGGCGACCAGGTGCTGGTGGTGGTGTACCGGTCCCGGTGATCGCCCCGCGCCGCTCGCTCAGCCCGGTGGAGGACGCGGAGGTCTCGGCCTTGGCCGCCTATCGGGGGGGGTCGCTGACCACTGGACCATGTCACACTGTCTCAACCGGCGCGTAGTGATGGCAGACTCAGCGGCCTTCAACCCAGTTGTCTTCGGGCATGAGGGTTCGAATCCCGCCACGCCCAACCCAAAACGGAGGATGCGCTCATGGTTTCAGCACCCACGCAAGCCAAGACCTGGGGCCCGTTCAGCGGTCGTCAACTGACCGTCGTCATCGTCGCCCTCGTCATTGGTTTCATTGCGGCACCGAGCGCGGTCTGGGCGGTCGACACCTTCTCGAACGTCGCCATCGAGGATCCGGTGACCGGCGTCAAGGCCCAGGTCGATTCCGCCCGCCGCCTCCAGGTCAGCGTCGTCCCGCGGCCGCCGACCACGCCATGGAGCCTCAGCATCGACTTGGACCCGAGCAATCCGTCATCGACTTTGATCGCCGGGCCGTCGACCACGCCCATCAACCTGACCTCGGTCAGCATCGGGTACAAGGCGTCGGGGACCGGCGATGTCGCTGTGTACTTCTGGTCGGTTCCTTCGAGCGCGACGACGTGCAGCGTGACCTACTTCCTCGGAACGATGTACCACTTGCCGGGCCTGAACAGCACCGCGGGCATTGTCACCGCCAGTTTCCCGACCCCCCTCCAGCTACGCCCACCGGTTGGTCAGAAGGCTTGCATGTATGCGGCAAACCTTGGCTCAACGACTCTCACGGTGAACTTCATCGGGTACAACGGCAGCTGAGGTCCCCTGGTTGGCGCGAACGGGGTTGGGTGGCCGCAGCAACGACGACGTGCCTGCGCCGCCCGGCAACGCGTGGTCCCTGTTGGCTCGATCAACCCCGTCACCACGGGATCGAGTTCAAGAGGCTTCTGGTCGGCTTCGTTCCTGGGGTGGTGCGTCCGCCGTAGTTGGCCAATTGACCGAACGGTGGTCAAGTGCTGCGGGCATCGTCGGCCATTTTCCTGCGGACCCTACCCCCATTGTTGGCCAACGGGCGGTAGTGAACAAAGGACTGGAGCGGCTGCCTTTGATCAGATTAACTGACCGGATTGATCATTCAGTGATCAACTTCGCTGCTCATTGATCAAATAAACTGACGCCCTACAACGACGAGTTAAACCCGGGCCATGTTGGCAAAACGGGTGTAATGGTCCAAGAAGGCCAAATGAGTAATACCGGTGGGACCGTTGCGGTGTTTGGAAATAATGACTTCTGCGGTGCCCCGGTCCGGCGATTCCGAGTTGTAGACCTCGTCGCGGTACAGAAACATGACAACGTCTGCGTCCTGCTCCAGGCTGTTATGGGCAACCACGCCTTCAGCTATGAAATTGTGCGTGCCTTCGACGGTCGCGTCGAACGTCGGCATGTCGCCCAGCGCAGTCACCGCAACGACTCTGTCCCATAAAATGTCGGAGCCTGCCAGTTCGGCCAGTTGGGTGCTGTCAGTTAGGGCCACGATGTTGGCAAGTCCTGCCCGAGAGAAGCGCCTTGGCCGATGGGTATTCCCGAGAAGATGCGAACCGCAATATCCGCCGCCCAGCCGTTCAGCGAGTCGCCGTTGGGTGACCCGTGACGCAATGAGGGCCGCTTTGACCGCCGAGGACCCCTGCCACGCAACAAGGTCGCCATTGGGATCGGGCGTACGAGTAGCGAGGATCTCAACACGTTCTGGTATCGGCAAGGCGTCTAAGCCCCGTGTCTGGGCCTGGGCCCGGATTCCGAACAGACGCTCAGCGGCACCCTCGACCGCCTCCTTGTTGACCGGGTCGGTGGTCGCGTACTTCACGCCATCGGGCCCGATCGAGGCGTCGCCAAGTAGATGGGCGGGCAGGATCAGTTCGTCGTCCTGCCATTCGCTGACTGTCGTCGGTGCCGGGATTCGCCTCGGCACGGCGACGTGGTCGCCGGGAGTGAGCTCATCCAATCGCGTCCATCCGTCGACGGTACGGAATCGGTGGTTGGCGGTCGAGTCGACCTCGAGGCCCGAGGCGAGCCGCAGCCGGAAGACCGGCTTGATCCCCGAGGAGAAGGCCTTGACCAGCCGACGGGGCACGAGACGCCAGCGGTCATCGAGGGACCACACCAGTGGTTGCTCCTGGGTGAGCACCAGGTCGCCCAACGTGATTTCCTCGCCGTTGTCAGCCCTGAGGATCCGAGTGGTCGCCGGCATGCAACCGGATTCCCTCAGATCGGCCAAGACTGGTCGCTTGTCGGCGCGCATTTCCAGGTTACGCGAGAGCTGTGACAGCGCCACGACGGGCACCGCCAGTTCGCGGGCGAGGATTTTCAGGCCACGGCTGATCTCCGACACCTCGACCTGACGGTTCTCCGCGCTGTGACGTCCCGACATGAGCTGGAGGTAATCGACGACGATGAGGCCGAGGTTGCCAAGGCGGCTACGCAGCCGCCGTGCCTTGGCCCGGATCTCCATCACGGTCAGGTTGGGGTTGTCGTCGATGTAGAGCGGCGCTTCGCCGAGGCGCCCGATGGCATGGCTGATCTTGGGCCAGTCCGACTCGAGCAGCTTCCCGTTGCGGATCCGCGTCGAGTCGACCCGCGCCTCTGAGCAGAGGAGTCGCTGGGTCACTTCGGAGTGACTCATCTCCAACGAGAAGAACAGCACCGGTGTTCGGGCCTCCATGGCGGCGTGGGCCGCCATGCCGAGAGCCATCGCGGTCTTGCCCATGCTTGGGCGGGCCCCGACGATGACGAGGCTGGACGGCTGGAGGCCCGAGAGGCGTTCATCGAGATCGATGAAGCCGGTGGGCACGCCGGTGATGGACTCCCCTCGGTCGTAGAGGGCTTCGAGGCGGTCGAGGCTCTCGGAGAGCAGATCGTGCAGCGGGCGCAGGCTGTCGGTGACGCGACGCTCGGCAACTTCGAACACCAGCGTCTCGGCCCGGTCGACGGCGGCCGCCACATCCTCGGGGACCCCGTAGCCGATCTCCGCGATCTCGCCCGCGACGCCGATCAGGCGGCGCAGCAGGGCGTGTTCTTCCACTATGCGGGCGTAGCGGCCCGCGTTGGTCGTGGCCGGGGTGTTGGCTTGAAGGGTGATCAGGGTGGCCGGGCCGCCGATGGCGTCGAGCAGGTCGGCGCGGCGGAGCTCGTCGGCGACGGTGACGGGGTCGGCGGGCTCCCCCTGGGCGTACAGGGAGCACACGGCATCGAAGACATGGCCATGGGCGGGCTTGTAGAAGTCGTCGGCGGAGCACGTCTCCACCGCGGCCGCGATGGCATCGCGCGACAGCAGCATGGCGCCGAGCAGCGATTCCTCCGCTTGCAAGTTGTTCGGAGGGACCCGCCCCGGAGATCCGGCGTGGCTTCGACGCCGCGCGTCGTCGAGGGATTGAACCATGGGCACCCGTACCCTTCCCGCCTCGCCTGTGGGGTCGCTAGAGGATGACCATGTGGATTGCCGGTGGATATTGCCGGAGAACTTGCGGGGCTCAAACATACGCACCCCACCGTAAAGAGGACCTGCGACGGTAACTCCGCTTCGGTGGGCGCGCGAGCAAAGCAGATCGCCGGGGCCAGCTGCCCCGGCGATCTACTAGCCGCTCATCGGGAGTGAGTCAGCTGCGGACGACTTCGACGGTGATGCGGAACTCCACGTCGGCATGCAGCTTGACCGGCACCTCGTGGGTACCGAGGGCCCGGATCGGGTCCTCCAGATGCATACGCCGGCGGTCGAGCTCGATCCCTGTCTGCTCGGTCACCGCGGCCACCACATCGGCGGAGGTCACCGAGCCGTAGAGTTTGCCTTCGGGCCCGGCGCGCGCTGGGATTCGGATCACGGCCGCGACCAACTGGCGTGCCACCGTCTCCGCGGACTCCCGGTCCTTGGCGTCGCGGCGATCCCGCGCTCGCCGCATGGACGCCGCTTGGGCCTCCACCCCGCTTCCGGCCAGGATGGCGTGTCCCTTCGGCAGCAGGTAGTTGCGGGCAAAACCGTCGGCCACCTCCCGGATGTCACCTCGCTTGCCAAGATTGTCGACATCGGTGCGAAGAACGACTCGCATTAGAAGGGCTCCTCGTCCTGACTGTTCTGACTGTTCTGGTAAACGGGTGGCTCGTTGGGAACCGACCGGGAAACGGTGCCGTCCCGCCCCGGTTCAGGCGCCCCGTCGGGGCTCCTCCGGGCGTTCTTGGAGATCTCGACGGTGGCCCAGCGCAGGCTCGGGCACACCTCGTCGGCGTTGATCTCGACCTTGGAGCGCTTTTCGCCCTCCTGATTTTCCCAGCTGCGCTGGTCTAGGCGGCCGGTGACGACCACCCGGGTGCCACGACCGAGCGACTGGGCGACGTTCTCCGCCAGGGTGCCCCAGCAGATCACGTCGAAGAACGATGTCGCCTCTTCCATGGCATTGGTCTGGCGATTCTGCCATTTCCGGTTGACCGCCACGCTGAACGTGGCGTTGGCCTGCCCGGTGGGAGTGAAGCGCAACTCCGGGTCACGGGTCAGATTGCCGCAGATGCTGATGTTGTTGTCGTAGGCCATGTGATCTCTCTTTATCCTCCGTTCGTGCCTTTTTTGTCCGCGCCAACGGCCGCCTCCACCTTGGCCGGCTTGGAGCGGCCGGCTACCTTGTCGGGGAGTCGGATCACCTTGTAGCGGATCACCTCGTCTGCCAAGTGCAGCATCCGGTCGAGCTCCGCCATCGCCGGGGGGTCGGCCGTCGTCTCGATGAGGACGTAGTACCCCTCGGTCTGATGTTGGATCTCGTAGGCGAAACGACGCCGACCCCAGTGATCGACTCGCCCCAGGGTCGCGCCCCGGGACTTGAGCAAGCCGGTGGCTCGATCCACGCTCGCCCGGATGGCATCGTCCTCCTGGCCGACGTTCAAGATCACCATGACTTCATAAGGCCGCATAGCGGGCCACACCTCCCTCTGGACCCGGCAATGACGCTCGGGGCCCCGGCGGCTCCGGGGCAGGGTGTCTACGACCCGGTCATGGTACTCGACGTCTGCTATTGGTCCCACTTCTCATCACTATGCCGAGGGGGTGTGACGAGATCCTGACGAGGGGCTAACAGGATCCTCCCACGGTGAGCGATGAGCCCGCGGCCACACCGAGAGAGCCCAATCGTCCCTGTGCCACCTCGAGGGCGACGGTGTAGGGCGCGGCGGCACTGAAGAGGGGGCACACGGCGGCGGAGCCGCACGGCGGCATATCGGTGGCGGACACGAACCTCCCGCGGGAGTCGAACCAGGCGATCGACAAGTTGATCAGGGTGTCCTTCATGTAGAACTCCGTCGTCGATGGCGCCGAAAACTTGAAAAGCATGCCGTCGTAGCCCGCCAGGTCGGTCCGGTTCATGAGGCCCCGGTCCTGCTGGGCCTGGGTCAGCGCCAGCAGGCCGCAGTGCCGTGACGACTTGCCCGCCGAGGTGCGCACCGTGAAGGCGACCTGGTCGAACCCCGGCACCCTCGATGGCCGGATGCCGTTGTTGGCGGTCTGGCGGCTGCAAGCGACCAACAACGCCGCCGCCACCGCCATGGTCACCATCGACGCTCCAAGGACGTGACGGCAGGTGGACGAAACGGAGGACGCAGCCACGGTGCAATCGTGGCACGCCCCGGCGAGCCCGCCAGCCCGCCAGCCGGGCCTCCGGTGTTGCCCGCCAGCCCCGCCGGGCTCCCGGTGGTGTCCGTCGACCAGGTGTCGGGCCGCCGGCCGAGTCCCCAGTGGTGCCCGGTTAGCCCCGCCCGTACAGCCCGATGACCTGTTCTCCCGAACCGGCCCGGTTGGCCCCGGCGCCCACCGGTGCCGCGGGGGCCGCGGGTCGTGACCCGTCGGACGCCGACAACTGGCGGGCGATGTCCGCCGTCAGGTGGTAGCTCTCCTCATCGGCCGGGAAGCGGTGGGCGCGCACATCGCCGGCGAAGGCGGCCATGGCGGCGACCGCGTCGGCCTTCAGCGAGGCGTAGCGGCGCACGAACTTGGGCAGGACCCGGTCCTCGAGGCCGAGCAGGTCGTGGAACACCAGCACCTGGCCGTCGCACGCCGGTCCCGCCCCGATGCCGATGGTGGGCACCCCCACTGCCTCGGTGACCATGGCGGCGACGGTGTCCGGGACTCCTTCGAGGACGATGGCGAAGCATCCCGCTTCCTCGAGGGCCCGAGCGTCGTCGACCAGGGCCCGGGCGGCGTCGAACTCTTTTCCCTGGACCTTGAAGCCACCCATCATGTGCACCGACTGGGGGGTCAGGCCGATGTGGCCCATCACCGGGATCTCGGCGCCGATGATGGCCTCAATCATCGGAAGGCGCTTGCGGCCCCCCTCAAGTTTGACGGCTTGGGCGCCGGCGCGGATGAGGACGGCGGCGTTGCAGATGGCGTCGGTGGGCCCGAGGTGGTAGCTGAGCCACGGCAGGTCGGCGATCACCATCGGCCGGGGTTTGGCCCGGGCGACTGCCGCGGTGTGGTGGGCCATGTCCTGCACCGTCACCGACAGTGTGTCGTCGTAGCCGAGGACGACCATGGCGAGCGAGTCGCCCACCAGGATCATGTCGACGCCGGCGGCATCGGCGATGCGCGCTCCGGGCGCGTCGTAGGCCGTGACCATGACGAGCGGCTCCGCGGAGCCTTTCCGGGCCCGGACCGCGGGCGCGGTGACCCTTGGGGTCATGTCGGTACCTCCCCTGTCGTCCCGTCCAGCGCCCTTCGGCTGCCGGCGGTACCCCCCATCCTACCTACCCGACCGGTTCCCAGGCGCGCAAAAGCTCGGGTTACGGCTTCGTCGACGGGACCGTGGTCGTTTTTCCCGGCCTGGTGGTACCAGTGACCGGCACGGTTGTGGTCGGAGTGTGGAACACGGTGGTCGTAGGCCGGGTGCCGGGCGTGGTCGTCCCAGGTCCGGGTGTGACCGGGATCGAGGTGTACTTGGGCACGGAGGTCGTCGTGGCGGTGCCCGTCCCCTTGGGGAACGATACGAGGCTGCTCGGCGAGCCGATGAGCGCTCCGGGGAATGTCGCCACCGGCGCGAAGGATCCCGTGTAGGCGCCGTTCGCGCCGTTGGCGGTCACCGCGGTCATGAAATGCCGCCACAGGCTGGCGGGGATGCCGCCCCCCTGGGCTCCCCCCGACGTACCTCCGAGATTGAGCATCGGTTTGGAGCCATCGCGGTAGCCCATCCACACCGCGGCGGTGAGGCGCGGCGTGTAGCCGATGAACCAGGCGTCGGTGGAATCGTTCGTCGTCCCGGTCTTGCCCGCGATCGGGGTGGGGAAGTTGGCGTTGACGCCGGTTCCCTTCTGCACGACCTGCTGGAGGACGTAGTTGAGGATGTCATTCTGCGCTTTGGTAAGGATCTGTTTAGGCGCCGGTGTCGCCATGGGCAACACAGTGCCGTCGGCCGTGGTCACTTTGGCGATGACCTGGGGGACTACATAGGTGCCGCCGCGGGCGAAGGTCGAGTAGGCGGCGGCCATCTCGAGCACCGAGACCTGGGCGGTGCCGAGGACGAGCGACGGGTTCTTGGCCAGGCCGACGTCGGCGGGGTCGAGCCCCATCTGCTTGGCCATTGCCAGCAGCTTGTCGGTGCCGATGGCCATTTCCAGCTGGGCGTACACCGAGTTGAGCGAGTGGGCGGTGGCATCGATCAGGTTCACCGAGGGACCGCCGTCTTCGTTCTGGAAGTTGTTCACCGGGTAGTCGGCGCCCCTGTCCCCCTGGCCTTTCAAGATGACGGTGGGGGGCGCGGGAAACGTCGACCGCACGGAATACCCCTCTTTGATCGTCTCCGCCAACAGGAACGGCTTGAAGGTCGATCCCGGCTGGCGTCCCGAGCCGCCACCGGCAGTACCAGTCGCCAAGTTGACCTGGGAGGCGCTGTAGTCCTTGCCGCCGACCATGGCGCGGACGTTGCCGTTGTTGTCGACCGCGACCAGGGCGCCGGCGGGGTCGCCCTTGTAGCTCAGGCCGGCACCGCCGTAGATGGCGTTGTAGGCCTGGTCCTGCATGTTCAGGTCGATGGTGGTCGTCACCCGCAGCCCGAGGCCCACCTGGTAGTGCGCCTGAAGCTGCTGCTGGACGTAGTCCATGAAGTACTGAGCGTGGTGCTTTTCCAGCAGGTCGCTCTGCACCTTGGCCGGGTTGGGGGCCACCGTCGGCAACGGCGTCGCCTTGGCCTCGTCCGCCTGGGCCGGCGTGGCCTTGTGGTAGCGGACCATGGAGTTGAGGGTCTCGGCCCGCCGGCCCTCGGCAGTGGCCGGGGACCGGAAGGGGTCGGCCAGCTCGGGTCCGCGGATCATGCCCGCCAGCAGCGCGGCTTGCGGCAGGGTCAGCTTCTCCACTGGCTCCTGGAAATAGGTTTCCGATGCCGCCTGGATGCCGTAGGCCCCCCGGCCCCAATAGATGGTATTGAGGTAGCGCTCCAGGATCTGGTCCTTGGACAGCCGTTGCTGCAGGCGTGTGGCCAGCGCCGCTTCCTTGATCTTTCGGACAAGGGTGCGTTGCGAGCCCAGGTACGCCTGCTTCACGTACTGCTGGGTGATGGTCGAGCCACCCTGCAGGCTGCCGTGACCCCGGATGTCACTGACCAGGGCCCGCAGGACGCCGATCGGGTCCACTCCGCCGTGCTGGTAGAAGTTGTGGTCCTCGCTCGACAGCACGGCGTCGATGGCGACTTGGGGCACCTGCTTCAGTTGGACTGCAACCCGGTTCTCGCCGCTGTTGATGGCCGCCAGCTGCGTCCCATTGGCGGAGTAGATGAATGTCGTCTGCGTCTGGGGCTGCGCCGCGGGGAGCGGCACCCGGGAAAGCAAGAAGGCGGCGCCGCCGACGCCGAAGAAGACGAACAGCCACAGCAGGAAGAGCATGCGGCGATGGCGCCAGAACCACCCGGGCCGTTCGATCTTGGCCTTAGCGGTGGCCCTCGCCGTGCGCTGCGGCGTCGCCCTCGCCTGGGGGGTCGGGCGGCGTGTCCGCGCCGGCAGCGGTCCTGCGGAACGGCGGAGAGCGACTGAGGTGGGCCGGGCCATAGATGATTCGCAGGGTGGGCGAGAGGCCCAACTCTACGTCTGGTCAACCCTCCGGCCGCTCACCGCGAATGTCCGCGCCAGATGGTTCCAGGAGCACAACGGGCACACCTCGACGACGTAGCACGCCAACTCCCGGCCCGGACGGGAAAGCTTGGCCAGCTCCCCCCGGGTTGCCACCACCCGCCCGCTCGGTGGCAGGCGGTTGCCGAAGACGTAGGACACCAACACGACCTTCGACTCCCCGCAGATCGGGCAGTCCTCCCGGGTGGGCTGGCCGCAGTTTGTCGCCGCCCGGAGGAGCTCGGGTTGGGCGTCGCACACGTCGAGTTTGGAAAGCCGTCCTTTCTGGAACTCGCTGACGACGGCGTTGCGAGCCAGGCGGTAGTCGACCTGCCCCGCCACCTGGTGCACGCTGGGCGCGCCCCGCATCGTCTCGGGCCGGAAACTCATTGATCTGAGGCTACCGCCAGCGAGCGACTCCTGGTGGGGTGCCCGGGGTCGGCCTGGGAAAAGGGGGCGGGTGCTGTTCGCTGCGGTGGGCCGTTTGCTGTCGCGGCTGCGTATACTGACGCCGATATATCGCATCGATACATCGAAGGGACACGTGTGCTGGAACTGGCCATCCTCGGCCTCCTGAAGGAACAGGAGCTGCACGGCTACGAGCTGAAGAAGCGGTTGGCCGAGACCATGGGCTCGGGGACCGGCGTCTCGTTCGGCTCGCTCTACCCGGCTCTGGCCCGCCTCGAGAAGGCCGACGCCGTTCGGGTCGTACCCATCCCGTCGCCTCGAGGCGGGCGCGGCAAGAAGGTGTACTCCCTGACCCCGCGAGGTGAAGCGCTGTTCGTGGAGCTGCTCGCCGCCGACGCGGGATCGAGTGAGGACGAGCGCTCGTTCAACCTCCGCCTGGCCTTTGCCCGGTACCTGTCGCGCGATGCCCGAATTGGAATGCTCGAGCGCCGCCGCGCCTATCTCTTGGAGCGGCTGGCCCGTTCACGAGGCGCCATCCGCCACGGATGGGGCCGCTTCGATGCCTACACCCGCAGCTTGATGGAACACGGCAGCGAGACGACCGAGAGCGACATCTCGTGGCTCGATCGCCTCATCGCCCGTGAACGCGAGGAGGCCGAACCTTCTCCCGCTTCTTCTCCCCCGTGGGCGGGCTTGGCGCCGCCCACCATGCCGGTCCGGCCTACCGGACCATTTGTTTCAACCACATCCCCCCTACGCGGAGGCAACATTCAATGAGCAGCAGAATCCGGGTCGCGATTGCAGGCGTGGGCAACTGCGCCAGCTCCCTCCTCCAGGGAGTCGAGTACTACCGCGACGCTGACCCGACTGAGACGGTTCCCGGCCTGATGCACGTCAGCCTCGGCGGCTACCACGTGCGCGACATGGAGTTCGTCGCCGCCTTCGACGTCGACGCAGCCAAAGTGGGCCTCGACCTTGGCAAGGCGATCTTCGCCGGCCAGAACAACACCATCCGCTTCGCTTCCGTGGGCGATATTGGCGTGACAGTGCAGCGGGGGCCCACATTCGACGGCCTCGGCAAGTATTACCGCCAGACGATCGAGGAATCGCCGGCCGAGGCGGTCGACGTGGTCTCCGTGCTTCGGTCTTCGCGCGCCGACGTGTTGGTCGCCTATCTCCCCGTCGGTTCCGAGGAGGCGCAGAAGCACTACGCCTCGGCCTGCCTAGAGGCGAAGGTGGCGTTCGTCAACGCCATCCCGGTGTTCATCGCCAGCGACCCCGCGTGGGCGCAGCGTTTTGTGGATGCCGGTGTGCCGATCATCGGCGACGACATCAAGAGCCAGGTCGGGGCCACGATCGTGCACCGGATGCTCGCCCGGCTGTTCGAGGACCGGGGCTTGGTGCTCGACCGTACCTACCAGCTGAATGTGGGCGGGAACATGGACTTCAAGAACATGCTCGAGCGGGAGCGGTTGGAGTCCAAGAAGATCTCCAAGACCCAGTCGGTCACAAGCCAGATCGACAACGGCATCGCGGCCGACGACGTCCACATCGGTCCCTCCGACCACGTGGCGTGGCTCGACGACCGCAAATGGGCCTACATCCGCCTTGAGGGCCGGAACTTCGGAGACGTCCCGCTCAACATCGAGCTCAAGCTCGAGGTGTGGGACTCACCCAACTCCGCCGGGGTCATCATCGACGCCATCCGCTGCGCCAAGCTGGCCTTGGACCGGGGCATTGGCGGTCCCCTCGACGGGCCGTCGGCCTACTTCATGAAGTCCCCGCCGGTGCAGTACCACGACGACGACGCCCATCGGATGGTGGAGGACTTCGCCGCCGGCGTCATTTAGTCAGGTCCTGGTAGAAGCGTGCGATCTCTGCCGCGACCCTCTCCGGCTCGCGGCAGACTTGGCGCCAATTGTAGACCTGGAGCTTCCACCCCCGGCGCTGGAGGCTGTTCCTCCGGTTCTCGTCGCGTTCCTTGTGCTCCGGGGTGAAGTGATAGAGGTAGCCGTCGACCTCGATGGCCAACCAGACCTCGGGCCACGCGAAGTCGAGCCGGTACGCGCCATCGGTGTCGGTGTTGAACTCGATGCTGGGCATCGGCAGGTTGAGCAAGGCGAGCAGGCGGCGCATCTTCGATTCGAGGACGCTCGGAGCCGGGGCGCCCACGAATCCTCGCTGCACGAGATGGCGCCGGAATGCGTCGATCCCGGGCCGGCCCCGCCGGGCCAGTCGGTCCAGTTCCGCGCTGAGGCCGGCGACGGTGACGAGCCGGGTGGCGAGGGCCGCGTCGACAGCTGCGGTCAAGACCTGCGGGGTGGCGGTTCCCGCCAGGTCGACCAGGGTCCGAAGGGGGTTCGTCACCGGGATGGTGCGACGGGTGGTCGTCTGGGTGACATCGAGGTCGGTCACGCAATGGACCGTCACGCCAGGAATCCGGCAATCACGAATCCCGCGGCAAATACTGAGCTCGGGTGGCGCGGGCAGCGGGCGGAGCAGCTCCCACAGCCATCCCGCCGATACGTGCGATGCCACGCCGTGTCCGGCGGTAGCCAGGTGTGCCGCCCGGAGGTCCTGATGGCCGTTGCGGGGAACGGCAGAATCGCGGTACACACTCCGGTACAGCCGGACCCACTCCCCAGAACTCAACTTTCGGCGGATCATGCCCGGCGATGCTCCGAGGGCCAAGGCCTCCCAAAAGGCGATCACTCCATGGTGGCCACGGAGCCAGCGCCGCAACTCGTTTCCGATCTGCTGTCGAGTGTTCACACCAGCTTCTATGCCGCTGCGCTTGCGCAACGCCGACGCTTGCTCAATGTCGGCGAACCTGCGGGCTTTTTCGCAACCTGTGGGCTTCACGGTCGCTCCACGACACTGAAGCCCACAAGTTCCAAAAAAGCCCACAGGTTCGTGCCCTTTGCGACGCCCGCCGACCGAAGCGGTGGGGTGCGGCAGGATAGGTAGGTGGCCAACGACCGTGGGGCCGAAAACGCGGCGGCGTGGGACCGGTATGCCGCGACCTATCAGGCGCAGGCGCAACTCTCGACCAGCACCGCCAACTACGGACCCGAGATCCCGACCGAGGCCGGCCTAAGGCTGCTCGGCGATGTCAGGGGCAAGCGGGTGCTGGAGTTGGGCTGCGGCGGGGCGCAATGCTCCATCTCCTTCGCCAAGCAGGGCGCCACCGCCATCGGCGTCGATTTCTCGGCTCAACAGCTGGCGTTCGCCCGCCGGCTCTGCGAGCGCGAGGACGTCAAGGTCGAGCTCCGCCAAGGGGACCTGGCCGACCTCGCCTTCCTGCGAGCCGACTCGATCGATCTGGTTTTCTCGTCGTACGCCTTCGGCTACGTCGACGATCTCAACCGGGTCTTCCGCCAGGTCCATCGCGTCCTCAAGGTCGGGACGCCGCTCGTCTTCTCCCTCCCCCATCCCGCCTCGGAGATGTTCGACCTTGACCGCAACGACCCGCTGGCGATCCGCCGGTCGTACTTCGACAAGGCCCCGGTCACCCGAGACATCGCCGGCGCGATCTTCACGGACTACCGCCACACCTTCGCCGACATCTACATGGGTCTGACTCGCTCCAGCTACCGGGTCGACTTGCTGCTGGAGCCAGAACCGGTGGCCGGCGGCCGGCGGAGCGAAGCGTGGCGCGACGCCTACCTCTACGTACCTCGCACCCTCATCGTCCGCGCCCGGAAAGAGGGCAGTTGACGGGGGGGCTGCGCCCCCCTCGACCCCCCACTGCGTGGTGCCGGCTGCGCCGGCGCTGACTTTCTGTTCCGGTGAGGGGAAGTTGACGGGGGGCTGCGCCCCCCTCGACCCCCCACTGCGTGGTGCCGGCTGCGCCGGCGCTGACTTTCTGTTCCGACCGACGCATCGCTCGCTGCGCTCGCTGTCGGTCGGTAGCTTCTCGGGTCCGCTTTGCGGACCCGGAAGCTAGGAGGGGCAGTTGAGTTGACGGGGGCTGCGCCCCCCTGCGCCCCCCTACGGCCTAGTGCCGGCTGCGCCGGCCCTCATTTTCTCGGGACGGACCGCTACTGGGGTTGCCGGGCCTTCCACCACGCGTCTAGCCGGGCCGTGGCCTCGTCTTTCGTCAACGGGCCCTCGTCCAGGCGGACGTCGAACAGGAAGTTCAGGGCTTGGCCGACCTCGGGCCCCGGCTTCAGGCCGAGGTGGGCCATGACCTCGTTGCCGTCGAGGTCGGGCCGGAGGGCGGCCATCTCCTCCCGCTCCTGCAGCGCGGCGATGCGCTCCTCAAGGTCGTCCATGCGCCGAGCCAGGGTGCGGGCCTTGGCCACGTTGCGCGTCGTGCAGTCACAGCGGGTCAGCTCGTTCAGCCGCACGAGCTGAGGTCCCGCATCGCGGACGTAGCGGCGGACGGCGCTGTCCGTCCACCCCATCTTGTAGGTGTGGAAGCGCAGGTGTAGTTCGACCAGCTGGCTCACGTCGGAGATGTCCTGGGTCGAGTACTTGAGGGCCCGCATGCGGTCGCGCGTCATGCGGGCGCCGACCACTTCGTGGTGGTGGAACGAGACCGTCCCGCCAGGCCCGAACGACCGCGTCTTGGGCTTGGCGACGTCGTGGAACAGCGCCGCCAACCGCAAGATCCGATCGGGCCGGGTCTTGCTGACGACCGCGATGGTGTGGGCCAGGACATCCTTGTGGCGGTGGATCGGGTCCTGCTCGAGCGCCATCGCGGGCAATTCGGGGAGGAACTCCTCGGCCACCCCGGTGTTGACGAGGAACCAAAGGCCCTCGCTCGGGTCCTCCACCACCATGAGCTTGTCCAGCTCGTCGCGGATGCGCTCGTCGGAGACGATCTCGAGGCGCCGCCGGAGCCGGGTGACGGCCTCCACCAACTCCCGGTCGGGCGCCAAGTGGTAGCCGGCAATGAACCGGCCAGCGCGCAGCATGCGCAGCGGGTCGTCGCTGAAGGAGATCTCGGGCGACAGCGGCGTCCGCAGCCGGTGGCCGACCAGATCGGTGAGTCCGTCGAAAGGGTCGATGAGGCGGGGCTCGGGCGAACCCAGTGCCAGCGCCATGGCGTTGATGGTGAAGTCCCGCCTCGCCAGGTCGGCCTCGATGGCATCGGCGAACTCGACGTCGGGCTTGCGGGAATCAGGGTGGTAGACCTCGGCGCGATGGGTGGTGATCTCCATGACCCGCTCGCCCTTGCGCAGCCCGATGGTCCCGTACCGCCTGCCCTGCAGCCAGACGGCATCGGCCCAACCGGCCACGATGGCCTCAATCTCGTCGGGCCGGGCCTCGGTCGTGAAGTCGAGGTCGTAGTCGCCGGCCAGCCTCCCGACGAGGGCATCGCGCACCACGCCACCGACCAGGTACAGCCGGAAACCGGCCCGCTCGAAGCGGGCCGCCAGCTCATCGGTCTCAGCCAGGAGCGGCTGCAGGCGGTCAGGAATCACACCACGAGGGTACTGGCGTGCACCCCGGTGGCCGGGGGTTATCCCGAGACGGCGACCAAGCCGGCGTGCTCGAGTGCGAGGCGGAAGTCGTGGGGCCGCGACGCCGCTGCCATGGCCTGGCGAAGCGTCACCTGACCGTCCTGGTACAGGTGGAACAGGCTCTGGTCGAACGTCTGCATCCCGTACCACTCGCCGCCCGCGATCATTTCTTCGATCGTTTCGCCCTTGCCACTGGTGGGCTCGGTGATGCGATCGGCGATGCGGCCGGTCATGACCATGACCTCGACCGCGGGCACCCTGCCCAGCTCGTCGGCGCGCTCGAGGAGGCGCTGGCAGACGACGCCCTTCAAGCACGACGCGAGGGTCAGGCGGACCTGCTGCTGCTGGAACGGCGGGAAGAAGTCCACGATCCGGTTGACCGTTTCGGTCGCGTTGGACGTGTGCAGCGTCGAAAGCACGAGGTGGCCGGTCTCCGCCGCGGACAGGGCGGCCCACACCGTTTCGGGGTCACGCATCTCGCCGATCAGGATGACGTCGGGATCCTGGCGCAGCACCCGGCGGACAGCCTGGCTGTAGTCGCTGGTGTCGGTGCCGACCTCGCGCTGGTTGATCAGCGCCTTCTTGTCGTTGTGGACGATCTCGATCGGGTCCTCGATGGCCACGACGTTGCAGGCCCGGGTCTCGTTGATGTGGTCGATCATGGCGGCCAAGGTCGTCGTCTTGCCCGAGCCGGTCGGGCCGGTGACGAGGACCAGGCCCCGGGCCTCGCTGGCGAGGGTCCGCACGACGTCGGGCAGGCCCAACTCCGCGATCGAAGCGACATTGGGCAGGACGCGCCGCAGCACGATGCCGATCTCGCCTCGCTGGCGGAAGGCGTTGCCCCGGAAACGTCCGAGGCCGCCCGCCGACGTGGCGAAGTCGGCGTCGCTGGTGGCGTCGAATTCCTTGGCCCGGTTGGCGGGCAAGAGTTGGCCGACGAGCAGTTCCATCTCCTCGGAGGTCACCGCGTCGAACGGGGCCTCGATGAGTTGGCCGTCCACTCGGACCCGAGGCCGGGATTCGGCCTTCAGGTGGAGGTCGGACGCGTCTTCGTCGATGACATAGTTGAGGAGCCTGATGAGATCGAGCATCGTTGGCTCTATCGGCTCGTAAAGCGGCCGACCTGAGGAGATTTGTCGCTTAGCGGCCCCGGTAGAATTTACCCGGCGCGGCCGCAGGCCGAATGTAGTTTCGGACGCTTAGCTCTCCCGGCGAAGCTGGGCCACTCGGGCGACGACTTCGGCGCCCGGACCACCCGAGGTTGCGGGCTCGGGGCGGTAGTCGACGCCGGCCAGACTGGCGATGCACGCTCCGGCGGATTTGGCCAGCGCCGCCAGGTCATAGCCGCCTTCGAGCACCGCCAGCCGGTGGCCGGCGGGCACCAGGGCCATCAAGCGGCTCGTCAGGTCGGCGAAGTCGCCCGCCGCCAGCCCGAGACCGGTGAGGGGGTCGCAGCGGTGGGCGTCGAAGCCTGCGGAGGCGATCACCCACGTCGGGCGGAAGGAATCGGCCGCCGGCCCCGCCACCTCGTCGACCGCCGCCTGGTAGACGTCTCCGGTAGCACCTGGGGGAAAGGGGAGATTGATGGTGTACCCGTCCCCCTCGCCGGTGCCCGTCTCCTCCATCCGGCCGGTGCCGGGGTAGAAGGGGAATTGGTGCATCGACAGATAGAGCACCCGGGGATCGGCATAAAAGGTGGCTTGAGTCCCGTTTCCGTGATGGGCATCCCAGTCGACGATGAGCACCCGCTCCCCTCGCGCCGCCAAAGCGGAAGCGGTAACCGCCACGTTGTTGATCAGGCAAAACCCCATGGCCCGGCCGGCGAGGGCGTGGTGACCGGGCGGCCGGACGGCGATGAAAGCCGCGTCGGCCTCGCCCCGGTCCAGACGTTCGATTGCGTCGGGCCCGGCTCCCGCTGCCAGCACGGCAGCGCGCCAGGAACCGGGCGATGCGGCGGTGTCCGCGTCGAGCCAACCGCCGCCGTCCTCGCAGAATCGTTCCACGGCATCCAGGTATGCCGGCATGTGCACCCGCTCGAGCTCGATGCGGGTGGCGGGCCGGGGCGTCACCGCGACGATGGCGTCGTCGATCCCGGCCGATCGGATACCGGCCAACACCGCTTGCAACCGCGCCGGGCGCTCGGGATGACCCCCGCCGGGGAGGTGATCTCTAAACGCCTCGTGGGTCTCGAGCAGCACCGAACCTGCCGTCACCATCATGATGCTAGGTGCCTGCCTGTGACAGCGCGGCACCGTTCGCGAGGGACGCTCCGCTACGCTGATCATCCGCCGTGACGGAGCAGCCGAGCGCCCGGGCAGGCACCGGGTGTCGCTCCTCGGCCCACTTCCAATCGGCAGCACCGCGATCATGAGTTCTGCGTCGGTCGACATCATTCGTTGGGGGAGGGAACGGGCTCGCATCTGGCCCTGGCGGGGCGACCTGAGCGTCGCCTTTCTGGCTCCGGTGCCCGAGGCGCCCGTCCCCTCAGCCGCGTTCATCCAGCGGTGCATGGCCATCCTGGGCGAACGTGGCTTCGTACGGGTAGTCACCTCGGCCCTCTCGCCGCTCGAGCAGACGGGGTTCCTGACCGCGGGCTTCGAGGTCGCCGAGGAGCTCCACCTCCTCTCGCTCCACCTGGACGGACTCCCGCCGCGCCCCGACATCGGTGCGAGTCGCGTCGCCGCCGCCGATCGCCCCCAGGTTCTGGCGATCGACCGGGCCGCCTTCTCCAGTTTCTGGCAGCTCGACGAACAAGGTCTGGAGGAGGCGCTGGCGGCCACCCCGCGGACGCGTTTTCGGGCCGTCGTCGCCGATGGCCACCTGGTCGCCTACGCCATCAACGGCCGTGCCGGCGCCCGGGGGTTCGTCCAGCGCCTCGCCGTCGCGCCCGGGGCCCAGCGCCGGGGCCTCGGCCGGGGCCTGCTGCTCGACGGCCTGCACTGGATGCGCCATCGGGGCGTCCGTAGGGCCGTCGTCAACACTCAGGTCGGCAACGCCGCCGCCCTTTCCCTCTACCACGACGCCGGTTTCCGCCAGGAACCTTGCGGGCTTTCGGTGATGGAAGCCGGCCTGCAGTGATTTGCCGGGACCGGCCGTGACCCGCGGGCCGGCCGGCCGGCTGGTTGCGGCGGTGGCCCTCGTGGGCCTTTCGGTGATGTTCACAGTGAGCCGATCCGCCCCCGCGGGTGCTCAGAGCACCCCCGGCCTTCTGCACCTCGTCGATCAGACCACTTGGATCGGAGACGGGGGCACGTTCCGGGTCGCGGTGAACGTGACAGCGCCGCCCGCCGCCGCCCGGCTGCAACTTTCGGTCTACCAGTCGCTCACCACCCGCTCGGACTTCGCGGAATCGCTGGCCGACCGGATCCACACCAGCCGCCTCAAGGTCTTCGACGCCGTCGCGGTGGCATCGCTCGGGACCACGCCGGAGTTGTCGGTCGCGGTCAATCCCAAGGCGTCAGCCCACGCCCCCCAATTTGTGCACCTCCCGGTATCCGGCGTGTACCCGGTACGGGTCGATCTTGTCGACGCCGCCGGCAGCCTGCTCAGCCGGCTGACGACCCACCTGATCTACAGCGGTCCCGATGCCGCCACCAACAGCCGTCTGGATGTGGCGTGGGTCGTGCCCCTCCACGCCGCCCCGGCGACCGGCACCCCGACTAGTGCACTCGCCCCGGGTGCTGACGCCAGCGGCCTTGTCGATCTGAGCGGCCAGCTCGGGACCCATGCCGCGGTCCCCCTCACGCTGGCCGCCACGCCGCAGACCGTGGAGGCCCTGGCTGCCGGCGGGGCCAGCGACCGCAGCGCTGTCACCGATATTGCCGGATCTCTGGCCGGCCGCCAACTACTGGCGGGCCCCTATGTCCGCCTCGACCTGCCCGCCATGCTCGGCGCCGGCTTGGACAGCGAGATCCCGACCCAGCTGGCGACCGGTGCCGACGTGCTGGCCGCCGACCTTCACGGTGTTCCGACAAGCGCCACCTGGGTCGAGTACGGCCCGCTCTCCGCGGCCGCGGTCGACGACCTGGCCGGGCGGGGCGTGCGGCGCCTCGTCGTGGCTGACAAAAGCCTGTCGCCGCTGCCCGCCGACGATCGGGTGCGAACGCTGGCGCAGCCGTTCACGGTGGCGGGAAAGAACTCCCGCATCGCCGGGGTCGCCTTCGACGCCGGACTGTCCGCCCATTTCATCGACCAGGGCGACCAGTTGCTGGCCGCCCATCAACTCATCGCCGATCTGGCGCTCGTGCAGCTGGAACTGCCCAATCGCCGGGGTGGTCGCGGCGTCGTGGTCTCCCCACCCCTCGATTGGCACCCCGACAAGACGTTCCTCGCCACCGTCCTCGATGGCTTGGCGAAGGCGCCGATGCTGGCGCCGGTAACCGTCGACCGCTTGTTCTCGGACGTGAGCCCGTTGCAATCCGGTCAGAACCCGTTGGTGCGAGGCGTCGCACCCGGCGACCAGCAGCCGCGGAGCCAGACCATCGGCGACGCCGCTGCCATCCGCGCCGCCCGCAGGCTCATCCCCTCCCTGGCCTCGCTGATCCCGCCGGGCACCCCCGCCATCACCGATATCGAGCGGCTCCTTTTGATCAGCGAATCGGCTGATGTCAACGATCGGTCCCGGCCCGACGAGGTGGCCGCCGCCACGGCCATGGGCGACCACCTGAAGTCGATGGTCAGGCTTCCCGGCAACCAGTCGATCACGTTCACCGCCCGGCAGGGCCTGATCCCGATTTCCATCCTGAGCAGCGCTTCGTTCCCGCTGCGGGTGAAGGTACGGGTCACGAGCCAGAAGCTGGGCTTCCAGCCGGTGCAGCTTCCCGGTGGCAGCTGTGTTGTCGACTCCGGAACCTCGGAGGCCTGCACGCTCGAGTTGCGGGCCCAGAACACCACCGTTCGGGTTCCCGTCGTCGCCAAGACCGCCGGCGTGTTCTCCCTGACCGTCTCCCTGGACTCGCCCGACGGCGGCCTCATCCTGGCCACCAACCAGGACACGGTTCGTTCCACCGCCGCGTCGGGCGTCGGCGTCTTCCTGTCGATCGGCGCCGTCCTGCTGCTGGCGGTGTGGTGGGTCCGCGACGTCGTACACGGCCGCCGGGCGCGCCGGCTGGTGCCGAAGCGATTCGACGGGCTCGGCGGGGGGCAGCTCGCACCCGTGGGGGCGGAAGCCGACGACGGACTCAACCCGCTGGGTTTCTGGGGACCGCCCGGCGAACCCGGGGCCGCTGGCAACGGATCCCCGGGGGCGAAGGCGCCGGCCCTCGCCGCCCCGGCGGCAGCAAGTCGCAGCCGCACAGCCGTCATTCCGGGGCGCCGGCCCCCGGGTGGGGACGAGACCGGCGCCGTGACCACGCAGCCGATCCCAGTCATCGCCGCCGGCCGGCAGGAGGAAGGGGCCCCCGAGCCCCGGGCGACCACAGCCGCCGCGACCGCCCCGGCTCCGGCGGGTCGGGCCGCTCCGGCGGAGCCGTTGTCGGAGGCGGCCCCGGTTCCGGCGGGTCGGGCCGCTCCGGCGCAGCCGTTGTCGGAGGCGGCCCCGGTTCCGGCGGGTCGGGCCGCTCCGGCGGAGCCGGTGTCGGCGGTGGCCCCGGTGCTGCCCCCGCTCCCCCGCCGGCTCCCGGTGGCGCCGACCCCACGACCGCCGGCCCCGGCGGCTCCGCCACCGGAGACCGACTCTTTTTCCCGCAATACCGCAGTCATGGCGTTCGGCACGCTGCTCTCGCGCCTTACGGGATTCGGCCGGGTTCTTGCCCTGATCTGGGCGTTCGGTATCACCTCGGGCCTCACCGACGTCTACACCATCGCCAACACCGCCCCGAACATCCTCTACGACCTGGTCCTCGGCGGCGTCCTGTCGGCGACGCTCGTGCCTGTTTTCGTCGACTACCTCGGGCGGGACGACACCGACGAAGGCTGGCGGGCCATCTCGGCCGTGGTCACCGCCATCACGGTCACCCTGGTCGCCCTGTCCGCCGTCTTCTGGTTCGCAGCGCCCGCCATTATCCGCTTCTACGCCATCTACAACCACGGTCCGGGCGTCGCCGACCAGCGAGCCATCGGCACGACGTTGCTGCACATGTTCGTGCCCCAACTGTTCCTCCTCGGCGGGATCGCCGTCACCACCGCCCTCCTGAACGCCCGGCGCCGCTTCGCCGCTGTCGCCTTCTCTCCCGTCGTCAACAACCTCGTCGCCATCGGCGCGATCGTCGCCGCCCGGATCGTCGCCACCAGCCTGACCCTGCCGGGTTTCCGGGCCGACCAGTCAGCCCTGTTGATCCTCGGTCTCGGCACCACAGCCGGCTACCTCTTCCAGTTCCTGGTCCAGGTGCCGTCGCTCATCCGCGCCGGCTTCCGGTTGCGGCCCGTCTGGGCTCCCACCCACCCTGCAGTGCGCACGGTGCTGCGGCTTTCGCTTTGGACCTTTGGGTCGGTGATGGCGAACCAGATTTCGTTCAACCTGGTCCTGGTCCTGGCCGACCACAAAAAAGGAGATGTCGCCGTCTTCTCGACGGCGTACCAGTTCTTCCAGCTCCCCTACGCCATCTTCGCGGTGTCTATCGCCTCCGTCATCACACCCAACCTTTCAGAGCACTGGGCCAAACGGGACCTCGAGGGGTTCCGCCGGCAGATGGCGAATGGCGTCCGACTGACCATGGCGATCCTGATTCCCGCGGCCGTCGGGTATGTCGTATTGGCCCAGCCGTTCCTCCATCTCGTGTTGCGCCACGGGTCGTTCACCATCGCCGACGCCCACCGCATCGGCAGTGTGGTGGTCCTCTTCGCAGTCGGACTGCCCGGTTTCAGCGCCTACCTGCTGTTGATGCGGGCGTACCAGGCGATGCAGGACACCCGGTCCATGTTCTGGCTGTACCTGGTCGAAAACGTCGCCACCCTGATCCTCGCCGGCGCCCTGTATCCGGTGATGGGTGTCCGGGGCCTGGCGCTCGGATGGGTCGGCGCGTACACCGTCGGCTCGGTGGCGGCGTTCGCCCACTTGCGGCGCCGCACCGGCGGACTTGACGGCCAGGCCATTCTCGCCGGCGTGATGCGCGTCGGCGCCGCCACGGTGCTGATGGTGATTCCGGTGCTCGCTCTCACCCATGTGGTGAAGGGCACTTCCCCTCTCGCTCTCCTGGCCCAGGTTGGGGGCGGCGTGGTGCTGGGCACGATCGTCTATGTCGCCGCCGCTCAAGCATTCGGAGTTTCCGAACTAACCACCGTTTTGCCGGGGAGGCGCCACCGTTGAGGCCGTTCATCAAGTTCGTCGTTGTCATCGTGCTCGCCGCTGGCCTCGTGATCGAGGTCGGCTCACCGCTATGGACCCGGTCGACGACCGCCGGTGCCGCCAACGACGCCGCGGCCGCCGCTGCTCGTGACTACTTCGACAGCGCCAACCTCGACTCCGCCAAGGCGGCGGCCACCCAAGCCGCCGCCGTCCGGGGCATGACCCTCACCAAGATTCGCCTGGAAACCGACGGCAGCATCACCGTCTGGGTCACCCATCAGGCCAAGTCGTACGTCCTGCACAACATCTCGGCACTGAAGAACTGGTACAACGTGACGGCGTCGGCAAATTCGCCGCCGATCCGAAGCTGAGTACTCGCCGCACCCGAGGGGGGACATGCCGGGAATACGTGTGGTCGCAGACAGTGCCTGTGACCTGCCCGAGGAACTGGTGGCCCGCTATCGCCTCACCATCGTCCCCCTGACGATCCGCTTCGGTTCCGAGGAGCTGGCCGATGTCGGGCCGAAGGACTTCTGGGTCAAGTGCCGCCAATCCTCGGTCCTGCCCGCGACCGCCGCCCCGGCGCCCGGAGCGTTCGCCGAGGCGTTCGGCCAACTGGCAGCCGATGGTGCCGAGGGCGTCGTCTGCATCAACCTGTCGTCGAAGCTGTCCGCGACCATCGCTTCGGCTCAGACCGCGGCGCGCGAGGCCGGCGTCACCATCCCCGTCGAGGTGATCGACTCCACCAGCGTTTCCCTTGGCCAAGGCCTTCTGGTGATCGGAGCGGCCCGCTTGGCCGAGGAGGGGAAAACGCTCGCCGAGGTGGCTGCCTACGTGACTGCGTCCGCACCCCGGGTCAAGGTCTACGGCGTGCTCGACACCCTCGAGAACCTCAAGAAGGGGGGGCGAATCGGTGGTGCCCAGGCCCTTCTCGGCTCGATGCTGGCCATCAAGCCCGTTATCGAGATCCGCGACGGGGAGGTCCACGAGGAGTCCAAACAGCGGACTCGGGGACGGTCGCTCCAGTACCTGGCCAGCAAGGTGATTGAGGCGGCGGGGACCGGTCAGGTCAGTGAGCTCGGGATCATGCACGGCGACGCCGCTGATATCGACAAGTTCATCGACCTGGTGGCAACCGCCGTGCCCCGGGACAAGATGCTGGTGGGATTGGTCGGTGCCGTCATCGGGACCCACGCGGGACCCGGCGTTGTCGGTGTCACCTGGATCGAGCCCGCGGCCTGATCATCGAAGTCCAGCCTTGACACCTGGCCGGTGCCGACGCCGGTCGCCGGTGTCTCTCGGCCGAGCACCGACGTACCTACACCGTCTTTTGCAGCACTTCGGGGTCAGGACAAGGGTGCCTCGGTGCGAGCCGAGGTGACCGGTAGCCTGTGATCCCGTGTCCGCTCCCGACGCGACCAAGCCGGTTGGCGCCGGCAGCGTGCTCTGTAGCCGTTACCGGCTGCTTCGCCTGGTCGCCCAAGGAGGGATGGCGTCGGTGTGGGAGGCCCACGACAACGTCCTCGCCCGTTCGGTGGCTGTCAAGATGCTCCACCCCCATCTGGCCGCCGACCGCCTCTTCCTCGAGCGCTTCCGGCGTGAGGCAATCTCGGCGGCCCGCCTGGCCCACCCCAATGTGGTGGCGACGTTCGACGCCGGCATCAGCGAAGACGGCACGGCGTTCATCGTCATGGAGCTCATCCGGGGCCAGACACTGTCGGCGTTCGCGGCCGAGCACCGGCCCCTTCCGATCTTCGTGTGCGTCGAGATCGCCATGCAGATCGCTGATGCCCTGGCGCACGCCCACGCCGCCGGGCTCGTCCACCGGGACATCAAGCCGGCCAACGTGCTCGTCTGCGACACCGAGTCCGATGGTGTGCCGCTGGTCAAGGTCACCGACTTCGGCATTGCCAAGGCGGCCGAAGGACTGGGCCTCGAGCTGACCAAGACGGGGATGATTCTCGGGACGCCGAAATACCTGAGCCCCGAGCAGATCGAGGGGCGCGAACCTGATGCCCGCGCCGATCTCTATGCCCTCGGCGTGGTGCTCTTCGAACTGGTCGCCGGTCTGGCCCCTTTCCGGGGGCCGACCGAGATGGCCGTGGCCGTGCAGCACCTCAACGACGCCCCGGCGCGGCTACGCGATGTTCGGCCCACGGCACCGGCTGCCCTGGACCTCCTCGTGGCCGCGCTGCTCGCCAAACAGCCCCAGGACCGGCCCCCGTCGGCGGTAGCGGTCCGCCAGGCCCTGGCGAGAATCGACATGAGCGGGGGCCGCAACCCCGGGCCTTCGCCGGCTCCGGGGCCGGCTCGCACGTCGCCACCGGCGGGGAGCACGGCGGTCGGAACACCTCGGCCGGCGCCGTCACGCACCGGGTCGTCCGCGACCCCTTTCCAGGGTTTGCCGTCCCGCCCCTCGCCGGCCGGCGCCCGCCCGCCGCACCAGGGTGCGCCTCCCCCGCCCGCCTCCCGACCTGCGTCGGCCCGCTCGGCGCCAACCCGGTCCCCCCGGCCCCCCCGGCGCCCCAACTGGACCGGGCGCATGGTCGCCGCTTTGGTCGTCGCGGCCATTGTGGTGGTCATCGTGGTCCTGTCGAATCAGAGCGGCGGCCGGGCTCGGTCCACAGGCCCGGGCGGACCGGCAGGGACTACGGCAACGCGGCTCACTATCCAGAACGTGTCTGTTTTCCATCTCGAGCGAGATGCCGACGGCGCCGCCCACGTCAACTACGCCATCGACGGCGATCCCAACACCGCATGGCAGACCGATCGCTACTACGGGAGCCACTTCGCCAACCTGCGCCACGGCCTCGGCCTTGCCTTGACCCTGGACACCAGCGCGACGCTGCACACCCTCACGGTGACCTCGTCGACCACGGGATGGAGTGCCGAGATCTATGTCGCCGACAGCGTCCCAAACCCGCCGTCGCTGGCACCGTGGGGCGCTCCCGTGGACTCCAAGCAGAACATTCCGGGATCCACCACCTTCAATCTCCACAACCAATCCGGGCGCGCCATCCTCGTCTGGCTGACCGATCTGGGACCGACGTTCCAGGCTTCGATCGCCGAGGTGTCGGTGCGCTGAAAGTCTCGGGAGCCAGCCGCTACGATCCCGCGTCATTGACGGCGGCGACGACGATCTGGTCGCAGCGGCCCAGTCCGGTGACCCTCGGGCGCTCGATGCCCTGCTACGAGCGCACCACGACCGGCTGTATGCCGTGTGCCGCCGCCTGACCGGCAACGATGCCGACGCCGCGGACGCCACGCAGGAGACGTTGATCGCGGTGGTCCGTGGACTGGCCGGCTTCGACCGAAGGAGCCGGTTCACGACCTGGACGTACCGCGTTGCGGTGAACGCATCGCTCGATGAGCTGCGCCGGCGGCGGCGCCGCCCGGAGCCCGGTTTGGAGGAATACGAGGCGCACAGCCGAGGTGGCGGCAGTGACCGCAGCGACGCGAGCGACCTCCGACTGGACATCGACGCTGCCCTCCGGGGTCTGCCGGCAGAATTCCGGGCGGCCGTCGTGCTGCGTGACCTTTGCGGGTTGGACTACGCCGAGATCGCCGAAGTTCTCGAGATTCCTCCGGGCACGGTGCGATCGCGCATCGCCCGCGGCCGGGCCGCTCTACTACCACTCCTGGCCGGGAACCCCGCGTCGCCGGCCAAGCGTCCTAGCGAGCAGCCATGACGACGCACCATCTCGACGATGAATCCCTGAGCGCCGCCTACGACGGCGAGGCGACCCCCGCCGATCAGGCGCATCTGACTACGTGTCCCCATTGCCAGGCGGCCCTCGGATTGCTTGACGCAGTTGCCCGGGAGATTGGGGCGCCCGTCGCCCCCCGGTCCCCGGAAGCGATCAACGCCGCCATCGCCCGCGCCGTGCGCGATTCCCCCCTCCCTGGGACCCCCGCAGTGGCCGGGACCGCTGAGGCCGCTTGGGCCGCCGGGGCCGCCACCGCTACCGGGACCACCGGGACCACCGGGACCGCTGAGGCCGCCAGGGCTGCCGGCATCACTGGGACGACCGGGGCCGCTGGGGTGGCC
The DNA here is from genome assembly GCA_963851105.1 of uncultured Actinomycetota bacterium. GTDB lineage: Bacteria > Actinomycetota > Acidimicrobiia > Acidimicrobiales > Palsa-688 > DATARN01. The sequence goes on from CAWKNP010000003.1 coordinate 35,919, forward strand.
AGGGCTGCCGGGACCACCGGGACGACCGGGGCCGCGCCCTCCTCCCTCGCCGGGAACCCGCGGCGCCGACGGGGCAACCGTCAGCCGCCCGCCTGGATCCTGGGGGCGGCCGGTATCGCTGCTGCCGTCGCGCTGGTCGCCGTCGTAGCGATCGTGGGGCGGTCGCACTCCAGGACCACCGCGACATCTCCGGCGTTGTCATCTGGGGCCGCCGCCGCGTCGACGACAGCGCCGTCAAGCCGCACGTCGGGGTTGGCCTCCGACCTCGGTGACCAATCCGATCCCGGGGTGGTGGCCCGACTGGCCCTGGCGGCCTCACGGCCACTAGGCGCCGCGACCGGCAACGCAGCCCCGGTCCCCACCGCGGCGAGCCCCGCCGCCAGCCACACTCTGGCGCCGGAGCTTGCTTTGGCCGCGACGCCCTGTGCCGCCGAAGCCCGCTTCGCCGTTGATGTCCCCCCCGACCGCCCTGTGCAATACGCCGCATCGCTGCGGTGGCGGGGTCAGGAGGCGGTCGTGGTGGTGTTCTCGGCGCCGAAGGGGTTGGCCGGGGTCATCATGAAGGTGGCGGGATGTTCTGAGCTCGTCGTCCTACCGACGCCATGATCCCGCCTCGCAGCAGCGCCACCACCGCGCCGACCCCTAACGCGACCCAGCCTCCGATGGGAATCGGGTCGATGCCATTTCCTGTCGAGATCCTCACCGCCAGTCCCAGCCCGCCGACGGTGCAGATGGCGCCGGCGATGGCGATGACACGGTCGTGGCGGTGGCTTATCGACAGCATCACCTCGGTCACCACCAGCGCAAAGAGCACGCCGGCAATGTAAGGGGTGAACCCGGTGAAGGGATATTCCCCGAGAATCCAACCCCCGAGGGCCGCGACACCAGCTCCGAAGAGGATGCCGGTGATCAGGCGGACAGGTGTCGGTTCCACCGGGTCGGGAGGTGCGGTCGCCGGCGCTACCGGCTCGACAGGGTGCGACGGGGCTGATTCAGGAGGCGCTGAGCCCGTTGGCGCCGGGTCGGGGGCCGAGCCCGGCCGAGGCAACTGGGACATGAATGAGCGAGAGTAGTCTCCCTCTATGGCGCAATCGGGCTCACCCCCTCCGCGAACCGACCACGACTGGACGGCCGCGGCGGCCGATCGCATCGAGGCAGTGGTCGCCGCGGTCCGGGACAAGACGACCGTTCCGGTGCAGAAGGTGGGCGCCGCCGCGGTGTACGGCCTGGTCGCGGGGCTCCTCGGGGCCGTTGCCGCGATCCTCCTACTGATCGGGCTGTTCCGCCTGCACGTCTATCTGCCCTACCACCCCGAAGGCCGGCGGGTGTGGACCACCGATGTCGCTCTGGGCGCAATATTTGTGTTCTTCGGCGGGTTGTTGTGGCGCAGGCGCACCGCACAACCGAAGGGGTAGTCATGAGCGACGAAGCACGCGAAATCATCATCATCGGGTCGGGACCCGCCGGTCTTACCGCTGCCATCTATTCCGCCCGAGCCAACCTCCGGCCGCTCGTGATCGAGGGATTCCCATCCTCGACCAGCGACCAACCGGGCGGCCAGCTGATGCTTACGACCGACGTCGAGAACTTCCCGGGTTTCGTCGAGGGGATCATGGGCCCCGACCTCATGGGCCGCTTCCGGGCCCAGGCAGAGCGCTTCGGTGCCGAGTTCGTGACGACCAAGGTGTCGCGCGTCGACTTCTCGGAGCGGCCATTCCGGGTGTGGGCGCCCAACCCCTCGACCGGGGAGGAGGAGGAATACCACACCAAGGCGGTCATCGTGTCGACCGGCGCCCGATCCCTAATGCTCGGCATCGAGTCGGAGCGGCGGCTGATGGGCTACGGCGTTTCAACGTGCGCTACCTGCGACGGCTTCTTCTTCCGGGGACGCGACATCGCGGTGGTCGGCGGGGGCGACTCGGCGCTCGAGGAAGCCACCTTCCTGACGAAGTTCGCCGACACCGTCACCGTCATCCATCGGCGCAAGGAGCTTCGAGCGTCGAAGATCATGCAGGACCGGGCGTTCAAGAACCCCAAGATCAAGTTCCTGTGGGATTCGATCGTGACCGACGTGGTGGGCGACAACAAGGTCGAGGGCGTCGTCGTACGCAACATCGTCACGGAGGAGGAGACCGAACACGCCATCGCCGGCCTCTTCGTGGCTATTGGGCACGTGCCCAACACCGACCTTTTCAAAGGCCAGCTCGACATGGACGACAACGGCTACCTGATCACCCACGATGGCAGCTTGACCAACGTCGAGGGCGTGTTCGCCTGCGGTGACGTACAGGACCACATCTATCGCCAGGCCATCACGGCGGCCGGCTCGGGGTGTATGGCCGCCATCGATTCGGAACGGTGGTTGGAAGCGCACGGAGAGGCGCCCGCCGACATCGAGGAGACTCCGACGGATTGGTAGTCAGACGACCACGGATAGTTGAACGTTGGAATGTCGCGTGGAGCTGCCGGTGTTATAGGAGTGCGGGCTAGTTTGGCCCTTGCGGGTTCGAGAAGATCGAGGGGACGTGTCGTAGGAAATGGTGACCTTGACCGAACAGACGTTCGATGAAGAGGTACAGAGCTGCGAGTCGCTGCTGCTGGTAGATTTTTGGGCCGAGTGGTGTGGACCGTGCAAGATGATCGCTCCGGTTCTGGATCAGATCGCCGCCGACCACCCGGACAAACTGCGAATCGGCAAGATCAACATCGACGAGAACCTGGAGCTGGCGCGACGCTTCGAGGTAATGAGCATCCCGACGCTGATTCTGTTCAAGAACGGGGAGCAACAGCTCCGGATCATCGGCGCCAAGGGCAAAGGGCAGCTGTTGGAGGAGCTCCAGGCATTCCTGTAGCGGCCAGCGCCCTGCCTCTGCGACTCAAGAGTCAGGGCGAGTCGGTTCGTGATCTCCAGCATCGTCTCAGCGCCCTCGGCTACGACGCGGTCGGAGAGGGCGCGGGTCGTTTCGATGCCGTCACGGAGCAGGCCGTCCGCTCGTTCCAACGCGACCGGGGGCTGCGCTGCGACGGGGTCTGCGGCGAGCAGACGTGGAGCGCGCTGGTGGAGGCGGGCCTCGTCCTCGGTGACCGGCTCCTTTATGACAAGCGCCCCATGCTGCGCGGCGACGACGTTGCTGACCTCCAACGCCGGCTCGGCGCGCTGGGATTCGATGCCGGCCGAGTGGACGGGATCTTCGGTGGCCAGACCAACAATGCCTTGCGCGACTTCCAGCGCAACTGCGGCCTCACGGTTGACGACGGGATGTTGGGCCCCGAAACTCTGAGGATGTTGTTGAGAGTAAGCGCCAAGGCGGACGGTACCGGGGTTGTGGCCGAAATCCGAGAGCGGCAACGTCTCCGGGAGACCCCCCCCACGCTCATCGGGCGACGTGTCGTGGTGGGCGAGACCGGTGGACTGGCGGCACTCGCCGACACGGTCCGACGTGCCCTGATCCGGGCCGGCTGCTCGCCGTATCTCCTGCACGACCCCGACGAGTCCAGGCAGGCGGCTCAGGCCAATGGGCTGAAGGGCGAGGTGTACCTCGGTCTGCGCCTCGACCCCGAGCTCGCGGGCTGCGCCACCGCCTACTTTGTCGGCTACAACGGCATCGGGTCCGAAGTGGGCCGCAGGCTGGCGGAAACGATGCAGGCGGTTATTCCGTCGGCCCTCGGGATCGCAGATCGTGGAACCCATGGGATGCGGCTTCCCGCCTTGCGCGAAACCCGGATGCCGGCGGTGCTCGTCGAACTCGGGCCGCCTTCAGTGGTGGTCGAGCATGGGGTTGCGGTGGCGGCTGCGCTGACGCGGGCGCTGGCGACCTGGGTCACTTCTCCCTGTGACGAGCCCCCGGCAGGCGTCAACTAGCTCGGTCGGCCGTTCTGGCACGGCGAATATCCACACCCTCATGCACAGGTTGTGGATCGCCGAGCGTTTGTTCACCGTCAGGCCATGTCCTCGTAAGGCAAAGGAGTGCTGGTCAGCCGGGGGGCACCTCGGTCATGGCGCGGTAGATGCGCTCCAGGTCCTCGAGGGTTGCGAACTCCACCACCACCCGTCCCTTGCGGGCGCCCATGTCCACCTTCACCCTCGTGTCGAGGTGTTGCGACAGCAGGGACTCGAGTTCGACGACCCCCGGCGGGCGTAACCGCCCACTGCGCGATGCCGATGCCGCCCCGCCGTTGGGGTCGGTCCGCTGCCGTACTGCTTCCTCGACCGCTCGCACCGACAGATCTTCGGCTACCGCCCGGCGCGCCAGCGCTTCTTGGAAGTTGCGATCGGGAGTTCCTAGCAGGGCGCGGGCATGCCCGGCCGAGAGTTGTCCCTCGATCACCATCCGCTGGATGCTCGGGGGAAGCTGGAAGAGCCGCAAGGTGTTGGAGATCGCCGCCCGGCTGCGCCCCACCCGTGACGCCAGCTGTTCGTGGGTGATGCCGAAATCCTCGATCAGTTGTTGATACGCGCCCGCCTCTTCCATGGGGTTGAGGTCGATCCGGTGGAGGTTCTCGATGAGCGCCTGCTCGACGCTGCCGAGGTCGTCGACGACTCGGACCAGGGCGGGGATCGTATGGAGGCCGGCTCGGCGGGCGGCGCGCCACCGCCGCTCCCCGGCGATGAGCTCGTACTGGTCGTCGCCGGCACGGCGAAGAAGGACGGGCTGCAGGACACCGACTGCCCGGATGGAGGCGGTGAGCGATCCGAGGTCTTCCTCGTCGAACTGACCACGCGGCTGGTTGGGGTTGGGTCGGATGGTGTTGATCGGTACTTCGAGCAGCGACGACGCTCGGTCGCCTAGAAGATCGTTGGGGATGAGGGCCTCCAGCCCCCTACCCAACCCGCTGGGCCGCGCCACCGCTTACCTCCTTGGCGAGCTCCCGGTAGGCAAGGGCCCCCCGGGAGGAGGAATCGAAAACGATGATGGGCTGCCCGAAAGATGGTGCCTCGGAGAGGCGTACCGTTCGGGGAACGACATGGCGGCAGACGCGGGCGCCGAAGTGTTGCCGGACCTCGCGCACCACCTGCTCCGCCAACCTGGTGCGGGCGTCATACATAGTCAACACGATGGTTGTGACCTCGAGTCGTGGGTTGAGATTGGTCTGAACCAGATTGACGTTGCGCAGGAGCTGCCCGAGGCCCTCGAGGGCGTAGTACTCGCACTGGATCGGCACGACGACCTCGGTGGCGGCCGCCAAGCCGTTTACGGTGAGCAGTCCGAGGGAGGGGGGACAGTCGATCATGACGAAATCGAAGTCATCGATGACCTGTTCGATGGCGCGGCGGAGGCGCAACTCCCGACTGAACACCGGTACCAGCTCGATTTCCGCACCCGCGAGGTGAATGGTGGAGGGTACGAGGAAGAGATTCCGCAGGCTCGTCGGCTCGATGGCGTCCTCCATTGGAACATCATGGAGTAGCACGTCGTAGATCGTGGCCTCGAGGTTGCGGCTGTTGACTCCCAGGCCCGTCGTGGCATTTCCCTGGGGGTCGAGGTCAATCACGAGGACCCGGTAGCCCAGTTCCGCCAAGGCAGCTCCGAGGTTGATGGCGGTAGTGGTCTTGCCCACGCCACCCTTTTGATTGGCGACCGCCATGATCCGGGGCAGCGGCGGCTTCGGGAGCGTCACAGCGTCGGCGTTGTCGGGTTGGGGGACCTCGACCTCGGCGTGCTCGGGTGCCGTCGCTGTCGCCGCGGGTTCGGCAACGGGCTCCGCATTCTCGGGGGTCGTCGTGGCGTCCCTGAGCTGCTCGAACACTGCCGCGGCCCGAATTCGTAGCTGATCCGGATCGATCACAGGAACCATCCTCCTCTCGGCAGCACTCAAGGTCAAGCAATAGTTCTCCTTGAGCTTAACCCTTTGGTGGCCCGCAAGTGGTCCATGGCCATGTTTCACGTGGAACAGCAGCCAGAATGTTTCACGTGGAACGACTGCGGCGGCGACTAGAAAAGCGAACGTTTGGCCGGAATCCCAACCCGACGTGGGTAGCGCTCGGAGGTCTCGAAGTCCAGCCGCAAACGCTGCAGGGCGACCGGATCCACCATCCGCCCGTCGGCGACCAATCCGAGGAGTCGAAGGCCATCCGCGGGCCAACGGTCCGGCGCCCCACCGGGAGGCTCGGCGACCACGACGGTGCCGCCCACCCTCAATAAGGGAGCGGCACATTCGGCGGTGACACCGGGGGGACCGAACCCCCGGGCCACGACCAGATCCGCCGATCCCCGCCAGCGGGGGTCGTGTCCGGCCTCTTCCGCCCGGCGGACAACCACCTCGACTCGGTCTTCGAGCTTGAGCGCGGCCACGGCCGAGCGGAGGAACTCCGTCCTCCGGGCGTTGGCGTCCAACAAGACCCACGTCGACTCCGGCCACCGCAGCGCCAGCACGAGTCCAGGCACGCCGGCGCCGCTACCGAGATCGACCCCCCGCCCCGGGGCGATGGGAACGAGACAGGCGAAGGCGAGGCTGTGCTCCAGGTGCGACGCGATGTCGCCCGGTCCCAGGAAATGCTGGGTTCTGGCTGCCGTCAGGAGCTCGACCAGCGTCTGCTGCGACCGATGAGGCAGACCCACCCCCGCCGGCTCCGCCATCATGGGAAGGCGCCGATCATCCAATCAATCCCCGTCGCCACTCCCCGCAATGCAGACATCAGGCGCCGGCGGGCAGAGCGCCACCGCCGGGACGTGCCAACACGCACGGAGGGCGTGGGATAGCGAGCACGCACGGAGGGCGTCGAACAGCGAGCCGGCCGGGAGGCGCCGGCTGCGGAGAGCTCAGTCCTCGGCGTCGCGGGAAGCGTCGATGCCGGTCGGAAGGATGACGACCCGGCGCCGGGGCTCCTCGCCCTCGGACGCCGTCATGACACCCTCGATGTCGTTCACCGTGTCGTGCACGATCTTGCGGTCGGCGGCGGTCATCGGCTCGAGCACGCGACGGGTACCGGTTGTCTGGACCTCTTCGGCCACCTGCCGGGAAAAACGGGCGAGCGCATCCTTGCGCTTCCGCCGATAGCCCGAAACGTCGACGTGGATGCGACCATTGGCGGCGCTGGTCTTTCGCTGAACCACGGTTCGGGTCAGATCCTGGATGGCCAGCAGAGTGGATCCCTTGGGGCCGATCAAGAGCCCCAAGTCCGGTCCCTCGAGGTTGAGCTCGATCGTGTCTTCCTCGGGTTGTGCGATGGTGACCTCGGCTTCGAGGTTCATGCGCTCGACCAGTCCGTCGAGAAACTCTTTGGCCACTGCGCCCTGCTCGTCGAGTGCTACTTCCATCCCGCCTCCTGGGCTTGTGATCTCGTCGTTCTGATTGGCGCTGCTCTCCGGCCGCCGCTCGCGCGGTGCTCGAGGGCTGCGGCCGCCGGACGACCCGGAGCGCTCACGGCGGGGGGGTCGGTCATCGGTGGTGTCATCTCGCGATTCGTCTGATTCATGCGATTCGGTGTCCGTCGGCGACGAACTACCGGCAGCGGCGCGGCCGCCGGCCGGGTTGCCAGCCGCTTCGACGGGACGGCGACCCCCTGCTCGCGGCGCAGCAGATGCCGACGGCGCGTTTTCGTCATCGGTGCTGGCCCCGGCCCCGTCGGAACCCGCCGGCCGTCGCCGGCCGCGGCGATCGCGACGCTCTTCTTTGGCTCGGGGCTTGGTGGGCCGCACCCGGGCCCGGACCCGGGCTTCGGAGCGGAGGCGGCCGAACAGACCGAATCGGGGTTCCTCGACGATCTCGAACTCGGCGTCTTGCTCGTCGACGCCCAGTTGGTCCAGCGCCGCTTCCTTGGCTTCTTCGACGGTCCGGCCGGTGGTCTCTACCCATTCCATGACTCATCGCCCCCGGCGCCGGCGGCGACTGCTGACGTTTCGGGCGCCGCCCCCGCCAGTACGGCCGCCCTTGGCCGGCGCTGCGGTACCCGCTTCGGCGCGGTCGGCGCCATCGGGGCCTGCAGCATCGCCGCTGCTATCGGCATTGGCCCGGCCATTGCTCGGGGCTCAGCGGCCGCCGTGGCGGCGGCGCCATTCGTTCCGCCCCCCGGCTTGATGACTGCGCCGGTGTTGGAGGCCGGTTTCGAACCCCCCGCGACCGCCTTGGCAGGAACGGGAGCCGCCTTCGAAGGAGTGGGCGAGCTCGGATTTGCGCCCGCGCTGCCCCCTCCCGAGCCGGGCGGGCTTCGCTGCTCCGGCCGTCCCGAGCCGCCCCCGAGCCGCCGGCCTTCGCTGCTCCGGCCGCCCCCGAGCCGGTGGACTTCGCCGCTCCGGCCGTTCTCGAGCCACCCGAGCCGGCGGGCTTCGCCGCTCCGGCCGCCCCTGCGCCAGGTTTCTGGGCGGGGCCCTTCGGCGGAACGCCTCGTGGCGGCGCTCCTTTCTGCGGCACCGGCCGCTTGGTAACCCCCGAGGAGCCAGCCGAGGCGGGGCCCTTGGCCTTGTTCCCACCCGAGCCCACGGCGTTGCCGGTGGCCTTGGTCGGCTGAGGTCGGCCCCCCCGTCCCGACGGAGCGTTCTTGCCGCCCACAGGCGTGGAACCGGGCTTCGCCCCATTTTTCCCGTCTGGGTTGCCTCTGCGCCGATCGGCCGCCGCTTCTGCCGCATTGGTGAACATCTCCCGGAATGACGATCGCTTGCCGGCGCTGGCGGGCTTTGCCGTCTTGCTCCTGGCGTCGATCTCCCGAGTTTTGGCCTCGATCTCCTTGACGTCCTGGGCGACGAGCGCCTTGACCTTGGGGTCGTACTTGTACAGCGCCCACTGCTGGCCGATGCGGATGATGTTGCTGACGGTCCAGTACACCACCACGCCGGCGGGGAAGTTGAGGGAGATCAACCCGAAGAAGATCGGGATGAACTTCATCATCGCCGCCTGCCCGGGCTGGCTCTTGGCGGCGGGGTTCCGGGAGGTCAGCTGGTACTGCTGGTAGAACTGCGTGCCCACCATCACCAGCAAGAGGACGAAGTAGGGGAGGGCATGGCCGAATCCCCCGCCCACGTTGCGGGCCGACTTGGCCAGGTTCATGCCGAAGGCGTCGAGCTGGCCGTGGGCCGCCACGATGTCCTTGGCCATGCGGGTTTGGACCGTCAGGTACTTGGGTTCCGACACCACCTTCCCGGCGATTTTGACGGTGTGGCTCAGGCCTTCGAGCACCCGCAGCAAGGCGATGAACAGCGGGAAGGGCAGCAGCATCGGTAGACACCCGCCGAGGGGGCTGGCGTTGTGCTCCTTGTAGAGCGCCATGACCGCCTCGTTGAGGGCGGCCCGGTCGTTCTTGTGCTGCTCCTGCAGCTTCTTCATCTCGGGCTGCAACTTCTGCATCACGAGCATCGAGCGGGTCTGCTTGATGGTGAGTGGTGTCAGCACGATCATCATGGCGATCGTGAGCAGGACGATGGCGATGCCGTAGTTGGGGACGAGGCTGTAGAAGAAGGCGAGTACCGCCGCCAGCGGCTTGGCAATGGGGTCGAAAAGTCCCCCCTTGGCCAAGATCAGCGAGAAAGTCATGAGAGGTTCCTTGCTCCGGGACGCCCCGGAAGTTCGGGCACGGGGTCGACGCCATAGCCGCCCCAGGGGTGACAGCGGCCCAGCCGGCGCACGGTGAGCCAGACGCCGCGAGCGGCGCCGTGGCGATGCAGGGCTTCGGCGGCATAGGCCGAGCAAGTCGGGGTGTAGCGACATGGGCCCGGCCTGCCCCGCCCGACCATCTGGTAGCACCGGACCAGCGCGATGAGGGCGCGAGCCCCCCAGCTCGGCGGGCGTTCGTACGTTTCGACTGATTTGTCCAGCACTGACGCGTCGTGGGTGCTCACGACGGAGCCTGGCTGGCGGCCTGCGGACGCGACGCCGGGCGCCGGGTCTCCTTTTGCCAGATGGCGTCGAGCGCTCGCATCACAGTGAGTCGAAGTTCTCCGAACCGCAGGGGGGTGGCATGGGGAGCAACGCCGATCAGGTACATGCCAGGTCGTAGCTGCGCCCCCATCTCGGTGAGGATGGTACGTAGCTGGCGCCGGATCCGGTTTCGCTCGACGGCATTGCCGACTTTGCGCCCTATGGCATACGCCACGCGGGGAGGTTCCGCCGGGTTTCCGTTGACAAAGGATACCGTGACGGGGCCGATACGAACCCGGGTGGGCCGGGAGCTGTCGGTTGCGTGGCGCGGTAGATGGAAGGCCCGAAAGGAATCGCGTCCCCGGACCCGCCAGATCAGGCCGACAGGCGCTGGCGACCCTTGCGCCGGCGTGCCTGCAGGATGGCCCGGCCAGCGCGGGTCTCCATCCGGTGGCGAAAGCCGTGCTTCTTGCTTCGCCTGCGATTGTTCGGCTGAAATGTCCGCTTCACTCATGGCCTCCTCGGTCCCGGCCGCACCTGCTTCACCGCGGCTCGGCGTCGGCTGCCACGCGTCAGCCCAACGGCCCGCTGGCACGAGTTTATCCTACGACCCCCGTAGCTCGGCCGCCACTGCGGGGAAAACCCAAGTCTGCCTCTTTCCGTCACCCCGCTGGGTTACCGACGGTCCGATACCCTCGTGACGGGGCAAATCGCGGAGGGGCGAACATGGGCTTCGACTCGTCGGCCAACCAGGGTGACGGTAGTCCCGAGGGATTGGACGCGCCCCCGGGCAACTACCCCTCGACGCCGGCCCGCCCGGCCGGCAGCACCAATCCGCCGTTTCCGCCCCCGGGCTACGTTCCGCCCACCCCTGGCAACGTTCCGCCCACCGGGGGCGGTTGGCCCGCGCCCGGCTTACCCGGCAGCCCGTATGGCGCCCCCGGCCCTCCGCCGCCCTCCGGCCCGCCATCATCGCCGCCCTACCAGGGGTACACGCCGCCGCCGCCGGGGTACGGGCCGCCGCCCAGCGCCTACGGCACCTATCCCAGCTATGGCTACGGCGCCGCGCCCCGCCGCACTGACGGCACCGCCATCACCGCCCTGATCCTGGCCATCGTGTCGTTCGTCGTGTGCCCTGTTATCCCCGCGGTGATCGCCCTTGCCATGATTCCGAGCTCCCGGCGCACGATCATGGCGTCGGGGGGCACGGTCGAGGGCCTCGGCCTGCTGACCGCGGCCAAGGTGATCGCATGGATCCACCTCGGCCTCGTTCTGGTGGGCGTCGCCTTCTTCGTTGTCGCGGTGGCCATCTCTGCCGGGACGTCGTCCAATGCTCTGGCGAGGATCGTCACCGGCTGAACCTTGTAAGGCAGGGGCCATCGGGCTGGCTGCCAGTGGGACCGGGGGAGTGGTGGAGTCCTCGTGCCGGCGGCGCTGCTGCTGGATCCTCGCCGAGGTGGCGGAAAGCAACTCGACCCGATCTTTCCGGTCCCATGCGATCCTCGACGCCCCTGCGCGATCGCAGGGCTGGGAAAAGGGGTTGGTCGGGGTCCGGGTTTCCACAGCCCAGCGGACTCATACACTCGGCGGGATGCGCCGGCCCTACCTCGTGTTGTGCGGGGTAACCGCAGGCTGGGGCACCATCCCCGTACTGGTCGGGTGGGTCGACCTCCCGGCGCCGCTCATCGTGGGCATCCGGTTGTGGACGGCGACGGTGTGCCTGGGCGCTGTGCTCCTGGTCGGCGAATGGCGGGCCCGGCGCCGTCCTGGGGAGGCGCCACGCCCCGCGCCCCGGGTCTTCTCGGCCCGGCCTGTCCTGTGCGCCTTGGTCGCGCTCGTCCTGGCGGCGCACTGGCTGGCGCTGTTCGCGGCGTACAAGCGGGCGCCGGCGGGCACCGTGATCCTCATCGTCTACCTGGCACCGCTCGGAGTCGCCGCCCTGGCGCCCCGCCTCCTCGGGGAACCGCTGGGGGGCCGGACGGTTGCGGCCTTGGCGGTGGCGACGGCCGGTTTCTGCCTGGTCGCGGCGCCGACCGTGCGCGCCGCGGGCATCGCCGGCCTGGTCCTGGCGCTCGTGGCGGCGGCGCTGTTCGTGGCGTTGATCCTGCTGTCCAAGCCCCTGGCGTCGATTTACGGCGGGTTGCGCCTGGCGTTCATCGAACTGGCCGGTGCCGGGGTGGTGCTGGTGCCAGTGGCCCTCGCCATTGCCTGGCCGGCGCCCGCCTGGTCGTGGCTCTGGATCGTCGTCCTGGGCGTGGCGCATACCGCCATCGGCATCACGTTGTACCTCAGCGTGCTGGCCCGAATACCGGCCACCCACGTGGGCATTCTCGGCTATCTCGAGCCGGTCGCAGTGGTGATCGCAGCGTGGCTGGTGCTCGGTCAGCGACCCTCCCCGGCGACCGTTGCCGGCGGTGTCCTGGTCGTGGCCGCCGGCGTCCTCGTCGCCGCTTCCGGCCGGCGGACCAGAAAGGCGAGCCAGAGGACCCGAGGGTCGCGGCGGGGGATCGAGGCCCCTGCGGTACCGTCGCTGTGATGGCAGCAGCTCTGGTGACGCCGCTCCTGAGCGCAGCCGCAGCCGGGGCCGCGGCCGCGCCCTCGTCGGGCAACAACGACCTTTTCGGGGGTACCGACCTCCTCCGCCTGCTCGTCGCGGCCTTCGGAGGCGCCCTCGTCGTCGGCAACGTCCTAGCCCGGATCCGCCCCCCTTCGCGTGTCGCGACCGGCGACGACAACTCGCCGCCCGCCAAACCGCCGCTGGCTCGCAGCATCACCATGATCGCCATCGGCATGGTCGTGGTGATCTGGGCCCTGGCGACTCTCATCTCGGGTTAGCCGGCGGCGGGGCCTGGTCATCAGACATGCTCCACCCGCTCGCGTGCGGCGACGACTCGGCACCTGGGTCTCCGGGTCGACATCGCGCAGCCTGACAGGCGGCTCACGGGAGCGTTCTCGTTGCTATCCCGGCGGTTGCCGGCCCCGGGGACGCCTGGCGTGCGGCTGCCCCCTCGATTCGCCATTGAACTTGCGGGGTTTATTGTTTCTTGTGGGCTTTGATGTCGTCCTACGACGATAAAGCCCGCAGGTTTGCCTAAAGCCCACAGGTTCGTCCCATCTCACGACCACCTGCTTGGCGAGGGAAGGCCGAAGGCCGCCGCCTGCCGCCCGTGCCGCTACAGCCCACTGCGCCGCGAAACGGGCGGATGGGCAAGGTTTCCCGGCCCCGTGGGGGCGCCTATCCGCAGTAGCGTCCGATGGGCAACGGTTGCAACCACCGGACGGAGGCGCGTGTGCTGGCCGAACTGACCTTCAAGGTCGTGTACGAGTACACCGACGATCACTCGCTCGAGTTCCACACCCGCCAGGCGGAAGACCTGACCCGCCAGGCGCTGGCCGGCCACGCCGCCATGTTCGACGTCGAGGTCCTCGGCCGCCGGGCGCCGATCGACGATTTCGCTCCGTCCGACTGAGGCTCGTCAGCCCGCAGAGACAGGCACCGAGTGTCCGCGGTCACGCCGGGAGGCAGCGACATGCCCCCACAGATCATCGGCTCGCTCGATCCTGCGCTGGGGCCGGTCGTCGACGATCTCACCTCGGGCCTGGAGGGGTCCCTGTCCTTGGCCGATGCTGGGGGCGTTGCCGGTGAGGTCGCCGGTCAGGCCGTTTCGATCGCAGAGGTCACGTACCTCGCCGAGCACCTCGTCCAAGAAGCGCGCCAGGAGCTGGCCCAGGCCGAGGCCAAATCCGTCTGGCTCCTGAGTGCCGCCGTCATCGCTCTCGGCGCGGTGGTCTCGGGTTTGATCAGCGGCAACTGGAGCCCCAATCAGCTCAGTTCACCAGTGGCCGAAGGCGTCCTGTGGATGGGTCTGGCGGCGTCGGCAGCCGGCGTCTACCTGCTCGCCATGGCCCTCATCCCGAAGCTGATCAACGATGCCGAGAAACATCGCCTGACGTACTTCGGTCACGCCGCGCTCTACGGCGGCAAAGGAACGTCCCGCCAGGCGATGCGCGCCGAGCTCGGCGCCGCGCTGGTGGCCGCCGCGGGCGGGGGCAACGACATCGACCGCCTCGCCGACCGCCTGTACGACATCAGCTCGATCGTGCTCAAGAAGTACAAGCGGATCCGCAAGGCCATCCAGGCCCTCGGCCTCAGTGCGTTGCTCGTCGGTCTCGCCATGGCCCTCGAGGCCATCGCCCACTAAGGCCATCGCCCGCTCGGTACCTGCGGGAACGGAAGCCTTCGCCTCTCCGATCGAGTAGCGGGCCGGGCCCCAGGAAGTTGAGGACGATCGCGGCCGGCAGCCGTCGCTCCGGCGGCGAGCGATGGGGAGGGCTCGTCGATGAGGCCCAGGCAGTCCACGAAAACATCACTCCCCCAAATGTCTGGCTCACCGGCTGACCAGTCATCTGAGCCAGGGCCTTTGGTAGGGTGCGGGCCGCTTTGCGAGCGTAGTTCAGCGGCAGAACATCAGCTTCCCAAGCTGAGAACGCGGGTTCGATTCCCGTCGCTCGCTCTTGCGCAAGTGCTGGTCAGGCGCATGATCGCTGGTGCCAGAGGGTTCTCGCTTGGCCGCTTGAGGCCGGGCGTGCCATATACGTGCCACAACTGCGGTAGATCCTCCGTGGCCGGAACCCATGGGGCAGTGTCATGGCGCCCAAGCTCCGGCGATCTGCCGGGTGGCGACATTGAGCCGGTTCCACACGTTGATGTTGGCGATATCGAGGATGATCGCGGCCAGCGTCGGTTCATCGTAGTGGCGGGCCGCCTCGTCGAAGATCGCGTCGGGTACGGGGTCGGCTCGGTCGCTGAGTCGAGTGAGGGCTTCGGTCAAGGCCAGGGCGGCCCGCTCGGCGTCGGTGAAATACGGCGTGTCCCTCCAGGCCGCGACTGCGAACAGGCGCTCGTCGGTTTCCCCTGCCCGCTTGGCGATGCGGGCGTGCCCGTCGATGCACACACTGCAGCCGTTGATCTGACTGGCCCGGATGTGCATGAGCTCGACGGTGCGCGTCGCCACGCCAGCGTCCTCTACCGACTTGCCGAGCGCTTGGAGGGCGTTCATGGCGCCAGGAACGGTCATTGCTGGGTGGTCCATCCGCGGTTGCATCGTGACTCTCCTTCATATGGCTGGGATTCGTTCGTCACTGCTGTGACCGATCACGATGTCGGCCCTCGATCCGACGGACGAGGTTCCATCTCGTCGCCCTCAGGACGGCTGCGGTTGTCTCATCGACGAATGGCGATCGGCGAGATCGACAGCAGCGGCGCCGATTCTTGAGGACAGTCGAGGTTGGCGGCCCCTAGCAGAGGCGTTGATTGGCAGACGGCCCCAGCGGCGGTGGACGGTGGCGCTGTTCGACGGTGCCGTCGTGGCGGCAGAGGCAGTGGCGCGCCGCATTGGTCAGACCATGATCTTCCCGCCCGCGACGTCGAGGGTGATGCCGGTGATCCATGACGACTCGGATGAGGCGAGGAATAGGGCGGCGGCCGCTACGTCGACGGGTTGGCCGATTCGTCCGAGGGGGAAGGTGGCGCCGATCGCCGCCCGCTGTTCGGGGGTTGTCGAGAAGCGGAGCTTGTCGTTTTCGACAGACGAGGGGGCGATGCAGTTGACCCTGATCCCGTTGCCGGCGAGTTCGTTGGCCAGGTGGCGGGTGAAGGCCACGACGCCAGCCTTGGCCGCGGCGTAGGCAGCCGAGGACCGGGCCGGCTGGCGGGCGGCGGCCGATGCCATGGTGATGATCACCCCGCTGCGCTGGGCGATCATGGCGGGCAGGAAGGCCGACACCGTCAGAAAGGTTGAGGTGAGGTCGCTTTCGACGACCCTGCGCCAGTGGGCGGCGGTCTCGGCCGCGGTGGGCACCGGCATCCCGTTGCCGCCCGCGAAAGGGGCGAGGATGTCGACTGGACCAAGCTGGTCAATGACGGTTCGGCGTAGCGCGTCGATGTCGGCTTCTACGGTGCAGTCCGCGACCACGCCGATCGCCCGGCCACCGGCGGCGGTGATGGCGTCGACGGTGGTTTTGAGGGCGGCTGGGTCTCGGCCGACGACCGCGACCGAGGCACCATGGGCTGCCAGGCTGACGGCGGTGGCGGCGCCGATACCCCGCGAACCGCCGGTCACGACCGCGACCGTGCCGGAAATCCCGGGATACACGGCCCGGACGGCGCTGGTCTCCGAATCAGCGAAGGAAGGGTTTTTAGTCATCGAGATTCCTCCGTCACGGGTCGTTTCGAGGCAGTCGTCGTGCACGTCCTGAGGTCGATCAAAGCGCGCCCAGCGCCACGGCGTTGCTCCGTTGCCGGTTGCGGGGCAGCAGGGCGGCGGCGGCAATCAGCCAGGCGTAACCGGCGAACCGGGCGATAGGAAGCAGGATGGCGAAGCCGTGTACCGCGACGCTCAGCGTCGCGACCTCAGCGGCGAGGGCGATGGCGACGCCAGTAAACGCCACCGCGCGCGGAAGGAGCTGACCAAAGGCGGCGACCACCGCAATGCCGGCGATGAGCAAACCGAGCGGGACGACATGACCCGGGCCTCCAGTCAGGAAGGCGAAGTCTTGGAAGGCGCGTGCCACGCCGATGTTGTCCCGGACGCCCGGTTGGGCCAGTACCCATTGGGCGCTGGCGGAAACAATCAACATGGCCGACGCCAGCACCCCGCCCGCCAGGGCGATGGTGGCGCCGGGGGCCCGTATGCCGAGGTGGTGCATCCGGGCGGAGACGGCGGCGGCGAATATGGCCATGGGGATGGCAGCGGCGAACTGCAACAACGCGCTGATAACGAGGGCACTGTGGTGGGCTGCCAGGTACGACGACAGGGTGGTGATCGAGGCGTAGGGGGATGGGAAGTGGGCGCCCCCGGTGGCTGCGCCCACGCCGACGATGCTCCCGACGAAGAGGCCGGTGAAGATCACGGCGAGCGCGACGAGGGGTGGTCCTTGGGCCCCTCCGGAGCCGTTGCCCCCACGGTGACGAGTAGTGGCCGTGCGGTTGGTCCAGTCGGTCGTGGTGGTCATGTCATCCCTCCTTGCTGAACGATTTTATCATGCTACTCATGAATGATTCAATCGACAAATCATTTCTTGGTGATATAGGTTGTGGGTATGACCCAGTCCGTGGCCCCGGTACCGCGGCGCCAGGACCAGCGCGACGATCGGCGCTGGACCTCGGTGGCGTTCCTTTTGACCCAGCTGGGGACCCATGGCGCCACCCGATACGCCGAGCGCTTGGCGGAGCTTTCGCTGACCCCGCCTCAGGCCGGACTCCTTCGCCAGATCGTCGTCAACCCGGGCAGCAATCAGCAGCAGCTGGCCACCCGGCTCGGGCTGCTGCCCAGCCGGGTCGTAACGTTCGTCGACGATCTCGAGGCGCAAGGAGTGGTCCGGCGGGTGCGCAGCACCACAGACCGCCGTCAGTACGAGTTGGAGTTGACCCCCGCCGGACAGTCACTCTTCCGACGGCTACAGGCGTCCTCTCAACTGCACGATGCTGAGATCACCAAGGCGTTGAGCGCAGAGGAGCACAAAACCCTGGCGGGACTGCTGCAGCGCATCGCAGACGACCAGGGACTCACCGCTGGTGTGCACCCCGGGTACCGCCAGATGACTCCGTCGCCTGGGCGACCCGACTAGCTCCACACTCCTGGTGAAATCCCTGTAGGACAAGGTCTCTGCTGTCGGGGATCCAATAGTTGCGGTGTGAGTAGGCGATTGGGCCGAACCCTTTTGTGCGAGATGGAATTCGGGCCATGATGCTGTTTGCCATGTGCGCCGACCCCGAGTCGTGGTTGTCGGCGGCGAGGATGGTCCGTTTTCCAGGCCGAGGACGTATGGGACTTGGGTTTGGTCGACCACTCGGCTGACGGCCGCTTCGGTTCGCAGGTCGGCCACCCCACGCGCTTCGGGTGGCCCGGATGAGCCCATAGATGCCGCTGGTCGTAGGCGCCTAACGGTGGAGCAGCGCTGGCCGGCAGTGCCCGCGGCCACGAACACGACGGTCCGCACCGCCGACTCCAGATCGGCTGCCGGTCTACGAGCGGCTGGGCGATGGCGTGGGCGGCGCTCGAGGAGAGCGACGGGATGCGCACCGGTGTTATCCCGCGGGCGGCGCAACAGCTCGGAGTCGGTGGGGGCTCGCGACGAACGCCTCCACGGGTCGGGCCGAGCGAGGTCATCGGCGACCACGCCACGGCGCGCCAGCCGCCGACGGCCAGGGCAGCCGCTCGAGGGGCGCTGAGAAACCAGTCGGCGGAGTCGACGTGGCCGAGGTTGGAGGAAAGCCGGGCGCAGGAGGGCGTGTACTACCGTTCGCGTTGGTAACTGGCGGGCACCTGTAGCCACCTCCAAGAGTGACCGCCGGACGCTGGACAGGAGGTCCATGCGAAGAGACGAACTTCGTCTGGTCGA
Source organism: uncultured Actinomycetota bacterium (assembly GCA_963851105.1). Classification (GTDB taxonomy): domain Bacteria; phylum Actinomycetota; class Acidimicrobiia; order Acidimicrobiales; family Palsa-688; genus DATARN01. The sequence goes on from CAWKNP010000003.1 coordinate 54,114, forward strand.
TCGTTCGGAGGAGATGCAGGTCCTCGCGGAGGCCCTCGATCGACTCCTCGACCGCCGGGAGGGCGACGGACTGCACGTTTCCGGCGAACCCGGTATTGGCGGCCCACAAGAACGATTGCCTGGTCGGTCTCATCGCCGCGTTCGCGTTGAAGCATTACCGCGACATCCTCACCACCGACGTCTTGGGGCTACCCGACTGGCAGGCCGATTTCGCTCAGAGCCGACTGGGCGACACCGCTCCCCAGGTGCCGATCCTGCAATATCACGGCCTGATCGACGAGGTGATCCCCTACTCGCTCGGCGAACACCTGCGGAACCAGTGGTGCGCTAGTGGGGTCACCGTCGAGTTCGACACCTACCCCGCCGACCACGTGACTGGGGTAATCGAGGGGGCCCCAGCCGCCATGGTGTGGCTCAACGCTCGAATCGCCGGAGCCCCCCCACCCAACAACTGCTCGTCGACCGGCAACCCGTTGGGGGTGGGTGGCGGCGGCTGTCAGCAGGTTGCTTCGTCGTGTTTCTATCGGGTCCGGGCAAATCCGGTCGAGCGATTAAGAGGGTTTTCGGGGAGATGCTCGTCGTTTATCGGCCTGGGACCAGGGGTAGAGCGGAACCCATGATGGCGGGAACCGGAGATGGGCGGCCGGAGAAGTCGGCGGCCGAGTTGGTCGCCGACCTAACCCAGGAGCTGACCACACTGGTCCACCAGGAGATCGAGCTGGCGAAGGCCGAGCTGGCCGAGAAGGGGAAACGGGCCGGTCTCGGCGCCGGGATGTTCGGTGGTGCCGGACTGCTGGTCGTTCTCGGCCTCGGATGCCTGACCGCGGCCGCGGTTGGCGCACTGCAACTCGTCATGCCGGTGTGGCTGGCGGCGCTCATCGTCGGCCTGGCCTACGGGGCCCTGGCCGGCGGGTTGGCGCTGGCCGGCAAGCATGAGGTGTCGCAGGCCACCCCGCCGGTCCCCGAGCAGGCGATCGAGAGCACGAAGGAGGATGTGGCGTGGCTCAAGACCCAGGCCAGATCCGCGACGAGATAGCCGCGACCCGGGCCGAGCTGGCCGAGACGGTCCAGGCCCTGGCCGAGAAGGCTGATGTCAACAGCCGGGTCCGAAAAACGTTGGCTGACAAAAGCGCAGAGCTGCAGACACGGGCTGGGGAGTTGGGTCAGCGGGTCCGCCAGGTGACACCGGAGCGGACCATCTCCGGTCTCCGATCGGCCCGGACCAAAGCCTGGTTCAGGCCCGCGGTCGGAGCGCTGCTTGTCGGTGGTCTCCTGTTTGGCCGCCGCCTGGCACGGAGCCGGTAGTGGCCAATCTCGCCAAGGTCGTCTACAAACCCCTGGGCCTGGTGGTCAGCGTGGCCGGCGGAGTGATCGCTAGCACCGTGTTCAAGAAGCTCTGGAGCCTGGTGTCCCATGAGGACGACGCTCCCAAGGCAACCCAACGCGACCGCAAGTGGAGCGAGGTCCTGGGTGCCGCCGCGCTGGAGGGCGCCATCTTCGGTTGCGTCAAGGCGGCCCTCGATCGGGCGGGCGCCAAGGGTTTCGAACGGGCCACCGGGGCCTGGCCCGGCGACGACTGACCGACGACGCCGACTTGAACGCTCTGAAGCGGCTGCTGTTGCGCCCGATCGTTGGCAGCGGCGACCAACTGACAACGCTAAACCTGGGCGATCCGAACGTTGAGATGATCGGCCGCTAATAACTGCAAATCGGTCGGATCATGGGTGAGGATCACGCCGCCGCCGAGGCGGATCGCGGTGGCCACGACCAGGGCGTCGACGGCCATCTCGCTCCCCCGTCCGGCGTCGGAGAGCAGATGCCCTGCAATCCACGCGATGCGCAAACCCGTGGTCACCACGCGGGCATAGCCCCGCCCAAGCTCCTGATCGATAGGTTCGTCAGCTCCGCCTCCTCGGTACAACTCAACGAGGACCGCCGAAGGCACCCGAATAGCAGCGCCCCTTCCCTCAGCGGTGCGAAGCGCCGCTCGCACCCGCTGGTGACGCTGTGGTGACCGTCTCGGCCGAGCGAGCGCTGACAGCGCCTCGCTATCGAGAATCAGGACGGCCACAACTCGTCGTACTGTTCGATCAGCTCCAGGGGGACCGCGCCAAACTCGGCATCTAGGTCGTCGAGGTAAACCCCGAGGGCGTCGCGCTCAAGTTCATGTTCGACTGCCTTGGCCACGAAACTGCTAAGACCTCGGTCGCTGACATGTTCCTCGACGCGGTCTGCAAGCCCCTCGTCAATGCTCACCGACCACTTGCGCACCGCCATCAACATCAATCATACCACGGTAGGAATCGAGGGGATCGCCTGGGTGGACGGGTTTACCAGCCAGCGTTACGACGCGGAGCCAAGGTCCTGGCCCACCCACTCGTACCTAATGTCGGGAGCACCTTCCTCGTTGTCGCCCTCCGTAGACGCGGTAGCGATGAAGCCGTGTCGCTCGTAGAAGCGGCGGGCACCAGCGTTGGCGGCAAACGTCCAGAGCTTGAGTCCTGCAGGACGTTGCTCCTTGGCGACGGCCATTAGTAGTCCGCCGACGCCCTTCCCTACGTGATCGGGATCGACGTAGAACTGGTCGATCCACTCCGCCTCGAGGGCGAGGAGAGCCACGATGGCGTCGGCATCCTCGGCCACCCAAACCTCCCTCGTCGGCAGCACGACCTCTTCGAACCAGGCCCGTACCTCGGCGTCGGAATGCACAGACGCCGGAATGTCGGGCGCCGACGCGGTTCTCGAACGAAGCCAGACGTCTGCCGTCGGAGCCGCCTCGCCACTACCGGCGCGCCTAATTCTCATGCGTCCTCATCATTCCGCAAATCTCCGGACGCTTCCTCGCCCGCCCCCGAAGTGTCGCGATCAGTCCTAGTAGCCCCCGGCGGCGGTGGTGGTCGTGGCCGCCGCCCCGGAGTTGGTGGCGCTCGTCACGGGCGTACCCGCGGGGGTGAGGGTCTGCCAGGTGCCACCGAAGCTGACGATGCCTTCGCCGTGGGCGGTACCGGGACCGGAGTCATGGGAGAAGGTGTAGAGCGGCCAGCCGGCGTAGGTGACATAGAGGCTGCCGGACGCGCCCTTGATCGTGCCCAGCTTCGAGGCGTCGACCCCCGTCCCGGCGGTGGCGGAGGTCACGCCGCTGGGAAGTTCGGTATCCGGCCAGACCTTGGTGCATCCGTTGTCGTCGGTGCAGGTCAGCTTCCCCCCCTGCTCTGAGGTCAGCAGGTACAGGGTCATACCGTCGCCGTTGACGAGGACGGTGCCGACGCCGGCCACGTTGGCCGACGCGATCGTGACCCCGGCCGCCTTGGCTGTGGTGGTCGCCGACGTGGCGCCGGTAGTCGTCCCGGTAGTGGCCTTGGACGAACTGCCGCAGGCGGCCAGGGCCAGGGCGGCCGCGCAAGCGGCGCCGGCGCCGGCCGACCAACGGGAGCGGTGCGTACGACTGGTGCTGCGGGCAGAGCGCATACCGTGCTTCCTTCCTGAGAAAAAAGGTGACGGTGTTCTTACGGGCGGGCGGCTCAGAGGGATTGGGTCGTCCGACACGTCCCGGCGCCAGTGAGGCAGGCCAGGAGCTCGCTGTGGAAGCGCCCGTTGCTGGCGACCGCGCTGCCGCCGGTGGTCGTGCACGCGCCCCCGCAGTCCGTAAAGCTGCCGCCCGCCTCACCGAGGATCACCGGCATGGGTGCCAGGTCGTAACGCTCGGCGGCGGGATCCACCATGGCGTCGATGCGCCCCGTCGCCACCAGGACGTAGCCGTACCCGTCGCCCCAGGTGCGCAACATCGCCCCCGCCCGCTTGACCGCCAGCAAGGCGGCTTCGTCCCAGTTCTCGTAGGCCGAGGAGCTCACGTAGGCGCCGGCGAGGGCGGGGGAGTCGCTGACCCGGGCCGGGTGCCCGTTCCAGAAGCACCCCCGCCCCCGCCCGGCCCAGACCATCTCGCCGAGCGCTGGAATGTTGATGACCCCCACCGCCGAGCCGTGATCGTCCTCCAGAGCGAGCAGGTTGGCGAACAGCGGTACCCCGCGTGCGAAGGCTTTGGTGCCGTCGACGGGATCGAGGATCCAGGTGCGCCCGCTCGCCGAGGCCCGCGGTGCCTCCTCCTCGCCCACGATGCCGTCGTCGGGATGGGACCGTGCGATTTCGGTGCGCAGGAACCGCTCGACTGCGCGGTCGGCGGCAGTGACCGGGGTCCCGTCGCCCTTGCGGTCGACCTGGAGATCGCCTCGCCGGAACCATTGGAGGCTGAGCTCGCCCGCGGCGCGGGCGAGCTCGACGGCCTCCGCGACCAGCGCCGGGTCGACCGGTGGCCGGTCAGGGGCGGCCGACGATGACTCCACCCGGCGCTATTCCGCGGTTCCGGTCGTCGGCTGCGGCGTCATGCGCCGGCCGCCCCGCCCCTCGAGGGCGTCGAGGAGGTGCAGGGAGATGTCCTGGACGATCACGTCGTCGCGCCCGTTGGCCTTGGCCCCGTCGTCGATCATGATGTAGCAGAACGGGCAGGCGGTGGCGATGCGATCGGCGCCGGTGGCGAGGAGTTCGCGCGAGCGCTCGTTGTTGACCTTGGTACCGGTCGATTCCTCCATCCACATGCGGGCGCCGCCGGCGCCACAACACATGCCCTGGGTCCCGTTGCGGGGCGCCTCCACAATCTCGATCCCGGCCAGCTGGCCGAGGACGCGGCGCGGAGCCTGGTAGATGTCGTTGTGGCGGCCGAGGTAACAACTGTCGTGGTAGACGACTCGGTCCTCGAGGACGGCGTCGGAAACGTCGAGGCGCTTGTTCTCGATCAGGAGTTCGAGCAGCTGGCTGTGGTGCACGACCTCGTAGTTGCCGCCCAGCTGGGGGTACTCGTTCTTCAAGGTGTTGAAGCAGTGCGGGCACTGGGTGATGATCTTCTTGACTCCGAGCTGTTCAAGGGTCTGGACGTTGTCCTTGGCCAGGATCTGGAAGAGGTATTCGTTGCCCGAGCGCCGCGCCGGGTCCCCCGTACACTTCTCCAACGGACCCAGCACCGCGAAGTCGACCCCGGCCTGGCGTAGCAGCTTCACCGTGGCGATCGTGACCTTCTTATTCTTGTCGTCGAAGCTGCCGGCACAGCCGACCCAGTAGAGGTACTCGTGGGCGAAGGGCTGGCTCGGGTCCACGATGGCCACGTCGTCGGGGATGCCTTTGGCCCACGCCGCCCTTTCCGCCGGCGGCAGCCCCCAGGGGTTCTGCTGATTTTCCATCGCCCGGTAGGCGTTGCCGAGCTCGCTCGGGAAGTTCGACTCCATGAGCGACAGGTAGCGCCGCATATCGAGGATCTTGTCGAGTATCTCGATGTTGACCGGGCAGATCTCGTCGCACGCCTTGCAGCTCGTGCAGGCCCAGATCTCCTCCGCCGTTATGCGCTCGAACACCGAATTGGCGGTGACGGTGAGCTCGGGTTCGTGCCCGACGACTGGTGAGATGGGGCCGCCGGGATGGGTCGCGGCCATCACGTCGCCGATCTTGAGCACGATCTCCCGGGGGTCGAGGGGCTTGCCAGTGGCGTGGGCCGGGCAGACCGACGTGCAGCGGCCGCAGACGGTGCAGGCGTCGATGTCGAGCAACTGCTTCCAGGTGAAGTCCTCGATGGCGTTGGCCCCGAAGGTTTCGAGCGCCGTCGTGTCCAGGTCGGGCAGCGGCTTCATGGCTCCCTTGGGCCGATCGCGATCGCGCAGGTACATGTTCAGCGGCGAGGTGAACATGTGGCGCAGCTTGGTGGTGGGGATGAGCAGCACGAGGGCGAAGAAGGCCACTACGTGCACCCCCCAGGACCACTGGTGGGCGACCGCCAGTTGCTGACGGCTGAGGCCGTCGAACAGAGGCGCCAGCGGGTAGCCGAGGACCCGCCACTTTTCGAAGCCCGGTCGTCCCTGTAGCTCGATGCGAAGCGCGCTGGTCGTAAACCCGGTCACAGCGAGCACGAAGAACGTGCCCAGGATGACCGCGTCTTCGGGCCTCGTCTTGATGCGGATCCGGTAGGGCCGGACGATGTAGCGGCGGACGATCGCCCACACGATGCCGGCCAGGAACAGGATCCCCGCGATATTGGCGACGAGCGCATACGCCTGATAGGCGGTTCCGTGGAGGTACTTGGCGCTCGGCGGCAGGACGTGGTTGATCTCGTCGACCGTTGTGACCGCGAAGAGGATGAGGAACGGGAAGTAGATCAGCGAGTGCATGATCCCGGCGGCGGGATCCCGCAGCAGGGTCTGCATCGAGAGTCCCGAGCGCAGGTCGTGGAGGCGGCGTTTGATGTTGCGCCTGGTGGTGGCCCGGCGGTCGGGCTGTCCCCGCTCCCAGTTCTGGATGCGCTGGTAGAAGAACCACCCGGCGATGATGAACAGCAGCGGGAGGACGCTGTAAAAGGCGACTTGCAGCGCCGTCGGTATGTTGTAGAAGACGACCCGCTGTACTCGCGAGTGGTCCCCCCATTTGGTCTCCGAGGCCAAGATCGCCAGCACGATCGTCAACGCGGCCAGGCCGACGCCCACGGCCAGGCCGAAAACCGACGGCTTTACCGGCGCTCGGCGTGGGGACAGGGGTGCCCGGGGGGCTGCCATGACGTGGAAACTACCCTTTTCTTCTGGCGGGAGCCGGGACCGGATCGGCCCCGCCACGGTCCTGGACTGCCCCGCAAACCTTTTACCGACCCGAAACATTCGTGCAACGTTGCACTCGTAGGGTCCCGGACGTGGATGTCGTCCTGGTTCGATGGCCCGGTGAGGCAGTTCGCCGAGCGCAGCTCACCCTCCGCCAACTCCCGCGCCTGTTGCTGCTGGAAGACAACGCCGTGCCGCCGCAACCGGCGGACTGCCTTGAGGACTGGATCCGCGTCCCCGCGACCGAGATCGATGTCCGCTCCCGTTGTTCGGCGCTGGCCGCCCGGGCGGAACAGCATGTCTCCGCCTCGCCCACCCTCGACGACGATGGTGTCCTCCGCTACGCCGGAGTCTGGGTTCCGCTGCCCCCGGTTGAGGCCCGCCTCACCGACGCCCTGCTGCAACGCTTCGGCGCCGTCGTCAGCCGCGACAACCTGGCCCGGGCCGGCTGGCCCGATGGCGCCCCGGGGCGCAATGCGCTCGACGTCCACGTGCTGCGGCTGCGCCGGCGCATCCAGTCCCTCGGCCTCGTGATCCGCACCGTTCGCAGCCGCGGGTACTTGCTGGAAGGCCTTCCGAGCGGCGTCCTCGCCAGCTCGGCCATCGAGGCCTGACCCGCGGGGTCGCCCTGATCCTCGGGGCCGATCGCACACCTGGGCGGGATGACGGTCCCGGACGCCTCCCTGACGTTGCCGTAGGCCCGGATCGTGTAACGAACTGTTCACAACACCGGTACAAGTGCGAAATGTGCGCTCTTTACGGTCTCTGACGACCACGGGCACTAAACCAGGGGAGGCCAGTCGGTGTCAGACGTTCCTGCCGGTGAGATGAAGAAAAGTCTCACGCTCACCGGAATCACCGTGAACGCCATGGCGCTTATCGCGCCAGGCGCATTTTTGTGGACAACATTCCAACTCCAGGCGTCGCAGAAGGGGGGAACGACTGCGACGGACATGTGGACGGGCCTGCTGTTCGCCCTCGTGCTCGCCCTTTTGACCGCATACAGCTACAGCGAGCTTGCCCGGATCTACCCCGACGCCGGCACCGGCTCCAGCTACTACTTCGCGGAAGCGGCATTGCTTGATCGGGAGAGCCCGCGCATGCGCCGCTTCGCCCGTACCGCCAAGCTCACCGTCGGTTGGATCAGCCACCTCTACTACTGGCTGTACCCCGCCATCATGGTCGGCTTCATGGGGATCCTGTTCGGCTACGTGTACGGAGCGCTCTTCCACCACACGCTGACCTACATTCCGCAAGCCGCAGGTTGCGTGGCATTGGCGCTGATCTGCGGCTATATCGCATTCCGGGGCATCAGCGGCTCGACCATGACGGCGATCATCATCAACGTCATCCAGATCACCTGCCTGGTGGCGGTGAGCTTCCTGTTCATCGCCTACCGGCTAGGCCACGGCCACGACGTCTACGCCTTCGCCAACGCCGGAAAAGTGGTGATCCCTCACAGCTTCATACACATCATCTATCAGTCGACGATCGCCATCCTGCTGCTCGTCGGGTTCGAGTCGGTCACCGCGTTGGGCGCGGAGGCCATCAACCCGGAGAGGGACATCAAACGGGGCGTGCTGCTGTCGCTCATCATCCAAGGCGGCATCTGTTACTTGTTCGAGTACTTCGCCTCCAACTTCGTGGTGAGCGAGAAGACGACGTTTAATCCTGCCCTCACCGGGGTTCCCCACCCCGATCCGTTGCACGGCTTCAGCGCCGCCGGCCTTGATCCGGCGCCCCTGGGCAGCATGATCAAGAACGTGGCCAACTCCTCACTCGGTCACACCGGTACGACCGTGTCGTTCATCGTGGCCGCGACGGTGCTCGTCGCCTTGCTGGGCACGACACTGGCGTGCCTCAACACCGGGGTCCGGGTTACCTATTCGATGGCCAAGGACAAGGAGATGCCGGGTCTTCTCGGCCTCCTGCACGGCAACTTCGCCACGCCGCACGGCGGGATCGTCGTCTTGACCCTGTTGTCGGCGGCCATCGGCGTGTACTGCGCCACGCCCTACAACGTGGACAACATCACCCAGATAACGCTGGCGTCGAACACCGGTACGTTCCTCGTCTACGGGATGACCTGTGTCGTCGCCGTCGTCGCCTTTGCCGAGCGCCACGACAAGCACATTCTCAAGCACATGGTGGTTCCCATCCTGGGAGCGCTGATGAACATCGCCGAGTTGATCGGGGTGGTGTATCTGGCGGTCACGGCGGGCGGCGCCACCTCGAAGGACACGTACAAGGCGCTGGCCATCGTGGGCGTGTGGATCGTCGCCGGTTTCCTCTGGGTCACCTTCAACCCCAACAAGCATCACGCTGCCCAGGTGCACGCCGAGCGGGGGGCACCGAAATCCCCGGCACCGGCGGCACCAGTGGAACCGGCCGCCGTCTGACCCGAGCCGCTGGGAATCTCCAAAGATTTGGGCCGGGCGCCGCTGCCCGGCCCAACCGCGCTCAGCGGTCCCGGGAGCGGCGCTCGTGGCGGAGCACGGTGGCCCCGGCACCGCGACCGAACATCAGCCCGATGCCGACTGCGACGATCGAAGGGATCAAACGCCATCCGGTCTTCAGTGTGAGGAAGAGCACGATCCCGACCGCGATCCACATCACGGCGACGACCGCGAGGAATTTGGGGCTCGAGGGCCGACGCCCGATGGCGACCGGCTTGTCGGGGTCCAACGGGGGACGCCTCGCGGGCGGTGTCGACGGCGCCTGCGGTGTGACTCCGCCCTTCGGTGTTACTCGGCCGCTTGAACCCCGCTTACGCTGGCGAGCAGCCATGTACGCCGAGGTTAGCGCCCACCGAGCTCCGAGGCGGGGGTGAGCGACGACAGATCCACGCCGATCCCCCCCGACGAGGCGCCTGAGCCATCCCCCGAACCAGCGGCGGAACCGGCGGAACCGACGGGCAACGGGAAGCTCTCGAGCCACGCAATTCTCGCCAAGCTGGCCTGGGCGCTGCGCTCCGAGCCGGGGGAGGTCCGGCCCCACAACGAGGACTTTGCCGGCGTCTTCGCCCCCACCATCCCCGACGACGCCTGGGATCGGGGGCCGCTGTTCATCGTCTGCGATGGCCTTGGTGGCCACGCCGCGGGCGAAGTGGCCAGCCGCACGGCGGTCGACGCCGCGCTGACCTCGTGGACCACGGGGGCGCCCGGCGCCCCCCACCAGGCGTTGCGGACCGCCACCCGGGCCGCCAACGTGGCCGTCTTCGACGCCGCCCTGGCCCGCAACCGGCGGGGAATGGCCACGACGTTCACCGCTTTGACCCTGGCCGGACGAGAGGCCGTGATCGGCCACGTCGGCGACAGCCGTTGTTATCTCATCCGGGGGGGGACCATGACGCAGCTCACGAACGACCACTCCCGCGTCGGCGAGATGCTGCGATCGGGCCTTATCACCGCCGATCAGGCCGCCAACCATCCGGCCCGCTCGATGATCTCGCGCTGCGTCGGCAGTGAGCCTTCTGTCCAGGTCGACATCATCCGTCACCCGACCCAGGCGGGGGACACCTTCGTTCTTTGTAGTGACGGGCTGTGGGACGTGGTTGGCCGCCGCGAGATGACCGAGGCGGTGGGCGCCATCGGGACGCCCGCCATGCCGACGGTGATCGCCGCCGCGGACACCCTGATCGAGCAAGCCCTGGTCCGCAACACCCCTGATAACGTCACCATCTTGGTGGTACGGATCACCACCGACCGGCCCGTGCCCGCCGCCAGCACCCGGCGCTCCTTTCTCCGGCGGGGACGGTGACCCCATGAGCCGGTTCTCTCCAGGTGACCGCCTGGACTGCTACGACGTTGTCGAGCTGCTCGGCGCCGGCGCCTACAACGAGTCGTACCGGGCTGTCGACACCCGCGACGGCCGCACCGTGGTCCTGAAGATCCCTGATCCCAATCTGTTCGCCGATCCCGCGACCTACAACCGCTACAAGCGGGAGGCGGAGGTCGCCCGGCGCCTCGATCACCCCGCCATCCAGCACGCAATCGACAGCGGCGAGAAGCGGACCGAGCCCTACCTCGTGCTCAACTTCGTGGAGGGGGATTCGCTCTCGCACCGCCTCAAGGGCACTCGGGGCCGGCCCGACGGTGTCCCTATTGCGACCGCCGTCGACTGGGGCCGGCAACTGATCGAAGCCGTGGCGTACCTCCATAGCTGCGGGGTCATCCATCGCGACCTCAAGCCGGGCAATGTCCTGATCGGTCCCGACGACCGCCTCGTCGTGGCCGATTTCGGCACCGCCCAACTGGCGGGTGCCCGGCGACTCACCTTCAAGCATCTCACCGGCACCCTGGGAACGCCGGAGTACATGAGCCCCGAGCAGGCCCAAGGTGGGCGCGGCGATGCCCGCAGCGACATCTATGCCTGGGGCGTGATGATGTACGAAATGTTGGCAGGCCATACCCCATTCGGCGGGGCCGATTGGATGGCGGTCATGGCCGCCCACCTTCAGGAGGACCCCAAGCCCATCCGCAAGCAGCGTCCCGACGTACCACCGGCGCTCGAAGCGGTGGTCCTGCATGCCATGCGCCGGTATCCCGAGAACCGCTACCAGTCCGCCGACGAGGTGCTCCGGGACCTCGGCCGGCTCGATCACCTCGACGCGGCGGCTTATGACCTGGGCCCCGAAAAGCCGATGGGCGGCCTGGCCGCCAGTGGCGGAAAGGGGCTGTTTTCGAAGATGTTCAAACGGGCGGGCGGATGAGCCGTTACGCCGTCGGTGATCGCCTCGACCACTATCGGATCGAGGAGCTCCTCGGGTCGGGCGCGTACGCCGAGACGTACAAGGCCACCGATGACCGCGACGGCCGTACCGTCGTCCTGAAGGTCCCGGATCCCAACCTTTTTTCCGACCCGGGCAGTTTCAACCGTTATCGCCGCGAGGCCGAGGTGGCCCGCCGCCTCGAGCACCCGAGTGTCCAGGGAGCCGTGGACGCCGGAGAGACTCGCAGCGCCCCCTACCTCGTCCTCGACTACGTCGACGGGGTGTCGTTGCGCAAGCGGATGCGGTCGTTCGGCGGCCTGGTACCTATCGCCAAGGTCATCGACTGGGGCCAGCAACTGGCCGCCGGGCTCGCCTACCTCCACAGCAAGGGCGTCGTCCACCGCGACCTCAAGCCCGAGAATGTTCTGGTCACCCCCGACGACCGCCTCGTCATCGGCGACTTCGGGACGGCGCAGCTGGCCGGCGCCCGCCGCTTGACCTGGAAGCACCTCTCCGAGAGCCTGGGCACCCCTGACTACATGAGCCCCGAGCAGGTGCAAGGCGAGCGCGGCGATGCCCGCAGCGACGTCTACTCCTGGGGGATCATGCTCTACGAGCTCCTGACCGGCCGGGTCCCGTTCGAGGGCGACAACTGGATGGCCGTCATGGCCGGTCACCTGCAGGGGGATCCGAAGCCGATTCACAAGCTGCGCCCCGATGTGCCCCCCGCCCTCGAGGCGGTGGTCATGCACGCCATGCGCCGACAGCCCGAGCACCGCTACCCGTCCGCGACCGCGCTGCTTGGCGACCTCGAACGGCTCGACACGCTCGACCCCTCGGCGTACGACCTCAGCCCGGAGCGGCCCATGGGACCGCTGGCGGCGGTCGGTTCGTCCCGGCGCCTGTGGGCCATCGCGGCCGTCATTGCGGCCAGCTTTCTCGCCTTGGCGGCGCTCATCATCGTCCTGACCATCGTGCTGCGTTAGAAGAAGGAAGTCCGTGGCTGACATCGAAGGCTTGCGTTGGATCCGGCTCGTGTTCGTGGACATTTTCGGTGCCGCCCACGCGGTGGTGATCCCCGCCAGCCGCTTCCCGGAGGCGGTGGAAAAAGGGGCGTCGTTCGACGGGTCGGCTCTCGAGGGACGGGCCCGCCATTTCGAACAGGACATGCTCCTCCTGCCGGACCCGGCAAGCATGCTGCGACTCGACGACACCCAGGGCCGGGCGGTGTGCACGGTCATCGGACCGGACGGGTTGGCATGGCTCGGCGACCCCCGAACCGCCCTCGAATCCCAGCTTTCGAACTCGGGAACCTTGTCCACTACTTATAGGGCGGCGGTGGAGATGGAGTTCTACCTGCTGCAGCCCGATGGCCGTCCCGCCGACCGGGGTGGCTATTTCGGGGCGATGGAGAGCCCGGGACTGGCAGTTACCCGAGCGGCGTCGGAGCGACTGATCTCCTACGGCGTCGAGGTCATCAGCACCCATCTCGAGTCTGGTCCCGGCCAGTACGAAATCGATCTGGCATCGCTCCCGCCCCTGGCGATGGCCGACGCGGTGGTGCTGGCCAAGAAGCTTCTACGCGACGAAGCGGCCCGTGCCGGCTTGCGGGTGACCTTCATGGCCCGACCGCTGGCTGGCGAACCCGGTTCCGGCCTACACGTACAGCAGCACCTGGAAAACTCCGGGAACGAGGGCCAGCTGTTCGACCAACGAGGGACACTCACCGCGTCGGGGCGGGCCTTCCTCGGCGGCCAGATGACCCACGCGGCCGGCCTGACGGCCTTGGCCGCCCCCAACGTGAACTCCTACAAGCGGTTGCACAGCGGCCCCGAGGCTCCGAGCGACATCATCTGGGGCCACCTCAACCGGGCTGCGCTGCTCCGGGTCGGCACCTCGGGTGAGCAGCGTCCGGCGATCGAGTTCCGCCTCGCCGATCCCGCCGCCAACCCCTATCTTCTGATCGGCGGGCTGCTCTCCGCCGCCGAGCACGGCCTGACGGCGGGCCTCGATCCCGGCGCTCCGAGCGAGGAGGACATCGGCGGCTTCGACCCCGCTAGTGCCGTGGCCATGCCAGTGCGGGCGCTGCCCCGTGACCTCGACGGTGCCCTCGATGCCCTGATGGCCGACGATGTGTTGGTCGATGCCTTCGACAGCCGATTGCTCTCCCGCCTGGTTGACGGCCGCCGGGCCGAGGCCGACGAATTCCGGACTCAGGTCACTCGGTGGGAGGTAGAGCGCTACCTGGATCTGGCGTAGCGGGGGTTTTCTCCGGAGGTGGCGCGAACGCCTCATTGCCACCGCCGCTGCCGCCGTCGCTGCTGGCGTTGCCGTCGCTGTCGACGTTGTCGTCGCCGGGCGGCGGGGGTGCGAACGCCTCGTCGGAATGAGGAGGCGTCGAAATCGCCTCGGCCGGCGGGGGTGCGAAGACCTCGTCGGAAGGACGAGGCGACGCCGAGATAGGTTCGGGGGCCGCCGGAGCCGGGGCGGCGACAAGGCCGGGCAACGCCGGGTCCCCCGTTGCGGGCAGGGCCGGGACGGCGGCCACGAGCGGCCCGGGAGCCTCGGCGCGCATCTGCCGGGGGGCGGGCCGTGACGACCGGCGCACGTTCAGGGTCTGGGGGAGCGGCAGCCTGTCCCAGGCCCGACGGCGATCGGCCCCCGGGTCGAGCTCCAGCGAACTGCGGGCGCTGATCGCCATGACCGCCCGCCGCCCTGGCTGGTAGGACGGCCACGCAGGCAGGGCCGGCGTCCCGGGATCCCCGCTGCGGGCGAAGGTCAAGATCACGTCCTGGAGCGTCTCCGCCACCGTGCGGTCCGCCGTCGTCGACAGGCCGGGGAAGGCGGCCTCGCCCGGTCCGGTGAAGTCGAGCCAGGTGAAAGGGAGGTCGGATCCGTGGCACGGGCCGAGTTGGTCAAAGGGGACCTGGCCGGGGGTGTGGTCGAAGCGCATCACCCAGGTCCGGCCCCCGCCGCGGTTATGGGCTTCGGCGGTGCGGATGGCGGGCACGCCGAAGAGGAGGTCGGTGAGCAGGTCGGCCCGGCCCCGCTCGGGCGCGGCACCCCTCTGGTAGGACGCTGCCAGCCGATCCCAGGCGACGTCGCCGAACCACGACCGGGCCCGGAGCTCTTTGGCCTTGATGAAGCCCTCGGGGGAGATGGCCAGATAGAGGCTGGCCTCGTCCCGGCAGGTGCTGATGAGCAGCGGCACCCCCGAGGAGGCGCCCGCCACCAGGCCCGCCAGCGGGTGGCCGGGGACGACGGTGCCATCGACGGTGGGCACGAATGGCTCACCTTCGAGCTCGGCGTCGTCGGCATCACGCATCAAGATGGCGGCGGCGCGGCGGATGTCGTCCACTGGCAGGTCCTGCAGCTGTTCCGCCTCCCGGTAGTCGAGGCCGAGGGCATTGAGCATCCGCACGACGACGGCACGGGAACGCCACCGGCTCTGCACCCGGTCGGCGGCGCCGCTCTGCATGACCGCCCGGTGGAAAAGGCCGGCGGCCGAAGGCATGGCGAGGAGGGTGCCGACACAACTGGCACCCGAGGCCTGCCCGATGACAGTGACCCGATCGGGGTCACCCCCGAAGGCCTCGATGTTGTCGCGAACCCAAGTCAGGGCCGCCACCTGGTCGAGGAGACCGGCGTTGACCGCCCCTTCGAAGCCCGCGCCGCCGATGGTGGCGAGGTCAAGGAACCCCCACGGTCCCAGGCGGTAATTGATGGTGACGATGACGGCGTCGCCGCGTGTCGCCAGCCAGGCACCATCGAAGTTGCTCCCGCTACCGAAGACGAACGCGCCGCCATGGATCCATACCAGCACGGGGCGCGGCTTCCCCCGACCTTTCGGTGACCAGACGTTGAGGTAGAGGCAGTCCTCGCTCTCCGGCGAGACACCCGATCCCGATGGCAGCACCAACCCGGGAACGTCGGTCGAGATGCTCGACGGTCCGAAGGAGTCGGCGGTGCGGGGACCGTCCCACGGCGCTGAGGGGCGGGGCGGCTGGAAGCGGGCCTCACCGGTCGGCGCGGCCGCGTAGGGCACGCCGCGCCAGACTGTCACCTTGCCCTCACGGGTGCCTTTGACCCCGAATTTCGACTGCCGACCCGAACCCACCGTTACCCCTAATTTGCTTCCCGCGCTCCTGCGCTGGCGTCGGCGCGAAACGACCGGTCAAGCAACTTACCAGGGGCCCGCTCCCTACCCTCTCCACCCCCTGGTACCGGCCTTTATACGTTTGGTTCCTCCTGTTCGGGATGGTTGCGCAAGGGGTGGCCGTCAAGTACCGTCCCCGCCCATGTCAGGTCTCCTCGGAGTTCTCGCGCTCGCGGCCACCCTTAGCCGTGATCCGGTCCCAGCCCCTACCACCACGATTGCCCCCGCGGCCCTTCCGGCCGGGCCTACAGGAGGCAGTGGGCAGGGCACCGGGGCGGGAGCCTCGGCCAGCGGCGGCACCGGCGCGGGAGGATCCTCGGGACCGTCGTTGAACGCGTCGACGACATCCGGTAGTGCCGTGAGTGGTAGTGCCGCGGGCACAGCCACGGCGACGGGCGGGACCAGTGGCAACACCGGCTCCGCGACCGTGTCACCGATCGTCACGGCATCGAGCGGCGCCGGCGGGGCCGGCACGTCGACTCCGACCAGCGGGACCACCGGCGGCGCCACCACCGGGACCAACTTCTCCGGCGGCGCGGGCGGCGGTGCGGGCGGCGGCAGCGGCGGTGTTGCCGTCATCGTCACCAGCGGCAGTTCGGGAGCCGTCACCGGCAACGCGACCGGCGGCTCCTCGGGCCCGTCGACCGCCACCGTCGTCGGCAACGCCACCTCCGGTTCGTCCGGCGCGGTCGCCACCACCTCCTCGGCCACCGGTGGCACCACCGGCGCCGCGGTGGCGAGCCCGGTCTCGAACAATTCCGCGGGATCCGGCAGCGGGGGCAACTCCGGCCCGACCGGCAGCGCCTCGCAGACCTCCCTTGCGGCCACCGGCAACACCGGTAGCAGCGGCAGCGGCCCGAGCGGCGGTTCCGGTCAGTCGACTTCCACCGGCGTCGCGGCGTCGGGGTCCTCGGGCCCTGGCGGCGACTCCGGTACCGCAACCAACGTCTCCGAGACGTCCGGCGTCGCCGTGACCGGCGAAGCCGACGCCACCTCCACGGCGACAGGCGGCAACACCGGCAGCACCGGCGCGGCCACCAACGCCCCCGTGACGACTGCGATCAGCGGCCCCGGCGGCGACGCGACGGTCGTGACCACCAGCGGCGGTACCGGTGCCGCCACCTCGGGCACTGTCTTTTCCGGCGCCGTCACCGGCGGCGGCGGCAGCGGCGCCGTCATGGTCACGGTGATCTCCGGCAACTCAGGTGCCGCCACCGGCGTCGCCAACGGCGGCTCCTCGGGCGCCGCCACGGCATCGTCGACCGGCAACGCCACCTCCGGGAACACCGGCGCCTCGACGACCACGTCGTCGGCTACCGGCGGGACCACCGGCAACGCCACCGCCAGCCCGACCTCCAGCAACACCGCCACCACCGGCGACGGTGGCGCATCGGGCGCGACCGGCACCGCTTCGCAGACGTCAGCGTCGGCGTCGGGTGACACCGGCGCCACGGGCTCCGGGCCCACCGGGGGCTCGGGCCTCACCGACGCCACGGGCGCCGCCCTTTCCGGTTCGTCCGGTCCCGGCGGGTTCTCCGGTGATGCCACCAACATTTCCAGCACGACCGGCGACGCCGTCACCGGTGACGCCAGCGGCGATTCCAGCGCGGTCGGCGGCACGACCGGCTCCTCGGGCGATGCGACCAACGTCCCGGTCAACACCGCCGCCTCGGGCCCCGGTGGAACCGCGAGCGTCATCGGCGTCTCCGGCGACACCGGCCCTGCCACTTCGGGAACCGTGTTCTCGGGTGCCGTCAGCGGCGGCGGGGGTAGCGGCGCTGTCATGGTGACCGTCACCTCCGGCAACTCCGGCGACGTCACCGGCGCCGCAACCGGCGGGACCTCGGGTCCCGCCACCGCCTCGTCGCATGGTGACGCCACGTCGGGCTCGACCGGCGACTCGACGACGACCTCGTCGGCGACGGGCGGCACCACCGGTAGCGCCACCGCCAGCCCTCGGTCGTCCAACACGGCCGGCACGGGCAATGGGGGCGCCTCGGGCGCCACCGGCGCCGCGTCGCAAACCGCCAACGCCACCTCAGGTTCGACCGGTGGCGCCGGTCCCTCGGGCGGATCGGGTGCCGCCAACAGCGCGGGTGCCGCCATCTCCGGCGACTCCGGCACCGGCGGCGACTCCGGCTCGGCCACCAACATCTCTGGCACCTCCGGCACCGCGGCCAGCGGTAGCGCCGATGCGACCTCGACAGCGATCGGTGGCAACACCGGTAGCTCCGGTGACGCGACCAATGCGCCGGTCAACACCGCAGCCAGCGGCCCCGGCGGCGCCGCCACGGTGATCGGCATTTCCGGAAGTACCGGCGCGGCCACCTCGGGCACCGTGTTCTCGGGTGCCGTGTCGGGCGGCGGGGGCAGCGGCGCTGTCGCCGTCAACGTGACTTCGGGCAACTCCGGGGCCGTCACCGGCACCGCCAACGGCGGGTCCACCGGTGCTGCCAACGCCAGCTCCACCGGCAACGCCACCTCGGGCAACACCGGCGCCTCGACCACCCACTCCTCGGCAACGGGCGGTACGACGGGCAACGCCACCGCCAGCCCGACCTCGACGAACACCGCGGGCACCGGCGCCGGAGGCGCCTCGGGCGCCACCGGGACGGCCTCGCAGACCTCCAGTGCGGCGTCGGGTACAACCGATCCGCCGGCCGGCCCCACCGGGGGCTCCGGCAATGCCACCGCCACCGGTTTCGCCGGGTCCGGCTTCTCCGGCGACGGTGGCTTCTCGGGAAGCGCCACGAACGTTTCCGGTACCACCGGCACGGCGGTCAGCGGATCGGCGACGGCCACCTCGGTCGCCATCGGCGGCACGTCGGGTAACTCCGGCGACGCCACCAACGTTCCGGTGAACACCGCCGTGTCCGGTCCCGGCGGCGCCGCCTCCGTCATCGGTATCAGCGGCACGACCGGCCCGGCGACCTCCGGCGCTGCCTTCTCGGGTGCGGTTACCGGCGGTGGCGGCAGCGGCGCAGTGGCCGTCAACGTCACGTCCGGCAACTCCGGGGCCGTCACCGGCACCGCCACCGGGGGCACCTCCGGTCCGGCCACCGCCACCTCGACGGGCAACGCCACCTCGGGTAACACCGGGAACTCGGTGACGACCTCCTCGGCCACCGGCGGCATCTCGGGCAACGCCGTCGCCAGCCCCACCTCTTCCAATGGCGCGACCACCGGAGCCGGTGGGGCATCGGGTACTACCGGCAGTGCCTCCCAGACGTCCACGGGCGCCTCGGGCGCCACTGGCGGTCCCACCTCCGGTGGCCCGACCGGTGGCTCCGGCGCGGGCAACGCCACGGGCGCCGCCATCTCCGGTGACTCCGGTACCGGGGGCGACTCCGGCTCGGCCACCAATGTCTCGGGCACGACCGGCACCGCCGCCAGCGGCGCCACCGACGCCTCGGCCGTGACCCTCGGCGGCAACAGCGGTTCCTCGGGTGCCGCGACCAACGCTCCGGTCAACACCGCGATCAGCGGTGGCGGCGGCGACGCCGTCGTGTCACTGACCAGTGGCGACACCGGCGCCGCCACCTCGGGCGCTGCCTTCTCGGGTGACGTGTCCGGCGGGGGCGGCAGTGGCGCCGTCTCCGTCGATGTGACCTCGGGCAATTCGGGTGCCGCCACCGGCGTCGCCAACGGCGGCTCCACCGGCGCCGCGACCGCCCAGTCCACCGGCAACGCCACCTCCGGCTCTACCGGCGCCGTCACAACGAGCGCCTCCGCCACCGGCGGCACAAGCGGGAGCGCGACCGCCAGCCCCACCTCGTCCAACTCTGCGGGGACCGGCGCCGGCGGCGCTTCCGGTGCCACCGGGTCTGCCTCGCAGACCTCCGACGCCAGCTCCGGCAGCACGGCCGCTACCTCTGGCCCGACCGGCGCCTCGGGTGCCGCCAACTCCGCAGGCTTCGCCGGCTCCGGTTTCTCGGGCGACGGCGGCTTCTCCGGGGACGCCACCAACATCTCGGGCACGACCGGCAGCGCGATATCCGGCTCGGCGACCGCCACCGCGGACGCTTTCGGCGGCACCAGCGGCGATTCGGGGCCGGCTACCAACATCCCGGTCAACACCGCGATCTCGGGCAGCGGCGGCTCGGCTGATTCCACCGCCGACAGCGGCGACACCGGAGACGCCACCTCCGGCGCCGCCTTCTCGGGCGCCGTTACCGGCGGCGGCGGCAGCGGCGCCGTTTCCGTCGATGTCACCTCGGGCACGACCGGCGACGCCAGCGGCGCCGCGACCGGCGGTACGTCGGGCGCAGCCAACGCCAGCTCGTCGGGCAACGCGACATCGGGCAATACCGGCGCCGTCATGACGACGGCCTCGGCGACGGGTGGCAGCTCGGGCGCCGCGACCGCCAACCCCGCCTCCACCAACGCCGCCACCACCGGAGACGGCGGCGCATCGGGCGCCACGGGGACGGCTTCGCAGACCTCCGACGCCACCTCCGGAGCTACCGGCAGCCCGACCACCGCCGGCACGACCGGTGGCTCCGGCGAGGCGACGGCGCTCGGGGCATCCATCTCCGGCGACTCCGGTGTAGGTGGAGATTCCGGTTTCGCGACCAACGTCTCCGGCACGAGCGGCAGCGCGGTCACCGGGGCAACCGATGCCACCACGGTCTCGACGGGCGGCACGTCCGGTTCCTCCGGCGCCGCGACGAACGCCCCGGTCAACAGCGCCCTTAGCGGGGCGGGCGGCACCGCCTCCTCGTCCTCGGCCAGTGGTTCCTCGGGTGACGCCACGTCCGGCGCCGCCTTCTCGGGCGATGTGTCCGGTGGCGGCGGCAGCGGTGCAGTGAATGTCGATGTCATCAGCGGTGACGGGGCGGCCATTTCCGGCGCCGCCTTCTCGGGTGCTGTGTCCGGTGGCGGCGGCAGCGGTGCCGTGGACGTCACCGTCAGCGGCGGCGCCGCGCTATCCGGTACCGCCTTCTCGGGAGCTGTTTCGGGCGGCGGCGGCAGCGGCGCGGTCGAGGTCAACGTCGGCGACGGCGGGACTTCGGGTACCGCCTTCTCGGGCGCAGTCACAGGCGGCGGCGGTAGCGGTGCGGTCGACGTGACCGTGGGCCAAGCTGCCGGCGGTGCCACCGGGTCGTCGTCGGACACCGCCAACGGCGGCTCGTCGGGACCGGCTACCGCAACTTCGGTCGGCGACGCCACCTCGGGCGCAACCGGCGACGTCACGACCACCGCCTCGGCGACGGGGGGCAGCTCCGGCGACGCCACCGCCGATCCCACTTCGGACAACTCGGCAGGGACGGGCAACGGCGGCGCCTCGGGCGCAACCGGGGCCGCCTCCCAGACGTCCACCGCAACCACCGGCAACACCGATCCTCCTGGCGGCACCACCGGCGCCTCGGGGGCCGCGACTTCGATCGGCTTCGCCGGCTCCGGCTTCTCGGGCGACGGGGGCTTCTCGGGTGACGCGACCAATGTGTCTGGAACCAGCGGCGACGCCCTGACGGGCAGCGCGACCGCCACGGGCATCGCGACCGGCGGAACGAGCGGCAACTCTGGCGACGCCACCAACGTGCCGGTCAACACCGCGGTGAGCGGTGACGGCGGCGCAGGCATCAGCGGGACGGGCGGCACGTCGGGTGCGGCCACCGCCACCTCTTCGGGCAACGCCACCTCGGGCCCCACCGGTGCCTCACTCACCACGGCCTCCGCCACCGGCGGCTCCTCGGGCAATGCCACTGCCAGCCCGGCGTCGACCAACATCGCCGCCTCCGGCGACGGCGGGGCTTCCGGCGCCACCGGAACCGCCTCCCAGACGTCTGACGCCGCCTCCGGCGACACTGGAAGCCCGACGACGACCGGTACGACCGGTGGCTCGGGTGACGCCCTCAGCATCGGCGCCGCCATCTCCGGCGACTCAGGCACGGGCGGCGACTCCGGTGGCGCCACCAACGTGTCCGACACCTCTGGGATCGCTCTCACCGGTGCTGTGGACGCCACGGCTACCGCCCTCGGCGGCAACACGGGTACCTCGGGAGCGGCCACCAACGTGCCGGTCAACACCGCTGCCAGCGGCGACGGCGGTCCGGGAATCGGCGGCAACGGAGGTTCCTCGGGCGCCGCCACGGCGACCTCCCAGGGCAATGCCACCTCCGGTGCGACCGGGGACTCGGTGACCCATGCCTCCGCAACCGGCGGCAGCAGCGGCGACGCCACTGCCAGCCCGACATCGTCAAACGGCGCCGTGAGCGGCGACGGCGGGGCATCGGGCGCAACGGGTAGCGCGGCGCAGACCTCGCTGGCATCGTCCGGCTCGACCGACAACATGGGCCCGGGCGTCAGCGGCGGTTCCGGCGACGCGACCTCCATCGGCTTCGCCGGCTCCGGCTTCTCCGGCGACGGTGGGTTCTCGGGTGACGCCACCAACGTGTCCTTCACCTCGGGCGCCGCCATCTCCGGCACCGCCACCGCGTCGGCTGTCGGTATCGGCGGGACCAGCGGAGCATCGGGCGACGCCACCAACGCCCCGGTCAACACCGCCGCCAGCGGCGATGGCGGGGCGGGAATCGGTGGCACCGGCGGCTCCTCGGGTGCCGCCACCGCCAAATCCACCGGCGACGCGACCAGCGGGAACACCGGCGCCTCGACCACTACGGCATCGGCGACCGGCGGATCGAGCGGTAGCGCAACCGCCAGCCCGAGTTCGGCCAATGTGGCCGCAACCGGCGCCGGCGGCGCTTCGGGACGCACCGGCTCCGCCTCCCAGACCTCCGATGCCGCCTCGGGTGACACGGGCAGTCCCACCGGGACGGGCCCGACCGGTGGGTCGGGCGCTGCGCTCAGCATCGGCGCCGCTATCTCCGGCGACTCGGGCACCGCCGGCGACTCGGGTGCCGCCACCAATGTTTCGGACACCAGCGGTATCGCCGCCAGCGGTGCCGCCGACGCCACGGCCCTTTCCGTGGGTGGCAACTCCGGCTCCTCGGGAGCGGCGACCAATGTGCCGATCAACACCGCCATCAGCGGTGATGGTGGTGCCGGGATCGGCGGCAACGGGGGTTCCTCCGGCGCTGCGACGGCCACCTCCTCCGGGAACGCCACCTCCGGCAACACCGGCGCCTCGACCTCGTCGGCGTCCGCAACCGGTGGCAGCACGGGCGCTGCGACCGCCAGCCCGTCGTCTTCCAATACCGCTACCACCGGCAACGGTGGGGCCTCGGGCGCCACGGGTGCGGCGTCACAGACCTCTGACGCCACCAGCGGCACCACCGACCCGCCTGTGGGTCCGACCGGCGCCTCCGGGGCGGCTACGTCCATCGGCGCCGCAAGCTCCGGGTTCTCCGGTGATGGCGGGTTCTCGGGCGACGCCACCAACGTTTCCTCTACGACCGGCGACGCCCTCAGCGGCGATGCCACCGGGAGCGCCGATTCCATCGGCGGCACCTCAGGTGCCTCGGGTGATGCCACCAACGCTCCGGTCAACACCGCGGTGAGCGGTGACGGCGGAACAGCCGTCGTCACTGCGGTGAGCGGACCCGCCGGCGGCGGTGGCTCCACGTCCGGTGTTGCCTTCTCGGGGGCGGTCACCGGCGGCGGCGGCAGCGGCGCCGTCAGCGTCAACGTGAGCGGTTCCAACGCCACCTCTGGTGCCGCGTTCTCCGGTGACGTGACCGGCGGCGGCGGCAGTGGTGCGGTCGGCGTGACCGTCACCTCGAGCGACTCGGGCTCCGCCACTGGCTCCGCCACCGGCGGCTCCTCCGGCGCGGCCACGGCCAGTTCGACCGGCAACGCCACCTCGGGCAACACCGGCGCCTCCACGTCGTCGGCCTCGGCTACCGGCGGAAGCACGGGCAGTGCCACCGCCAGCCCCAGCTCATCCAACGGCGCTGCTTCCGGCGACGGTGGGGCGTCAGGGGCCACCGGGACCGCCTCGCAGACCTCGACGGCGGCTTCGGGTGCCACCGGCGGTCCGGCAACGACTGGGCCTACCGGCGGTTCCGGCGACGCCACCAGCATCGGCGGTTCGGTTTCCGGTGACTCCGGCACCGGCGGCGACTCTGGCGCCGGCACCAACGTCGGCCCGGCAGGACCGACCCTGACCAGCGGTATCGCCGTTTCCGGCTCTGCCGACGCGGGCGCCACCTCGACCGGCGGCAATACCGGTACATCGGGCGACGCGACCAATATTCCGACCAACCTCGCCGCCAGCGGCGACGGCGGTGCTGCCGTCGTCACCCTCGGTACGGGTGGTACCGGTACTGCCACCTCGGGCGCCGCCTTCTCCGGCGACGTGACCGGCGGCGGCGGCAGCGGTGCGGTCGATGTCATCGCGGCGACGGGCGCGTCCGGTGACGCCACCGGGACCGCCAACGGCGGCTCCAGCGGCGCCGCTACGGCCAGTTCCACCGGCAACGCCACCAGCGGGACCACCGGCGACACCACGTCGACGGCGTCGGCCACCGGTGGCAGTTCCGGGGCCGCTGCGGCCAGCCCGAGCTCCACCAACCTGGCCGGCTCCGGCGACGGTGGCGCCTCCGGTGCCACCGGCTCTGCCTCCCAGACCTCCACCGCCACCTCCGGTGACACCCTGGCGGCCACGGGACCGACCGGGGGATCCGGTGACGCCACGTCGCTCGGCGCGGCCGCTTCCGGCTTCTCCGGTGATGGTGGCTTCTCAGGACCCTCCACCAACGTCTCCGACACCTCTGGCATCGCGGTAAGCGGCAGCGCCGACGGGTCGGCGGACGCCACTGGCGGTACTTCTGGTGACTCGGGGGCCGCCACCAACGCCCCGGTCAACACTGCGGCCAGCGGTGCCGGCGGTCTCGCCACTGTGATCGCATCGACCGGTGACACCGGCGATGCGGTGTCGGGCGCCGCCTTCTCGGGCGACGTGACCGGCAGTGGCGGTAGCGGCGCGGTCGGCGTGACCGTCGTCTCGGGAGACTCCGGGGCGGCGACGGGCACCGCGACCGGTGGTACCTCTGGGGCCGCCTCCGCCAGCTCGACCGGCAACGCCACATCCGGCGCAACCGGAGCCTCGCTCACCACCTCTTCGGCGACAGGCGGCGATTCGGGTGCGGCCACGGCCAGCCCGACCTCGTCGAATACCGCGGGCAGCGGCGCCGGGGGTGCCTCGGGCGCCACCGGTTCGGCGTCGCAGACGTCGACCGCGACCTCGGGTGACACCGGCAGCCCGACCACGACCGGTCCTACCGGAGGCTCGGGGAACGCCACCACCGCCGGGCTCGCCGTCTCGGGCGACTCCGGTATCGGGGGCGACTCCGGAGCCGCCACCAATGTCTCGGCTACGTCGGGCACGGCGGCAAGCGGTGACGCCTCGGCTGACAGCGATGCCACCGGTGGCAACACCGGTACTTCGGGCGACGCCACCGTCGTTCCGGTGAACACCGCCGTCAGTGGCGCCGGAGGCCTGGCCGATGTCACGGCCTCCACCGGTGACACCGGCGACGCTGTTTCCGGTGCCGCCTTCTCGGGCGACGTGACGGGCAGTGGCGGCAGCGGTGCGGTCTCCGTCGGCGTGGTTTCCGGCGACAGCGGTGCCGCGACCGGTACCGCCAATGGCGGTTCGACCGGGTCCGCGACTGCCTCGTCGACGGGCAACGCGACGTCGGGGGCGACCGGCGCCTCCACCACGAGCGCCTCGGCCACCGGCGGCACCAGCGGCGCCGCGACATCGAGTCCCTCGTCCACCAACAGCGCCAGCACCGGCGATGGCGGCGCCTCGGGGGCGACCGGCACCGCCTCGCAGACGTCGGACGCCACCTCGGGTAACACCGATCCTGTGGCGGGGCCGACCGGCGGCTCCGGCGCCGCTGACGCCACGGGGATCGCCACGTCCGGCTTCTCCGGCGCCGGCGGCTTCTCCGGCGATGCCACCAACGTCTCGGCCACCGACGGGGCCGCCCTGAGTGGCGACGCCGGGGCTTCGGCCGACTCGACGGGTGGCACGTCGGGCGACTCGGGCACGGCGACCAACGCTGCGGTCGACACTGCGGTCTCCGGTGACGGCGGTCCCGCCGTTGTCGACGCCGACACGGGTGACTACCGGCGATGCCGTCTCCGGTGCGGCCTTCTCGGGCGATGTCGCCGGCCCCGGTGGCAGTGGCGCCGTCGGTGTCGTCGTCGTCTCCGGTGATTCCGGCGCCGCCACCGGCACCGCGACCGGCGGAACCTCCGGTTCCGCCACCGCGACCGCCCTCGGCAACGCCACCTCGGGCGCCACCGGCTCCACGACCACCACGGCCGCTGCCACCGGCGGCCAATCGGGCGCTGCGGTTGCCAGCCCGGTGTCGTCCAACGCCGCTGCCTCCGGTAGCGGCGGGGCGTCAGGGGCCACCGGCGCCGCTTCCCAGACATCGGATGCCTCCTCCGGCGGTACCGGTCCTTCGACGGGCGGCGCAACCGGAGGTTCCGGGCTCGCCTCGGCCATCGGAGCTGCCGGTTCTGGTACCACCGGTCCTGGCGGAGACTCTGGCGGGGCGGTCAATGCGTCGGCGACCACCGGCACCGCAGCCAGCGGCGCCGCCGGGGCGTCCGCCGGGGCGACGGGCGGCAACACCGGCACGACCGGTGATGCCATCTTGATCCCGGTCATCACCGTCGCCAGCGGCATCGGCGGCGACGCCCTCGCGACACCCACCAGCGGTGACACCGGGATAGCCGTTTCTGGGGTCGCCTTCTCCGGCGCTGCCGGCAGCGGGTCCACCGGCGGGGTTTCCAATATCACCGGCACCGGCGACAGCGGTGACGTCATTTCCACCAGCAACGGGGGATCCTCGGGTGCGACAACGGGAACGGCGATCGGTGACGCCACGACCGGCGCCAGCGGCGACGTTGCCACCCACGCCTCTGCCACTGGCGGGGTCACCGGTAGTGTCGCCTCCAGCCCCATGGCAACCAACACCTCGGCCAGCGGCCCCGGTGGGAAGTCCGGGCCTTCGGGGACGTCGTCGCAGACCACCAACGTCAGCACCGGGGACACCGGTGATGCCACAGTCGTCGCAGCCGCCGCCCTGGCATCGCCACTGCACGCCAGCTCGCTGGCCTCGACCTCCGGGGCTTCGGGCGGCGCCACCGGCGCCGGCGGTACCTCGGGTGGAGCAGCCTCGGCTTCGAAGCTCTCCTCCTCCTCGGGTAGCGGGAGCACCGTCAGCGGAGTCGGCGCGGCCGCGACGCTCGCAAGCGTCGGCGGTGACAGTGGCGCGCTGTTGGCCGCTGGTTGTGCGCCCAACGTCGACATTGCGAGTTCGGGGTGCGGCAATACCGGCACCGGGAACTCGGGAACTGGCAACAACGGCACCGGCAACAGTGGAAATGGCAACGTCGGCCTGGGCAACTCGGGCACCGGTAACGTCGGAACCGCCAACTCTGGCTTCTTCAATACCGGCACCGGGAACTCCGGGTGCGGGAACAACGGGACCGCCAACTCGGGCTTCGACAACGACGGCACGGCTAACTCGGGCGGCTCCGGCGACTGCGATATTGATGTCGTCACGCCGCCGGTCGTCACGCCGCCGGTCGTCACGCCGCCGGTCGTCACGCCGCCGGTCGTCACCCCCCCGGTCGTCGACATCGACATTCCGGGCGGGCCGACCGCGGAAGTGACCGGCGCCAACCTGCCGTTGACCGGGTCCAACACCGCAATGCCGCTGGCGGTCGCCCTCGGGCTGCTGCTGAGCGGCGGTGCCGCTGTCGGCCTCACCGGACGCCGCCGCGACGAAGTCGAGGCCGACGCCGAATAGTCACAAGCACGGAAGAACGCGGAAAGGGAGGGCGTCACTGCTCTCCCTTTTTCGCGCCTTGCGGTCTCTCTGTATCCGTTTGGTGGTTTCTCGGGCAGTTACGGCCAGAATGGTTGCGGGCAGTGAAGTGATCCACTACCGTCCGATCCCATGTCCGCACTCGTTGCAAGCCTGGCCCTGGTCACCGCCCTTTCTGGCCAGGCCCGCTCAGCTCCGTCGGCGCTGAGCGCCCACCCCATTGCCTGTGCCCCCAATGCCGACATCTCCAGTTCGGGGTGCGGTAACACCGGCGTAGGCAACTCGGGCTTCGCCAACAACGGCGTCGGCAACTCCGGCTCCGCCAACGTTGGCAACGGCAACTCGGGATTTGTCAATACCGGCAACGGGAACTCAGGAACCGGGAATACCGGAAACGGCAATTCAGGCTGCGGTAACAACGGCACTGCCAACTCGGGTAGTGGCAACACCGGTGTCGGCAACTCGGGCGGCTCGGGATGCGTTGCCGGGCCCCCAACCACGACCGTCGGTCCCCCCACCACGACCCCTGGCGGCCATTCCACCACGACCATCGGCAACGCCCCGGTCCCCGGCCAGGGCTCCGTCCCCGCCGGGACTCTGCCTCTCACCGGGCGTGACTCGACGACCCCGCTGACCCTGGCCATGGGCCTGTTGGTCGCGGGCGCCGGCGCCGTTGGCCTGGCCAACCGCCGCCGCCACGCCATGGCGACCGCCGGCGGCGCCATGCTGCCGTTGTCGCAGGCCGTCGGCCTGCTCCTGACCGGCCGGGCCAAGGCCCCGAAGTCGAACGAGCGGAGCCGGTCGTAGGACCAAGCGGTCGAGCACCTAGACTGGGCGCTCTCCTTTAGCCGCGCCCCGGCTTGAGGTGTCCTGAGATGGGGACCATGGCCGTGTCCAGTTCTGATGTGCGATTGGCAGAGACCGCGGCGGTGAGCGGCACCTCCTCCTTCGCCGGTACTCGCCCGGCCGATGCGATGGTGGACCCGCCCCGGTGGGAGAAGCAGGTTCTCGAGCTGGCTCTCTCCTGGCGGGGTCTGGCGCCAGAGCACCATTGGGCCGCGGAGCAGCTGCGGGTGTTCCTTCTCACCTGGGACCCATTCGAATGGCTCCCCGACCGGCCGGCTGCCTTTGCTACGTCGACCAGCCGGCCTGAGTCGGTCGGGCTGGTCCTGTACGTGCCGCTCTGGCAGGCGATGGCTATGGCGGGGGGCGATGGGTCGGCGCTGCCAACGGTGCTGGGACCGTTGAGCGAGTCGGTACTCCTGGTCGGCAGCGAGCAGCAGGCGGCCATCATCGACGGCAGCTACGCGGCGGGCGTTCACTCCGGTGCCCTGCCCCGTCTGCTCAGCCGCATCCCCGACGAACCCACACTTCCCACGCCGGCAGTGACCGTCGTCGGCGCCGGATGGCAGCCGATCCAGTTCGACGTCCTCGAGGATCTGGGCCAGGACATCTTCGGGCCCGCCGACCTGGACCGCGCAGCGGTCCGATTCCGGGAGCCGGGGGAGAAGCGGCCCGGATGTCCCGGGTGCGCGGGCCGTTCGGTGGCGTTCCCCGACGGCCTCACCGCCGCCCAACAAGTGATTTGCGGCCCCCATCGCGCCGAGGCGCTGCGGATCACCACCGCCCGGCTGGAAGCGGCCAAGGCCAGCAACCCCGAAGGGTGGGAGGCATTGCTCGACGCCGGTCAGCGTCTCCTGGAGCCCCACCTGCCCAATGGTCTCGGGCCCCGCCTGGTGGCCGCGGCTACGGCCCAGGAACCGACGCCGGCGGATCTGCGGGCCCAGGCGGAGATCGTGATTGAGGCGGGCAGCCTGATGGCGGGGCTGCCCGACGCCCTGACCGGCCTCGGCGGCCGGTTGGCTCCTGTCCGGCATTGGCTGGAAGGTCTGGAGGCGGCGGTAGCGGCCGCGGGGCTCGACGATCAGGTGCCGGCAGTCGCCAACGCGATCAACGAGTTGTTGTGCGATCCGACGGTGGCCGCGGCGCAAGCGGCGGCGGCCTCGGCGCAGGACGAGCTGCCGGCCAAGCCTCAGCCCTTCCGGCGCGACGCCCGCGTCGGGCGCAACGCCCTCTGCCCCTGCGGCAGCGGCAAGAAGTACAAGTTCTGCCACGGTCATTGAGCCGGTGGCGGAGCCGGCCAGCGGCGCAGACTTGCGAATTTGATTTTCTGAGCACCATCTGAGGGCACCTGTCGCGCCAAATGGTGCTCAGAAACTCACAACTGCAGAGAACCGGGCTACGAGCCCTCCGCCTTGAGCCACTCCCCGCCGGCGACGAGGGGCCGCAGGTTGTCGTCGAGCTCGTACACGATGGGGACGCCCGTCGGGATCTCCAGGTTGGGGATCTTCTCGTCGCTGATGCCATCGAGGTGCTTGACGAGGCCGCGGAGGCTGTTGCCATGGGCGGCGACGAGGACGACCTTGCCGAGCCGCAGGTCGGGAACGATGGCGTCGTACCAGTACGGCAGCATCCGGGCCACCACGTCGGCGAGGCACTCCGTCGCCGGCAGGAGCTCGGGAGGCAGGTCGGCGTAGCGGGGGTCGGCGGTCGGGTTCCACGGGCTGTTGGGATCGATGGGCGGCGGGGGAGTGGCGTAGCTGCGCCGCCACAGCAGGAACTGCTCGTCGCCGTACTGCGAGCGGGTTTCCGCCTTGTCGAGGCCCGTCAGGCTGCCGTAGTGCCGCTCGTTCAGGCGCCAATGGCGGTGCACCGGGATCCACAGCCTTGCCATCTCTTCCAGCGCCAGATGGGCGGTGCGGATGGCCCGTGTCTGCACCGAAGTATGCACCACGGTGATGGCGACGCCGGCCGCCGCAAGGCGCGTGCCCGCCGAGCGGGCCTCCTTTTCCCCGAGCTCGGAGAGGTCGCAGTCGTACCAGCCGGTGAAGCGGTTGGCCAGGTTCCAGGTGCTTTGACCATGGCGCAGCAGCACGAGAGTCGCCATGCGCGCAGTTTATGTTGAGAACAGTTGAGTCTCAGTCGCTCAAGTTAGATACACTTGAACAGTCAGACAGAGAATCTCAGAGTAACGGAGGCAACCCATTATGCCCAAGGCCGTCGGTATCGATCTCGGTACCACGAACTCGGTCGTCAGCGTTCTGGAGGCCGGCGAGCCCACGGTCATCCCCAACGCTGAGGGAGCGAGGACGACGCCCTCGGTAGTCGGCTTTTCCAAGTCGGGCGAGGTGCTGGTCGGCGAAGTCGCCAAGCGTCAGGCCATTACCAACCCTGATCGCACCATCCGATCGGTCAAGCGCCACATGGGCACCGGTTGGTCGGTCAACATCGACGGCAAGAAGTACACCCCCCAGGAGATCAGCGCCCGCATCCTGCAGAAGTTGAAGCGCGACGCGGAAAGCTACCTGGGCGACACGGTGAGCCAGGCTGTCATCACCGTTCCTGCCTATTTCGACGACGCCCAACGCACCGCTACCAAAGAGGCAGGCGCCATCGCGGGCCTCGAGGTACTTCGCATCATCAATGAGCCGACGGCAGCCGCCCTGGCCTACGGGCTGGACAAAGAGGGCGCCGACCAGACGGTCCTCGTCTTCGACCTCGGGGGCGGCACCTTCGACGTGTCGATCCTTGAGATCGGCGAAGGCGTGTTCGAGGTCAAGTCGACGAGCGGCAACACCCATCTCGGCGGCGACGACTGGGACCAGCGGGTCATCGACTGGCTGGTCAAGGGCTTCAAGGACAACGAGGGCGTCGACCTGGGCGCCGACAAGATGGCGCTCCAGCGGCTGAAGGAAGCCGCCGAGAAGGCCAAGATCGAGTTGTCGGCGGTGCAGGAAACGAGCATCAACCTGCCTTTCATCACTGCCACCAGCGAGGGTCCCAAGCACCTCGACATGAAGCTGACACGCTCGAAGTTCCAGGAGCTGACCAGCGACTTGGTCGAGGCCTGCAAGGGTCCCTTCGAGCAGGCCATCAAGGACGCCGGCCTGGCCAAGGAGCAGATCCACCACGTCGTACTGGTCGGCGGTTCCACCCGGATGCCCGCCATCCAGGAGATGGTCTCCGCCTACACCGGCAACGATCCGCACAAGGGTGTCAACCCCGACGAGGTCGTCGCGGTCGGCGCCGCCATCCAGGCGGGCGTGCTGAAGGGCGAGGTCAAGGACGTCTTGTTGCTCGACGTGACCCCGTTGTCGCTTGGCATCGAGACCAAGGGTGGGATCATGACCAAGCTCATCGAGCGCAACACCACCATCCCGACGCGGCGCTCCGAGGTGTTCACCACTGCCGAAGACATGCAGCCGAGCGTGGAGATCCACGTCCTGCAGGGCGAGCGGGAGATGGCGATGTACAACAAGACCCTCGGCAAGTTCCAACTGGTTGACCTGCCGCCCGCCCCCCGTGGCGTGCCCCAGATCGAGGTCACCTTCGACATCGACGCCAACGGGATCGTGCATGTGTCGGCCAAGGACAAGGCCACCAGCAAGGAGCAGTCCATGACCATTACCGGTCAGTCGGCGCACAACCGCGACGAGATCGAGCGCATGGTCCGCGACGCCGAGGCCCACGCCGAGGAGGACCGTCGCCGCCGCGAGGAGGCCGAGGTCCGCAACAACGCCGACAGCTTGGTGTACCAGACCGAGAAGATGCTGAAGGACCAGGCCATCTCCTATGTGGGCACCGAGAAGGAGCGGGTCGAGGCCGACCTGAAGACGCTGAAGGACGCCCTCGGCGGCGCCGAAGTTGAGCCCATCCGCCGGGCCACCGACACCCTCGCCATGGGTGTCCAGGAGCTCGGCAAGCGCCTCTACGAGGCGGCGGGCGTCAACGGCAACACCAACGCCGGGAGTGGGTCCCCCACCGCCGGCGGTGCCGGTGACGGCGCTTCGTCGGCGCCGAACGACGAGGATGTCGTCGATGCGGAGATCGTCGACGAGCACGGCCATGGCGCATGACCGGCCCTGACGCGTCGAACGGCGCCCCCGCTTCGGCGGGCGGCGCCGGCCCGGCGGGGGGCGCGGGCGGTGGCGGCGCCGGCGGCGCGGGTCCCACGGGGGGCGCGGGCGCCGGCGGCGCCGGGTCGGGCCCGGCGGCCGGCGGGTCGGACCCGGTGGACAGCGGCGTGGCCGGGAACGGGACGGACGGCGGCGTGCCTGACGCCCCTTCGGACCTGGTATTCGACCTGGCCGCGGAGATGGCCGATGCCGCCGTCGACCTGGCGGCTGCCCAGGCCGCCGCCGAGGTCGAGGTCGACCTTGAGGTCGCCGGCGTGGCGCGCGAGCGCGACGAGTACCTCGATGCCCTGCGGCGGCTGCAAGCCGACTTCGAGAACTACAAGAAGCGGGTCGAGAAGCAGAAGATCGAGCATGTGGAGCGCGCCGCCGGCGAGCTGGTGAGCAAGCTTCTCCCGGTGTGCGACACCGCCGACCTGGCCATCGCCCACGGAGGCGGCGAGGAGGTCAAGCAGGTGTGGACCGCCTTGTTCGACGCGCTCGAGCGCGAGGGGCTGGAGCGCATTGATCCGGTCGGGGTGGCATTTGATCCGACCGTGCACGACGCCGTGGCCCACGATCCTGGCGAGAGCTCCGACGGACCCGAGGTCGTCGAGGTGCTGCGGGCCGGGTACCGCTGGAAGGGCCGGGTCCTGCGCCCCGCCATGGTCAAAGTGAGAGGCTGAGGCATCATGGCCCCGCAGCGCGAGTGGTTCGAGAAGGACTACTACAAGATTCTCGGGGTGAGCGATACCGCGACCGACAAGGACATCACCCGCGCCTACCGAAAGCTGGCCAAGCAGTACCACCCCGATGCCAATCCGGGCTCCGAGGACCAGTTCAAGGAAGTCTCCGCCGCCTACGACGTCCTCGGTGACGCCGCCCGGCGTAAGGAGTACGACGAGGTTCGCCGCCTGGGCCCCCTGAGCGGGGCGTTCTCCGGCGCGGGCGGAGCCGGCGGTCCCGGCGGGTTCAGCGCCAATTTCTCGACCGATGACCTGACCGACCTCCTCGGGGGAATCTTCGGACGGGCACGCGGCGGCCGGGCGGCCGGCGGCGCCGCCGGGCCCCGCCGGGGCGAGGACCTCGAGGCGCAACTGCACCTGTCGTTCCTCGACGCAGTCAACGGGGTCACCGCCACCGTCAACGTCACCAGCGACGTGGCGTGCTCGCTGTGCGGGGGGACGGGCGCCGCGCCCGGTACCAGTCCGGTCATCTGCTCTACCTGCGGTGGCCGCGGTGTGATCAACGACAATCAAGGATTGTTCTCCTTCAGCCAGCCGTGCCGGGACTGCGGGGGTACGGGCATGCGGGTCGAGACGCCGTGCCGCAATTGCTTCGGCCGCGGCGTCGAGCGCAAGGGCCGCCAGGTCAAGGTGCGGATCCCGCCCGGCGTCGAGGACGGCCAGCGGATCCGGGTCAAGGGCCGCGGCGGCGTCGGCGCCAACGGCGGGGCGTCGGGCGACCTGTACGTGACGGTGCACACCAGCACCCATGCGCTCTTCGGTCGCCAGGGCAAGAACCTGACCCTTTCGGTCCCGATCAGCTTCCCCGAGGCGGCGCTCGGTGCCACCATCACCGTCCCCACCCTCGACAAGCCGATCAGCCTGAGGGTCCCGGCGGGCACCCGGTCGGGGCGGATCTTCCGGGTGAAGGAGCATGGGGTTCCCGCCCGTTCCGGCGCCGGGGACCTGTTGGTCACCGTCGAAGTGTCGGTACCGCAGAAGCTGACCGATGCCGAACGCGAGGCCATCGAAGCCTTGGCCTCGGCGTCCAATGGGGGCTCACCGCGCGCACATCTGGGGGTGTAAGCCATGCCTGACCGCAGTCCTTCCGCCCGAGCCGTCTATGTCATCTCGGTTGCCGCCGAACTGGCCGGGGTCCATCCGCAGACCCTGCGGATCTACGAGCGCAAGGGCCTGGTCGACCCCGCTCGCACGGGCGGCGGCAGCCGGCGCTACAGCGAGCGCGACCTGGCCCGCCTCCGCCGCATCCAGGAGCTGACCAACAACGGCCTCAACCTGGAGGGCGTCCGCCGGGTGATGGCGCTCGAGGACGAGGTGGCCCGATTGCGGCGGGAAGTGGCCAAGGCCCGCGAGGAAGCCGCCGAGGCAGTCGCTCGCACCCACCGCCAGTACCGCCGGGACCTGGTCCCGGTCAAGAACTCACCGGTGCCCTGGCGCCCGACCGGCTGACCACTGCTTTGGCGGCCTGGGCGTCGGGCTCAGTCGCCGGAAATGGCCAGCCGGCTGCCCCGTTTGACGCCCCATCGGACAAAGGCGCCGGCCTCGGCCTCCAGTACGGCCCGGGTCCGCAGCCGGGGCCGGCTCAGGCGGTAGCGCCTCATCTTGGCGATGCCGATGACCCGTAGGTCCCGGTCACAGAAGGCGACGTCGAGGGCGAAGCGCATGCCGATGGTGTGGACCACCACCGCCGGCGCCAACAGGAGGGCGCCGTCGATCCCGTCGCGGCCGAGAAGACCGCGGGAACGTTCCCCGGGCAGAGCGGCAACCTCGACCGGGGCCACCTGGATCCCGTCGCACAGCAGCCAGGGCACCGGCCTCGCAGTCTGCCACCCAACAGCGGTGACCAACGGAACAAAAGTTGATACTCTGTGACTTAGGTTTTCTAAGGAGGTCGGAAGAACGTGGCGCTCGATCCCAACCGCTGGACACTGAAGACCCAGGAGGCATTCAACGCCGCCACTGAATCTGCCCGAAGCAGGAACAACCCCGAGGTCACCCCCGACCACCTGCTTCTCGCCATGCTGGGCCAGGACGCCACGGTCGTGTTGCCGATCCTGACCAAGGTCGGTCTGGCGCCCCTGGCTTTGCGCAACCGCCTCGAGGAGACCCTTGCCAAGCTGCCCCGCGGCTACACCGGCAAGGGGGGCGCATCGGACGTCCAGATCAGCCGGGATCTCCGGGAGGCCCTTGGCCTGGCCGACACCGAGCGCCGCGGCCTCGGCGACGAGTACCTCTCGATCGAGCACGTGCTCCTGGCCATGGCCGAGCGCCTCAAGATCAGCCGCGATGACCTGCTCGAAGCCCTCAAGGACGTCCGGGGAAGCCACCGGGTCACCAGCCAGAACCCCGAAGAGCAGTATCAGGCACTGGAAAAGTACGGCCGAGACCTGACCGAGGAGGCCCGTAAGGGCAAGCTGGATCCCGTCATCGGCCGCGACGAGGAGATTCGCCGAGTCATCCAGGTGCTCTCCCGGCGGACCAAGAACAACCCTGTTCTCATCGGCGAGCCCGGCGTCGGCAAGACCGCCATCGTCGAAGGGCTGGCCCGCCGCATCATCGAGGGCGACGTCCCGGAAAGCCTGAAGAACAAGCGCCTCCTCTCCCTCGACCTGGGCTCCATGGTCGCGGGGTCCAAGTACCGCGGCGAGTTCGAGGAGCGGCTGAAGGCGGTGCTCAAGGAGATCACCGACTCCGGTGGCGAGGTGATCACCTTCATCGACGAGCTGCACACCGTGGTCGGGGCGGGGGCGGCCGAGGGCGCCATGGACGCGGGCAACATGCTCAAGCCCATGCTGGCCCGCGGCGAGCTGCGCATGATCGGTGCCACGACCCTCGACGAGTACCGCAAGCGGATAGAGAAGGACGCCGCACTGGAGCGCCGCTTCCAGCAGGTGTACGTGGGCCAGCCCTCCGTCGAGGCGTCCATCGCCATCCTGCGGGGGCTGAAGGAGCGCTACGAGGTGCATCACGGCGTGCGCATCCAAGACGCTGCCCTCGTCGCCGCGGCCGTACTGTCCGACCGCTACATCACCGCCCGGTTCCTCCCCGACAAGGCCATCGACCTGGTGGACGAGGCGGCCAGCCGCCTGCGCATCGAGATCGATTCCATGCCGACCGAGATCGACGTGGTCGAGCGCCGCATCCGCCAGCTCGAGATCGAGCGAGTCGCCTTGGAAAAAGAGGTGGACGTGGCGTCCGAGGAGCGCCTGGCCAAGCTGGATGAGGAGCTTGCCAAT
Organism: uncultured Actinomycetota bacterium; assembly: GCA_963851105.1. Classification (GTDB taxonomy): domain Bacteria; phylum Actinomycetota; class Acidimicrobiia; order Acidimicrobiales; family Palsa-688; genus DATARN01. The sequence goes on from CAWKNP010000003.1 coordinate 90,294, forward strand.
CTGCGGGAGTCCTCCGACGGCATGAAAGCCCACTGGCAGGCGGAAAAGGAGGCCATCGCCACCATCCGCGCCCTCAAGGAGGAGCTGGAATCCCTTCGCACCGCGGTCGAGCGGGAACAGGACCTCAATCGGGCGGCCGAGATCCGCTACGGGCAGATGCCCGATGTCGAGCGCCGGGTGGACGAGGCGACCAAGAACCTCGCCGAGCTGCAGGCCGACCGCAAGATGCTGAAAGAGGAGGTGGACGAGGAGGACATCGCCGAGGTGGTGTCCAAGTGGACCGGCGTGCCCGTCTCGCGCCTTCTCGAGGGCGAGGTGGCCAAGCTCGTCCGTATGGAGGAGATGCTCCGCAAGCGTGTCATCGGCCAGGAGGAGGCCGTGTCCGCGGTCGCCAACGCAATCCGCCGCAGCCGCTCGGGCCTGTCGGACCCCAACCGCCCCATCGGGAGCTTCCTGTTCCTCGGCCCGACCGGAGTCGGAAAGACGGAGCTGGCCCGCACCCTCGCCGACTTCCTGTTCGACGACCCCCGCGCCATGGTCCGCATCGACATGAGTGAGTTCATGGAGAAGCACTCGGTGGCCCGTCTGGTGGGCTCGCCTCCCGGCTATGTCGGCTACGACGAGGGGGGCCAACTCACCGAGGCCGTCCGACGTCGCCCCTACGCGGTTGTGTTGCTGGATGAGCTGGAAAAGGCCCACCCCGATGTCTTCGGAGTCCTGCTGCAGGTCCTCGACGATGGGCGCCTCACCGACGGCCAGGGACGCACGGTCGACTTCAGCAATGCCGTGCTCATCATGACCTCCAATTATCAGGGTGATGTCCGTGACGCCTTCAAGCCTGAGTTCTTGAACCGCGTCGATGACATTGTCCGGTTCCGGTCCCTTTCCGAGGAGGACATTTCGGCCATCGTCACCATCCAACTGGCGGCCCTGGAGGTGCGCCTGGCCGCCCGCCGCCTGACGTTGATTGTCACCGACGCGGCCACGGCCTGGCTCGGCCGCCGGGGCTTCGACCCCGCTTACGGCGCCCGGCCCCTCAAGCGTCTCATCCAGCGGGAGATCGCCGATCGCCTGGCTATGGCGTTACTGGAAGGTAACTATCCCGAGGGCTCCACCGTGACCGTCGACGCCGCGGCGCCTGTCATGACTGCCACCGGCGAGATTACCCTCGGTGAGGGCTTGGTATTGCGGTAGAGGTCCCGTGGGCCAGCGCCGCCCACGGGTCGCCTCGTGCCATGTAATGGCGGGGGTGTGAGGTTTTGTTGGGTTGGTCTACCCAAAGGTTGATATTTCTTCCCGGAAACGGGGCGAACTGGACTCCGACGTAGCGCCTTTCCGATCTGGGTAGTACTGTCCCGATCCATCCAAATGGCCAGGCTATGGGGGCAAGGTACGAGATGAAGGTCCTTCGTCGTTTTTGCGCGCTGAGCTTGTCGGGCTTGGTCATGGGGGGTTTGCTGGCCGGCGTTGCCGTCTCGACCGCCTCATCGGTGCCCGCGGCCGCCGACACGCCTGAGGCCTTCGCGGGCACGGCATCGGCCCAAGCACTCCAGCTCAAGCTTTTCGGCAACGCTCTTACCATCGGTTCGAGCAACGTGGCGGCCGACTCGTCGCCGAAGGCGCACGCCGACGGCGCCGGCGTCGCCCTCCTGGCGGCCACGACCAGCAGCGCCGACATCGTCGGCGCCGACAAGTCGATGGCGCCCCCGAAGGCCTGCGGCCTGAACCTCCCGCTCGCCAACATCCTCACCCTCGCCCTGGCGTGCTCGCAGTCGGCGACTGGGACCACCAATGCCTCGCCGTCGGCGCTGGCCACCTCGAACATCGCGGCTCTCGATGTCGGCCTCCTCAACCCTGTCCTCAACCTGCTCCAGCCGATCCTGAACGCCCTCACCCCTCTGGCTGACCAGCTGCTCGGGACCGTGCTCACGACGGTGACCAACGTGCTGCAGCCCGTCCTCGGCACCACCCTCCAGCAGTTGCTGGGCGGCTTGGGCCTCAGCACAACCAAACCGGTGAGCAGCCTGATCGACGCCTTGAAGCGGGCGACCAACCTGGCCACCGTCCACGTAGGCGACACGGTCTCGCAGGTCGTGACCAATAGTGGAGCGGTGGTCGCCGACGCCATCGCCAAGGGCGCCGAGGTCGACGTCCTGCCCGGCCTGCTCCTCACCGGCGGCCCGCTGCTGTCCATCACCCTCGGCCTGGCCCACACGACCAGCACGTTCAATCGCACGACCGGAGCCAGCGCCGCCTCCTTCGACCCCGCCATCGTCGACGTGAAGCTGCTCGGTATCGACATCCCGGTCAGGCTCGGCGCTCCGATCACCCTGCTGGCCGGTACGCCCCTTGAGTCGACCATCTCCCTCGGCGCCGGGACGACCACCAAGAACGCCGACGGCTCGGTTTCCGCCACGGCCGACGGTGTCGGGATCGACCTGCTCAAGGGTCTTAGCGGCGGCATCAGCCTCCACTTGGCCCACGCCCAGTCCGCCGCCGGCGGCGCCCTCAAGACGTTGAGCCCGACCACCGTGGCGACCACCGTCACCTCCCAGCCTGCGGTCACCGGCACCCTCACGGCCCATCTGGCCACCACGGGTACCGATACCCCGCTGCTGCCGATTGGTGTGTTCCTCATCCTGTCCGGCTACATCACCCGCCGTACCCTCCGGACCCGCCGGGCGACGCGAGCACCACGCTGAGCCGGGCGGCGGTCACGTCGTCCTCCGCAGGAGTTCTCCGATGCCGTTGAAGATGCCGTGGTCTCGCCTCGGGCGAGACCACGGCGGCGCCGAGGAGTGGCGCCCGCGCCGCACCTGGCAGCGCCGCCTGGTCTCGGTCGTCTCGATCGGGCTGGTCGTGGCTGGTGTGGCCGTCATCGGCTATCCGGTCTGGACCAACCTGATGCACAATCGCCTCCAGAGCCGCCTGGCCCACCAGCTGACCAGCAAGGAACTGGCCGACGCCTACCGGGCCCACCGTCTGGCGACCGGTGACAGCCTGACCCGCATCAAGATTCCCGCTTTGGGCGTGGACATGGTGGTCGTGCAGGGAACCACGGAGAGCGCCTTGCAGGCCGGGGCCGGCCACTATCCCGACACCCCGCTGCCTTGCGAAGCGGGCAATGTCGCCATCGCCGGCCACCGCACCACGTACGGCAAGCCGTTCGCCAACCTCGATCGGCTCAAGCCGGGCGACACCATCGAGCTCGATACTCCCGTCGGCGGTTGTATGTACCAGGTGAGCAAGGATCCCTTTGTGGTGACCCCGAGCGACATCTCGGTGCTGGCCGCCACCACCGTCCGTTCGTTGACCCTGACGACCTGCAATCCCAAGGGCTCGGCGGCCCAGCGGCTGGTGGTCCGGGCGACCTATGAGAAGGACACCCAGCCGGTATGACCGGAATCGGCACGGTCCGCCGCCTGACCGCGGGCGCCGTCGGGGCCGCCGTGGGCAGCCTCCTGATACTGGGGCCCGCGGCGCCCGCCTATGCCGCCGCCCAGCCCGTCGTCACTTTTCATGGGCCCGCGGGAGGGTCGACGCTCGCGTCGCCTTCGGTCGCGATCACGGGGAGCGCGTCGTTCACCCCCGACCCCGCCTACGGCGGCGGGATCACCAACATCCAGGTAGCGGTCAGCTTCGGCGGTCGCACCGTCGCCTCATGCGACCCGTGCGGCAGCGCGGGCAACACCGCCTTCGGCTTCACCCCGTCGTTCGGCGCCAACGGTCCCTACAGCGTTGCCGCCACCGTGGCGGCCAACGAAACGTTGCTGGCCACGGGCCTGAATCCCCAGAATCGGGCGGGGTCGGCGAGCACCAGCTTCCGGTTGGCCGTGCCCCCGGCGGCGCCGAGGAGCGTCTCGACCAAGGCGAACAGCGACGGTTCGGTGACGGTGTCGTGGGCCCGCAACACCGAAGCCGATCTCAGTGGTTACCAGGTGCAGCGGAAAGAACCGGCCGGTGCGTGGACGGTCGTGGCGCCCAACCTCCCGCCGTCGACGACGACGTTCACCGACTCCGGAACGACCCACGGCGGCGACTTCAGCTATCTCGTTTCCGCCTTCCGGCCGGGCGCTGACGGAACGCTGAACACCGCCCTGGTCGCTTCCGCCGCCCTGGTCGGCGCCAGCGTGCCGGTACCGCCGCCGCCCACCACGATCCCCGTCGTCGGCCAGCCGATCCCTTTCGACACGACCACCACGACGCCGGCCGCGTCGACGCCCGCGGCGAGCGGCTCCAACACCCCTGACCTCTCGGCCTTCCTGGCCCAGGCGGCCAAGCCCGCGGCCACCGCGGGCGGCAAGATCCAGACGTCGCCTCCGGCCCGGCTGGTCGTGCCCGGCCCCGCCGGTCCCCCGGACACCTACGATCCCAACTTGCCGTTCGCGGCGGGATCCTCCCGGCAGGCCGCGGGGGCTCCACGCGTCGCGCTGCCCGGCCAGCCCGCGTCATCGACGCAGCAACGATCGATCCTCTTCTCGGTCGCAGGGGGCCTGTTCCTCTGCGTCGCCGGCTTTGGGTTGCGCAGCCTGAACAACCGCCGGGGCGGGCCTCCGGCTCTCGAGTCGCTCGGCCCGCCTGGGGCGGACGGTGGCGGCGGCGATGCCGGCGGTGGCCTCAGCGGCGCTGGTGGCGCGAGCGGCATCGGGAAGATCATCCCGGCATCGGTGGCCGCCAAGGCCGCCGCCCGCGCCCGGGCCGCGTTCTCGGCGGGCGCGCCGGAAAGCGCCGCGGCGGCGTGGACGGGGAGCCCGCAGCCCACAACGGCAGCGGCGCTCACCCCGACAGCGCCGGCTGGTGCCGCCAACCGTCGCGCCAACCCCGCCTCGGCGGCCATCCCCCCGCCACCCCCGCCCGCCGCCAACCCCCGGGCCACAACACCGGCATTGCCGGCCCCGTCGCCAGCAGGGCCCTCTGCGGCTGTCCTCGCGCCGCTGGGTCCTGTCGCAGCCGCCACCCCCGCCTCGGCCGCCCCGTCCGAGCCCGCCGTGGTTCTACCGGACTCGGGCGCCGCCCCCCCCGAGGCCGCCGGGCCCTCCGAGGCCGCCGGGCCCTCCGAGGCCGCCGGGCCCTCCGAGGCCCCCGCCCCGCAGCGCCCCCGGCGCCCGTCCTGGCCGGCGTCGGCCGATCGCCGGCCATCGGTCGAGGAGGCAGTCGATTACTTCCGGCTCCTCAAGGCCCCCGAACCGCGGCCGGACGAGGATCCGGCCAAGGTCGAGGTCACGGCACCCGCGGGCTAAACCGCCGGCCGTTACATGGTTGCCGGTATGCTCAGGTGACCGCCAGATAGTTCTCGAGGAGCAAACGCGTGCCCGCCACCGTGGTCGTCGGTACCCAATGGGGCGACGAAGGCAAGGGCAAGGTGACCGACCTTCTGGCCCGAGAGATGCACATGGTCGTCCGCTACCAAGGGGGCCATAACGCCGGCCACACCATCGTCGTCGAAGGCGAGACGTTCGCCCTGCAACTCGTCCCGAGCGGCGTTCTCTACCGGCACATCACCCCCGTCATCGGCAACGGTGTCGTCGTCGATCCCGGCGTCCTGCTCGGCGAGATCGACCTGCTGACTGCCAAGGGCGTCGACTGCTCGAAGCTCAAGGTCTCGGGCAACGCCCACCTGATCATGCCGTACCACCAGGAGCTCGACGCCATCACCGAGCGCTACCTGGGCCGCAACAAGCTGGGCACGACCAAGCGGGGCATCGGGCCCGCCTACGCCGACAAAGCGACACGGGTCGGGCTGCGGGTCCAGGATCTCCTCGACCCCAAGATCTTCCGCCAGAAGCTGGATGTGGTGCTGAAGGAAAAGAACCAGATCCTGGCCAAGGTGTACAACCGGCTACCGCTGTCCGCCGACGACATCGCCAACCGTTACCTCGAGCAGTACGCCCCTCGTATGGCGCCCATGATCGGCGACTGCGTCGGGTTGCTCCACGACGCGCTGGACGCGGGCCAGGAGATCCTGCTCGAGGGGGCCCAGGCCACGTTCCTCGACCTCGACCACGGGACCTATCCCTTCGTCACGTCCTCCAATCCCGTCGCCGGGGGCGCCTGCGTGGGTGCCGGCATCGGGCCCCGTGACATCGACAGGGTCATCGGCATCGCCAAGGCGTACTGCACCCGGGTCGGGGCAGGACCGTTCCCGACCGAACTGTTGGACGGCGTCGGCCAGGCCCTGGTGGACCGGGGCCACGAGTACGGCACGGTGACCGGCCGGCGCCGCCGGCCCGGCTGGTTCGACGCGGTCATGGTCCGCCACGCGGTGCGCCTCAACTCGCTGTCGGAGATCGCCATCACCAAACTTGACGTGCTCGACGCCTTCGAGACCCTCCAGGTGTGCGTCGCCTACGAACACGAGGGGCAGCGCTACCACCACCTGCCCTATCACCAGTCGATCCTCCACGAGGTGACGCCGGTCTACGCGGAGCTTCGGGGATGGAAGACCGACCTGTCGGAGGTCACCGAGCTCAGCCAGTTGCCGGCGACGGCCAAGGACTACATCCATTTCCTCGAATCCCAGGTTGGTGTGCCCATCCGTATGGTCGGCGTCGGCCCCGGCCGCGACCAGTTGGTGCGCTTCGACTCGTGAGGCGAGTCTGTGTCGTCGGATCGGGAGCGAGGGAGCACGCCCTGGCGGTGGCGTTGGCCCGCACCTCCTCGGTCGTGGTCGCCCCCGGTAACGCCGGTATCGCGGCACTCAGCTCGCCTGAGGTCGACATCGAGTGCACCTCGGCGCCCCCCGAGGGCATCGAGGCCGACCTGTTCGTCATCGGTCCCGAGGGGCCCCTCGTGGCCGGGCTGGCCGACCGGCTGCGGGCCCGCTCCCGGCTGGTGTTCGGTCCCGGCGCCGACGGCGCCCAGGTCGAGGGCTCGAAGGCCTGGATGAAGGCCCTGCTGGTCGACGCCCGGGTCCCGACCGCGGCGCACGGCGCATTTGGCGAGGAGGGCCCGGCCATCGCCTTCCTCCACACCCTGGCCCCGCCGTTCGTGATCAAGACCGACGGGCTGGCCGCGGGGAAAGGGGTCCTCGTCACCGAGTCCCTGACCGACGCCATCGACGATGTGCGGGCCAAGCTGTCCGGCGCCTCGTTCGGCACCGCCGGCCGCCGCGTCGTCATCGAGGAGGGCCTGACAGGTGACGAACTGTCGGTGATGGCCATCTGCGACGGCACCGGCGCGGTGCCCTTGGCCGCCGCCCAGGATTTCAAGCGCCTCGGTGACGGCGACACCGGGCCCAACACCGGCGGCATGGGCTCCTACTCACCCGTCCCCGGCGCGGATGCCGCCCTGATCGACGCGGTTATGGACACCGCCGTGCTACCCACCCTCGCCGCCCTCCGGCGCCGGGGAATCGACTACCGAGGCGTGCTTTACGCCGGGATCATGCTCACGCCCGACGGCGCCAGGGTGCTCGAATTCAACGTCCGCTTCGGTGATCCCGAGACCCAGGTCCTCCTGCCTCGCTGGCAAGGCGACGTGACCGCGACCCTGGCCGCCGCCGCGTCGGGCTCGCTCGCGGCCGAGGCGCCGCGGTTCTCCGATCAGGCGGCGGTGTGCGTGGTGCTGGCCGCCGACGGCTATCCCGGTGCCCCACGCTCGGGAGATGTCATCACCGGGCTCGGGGCCGCCGCCGCCCTGCCGGAGGTTCAGCTGTACGCCGCCGCGGTGGCCCGCCAGGGGCGTGACCTGGTCACGAGCGGGGGCCGGGTGCTCAGCGTGGCGGCGATCGGCGACAATGTTTCCGAGGCTCGGGAGCGGGCCTATGCCGCCGCCGGCCGCATCGAGTGGCGGGGCCGCCAGTACCGCCAGGACATAGCGGCTCGCGCCGCCGACGGGGAAAAGGTGAGGCAACGATGAAGGTGGCGGTGCTCATGGGATCGGCCAGTGACCAGGCCCGCATGACCCAGGCAACCGAGCTGCTGGGCAGTTTCGGGGTCGAGGCGACCGAGCACGTCATGTCGGCGCACCGGACCCCCGACGTGGTGGCCGCTTTCGCCAAGGCGGCGCGAGACGAAGGCTATGGCGTCGTCATCTGCGGCGCCGGCATGGCGGCGGCCCTGCCCGGTGTGGTCGCGGCCTACACCACCCTGCCGGTGATCGGCGTGCCCCTCTCAGGCAGCGCCCTGTCGGGGATCGACGCCCTGTACGCCATCGTGCAGATGCCCCGGGGGGTCCCCGTGGCCACGGTCGCGGTCGACGGCGCCGCCAACGCCGCTCTCCTGGCCGTCGAGATCCTCGCGGTGTCCGACCCGTCGCTGGCCGGACGGTTGGCGGAGTACCGCCAGGCGTGGGGGTCGTCATGAGCACCGTCGTGACCGCCGTCGTAGCCGTGCCCGGGCATGTGCCGGCGCCCCGCCGGCCCGGGGGGTCGCCATGATCCCCCGGTACTCGATGCCCGCCATGGCGGAGCTGTTCAGCGACCGGGCCAAGGTCGCCACCTGGCTGGAGATCGAGATCCTGGTCGTGGAGGCGTGGGTCGAACTGGGCGTGATCCCTCCCGCCGATGCGGCCGCGGTGCGGGCCCGGGCGCCCGCCGTCGACGCCGAACTGGTCGCCGCGGTGGCGGAACGGGAGCTGGTCACCGACCATGACGTGGCGGCATTCGTCGACGTGATCCAGGACCGCATCGGCGGCGATGCCGGAAAATGGGTCCACTACGGGCTGACCTCTTCCGATGTCGTGGACACCGCCTGGTGCGTGGCCCTCACCAGCGCCGCCGACCTGCTGATCGGGGCGATCGGCGAGCTGATCGAAGCGCTGCGGGCTCGGGCCCTCGAGCACCGGGACACCCCGATGGTCGGCCGTACTCACGGCATTCATGCCGAGCCCACGACCTTCGGGCGCAAGCTCGCCCTTTGGGCGCTCCAGGCGGACCGGGACCGCCAGCGCCTGCTCACCGCCCGCCGTGAGGTGGCGGTCGGCAAGCTGTCGGGCGCCGTCGGCACCTACTCCAACATCGACCCTGAGGTCGAGGCCGACGTGTGCCGGGCCCTCGGGTTGACCCCGGTGCCCGCCACTCAGGTCATCGCCCGCGACCGCCACGCCGGCTACCTGTGGGCATGCGCGTCGGTGGGGTCGACCGTCGAGATGATGGCTGTCGAGATCCGCCACCTGCAGCGCAGCGAGGTCCACGAGGTGGAAGAGGCGTTCCGGGTGGGCCAGAAGGGCAGCTCGGCCATGCCCCACAAGCGCAACCCCATCAAGAGCGAGCAGCTTTCCGGCCTCGCCCGGGTGCTGCGGGGCTACCTGGGCGCCGGCCTTGAAGACGTGGCCTTGTGGCATGAGCGCGACATATCCCACAGCTCCGTCGAGCGCGTGATCCTGCCTGACACCAGCCTGCTGGCGTACTACGTCCTGAAGCGGATGACAGGCCTGATCACGGGACTGGTTGTTTTCCCCGATCAGATGGTGGCCAACTTGGACCGGTCGCACGGACTGGTGTTCAGCCAACCCGTTCTTCTGGCCCTTGTCGCCTCCGGCCTGTCCCGCGATGCCGCCTACCGCATCGTGCAGCGCGACGCCATGGCGGCGTGGACCGGGCGGCGGCCGTTTCGGGAAGTGCTGGAGGCCGACCCCGAGGTCCCTCTCGATGCCGCCGCCTTGGACGGGGCCTTCGACCTCAGGCGCAGCCTGCGCCACGCCGGCCGGGTGTTCGACGACCTCGACGCCGTCGCCCGGCCGGATGAGATCACTATCGGAAAGGAGTCGCAGTGAGCCTTTCGCATCTTTCGTCGGGCAAGGTCCGGGAGATCTACCAGCTCGATGCCGAACGCCTGCTCCTGGTCACGTCGGATCGGATGTCCGCCTTCGACGTGGTGATGGCTGAGCCCATCGCCGACAAGGGCCGGGTCCTGACCGCGCTGACCGCCTTCTGGCTGGCGCAGCTGGCGGACGTGGCGCCCAACCATCTGGTGAGCACCGCCGTCCCCCTTGAGGCCGCCGAACTCGGTGACGACCTCGAGGGCCGGGTGATGGTGGTGCGCCGGGCCGACATGCTCCCGATCGAGTGCATCGTGCGGGGCTACCTGTCCGGTTCGGGGTGGGCCGAGTACCAGCGTACGGGCGCGGTGTGCGGCCAGTCCCTGCCGGCCGGGCTTTTGCAGTCGGACCGGCTCCCGGAGCCCATCTTCACCCCCTCCACCAAGGCGGTGACCGGCCACGACGAGAACATCTCGTTCGAGGCGGCCGCCGGCTTAGTCGGCGCTAGCAACGCCAAGTTGGCGAGCGAAATCAGCCTGGAGCTCTACCGCCGGGGCTCGGCGTGGGCGGCCGAGCGGGGCCTCATCGTGGCCGACACCAAGTTCGAGCTGGGATTTATCGACGGCGACCTGGCCATCTGCGACGAGGTGCTCACTCCGGATTCCTCCCGTTTCTGGGCCGAGGACACCTGGCAGCCCGGTACGACGCCCCCGTCGTTCGACAAGCAGCCCCTCCGGGACTGGCTGGAAGGCACCGGATGGGACAAGCGGCCGCCGCCACCAGCCCTACCCGCCGAGGTGGTCACCGCCACCAGAAATCGCTACGTCGAAGGCTACGAGCGCCTGACGGGGGCTCGCTTCGCCGACTGGCCCGGCGTCGGCGGGGCGCAGCGGGCCAGCTCGTGAAGTTCGACGTGCTGGTTGAGGTGGCCCTGCGGCCGGGCATCGCCAATCCCGAAGGGGCGACCATCGAGCGCACCCTTCCCGCCCTGGGCTTCGCCCAGGTGAGCGGCGTGCGCACCGGCAAAGCCATCCGCTTCGCCATCGATGCCCCCGACGAGTCGACGGCCCGAAGCCAGGTCGACGAGCTCTGCCACCGCTTCCTGACCAACCCCGTGATCGAGGACGCCCTCGTGACGATCGAGTCGGTGCCCGCATGACCACCGCCGTTGGCGTCGTGTTGTTCCCGGGGAGCAACTGCGAGCACGACGTGGTCGAAGCCGTCCGCGCCCTCGGGGGAGAAGCCCGGCTGATCTGGCACGGGGCGACCACGGTAGGCGACGTCGACGCCGTCGTCCTGCCCGGCGGCTTTGCCCATGGGGACTACCTACGGCCCGGTGCCATCGCCCGTTTCTCGCCCATCATGAGCGCCATTGAGCTCTTTGCCGCCGCCGGGGGACCGGTGATCGGCATCTGCAATGGCTTCCAGATTCTGACCGAAGCCCAGCTCCTACCAGGGGCTTTGCAGAAGAATCGCGGCCTTACCTTTCTGTGCATGCCCGTCGATGTGGAGGTCGCCTCGACGCGGTCGGTATTGACCCGTGACCTCGCCGCCGGCCAACGGCTAAGGATTCCGATCAACCACTTTGAAGGTAACTACATCTGTGATGATCCCACCCGGGAACGCCTGATCGCCGAGGATCTCGTTGTATTGCGATATGTCGACAACCCCAATGGGTCCATCGACAGCATCGCCGGCATCTGCAATCCCGAGGGAAATGTCGTCGGCCTCATGCCCCATCCGGAGCGGGCATCCGATGCGTTGCTCGGTTCTGCCGACGGGGCTGCCTTGCTGCGCTCGCTGCTCGGTTTAGCCCACCGCGAGGCCGCAGTCGTGGGAGTTTCTGAAGTAAGCTGAAGTACCTTGAAGGCAGTCTGACGGGCCGCTATTACCGCTAGAGATCCCCGGCGCCCCGGCGGATTCCCGCCTTGCGCAGGACGGCGGCGTCGACTCCCGCCTCCCGCCATGCGGCGTAGGTGATTCCCTTGCGTTCGGAGTAGTTCTTGGCTGCTTTGGTAAATCCCTCTTCCAGATCGACCAAGTCGACCGCCGCGTCCTTGTTGGCCAACTCGCTACTCAGGTTCAGCCGTTCCTGCACCAGGTGAACTTTGGTCAAAGGGTCAGCCGAGTCAATCTTGTCCTCGATCTGCTGCAGTCTTTTTTCGATGGTGTCGGGATTGCGCTTGCGCCCGCGCTTGGGTTTGTGGGCTTCCAGAGCTTCCAGATAGCGCCGAACCGCCCGCCCTTCCTCTCGGCCTATGGCCAGCGCGTCCTTGTGCGCCTGAGACATGGGCGCTTTTCCACCGCTCGGCTTCGTAGGCATATAATCAGTATTCCACATCGACCCTGTCGCGATACAGCCCTCATCGCCGGTTTTCCCGGCTATCGGGTGAGTGTCGGAGCCGTCATAGGGGAGTTCCAGTCATTGCCGCCGCAGTAGCGTGGCTCCCATGGACACGGCCATACATCGGGCATTGGGGCTGACCGACGACGAGGCGGATGCCATTGGCCGTTTGCTCGGACGAGACCCAAATCACCTCGAGTTGGCCCTGTATGCGGTCATGTGGAGCGAACATTGTTCGTACAAATCCTCCAAGATTCACCTGGCCCGCCTGCCCACCGAGGGCGACCACGTGCTGGTGGGACCGGGTGAGAATGCCGGTGTCATCGATGCGGGCGACGGCATCGCCATCGCTCTGCGGATCGAGAGCCACAACCACCCGTCCGCCATCGAGCCCTACCAGGGCGCTGCGACCGGCGTCGGGGGCATCCTGCGGGACATTTTCACCATGGGCGCCCGGCCGGTGGCGGTCATGGACCCGCTGCGATTCGGGCCCCTCGACGACGCCCGCAGCCGATGGATCACTGCCGGCGTCGTCAGCGGGATCTCGGGGTACGGCAACTCTGTCGGCGTGCCGACCGTCGGCGGGGAACTGGTCTTCGACGAGTGCTACGCCGACAACCCGCTCGTCAACGTGCTGTGCCTCGGGGTCCTGCCCGTCGAGCGGTTGGTGCTCGGCGCCGCCACCGGCATCGGCAACCTGGCGGTGCTGCTGGGATCGACGACCGGGCGCGACGGGATCGGAGGGGTCAGCGTCCTGGCGTCGGCCGGTTTCGGCGCCGACGCGGCGGTCGAGGCGGCCAAGCGGCCCAATGTCCAAGTCGGCGACCCTTTCGAGGAGAAGCGCCTGATCGAGGCGTGCCTCGAGTTGCTCGACCGCCACCTGGTCGTCGGCATCCAGGACCTCGGCGGCGCCGGCCTGGTGTGCGGGACCAGCGAGACGGCGTCACGCGGCGGGGTCGGCATGGATGTCAACGTGGCCGCCGTCCCCCTCCGGGAGCCCGCCATGGAGCCCTACGAGATCATGACGAGCGAAAGCCAGGAGCGGATGGTGGCCATCGTCACCCCGGCGGACCTCGATGCCGTGATGCACTGCTGCGCCAAGTGGGAGGTGCGGGCCACGGTGATCGGGCGGGTCACGACCGGTGGCCGGCTGCGGATCCTCGACGGCCCCGACGGTGAGGTGCTGGCCGACGTGCCCGCCGTCAGCCTGCACGACGACGCCCCGAAGTACGACCGGCCCATGGCCCGGCCGGTGGCGCTCGACGCGTTGTGGGCGCAGGACCCGGCACGGCTGGCGCCCCCCGACCCCGCGGAGTGCGGGGCCGATCTGCTCGCCATGCTCATGGACCCCTCGTGGGTGTTTCGCCAGTACGACCACCAGCTGTTCCTCAACACCGTGGTGGCGCCGGGGGGCGACGCCGCCCTGCTGCGGCTCAAGGCACCGGGATTGCCGCCGGGCGCGGGCGCCGGGCGGGGCATGGCGCTGTCCACCGACGGCAACGGGCGGTGGTGCGCCCTGGACCCCCGCCTCGGGACCGCCCTCGTGGTGGCCGAATCGGCCCTCAACGTGGCCTGCGTCGGTGGCCGGCCCGTCGCCCTCGTCAACTGCCTCAACTTCGGCAACCCCGAGCATCCCGAGGTGATGTGGCAGCTGTCCGAGGCCATCGACGGGATGTCGGAGGCTTGCCGGGCCCTCGGGATCCCGGTTATCGGCGGCAACGTCAGCCTGTACAACTCCAGCCGCGGCCGTGACATCGACCCCACCCCCGTCGTCGGCGTCCTCGGCCTCGTCGACCGCCTCGAGCGGCCGCCGCCGCCCGTCGGCCTCAGCCCCGGAGACCAGATCCTCATCCTCGGCGCCCAGGGCGACCCCGGCCTCGGCGGGTCCCTGTGGGCGCTGCGTAGCCGCGGTCATCGCGGTGGCCGCCTGGCCCCCCTCGACCTCGACCTGCACGGCCGGCTCGTCGCCCTGGTCGCGGAGCTCGTCGCGGGCTGGACGGTGAACGGTGTGCACGACGTGTCCGACGGCGGCCTCGGGGTGGCCCTGGCCGAGATGGCGGTCACCAGCGGCGTCGGTTGCACCGTCGCCGCCGGACGGCTGGCGGGACACTCGGCGCTGTTCGGCGAGGGGCCATCACGGGTCCTGCTGAGCGTGGCGCCCGCCCGTGTCAGCGAGGTCACCGCCGCCGCAGCTGCGGCCGGGGTGCCGGTCAGCACCCTGGGAGCCGCGGGCGGCGACCGCTTGGTCCTCGGGAACCTCGTCGACCTCGACGTGGCGGAAGCCATCGAGGCTTGGCGCCGCGCCCTGCCCCGGGCCCTGGGCGTTGAGATGGCGGCCCTCCACGGCTGACCCCACGGTCCCTGAGCCCCCGGGTGCCCTTGAGCGCCCGGCGGCCGCTGAACCCCCGGCTGCCGCCAAGGCTCCGGCTGTTGCCGGCGCCGGCGGGCCCCGCCCCCGCCTGGCTCCGATCCTCGCGGTCGCGGCGGCAGCCGCCCTCGGCGCCGGCGACGTCGTCTGGTGGCTGACCCGCCACCGCGTGGCCGGGAAGTGCAGCGCCGTCATGGCCCACAGCCGCTTGGCGCCCTACCTGGCGGTGGCCAGCGTGGTGCTCGCGTTCGCCAGCCTTGTGACCGTGGTCATCGCGTGGTCGAGCAACTGGGCCGACGCCCGGCGGGGGCGGTGGATCAGCATCATCCTGTCCTCGCTGGTGATGATCGGCGCCGCCCTCTCCCTGCTCGCCATGTCGGTCGACGCCACCTTCGAGATCTGCTTCTGAGCGCTTTCTATTGCGTCCAAGCGTCGAGACGACACTCCCGACGCCACAGAACCCTAACGAGACCCACAGTCGCGCGACTACAAGCGGGCGGGGATCCGCTCCCGGAGCTCGTCAAGCACCGAGTCGGGCACGTTCAGGTCGCCGCGCCCCACCCCGACGTGGAGATCGGGCTTGTACGTGCCGTGGTGGTCGGAGCCCCCCGTCGCCACCAGCCCGTTGTCGCCCGCCAGCACGGCCATGGCCTCGCGCTCGGCGACCGAGTAGCGCCCGTAGATCGACTCCACCCCGGCCAGCCCGTATCCCGTCAACTCCCCGACAACGGCCGCTGTGCCCGCAGGGTCGAGCCCCAGGCTCAATGGGTGGGCCAGCACCGGGACTCCCCCCGACGCCACCGCCAGGCGCACCGCCACGTCGGCGGCCAGGCGCTCCTTGTCCGTGTAGGCGGGCCGGCCCTTGGCCAACCACACGTCGAACGCCTCCTGGATCGACGACACGACCCCCTTGCGGACCAGGATCTTGGCGATGTGCGGGCGGCCGGCGCCCATCCCGCCTGCCTCTTCCTGGATCTCCTCGTAGGTCACCGGCAACCCCAGGACCGCCATCAGCGAGGCCATCCGCCGGTTGCGCGAGTCCCGAGCCTCCTGCAGCCGGGCCAGCTCGTCCTGCAGTGGCCCCGATCCGGCGGGCAGGAAGTACACCAGCATGTGCATGGTGCCGGAGTGCTCACAGGAGATCTCGACCCCCGGGACCAGCTCGATCCCCAGCTGCAAGGCCCTCGCTGCGGCCTCGGCCACACCGTCGACGCGGTCGTGGTCGGTCAACGCCACCGCCCGGCACCCCGCGGCCAGAGCCAGCTCGGGGATCCGCGCCGGCTCGTCGGAGCCGTCGGAGACCGTCGAGTGGGTGTGCAAATCGATCATTCTGGCCACGCTAACGCCCTCGCACCGGAAGGCCCGCTGGGCATGGAAGAATGGTCCAACGTGATGGCAGGCGCGGATACCTCCGACGACGAACATCCGCGTGAGGCGTGCGGCGTCTTCGGCGTCTACGCCCCCGGCCAACCAGTCGCCCACCTGACCTACGACGGCCTGTACGCGCTGCAGCATCGCGGCCAGGAGTCGGCGGGAATGGCGGTCGCCGACGGGACCGACATCGTGGTGATGAAGGACATGGGCCTCGTGGCCAACGTCTTCAACGAGTACAAGCTGGCCAGCCTCCAGGGTCACGTGGCCGCCGGCCACACGCGGTACTCGACCACGGGCTCCAGCACCTGGCACAACGCCCAGCCCGTCTACCGCTCGCTCGAGGCCACCGGCTTCGCCCTCGGCCACAACGGCAACCTCACCAACACCGAGGCGCTGGCCGCCGATGCCGGGATGCTGCCCGGGGTGGTGGGCAGCGACAGCGACCTCATTGCCGAGCTCCTCGCCGTCTACCTCACGAGCCACCCCGACGCCGACCTGGTGGAAGCGCTCATGGAGGTGCTCCCCGAGCTGGAGGGTGCCTTCTCACTGGTCCTGATCGACCACAACCGCCTCATCGGCATCCGCGACCCGAACGGCTTCCGGCCCCTCTGCCTGGGCCGCCTCGACGGGGGTTGGGTGCTGGCATCGGAATCGCCGGCGCTCGACGTCGTTGGCGCCACCTTCGTCCGTGAGCTCAACCCCGGCGAGATGCTGGTCATCGACGGCGACGACCACCAGTCGCTCGCCCCGTTCCCCGACGCGCGGATCGATCCCAAGCTGTGCATCTTCGAGTTCGTGTACTTGGCCCGGCCCGACACCCGGCTCTACGGCACCGAGCTGCACGGCGTGAGGCGCAAGATGGGCGAGCTGCTGGCGGCCGAGTCGCCGGTGGGGGCCGACATGGTGATGGGTGTCCCCGACTCGGCGCTGCCCGCGGCCGAGGGCTATGCCCAGGCCAGCGGCATCCCCTACGGCCAGGGCCTGGTCAAGAACCGCTACATCGGCCGTACCTTCATCAGCCCCAACCAGCGCGAACGAGACGCCGGGGTGCGCCGCAAGCTGAACCCGTTGCGGGACATGATCGCGGGCAAGCGGCTGGTCGTGGTCGATGACTCGATCGTCAGGGGCACGACGACCCGGGCCGTGGTGCGCATGTTGCGCGACGTGGGGGCGGTCGAAGTGCACCTGCGTATCTCCTCGCCGCCGTACCGCTGGCCGTGCTTCTACGGCCTCGACACGGGCACGTCGGGCGAGCTCATCGCCTCGGGCCTCGACGTCGACCAGGTGCGGGACTACGTAGGTGCCGACAGCCTGGCCTACCTGAGCCTGGAAGCGCTCGAGGCGTCGATCGGGGTGCCCGGCGCCGGCTTCTGCAACGCCTGCCTGACTGGCCAGTACCCCGTCGGAGTGACCCTGACCAAAGGCGTGCTGCAGCCCGCCAGTGTCTGACAGCAACCGGCCTGGGGAAAGGGGTCCGGGAGGCCTCACCTACGCCGCCGCGGGGGTCGACATCGCCGCCGGCGAGGCGGCGGTCGATGCCATGAAGGACCTGGTCCGCTCCACCTACCGCCCCGAGGTGATGGGCGACATCGGGGGTTTCGGCGGGTTGTTCCGGGTGCCACCCATGTACCGCTCCCCGGTGCTCGTCGCCGCGACCGACGGGGTGGGCACCAAGCTGGCGGTGGCCCAGGCCATGGGGCGCTTCGACACCGTCGGCATCGACCTCGTCGCCATGTGTGTCGACGATTTGGTCTGCCAGGGGGCCGAGCCCCTTTTCTTCCTCGACTACCAGGCGCACGGCCAACTGTCGCCGGCGGTGATCATCGAGCTGATGAAGGGCATCGCCGCGGGCTGCCGGGCCGCGGGCTGCGCGATCCTCGGTGGGGAGCTGGCCGCCCATCCTGGCGTGCTCGAAGCCGGCGAGTTCGACCTGGTGGGCTTCGCCGTGGGCATCGTGGAGGCCGAAGCGCTCCTCGACGGTTCGGCGGTCGTTCCCGGCGACGTCCTGATCGGGCTGTTGTCGCCCGGCTTGCGGAGCAACGGGTACTCGCTTGCCCGCCAGGCCTTCGGGGGCCGTTCGCTGGCGGAGCCGGCCTGGAAAGGCTCGGCCCGCACCCTCGGCGAGGAGCTGCTCGAACCGTCGGTGATCTATGCCCCCGCAGTGATGACGCTGCTCGACGCGGTCGGCGACCGCGTGCATGCCGTCGCCCACATCACCGGCGGCGGCCTCGCCGGCAACCTCTCCCGGGTGCTGCCCACCGGCAGCGCGGCGGTGGTGCGGCGGGCGAGCTGGACGGTGCCGCAGATCTTCCGCGAGGTCCAAAAAGCAGGGGCGGTGAGTGATGCCGAGATGGACCGGGTTTTCAACCTGGGCATCGGAATGGTGGTGGCCATCGCAGCCGGCAGCGCCCCCGAGGCCGTGGCCATCCTGACCGAAGCCGGAGCGCCGGCGGTGGTGATCGGCGAGGTGGTGGCGGGCGAAAAGAATGTGATCCTCACCTGAAGCTACCGTTGCGCGCTATGGCGCGGGTGTTGATAGTTGTGGACGAACCCGACACCTTGTTGCAGTTGCAAGCGGATCTGCGGGCGGGCGGTTACCGCACCACGCTGGCAGCCGACGCCGACACCGCCCTCGAGCGTCTGGCGGCGATGCCAATCGACGTAGTGGTCATCGACGCCATGATGCCGGTCCGTGACGGCTGGACCGTCCTGGAGGCCCTCCAGCAGCAAACGGTGCCCACGCCGGCCATCGTGGTGTCGGCCGCGCCCCCCAGCGGCCATCTCGAACGGGCGACCCGCCTCGGTGCCACGGGGTGGCTGACCCGGCCGGTTTCTGCCGCCGACGTCAACGACGCCGTCGCCCGCGCCCTCGCCGGGGCCCCCGCCGAGCCGTCAGGGCCGCCGGTTCGCAGTCCCCTGGAAGGTGCGGACCCGGTCGACGCCTGATGCACCTTCCGCCAGCCGCCGGTTGGCGATGGCTTCGGCGACTTCGTTCGGCGTGACCCCCTGCTGGCGGCTTACCGCCAGGACGTGGCGGATCGTGTCGAAGATGCCCCGTACCCGCTCGTAGGCCCGCGTGCGGTCGTAGCCGGCCAGCTCGTCGGCGATGTTGATCACCCCGCCGGAGTTCACGACGAAGTCGGGGGCGTAGACGATGCCCCGGTCGGCCAGGCGCACCCCGTCGGCCGCGGTGGCCAGCTGGTTGTTGGCCGAGCCGACCACGGCCCGGCACGCCAGGTGGCCGATGGTGGCGGCATTGAGGGCGCCACCGAGGGCGCAGGGGGCAAAGATGTCGCAGTCGACGAGGTGGGCCTCGGCGGCGGAGACGGCCTCCACCCCGAACGCGGCTGTGGTCCGGGCGACGGCCGCGGCGTCGACGTCGGCGACGCTCACCTTGGCGCCCTCGGCCACCAGGTGGCCGACCAGTGCCGAGCCCACTTTGCCCACCCCCGAGACCACCACTCGGCAACCGCTGAGGTCGGTGGTGTCGTCGAGGACTTCCCGAACGGCCTTCATCGCCCACCACAGTCCGTAGGCGGTGGCCGCCGAGGGGTCGCCCGAGCCGCCGTGGGTGCTCGAGATGCCGGTCACGTCGTCGGTCTCGGTGAGGATCACGTCCATGTCGGCCTGAGTCGTGCCGACGTCCTCGGCGGTGATGTACCGCCCCGAGAGGCTGGCGAGGAACCGGCCGTAGGCCCGCAGCAGATCCTCGGACTTCGTCGTCGCGGGGTCGCCGAGGATCACCGCCTTGCCCCCGCCGAGGGCGAGGCCGGCCACCGCCGCCTTGTAGGTCATGCCCCGGGCCAGTCGCAGGACATCGTCCATGGCCTGGTCCTCGGAGGTATACGGGTAGAACCGGGTGCCCCCAAGGGCGGGACCGAGCACCGTGGAGTGAATGGCGATGATTGCCCGTAAGCCGGTGATGTGGTCGTGACAGACCACAATCTGCTCATATTCGTCGCCGAGGCGGTCGAAGAGGAACATGGGACGAGCAGCCTACGGCCTTCGTTCCCGCAGTGACGTCGTGGGTAACTAGTCACAATTGGTACCCAAATATGACCCGAACGGGTCATGTACGTCGAGGCGTTCCTGTTTTACCTTTTGAACCAATAGCACTACGAAGGAGTCGACCGTCATGGCAGACCAACTGCAAGCAGATGCACTGCTCACCCCCGCGGAAGTGGCAGCCCTTTTCCGCGTCAACCCCAAGACCGTCACTCGTTGGGCTCGGGCCGGCAAGATCACTGCGATCCGCACCCTTGGTGGCCATCGCCGCTTCCGTGCCTCGGAGATCCGCCGCTGCCTCGAGCAGATGGAGACCACCGAGATCTGACCGGTCCTCGGGCGGCTGTGGGCCCGCGGATGGGCAGTGAAACTTCCTGCGGACGTGTCGATTCACGGTTCGCGCGATCGTCGGTAGGGCGACGCCAACGCAGGAGGATGACCGATGAAGTACATGTTGCTGATCTACACCGACCCGTCTGACTACGACGACCCGGCGGCGGCGGCCAAGATGAACGGTGAGTACCTGGACTTCACTCAGTCGATTGTGGAGTCTGGAGAGTTCGTGGCCGGTGATGCGTTGCTGGGGCCCGACACCGCCACCTGCGTCCGCCGGCGGGGCGGTCAGGTGACGGCGACCGACGGGCCGTTCGCGGAGACCAAGGAGTACCTGGGCGGCTTCTACATCGTCGATGTCAAGGATCTCGACCGGGCCATGGAGGTCGCGGCGCAGATCCCGAGCGCCCGGACCGGCGCCGTCGAGGTGCGCCCCGTGTTGGACATGCCGGGGTAGGTCCCTCCACGGGCCCGCCAGACGACCGGCCGGCCGCAGAAGCGGCGGGGATCGGCTTCGACGACGTGTTCCGCCGGGAGGCGGGGCAGGTTCTCGCCACTTTGATCGGTGTCCTCGGCGACTTCGACCTCGCCGAGGACGCCCTCCAGGAGGCGGTCGTCGCCGCGCTCGGTGCCTGGCCGGCCGCGGGCCTGCCTGACCGCCCAGGCGCCTGGTTGCTCACCACGGCCCGTCGCAAGGCCATCGACCGGCTCCGCCGGGAGGCCCAACGGGGCGAGAAACACCGCGCCGCCCAGCTCCTGCTGTCTGCCGCCGCCGAACCCACCGAAGTCGAGGAGGTGGATATGAGTGCTGTTGCCGACGACCGACTGAGGCTCATCTTCACCTGTTGCCACCCATCCCTGGCAACCGAATCCCAGGTGGCCCTGACGCTGCGGACACTGGGAGGCCTCACCACCGTGGAGATCGCCCGCGCCTTCCTGATACCGGAGGCGACGATGGCGCAGCGTCTGGTGCGGGCCAAGAAGAAGATCAAGGGGGCGGGAATCCCCTACCGGGTCCCGCCCGACCACGCGTTGCCCGAGCGCCTTCCCCCGGTGCTGGCCGTGCTCTACCTGATCTTCAACGAGGGGTACGCGGCCACCGCAGGTGACGTGCTGATCCGCCGCGAGCTGTGCGCGGAGGCCATCCGACTGGCCCGGGTGCTGGCCGAGCTCATGCCCGACGAGACCGAGGCCGGGGGCCTGCTCGCCTTGATGCTGCTTCACGATGCCCGTCGCCAGACCCGCGTCGACGACCAGGGGGATCTGGTCTTGCTGGCCGACCAGGACAGGAGTCGGTGGGATCACGACAAGATCGACGAGGGGGTCGCACTGCTCGAACAGTCGCTGCGCCGCAGTGCGGCCGGCGGGGGGCCCGGGCGGTACCAGCTCCAGGCCGCTGTCGCCGCCCTCCACGACGAAGCGGATACGGACGCGGACACCGACTGGGCTCAAATCGAGGTGCTGTACCGCCACCTGGCACGGGTGGCGCCATCGCCGGTGGTCGAACTCAACTGGGCCGTCGCCGTCGCCATGGCGCAGGGACCGGAGTATGGGCTGGCCCGTGTTGACGCCATCGTCGCCCGCGGCGACCTTGACACCAGCCATCTTCTTTTCGCCGCCCGCGCCGACCTCCTCTCGCGGGTCGGGCGCCACGAAGAGGCCCGGGCCGCGTATCGCCAGGCTGCGGTGATGGCCAGCACCGACGCCGAACGACGCTTCCTGCACCGGCGCCTCGACGAACTCGGTCCCTCGGTGGGCTGACTACCTTCGGTGGCGTGCCGGAAGAGACGAATCCCATGGTCGACCTGGTGCTGGCGGTGCTGGTGAAGGCGGTCAACACCGGCGAAACCAGCAACCTCGGCATCTCCCTCCTCGTCGGGGGGTCGTGGCTCACCGGCTCCATGATCGGCGGCCGGATGTGGTTCGACCAGCTCGGGCAGCTGGTCAACACCCAGACGGGCAGCGACGGCGGCCGGTTATTCCACCTCATCGGGGAGACCGCCTACCCGTCAGAGTCCGAGCGGCTGGCCGAAGGCAAGGAGCCCCTCGACACCGAGCCCGGGTTCCTTCATTTCCGCGACGCCCGCCTGCTGAGCGGCGCCGCGGTCCGCGTGCCTGAGCCCGGCGGGCTGGTACGCCTCAAGCTGGCCAGCGTCGACGGCTGGCTGGTGGGCATCCTCGACCCCCGGGCCCGACCCCCCGTTCCCCCGGCCGCGGAGTAATCCTTCGTACCAAATCGGTATCGGACGCCACGGCGCCCGGTCATCTTGGTCGTCCCTGTCAGCGACAACCATGGAGGCACCGATATGTCCACGTCCCCCGACGAGCGCGAGAGCCCGACTCTGCCACTCCCCCCGCCCATCGATCTGGGCGATCTGATCGAAACCGTCACCCGGTCCGTCGCCCGTGCCGTTGACGCCCGGGCGCTCAACCCCCAGCCCCTTCCGCCAGGCGAGCTGGTCGGACGGCACCCCATCATCATCGGGATCATCGCCGATCCCCAGTTCTTCACCGCCAACCGCTTCTAAGGCCGAGCCCACGTGTCCGACCAGACGCCAGCAGCGGTGCCGTTGTGCCCGAGCGCCCAGCCGCAGCAGGCAGGTGCCCGGATCTTCGGCGTGGTCGGCGGGCGGGCGGACGCACCTCGGGTCGGCTATCTGACCGCGACCCAGCCAGTGACGCCAGAGCTCCTGGCGCTGGCGGGGCCGGTCGAGCCGACCGAGGTCTTCCGCGTCGCTGCCCCCTGCGCCGGCAGCGCTTGCAGCCATTTTTCCGATGGCAACTGCCAGCTGGTGACCAAGATCGTCCAACTTGTCCCCGAGATCATCGGCCTCGAGAGGCTGCCGGCATGCCGGATCCGGCGCCATTGTCGCTGGTGGGCGCAGGAGGGAGGCGCCGCCTGCCGGCGTTGCCCCCTCGTCGTAACCGAGACGCTGGTGGCGTCACCGGAACTGCGTCGCGCCGCCGACCCTGACGAGCGTAGCGATCAGGAGCCGCGCCGGGCCTGATCGCTTTACCGCCGATGTCGAGCTCCAGCTGGTCCCTTGATTGGCGATGGTCTTGGCGGCGACCGGTCGACCCGGTGCCGTGACCACCGCAACCTTGTCGATGATCGCCAGCCCCGCCAGGCGGCGGCCGCGCGTCGCCCCGCTCGCGCCGAGGCCCACCGTGGTGCCGTGCACCAGAGGGCGCCAATCGGCCCTGGGGTGACAGCCCTGAGCTGATGCTGAGAATCGGGGTAGTAGTTCACCGTCGCGGCGGTGGAGATGCGCTCGATGGGGTCGTCATTGGTGACCGCGCACCGCCGTCCGGTGGGGCCGGGGGAGTGGTTGACGGCCGGCCGGGAGAACTGGTTGATGGTCCCGCCGGTGCAGCTGCTGTTGACGCCGCCAGTCGTGACCGTCCCCCCGATTTGCCGTCGATGTCGGTGCCAACGAAGGCGGCCTGCCGATTGATGATGTCGCAATTGACCGTCACCGTCGGCACGGGATGGGGCGCCGCCGCCAGCGCCACAACCGGAACATCCAGCATCCGCAGTGTCAACGCCATGGATGGTCCCGGGGCGATCCGGCGCTTCCCGCGGCAACGGGTGACGGAACATACCCCCCTTTTCCCGCGTGTGGCCTCGCCGAAATCCCCTCAATCGACATTCGTGCCGACGCGAAAGAGCCCCCTGCGGGTGCAGGGGGCTCTGTCGTCGGTGGCTTTAGCGGAAGTACTGCAGGTTGTAGTAGTGGTCGACTGCCGCTCCGTTGGCCGTCACGCACTGCACCCCGATGGTGGTGCCGGCGCTGCCGGAGCCCCACCCGGTGGTGTAGCAGCGGCTGCCGTCGGATCCGTAGCTCGTGACCTGGACATCACCGCCGGTGATGGTCATCCCCGGCAGGGTCACCGTGTAGTTGCCCGTGGCGTTGCGGGTGACCAGGTTGGTGCCGCCCGACGAGTTGTAAGACCACGTTGCCAGCGGGTTGTAGGAGGCCGAGGTCGGCGCGTTCGCCCAGAGGTAGGCGTTCGCCGAGTACTGACCGGTCAAGGGCAGATCGGCGCTATAGGTGGCCGTGAACTGCGAGTCGACGGCGGCACCTGACGGTGTGGTGCAGAAGACCGACACCGACTCGTCGAAGCTGCTGCTGCTCGGCTGGAACCACCCGTTGGACTGGCATTGCGCTGTGCCGCCACCGTACGCCGTCACCTTGACCGCCCCCTGGTTGGTCGTCGAGACCGGCGCCACCTCGGGGAAGGTGATGGTGTAGTTGCCCGTACCGTTGCGGGTGATGGTGTTGGCAAGGTTGAAGTTGTTGTACTGGTAGAAGCTCGGAGCCGTGTAGCTCGGCGTGGTCGGCGAGCTGGCCCACACGTAGGCCAACGAGTCATTGGCGAAGTTGCGGGCGCCGACGCGGCCGGCAGGGTTGACGAAGCTCACGTCGTAGTACGAGTCCGTGGCGACACTGGCGCTGTTGAAGCACGCCACATGGACGAACTCGGCGGCGGCGGAGTGGTACCAGTTGACGACCTTGCAGTTGTTGTCAGCGCCATAGGCGGTGACGTTGACCGTGCCGCCGTCGGCGAGACCGTTGAAGCGAACCAGGTAGTTGCCGGGGCCGCTACGGGTGACGCTGTTGGGCCGGCCGTAGGAGTTGAACGACCAGGTCGCGGCCGGTGTGTACGAGGCGGCGCTGGGGCTGCTGGCCCAGAGGTACCCGTAGCTGTCGTGGGGGACGGTGTAGGGCGAGCCCACGCCGGTGGGGCCGTCGAAGCCGAAGCCCGCGGTGCAGAGGTAGGAACCGCCGCAGCTGCCGTTGCTGCCCGAGGTGACGTCGTTGATGCCGGCGCCGGTTTGCATCCGGTAGAACCCCTGGGCACCGTTCATGCGGAAGTCACCGGTGGAGAGCGCCGAGATGCTCGCCACGACGGGAGAGGCAACGCTGGTCCCGCCGAGCAATCCCCAGCCGCCGGAGTTGAACGTGTCGTAGACGGCAACGGGCGTGGCAGGGTCGGCGACAGCCGAGACATCGGCGACGCTGCGCCGGGCGCAGCCCCCGTCGTGCTGCCAGGCGGGCTTGGACTCGAACGCCGAGCAGCCGCTGCCGGCGCCGGACCAGGCGGTCTCGCCCCAGCCCCGGGCCGTGCTGTTCTTGACCAGCGAGGTCCCGCCGACCGCGGTCAGAACGGAGGAGGCCGCGGGGTAGCTGACGCCGAAGCCGCTGTCACCGCTCGATGCCGTGACGAGGATCCCCGGGTGGTTGTAGCTGGCGTCGAAGCTGGTCTCGCTGCTGAACTCGCCCGAGCTTCCGTAGCTGTTCGAGATGGCGACGACACCGGGGATGGAGGCTGCGGTGTTGGTTGCCGCGGCCAGGTCGCTCATGCTCGAGCTGTTCGCCTCGACGAGGGCAATGTGGCACCGGGGGCATATTGCCGACGCCATGTCGACGTCGAGGGAGATCTCTACTGCCCATCCGCTATTCGCGGACGGCATCGGGGAGGTGGCTCCCGCCTGGTTGTACTTGGTGAAGCAGCCGGCGTTACACGCCGCAAGACCGTACGTCGAGCGGTACTGGGCCAGGTCGGCAGCCGCGGAGGGATCGTCGAATGCGTCGACAATCGCGATGGTGTTGCCGGTGCCCAGGTTGGCGGGCAACCCGTACGCCGATCGCAGATCGGCCGGCCCGTAGCCATTGGGGAGGGTGAGGTTGCCGTTGGCGACCAGTTCCTGCGGGTGGACGACGAGCGCAAAGCACCGGGCGTGTCCGGCCGCGGCAACGCCGCAGGCCTTCTGGGTCTGGAACTTGGTCAGGGGGCGCAGCAGCCCAGGCGAGGTGTCGGTGGTGTCGACCGCCTGCGGGTTCTGCGCGGCGTTGTCGGCCGTCGCCGAGGCGGGCGGTGGGGCCGTGGCTTTGGGTGAGGGGGACGTGTCTCTCGCAAGGCCGGCGGCGCCGGCTCCGGTGGTCAGGGTCGCGATGCACATCGCCGCGACCGCGGTGCCGCCCAATGCTCGGGCTACGACACTGCGGCCTCGCGTGCGCGTCGGGTCGGGCTTTTTGCCAAACAAGCTCATGTGAGTTCTCCTCTTGGATGTCCCACAGCGACTGCAGTAAGGGCGCAGTGTTCGTGGTGGCGGTTAGACGCAGGCGCGTCACAGGGGAAGACCGTCAAGGGCACTCGCGGATACAGAGTTGATCCGAATGCCGTGGCGCTGGACCTTTTTGGCCTACAGCTGGGGCCACGGCAGGGGCGGCGCGGGGGCCTGGAGGGACCTCGGGTTCCGATTGACCTTCCGGGCACCTGGCCGGGACGGGGCTTGGTCTTGGCCGTGTCGGCGTGGCACCGACCGGGCATCGGCCTCGCCTGGTGTCGGCGCCGGCCTGGGCTCGGCCGGTTTGGCCTGGCGTCGGCCTCGCCTGGCACCGGCTTCGCCTGGCACCGGCCCGGCGTGCACCGGTCTGACACCGGACTGACCGTGCCTGGCACCGGCCTCGCCTGGCCTGGATTTCTGCCGTGGTCGGAGCCGGCGTCGATCCGGCGACCTCGCGCTTTTCAGGCGCGCGCTCTACCAACTGAGCTATCCGACCGCGGTCCTGACGGGATTTGAACCCGCGGCCTCCGGCTTGACAGGCCGGCGTGCACTCCAAGCTGCACCACAGGACCAACACCCCCAAGGGGGCCAGCCGACAATACACGGCGCCACCGGGCGGGTCTCCCGTCAGGCGACATTCGCGGCACCGTTGGCTTGGCCGGGCGCCTGGTCGGCCGCTTGGCCCCTCGTCTGGCCCCTCCGGTCCTGGTAGGCCCGCAGCACCGCTCGGGCGACCAATTCTGGCTCGGTGTTGGCCGTGACCGGGACGATGAGCCAACCGGCGCCGACCAGCCGGGCCCGGCGGTTGCTGTCGTAGTCGCGGTCGGACGTGGCGTTGTGGTAGCGGTAGCTGTCCCACTCGGTACCGATCTTTTCGGCAACGATCGCCCGGTCGAGGCGGTAAGTGGTCCCATCCACCGTTACTGGGAACTGGCGCTCGGCGTGCGGCAGGCCCAACCGGTCCCACATGCGGTTCATCCTCGTCTCGAAGTCGCTGTCGTCGGGTCGGTAGCCCGGTATGCGATCGGCCAGGATCCCATGGACCGGTTCGATCGGCCTTCCGTGCGCCGGCGCCGCCAGTGCTGCTTGATGGCGCAGTCGCTCGAGGCGCAGGAGGCCTCGGCGCATTGCGTCGTCCACGCACTGCCCGAGCTGGGTCAGCGAAAGTGTCCCCGCCAGGTCAATGATCGTGCGCTCCACCGTGGTGATCGGGATCCGGTTTAAGACCGTCCGCGCCGAGGGCGGAAGCACGGTCTGGTGGCCGGTGACGCCGTTGGCTTGGATCCGGTGTCGGGTCGTCAGATGGAGGCCGGCGTGGTCTCGGGCGCTGTGGCGCAGCTGCCACACTGCAGCGGCGGTGGTATGCGAGATGACCGCGTCCCGACCAACGCTCAACACCGCGGCGAGGAGCGTCTGCTCCCATGTGACCGGTGCGCCGGCGATGCGGTACACGTGAGGGCGCACCCGGATGATCAGCCCCTTCGTCGCCTCCCAATAGACCTGCCTCGGCGAGAAACCGTGTTCCCCCATCTGGGAGGTCGTCACGAGAGCGTGCTGGCGGCCGGCGATGCCGGCGTAGTCTCTGACCATTTCATGGAGTATGAATGTCCGGTGTGACATCCTTCCTCCTCTCCTGCTGCGAAACGACGTAATACCGTCGTTTCGCAGCACTTTGGGGTCAACCCGGGGAAAGGGGCGTTCGTCCTGCGGCCTCTCCTGCTGCGAAACGACGTAATACCGTCGTTTCGCAGCACTTTGGGGTCCCTGGGCCGGTCCCGCCCCTCGCGACTCGGGCCGTCTGGCTGCGCAACGGCGTCTGGGCACCCCCAACGGGATTCGAACCCGTGCTGCCGCCTTGAAAGGGCGGTGTCCTAGGCCGCTAGACGATGGGGGCCGGGTCCGAGAGCCTGGCCACGATACCAAGGCGCTAGTCGGAGGACCCCGGGAAGCCGTCAGCCGGCGGATCCCACTGCGTGCCCGCCGCCGTGTCGCGGATCGAGACACCGAGCAGGACCAGCTGGTCCCGGATGTCGTCGGCCTCGGCGAAGCGCCGGCCCTGGCGGGCGGCGTCGCGCAGCGCCAGGAGGCGTTCTACGTACGGACCGACCACCTGGCGGGGGTCCCGCGCCCCGAGGCGGGCGACGGTGCCCAGCCGCACGACCATTCGCCGCAGAGCCCCGCGCCCTCGGTCCTGGTCGTCCGATTGCAGGGTGTCGGCGCCCCACGCCGCCAGGGCATCATCGAGTTCGAGGATGGCCCGAACTGCGGCGTCGACATCACGGTCAGCTATGGCCCGGTCGAACGTCTCCTCGTGCTGGCGGATCGTAGCCAGCAACGGTGTCGTGGCCCGGGCTGCAACCTCCGCCGCCGCCGCTGCACCCCGCCGCCGCCGCCCTCGCCGTCGCGGCAGCCCTCGCTCGGCCCGCCGGCGACCTTGGCGGCCCGGCCATCATGGGCGGCCCCGGCGCGCTCGCCCGCGTCGCCATAGGTCGGGAGTGCGGAGATGGGAACCGTGGTCCCCGAGGCGATGGTCGCCGAGCGACCCTTCCGGCGCACCGTCACTTGACCGAGGCCCACGACCGTCGCCGTGGCGCCGTCGAGGTCGAGCACCAGGCCGGTGTGCTCGTCGACGCCGAGCACGAACGCCCCGGCGGGAAGTTGGGCCTCGAGGATCCGCAGCCGGCGTTCTCCCAGGTAGCAGAACCGGGTGTCGTGGCTGCCCCCTTCGGCGTTGTCGTAATGGGGGATGACCGCGACCGGAAGGCCGAGCGGCCCGAGGAGGTCGAAGCCCTCGGCCCATGTGGGGTCGGCGCCGGACTTGTAGATCTCGTACACCGGAACCGTTACCCGGCCGAGGGTCAAGGCGGCCGCGCTGGCGAAGGTCACGACGCCACCGCGGGCCAACTTGTCGGCCAACAGGTCGGGGATCTCCGAGCCCGCCCACTGCCGCAGCGTGTAGGTAGGGCTGCCGGGCCCCGCGAAGACCCATCGTGCGGCGCGTATTGCGGACATCGCTGCTTCCTGGGCCACCGGATCGAGGTCACGGGCCCGCCGGAAACTGGCCACGGTCACAGTGCGGCCCACGCTGGTGCGGAAATATTCGATGGCCTTCGCCGAGATTTCGTCGGCGTTTTCCTGGAACCCGAATGGAGTGTCGAGCAGGACCGCGCCATCGGTGGCGCCCAGACGGCCAAACACTTCCCGGTGCGTCTTGACCATGGTTGGGCTGGTCTCGCCCGACCCCATGATCACGAGCATGCGGGGCCCGCTCATGGCCCCGTGGCACCGCCCGGCCCGCCGGCCCCGCCCGGCCCGCCGGCCCCGCCGTGAGCGCCAGGACCGGCGCCCTCGGCGGCAGCATGCAGGAGATCGGCCACCTCCACCGGGTGCTGGACATGGACGTCGTGGTCGGCACCGGGAAATGGAGCCACGCGCACCCGATCGCCGAGGGCCGCCCGCGCCGCCGCCACGCCCTCGTCGTCGGCCAGGACCGACGGGATGAGGAGAACACCGACGCTGACGAAGGGCCATCGCTGCGGCGGGTGGTGCTCCCAGAGATGGCGGACGATCTGCAGGTGCCGGGGAAGAGTGAGCCACGGGGTGATGGTCCCGTCGGCCCGGACCTCCATGTTGGCCAGGGTTCCTGCCACCGCCTCGGGGGTCCAGTCGGGGTGCCAGGTGCGGACCATGGTTTCGAAGTCCTGGGCGCTGATGCCGGTAAGCCGGGGCGGGGTCAGAGCGGCCAGGCACTGCTCCCAGCTGGGAAAACGTCGAGCCACCTCCAACGTGCCCCCGTCCACGCAGGCAATGGCCCCGGTCGAAGACGGGTGGCGGACCGCCAGCTCCACGACGACGTTGCCGCCCCAGCTCTGCCCGGCGACGAGGGGACGATCCCAGCCGAGGCCGGCGATCACCGCCGCCAGGTCGGCGGTGACGGTGGCGAAGTCGTAGCCGGTGTCGGGCTTGTCGGAGCGGCCGTGGCCCCGTTGGTCGACGGCCGCCACGGGATGGCCGAGGGCGGCGAGGCGGGCGGCGACGCCGTCCCAGGTCCGGGCATTGGACGCCAACCCGTGGACGAGCACCACCGGGAGGCCACAACCTTGAGCCCCCGACACCCGCACGGCCAACTCGACGCCGCCGATGACCGGCAGCCGCTGCTCGGTGATCACCTCGGTCGTCGGGTCAGCCGTGACGGTCGGGACCTGCCCGCTCGATGGTCAGCTGGATGATGCAGCGCTGGTCGCGGACCATCGCTTGGCGGTACTCGTCCCAATCGGGATGCTCGCCTTGGAGACTGCGGTAGTACTCCACCAACAGTTCCATGGCTTCGGGCAGCGAGACGATCGCGGCCGTGCCGTCGACCTGGATCCAACTGCCGAACCACTCGTCCGCCACCGCGCACAACGACGCCCGGGGATCGCGGTGCAGATTGCGGACCTTGAAGGCGGTCTGGCGGCTCGAGATGTTGACCCGGCCCTGGTCGTCGACGGCGTGGATGACCGGCGACATTTGGGGCGTTCCGTCTCGGCGGTTGGTGGCGAGCACGGATCGGCTGTGCTCGCGCAGGAAGCTCCGTGCGGCGTCGAGATCCATGGTGCCGGTCTACTCCCGCAGATGCCATCCAGTCGAACCGCTCCCCGCCGGCTAGTCGAACTGCGACGCCATGGCTGTGATG
Organism: uncultured Actinomycetota bacterium; assembly: GCA_963851105.1. GTDB lineage: Bacteria > Actinomycetota > Acidimicrobiia > Acidimicrobiales > Palsa-688 > DATARN01. Next base: position 121,165 of record CAWKNP010000003.1, read on the forward strand.
ACCGCGTCCTGCAGGGCCGTCAGGTAGTAGTAGAGCTGGTGGACCGGCGTGCTCATCGGCTCGTCGCTCTCCTGGATGTCGAGCTGGGTGCCGAGCACGAGGCGGATGTCGTTCAACGAGCTCAACCAGGCGGTCATCTGGCTTTCGTCCAACTCGGCTTCGTCCATCGTCGCAGCCATCGTGTCCAGGGCGGCCTGGCGGCCCCGCAACAGGTCGTCGCCCATGAGCCGGCGGTACTCGGCCTCGCCCTCGGGGTCGTCGACGTAGGCCGGCGGAAAGAGCCGCCGCAGGGCCGGGTCGTCGGTCTGCTCGAGCAGTTCCTTCAGTTGTCGCGGCAGGTCGCGCAGGATCTCCCGCTCCTGGGGGGAGAGGGTGACGCGGTAGATCCCAGAGCGCACCCGTTGCACCGCCTGGGCCCCGCCGCCGAACCGCCGACCCCGGAACCGGCTCACGTGTCGTGCTGCATGGTCGCCCACAGCCCGTGCTCGTGGAGGCGGAAAACATCGAGCTCCGCCTTCTCCCGGGGCCCGTTGGAGACCACTGCCCGGCCCTTCAGATGGACGTCCAACATGAGCTTCTCGGCCTTCTCCTTGGAGTAGCCGAACAGTTTCTGGAACACGAAGGTGACGTAGGACATGAGGTTGATGGGGTCGTTCCAGACGAGGACGATCCAGGGATGGTCCTCGGCGGTGGATTCGCCGATGTCCGGTTCGTCAGTTCGTACCGGGGCGGGTGCCGATGTCGCCACGATGCCTCCTTGTCGATCTAGGCCGGGGCCAGCAGGCCGTCGCCCGGCGCCCCGGTCCCGGAAACGTCAACTGCAACGGAAGCCTCCGCCGATTTCGGGCGAGCGGCGGCCCGCCTGGCCGGCCGGGAGGTGAGACCGAGTGTGAATTGCACCGTGACCGCCCACAGGGCCGTGGCCAGGGTGACGTGGATCGCGACCAACCACGTCGGGACGCCGGCGAAGTACTGCAGGTAGCCCACTGCACCCTGGAAAAGGAGCACCGTGAGCAGGATCTCGCCGCGGCGCATCACGTCCGCCGGCGCGCCCATGCGTGTCAGCCGCCACAGGGTGACCACGGTGAAAGCGAGGAACAGAAGCACCGCCGCGCTGTGCAACCGCGCCACGTCGTGCAGCGAGAAGTTGAACCGCCGGGCCTTGGGGTCGCCCCCGTGGGGTCCTGTCGAGGTGACGACGGTGCCGAGAAAAATGGCGACGGCTGCGGCCACCGGAAGGATGCGCCCCATGACCAGCAACTCGGGCGAGACCAGCGGGATGGCGGCGCCTGCCGGCTGCGCCCGCCCCTGATCGTCGACCGGTCCGTCGGCGAATCCTGCTCGGTGATAGAGCACCACCGCGTCCAACAGGAGGAGCAGGGAGAGCATGAAGTGCGCCATGATGTAGGGGGGATCGAGGTTGTGGCGGACCGACTCGCCGCCGAGCACGATCTGGCCAACCAGCCCCGCCACCAGCCCCCACGAGAGCCAGTTCAGGTCGCGACGCCGGGGCCGGCGGATAGCGGAGCCGAGAACGGCTGCGATCACCGCAAACGACACGGCGCCGGTGACCATGCGGTTTCCGAACTCGATCTGGGCGTGGTACTGCCAGGGGGCGACGAGATGGTTGTGGGCGCAGGTCGGCCAGTCGGGACAGCCGAGACCGGAGCCCGTGAGGCGTACGGCGGCGCCGGTCACGATGATGAAACCGAGGGCCCAGACACCGAACAGGCACACCCGGCGGTAGCCGAGCGGCGACAGCCGGAAACTCCGCAGGCGCCTGAGGAGGGTGGGAGGGGGATCGGGCGGCACTGGCCGTCATGCTACGGGCACCTCGCCGATGGCGACCGCCGCTCGCCGCCGGGTCCATCCCACGACCGCCGACAAGGAGCTTGCCCCCACCCCGCCGAGCCCCCCGGAGCGCCTGGCGAGGTCCCGCTTTGTCGCCGGTCGCACCGTCGCCATATTGTCGGGCCCAATGCCCGAATGTCTCTCCCGGCGGGAATGGTCCGTGTGGCGGTAAGTACCACCCGCGTGCCAGCGGTGGGTGACCATCGGCTCCTCGACAAGGCCAAGGCCTACGTCTCGCTGACCAAGCCCCGCATCATCGAGTTGCTGCTCGTCACGACGGTGCCGACGATGGTCGTCGCCGCCCGTGGCCTGCCCGACGGATGGCTTGTCGTGGCCACCCTCATCGGCGGCACCCTCGCCGCCGGCGGGGCCAACGCCATCAACATGTACGTCGACCGCGACATCGACGCCATCATGCACCGCACCTCCCGGCGCCCCCTCGTCACCGGTGCCGTGACCCCGACCGCGGCGCTCACCTTCGCCATCGCCCTGGAAGTAGCCGCCTTCATCGAGCTGGCCCTGCTCGTCAACCTGCTCTCGGCGGTCCTCGCCGTCACCGCGACCCTTTTCTATGTGTTCGTCTACACCCTCTGGCTCAAGCGGACCTCGACGCAGAACATCGTCATCGGCGGCGCCGCCGGCGCCATGCCGGTCCTCATCGGCTGGGCGGCGGTGCGGGGCACGATCAGCCTGGCGCCGATCGTGCTGTTCGGGGTCATCTTCGTGTGGACGCCGCCGCACTTCTGGGCCCTCGCCATCCGCTACCGCGCCGACTACGTGGCCGCCGAAGTCCCGATGCTGCCCGCGGTCGCCACCATGGAGTCGACCGCCCGCCAGATCGTCATCTACACCGTCGTGTTGTGGGCCACCACCTTGGCGTTCGGGGCGGTCGGTGGCATGGGTCCCATCTACTGGGTGTCGGCGGTCGTGCTCGGCGGCGTGTTCCTCGCCTCTGCCCTGCAGCTGTACCGGGAGCGCACCGAAGCCCGGGCCATGCGGCTGTTCGGCTGGTCGATCACGTACCTCACCTTGTTGTTTGCCGCCATCGCCGTCGACCAATTGGTGCGCCATGCGTGAACCGGCGTCGCTGAAAGCCCCGTTTTCCCCGGTTGGGGTGCTGCTGTGTAGAGTCCCCCCGCCCAATCTCCTGACCACCGGAGGGTCCGGAAGGCGATGACGATCCTCCAAGAGCGACCAGCTGTCGAGACGTCCGCGGGCACCCCGCCGACACCGGCCGCGACCGTAGCGACCGACAGCTGGATCAACACCGGCGATCACAAACGTCTGGGATTGATGTTCGTCTTTGCCGCCTTCGGCTTCCTCGTCGTGAGCGGGGTGGCGGCGCTGGTCATCGGGGCCAAGCAGGCGTCCCCGGGCCTGAGCGTGGCGGCCAACCGCTTCGCCCGCCTTTACGGGCTCCACGCCCAAAGCGGCGTCCTGCTGTTCCTCACCGCCATCTGGATCGGTCTGGCGACCTACGTCGTGCCCCTGCAGGTCGGTGCCGGGCGCCTCGCCCTACCCCGCCTGAGCGCTCTCGGGTTCTGGACCTACCTCATCGGCGGTCTGTGCTTCCTCGCCAGCTACCTGGTCAGCTCGAACGGCCAGCTCAACCTCGGTATCACCCAGTCCACCCCCATGGCCGCATTGCCCGGCGGCGCTGACGCCGCAACCATGCTCTGGATCATGAGCCTCGGCCTGGTGGCCATCGGCTTTCTCCTGGCATCGGCGTCGCTCCTCGTCACCGTCGCCGGCCTGCGCAGCGAGGGAATGACACTGTTGCGGGTACCTGCCTTCGCCTGGGCCACCATGGTCGCGAGCGCCGTCACCCTCGTCGCCACCCCGGTCTTCCTAGCCGGCCTCCTGCTCCTCGGACTCGATCAACGCTTCGGGGGTCAGCTGTTCCTCGCCACCAGCCACGGCAGCCCGGCCATCTGGCAGCGGGCGATCTGGCTCTACGGCCGGCCGGACATCTACCTCATCACCATCGTGGCCCTCGGCGCCGCCAGCGACATCGTGGCCACCCACGCCCGGCGGCCCCTCCTCCAGCACCGGGCTCTGCTGATCCTGCTGGCCGTGATGGGAGCCCTGAGTCTCGGGGCGTGGGCCGCGGGCACCAGCGCCATCACTGCGGTGATCGTGCCGACCTACAGCGTGATCACCGGCGCCATCGCGATCCCCCTCGGTCTCACGGTCCTCATGTGGCTGGGCACCGCGGCGGGCGGCGAGCCCCGGTTCCACGTCAGTCTCCTCTTTGTCGCCGGCGCCATCGGTTTGTGGGTCAGCGGCGCCGCCAACGTTCTTGGCGCCGCCCTCCACCATGTGGCCGGGATCGGCGGCAGCAGCTCGTGGATCGCGGGCAACGTCCACACGGTGGTCGTCGGTCCCCCCACGCTGCTCGCTGTCGGTGCCCTGTACCACTGGGCGCCCAAGATCTGGGGCCGGTCGCTGCGCTCGGCAATGGGGGGCCTGGTCATGCTGAGCATGTTCGCCGGGTTCGCAGCGACCGGTCTCGCCTACTACTTCCTCGGCTACAACGGTGTGCCCCTCGGCCAGACGACCGGGATCACCTCGTACCAGAAGGGGCTGTACCTGGTGGCCGAGGTGGGCGGCGTTCTCGTCGTGCTGAGCGTCCTGCTGCTCCTCGCCGACCTGGTCATGAGCGTCGCCCGGGGGAAGGGGGCGGTGGCCGGCGACGACCCCTACGGCGGCCTCACCCTCGAATGGGCGACCACGTCACCGCCGCCGCCGTGGGGTTTCGACACCGTGCCCGAAGTCCGCTCCGAGGCGCCACTGTTCTACCTGCGCCAGGCGGAGGCCAAGTGACCGCTCCCCTGGCCCTCACATCGGGCGAGCGCGCCCGGGTCCGCAACCTCCTCAACATCGGCGTCCTGGTGGTCGTTACCGGCGGACTGGCGCTGTTTGCCACCCTGATCGCGGCCTACGTGATAATCGGCCACGTCGCCTCGGTGTGGCCCCCCAAGGGCGTCAGCCTCGACGTCTACCTCGGCAACATGCTGGCGATCACCATCCTGATGAGCGCCGTCACCGTCGAGTGGGCCGCCTACGCGGTGAAAAGGGGCGATCCTGCCCAGGGCATCTGGGGCTTGCTGCTCACCGCGGGGTTCGGCTCGGCTTTCGTGTTGTTGCTGTGGCAGTTGGGCAGCAAGGTCGGGTTTGGTCCCGGCGACGCCAAGATCGGGGCCTACGGCGTCATCTTCTTCGCCATGTTGGTGGCGTCGGGGGCGGTGGCGATCCTCGGGATTGTGGCCGTGCTGCTGGTCCTGGCCCGGGTCCTCGGGCGGCAAATGACACCGACCAATGCGGAGATGCTCCGGGCGGTGGCGTGGTACTGGGACTTCGTGGTCGTCGCCTGGCTGGCGGTATTCAGCGCCGTATGGCTGTTCACCTGAGAGGGAGAGGAGGGGTCAGATGATCAACACCATTGCGAAGATCGAGTTGGGCCTGGCCACCGTCGCCTTCATCATGGCGGTCGGAGTGGCCGTGGCGGCCGACGATCCCGGCGGCTTCATCCTGCTGTTCGGCATCTCGCTCGCCGTCGCACTGGCCGGGCTCGCGCTGGCCGGTTCGGGGTTCTCCGACCGGGCGACGCGCTTCGCGTCGGCGGGCGATACGCCCCCACTGCAGATGGTGAGCGTCGGCCGGTCGCAGGCGCCAAAGCCGTCGCCGTGGCCGTTCGTGGCGGCTGCGGCCCTCGGGATCTTCGCCATCGGCGTCGCGGTGGGTCACAGCCTCGTCATCGTCGGCCTGGTCTGCGGCTTCATCGCGGCCGCCGGCTGGCTCAGCCAGGCATGGCGGGACGATGCCAGCTTCACGGCCCGAGAAGGCGCCCGGATCTCGTCGCGCCTGCTGTCGCCGGTCGGCCTGCCGATTATCGCCGTGGGCCTCATCGCGGTGATCGTGATCAGCATCTCCCGGCTGCTCCTGACCCTGCCCCGAACGGGGTCGATCATCGCCGCCCTCGCCTTGGCCCTGCTGCTGCTGGGCGCCTTTTTCATGCTGGCCGCGCGTCCCGACCTCGGTCGTAACAGCCTGGTTTTCCTGGGCTGCTTGGCGGTGGTAGCAGTCGTGAGCGCAGGCAGCGTCAGTGCCGCCCATGGCTACCGGACCTTCGACCATCTCGAGACCGGACCGGCACCGCTCGCCGTCCAAGCCAAGAATACGGCATTTGCCGAAAAGACCCTCACGGTGGTGTCCGGCCAGTTGGCCACCATCAATTTCACGAACCTCGACCCCGTGTATCACAACGTTGCCGTCTACAGCGCCAGCGGAGCCCCGTTTTGGACCGGTGAGCCGATCAAGGGCGTGAAGAAGATCACCTACACCCATACGTTCGACATGCCCGCGGGCACCTACACCTTCCGTTGCGACTTCCACCCCACATCGATGGTGGGCACATTCGTCGTCACCGCCGCGGCCGGCACCGGAGCTACGCCGTGACGGGAGCCACGACGGGAGCCATGACGCGAGCCCCGAAGGCGAAGGCGATGCTCCAGCGGGCCGCCCTCGCGGGCGGCCTCATCCTGATCCTGAGCAGCTGTGTCAGCAACGCCAGCCAGGACACACTGAAGGCCCACGGCTCGATCGCCCGCCTCGAGAACAGCCTGTTCATCCCGGTGTTCTGGATCGCAGTCGCGGTGTTCTGCCTGGTCGGCGGGCTGGTCGGCTACTGCGTGTTCCGCTTCCGGGCCCGCTCCGATGACGAGGCTCCCCGCCAGGTCCACGGCAACACCCGAGCCGAGATCGCCTGGACCATCGCGCCGGCGCTGCTGCTGGCCTCGATCGCCATCCCGACCGTCAAGTTCGTCTTCGACCTCAGCACCTTCCCCAAGGACGCGCTGACAATCAACGTGACCGGCCATCGCTGGTGGTGGCAGGCGGACTACGCCAACCGTACCGACCCCACCAAGACCGACTTCACCACCGCGACTGAGATTCACATCCCGGTCAAGGAGAAGGTCGTGGTCACCTTGACCTCGGTCGACGTCATCCACAACTTCTGGGTCCCGGAGCTGGCCGGAAAGCTCTACGCCATTCCCGGTCGCCACAACAAGCTGGTCATCGAGGCTGACACCCCCGGCACCTACTACGGCCAGTGCGCCGAGTATTGCGGCACTTCCCACGCCAACATGCGTCTGCGGGTCGTCGCGCAAACACCCGACGACTACGCCACCTGGGTCACCGGCGAGGAAGCGCCGCCGGTAGTGCCGGCCGCCGGGGGGGCCACCGACGTGGCGGCGACCGGCGCCAAGGTGTTCGGTACCGCGGGCTGCGCCGGCTGCCACACGATCACGGGGATTTCCGAGGGCGTCGTCGGGCCGAACCTGACCCACTTCGCCAGCCGGTCGGTCTTCGCGGGCGGCATCTTCGCCACCACCGACAACAACCTGCGGCTTTGGCTCGCCAACCCTCCGGGCCAGAAGCCGGGATCCGTGATGCCCAACCTCAACTTGTCCGAGCCCCAGATCAATCAGCTCATCGCCTACCTGGACACCCTCAAGTGAGTCCCGTGACGGCGAATTGCGGCTGCCGCAAGGGAGTCAACTAAATGGCGATCGTTCTCGAGCCACCCCCGGCGACCATCTCGGGAGATGCCGACAAGCCGGACGCGCCCCTGGGGTCGCCTTTCCTGCACCGGCCCAAGTCCAACGAGGGCTTCTGGAGCTGGATCACCACGGTCGACCACAAGCGGCTCGGGATCCTCTACACCGTCACCGGGTTCGCGTTCTTCCTGCTGGGCGGTATCGAGGCCCTGCTCATCCGCCTGCAGCTGGCCCGGCCCAACGGCCACGTCCTGTCGGCCAACCAGTACAACCAGGTCTTCACCATGCACGGCACGACGATGGTCTTCCTCGTCATCATGCCGGTGTCGGTGGGCTTCGCCAACTACATCGTCCCCCTCCAGATCGGGGCACGAGACGTCGCCTTTCCCCGACTGAACGCCTTCAGCTATTGGTTGTTCCTTTTCGGCGGCATCTTCCTGTATTCGAGCTTCCTGTTCGGCGGCGCCCCCAACGGCGGCTGGTTCGGCTACGCCCCGAATACCAGCATCCCGGGCTACCTGCCCGGCCGGGGGAGTGACTTCTGGGTGTTCGGCCTGCTGCTGCTCGGCATCGCGAGCACCGCCGGCGCCATCAACATCGTCATCACCTGCCTCAACATGCGAGCACCCGGCATGACGCTGCTGAAGATGCCCATCTTCAGCTGGATGTCGCTCATCGCCCAGTTCCTGACGGTCTTCGCCATGCCGATCATCACCGTGGCGCTATTCCTCTTGATGTTCGACCGCAACTTCGGGGCGAACTTCTTCAATCCGGCGGCGGGCGGTGACCCCGTGCTGTGGCAGAACCTCTTCTGGCTGTTCGGCCACCCGGAGGTCTACATCTTGATCCTGCCCGCCATGGGCATGGTGTCCGAGGTGCTGCCGGTGTTCGCCCGCAAGCCGCTGTTCGGGTACCCCGTCATGGTGTTCTCCGGCATCGCCATCGGCTTCATGGGCTGGGGCGTCTGGATCCACCACATGTTCGCCGTTGGCCTCGGACCGGTGGCGGTGTCCGCCTTCTCGGTGTCGACCATGTTCATCGCGGTCCCGACCGGGGTGAAGATCTTCAACTGGATCGGAACCCTGTGGGGGGGATCGCTGCGGTTGACCACGCCGATGCTGTTCGCCATCGGGTTCATTGTCATGTTCACCATCGGCGGCCTGTCCGGCGTCACCCACTCGCTGTCGCCGCATGACCGCCAGCAAACCGACACGTACTACGTGGTGGCCCATTTCCACTACGTGCTGTTCGGCGGCTCGATGTTCGGCATCTTCGGGGCGATCTACTACTGGTTCCCCAAAGCCTTCGGCCGGATGCTCGACGAGCGGTTGGGCAAGATCCACTTCTGGCTCAACTTCATCGGCTTCAACCTGACCTTCGGACCCATGCACATCCTGGGCCTGCAGGGCATGCCGCGGCGGGTCTATACCTACGACAAGAGCCTCCACCTGGGCTTTTGGAACATGGTCTCCACCTTCGGGGCCTTCATCATCGCCCTCGGGATCCTGGTCGCGATGTACAACATCTTCGTGGTGACGCCCAAGACGCCCCTGGTCGAGGCCGACCCGTGGGACGCCCGGACACTCGAGTGGTCGATCCCGTCGCCGCCGCCGGAGTACAACTTCGCCGAGATCCCAACGGTGCACTCCATCGACGACTACTGGCACCGCAAGTACACCGAGGACGAGGAAGGCCGCCTGGTGAGGCTGCCCAGCTACCAGGTTGTGAGGTCGGGGTCCGGCACGAACTACGCGTCGCCCGGCCAGCACATCCACATGCCGTCGCCGTCGTACTTCCCCATCGTGGCGTCCTTCGGGCTCCTCGTCATCGCCTACGGGATGATCCTCGGCCATAGCAACGGCACCAACTACGTGGTTTCGGTCATCGGCGGGCTCATCACCATCGGCAGCCTGTACGCCTGGGGCCTCGAGCCCTCGGCCGAGCCCGAGGAGGAGCACGCGGCGCTCGACGACCATCAGCAGCCGGCGCTCGTCGGAGCGACCCCTGCCGACCAGGCGGCGATCGAGGCGCCGTCATCTCCGGCGGCACCTTCGGGGTCAGCCGCCGGCGAGGCCCCGGCCACCCCGCCTGCTACTCCACCGGCGGCCCCGCGGCGGCCTCACCGGCCACTCCAGCGGCGGCCCCGCCGGCTACTCCACCGGAGACCCCAGCGGCGGGTCCTGAGGCCACGCCGGACGGGGGAGGGACCAACTCATGACGACCACCACCCCGCCCGAAGTTCTCGACGAGAGCCCCGGGGAGACGCCGGCCGAACATGGCTTGAGCCCGGTCACCAACACCGGCGTTTCCAACGAGAAGCTGGCCATGTGGAGCTTCCTCGGCTCTGAATGCCTGCTCTTCGGCGCCCTCATCTCGACCTACTTCCTGTACCGGGGGCGCAACTTCAGCGGTCCTGGGCCGAAGCAGGTGTACGACATCCCGTACACGTCGATCAGCTCGTTCGTCCTCCTGATGAGTTCGCTGACCATGGTCCTGGCCCTCGCCGCCATCCAGCGCGGCGATCATCGCCGGCTGCGGCTCTGGCTCACCGCCACTGCGTTGCTGGGCACGGTGTTCATCGGCGGCCAGGTCTACGAGTTCACCTCGTTCATCCACGAAGGCCTGACGGTGCGGACCAACCTCTTCGGCTCGAGCTTCTTCGTGCTCACCGGCTTCCACGGCGTCCACGTCACTCTCGGCATCATGATGCTGCTGTCGCTGGTGCTCATGTCAGCCCGGGGCCGCCTGCCTCAATCGAAGACCCAGGTTGTGGAGATCATCGGGCTGTACTGGCACTTCGTGGACGTGGTCTGGATTGTCATCTTCACCGTCGTCTACCTCATCCCGTCCCCGGTGGCCCACGTGACCCGCCCCCTCCAGATCCGATGACCGACGCCCCCGTAGTGGCCGAAGCCCCCGAGCACCCGCCGGCCACCGATGCCGGCGCCCATGGCGCCCATCCCACCGACGCCCAATACATGAAGGTCGCCCTCATCCTCGGTGTCATCACCGCCGTCGAGGTCGCCATCTCCTACATCAAGGGACTCGGCGATACCAGCGCGCCGCTCCTGATAATCCTGGCGGCGGTGAAGTTCTTCCTGGTCGGTTCGTACTTCATGCACCTGCGCTTCGACAACAAGGTCCTGCGGCGGTTGTTCGTGACAGGGATCGTGCTGGCCATTAGCGTCTACGTCATCGTGTTCCTGTTGTTGGGGGTGTTCTCCACCACCCACGGAGCCCACAGCTGATGAGCATGGCGGCGGTGAACCCGTGGGCCTTCCACGCCCACCCCGACACATGGTTCATCATCGCCGTCTCGGCCTTCGCGTATTGGTACGCCATTCGCCGCATCGGGCCCAAGGTGCTCGCCGGCCGGCGGACGATCGTCACCCGGCGCCAGGTCGTGTGCTTCCTCGCCGGCCTGGCGGCGCTCGAAGTGGCCAGCGACTGGCCCATCCATGACCTGGCCGAGAATTACTTGTTCAGCGCCCACATGCTCCAGCACATGCTGATCAGCCTGGTCGCGCCGCCCCTGCTGCTGCTCGGCATACCGACGTGGCTCACTCGGCGCCTGCTGCGCTCACGCGCCGCCGCCGGCACCGTGCGCGTGATGTGCCGGCCCATCGTGGCCGGGTTGTTGTTCAACGCCGTGATAGGAATCTCCCACGCCCCGTTCTGGGTGAACGGGACCCTCGAACATCACTACCTCCACTTCTGGGCCCACCTGCTGCTGTTCGTTTCGGCGCTGTTCATGTGGTTCCCGGTAGTCAACCGCCTGGAGGAATTCCCGACCATGACCGCCCCCGGGCGGATGGTCTACCTGTTCGCGCAGTCCATCGTGCCCAACGTGCCCGCCGCCTTCCTGGCCATGTCCACAGGGGTGGTGTACCGCTTCTACGCCCTCGCGCCGCACCCCATCGCGGGCTTCGACGCCATCAGCGACCAGCAACTGGCGGGTGCCATCATGAAGGTCGGGGGGACGTTCTACCTTTGGGGGATCATCACCGTGATGTTCTTCCGCTGGGCCGCGTCCCAGTACAAGGGCGGGGCCGCCGCCGAGGACCGGGCGGCCAGCGCAGCCGCGGGTGAGGAGGACCTCATCCGCCGGCTCCACCCCGACATCCGGCCGGTACCCGTCCTGGCGGCGGGCGCCCCCATGGCCGCGGGGTCGGAGGCGATGCCCAAGGTCCTCACCTGGGATGACGTAGCTCACGAGCTGGCCAAGTCGCCTCCCGCCGAGCCCCGCCATTAGCGACCCGCGGGCCATGTCGCTCGCCCGCCGCGCCCTGTTCGTGGCCACCATCGGTGCCGGCCTCCTCCTGGTGGTGGCCGTGTTCCTCCGGGCGACCGGCAGTGGGACGGGCGGCAGCGGGCTCGTCGGCCGGGCCGCCCCCCTCTTCGACAGCAAGGACCTGGCCGGCCATCCGATCGTGCTCGGCGACTACAAGGGGCGCCGGGTCGTCCTGAACTTCTGGGCGTCGTGGTGCCAGCCGTGCCGGACCGAGTTCCCCGTCCTCCAGCAACTCGAGAGCCGCCACCCCGACGTGGCGGTCCTCGGCGTCGTCTTCCAGGATGCCGACGATCCCGCCCGGGCATTCCTGAAGGCCGAGGGTGCCACCTGGCCCGGCGTGCGCGACCCCAAGAGCCAGATCGCGGGCGCCTATGACGTGCACGCCAAGCCGGGCATACCGGTGTCGATCCTCATCGACGCCTCTGGCCGGGTGCGGGCCTACCAGTACGGTCCGCTGGTCGATGCCGCCGCGGCCGACGCCTTCATAGCTGCCGCTCACTAGAGCCGGACCCTGTCTGCGCAGCAGCAGCCGGGCCTGACTGTCCCCGAAGTCTCGTCGGCCGCGGCCACCGTCTTTTCGAACTCGCGAGCTATTCCCAGCGAAAGGTCAGCGATGCCGCCAGGGGCGCCAGTACCGCCCACACGGCCAGCACCACCCAGGCGTGGGTCGGAACGGCGCCGGCGGCGGTGAGAGCGCCGTGCAGCGCGTCCGACAGGGCGGCGGCGGGGAGGGCCCGCGAAACCGAGCGCAATGGTCCCGGCAGCTTGTCGAGGGGGAAGATCATGCCTCCGAGCAGGAGCAACAAGATGTAGAGCCCGTTGGCCGCCGCCAGGGTCACTTCGGCGCGGAGGACGCCCGCCATGAGCAGGCCGATCCCCGCGAACCCGATCGTGGCGAGCAGGGCGGCGCCGGCCGCCAGGGCCGGGTTGCCGTGGGGATGCCACCCGAGCAGCACCGCGGCCACGACCAGGACCAGGACCTGGATCGCCTCCAGGGCGACGATGGCCGCCGTCTTGGCCCCGAGCAGGGCGGGGCGGCCGAGCGGTGTCGAGCCGAGGCGCTTGAGCACCCCGTACTGGCGCTCGAAGCCGGTTGCGATCCCCAGGCTCACCATCGCGGTCGACATCACCGCCAGCGCCAGGATGCCCGGGGCGAGGAAGGTGACCGAGTCTGCGACGCCCGCCGGCTTGGGCAGCACGTCGACCAGCGAGAAGAACACCAGCAGCCCGACGGGGATGCCGACAGTGAGCAGCACCGACTCGCCCCGCCGGATGGTCATGAGCAGCTCGACGCGGGTCTGGGCCCGCCACGCCCTCATTCGTCGCCGTCTCGTCCCGGACGCGCCGCGGTGGCCGCGGGCCCGTTGCCACCGGCTTCCACCCGGCGCCGGCGCCGGCCGCCGGCGCCGCCGGAGCTGAGGGAACCGGCCGCGCGTGCACCGGCCGCGCTTGGACCGGCCGCGCTTGGACCGGCCGCGCTTGCGCCGGAAACGCCGGTCCCGGGAGAGGGGGCGGGGTCTCCATCGCCGGTGGCGACCGACATCCGAGCCGGCGCCGTTGCCGGCTGCGGGGTCGCTGGTCAGGCGGAGGAACACCTCCTCCAGGCGCTCCCGGCCCGCCCGGAGGTCGGCAAGGGCGAGGTCCCGCTCGGCCAGCCACGTGGCCAGCACCGCGATCGTGGCCGGCGTGGCCTCCCCGCGCACGACATAGTCGCCGGGCCGCTCCTCGTTGACCGGGGCGGCGAGGGCCGTCGCCAGGCCGACAGTGTCGAGCCCCGGCGGGGCCCCGAAACGGAACTCCTTGCCCGCCTCCTTCGTCATCAGCTCGGCCGGGGTCCCGTCGGCGACGACGCGGCCATGATCGACGATGACGATGCGGTCAGCGAGGCGCTCCGCCTCCTGCATCTCGTGGGTGGTGAGCAGCACGCAGGTACCGGCGGCCTTCAGGTCCCGGATGACGTCGCGGATGGCAAGGCGGCCCTGTGGGTCGACGCCGGCGGTGGGCTCGTCGAGGAACACAACCCAGGGTCGCCCGACCAGCGCCAAGGCCAGCGACAGCCGCTGCTGCTCGCCCCCCGACAGCTGCTTCCACGGGGTCGTGGCGACGGGGACCAGCCCGACGCGGTACAGCAAGCCTTCGGGTTCCTCGGACTCGTCGTAGTAGTGGGCGAACAGCCTGACCGCCTCTCGGGGCGACATCGACGGGTACACGCCGCCTCGCTGCAACATGACGCCGATCCGCTTGGCGACAGCGCGGTGATGGGTGCGGGGATCCATCCCGAGAACCCGGACGATGCCCCGCGTCGGCACCCGGTAGCCCTCGAGGACCTCGACGGTGCTCGTCTTGCCGGCACCGTTCGGCCCGAGCAGGGCGACGATCTGGCCGGCGCGGGCCTCGAAGCTGACGCCGTCGACAGCCACCTTCTCGCCGTAGCGCACGACCAGGTCACGGACCTCGATGGCAGGCGCAGGCACCCGGGCGACGCTACTGCGCCCGCCAAAGTCGTTCGGATCGCTTGGGACGCTCCACTACCGTCAAACCTGATGATCGACGTCCGCCGCCTCCGTGACGACTTCTCAACTGTGCGCGCCGCCCTGGCCCGACGGGGCGGGGATCTCGCCGAGGTTGACCGGGCGGCAGAGCTCGACACCCAGCTCCGCAAGCTTGTCCTGCGCCGCGACGAGTTGCGCGGCCAGAAAAACGCTGTCTCCAGGGAGATTGGCGCCGCCCGCAAGGCGGGGGCCGCCGACCGGGCCTTCGCCCTCACCGCCGAGAGCAACGACGTCGGCCAAGAATTGGACGAGGTCACGGCCGCCGCGGCCGCGGTCGAGCGCGACCTGCAGGGGCTGCTGCTGAAGATCCCCAACCTGCCGTCGCTCGACGCCCCCGACGGCCGGTCCGAGGCCGACAACCCGGTGCTGCGGATCGAGGGATTCCAGACGGACCGCTACCAGCCCCACCAGCGGGTCCCGCATTGGGAGATCGGCGCCCAGCTCGGCATCTTGGACCTGGAGCGGGGCGCTCGGATCTCGGGATCGATGTTCCCCTTGTACCGGGGTCTCGGCGCCACCTTGGGGCGGGCGCTGTGCCAGCTGGCCCTCGACCGCAACGCCGACGCCTTCGAGGAGATCCGGCCCCCTTCGCTCGTGCGCAGCGAGACCCTGCTGGCGACCGGGCAGCTGCCCAAGTTCGCCGACGACGCCTACCACATCGAGCGCGACGACCTCTGGCTCATCCCGACCGGCGAGGTGCCGCTGACATCGCTGCGCCGCAACGAGATCCTCGACGAGGCGGAGCTGCCGGTGCGGCTCATGGCCTCGACCCCGTGCTACCGGCGGGAGGCGGGCAGCGCGGGCCGCGACACCCGCGGCCTGCTGCGGGTGCACGAGTTCGACAAGGTCGAGATCCTGGCCATCACCAGCCCCGAGCAGGCGTCGGCCATGCACGCCGAGCTGCTGGCGCGTGCCGAGGGCACGATCGCGGCCCTCGGTCTGCCCTACCGCATCGTCGAGATCTCGACCGGCGACCTTGGGCAGTCCCACGCCCGCAGCTTCGACATCGAGGTGTACGCCCCGGGCTGCGACATGTGGCTCGAGGTCTCGTCGGTGTCGTGGTTCAGCGACTACCAGGCCCGGCGGGCCAACATCCGCTACCGCCCCGCCGCGGGCGGCCAGACCATCATGTGCCACACCCTCAACGGCTCGGCCCTGGCGGTGCCCCGGGTGTGGGCTGCGGTAGTCGAACAAGGGCGCCAGCCCGACGGGTCGGTCGCCCTCCCCAAGGCGCTGCACCCCTACCTCCGGGGCGCCACCACGATCCCCGTCCCGCCGGAAAAGTAGTTCCCGGAAACCCTCCTGGTGCGAGACGACGGTAGTGCCTCGTTTCGCAGCACTTTGGCACCGGCCAGCCCTTGAATGAACCCAAAGACGCCGCTCGAGCCCGCTACAACCGCAGCGGTGACGCCTCCAGGTCCACCCCGGCCTCGGTGTCGACCGAGCGCCGCAGGGCGGCGTGGAGGGAGTCGGGCGTCAGCACCCCCACGAAACGGGCGCCGTCGAGCACCGCGACCCACCCCGCGTCGTGCTGCAGCATCTCGCTGAACGCCTGCTTCAGCGTGGCGCCAAGCGGCACCCACGCCTCCATGCGGTGCACCCGCGAGCCCACCGTCCCGTCCCCGGTAGAAGTCTCGGAGCCGATCCACCCCTGCAACTGGCCGTCACCGTCGACCACGACCGCCCATTTGCTCTTGCCGGCGTCCATGGCCCGGCGCGCCTCGGCGAGGTCGTCGGCGACATGCACCAGCGGCGGCTTGTCCAAGTCGGCGATGTCGATGGCGGTGACCGTCAGGCGCCGCAGGCCCCGGTCGGCGCCCACGAAGTCGGCCACGAACGGCGTCGCGGGATTCCCCAGCACGCGAGCCGGGGTGTCGTACTGCTGGAGCCGGCCTCCCTGGGCCAGGATGGCGATGCGGTCGCCGAGGCGCACGGCCTCTTCGATGTCATGGGTGACGAACACGATCGTCTTGCGAACCTCTTGCTGCAGCCGCAGGAACTCACCCTGCAGCCGGTCCCGGGTGATGGGGTCGATGGCGCCGAAGGGCTCGTCCATGAGCAGCACCGGTGGGTCGGCGGCCAGCGCCCGGGCCACGCCGGCTCGCTGGCGCTGGCCCCCCGACAACTCGGCGGGGTAGCGGCGCCCGAACTGCGCCGGCGGCAACCCCACCAGCTCCAGCAACGACGACACCCGCTCGTTGATCCGGGCTCGGTCCCACCCGAGTAGCCGGGGCACCGTCGCCACGTTGTCGGTGATCGTCAGGTGGGGAAACAACCCCACCTGCTGGATCACGTACCCGATGTGCCGGCGCAGGTCCACCGCCGACTGGGCCATGACGTCGACGCCGTCGACGGTGATCGTTCCTGACGTGGGCTCGATGAGGCGGTTGATCATCTTCATGGTGGTCGTCTTGCCGCACCCCGAGGGTCCGACGAGGACGCAGATCTCGCCGTCGGCGATGTCCATGGAGAGGTTGTCGACGGCCACCTCGCTGCCGTACCGCTTGGTGACCGAGTCGAGCCGGATCATCCTCGTACCGTACCCATACCGACGGCCCCGAGCAGGGAGCAACGCTACGCTCGGCCTATGACGGTGGGGGGGCGACTGTCCGTTCTGGCCGCCGGCCAGCCCTGGGTCGACTGGCATTGGGTCCGGCGTCACCTCGGCGTCATCCGCCACGACGTCTGGGAACACACCGTCCTCACTCTCCTGGCGGTCGGCATCGGCCTGGTCATCGCGGTCCCCCTGGCGGTGTTCGCCTACCGCCGGCGCTGGGCCGAGGCGCCCATCCTCGGCGTGACCGGCGCCATCTACACCATCCCCTCGCTGGCCCTGCTCGGCGCCCTCGTGCCCATCACCGGCCTCGGCACGACCACCGCCGAGATCGCACTGGTCGGCTACACCCTGCTCATCCTGGTGCGCAACATCCTCACCGGGCTCAGCGACGTCCCGAGCGACGTAAAGGAGTCGGCCCGCGGCATGGGCTTCACGCCCACCGGCCAGCTGCTGCGCATCGAGCTGCCCCTGGCCGTGCCGGCCATGATGGCGGGGCTGCGGATCGCGACGGTCACGACCATCGGCCTGGTCACCGTCACCGCCATCATCGGCGCCGGCGGCCTCGGCCAGCTCATCCTGGGCGGCCTCAACCAGGACTTCCGGACCCTCACCGTCGTCGGTGCCGTCGGGTCGGTGGCGTTGGCGGTGGTCGCCGACTCGCTCCTCGTGGGCGTGGAGAAGCTGATGACACCGTGGACGCGCAAGCGAGCGGGCCAGTGAGCTTCGGTGTCAAGGTCGGGCACTGGTTCTTCACCGCCAGCCACTGGCACGGCAGCGACGGTATCCCTCACCGGGTGTACCAGCACATGGGCATCTCAGTGCTGGCCGTGCTGGCCGCCCTCATCGTGGCCCTGCCCTTCTCCCTCTGGCTGGGTCACACCGGCCGGGGCGGCTTTGCCGCGATCAGCATCGCCAACGCCGGCCGGGCCATCCCGTCGTTCGCCCTCCTCGTCATCGGTGTCGAGGTCTTCGGCATCGGGGCCAAGCCGGTGTTCCTGGCCCTGTTCGCGCTGTCGGTGCCGCCCATCGTGACCAACACCTACACCGCCATCCGTGCCGTCGACGCCGATGTCAAGGAGGCGGCCGTCGGTATGGGGATGACGGGCCTGGAGGTCCTGTGGCGCGTCGAGATCCCCACTGCCGTCCCCCTCATCTTCGCCGGCATCCGGACCGCCGGCGTCCAGGCCGTGGCCACCGCCACCTTGGGCTCGCTGGTGGCCTATGGCGGGGTGGGCCAGTACATCACCGACGGCATCCCCCAGCGGGACAACGTCAAGGTCTTCGCGGGCGCCCTGATCGTGGCCGTGCTGTCGTTCCTTACCGAGGTGGGCCTCGCCGCCACCCAGAAAGCGGTCACCCCCCGCGGCCTGCGGGTGGCGACCGGCAAGGACCTTTCCGCCCTCCCCGGCGCCGCAGCCGCCGTCGCGGCGCCCGAAGGGGCATGATGATCCCGCCGGGATCGTCCCGGTACGGCACGAACAGGGGAGAATGACCCAATGCGGTTACACCGTGCAGGAGCGACCGGGGCGATACTGCTCTCGGCGGCCATGATGGCTGCCGCGTGCGGATCGGGTGGTGGCTCCAAGTCCACTTCGACGACAAAGGCCGCGACCGCCTCGCTCGCCAGCAAGTTCGTCTTCGGCGGGCCACCGGAATGCAAGACGCGCCAGACGTGCCTGCTTGGGCTGCAAAACGTCTACGGCCTCCAGTTCAAGGACTTCAAGTCGCTCGACGCCGGGGGCCCGTTGACCAAGACGGCCCTGGCCAACGGCCAGATCGATGTTGCCCGGCTGTTCTCCTCCGACGAGGCCATCCAGATCAAGGGCTTCCAACTTCTCAACGACGACAAGCATTTCCAGCTGGCCGGCAACATCGCTCCTGTCGTGCGTACCGCCAAAGTCACCGATGAGGTGCGGTCCCTGCTGAACGCCGCGTCCGCGGCCCTGACCCAGGACGATCTGGTCGCCATCAACAAGGCGATCGACATCGACCACGCCGATCCCGGCGACCAGGCCACCGCCTTCATCACCAAGAAGGGTCTGAACAAGGCACCGACCGCGGGCGCCAAGGCGTCGTTCACCATCGGTTCGGCCAACTTCACCGAGAGCGTGGCCTTGGCCGACATCTACGGGGGCGTGCTGAAAGATGCCGGCTACTCGGTGTCGTACAAGACCAACCTCGGCGCCCGCGAGGTCACCGAGCCTGCCCTGGAAGGCGGCCAGCTCGACCTCATGCCGGAATACGTCGGCAACTACCTCAACTTCTTCGACCCCACGGTCAACGGCGGCCTCACGCTTGACCAAACGGTGCAGAAGCTGACGACGGTCCTCAGCGGCAAGAAGCTCACCCTGCTCACCCCGTCGGATGCGACCGACGCCGACGCCATCGCGGTCACCAAGGCAACGGCCGACAAATACCACCTGACCGCCATCTCCGACCTGGCCAAGGCGGCGTAGCAACCAGCTGACCGGGAAAAAGGGGGGCCGGTCGCCATGGGGCGGCCGGTCCCGCCGGTCAGTTCCGGCTGACCCGGACCCAGACCATTTTCCCCCGGCCGTGGTCCACTTCGGTCACGCCCCAGGCGTCGGTAAGGGCGGCGACGAGCACCAGGCCCCGGCCTCCGGTCGCATCGATCGATCGTGGCGGGGCGACCAGCGTCGGCGTGCCGTCGGCCACTTCCAGGTAGACCTCGGGCCCGCTTATCCGGATGCGGACCTCCAGGTCGGTTTGGGCGTGCACGATGGCATTGGTGACCAACTCAGTGATCACCAGACCCATCCGATCGGCGAGATCGGCTTCGGTTGCTTCTGCGGCGTCCAGCGAGGCCCACACGAACTCGCGTGCCCGGAGGGCGCTCAAAGGCGTCGGTGGCAATGTCGCTGTCCGGGTAGTGGAAGAACCTGTGGTCGACAGCCAGGTCACCGCCGTGTGCGGCGTCGACATGATCCGTATTGTTCCCTTCGCGCGCCATGGCTGAAACCCCGTTCCCACCTCCTGTCGGATGACACCTCCTCGCGCCCTGCTGTTACGTCACGGCGAGACCGCCTGGAGCGCCTCCGGCCAGCACACCGGCCGCACGGACATTCCCTTGACCGAAAAGGGTGAGGCGCAGGCCCGGGCCCTACGGCCCCGGCTGATCGGCCGCAACTTCGCTCGGATCTTGTGCAGCCCCATGCAGCGAGCGACCCGTACCGCCGAGCTGGCGGGACTGGGCGGCTGTGAAGTCGCCGCCGACCTCGAGGAGTGGGACTACGGGGACTTCGAGGGCCGGACCACCGAAGAGATCCGCCGCCAGTATCCCGGCTGGACGGTCTGGGACGGGCCGCTGCCGGGAGGCGAGACCATCGACGAGGTGGCGGAGCGGGCCGATCGCATCGTGGCCCTTGTGCGGGCCTGCCCACCTGGTGCGACCGTCGCCCTGGTCGCCCACGGCCACATCCTGCGGGTCCTGGCCGCCCGCTGGATCGGCCTCGACCCGAGAGCCGGCCGGTGGCTGGCCCTGTCAACTGCGACGTTGAGCGAACTCGGCTGGGAGCACGAGACGGCGGTGATCGACCGCTGGAACACCTGAGCCGCGGGTGCGACGGCGCCGCCCTCGGTCACGATGGACCCCGACCCATGGCGATCTCACCGCTCCCCGACCCGCTCGCCTGCCACCGGCACGCCGATCGCCTGACCGGCGCCCACTGCCCCCGGTGCGGGCGCCCGATCTGTCTCGAATGCCGCTCGGCTTCCGTCGGCGGCCAGTGCCCGACCTGCCGGGCGGAAACGGCCGGCGACGGGTCCCGCAGCCACGCCCGGCCCGTCCCGGCGGGCATGCGCCGCCGGCTGACGCCCGCGGTCGCCGCCTTGGCGGGCCTCAACATCGTGGTGTTCGCCCTGACCGCCAGCCACCCCGGCTGGGAGTTCGACTATGCCCAGATCCCCGCCGCCGTCGCCCACGGACAGTCGTACCGCCTGCTGACGGCCGCCTTCATCCACGAGAACCTCACCCACTTGGTGTTCAACATGGTGGCGCTGCTCATCATGGGACCCCCAATCGAGCAGGCGCTCGGTCGCCGGCGCTTTTTGGTGCTGTATGTGCTGGCGGCGGTGGGTGGATCGGTGTTCAGCTTCTTGCTGGGCCCGGTCAATGTCGCCGGCGTCGGGGCATCGGGCGCCATCTTCGGCATCTTCGGGGCCTGGTTCTCGCTGACGCGGGCGTCGCGGTCCGACACCGGCGTCATCCTGCTGCTGATCACCTTCCTGCTGGCCTACTCCTTCTACGACACGACGATCGACTGGCGGGCGCACGTCGGGGGTCTGCTCACCGGCGCCGTCGTCGGGGCGGGCTACGCCGTGGCGGCCCGCCGGCCTGGTCGGGCCCGCGTCGCCCTCGAGGCGCTGGTCGTGGTCGTGGTGTTGGGTTTGTTGTGTACGTTCGTACTTTTTCGCTCGGCCCGGATCTGACGCCCGCAGTAGGTTGGACGCCATGCGTCTTCGCGCTTCGCTCGCCGTCGCCGTTGCATCACTCAGTGCCGTCGTGCTGGGGGTCTCGGCGCCCGCCGGGGCGGCCGTGAGGGCTGCGAAGGCAGCGACGACGCCCACCTGCCAGATTGCGGCGCCGGAGAACATCACCGGGGCCCAGCTGGTCAACAACCAGATCGTCAACGGGACGTGGACCTACGCCACGGGCGTCGTCTGCTCGTCCAACGTGACCGACATCGCGCTGTACGAGGAGCTGGACTTCAACGGGACCAAGGTCAACTCCAAGACCAAGGGTTTCACCGGCACGCCGCATAGGACCGACGCCATCCAGAGCCAGTACGTGTGCGCGGTGTGCAACGGTACCTGGAAGTTCGTCTGGGGTCAGATCATCCAGGCCCCCAGCGGTTTCACGTTCACCAGCCCGCCGACGGGCTGCGTCCTGGTGCAAGGCGGCGTCTACCTGTTCTGCGTCGAGACCAAAACCGTCACGCTCTAGATACCGCAAGTAGCTGATCGGACCACAGTCCTTGCGCGGCACGGCGCGGCTACCGACAATCCCTGGGTGCGACGAATTCGCTGGTGGGTGTCGATGGGTGCGGCCATGTCCCTCGTTGTCGGCCTCGCCGCCGCGAAGCCCGTGGCGGCGGCACCCGCGGTGGCCACGGTGGCGGTCAAGGTGTCCGGCAACACCCTTGTCAATGGCGCCGGCGCGGTCATCCGCCTGCTCGGCGTCGACCGCTCGGGGAGCGAGTACGCCTGCATCCAGGGGTGGGGCTTCTTCGACGGGCCCTCCGACTCGACCTCGATCGCGGCCATCGCCGCCTGGCGCACCAACGCGGTCCGGGTCCCGCTGAACGAGGACTGCTGGCTCGGGATCAACGCCCCGGGCAACTCCTTTGTCGGTGCCCCCTACCGCAGCCAGATCCGCAGCTACGTGACGCGGCTGCACGCCGCCGGCCTGGCCGCCGTCTTGGACCTCCAGGTGACCGCGCCGGGAAGCGAACCAGCGACCGGCGCCGCCCTCGAACCCATGGCCGACGCTCACGCGGTCGCCTTCTGGCGGTCGGTGGCGACGGTGTTCAAGGCCGACCCTGGCGTGCTGTTCGACCTGTACAACGAGCCCAACAACATCGCCTGGCCGTGCTGGCTGAACGGGTGTGTAGTGAACGACGCCCTCAAGGCCGGCGCCCGGTTCCGCACCGTCGGGATGCAGGCCCTGGTCAATGCGGTGCGGGCGACGGGCGCCACACAGGTGGTCATGGCCGGGGGCCTCCAATGGTCGAGCGACCTGTCGCAGTGGCCCTCAGGACTGGTGGATCCCACCGGGCAGCTGGCGGCCAGCGTGCACGTCTACAACTACGCCAGCGAGACCACCGCGACGTGGAACTCGAGGCTTGCGGTGGCCGCGTCCTATCCCCTCATCACCGGCGAGTTGGGGGAATATGACTGCGCCCACGCCTTCATCGACCGGTATATGGCCTGGGCCGACCTCCATGGCGTCTCCTACCTCGGCTGGACGTGGGATGCCACGGCGCCGGGGGGCTGGACCTGCGGCGGCGGCCCGTCACTCATCACCAGTTATGACGGCACGCCCACCGCCTTCGGCATCGGCCTGCGCGATCACCTGGCTACCCTGCCGTAACTCCCCCCCGGATCGCTACCCCGATGTGGGCCGTCCGGGGCTCGAACCCGGCACCTTGGGATTAAAAGTCCCCTGCTCTACCCGATGAGCTAACGGCCCTGGGCGCGACGCTACCGGGCGCCGGGGAGGCGTCGGCGACCGTCGGGCGGAAGCTCCACAAATCGGACACACTGGCGCACACCGATCGCGTCCGAGGCCATGTCCAACCCCTTCTCGCCGTTCACCAACTCACCCCGAGCCCGTACGTCTGACCCGTGGCAACCTGCGGGTTCTCGGTCGCGCGCCGCCGGCCCCAGCACGGCCATCGTCACCCTCGCCGTTGTCATCGGGGTCATCCTGCTGACCGCAGGCGTGGACGTCGCGGTCAAGGCCACGTCGTCGTCCACGGCTGCGGGACACTCGTCGTCGGTGTCGGGAACCGCCAACCGCGGGCGATCGTCGACCACGGAGCCGCCCACGACGATCGCCCCCCCCACATCGACGCCGCCGACCACCCGCCCTTCGGGGGTTTCGCCGGTGAGCCCGCTGAGCCCGTTGACCGTGCCTCCCGTCACCACGCCACCGGTCCTCGCCCACCCCCTCGGCCAGCCCGCCACTGCCATCGCCGCCATGGTGAATCCCGCGGTGGTGGACGTCGACACCCGGCTCTCCTATCAGCACGCAATCGCCGCGGGCACCGGCATGGTGCTGACTCCCAACGGTGTTGTCCTCACCAACAACCACGTGATCGCGGGCGCCACCACCATCGGCGCGGTGGCCATCGGAAACGGCAAGTCGTACCCGGCCCACGTGCTCGGCGTCGATCCGAGCGCTGACGTCGCGGTACTGCAGCTCGAGGGGGCCTCGGGGCTGGCGACCATCCTCAGCAACTCCAACCCGGTTTCTCCGGGTGACGCCGTGGTGGCGATCGGCAACGCCGGCGGTATCGGCGGGGCGCCCAGCGTGACCACGGGGATCGTCGAGGCAGTCGACCAATCGATCGTCGCCAACGACCCGTCGGCG
Source organism: uncultured Actinomycetota bacterium (assembly GCA_963851105.1). Classification (GTDB taxonomy): domain Bacteria; phylum Actinomycetota; class Acidimicrobiia; order Acidimicrobiales; family Palsa-688; genus DATARN01. Next base: position 145,088 of record CAWKNP010000003.1, read on the forward strand.
GGAATTTCCGAGCGACTGGACGGCCTGATCGAGACGACGGCGTTGTTGGAGCCCGGTGATTCCGGCGGCCCGCTCGTCAATGGTGTCGGTCAGGTGATCGGCATGAACACCGCGGCCGCGGTGGCCAGCGGGACGAGCACGACCGTGAGCTTTGCCATCCCCATCGGCTCGGCACTTGCCATCGCCTCCCAGGTCGCCGCCGGCCGCGCCGGTGGAGGTGTCTACCTGGGGCTGCCGCCCTTTCTCGGGGTCCAGGTAACAACGGGCACCCTGGCCGGCCGGTCCGGGGTCACGGTCACGGCGGTGGTGGCGGGCGGTCCTGCCGCCACCGCGGGCATCGCCGCGGGTGCCCTGCTGACTGCCATGGACGGGCAGCTGATCGACTCTCAGGTCGCCCTGGCACGGGTGCTGCGGCAGTTCCACCCCGGCGATTCCGTCACCATCAACTATCTCGACCGCTTCGCCGCCGGTCACACTGTTCGCCTCGCTCTGGGGACGGGCCCCGCCGACTAGCGGCGCCTCTTCACCGCCGGCCGATCGCCGGCCCAGACAGGTGCGTCGTAGGATCTCCACCATGGAGCCGGCGCACGACCTGTCGATCCTCGATGACATCGAGACAGAACTGGCCGACGTGCAGTTGGCACTGCAGCGCCTTGACGACGCGACCTACGGGACCTGCGAGATCTGCGGCGGTCCCATCGCCGACGCCCGCCTCGCGCAGCTCCCCGCCACCCGCCGCTGCCAGGACCACGGCGCCTGACCGTCGGGTCACAGGGGGGTGTTGCCATGCTTGCGGGCCCGCAGTCGCTCCCGCTTGGACGACAACATTCGCAACGAACCGGCGATTGCCGCCCGCGTCTCCGCGGGGTCGATGACGCGGTCGACGTACCCCCGCTCGGCCGCCAAGTAGGGATTGAGGTACGCCTCCCGGTACTCCTCGACCAGCGCCGGGCGCTCCTCGGGCGCGCTGCGGCGGTGGAGGATCTGCACCGCCCCCTCCGCGCCCATCACCGCCACCTCGGCAGTCGGCCACGCCAAGCAGACATCGTTGCCCATCGACTTGGAATCCATCACGATGTAGGCGCCGCCGTAGGCCTTGCGAAGGATGACGCACACCCGGGGCACCGAGGCCTCGGCGTAGGCGAACACCAGCTGGGCCCCGTGGCGGATCATGCCCCGCCATTCGAGATCCTTGCCCGGCATGAAGCCCGGTGTGTCGACCAGTGTGACGATCGGCAGGTTGAACGAGTCGCAGAAGGCTACGAAACGCGCCCCCTTCTGCGACGCGGCAATATCCAGCGTCCCCGCCATGGCCAACGGCTGGTTGGCCACGATGCCGACGGGGCGGCCGTCCACCCGGGCGAGGGCGGTGACCAGTTGCGGGGCCCAGGCGGACCGAATCTCGAGGTAGCCGCCGTCATCGGCCAGCGCCGCGATCACGTTGCGTACGTCGTACGACCCCGAGGTGCGCATCGGCAGTAGCCCCTGGAGCTCGGGCGTCAGGCGATCGCAGGGATCGTCCCGGGGGCCCAACGGAGCTTCGGCGTCGGTGTGGTCGGGGAGGAAGCCCAAGATGTCCCCGAGAGCGTGCACCGCCTCGGCGGCTGTGTCCACCGCGAGGGCGGCCACGCCCGTGGTCCGGCTATGAACCGCGCTGCCCCCGAGCTGGGACGGGCTCAGGTGCAGGCCGGTCATCTGCGACACCATGGCCGGCCCCGACAAGTAGGCCATGGCCTCCTGGCTCATCACCACGACGTCGGCGATCCCGAGCAGCAGCGCGGGCCCCGCCAACGCCGGCCCGACGACCGCGAACAGGACCGGGACCACACCCGAGGCGGCCGCCACCGCCTTCGCGGCTTGTCCCCACGCGTGCAAACCGGCCACCCCGGAGTGGACGTCGGCCCCGCTGGTCGACAGGACACCAACCAGCGGCAGGCGGACGTCGACCGCCAACCGGGCGGCGGCCGCCATGGTCGCGCCGTCGCTGTCGCTGATGGCGCCTCGGCGGATGCTGGGGTCCATCCGGAAGACCACGACGCGACGTGACTCCGGGCCGAAGTGCTCGACGGCCGCCGAGGTCGAACCGGGCACCCGTGCCCGCAAGCCGATGGACGGCGCACCGGCTGCTTCGGGGTTCGCCTCGACTCCCGCCATCGTCAGCAGGCAGCCTGGTCGTGATCAGGGTCACCGGGATCTTGGTCGCTCTCCCAACCGCGAGCGATGAGAAAGCCGCGGGCCCGCTCCGCCTTCGGGTAGCGGTTCGCCAGCTGCCAGAAGGTCGCGCCGTGGTTAGGTACCGCCAGGTGGGCCAGCTCATGCACGATGACGTAGTCGAGAACCCACGCAGGCTCGCCGACGAGTCGCGCCGAGATGCGGATCGCCCCGTCGCGCGGCGAGCACGAACCCCACCGCGACTCCTGGTTCGTGACCCATCGAATGCTCGTGGGCGCCAGTAGCTGGTAGCGGGTGGCGAGCTCGTGGGCCCGGCGCACCAGGTCGACGTCGTCGGTCGCTTGCTTGCGCTCGATACGCCGGACCATCTCGGTGACCCAGTGCTCCTCCTCGACGGTGGTCATGGTGGCCGGGATGCACACCTGGAGCACACCGTTGACCCTGCGGGCTTGGACCGTCTTGCGCCGCCGGGCGCTGCGCACCACCTCGACTTTCATGCCTGTCGAACCTAGCGGGCACCTGTGTCGAGAACTCCTGATGGCGTCATGTCGGTGCCCTTGTCGGCAGTGGTGGTGGCGGCGTCAGGGTCCAGCAGGAATACGGGGCGCTCGAGCCGCAATCCGGCCGTCTCGGCACAGATCCAACGCCCCGCCAGGTGGGGCACCCGGCCAACCTCGGCGCCGAGCGATCGCGCCAGGGCACTGATTACCCCACCGTGGGTGAAGACCGCGATGGTGTCGTCAGCGTGCGTCGCCGCCACCCTGACGACGGCCGCGGTGATGCGAGCAACAAAGGCATCGCGCCGCTCTCCTCCGGGCGTCGCCACCAGGCGACCGTGGCGCCAGTCGTCGATCTCGCCCGGCCACCGGGCTTCGATCTCGGGCCGGGTGAGCCCGCTCCAGGCGCCGACGTCGTACTCCCGGAGGCTGGCGTCGAGGTGCGGTTCGACCAATGCGAGCCGTGCCGCTACGAGCTCGGCGGTCGCCCGGGCCCGCCGCAGATCGGATGTGACCACCATCGAGATCCCGAAAGATGCCAGCCGCGGACCGGCCAGGCGGGCCTGCTCCTCGCCCCGCGCCGACAGCGGCGGGTCGGCCAATCCCTGCCAGCGACCTTGAGCATTCCACTGCGACTCGGCGTGGCGCAGCAGGAGGAGGCGGGTCACGCTGTCGAGTCAAGCACGGTCGGCGCGGTCCGGCGGCTAACCTCATTTCGCCCACCGGTATCAGCCTCGAGGTCCAGATTGGACAAGGGGCGCCCACCGCTAGCGGGTCTCATGGCCACCCTTCGTTTTTTTGCTGCTGCTCGCGAGGCCGCTGCCACCTCCGTCGAGACCATCAACGCCGGCACTGTCGGTGCAGTGCTGGCCGAGGCCGGCGCACGCCATGGCGAACGCTTTATCGCGGTCCTCGGGCAGTGCCGGGTATGGCTCAACGGGGAACCAGCCGACCTCGAGTCCCCGGTAGGTGCAGATGATGAGATTGCCGTGTTGCCTCCTGTTTCGGGCGGTTGCGACTGGCGCAGCAATGGGTTTGGCTTGTGACCGACCCCATGAGCATCGATCAGACGGCACTTTGGTCGCCCGGCGAGCACTTCCGGGCGACCTCGCCCCGGGAAGCGCCCACCGCGGTTCGCCCCCAGAACGGACGGGGGGTCTCGGTGCCCGGCGGCGTCCGAGGCCGGCGCCCCGGGGAACCGCTGCGGCGGGGCCCGGCCGCATCTCCGCCGCAGCGTGCGCCGGCGGCACCGGAACCGGGGGCGCCGGTAGCGGAACCGCTTGTCGACGAAGAGCTCGAGGTCGTCCAACCGGGCCCCGGTGCCCCCGACGGGCGCTCGCGCCGGCCGTCGGGGCCGCGCCACCGCGTGCGGGGTCGCCGGCCCAAGCCGGGCAAACCCGCCCTGTCGCAGCCGACCGGGCCCCACATCCGCCTCGGGATCCTGTGGGCCGCCGCGACCTTGGGCGCGCTGCTCCTCGGTCTCGGCTGGCTGACCGCCTGGCTTGCGGTGGTCGCGGCCATGGCCGCCGGGTCGGCGGCTCGCAGCTGGGGGACCGCGACCGCAGCCCAGCGCCACGGGCACACCCGCAAGGGCCGGGTGCAACCGCCGGCCGCGGTCGCCGCCCTTTTCGCCGCCCTGATCACCGTTGCCGCGATGGCCGGGGGCCTCGTCATGGCGGTCGTCGCGGCCACGTTCGCGGTTGTGCTGGTGGCGCTGGCCACTTTCGGTCCGCTCGGCCAGCCCGGCGCCTTGCGGCGGGTCGTGATCGTGCTCGGGCCCGGTCTTGCCGCCGGGTCCCTCGTCCTGGCCAGGAGTCAGGGACTGGCTGAAGGCCTCGTTCTGGCCGGAATGGTGACGGTCTTCGACTCCTCCAACTACCTCATCGGGACGGGCGCGCCCAATCGCTGGGAAGGATCCGTGGCCGGCGCCGCCAGCATCGCGGCGCTGACACTTTTCGTGGCCGCGGTCCTCGTCCCGCCCTTCACCGGCGTCAGCCCCTGGCTCCTCGGCATTGCCGTCGCAGTGCTCGCCCCCGCCGGGCCCGTCCTGGCCCGCTGGGTCATCGGCGATCCCCTCGCCCCGGTACCCGCCCTCCGCCGCCTCGACTCCCTCTTCCTTGCCGGCCCGGTGTGGGCCGCAGGCGTCGCCCTCCTCCTGCACAAGTAGCCGTCGAGCGGGCTCGCCGGGCTGGCGACCGACGCCAACCGCCGTGAAACGACGGACTACCGTCGTTTCACCGCAGTTCAGGGAAGGGCGAAAGCGAGGCGGGCGCAGGGCCCCCTCGTAGGGCCTCCTTTTCCGGCTACTTCTTGGTAGCCCAGAAGATCTTGTCGATCTCGGCGATCATGTTGAGCAAGTCGTCGGCAACCGCGACGTCGTTGGTCTTCTTGGCGTCGCCCGCCTTCTTGGTTGCCGTCCAGAAAAGATCGTGCAGGTTGGGGTACGCCTCGAGGTGCGGGGGCTTGAAGTAGTCGGTCCACAGCACCCAGAGGTGGTGCTTGACGAGGTCGGCCCGCTGCTCCTTGATGAGCACGGCGCGGGTCTTGAACACGTCGTCGTCGGACCCGTTGAACTTTTCCATGCACCCCTTGACCGACTCTGCTTCGATTCGAGCCTGGGCCGGGTCATACACGCCGCACGGGAGGTCACAGTGGGCGTGGACCGGGACAGGCGCCGACAGGCGGTCGAACGCGGACAACAGCGCGGGAACAATACGCATGCCAAGCTCCTTGTGGCCGGGGATGGGGGTGTTTTGAATGACAATAGTTGCTAAATGTGGCGTTCCCATCTAGCCAGCCTCGCCCTTCGCCGGGTAATCGTCGAGGGATCGAGCATGGAGCCCACGCTGGCGCCCGGCGATCGCCTGCTCGTCGTCGCTTTGGGGCGGCCCCGGGCCGGTGACATCGTCGCGGTGACCGATCCCCGCGACAGCCGACGCTGGCTGGTCAAACGAGTCGTAAGGGTCGACTACCTCGAAAAGGCTGTTTCGATTGAAGGCGACAACGGCGCCGCCAGTACCGACAGCCGGCTGTTCGGGCCGGTGGCGTGGGGGGACATTCTCGGTCGTGTCGTGTACCGGTATGCCCCCTCCGAGCGGTCGGGACCGATTCGGCGAAAGGTCGACCGACCTCTGTGAGCGGTACCATCACCGGCAGTGGCTTCGTCCTCGCTCGCCGCCGTGCTGGAAACAGGATATCTCGACGGGCTGTCGTCCCTGCCCATTGAGGAAATCCGGAGCCGCCGCGATTTCGCCAGCGAGGTCGAAGTGGGCCTTTCCTATGTGCGCCGGCTGATCCAGGGCCGCCTCGACATCGTCCTGGCAGAAATGGCGCGCCGGGAGACCGGCGACGCCGAGGGCGACATCGGCGAGCTCGTCGGCCGCCTGCCCGAGATCCTCGGCAACCGGATCCAATCCCCGGGAAACGGGCGCCTCTCGACGCTCATGGCGCCCGCGGAACCCGAGTTGGCGGAAGTCGCACGCCTCAACGCGATTGTCGATGCGGACACCTTGGGCGCATTGCCCGGCATGGACGACACCGCCCTGCGAGCCGTGGCCGACAGCCTGGCCGAACTCGAGCACGAAGTGTCGAGCGGGCGCCGCAGCATCCACGACGTCATCGACCGTTTGCAGGACGAGATTGTTCGTCGCTACAAGTCCGGCGAGGCCAACGTGGACACGCTGCTGTCATGATCGCCCGCGTCTTGACCGCCGGCGTCTTGACGGCCGCAGCCGTGACAGCTACCGCCGTGACCACCGACACCGTGACCGGGCGCTCGTGAGCGACACCAAGGCCAAGGGCCGGGTCGTGCTGGTGGTCGACGACGACGACATGATCAGGCGGCTGGTGCGGACGGTTCTCGAAGCCGACGAGTTCGAAGTGACCGAGGCCACCGACGGGGAGTCGGCGCTGGCGCTGGCGACGTCGACGGAGCCTGCGGTGGTCGTCCTCGACATCATGATGCCGGGGCTCGACGGCGTCGAGGTGTGCCGGCGGCTCGACCATGAGCGGGTGAAGGTCATCGTCCTTACGGCCCGTGACGATCCCGACCTGGAGAACGACTGCCGGGCGGCCGGGGCCAACGCCTTTGTGACCAAGCCATTTTCCTCGATCGAGCTGCTTGATCTGGTGGCTGAGCTCATTGCCACCTGAGACTGCCCCTGACCTGATCACCGCGCTCGACCCCGGCCTGTCCGATCCGGCGCGCTTCGAGCTGCAACTTCATCAGCTGGCGCGCGACGCCGTCGTCGCCTACCGCAAGGCCAAGACCCGGGCCACCCAGCTGGAGGAGGCGCTGGCGACGCTGGAAACGGCGTTCCTCGAGACGGTCCGTTCCCTGGCGTTCGTGGTCGAGGCCAAGGACGCCTACACCGGCCAGCACCTCGAGCGCTGCCGCGTGTACGGCGTCGGGTTGATGAAGGCCCTCAACATCCACGAGGACTATCCCGACGCCCAGTACGGTTTCCTCCTCCACGACGCCGGCAAGGTCGGCGTACCCGAGCGCATCCTGGGCAAGCCGGGCCCGCTCACCGCCGCCGAGTGGCGGGTCATGCGGACCCACCCGTTGATCGGCTACCAGATCGTCGCGGGCATCCCCTTCCTCAAGAACGCGGCCGAGATCGTGCGGTCCCACCACGAGATGTTCGACGGGTCGGGCTACCCGGCCGGTCTGCGGCGCGACGAGATCCCCGTCCCCGCCCGGGTCTTCTCGGTGGTCGACGCCTTCGATGCCATGACGACAGACCGCCCCTACCGCAAGGCGCTGCCGCTTGACCACGCGCTCGGGGAGCTGGAGCGGATGGCGGGCACCCAGTTCGATCCCGACGTGGTGACGGCCTTCATCCCGCTGGTCGAGGAGTTCACGTTGACCGAGGTACCCCCCCCAAGCGGGTCGTCCTAGGCTGCCGCCTGTGCGGGAGTTGCCGGATCGCTGGCGTGACCTAGGCGAGTTCATACGCGAGCAGCGATCAGTGGCGCGGCTGTCCCTCCGCCGTCTTTCGGACATCTCCGGGATCTCCAATCCCTACCTGAGCCAGATCGAGCGCGGCCTGCGCAAGCCGTCGGCGGAGATCCTCCAGCAGATCGCCAAGGCGCTGCGCATCTCTGCCGAGACGCTGTACGTGCGCGCCGGGATCCTCGAGGAGCGCGAGGGAGGTCCCAGCCTGATGGACGAGATCCTCCGTGACACCACCTTGACCGAGGACCAGAAGGAGACGCTCGTGCGGGTCTACGCCTCCTTCGTGCACCAGAACACCAATGGCGCCCCGGCGGCGCCCCCATCGGCGACCGCGTCCGCCGCGGTCACCCCCGACGCTGCGGCCGCCGAGGCCGCCGATGCGACGAAACCCGACTGATCGGGTCGCCTGAACGCATAGGCGGAGATGGCGGGTAGGGTCGGAGCCGACCGTGCGCAGCCTGGCCGTCCTCTCGCTTCACACTTCGCCTCTCGCCCAGCCGGGAACCGGCGACGGCGGCGGCATGAACGTCTACGTCCGCGAGCTGTCGTCGGCGCTGGCCCGCTCCGGCGTCAGCTGTGACGTCTTTACCCGGGCCTGGGACCCGAAACAGCCGGCCACGGTGAATGTCGAGCCGGGATTCCGGGTCCACCACGTCGCCGCAGGCCCCCTGGCGCCCGTCGCCAAGGAACTCCTGCCCCCCCTCATCGCCGAATTCACCGCCGGCGTGGGCCAGCGGCTACGGGCCATGGCCGACCAAGGCGTCGACACCGATGCCATCCACGCCAACTACTGGCTCTCCGGCGTCGCCGGCCACATGCTCAAACACGAGCTCGACGTGCCCCTGATCTCCACCTTCCACACCCTCGACCGAGTGAAAGCCGAGGCCAGCCCGGAGCAGCTCGACGCGGCCGAGCCCGCTCGGCGGGCGCAAGCCGAAGCCGAGGTCATCGGTTGTTCCGATGCCGTGCTGGCTTCGTGCAGCGTCGAAGCCGACCAGCTGATCGACCTCTACGGGGCCGAGCCGGACCGTATCGAGATTGTGGCACCGGGTGTGGACCATGCCTTCTTTTCCCCCGGTGATTACCGCCAGGCTCGGCGTGCCCTCGGCGTACCCACCGACGTTCCCATGCTGCTCTTCGTTGGCCGCATCCAGCCCCTCAAGGCGCTCGGTGTGGCCGTTGAGGCGTTGGCTGAGATCGTCCACGGCCCCGCCGCCAGCCGGCCGTACCGGCGCGCGGGCGGATCGACCACGCTCGGCGAGACGATCCTCGTGGCCGTCGGCGGACCGAGTGGCCTCCAGGGAGAAATGGAAATGGCCCGGATTTCGCGCCTGGCCACGACGCTCAAGGTGGCCGGCCATCTCCGCCTGGTTCCCCCCCAGGGCCACGAGATCCTCTCTACGTACTACCGGGCCGCCGATGTGGTCCTCGTTCCCAGCCGGTCGGAGTCGTTCGGTCTCGTGGCTCTCGAGGCGTCGGCGTGCGGCATCCCGGTGGTGGCGTCGGCGGTCGGCGGCCTGACGACCCTTGTCGACGACGAACGCACTGGCTTCCTGGTGGAGGGCCGGGATCCCGCGGTCTTCGCCGAGTACGCCGCCCGTATCCTGGGCGATCGGGACCTGGCGGCCGCCATGGGCGGCGCCGCCGCCGCCCGGGCCCGGGGCTACACCTGGTCGCGGGCCGCGGTCCGGTTGCGCCGGCGCTACGCCGAGCTGACCTCCCGCAGCCTGGTCCAGTGCCGGTAGACAGGGTCTCCGACGACGAGTTGGTCCGCTACGCGGGCCTCATCGATGCCTGGGCCGCCGAGGAGCAGGCGACCAATCCGCTGGTTGGGGCGGTCGACCGGGACCCCGACGTCGACCGCTGGTACCTCCGGATGCGTGGGGAGGAGAAGCCGGTCATCACCCTCTGGTTGACGCTCGGGCAGCGCAGCGTGCAGTACGAGTCGTACTTCATGCCGGCGCCGATCGAGCGCGCCGGCGAGTGCTTCGAGTTCCTGCTGCGGGCCAACCTGAAGCTGTTCGGGATGCGCTTCGCCCTCGGCGCCGAGGACGCCGTCTACCTGGTCGGGCAGATGCCGCTCGGGGCCGTCGACCGGCCGGAACTGGACCGCATCACCGGCGCCGCCTACGCCTATTCCGAGCACTACTTCCGCCCTGCGATGACCATCGGCTACGGCGCAAAGTTCCGGACCTGATCTGCGCCTGCACGGTGCGAAAAAACATGAAAATATATGAATGACCGTTTGCTGGGCCGGGTCGGGAACGATACGCTCGCCTCGCCGGTGGCCCGAGGGGCGGAGACCACGCCTCGTTCGGGGAAGTGCGAGGGGCGGTACAAGGTTCCTCGGGCCTCGGCATAGACCGGCGTCGTAAGGTGCCGGGCGTGACAGCCAGGCTGGTCGTGGTGGGGGGCGGGAAAATGGGCGAGGCGCTCGTCGCGGGCCTGCTGGCGGCCGGGTGGGCCGCCCCCGACGAGATCGTGATCGCGGAGGCATTCGAGCCGCGGCGGCGCGAGCTGTTGACCGCCGCGGGCGTGGCCGGAGTCACGGTGTGCGAGGCGCCGACGGGCGCCCCGGGTGCCGCCGGGGGCGTCATCGCGGTCAAGCCCGGCGATGTCGAAGGGGCGTGCCGGGCCCTGGCGGGCGCCGGCGTCACCCGCGTGCTGTCCATCGCCGCCGGTGTGCCGCTGGCGCGCCTCGAGGAATGGCTCGGCGCCGGCGTCGCGGTGGTGCGGGCCATGCCCAACACCGCCGCCCTGATCGGCGCCGGCGCCGCGGCCATCGCACCCGGCACCGAGGCCGGCGAGGACGACCTCGCCTGGGCCGAGGAGATTCTGCGGGCCGTCGGGACCGTCGTGCGGGTGGGCGAGTCGCTGCTCGATGCCGTGACCGGGCTGTCGGGGTCGGGCCCCGCCTACGTGTTCCTGGTGGCAGAGGCGTTGATCGAAGCCGGTGTGCTGGTCGGACTGCCCCGGCCGGTGAGCCAGCAGCTGGCCATCCAGACCCTCCTCGGCTCCGCCCGCCTGTTGGCGGAATCCGGCCAAGGGCCCGAAGCGCTGCGGGCCGCGGTGACGTCACCGGGCGGCACGACGGCGGCCGGTTTGCGGGCGCTCGAGGCCGCCGCGGTGCGCAGTGCATTCCTCGACGCCGTGGTCGCGGCCACGCAACGGTCTCGGTCTCTCGGCGCCTGACCCGCCCCGTCGGGTCGCACTTTGCGTGCGAGCCGTGGTGGCGTACGCTCATCTTTGCGGAGAAGGGTGGTGTCTACGTGCCGTCGAACGAATCCCGAGCTCGGTTCGTCACCGTTGGAGAGGTGGCCAACTTGCTGCGCGTCTCCAACATGACCGTTTACCGGCTCGTGCAGTCCGGGCAGCTACCCGCCATCCGCGTTGGTCGGTCGTACCGGATCCGCGAGGAAGACGTCGACAAGTATCTGGCCGCCCAGTACACCCAGGCAGGCTGAGGGCGCTGGGTCGGCCGTACCGGACCATCTCGTTCCTTTCCGATTACGGCTTGGCGGATGAGTTTGTCGGGGTAGTCCACAGCGTCATCCGATCGATCGCCCCCGATGTGGGCGTCGTCGACATCTGCCACGAGATCGCCCCCCATGACGTCCGGGCGGGCAGCCTGACACTGGTTCGGGCCGTGCAGTACCTGGCGCCGGGTGTGGTGCTGGGGGTTGTTGACCCGGGTGTGGGCACCGACCGGCGAGCGATCGCGGTCGAAGTGGCAGGCGGCGAGGCCGTCTTCGTGGGGCCCGACAACGGCCTCTTGGCCCCCGCGGTCGCCATGGTCGGCGGTGCTGGGCGGGCGGTGGAGCTGACCGTATCGGAGTATCTCCTCCCCGCGCCCGGCCCGACCTTCGCGGGACGCGACGTGTTCGCCCCGGTGGCCGCCTACCTGTCCCAGGGTGTCGACCTCGCCGAGTTCGGGCCCGCCGTCGACCCGCTGAGCCTGCGGCCGGGCCTGGTGCCCCTGCCCCGGGTCGAGGGCGACGACCTGGCGGCCGAGGTGCTGTGGGTCGACCGCTTCGGCAACGTGCAGCTGAATGTCGGCCCCGACGAGGTCGAGGCCATGGGGGAACGGGTGGCGATCCGCTGGGCCGAGCAGATGCGCACCGCCAGCCGTGCCACCACCTTCGACGGTATCGGCGCCGGCCAGCTCGGCCTCATCGTCGACTCCTACGGTGTGATGGCTCTGGCGCTCAACCGGGCTTCGGCGGCCGACGAGCTCCGCCTCCAGGCCGGGGATCAGGTCACCCTCAGCCCGCCCCGGGAGTAGGCGCGAACAGGCCCCTGGTGCCGCGTGGGGGCCAGGAGCGGCGGTCGGGCCGGGGGGTGTGGTCGGTAGCCCGTTATGGGAGCGGTGTTTGTGACCAGGGGCGGCAGCGGTTGCGGCGGGGCTCGCAGAGCGAGAGGCTGGGATCGTGCGACCCGGAACGACGATTGTCCTCGCAGTCCTTCTGGCGGCCATCTTCATCGCCGCCATCCTCCAGTTCGTGGTCCTGGGACGAGCGTGAATCTGGCGACCATCATCGACGCCCATCCGGCCGACGCCCCGGCGCTCGTGGCGGCCGCGGGGGAGGTGACGAGCTACCACGACCTGCGTCGGGCGGTCGCCGCCATCCAGTCCCGGCTCGTGGCCGCGGGCATCAAGCCCGACGACCGGGTGGCGCTGATCTCAGCCAACGACCCTGCTTTTGTCGCCGCCTACCTCGCCATCTTGCGCGCCGGAGCCGTGGTCGTCCCGCTCAACATCCAGAGTCCCCCCGCCGAGCTCCAGCGCCAACTGGCCCAGGTGAGCGTGGCCGCCATCGCAGTTGGGCCCGGCGGCCGGCACGTGACCGGCGCCCTCGAGTCCACCACCGCCACCCCCGTCCTCACGGTGGACGCCACCCCGCCCGAGGCCGATGGGTGAGGCCGCGGCCGTCGTGGAGGCGGTGGATCGGGGCCCCGACGACCTGGCCGCGCTGATGTTCACTGCGGGCACCGCCGGCGCGCCGCGCGCCGCCATGCTCACCCATGGCAATCTCCTGGCCAACCTCGACCAGGTGCAGCGCCATCCCGGCCGGGCCCTGCAGGCATCGGACCGCGCCCTTGGCGTGCTGCCGCTGTGCCACATCTTCGGGCTCAACGCGGTACTCGGCGGGGCGCTGTACGTCGGGGCGAGCGTCCTGCTGCTCGACCGCTTCGACGCCGCCGGCACGCTGGAGCTGATCGCGGAACACCACGTCACGATCCTGGTGGGCGCCCCGCACCTCTTCGCCGCCCTGGCGGCCGCACCCGGCGGTGGCGACGACGATGCCCTCGCCACCGTCCGTTTCGCCTTCTCGGGCGCCGCCCCCCTCTCGCCCGAGATCGCCCACGCCTGGCAGAAGCGCTTCGGGCTGCCACTGCGCCAGGGGTACGGCCTCACCGAGGCGGCGCCGGTCGTCACCACCGCCGTCATGGACGAGCCCGCCCGGCCCAGCTCGATCGGCATCCCCCTCCCCGGTGTGGAAGTGCGCCTCATCGACGACGAGGGCGACGATGCCCTGGCCGGAGACCCGGGGGAGATCTGGGTACGGGGACCGAACGTGTTCCCCGGCTACTGGCAAGATCCCGACGCCACCGCTGCCGCCTTGAGCGCCGACGGCTGGCTGCGTACCGGCGACATCGCGGTGGTGGGCGACGACGGCGAGCTGGCGATCGTCGACCGGGCCAAGGACCTCATAATCGTGTCGGGCTTCAACGTCTATCCCGCTGAGGTCGAAGATGTGATCGCCGAGCACCCCGGTGTCGCCGAGGTGGCCGTCATCGGCGACCCCGACGCCTCCAAGGGCGAGGTGGTACATGCCTTCGTTGTCCCCCGGCAGGGCGAGTCACCTACCGCCGCCGACCTCATCGGGTGGTGCCGGGTGCGGCTGGCTCGCTACAAGTGCCCGAGTGAGATCACCATCGTGCCTTCCCTGCCCCACGGTGTAGCCGGCAAGCTGCTCAGGCGGTCGCTTCGGAAGGCGACCTGACAGCCGGAGGCCGCCACGGCGCCGCGGGCTCGACGGCCGCCCTGCCGGCAACGCGCGTGCCCCGCCCACCCGAGGTGGCGACGAGGAACCCCGCGAAGATGACCGAGATACCGACTAGCAGGGTCACCGCGAAGGCGGTCATGGCGCCGAACACCGAGTTGAGCGTCCCGCTGGCGCCGAGTATCAGTGTCCCCAGGGCTATCAGGCCGTTGGACCACACCAACCGGCGGCGCGCGCCGCTGCGGGCCACGCGCCAGGCGCTGGCGACCGCCCCGGCCACGATGGCAGTGGCGCCACCCGCCGAGGCCACCGCGGCCAGTACCCGGGGCATGGGACCGAACACCTTCGAACCCTGCACCAGCTCGTCGACCGGCACAGGTGCGAGGAACGGAGCCATCACGATCACCCCCGCCGCGAAGGCGCAGAACAAGCCGACGCCGGCCGCCACCGCGGTCGCCACCCGGCGACCGAGCAACAGGTAGACGGTCCCGAGCGCCAGGACGGGCACGTCGGCGATGGCGCCGAACAGGTAGAACACCCGGAACACCGGGCCTGACCAGCCTGACTGCGCCCCGACGGCCAGCGCCGCAGCGGCGATGGCAAACATCGCCAGGGCCGCGCTCCAGGCCAACTCGTAGGGCTGGCGCGACCGGAGCCAGCGCTCGAAGGTCGACAGCCCGAAGGCAACGCCGACGATGGCGGCGGCGACCGCGACCGACGTCTCGAGCGGGTGGTGCATCGGCCACCCAGGCTACCCGCAGGCTCGTTCGACGCTACTTGCCGGACACCTCATGTGAACTTGTGCACGTTTTGCTCCTAGGTCGTCGGTACGATGGGGCCGATGACTGCCGGCCGGCACATTCCCGAGGCCACCGTCGCCCGCCTCCCCTTGTACCTGCGGGCCCTCGTCGACGTGGCCGAGGCCAAGTTGACCACCATCTCCTCGGAGCGCCTGGCCGACCTGGCCGGAGTCAACGCCGCCAAGGTCCGCAAGGACCTCTCCTACCTCGGGTCCTACGGGACCCGAGGCGTCGGCTACGACGTCGAGTTCCTGCTGTACCAGATCAGCCGCCAGCTGGGCCTGACCCGGGACTGGCCCATCGTCATCGTCGGCGTCGGCAACCTGGGCCACGCCCTGGCCAACTACCGCGGCTTTGCCGCCCGCGGCTTTCGCATCGTGGCCCTGCTCGACGCCGACCCCGACAAGGTCGGGGAGCGCCTGGGCGAGCACTGCATCCGGGACATGGCCGAGCTCGACGATGTCGTGAAAGAGGAGAAGGTGGCGATCGGCGTGATCGCCACGCCGGCCGTCGTGGCCCAGGAGGTGTCCGACCGGTTGGTGGGGGCGGGGGTCACTTCGATCCTCAACTTCGCGCCGATCGTGATCACCGTCCCGGCGCATGTGGCCCTGCGCAAGGTCGACCTGTCGATCGAGTTGCAGATCCTGAGCTTCTACCACCAGCGGTCGCTGAGTGCGGTCGACCTGGCCGCCGAACTGGCGGCCGATCTCGCCCTGCCCGCCGGCTGACGGCGGCTGACGGCCCATGCCCGTCGATGGCGCGCAGTACCCCGTCAATCTCATACTGGGCGGCAAGCGGTGCCTGGTCGTCGGCGGCGGGCCGGTCGCGGCCCGCAAGATCGCCGGCCTCCTGGCCTGCGGGGCCGACGTGCACGTGATCGCGGCCGACCCGGGGCCCGAGGTGAGCGCTCTCGGGGTCGCCGTCGAGACCCGCCCCTACCGGCCCGGCGACATGGTCGGCTACCGCCTGGTGATCGCGGCGACCAACGACAGGGCCCTCAATCGGGCCATCTTCACCGAGGCTGAAGCCGCCGGGACGTGGGTCAACAGCGCCGATGACCCCGCCTCGTGCACCTTCACCCTGCCGTCGATCGTCCGCCGGGGCCCGATCATGGTGACGGTGTCTACCGGCGGCCGCAGCCCGGCGCTGGCGGCGTGGCTCAAACATCGCATCGCGGGCGACCTGGGTCCGGAATATCAGGTTTTGGCGGATCTGCTGTCGTCGGTTCGGGAAGACATGCGCGCCGCGGGGCGTTCCACTGAAGAGGCCGATTGGCAAAGCGTGCTCGATTCCGACATGCTCGAACTCATCAAAGCTGGGCAGGTCAGCGTCGCAAGGGAGCGCCTCACGTCGTGGCTGTTGTCGTAGTCGGACTGAACAATCGAACGCTTCCACTCGAAGTCCTGGAGCGGATGACCGTCAGCGATGGCCAGATGGCCAAGGCGCTGCACGATCTGCTGGGTCGGGACAATTTGTCCGAGGCCGTCGTCGTGTCGACGTGCATGCGCACCGAGATTTATGCCGCCGCCGCCCGCTTCCACGGCGCCATGTCGGACATCCGCAACTTCCTGGCCGAGTGGAGCGGCTACCCGCCCGAGCAGTTCGGCGACCACCTCTACTCCTATTACGAGGACGCGGCCGCCAACCATCTCTTCCGGGTGGCGTCGGGGATCGACTCCGCGGTCATCGGTGAGGGCGAGGTCCTGCGCCAGGTCCGCCACGCGTGGGAGTCCGCCCGCAGCGAGGAAGCGGCGGGACCGGTCCTGACCCGCCTGTTCCGTCATGCCGTTGAAGTCGGAAAAAGGGCGCGCAGCGAAACGGCCATCACCCGGGGGATCACGTCGCTGTCACAGGCAGCCATTGCCATGGCCGCCGAACGCCTCGGGAGTCTGGAAGGCCGCACTGTCCTGCTGGTCGGGGCGGGCGAGATGGGCGAGGGGATGGCCCAGGCCCTGGCTGCGGTTCCCGGCATCGGTCGCACCCTCGTGGCCAACCGCACCTGGTCCAAAGCGGTCCAGCTGGCCGAGCGCATCGGCGCCATCGCGGTCGAACTGGGCGGCGTCGGCGGAGCACTGGAAGAGGCTGACGTGCTGCTCACCTCGACGGGCGCCCCCACGGTCCTGATCGAGGCCGCGGATCTTGAGTCCGTGCTGCCGGCCCGCAAAGGTCGGCCGCTGCTGGTAGTCGACATTGCGGTGCCCCGCGACGTGGATGCCGGCGTCGGCCGTCTGCCGGGCGTGACCCTGCTCAACATGGACGACCTCAAGGGGTTCGTGGACGCCGCCATGGCCGAGCGCCGCCGGGAGCTGCCGGCGGTCAACCGCATCGTGGCCGAGGAAGTCGCCCGCTTCAGCGAGTTGACGGCCGAGCGGGAGATGGCACCGCTGGTCGCGACGCTGCGCGATCGCGTCGAGTCCCTTCGTGGCGCCGAGGTGGCTCGCTACCGCAGCCGCCTGAGCGGACTGAGCGACAGCCAGCGCGCCGAGGTCGAGGCCCTGACCCGCAGCCTTCTCGCCAAGGTCCTGCACGAGCCGACGGTCCAACTGAAGGACGCGGCCGGCACGGTGCAAGGCGAGCATCTGGCCGAAGCGGTGAGGGTCCTGTTCGACCTCTAAAGGAGAGTCCCGCGCCCGTCCGCGTCGCCACCCGGGGCAGCACCCTTGCTCGCTGGCAGGCATCGCTGGTGGGCGAGCGGTTGATGGCCGCCCATCGGGGGCTCACCGTGGACTACGTGGTCGTCGAGACGGTGGGGGACCGGCGCCGTGACGTGCCCATGTGGGAGCTCGGCGGCCAGGGCGTCTTCGTCAAGGAGGTCCAGGCGGCGGTGCTCGACGGGCGCGCCGACATCGCGGTGCACTCCGCCAAGGACCTCCCCTCCGCCACCTCCCCGGGCCTGCTGCTGGCATCGGTGCCCGAGCGGGATGACCCCTCCGATGCCCTGATCGGCTCCACCCTGGCCGACCTCCCCGCCGGCGCCCTGGTGGCGACGGGGTCGGTGCGCCGGCGGGCGCAGCTCGCGTGGTTGCGACCGGACCTCACGTTTACCGGCCTGCGGGGCAACATCGAGACCCGTGTTGCCAAGGCCAGCGCCGAGCAGGTCGTCGTGGTGGCGGCGGCGGCACTGCGGCGCCTCGACCTGCTCGACCGAGCCGCCGAGATCCTCGACCCGGCGGTCATGCTGCCCCAGGTCGCCCAGGGTGCCCTGGCCATCGAGTGCCGCGCCGGCGACCAGGCGGTGATCGACCTGGTCACCGCCATCGACGACCCCGAGGCTCATCGCGCCGTGCGCGCCGAGCGCGGTTTCCTGGCCCGCCTCGGGGGCGGTTGCGACCTCCCGGTCGGCGCCCTGGCTCGCCTGAACCCGGCCGGTGGGCTGACCATCGATGCGATGATGGCCAACGCCGACGGCCGGATCCTGTTGCGGGCGCAAAGGGTCGCCACGCCCGGCGAGGACCCCGCGGCGGTGGGGCGGGCGCTGGCGGAGTTTCTCCTGGACGACTGCCGGGGGGCCGACCTGCTCGCCGAGTTA
This sequence comes from uncultured Actinomycetota bacterium, assembly GCA_963851105.1. Lineage (GTDB taxonomy): Bacteria > Actinomycetota > Acidimicrobiia > Acidimicrobiales > Palsa-688 > DATARN01. Next base: position 163,048 of record CAWKNP010000003.1, read on the forward strand.
TTCGTCGGCGCCCGGTGACGGCCCCGCCCGCCGCCTCGCCGGCCGCCCCGATTCCGGCCCCGGGCACGGTCTACCTCGTAGGGGCGGGCCCCGGCGATCCGGGACTGTTGACCGTCCGGGCGGCTCAGGTCCTGGCCATGGCCGACGTGGTCGTCCACGACCGCCTCGCCGAGCCCTCGCTGCTCGACCTGGCCCCCCCGGGGGCGGAGCGGATCGACGTGGGCAAGTCGCCGGGCCAGTCGGTCGATCAGGAGGGCCTCAACCGCCTCCTGGTGGCCCGGGCCCGCCAGGGCCAGACGGTGGTGCGCCTGAAGGGGGGCGACCCCTTCGTCTTCGGGCGCGGCGGTGAGGAAGCCCTGGCCCTGGCGGCGGCCGGCATCGACTGGGAAGTGGTCCCCGGGATCAGTTCGGCGCTGGCCGCGCCCGCCTATGCCGGCGTCCCGGTGACGCACAGGGGCCTGTCGACCTCGTTCACGGTGGTGACCGGGCACTCCCGCCACGCCGTCGACCGGGAGACCAACTGGGCGGCGCTGGCGGCGGCGGGGGGGACGGTGATCGTCCTCATGGGTGTTGCCCACCGGGCCATCATCGCGGCGCGCCTCATCGCCGGCGGCCTGGCCCCGACCACCCCCGTCATGGCGGTGCGCTGGGGTACCCGCCCCGAGCAGACCACGGTGCGGACCACCCTCGACTGCCTCGGCACGACTGCGCTCGAACCGCCCGCGGCCATCGTCATCGGAGCGGTGGCCGGCCTCGACCTGGCTTGGTTCGAGCGCCGCCCCTTGTTCGGCCGCCGGGTGGTCGTGACCCGGGCCCGGGCCGACGCGTCCCCGCTGGCGGAGCGGCTGCGGATCCTCGGCGCCGAGGTGATCGAGTTGCCGACCATCGCGGTGGCCGACCCCGCCGACGGCGGAGCCGGGTTGCAGCGTGGCGCCGACGAGCTGACGGCGGGCCACTACCAGTGGGTCGTGTTCACGTCGCCCCGAGCGGTGGTGCGGTTCCTTCCACTGCTGCGCGACGCCCGATCCTTCGGGGCCACCGCGGTGGCCGCCATCGGAGCGGGCACCGCCGCCGCGCTGGCGGCCCATTTCGTCGTGGCCGACCTGGTGCCCACCGAGTTCGTCGCCGAGTCCCTGCTGGCCGCCTTCCCGAGTGGGACGGGCGCCGTGTTGATCCCGCGGGCCGCCGTGGCCCGCGACGTGCTGCCCGAGGGCCTGGCGGCGAAGGGCTGGACGGTGGACGTCGTGGAGGCCTACCGGACGGTCGTGGCCCGGCCCGATCCTGCCGCGCTCGCCGCCGCCGCGGCTGCCGACGCCATCACCTTCACCTCGTCGTCCACGGTCACGAACTACCTGGACGTCGCCGCCGGAGCGACCCTCCCGCAATTCGTGGCCTGCATCGGGCCGGTCACCGCGGCCACCGCCCGGGCCGCGGGCATCGACGTTGCGGTCGTGGCCGGCGAGCACAGCATCGACGGGCTGGTGACCGCCCTCGTATCCGGGCTCGGCGCGGTACCGTCGTCGGCGCATGGCCTTTCCTGAACGCCGCCTGCGGCGGTTGCGCCGCACCCCGGCGCTGCGCCGAATGGTCGCCGAGACCCGGCTGGGGGTCGACGACCTGATCGCGCCGCTGTTCGTCCGTGAGGGCATTGACGACCCCCACCCCATCGCATCGCTCCCCGGGGTGGTGCAGCACACCAGGGACTCGCTGGTCAAGGAGGCGGGGCGCCTCAGCTTCCTCGGCGTGCCCGCCATCGTGCTGTTCGGCGTGCCGGCCCACAAGGATCCCACCGGATCGGAGGCCTGGAATCCCGACGGCATCGTGCAACAGGCCATTGCCGGCGTGAAGGACGAAGTCGGCGACTCCCTGGTCGTCATCGCCGACCTCTGCCTCGACGAGTACACCGACCACGGCCATTGCGGCGTGGTCGACGATCACGGCCGGGTGCGCAACGACGCCACGCTGGAGCTGTACCAGCGCGTGGCGCTCGCCCAGGCCGTGGCGGGCGCCGACATGGTGGCGCCGTCGGGGATGATGGACGGCCAGGTCGCAGCCATCCGATCGGCGCTCGACGGGGGCGGCTTCGACGAGGTGGCCATCCTCGCTTATGCGGCCAAGTACGCGTCGGCTCTCTACGGCCCGTTCCGCGACGCGGTCGACGTGCACATCGCGGGCGGCGGCGACCGCAAGGCGTACCAGCAGGACCCCCGCAACCGCCGTGAGGCCCTCGCCGAGGTGGCCCTGGACGAAGCCGAGGGTGCCGACATCGTCATGGTGAAGCCCGCCCTGGCGTACCTGGACGTGATCCGCGAGGTCAGCCGGCACAGCGACCGGCCGGTGGCGGCGTATCACGTGAGCGGCGAGTACGCCATGATCAAGGCGGCCGCCGCCAATGGCTGGATCGACGGCGACGCGGTCGCCCTCGAGCACCTGACGGCCATCAAGCGAGCCGGCGCCGACCTCATCATCACCTACCTGGCAGGCGAGATGGCGACCGCCTTGAATGGTTGACCCGACGATCACCAACGGTGACTGGTTCGACCGTGCCAACCGTGTCATCCCCGGCGGCGTCAACTCGCCGGTGCGGGCGTTCCGCTCCGTCGGTGGCGTCCCCTATTTCGTGGCCCGCGGCGAGGGCGCCTACATCTGGGACGTCGAGGACCGCCGCTACCTGGACTACGTGCAGTCCTATGGCGCCTCGATCCTGGGCCATGCCGATCCCGCGGTGATCGCGGCGGTCGCCGCCGCTGCCGGCCGGGGGACGACATTCGGGGCGCCCACGGTGGGCGAGGTACGCCTGGCCGAGGCGATCTGCCAGCGGGTGGCGGGATGCGAGATGGTCCGCTTGGTGTCGAGCGGCACCGAGGCGACCATGTCGGCGGTCCGCGTCGCCCGCGGCGCCACCGGCCGCGACCGCATCGTGGTGTTCGAAGGCTGCTACCACGGTCACTCCGACGGGCTGCTGGCGGGCGGCGGGAGCGGTGTCGCGACGCTGGGGCTTCCGGCGTCGGCCGGGGTGCCCGCGGCCGCGGTAGCCGAGACCCTGGTCGTGCCGTACAACGTGGTCCCCGAGATCGGTGCCGACGTGGCGGCGGTCATCGTGGAGCCGGTCGCCGCCAACATGGGGCTCGTCGCCCCCGTCGCCGGGTTCCTCGAGGGGCTGCGCCAGGCGTGCGACCGGGCCGGGGCGCTGCTGATCTTCGACGAGGTCATCACCGGGTTCCGCCTGGGCGCCGGCGGGGCGTCGGAGCTCCTCGGCGTGCGCCCGGACCTGTGGTGCTTCGGCAAGGTGATCGGCGGTGGCTTGCCGGTGGGCGCCTTCGGGGGCCGCCGCGACGTCATGTCGCTGCTGGCGCCGATCGGCCCGGTGTACCAGGCGGGGACGCTGTCGGGGAACCCGCTCGCCACCGCGGCCGGCCTGGCCGTGCTCGACCGCCTCGACGCCGGGGCCTACCAGGAGCTGAGGGAACGGGCGGCCCGGCTGGGCAGCGGTCTGGCCGACGCCCTCAGTGGCGCCGGCGTCGACGTGCAGGTGCCAGTCGTCGGGCCACTGGTCGGGATTTTCTTCGCTCCGGCGCCGGTGACCGATTTCGCCGGGGCCAAGGCCTCGGCGGACACCGGCCATTTTCCCCGGCTCATGCATGGGCTCCTCGACCGGGGGGTGGCGGTGGCGCCCGGCGCCTACGAGGTGTGGTTCCCGTCGCTCAGTCATACCGACGCCGACATCGACCGGACCGTTGCAGCGGCGGCAGAAGCCCTGCTGACTAGGCAGAAATAGCTCGAAGGGGCCATTGGCGCCCGAAGGGGCGAACCGTACCCTCGGATACATGGGCAAGAAGGTGGCGATGGCGGGCGCTGTTCTGGGCCTGGTCATCGTCGTGGTCGCGGCGACACTCGGGTCGCGCCAGTCCGCCCCCGGCAAGGTGGCGGTCGTCGCCGGCAACAAGGCGCAGGTTCGGGCCGGCATCTTGACCTCGGGCACCGGCACCGATGCGACGAGCGACACGACCGCAGCGACCGGTACCAGCCTCCCGCCCGCGACCGGCGATACGACCACCACCATTGCGCCGGGGAGGACCGCGACGACGGGGATCACGGCCCCCCGCACCACCGGCCACGGCACCACGGTGCCCGCGGGCGGCGCGACCACGACGCCGACCACCCTTTTGGCGGTGAGCCCCACCGGCCGCCTAGCCGTGACGCTGATCGTGCCCAACCATCCCGGTAGCTCGACCGGTCCGGTAGGCATCGCCACGATGGCCGCCGACGGCAGCCAACGCCGCGTCCTCGCCACCGGCCGCTACTACGCCCCCCGCTGGACCCCCGACGGCCGCTTCGTGGTCTTTTCCAGCGACAGCACCCCCACCGGGATCACACTGGCAGTGGCGGCCGCCGGCGGCGAGGTCACCACGCTGGCCGACGTGGGCGGGGCGATCGTCTCGCCGGACGGGACCCGGCTGGCCTACAACCGCGCCGGGACCATGGTGATCCAGCCGATCGCCGAGACCTCGGCGGGCCTCGTCGCCTCGGGCCCCGCCACCAACGTGGCGGTGCCGGGATCGGTGATGGTGTGGTCACCGAGTGGCAGCACGCTCCTGTACTCGATCGGGATGGGCCCCCAGTCGGGATTGGGCATCGTCAACGCCGACGGCACCAACGCCCACGACCTCTTGGCCGGTACCGGCAAGATGATGCTGGGGATGGACCAGCCCGGTTTCTCGGCCGACGGTGCCACCGTCTCGTTCCTCGGCACGGACAGCATCGTGTACTTCGTCGCGGCCGACGGCCACAACCTGCGGCCCGCGCTGGCGGACGTGGTGGACGGCGTCTCCACCAAGACCGCATTCAGCACCGCATGGTCCCCCGGACATCAGAGCCTGGCGCTGTTGCTCGGTCGGGTCATCGTCGTCGTCGACACCGGGAGCCACGTGCTGGCCAGCGCCCATCTGCCATTGCAGGGCGTCCCCATCGGCGTCTCCTTCGACGCCAGCGGGAAGTTCCTCTACTACATGGGCATGATCGACCCGGCCCATACGATCGACCTGTACGCCATCGCCACCGACGGGAGCGGCAACCGCCCGCTCACGACCGACGGCTCGGTCTCGCAGCCTCCAACCGTGGCGCCCTAGAAACCTCGAGGGGGCTCAGGCGGCGTCGGGCACGACCCGGGCGATGGCGGCCACCGCCCGGTAGGCGGCCTCGGCGGGGCCCAGCTCGTCTTCGCGCAGCAGGTTGGACATGATCCGCAGCACCCACTCCATCAGCGTGCGACTGCGCATGCCGGTCGAAACCAGGGCCCGCATGAGCTCCGGCTTGCCGATGATCTTTACGAACGCCCGGGCGGTCTTGTAATACAGGCCGTAGGCCGCCTGGAGCTCGGCGTCGAAGGCCTGCAGGGCCATGCCGTCGCCGGTGTCAAGGGCGGTGTGAATGAAGCCCGCGGCCATGCGCCCCGTCTCGTAGGCGTAGGCGATGCCCTCGCCGTTGAAAGGGTTGATGGCCCCGCCGGCGTCGCCGATGACGAGGTAGGTGGGCCCGGCGTGGGGCCCGACGGACAGGGCCATGGGGAGGCGGCCGCCGGTCGGGGGCCCGCAGGAGGTCTCGGGCCGCATGTCCCACGAGTCGGGGGCGTACTCCACGAAGCTCTGCATGATGTGGGTGGTGTTGACGGCCTTCCACTGGTTGAACGTGGACAGCAGGCCGATGCCGACGTTGATGCGGCCGTCGCCGACAGGGAAGATCCAGCCGTAGCCGGGCAGGACGTTGCCCGCCTTGTCGCGGATGTCGAGCCAGCTCTCGATCCACGGCTCGTCGTGGCGGGGCGAGGTGTAGTAGCCGCGGATGGCCATGCCGAGGGGGTAGGCCCGGTTGCGGCTCGTGCCCAGGCTGCGGCCGAAACGGGAGTTGGCGCCGTCGGCCACGATGACGTACTTGGCCCGCACCGCCACCGTGGTGGCCTCGGCCCCCGCTCCGGCCGCGGGTACATCCTGCGGGTCGGCGCCCGCGATGGCGGCCGCCCCGTCCTTGCGCCGGACCATGGCGCCGCGGACGAGGCCCCGGTCGACGATGGGGTCGACGGCTTCCGAGGCCTGCCAGACACTGGCGCCCGCCTTCTCGGCCCGCTGGGCGACCATGTGGTCGAGGTCCTTGCGGGTGACGACGTACCCGTGGTCGGGATAGTCGTCGTGATGGGGCCACTTCAGCTCGAGCGTCCGCCCGAAGGCGTGGGACCGCAGGCCCTCGAAACGGTGGTGCTTGACCAACTCGTCGGCCAGCCCGATGTCGTACAACTGCCGCACCGAGCGGGGCGTCAGGCCGTCGCCGCAGGTCTTCTCGCGGGGGTAGCGCTTTTTTTCCAGCATGAGGACGTCATGACCCGCTTCGGCCAGCCAGTAGGCGCAGGCGGCACCGGACGGGCCGCCCCCGATGACGAGGACCTCGACGCGATGCTCGGCGTCGGCTGCAGAATTGTCGCTCACAACTTCGTACGTTCGTAGGTGACGACGTCTTGGATTTGCGTAGCGCTCAGCGACGACGCGAATCCCGGCATGTCGTTCTTGGCCGCCACGTGCTGGCCGCCGTCACGGTTGGGGTCGCCGTAGGGGAAGTTCTTGGCCAGGCCGGTCGAACCGTTCTTCACCCAATCGATCTGGGCCGCCACCGTCGGGAACGTCTTGACCGACTGCCCGCCGTGCAGGGCGGGCCCGACGCCGCCTTCGCCGTTGCTGCCGTGGCAGGTCGAGCAACTGGACTTGTACACCTGGGTGCCGATGGTGATGGGGTCGGTGACCGCCGCTTTCTTGTGGTTGCTGAACGCCGCGGGGAAGAAGAACGCCCACAACGGAATGGCGACCAGCACCGGCATGACCCAGATGGGGACCCGAAGCTTGTGGGGCCCCGTGGGCGGGATCACGATGACCGGCGCCACGACCTCGACCGGCTCCTCGACCCGGGCCGGCGCTTTGGCGGCGGCGGCCGCCCGGGCCGGCGCCGCACCTTCGGACTTGGCGGGGAGGGCCGCGCCGGCGGTCTCCTCGCCCCCCTCCCCGTCTCCGCCCATGCCAAGGGCGGCGCGCCGCTCCCGTGAGCGACGGAGGAGATGTTCGGGGATTTCGGTCAACGCCTACCCTCCGTGAAAACCGCGGCCAACTGGACCTTCTCGCACTGTAGGCGGGTGCTGGCGGAATCGACCAAGCGGGGGCCGATGTGCTCGAACAAGACGTGAGGTGGTAGAACCGAATCTGTGACCGGCAGGCTGGTGGGAAGACCCTGCGAGTAGCATGTGACTACCTTCACGAAGTACCTAAGTGCCCCCACAACCACCTCAGCATGCCGCTGTAACGGCCAGGAGACCCCTCCGCGGTGACCGCTTTCCTCTTTTCGATCGTGGTGACAGTCGTTCTGACCGGCGCGGTCATTTGGGAAGGCAAGCGCCGCCCGCCGGGCAGCAAACTGACGTGGGGTGAGGCATTCCTGGCCGCCCTGTTCGTCTTCGGTCTCCTGCTCATGATCTACGGGGTCGTCCCCGACCGGTGGCTGCGCTACGCCGACAGCGAGCTCAAGTGGCGGACCGACAAGATCGGCATCCCCATGGGCCCTATGGGCCACTTCCTCCACGACAGCCTCGGCATCGGCAACAGCCACAATGTGATCGCCCCCAACGGCATCAAGTTCTTCGGCCGGGGAAAGATCCTCATCAGTGCCCACATCATCGAGGACCTCCTCGCCACGGTGATCTACGGCGTCGGCCTCGTCGGACACGTGATCATGATCATGTGGTGGTCGGCGCGGGGCAAGAAGCCCAAGCAGACCGCGCTCGAGAAGACTTCCGCCTATGGCCGGCCCCTAGTGCGATCGACATGAAAGTTCTCCTGAAGCTCCTGAAGGGAGTGAGCTGATGGCCCGCACCGATGCCAATCCGCCCATGCCGAGTTTCCCGGGCGATTACGTCCTCCAAGAAATCGAGACCGCCGACCTGTCGAAGGCCGTCAAGCCCAAGCAGTTCCTCCACATCGACCAGTCCGAGTGCATCATGTGCGAAGGCTGTGTCGACATCTGCCCGTGGAAGTGCATCCACATGCTTTCCCACGACACGATTGTGGACTCGATCGACACCGACATCCCGGGGGCCGATCCGAGCGACCATGTCGTGTTCATCGTCGACGAGGACGTGTGCACCCGCTGCGGGCTCTGCGTCGACCGCTGCCCGACCGGGGTCATCATCATGGGCCGAGCCGGTCTGGCCGCCCGTGACGGCGATCCCCACCAGCGCGACAACAAGCACGGCTACTCCTACGGCATGCGGTTCTAGGGAGCGACGAACGTGGCCCGACTATTCGGACTCGGTGGAAGAGGTGCCTCGGCGGACGGGGCCGCCAAGGAGCGCAAGACACCGGGCGAGCGCATGTCCGAGGCCGTGAGCAAGTTCCAGGGATCGCAGTTCGCAACCTCGATCTTCCGGCCCGGCTCGATCTTCCGCAAGGGCTACACCGACAGCCCTCGTAACCGCTCCTACGTAATCATGAACAGCGTGCTGTACCACCTTCACCCCGTGAAGGTGAAGCGCCACGCCGTCAAGGTCAGCTACACCCTGTGCCTCGGTGGACTGTCGTTCTTCCTGTTCATCATCCTGACGGTCACCGGCATCTTCTTGATGTTTTTCTACCGTCCCGCTGCCGCCAACGCCTGGGGGGACATCAAGGGTCTGCAGACGGCGGTCACCTTCGGCCTACTGGTGCGCAACATGCACCGGTGGGCCGCCCACTTGATGGTGCTGTCGGTCTTCCTGCACATGGCCCGGGTCTTCTACCACGGGGCTTACAAGCCGCCGCGGGAATTCAACTGGGTCATCGGCGTCATCCTGCTGCTCCTCACCCTGCTCCTTTCTTTCACCGGCTACCTGCTTCCCTGGGACCAGCTGGCCCTGTGGGCGGTCACGGTGGGAACGAACATGATGGGCTACACGCCCGTCTTCGGCAGCCAGGTGCAGTTCGTGCTGATCGGTGGCTCGACCATCAGCAGCGCCACCTTGCTGCGATGGTATGTACTCCACGTGTTGATGTTCCCGTTCGTGATCGTCATCTTCATGGCCGTCCACTTCTGGCGTGTCCGCAAGGACGGCGGCATCTCCGGGCCCCTTTAGGCGGAGGCGACCTATGGCTGAAGTCCCCGAACACCTCCTGAAGCGAGCCGCCGAGCGCAAGGCTGCCCTCGAGGCCCAAAAGGCAGCGGCGCCGGCTCCTCCGGCTGCTCCGGCTGCCTCGTCTGGCGATGACGATGTCGCGGCGTCGAACGCCGCCGCCGAGCAGTCGGGAAAAATACCGGCGCATCTCCTGGCCCGTTCCGCCGAGGCGAAAGCGAAGGCGGCTGCCGCGGGCGGGGGCGGCAGTGCCGGCGGATCGGGCGGCGGCGGGGCCACGGGCGGGGGAACCGCCACCGCGACGGCCTCTCCCGCAGCCACCGGTGCCGCCGCGGCCGCGGCCCGGACCGGTGCTGCCCCGTCAGGCGGGACCGGCCTCGTCGGCCCCGCCGGGCACACCCAGCGCCTGCTGACCGTCGTAAAAGCGGGGTCCATCCAAGACGTGAAGGCCACGCCCACCGACAAGGTCAACGTGTGGCCCCACCTGCTGGTGGTGGAGTTCGTGGCATCACTGGCGATGACCGCGTTCCTGCTGGTGTTCTCGACGTTCGTCAACGCCCCGCTCCTCGGCCAGGCCAACTTCAACCTGACCCCCAACCCGTCCAAGGCGCCGTGGTACTTCCTCGGCCTGCAGGAACTGCTGACCATGTTCCACCCCATGGTCGCGGGCGTCATGGTCCCCGGCATGGGCCTGTTCGGCCTCGGCATGGCCGGCTACGTCGACAAGAACCCCAGCCACAAGCCCGAGGACCGCAAGTTCGCCATCGCCCTGTTCACCTTCTTCATGATGTTCTGGGCGATCCTCGTGATCATCGGCTCGATCTTCCGCGGCGAGGGTCAGAACTTCATCCTTCCGTGGCGCCAGGGCGTCCACGAGATCTTCGACCTGTAGGGAGCTGAACAGCCGGGCCATGATCATCGTCCTTGCCGTAGGAATCATCGTCGTACTGGCCATCGTGCTGCTGGCTACGACGAGCGCGCGCCGTGACCGACAAGCCGCCGTCGGGGTGCTGTCACGTGAGACACGGCAGCGGGACAAGAGCACCACCGGGCTCGAGACCGTGGCGCCCGCCGGCGTGGCGCCGGTGTCGGGCAAGGAAGTCGAGCAGGCCGCGCTGGCGGAGCGCACCGGGGGGCCCGTAGCCGTGCGGGCCCGCGCCGCGCCACCCTCAGTCACCGGCCCCGTCGACCCCGAGACGTACGGCCAGACCCGGCGACAGTTCCTCAACCGGGGGATCGTGGGGCTCATGGTGGTCAGCATCACCGGGTTCAGCGCCACCCTCATCGCCTTCCTATGGCCGTCGATCTCGGCAGGCTTCGGGGCCAAGATCAACGCCGGCACCGTCAGCGACATCGAAAAGACGCTGGGAACGAAGCAACCGTTCTATAACCCGGTCGGCCGGTTCTACATCAACCCCTTCCCGACCGACGCCGGCTCGATCGCCAAGGCCAAGAAGGTGTACTCGCCGGCGCTGCTGCTCGGCATGCAGGCCGGCTATGTCGCGCTCTACCAACGGTGCGTCCACCTCGGATGCCGGGTGCCGTGGTGCGTAAGTTCGCAGTGGTTCGAATGCCCGTGCCACGGGTCCAAGTACAACCGGGTCGGTGAGAAGAAGGGTGGACCGGCGCCGCGGGGCTTGGATCGCTTTGCCCTGTCGGTCTCCGGTGGCTCGATCAGCGTCGACACCGGCAAGATCTATGTCGGGCCGCCCATCGGTACCAACTCCACAGGGCAGGGCCAGGATGGGCCGCACTGCGCGTGAGCACGACCCATCGATTTGCGCCGGATCGATTTGCGCTCCAACCCGCCCGCAAGGGCAGGATGCTGGCTGCCATGGTTAACCCGCCGGAGCGCCGCCCATGATCCTGGGAGCCTCGACCGCCCAGAAGCTGGGAACAGTCTTCGCCATCGCGCTGGTCATCGGCTGGCTGCTTTTCGTCTTGGCCCACCTCAAGCGTGGCGCCATCCGGCCCGGCGACGAGATCCAGAACGCGCCCAACCGCAAGCCGTACTACGACGACGACGTCCTCGAGGGAATGAAGCTCGAGCGGGCATTGACCATGGCTCTCGTCCTGCTCGTCATCATCGGCGTGGGACTGCCGCTTTACTGGCTCAATGAACCTCGGCGGGAGCGGGGCGCCACCAAGCTCTTCGCCAACACCGCGGTCGAAGTGGGATTCGCGCTTTTCCAGCCCGCTGACTCCCCGCTACCGGCCAACCCGAAGCTGAACGAACTGCACTTCGGCTGCGCCGGCTGTCACGGCAACGTCGGCCAGGGCGGGGCCACCAACTACACCATCACCACCCCGCTGGGCACGACGCAGTCCGTGAGCTGGCAGGTTCCCGCCCTCAACTCGGTCCTGTTGCGCTTCACGCCGGACACCGTCCGTACCATCATCGTCTACGGGCGGTCCAACACGCCGATGCCCGCGTGGGGCCTGGCGGGCGGCGGGCCCATGAACGACTCCCAGATCGATTCGTTGGTCGCCTACCTGCAGAGCATCCAGATCACGCCGGCGGCCGCCATGAAGGACGCGTCGCAGTACGGCAACAACGCCTCCGCCATCTTCAACGCCTACTGCGCCCGCTGCCACACAAAGGGCTACTCCTACGGCGCCCCCGACCTCGCCGGGGGCGGGGCCTACGCCCCCAACATCACCAATGGCGACGAGTTACGCCAGTTCCCCAACATTTCCGACCAGATCGACTACGTGACCAACGGTGCCTCCTACGGCAAGGCCTACGGCACGCGCGGCGTCGGCAGCATGGCCGCCGACCCCCGGCTGGACATCGAAACGCCGGGCGCGGCCCAACAAGGTGGCGGCATGCCCAAGTTCGACAAGACGCTGACCGCAGATCAGATTCAAGCGGTCGTCGACTATGAGAGGGGACTGTAGGTGCACCTCGCTCTGAGTCATTTCTCGGTCTTGGCGGCCACCTTCACCTGGGACCCGTTCATCCGGGGCGTCGTCATCCTGGTCTTGTTCATCGTCCTGCTCCCGGGCAGCGTCTACCTCGTTTTGTCCACCGATGTGGGCGCCCGGTTGGGATTCCTCCTGATGGCCGCCGGGATGTCGGGGATGCTCTGCCTGCTCGCCATCTTGTGGATCCCGTTGGCGTCGACGGCCGATGTGGGCCGCCCCAACTCGTGGAAGCCCCTCGAGGTGCTCACCGGCGACTACGCCAAACAGATCACGGTCAAGAGCGCCGCCAGCTTGCCGGTGGACAATCTGGCGTCCACCAAGCCGCCCACCAAGGACCTCAAGACCCGGCACTGGTACTGGCCGCTCCAAACCTGCAACGACAGCGGCTGGCACAAGATCGACCCCTCGCTGATCAACGACCCTGAATCCGAGGCCGACAAGGTTCTGGTGGCCAACACCTCGGCGTCGCTGGTCGGTCCTGCCCTTACCAGCCCCTTCAGCGCGGCGACCGATTACGTCTACGTCGACGGCTACCAGATCGGGCAGAACGGTGGCTGCCTGTTCGCCATCAGCCGCCACAAGATCTACATGCCCCTGGCCCGAGGCGCCCACATCGTGGTCCTGCGGGTCAAGCCGACGCTGCCGGTCCTCAACCTTGGCGGCGCCCCGCCGCCGCCCCAGCCCGACCCGAACGGCGCCTACACCTACGTCGTCATGGAGCGGAACCTCGGGTCGGTGCGCCAGCCCCAGGCCCTGCTGGCCATCAGCATGGGCATCACGTTCCTCGTGATCTGCTACATCCTCCACACCCGTGACAAGGAGAAGGAGCAGGCGGAGGCGGCGGCCGCCGGCGGCTCCGGTGGCGGCCCGGGCGGGGCCGGCGGCGCGGGCGGGCCGGGCGGCTCCGGCGGCCCGGGCGGTGCCACTCCTCCCGACCGGGACAAGGTCGGCGCCGGCGTCTAGCCGATCCTCGCGGCCAGCGCAGTGAGGACCAGGCGGATCATCTCGTCGTGGCTGACAGCCGAGTTGGCGTCGAACATGAGCCAGCCCAACGCGGCCAGGCGGGCCCGCCGGTAGGCGTCGGCCCCCTTGGCGCCCAGGTGGTCATGGTCACGGGCGCCGTTGTACTCGAGGCCGACCTTGGGACCCCGCCAGGCGTAGTCGATGAGGACGATGCCGTCGGGCGTCTCTACCGGATAGTCGGGTGTGACTGTCGAGGGGTAGCGCGATTTCCGCTGTGTACACGACGGAAATCGCGTCACCCCCCCTCCCGACCCCCCTTAATGACGACGCACTAGGGTGAGCCGCATGGAGCAGTACCTCCCCATTGTGGTCTTGATGGTGCTGGCCACCCTCTTCGCAGGGGTGTCGTTGGCCGCCTCACGCTTCCTCGGGCCGAAGCGCCCCACATCGGCCAAGTCGGCTCCCTACGAGTGCGGAATCCAGCCGACCCGCCAGCCGGCGCAGCGGTTTCCGGTGCGCTTTTACCTGGTCGCGATGATCTTCGTGATCTTCGACATCGAGATCATCTTCATCTACCCGTGGGCGGTCATGTACCACCAGCTCTCCACGTTCGGCCTGGCCGAGATGGTTGCGTTCTCGATAGCCGTCCTGGTCGCCTTCTTGTACTTGATCTCGGGCGGTGCGCTCGACTGGGGCCCGGTCAAGCGGCTGGCGCCGGTCGAGGTGGTCGCCAACCGGTTCACCACCAGCGCCACCGTGCGACGGGTTCCTCGCCCCGAGGCCTTGCTGGCCGGGCTCGAGCCCATGGAAGGACTGGCGACCGGGGACAACGCCGAGACCGATACGCCCGAGCGGGTCCCGGCGCCGGCGGGACACTGACGTGGGGCTCGAGGATCTCAACCACAATTTCCTGACGGGCCGGCTCGAGGACATGGTCCGGTGGGCCCGGCGGAGCTCCATGTGGCCGGCGACGTTCGGCTTGGCGTGCTGCGCCATCGAGATGATGTCCGCGGGCGCCGCCAACTTCGATCTTTCCCGCTTCGGCATGGAGGTCTTCCGGGCATCGCCCCGCCAAGCCGACCTGATGATCGTCGCCGGCCGGGTCAGCCAGAAGATGGCCCCCGTCCTGCGCAACGTCTACGACCAGATGATGGAACCCAAGTGGGTCATCTCGATGGGGGTGTGCGCCTCGACCGGGGGCATGTTCAACAACTACGCGATCGTCCAGGGCGTCGACCAGATCGTTCCCGTCGATGTGTACGCCCCGGGGTGCCCCCCCGGCCCCGAAACGCTCATCCACTCCATCATCACCTTGCACGAGAAGGTGCGTACCGGTGAGATCATGCGCCGGCCGGTCGCCGCCGGGGAGGCGTCATGACCGACGCCGCGGGGGCTGCCGAGGATGGCGCGGAGGTAGCCGAACCGGCGCCGGAGTTGCACAGTTGGCCGGTCGTCGAGTCCCATGGCCAGACGGTGGTGCACTGCACCCGGGACGGTTACCTCGAGCTGATGACCGCACTCAAGGCCGATTACGACATGTGTGCTGACGTGACGGCGGTCGACTACCTGGCGCATGGGGGCCGGACCCTCCCGCCGGCAATCCCGGCGGAACGCTTCGAGATCGTCGTCAACCTGGTCTCGGTGGCCACCCGCCGGCGAGTGCGCGTGCGGGCTCAGGTTGCCGAGTCCGATGCCGTCATTCCGACCTTGTTCTACCTTTGGCCCGGCTCCGAAGCGCCCGAGCGCGAGGTGTTCGACATGTTCGGCATCGGCTTCGATCGCCACCCCGACCTCACCAGGATCCTCATGCCCGAGGACTGGGAGGGCTACCCGCTGCGAAAGGACTATGCCGTCGGCCGAATTCCCGTCCAGTTCAAAGAAGCGCCCGCACCCCGCTGAGAGGGTTGGACCTGGACATGGCGATTCGGCAAGGATCACGCAACAAATGGCACGGCTGACGCCCGAGAACACCCAACGAGCACGTGAGGTGATCGCGTTGTATCCGCAGCCGCGCTCGGCGCTCATCCCCGTGCTCCACATCGCCCAGGAACAGGACGGCTACCTGACGGGTGAGGCCATGGTCCATATCGGCGAACTGATCGGGCTCAACCCGGCCGAGGTGCGGGGCACCGCCACCTTCTACGACATGCTCTTCCTGGAGCCGATCGGCAAGTACCTGCTGTCGGTCTGCACCAACATCGCCTGCTTGCTCAACGGCGCCTACGAGCTTCTCGAGCACATCGAGCACAGCCTTGGCGTGAAGGCAGGCGGCACGACCCCCGACGGCGTGTTCACGGTCGAGGAAGTGGAATGCATCGCCCTGTGTGGCAATGCCCCCTGCCTCACCGCCAACTGGCGGTACTTCGGCGACGTGACCCCCGCCTCGTTCGACACACTGGTCGACGACCTCCGCATGGGTCGCCTGGCCGATGTCGTCCCGGCTCACGGGACCCTGTGCAAGGCTCGCCGCGCCGTCGGTCTTCCAGCCGCCGGCTTCACGGGTCCCGCTCCCGCCGCCCCTGCCCCCGCTCCCGCCGCCGCCCCGGCCGCCCCCGCCGCTCCGGCCTCCGCCGCCCCGGCCGCCGCCGCCCCGGCCGCGGCCCCGGCCCCGGCCTCCGCCCCGCCCCCCGGCGCCGCCGCGGCCGCCCCCAACGCCCCCACCCCCAAGGGACCTACGGTTTCCAGCGGCGCCCCCGACACCCAGGCGCCGGCGCCCAGCGAGCCCGCCCCGCCTGTCGCCCATCCCCACGGCTCCGAAGTCCCGGCCGACATGCCGGATCAGGCCCAGCCCCCGGCCCAGCCGCCCAAGCAATCATGACCGTCACCGACGCCCCCAAGATCGTCACCCGCCACCTCGAGACCCCCGAGAGCTGGACGCTGAAGGCATACACAAACGCTGACGGCTACCAGGGCCTGCGCAAGGCCCTGACGATGTCCCGGGAAGATGTCCACGAAGAGGTCAAGAAGGCCTCTCTCCTCGGCCGGGGTGGCGCCGGCTTCCCCGCCGGCCAGAAATGGGCCATGGTCCGCAAGGCCGACCCCGTGTACCTCGTCATCAACGGTGACGAGAGCGAGCCGGCCACCTTCAAGGACCACATGCTGATCGAGCAGGACCCTCACCAGATCATCGAGGGCACCTTGATCACCGCCTATGTCATCGGCGCCGCCCAGGCGTTCATCTATATCCGCGGCGAGTTCGCCCTCGGCCTCGAGCGCATCACCCAGGCGCTCAACGAGGCCTATGACTACGGCGCCGTCGGCAAGGACATCTTCGGCAGTGGCTGGTCGGTCGACATCGTCATCCATCCCGGCGCCGGCGCCTACATCTGCGGGGACGAAACCGGCCTGCTGGAAAGCCTGGAAGGCAAGCGCGGCTTCCCCCGGATCAAGCCCCCCTTCTTCCCGGCCGCCTTCGGCCTCTACCAGGCCCCGACGGTGGTCAACAACGTCGAAACCATGTCCAACATCCCCTGGGTCGTCATGAATGGCGGCGACGCCTTCAGCGCGTACGGCGACAACCGCTCCCGCGGCACCCGCATCTTCTCCGTCTCCGGGCACGTCAACAAGCCGGGCAACTACGAGGTGGAGATGGTCAAGACCACCTTCCGTGACCTCTTCTACGACCCCAAGTACGGCGCCGGTATCAGAGGCAACCAGCAGCTGAAAGCGTTTATCCCCGGCGGCGCCTCGTCCTACTGGTTCGGCCCCGACAAGCTCGACACGCCGCTCGACCAGGACGAGGTCGGCAAGCTCGGCACCATGCTCGGCTCCGGCTCGATCGTGGCCATGGACGAGTCCACGTGCATGGTCAAGGCGGCGTGGCGGCTGACCCACTTTTTCCACCGGGAGTCCTGCGGCCAGTGCACCCCCTGCCGGGAGGGCTCGGGCTGGCTCGAGAAAATCCTGCAGCGCATCGAGGCCGGCCAGGGCCGCGAGGCCGACATCGACCTGCTGCTCGATGCCTGCGACAACATCGCCCCCGGCCTCTCCTGGCCTCCCAAGCAGACCACGATCTGCCCGCTCGGCCCGTCGATCCCGAGCCCGATCGTCTCCGCCATCCGGATGTTCCGCGACGAATTCCTTGTCCACATCAAAGAAGGCGCCTGCCCCTATGGCTCCTAAGCCAACGCCCGAGAAGGTCACCATCACCCTCGACGGCAAGCAGGTTGAAGCCAACAAGGGCGAGATGATCATCGCAGCCGCAGAACGCGCCGGCGTCTACATCCCCCGCTTCTGTTACCACCCACGAATGAAGCCGGTCGGCATGTGCCGCATGTGCCTGGTCGAGGTCGTCGGCCCCCGGGGCCCCGCACTCACGCCGGCGTGCTTCGTGGGCGTCGCCGAGGGCCAGCAGGTCAACACGACGACGCCCGCGGTCAAGAAGGCCCAGGACGGGGTGCTCGAGTTCCTGCTCGTCAACCACCCACTGGACTGCCCGGTGTGCGACAAGGGTGGCGAGTGCCCCCTCCAGGACCAGACCCTCACGTTCGGTCCCGGCGAGAGCCGCTTCGTCGAGGAGAAGCGCCACTGGGAGAAGCCCATCGCCCTGTCCGAACTGGTGCTGCTCGACCGCGAGCGCTGCATCCAGTGCGCCCGGTGCACCCGCTTCGCGGCCGAGGTCGCGGGCGACGCCCAGATCGACTTCGCGGAGCGGGGCGACCTGGTCGAGGTGGCCACCTTCCCGGGCCAGCCGTTCACCTCGTACTTCAGCGGCAACACGGTGCAGATCTGCCCGGTCGGCGCCCTGACCTCGGCGCCGTACCGCTTCAAGGCCCGGCCGTGGGACCTCGAGCAGGTCGAGAGCAGCTGCACGTCGTGTGCGGTCGGTTGCCGGGTGGCCGTCCAGTCGAGCGGCGACCGGGTGACCCGCTACCTGGGCATCGACTCCGAACCGCTCAACCAGAGCTGGCTGTGCGACAAGGGCCGCTTCGACTGGGAGGCGCTCAGTTCCGACGACCGCATCACCGCCCCGCTGGTCCGCAAAGGTGACGAGCTGGTCGAGGTCGGATGGACCGAGGCGCTCGAGGCGGTTGCCGCCGGGCTTAGCAAGGCTCGCGAGGTCCACGGCGGCGCCGCTGTCGGCATGATCGGCGGCGCCCGGCTGGCCAACGAGGACGCCTACGCCTGGTCCAAGCTGGCCCGCGCCGTGATCGGCACCGACAATGTCGACGCCCAGCTGGGCGATGGCCTCCCCGCCGACGTGGTCCTCGGGCTGCCCCGGGCCACGATCGACCAGGCCTGCGAGGCTTCGGCGGTCATCCTCCTCGGCCCCGACCTCAAAGAGGAGCTGCCCGTCCTCTACCTGCGGCTGCGAAGCGCCGCCCTCGACGCCAAGCTCCCCATCATCGAGCTGGCCGAGCAGCACAGCGGGTTGTCCCGCTACGCCGCCGCCACTTTGTGTCACCGCCCCGGCGAGGCCCACGTTCTGGCCCGGGCCCTGCTGGCGGCCGACGACCCGACCATGGAAGTGGCCGGTGTGGCCGCGGCCGAGGTCGTAAAAACCCGGCAACTGCTGAAAGCAATCGGGGAAAAGGACGGGGCGGGCGCGACCTACGTCGTCGTCCTCGGTCGCCCGTCGCTGTCGTCGACCGCCGCTCCTCTGGCAGATGCTGCGGCCACGATGTTCCAGGCGTGGCCCGGCGTCCGCTTCCTCACCGCCCTGCGCCGGGGCAACGTGCACGGGGCCCTCGACATGGGCCTGGCCCCGGGGGTTTTCCCGGGCCGGGTGCGCCAGGGCGACGGCTGGGCGTGGTTCACCGAGGCGTGGGGTTCGGTGCCGGAAACCCCGGGAATGGACACCGCCCACATGCTGGCCGCGGCCGCCGATGGCGCCATGGCCGGGTTGTTCCTGCTCGGCGCCGATCCCATCTCGGACTTCCCCGATCGGGCACTGGCCCGCCGGGGATTGCAGGGGGCGGGTTTCGTGGTGGCGGTCGATTGCTTTCTGACCGAGTCATCGAAGAAGGCCGACGTCATCCTGCCCGCGGCCACCTACGCCGAGCGCCCCGGCACCTTCACCAACATGGAGGGCCGCGTCCTGCGCCTGGGGCAGAAGGTCACCGCCCCCGGTGTCGCCTGGCCCGATTGGATGATCGCCTCGGAGCTGGCGTTCCGTATGGGTGGCGATCTCGGCTTCGACCACCTCGATGGCATCTGGGACGAGATCGAGCGCCTCTCGCCGCTGCACGCCGGCGTGACGTCGCAGCTGCTGGCCAGCCGGCAGGCAAAGGACGGCGTGGTCGTGCCCCTCGGCCTCCAGGACCTGCCCGTGCCGGCCCCGCTCGACCCGATGGCCGAGCCCGGCATCATCGCAGCCGAGACCAACTGGGTTTCCACCATGGACGTCCCGGCCGCCGCCGCGCTGCCAGTGGGCGAGGTCGACGAGGGCCCGAGCGGCGATGTCGGGGGCACCGATCCCCTGGCTGGCGCCCCCGCGGCCGCCCCGAGCACGACCGACGGTGGCGTCGCGGTCGGCGCAGGTCCCAACGACGATGCCGTGCCGCTGGACACGCCGCCGGTGGCCCAGCGACCCTCGGTCATGCAGTTCCAGGCGCCGGCCACCCCGGCGCCGGTTCCGCCCATCGACTCCTATTCGCTGCGCCTCGTCGCGTCGCACCGCCTGTGGGACGCCGGCGTCGGTGTCCAGCACTCGTCGCACCTGGCCGGGCTGGCGGCCGCGCCCGTCGTGCGGGCCAACCCATACGACCTCCACCGCCTCGGCCACGTCAGCGGGACGCGGGTGCGGGTCGTATCGGCCCGGGGCAGCCTGCTCCTCGAGGTGGCGGCCGACACCGGCGTTCCCCGGGGGTCGGTGGCGCTCGGGTTCAATCTGCCGGGGGAGAGCGCCGGCGACCTGATCGACGCCACCACCGCGGTCACCAACGTGCGGCTGGACAGCGTCTGATGGGCGACCCGCTGCTCAACCACGGCATCGACGTCGTCATCTTCCTGATCGTCTGCCTGAAGGCGGTGATCGTCTTCGCGGTGGTGCTGGTCTCGGTGCTCGCGATGGTGGTGTTCGAGCGCAAGGTCATCGGCCACATGCAGAACCGCATCGGGCCCAACCGGGCAGGACCTTACGGCCTGCTGCAGTCCCTCGCCGACGGCACCAAGCTGTTCTTCAAAGAAGCGCTGCTGCCCGGCAAGTCCGACAAGCGGATCTACCGCCTGGCGCCGTTCCTGGCGGTGGTGCCTGCCTTCTTGGTCTTCGCCATCGTGCCGATCGGCGGCACAGTCAGCATCTTCGGCCACCAGACGCGCCTGCAGCTGGCCGATCCCCCGTGGGGGATCCTCTTCATGCTGATGCTGTCGTCGATCGCGGTGTACGGGGTGATGCTGGCCGGGTGGGCCTCGGGCTCCAAGTACCCGTTGCTCGGGGCGGTCCGGGCGTCGGCGCAGATGATCTCCTACGAGGCGGCCATGGGCCTGTCCATCGCCACCGTCGTGGTGCTGAGCGGGTCGCTGCGCACCAGCGTCATCGCGGGCCGCCAGTACGGCCTCTTGCACTTCCGCAACTTCACCGTCCCCCTGCCGGCATGGAACCTGTTCCGGTCCTGGGTGGTGCCGTTCGTCATCTTCATGATGGCGATCACCGCAGAGATGCACCGGCCGCCGTTCGACCTGGTCGAGGCGGAGGAGGAACTGGCCGGCGGTTTCAACACCGAGTACTCGTCGCTGGGTTTCGCCTTGTTCTACCTGGCGGAGTTCATGAACGTGGTCACCATGTCCGGTATCACCGTGACCCTCTTCCTCGGCGGCCCGATCGGGCCCCGGTTGTTCGGCAACAGCATCGGGCCGTTGTGGTTCCTGCTCAAGATCTTCTGCTTCCTGTTCACCTATGTGTGGTTGCGGGCCACCCTGCCCCGCTTCCGCTACGACCAGCTCATGGACCTCGGCTGGAAGCGCCTCATTCCCGCCGGTCTCGGCATGCTGCTGTTCGTGGCCGCGGTGCGCACCGGCAGCCGGGGTTGGGTGATCGGTGTCCTGGCCGGCCTGGTGGTGGGCGCCACCTTGCTGCTGCGGGCGCTCAGCGTGGGGCAGCGGACCACGTTGATCGAAACGGCCATACCGCGCCCAGGGCCGGTTGCGACTGGAAAGGAGGCGTAGCCGTGGGCTACCTCAAGGGCTTCACCATCTCGGGCAAGCAGTTCTTCCAGAAGACCGTCACCACCCAGTACCCCGAGGTCAAGCGGCCCAAGCCCGAACGCTTCCACGGCCGCCACGTCCTCAACCGTTACGAGGACGGGATGGAGAAGTGCATCGGCTGCGAGCTGTGCGCCGGCGTCTGCCCGGCCCGCTGCATCTACGTCCGAGGCGCCGACAACCCGCCTGACGCGCCGGTCTCACCCGGCGAGCGGTACGGCTTCGTCTACGAGATCAACTTCCTGCGCTGCATCCACTGCGACCTGTGCGTCGAGGCGTGCCCGACCGAGGCCATCACCGAGTCCAAGCTCTTCGAGTTCTCCTTCAGCAACCGCCAGGACGCCATCTACACCAAAGCGGAGCTGGTGGTCGACGACAACGGCAACCCGAAGCACCTCCCCTGGGAGGACTGGCACGAAGGCGACGACGCCAACACGTCGGGCTGGGTACGGGCGACTGCGCCCGCCGGCGTGGCCGCCGCCGAGGGCCGGCCGCTGTGGTCGGGCGAGCTCGGCTACGGCGTCCGCCCGGCCCAGAAGGGTCAGTCCGACCCGTCGGGGGCCGACGTTCCTGCCGATTTCGACATCAGCCTCCGTGAGGTCGCGGCCAACGAGCTGAAGGGGGCGGGCGTGAGCACCACCCGGCCCGAGTACTCGTCGCCAGCCGATGGCGACGGCGCCCCCTCGGCGGGGAACCCCGGGCACTGATGCTCATCGCGGCCGCCGTCCCCGATCTCGTCGTCTTCTTCGTGGCGGCTTTCGCCATTGTCGCGGGCGCCATCGGAGTGGTGGTGTCCCGCAATCCCGTGCACGCCGCCCTGAACCTGGTGCTCACCTTGTTCGGGGTCGCAGTGGAGTTCGTCAACCAGCAGGCCGACTTCCTGGCCGCCGTCCAGGTGATCGTCTACGCCGGGGCCATCGTCATCCTGTTCCTGTTCGTCATCATGCTCCTCGGCGTCGACCGTGAGGAGAATGTGGCCGCCGAGCCCCTCCGCGGCCAGCGGCCCATGGCGGTCGTCCTCGGCGCCATGGTCCTCGTCGAGCTGGCGGTCCTCGGCCGGGTCAGCAACTGGACCACCGGCACCCGCTCGGTCGCGGGTCCCCTGACCGGGGCGGGAGAGAACATCCAGAAGCTCGGGCAGTCGATCTTCACCCGGTACCTGTGGCCCTTCGAGATCACCTCGGTGCTCCTCGTCATCGCCGTCATCGGCGCCGTGGTCCTCGCCCGCCGGCCCGAGCGGGTGGCGGCCGAGATGACCAAAGAGGAGCAGGAGGCGGGGCTGGCATGACGATCCCCGGGGCCTGGTACCTCATCCTGTCCGGCCTGCTGTTCACCATCGGCGCGGTCGGCGTGCTCGTCCGGCGCAACGTGCTGGTCATGTTCATGTGCGTTGAGCTCATGCTCAACGCCGTCAACCTGACGTTCATCACCTTTTCCCGCATGCTCGGCGACATCGGCGGCCAAGCCGTGGTGTTCTTCGTACTGGTCGTGGCGGCCGCCGAGGTCGTGGTCGGCCTCGGGATCATCGTGGCCATCTACCGACGGCGGGTCGGGGCCACCGCCGACGACCTCCATGTGCTGAAGGGCTGAGGCGACGACATGAACGCGTCCTACGTCATCCTCGCCGTGCCTCTGGCCGGGTTCTTGTTCCTCCTGGCTTTCGGTCGCAAGCTGGGTGAGCCGCTGGCGGGCCGCCTGGCGACAGCCGTGGCGGTCGTCTCCTTCGCCGCCTCCGTGGACACCTTCTTCGTGCTGCTCGGACGCAGCGCCGACAACCGGACCGTCATCAAGTCGATCTTCACCTGGGTGCCCGTGGCGGGACTGAACGTCAACTTCGCCATGCAGGTGGACCCGCTGTCCATCACCATGGCTTTGTTCATCACCGGCGTCGGCAGCCTCATCCACCTCTACTCCATCGGCTACATGCACCGCGACGAGCGCTTCAGCAAGTTCTTCGTGCTTTTGAACCTGTTCCTGTTCTCCATGCTGTGCCTGGTCCTGGCCGACAATTTCCTCTTCATGTTCCTCGGCTGGGAAGGCGTCGGCTTCTGCTCCTACCAGCTGATCTCGTTCTGGTTCGAGCGGGAGCGGCCGCCCGCCGCCGGCAAGAAAGCGTTCGTCACCAACAGGGTCGGCGACTTCGGCTTCATGATCGCCGTGTTCCTGGTCTTCAACCATTTCGGGTCGCTCAACTATGCGAACGTCCTGGCCCCCCTCATGAGGGGGGCGCCGGGCGCCCTGGCGACGGTGACCGCCACCGGCATCGCCCTCATGTTCTTCCTGGGCGCCGCCGGCAAGTCGGCCCAACTGCCGCTGTACATCTGGCTGCCCGACGCCATGGAGGGCCCGACACCGGTGTCGGCGCTCATCCACGCCGCCACCATGGTCACCGCCGGCGTCTACCTGATGGCCCGCATCGCGCCCATCTTGCACTACGCCCCCGACGCCCTGACGGTCGTCGCCATC
Source organism: uncultured Actinomycetota bacterium (assembly GCA_963851105.1). Taxonomy (GTDB): domain Bacteria; phylum Actinomycetota; class Acidimicrobiia; order Acidimicrobiales; family Palsa-688; genus DATARN01. The sequence goes on from CAWKNP010000003.1 coordinate 186,683, forward strand.
GTGGGCGGCGCCACCGCGCTGTACGCCGCCACGATCGCCTGCGGCCAGGACGACATCAAGAAGGTGCTGGCCTACTCGACGATCTCGCAGTTGGGCTACATGTTCCTCGGGATCGGCGCCGGCGCCTACACCGCCGGGCTGTTCCACATGATCACCCACGCCTTCTTCAAGGCGCTGCTGTTCCTCGGCGCCGGCTCGGTGATCCACGGCCTCCACGAGCAGCAGGACATGAAGAAGATGGGCGGCCTGCAAAGGTGGATGCCGATCACCTTCGTCACCTTCGTGATCGGGTGGCTGAGCATCTCCGGGATCTTCCCGTTCTCCGGCTTCTGGTCGAAAGACGACATCCTGGCGGCGGCGTGGGGGAGCCACGGCCAACTGGGCAAGGTGCTGTGGGCCGTCGGGTTCCTCACCGCCGGCCTCACCGCCTATTACATGAGCCGCCAGGTGGCGTTGGTCTTCCTGGGCGAGGCCCGTTGGTCCGACGCCCGCCACCCCGCCGAGGCCGAGGAGGGCGCCCACCTCGAGGGCAAGCCGGAGTTGACGCAGCACGAGCCGGTAGCGCAATCGAGCGGAGACCACACCCAGACCGGAAGTGCCGCCTCGGCGACCACCGGCCACGGCGACCACGGCGAGGCCCACGACGCCCACGGCGGCAACCCCCATGAGGCGCCGTGGCCCATGGCCGTCCCGCTCGTCGTCCTCGGCGCCCTGGCCGCCGTCGGGGGGATCATCAACCTGCCGTGGGGCAAGCTCGACCTGTTGACTCGATGGCTGGAACCCGTCTTCCCCGCCTCCATCGCCCCCGAGCCCCACGTGGCCACCGCCGTCAAGGTCACCCTGGCCGTGCTCACCCTGGCCCTGTGTCTGGGCGGCCTTGCCCTCGGACTCATCCCGTGGCTGAGGACCATCAACCATCCCGAGCTCGAGCCGGCGGTGCTCAAGAACGCCTGGTACTTCGACGAGGCCATCTCCGCCTTCGTTGCCGGCCCGGGCGAGGAAATGGCCGACTTTGCCGCCTACAAGGTGGACAAGGGGGTCATCGACGGCGCGGTCATGGGCGTCGCGGGCGTCACCCAGTTCGCGGGCCGCCAGCTGCGGAAGCTGCAGACCGGCTACGTCCGCAACTACGCCCTCGGCCTTGCCGGTGGCGCCGCCGCCCTGCTCCTCTACGTGGCCATCCGGGGCGGGGGCTGAACGGTGAACTTCCCTATCCTCACCGCCCTCGTCTTCTGGCCCGCCATCGGCGCGGCGCTGGTGGCCGTGGTCCCGAAGTCACGCGAGGAGATCGCCAAGGTCATCGGTTTCGCTTTCGCGGCGGTCGAGGCGATCCTGGCCATATTCATGCTGGTCGACTTCAAGGTCGGCAACGCTGGCTTCCAGTTCGTCACCCGCCAGGATTGGATCCCCGATTTCGGGATCAGCTGGCATCTCGGCGTCGACGGCATCTCGTTGTTCCTGGTCCTGCTGACTGCGGTGATCTTCCCCATCGCCATGGCTGGGCCCAAGATCCACGGCCAGCCCAAGGCGTTCCTCGGCTGGATGCTTCTGCTGGAGGCGGGTTGCATCGGCACCTTCCTGGCCCTCGACTTGTTCGTCTTTTTCCTGATGTTCGAGTTGACCCTGGTGCCGATGTACTTCCTGATCTCGGGGTGGGGCTACGCCAACCGGGTCTACGCCGCCCTCAAGTTCTTCATCTTCACCTTGGCGGGTTCGGCCTTTCTCCTCGTCGGGATCCTTTCCGTGGTCTTCCTGACCTCGTCGGGCGGCCACCTGAGCTTCGACCTCATCGATGTGGCCCGACGTACCTCGGCACTCACCCAGACCGAGCAGCGCCTCATCTTTCTCTCCTTCGTCATCGCGTTCGCGGTGAAAACCCCCCTTTTCCCGCTCCATACCTGGCTACCCGACGCCCACACCGAAGCCCCCACCGCAGGATCGGTCATCCTGGCCGCCGTCCTGCTGAAGCTGGGTACCTACGGGATCGTTCGTTTCGCGGTATTCCTGCTCCCCAAGGCGGCGGTCGACCTCGGGCCGGTGCTGCTCACCTCGGCAGTGATCGGGATGACCTACGGGGCGATCGTGGCCGCCATGCAGAAGGACCTCAAGCGCCTCATCGCCTATTCATCGGTCGCCCACCTCGGTTTCATCGTTCTCGGGATCTTCGCCTTCACCTCCCAGGGGATCTCGGGCGGGGTGCTGCAGATGGTGAACCACGGGCTGTCGACCGGCGCCTTGTTCCTCCTCGTCGGGATGATCTACGAGCGCCGCCACACCCGCCAGATCGCCGAGCTGCACGGCCTCCAGAAGTCGGTGCCGATCATGGCGGCCGTCTTCCTCGTCGTGATGATGAGCTCGGTGGGCCTGCCCGGGCTGAACGGCTTCGTGGGCGAGTTCCTCATCCTGATCGGCACGTTCATCACCCACCGGTGGTGGGCGGTGGTCGGTTCGACCGGCGTGATCCTCGCCGCGGTGTACCTGTTGTGGGCGTATCAGCGGGTCTTCCACGGCGTGCCCGAGGGTGAGAACGCCAAAATGCTCGACATGACCCTGCGGGAGAAGGCCATGATGGCGCCCCTCCTTCTCGGCATCGTCTTCCTCGGCGTCTATCCCAAGCCCGTGCTCGACCGCATCCAACCGTCGGTCAACCACCTGATCGCCCACGTCCAGCACGTCGACCCGGCGCTGCACATCCCCGCCAAGGGCGTGGGCCCGGTGATCGCGGTGGGCCCCGCCGACGACGTCGACACTGCGGTCACGCCCGCGGGCCCCGCCGCCGCGCCGGCCGCGCCGGCGGCCACCACGACCCTCACCACGGTGGCGCCATGATCGGCCTCTTCGCTTCGCTGGCCGCCCAGGCGGCGCCCACGCCCACGACCACTCCGGGGGCTTGCGTGGTCTCACCGTCGGGAGGCGTTCAGGGCTTCTGTACCGGCGTCAAGTCCCTGCACATTCCCGTCCAGTACCGCTTCGTCATGCCCGAGCTCATCCTGATCGGCGGCGCCCTGGCCATCCTCACGGTGTCGGCGATGCTGCCGAAGCGGTCCCGTCGCGGCCTGTGGATGTTCCTCACCGTCGTTGTCGGCCTGGCATCGTTCGCCTGGTCGTCATGGATCTGGCATCAGACCCAGATCGGGAAGTCGGCGCTCGTCGTCGGCAACGCTCTCGTCTTCGACGGCTACGCGGTGTTCTTCGCCATCTTGGTAAGCGCGGCCATCGTGCTGTCCGCGCTCGTTTCCGACAGCTACCTGCGGCGCGAGGGCCTCGACGGGCCCGAGTTCTACGTGCTGGCTTTGTTGTCGGGCTCGGGGGCCATGATCATGGCGGCGGCCAATGACCTGATCGTGGTGTTCCTCGGCCTCGAGATCCTTTCGATCGCGCTGTACGTCATGGCCGCCTACCACCGCCGGCGGATCGAGTCGGGCGAGGCGTCGATGAAGTACTTCATCCTGGGCGCCTTCTCCTCGGCCATCTTCCTGTACGGCGTGGCGCTGTGTTACGGCGCCACCGGCTCGACGCGCCTGTCGGAGATGGCCACGTTCCTGGCCCAGACCCATGTGCCCAAGAGCATCCTGCTCGCCGGCGTGGTCCTCGTCATCGTGGGCCTGGGCTTCAAGGTGGCGGCGGTGCCGTTCCACACCTGGACCCCCGACGTGTATCAGGGCTCGCCCACGCCGGCGACCGGTTTCATGGCCGCGGTCGCCAAGGCTGGGGGCTTCGCCGCCCTGATCCGGGTGCTCCTCGGGGCGTTCCCCACGCTCAGCGTCGACTGGCGACCTGTCGTGTGGGTCATGGCCGCCCTCACCCTGCTGGTCGGTTCGGTGCTCGCCATCATGCAGACCGACGTCAAGCGCATGTTGGCGTACTCGTCGATCAGCCACGCCGGCTACGTGCTCATCGGCGTCCAGGCGGCCAGCAAGACCGGCACCGCCGGCGCCCTGTTCTACCTGCTGTCGTACGTGTTCATGGTGATCGGGAGCTTCGCCATCGTCGCCATCGTGAGCGGCCGGGGCGAGGCCCGCAACGACCTGGGCGGTTTCCGGGGCCTGGCGCAGCGGCGCCCGGGCCTGGCGCTGGCGTTCACGGTGCTGCTGCTGTCCCAGGCCGGCGTGCCGTTCACGACAGGATTCTTCGCCAAGTTCTACGTGGTGTCGGCCGCGGTGGGGCAGGGACAGTACGTGCTCGCCATCCTCGCCATGTTGTCGGCCGCGGTCGCGGCGTTCTTCTACCTGCGCGTCGCCATCTTCATGTACTCGCCGGCGCCGACTGACGCCGAGTTGGCGGCTGTGACGGCGGATTCGGCCGCGGGCGCCGGCAGCCCCGGTGCGGGTGCGGGCTCGCTGGCGGTGCTCGGGGGCCTGGCCATCGCAGCGCCGCCCGAGACCGGCCCGATCACGATCCCTCCCGGCGTTGCCATCGCCCTCGCCATCTGCTTGGGCTTCACCCTGGTGTTCGGCGTCGATCCGGCGCCTCTCATCCACTTCGCCCAGCACGCCACCCTGCTCTTCTAGCCGGCTCTTTCTAGCCGGCTCTTTCTAGCCGGAAGGGCGGCGGCGGCGGCGGGCTCAGACCCCGATTTGCTGGCGGGTTCGGGCGAGAGCGGCGGCCAGGAGCTTGGAGTCGAGCGGCTTGGAGAGGTAGCCGTCCATTCCCGCCAGGATGCACTCCTCGCGGTCGCCGAGGATCGCGGAGGCGGTCATGGCGATGATCGGGGTGGCTCGGCCGGGGCCCTCGAGGCGCCGGATGCGCCGAGTCGCCTCGTAGCCGTCGATGCCCGGCATCAGGCAATCCATGAGCACGGCGTGGTACCGGGTCTGGTCGACCGCGTCGATCGCGTCCTCGCCGGTAGTGACCACGTCGACACGGTACCCGAGCCGTTCGAGCTCGAGGGATGCCACCAGCTGGTTGACCGCTGAGTCGTCGGCGAGCAGGACCCGCGCCACCGGCTCGTCGACCGGCACTGAAACCGCCTCCGGCTGGACCACCGCCGCCCGCGACGACACCTCGACGCCCGAAGCCGGCACGTCGACGACGACAGCCACCGAAGCCGCCGCCGCCTCGAAGGGCACCTCGAACCAGAACGTGCTGCCCTGCCCCGGTTGACTGTTGAAGTCCAGCACCCCGCCCATCATGGCCACTAGCTGATTGCAGATGGCCAGGCCCAGCCCCGTCCCGCCGTAGCGCCGGGTCGTCGAGCTATCGGCCTGGCCGAAGGTGCCGAGCACGGTGGCCCGCGCCGAGGGGTCGATCCCGATGCCGGTGTCGGCGACGGAGATGCGCACCCGCCCCCCCGACATGGGCGCCGCGGTGATCGTGACGCGCCCGGCGGGGGTGAACTTGATGGCGTTGCCGACCAGGTTGGTGAGAACCTGTCGCAGCCGCACCGGGTCGCCGCGCACCACGGCCGGTAGCGAGGGGGCCAGGTCGAGCTCCAGCGAGAGCCCCTTCTCCCGGGCGGGCACGGCCAGAGAGTTGGTCACGCTGGCCAGCGACGCCGGGAGGTCGAAGTCCACCTCCTCCAGTTCCAGCTTCCCCGCCTCGATCTTGGAGAAGTCGAGGATGTCGTTGATGATGACCATCAAGTTCTCGCCCGAGTCCAGGATGACCTGCAGGCATTCCCGCTGCATCTCGTCGAGCGTGGTGTCGAGCAACAGGCGGGACATGCACAGCACCCCGTTCATCGGTGTGCGGATCTCGTGGCTCATGTTGGCCAGGAACTGCGACTTGTGTCGCGACGCCTCGATGGCCTGGTCGCGGGCCTCGCGGATGGCGGTCTCCACCTCGCGGCGTTCGGAGATGTCCCGGAAGGCGATGACCGCCCCGGCCACCTGGTCCTCGTCGAGGATCACCGACGCCGTCAGCGCGACCGGAAGGATGGTGCCGTCGAGGCGCCGGAAGTCCGTGTCGTCGACGCGGAGTGTCTCGCGGTTCAGCATCACCGCCAGCGCAGGCGCCAGCAGGTAATCCGGAGTGGCGTCGAGGTCGTCGAGCCACGTGCCCAGCATGTGCCGCGCGGCTGGGTTCATGAAGGTGACCCGGGCTGCCTTGTCGAGGGCACAGACCCCTTCGCCCAGGCTCGAGGTGATGGCCGCCAACCGCTCACGCTGGAAACGGCCCTCCCGGTAGTGCTGCCCGTTGGTCAGCGCCCCGGCGCCCACCGCGCCCAAGGCCTCGAGGAGCACGCCGTCGGCGGCGTCGAAAGGTTCGGTTGGACTGCGCCCCGACACCACCAGCCAGGACGGCTCACCGTTGACCAGCATGGGGGCCCCGAGCTGCTCGGGCCCCGGGGCGGCCACGCTGATGGTGGCGTCGGGGCAGCGCAGGAGGTCCCGGGCCGACTCGAGGACGGCCCCCGCCACCTCGCCCTCGCCCAGGGAGCGATTGGCATCAAGGGCGGCGTTGAACAGGCCGAGCAGGCGCTCGCGGTCATGACGAGCCTGGAAGTGGCCGGCCAGCACCTGGCGGAGGATGAGCAGCGGCAGCACCGCCAGCGGCCATGACCACCGGTAGGCCGAGAGGGCGAGCGACGTCATGACCCCCACCGCGATGCACGCCCCGGCCAGCCGGGCCCGGATCTCGCCACCGTCGCGCACCGCCGTCCACCACGACGTGCCGAGGCTGGCGACGATGGTGGCTATGGAGCAGTTGTTGACGACGGAGAAGACCACGGCGCCGACCGTGGCAGCCGCAACCTCAGCACCACTCAGCCGGGCTGTGGCCGGCGCCAGCACGTGCGCCACCGCCACCCCGAGTCCCGCCGACATGACGACTTGGCCCCAGTTGAACAGGACCTTGGCCAGGGGTCGGCGCCGCACGACATGTGCGACGCCGATCGCCACCGCGAACACCAAGACGGCCTCGCTCATCGGCAGGAGCAGGGCGGCGACGACGAAGAATCCTTCGTCGAGGTTGATGAGCTCGGACTGCGTGCCGCGGTACATGACGAGGGGCCAGATCCAGGTGGCCGCGACCAAGGTGGTGAGTGTGGCGAACACCACGAAGTTGTTGGTGCTCGGTACCGGAGCGCGCAGCAGGACGACGAGGGCGGCTGCGAAGGTGATGGCGCCGGTGGTGAAGGAGGAGGCGACGACGACCTTGGCCGGTCGGGGGAGCTTCATTGTCGTCCTACCGGGCATTCATGATCGTTCGGGAGCTCCTCGCCGACTCGCTGCCTTAGCTCCATCCGGAGCTGTTCCAGCCGCCGCCGTTCCAGCCGCCCCCGCTCCACAAGGCGCTGTTCCAGCCGCCGCCGTTCCAGCCGCCGCCGTTCCAGGAGCTTCCGTTCCAGCCGCCCCCGTTCCAGGTGGCGCCGTTCCAGCCGCCCCCGCTCCAGGCGGCGCCGGCCCACGCCATCCCGTTCCAGGTGCCCCCGTTCCAGCCGCCGCCGTTCCAGCCGCCGCCGTTCCAGCCGCCGCCGTTCCAGCCGCCGCCGTTCCAGCCGCCGCCGTTCCAGCCGCCGCCGTTCCAGCCGCCGCCGTTCCACGTCGAGATGCTCCAGGTGTTGGCGAGCGAGACGGTGAACCCCGGCAGTGTGGGGAGAAGGGGCGTCGTCTGGTTCAAGGTGATGCCGCTCGCCATGACCGCGTCATAGGCGTCGAGCGCGCCGTGGCCGTCAACGAAGGGGTTGCCGACGGGCCCTGCCGTCGTCGTCGCCAGCAGCTTGGCCTTGAGGGCGTTGGGGTTGTTCGCCACCGTCCCGTCCTGCAGGGCGAGGGCGGCGGCGCCGCTGGTGATGGCAGCGCTGAACGAGGTTCCCGAGCCCACAAAGTTGGCGGCACCGATACGGGCCGACGGGAAGTTGCGATCCACCGTCGAGCCGGGCGCCCGGAGGCTCACGACGGAGCGGCCGGAAGCGACCAGGTCGGGCTTGAAGAAGCCGTCGGGGTTGGTCGGTCCCACGCTGCTGAAGGCACCCATGGTGTCATCGCCGGCGCTGGCCGTCCCGAGGTCGTCGAGGGCGCCCACCGTGATGACAAGCGGATCGTCGCCGGGGCTGAGGATCGTTCCGTTGAACGGGCCGGCATTGCCCGCCGAGGTGACGACTGCGATGCCGCGATGCCACGCCGCTTCAACCGCCATGTCGAGCGGGTTCAGGACCGTCGAGGTGATGGGCGTGGCGCCGAGGGACATGTTGAGGACGCCGATGTGGTCGCTGGCCTGGTGGTCAACCACCCAGCCGACGCCGAGGATGACCGTCGCCAGGTCGGTCTGCCCCGAGGATCCGGCGACCTTCACCGAGATCAGGTCGGCGCCGGGGGCCTCGCCCAGGTACTGGCCGTTGGACGAGGCGCCGTTGCCCGCGATCAGGCCGGCAACAAAGGTTCCGTGCCCGTAGCTGTCATGGAACGGGTTCTGCTCACCGCTGAGATCGACCCCGTCGACCAGGCGGCCGGCGAAGTCCGCCAGATTGGTGATGCCGGTATCGAGCACCGCGACCCGCACGCCGGCGCCGGTCACGCCGCTGGCGACCAGCTGGTTGGCGCCGGTCTCGGCGGGGAACACGGCGGCGGGGATGTGGGGCGGCGACCCCGGAGGTGCCTCGGCGACCGAAACAGGAAGGTTCGGGGTCACGACCAGGCCGGGGACCGCGCCGAGGACTCCGAGGGCGAGGTTCGGTATGTCGGCTACGACGCCATTGATCAGCGGGAGGCCGCTGACGACGTGGCCGGCGACGCCGTTGACCAAGGCGGTTTCCGCCCCAATGCCGGGGCCGGTGAGGATCACTCGGGAGGTCGGCAACCCGAGCAGACCGGCGGATGCCGGTGCCGGCTGGAGGGCCGGGATCGTCAGCGCGACCGCGGCCGCGGCCGCCATGACCATCGACCGGCGGCGATGCCCCCTCGGCATCGGGGACCGGCGATTCGAGGCACCCACCTGATCAGGACTTTTGGCCACCCAGGACCCTCGGCGTTCCCGGCGCCGATCTGAATGAGCTGACGACGAAGAAGCGAAATATCCCTTTTCTCGGCGACCACTGCGAAAAAAAGGGCTTTCACCCCGATCAGGCGTTCGTGCAAGAGCGGCCGGGCTTATCCGGACGTCGCTTCAACCGCGGCCGCGGCCGCCACGACCAGGGCATCGGCGCCCGGGGGTCCCACGATCTGAAGGCCGACGGGAAAACCATCGCTGTCGAAGCCGCAGGGCACCGAGATGACGGGGAAGCCTGCCAGGCTCCACGGCACACACGCCCGTGACAAGACGGTGAGGAACCGGGTGTAGTCGTCGCGTAGCGGCGCCCGTACCCCGACCGTCGGCAGGCACAAGACATCACATCGCGCGAAGACGGCGCGCAGGTCGGTCACCAGTGCCGCCCGGACCCTTTGGGCGTCCAGGTAGTCGGTGGCGGAGACGGCGTCGGCGGCGTCGAGCTGGTCCTGGATCTCGTCCCAGTAGGCGCGGCGGTCTGTCCCGAGGCCGCGGTGGAACGCCGCCGCCTCGCAGCGGCTCACGACGAGCCCGGTGGCATTGGCCAGGTCCAAGTCGGCGCCGTCGGGGCGATCGAGCGCGACCACCGGCCCACCGGCGCCGGCCGCGGCCAGGCGCTCGATGGCGGCCCCGGCGACCGCCGCGATCGCCGGGTCGCAGCCCTCGAAACCGGCCGCGGGCACGCCGACCACGAAGCCCGCCGCGGGCACGCCAGCCACGAAGGCGGCGCCGGCGCCGGCGAGGGGGCGCCCGGCCATCACCTCGAGGACCACAGCGGCGTCGGCGACGGTCGCCGCGATCGGCGCCACATGGTCCATCGTCCATGACAGGGGCACGATGCCTTCGGTCGGGACCAGCCCGTAGGTGCCCTTCAGGCCCACGACCCCGCACAGGGCGGCGGGTACCCGGATCGACGCCCGGGTGTCGGTCCCGATCGATGCCAGCCCGATGCCGCATGCGACCGCGATGGCCGAGCCGCCCGACGAGCCGCCGGGGATGCGCCGGTGGTCATAGGGGTTGGCGCTCTGGGGGGTGGTGACCCCGAGGGCGAACTCGTGGGTCGACACCTTCGCCAGCACGATGGCGCCCGCGGCCCGGGCCCGGGCCACCGAGACGGCGTCGCGGTCAGGGACCAGGTAGTAGGCGTCGGAGCCTGCCCGGGTGGGGACTCCGGCCACGTGGATGATGTCCTTCACCGTGATCGGGATGCCGTGCAGCGGCCCGAGCGGCCCGCCGGCGGCGGCCAGGCGGTCGAGGCGGGTGGCCTCGGCGCGGGCACCGTCGGCCATGAGCTCGACGATGGCGCCGAGCGCCATGCCCTGCTTCTCGGCGGCCACGATGGCCTGCTCGACCAACTCGGTGGCACTCAGGTCGCCCGCCGCGATCCGGCGCTGGGCGTCGGCGATCAGGCCCCCGCCGGGGCCGCCGACCGCAACCGTGGCTGCGACCGGATCGGGGGGATGGAAGCTGAACGCGGGCGGGCGAGCGGCGTCGCCGCCGGTGGGACGCCGCCGCGCCACGAGGGCCAAGGCGGTGGCGAAAGCGGATTGGGCGGTGGTCGGCGGGCGCTGTCGTTCTGTGGTCACGTCGCCAGGGCGAGCAGGAAGGCTGCCGAGGAGGCGACGGCGCCGAAGACGCCGCCTTGCATCTTCACCATCTCCAGCGCCGCCAGGTAGTTGCCGTATTCCGTGGCACCGGTGCAGTCCTCCAGCAGCAGGCATTCGAAGCCGCGGTCGTTGGCCTCTCGCATCGTGGTATGGACGCACACGTCGGTGGTGATCCCGGTGAACACCAGATGGGTGACCCCTTGACTCCGCAGCACGAGATCAAGCTCGGTGGCATAGAACGCCCCTTTTCCCGGCTTGTCGATGACGACCTCGCCGGCCACGGGAGCCACCTCGGGAACGATGTCCCACCCCGGCTCGCCCCGCACCAGGATGCGCCCGCAGGGCCCGGTGTCGCCGATGCCGGCACCGATGCGCCGAGACCGCCACAGCTTGTTGGCCGGGCAGTCGGCCAGGCTCGGGAGATGTCCCTCCCGGGTGTGGACCACCATCATGCCGAGGGGACGGACGGCCGCGAGCACCCGGGCGGTCGGCTCGAGGCCGGCGCGGGTCAGTTTCAGGTCGTAGCCCATGGCGTCGACGTAGCCGCCGGCACCGCAGAAGTCGACCTGCCAGTCAATGCAGACGACGGCGGTGCGGGCGACGTCGAAGGCCCCGTCAAAGGGCCAGGCGTACGGTTCTGCTTCTACCGGTCCATACATTTCATCCTCCCAGAGTGGAAAGTGCGGTCAGGACGGCCTCGCTGGTCGCCACCGCCCCGAAGATCCCGCCGGACATTTCGATGATCCGTACTGCCGCATCCGCGAGGGCCCCGTCGACCGGCGCGCAGGCGTCGATGACCAGGAGGCATTCCAGCCCCCGGTCGTTGGCGCTGCGCAAGGTGGAGTGGACCGGCCCCTCGAGGCCCAAGCCACAGACGAGCAGATGGTCGATGCCCGCGCCGGCCAGGTATTCCGCCAAGGGGCTGGCGTTGAAACCGTCGATCCCGTAGGCGTCGATGACCGTGTCGGCGTAGTGGGGCGAGATCAGCTCCCAGGCGGCGTCGCCCGCAGAGGCCAGGATTCCTGGCCGGTGTTGCGCGGGGGAGGCGGCATGGCGGGTGGCAATCACTGGGGCGCCCCAATGGCGGGCCGCCTCGGTCACCGCGGCGATCATTGCGAGGGTGGCCGCGGTAGCGGTGCAGACGGGCTCAAGGCCCGCCTGCACCGCCACCACGAGTAGGGCGGTATGCCCGGCGGCGGCAGCACCGTCGTAGGGCCACGGGTAGGGCTGCGAGCCGGCGACTGCCAGCGCCCCCACCCGTTGATCGGGTAGAAGCGTCGTCACTTGCAGGCGGGGACCGTGCCGACGACGCCCTTGACCAGATAGCAGAGGCTGCTCAGCTGGGCAGCGGTGGCCGTCTGGCCGGCGGCGATGCGGACGGCGCCCGCCTGGTCGGTGATCGGTCCGGTGTAGGGCGAGGTGCCGGCGAGGATCTTGGTCTTGGCGTCGGCGATTAGCGCCTGGGTGGCGCTGGTCACCGACGGCCCGAACGGGGCCAGGGCCAGGGGCGAAGCGACGTCGCTACTGGTGAAACCGGCGGTGTAGTTGGTGTTGAAGGGACCGCCGCTGAAGGTGCCTGCCAGGATGCTCTTCACCATGGCGATGTACAGCGGGCCCCATTTCCACTCCGAGCCGGTCAGCCAACCCTGGGGGGCGAGCGTCTGGGCGTCGTAGTGGTAGCCGACGGTGTAGGCACCCTTGGACTCGGCCGTCTTGATGATGGTGCTAGTGCAGTCCTGGTGCTGGCTGATCACGTCGGCCCCCTGGCCGATGAGGCTGTTGGTGGCGTCGGCCTGCTTGGCCGGGTCGCACCAGGCGCCGGTGAAGACGGTGAAGGTCTGGATGGCCGGGTTGACGGTTTGGGCCCCGAGCTCGAAGGCGTCGATGTTGAGCAGCGTCTGGGGGATAGGGAAGGCGGCGATGAAGCCCAACTTGTTGGACTTGGTGGCCTTGGCGGCCGCGATACCACCGAGGTAGACGGTCTGCCAGACGTCGCCGAAGTAGGTGTTGATGTTGGGCCCGACGGGGGGCGTGATCAGGTTGCCCTGCTGCAGGAAGGCGACGTCGGGGTGCTTGGCGGCCAGCGTCACGGCGTAGTCCTTGTAGCCGTAGCTGGTCGAGAAGATGATCTTGGCTCCCTGGCCGATCATCTGCTCGGTCGCAGTCACCATGTCCGAGGTCTCGGGGATGGAGGCCGCCTCGAGGATCTTGAGAGTGGGGCAGGCAGCTTTCAGGGCGTCGGAGCCGGCGTGGGCCGCCTGGTTGTAGCCGAAGTCACTGGTCGAGCCCACGTACACGAAGCCGACGGTGGTGGCGCCGGTGCCCGGTCCCGTGGCGCCGGTCGGTGACGTGCACGACCCCCCGGTACCGGTGGCCGTGGTCGCGGGGCCGGCCGCCGTGGATGCGGTGGTGGTGCCGGTGGTCGCCTTCGACGAACTACCGCAGGCGGCGGCCGTCAACACGAGGACCGAAAGTAGGGCCACCGTTTTGCCGGCGGTTCGGGAGAGGGACATGGAATACGGCCTCCTTGAGGCTCGAAGGGAAGGGGGGATCACAGCGACATCCCGAGGGCTTCGGGCGCCGCGTTCTTGCGTTTGCGGGCCAGTGCGACCAGCACGAGGATCGTCACGAGGTAGGGCAGGGCATCGAGCAGGAACTGGTTGACCCGGACCCCGTGCACCTGGAGCTGGGATCCGAGGGTGATGGCGGCGCCGAACAGGTAGGCGCCGGCCATCGCCTTGAACGGCTCCCAGGCGGCGAAGATGACCAGGGCCACGGCGATGAAGCCCCGGCCGACGGTCATGTTCTCCGCCCAGGACAGGGCCACGGCGGTGGAGAGCTGGGCGCCGCCGATGCCGCCGAGGGCGCCGCCCGCGATGACCGCCGCGGTGCGGATCCGCGCCGGCGACAACCCGTAGGCCACGAGAGACTCGGGCTTTTCCCCGGCTGTGCGGATCAGGAGGCCCCAACGGCTGCGGAACAGGAACCACCACACCACGGGAACCGCCACGTAGGCCACGTAGACGAGGGGGTCATGGTCGAACAGGACCGGGCCGAGGACCGGGATCTTGCTGAGGCCGGGTATGGCCAGGTTCTTGAACCCGTGGACCTGGCTGCTGACATACGACGTGCCGTACAAGTCGGTAATGCCGATGGCGAGGAACAGCACGACCAGGCCCGTGGCCAGCTGGTTGGCTTTGCGGTAGACCACCATCCAGGCGTGGACGGCGGCCAGGCCACCTCCCGCCGCGGCTCCTGCCAGCACGCCCCACCACGGATTGCCGGTCTTGACGGTGGCCGCGAAGGCGGCCAGGCAGCCGGCCAGCATCGAGCCTTCCATCCCCACGTTGACGACGCCCGCCCGCTCGGAGATGGTCTCGCCCAGGGCGGCGTAGAGGATGGATGTTCCGCCCGCCACCGCCCCGATCAAGATGGCGACGATCAGCGCGTGGTTGTGCTGGCCGGCGGGGGTGAACAGAGCCATGACCCCGCTCATGCCGCCACCGCCTGCTTCTTGGACAGCACGGCGAGGAGTACCAGGGCCATGAGCACGTAGACAGCACCTCCGGGGAGATGGGAGCTGAGTTCCAGCGAGTTGCCTGCGACGGAGATGAGGCCGATCAGCAGGGCGGCCAGGGCCACCTTGTAGGGGTTGTGGCGGGCCAGCCAGCTGGCGAGGAAGCCCAGGTAGCCGTAGGTGGCCGCCAGGCCCGGGCGAAGCTGGCCCTCGAGGCCGGTGAACTGCACCATGCCGCCGAGGCCGGCCAGGGCTCCGCCGACGAGCATGGCCGACAGCGTCAGGCCGGCTACCGCCAGCCCGGCGCGGCGGGCCGCTTCGGGGTTGCCTCCGACCACCTTGAGGGCGAAGCCCCACTTGGTGCGAGTGAGGGCCCAGGCGACCGCGACGACCGCGACGACCGCGACGATGATGCCGGCGTGCGCCCTCAGGATTCCGATGGTGGGCAGGTAGTCGTGCTTGGGGATGGGTTTGGAGGCGGGCTGGCCGTTGCCCGACTTGTCCTTCCACCGGCCGTAGACCAGGTAGGCGAGAACGTCGGCGGCGATGAAATTGAGCAGCAGTGTGGAGATGGCTTCGCTGACGTTGCCGACCAGCTTCAAGACGGCGGCCAGGCCGGCCCAGAGCGCCCCCGCAGCCATGCCCGCCAGCGCCATGAGCAGCAGCGCGGGAAGTCCGGTGACCTTGGTTCCGAGGGCCAGCGCCACGCCGCCGGCGGCGGTGGCGCCGATGACGAGCTGGCCCTCACCGCCGATATTGATCAGGCCGGCGCGGGCGGGGACGGTGACCGCCAGGGCGGCGAGGATGAAAGGTGCCGATTTCACCAGGACCTGGCCGAACCCGTAGCGGTTGGTGATCGTCGACGCCCAGATGGAGTGGTACATGGACAACGGGTTGATGTGGCGCAGCGACACGAACGCCCCGAAGATGACCAGCGCCGCCAGGTACGCGGCCAGGATGCGGCCGGCGCCCTTCAGGTGCTTGGTCGTAGGGCGCCAGCGCGCCAGGGGGCCGAAGCGGCGGTAGGGATTTTCCTGCGGCGCCGCCGGGGGGGCGACGGCCGGGCCGTCGGGAGTCGCCGGGGGGGTGACGACGGGGGCGCTCACGCCGCCGCCGCCAGCATCAGGTGGCCGAGTTCGGCCCGGTTGGTGGTCTTGGGGTCGCAGACACCGGCCAGGTGGCCGCCGTGGAGCACGGCGATGCGGTCGGACAGCGCCATCAACTCGTCGAGGTCCTCGGAGATGAGCAGGATCCCGGCGCCGGATTCCCGCTTGGCCAGGATCAGCTGCTGGACCTGGCGGGTCGACGCCACGTCCAGGCCCCGGTTGGGATACGAGAGCACGTACAGCCGGGCGGTACTGCCGAGCACCTGGGTGAGCAGGACCCGCTGGATGTTGCCCCCCGACAATGTTGCGACCTGGCGCTCGACGCCGGCCATGCGTAGGTTGGCCGCCTCGTCGAGGCGCCGGGCGGTGCGCCGAGCGCCAGGCCAGTCAAGGCCCTTCGGTCGGTGGACCCAGGTGTCGGATGGGGCGTGCTGGTGGAGCTTCATGGCGGCCAGCGCCAGGTGCTCCAGCACGCTCAGGCCGGGCACGACCCAATCGCCGACGGGGTCTTCGGGGATGCCGGTGGCGCCGGCCGCGATGGCCTGGCGGGGGTCGGCCTTGGTCAGGGCGGCGCCCGCGATGACGATCTCGCCGCCGGTCCAGGCCCGGGCGCCGACAACGGCGTCGGCCAGTTCCCGCTGGCCGCTGCCGGCCACGCCCGCGATTCCGACGATCTCGCCCTGGGCGACCTCGAGATCGAGGTCGATGACCCCGGCTCGGCCGCCGTCGCCGGGGACCCGGAGCTTGGTGATCTTGAGCGCCGGTCTGGTACTCGGGATCACGCCCCGATCCGCGGGCAGAGCAGGAACGGCCCGGCCGACCATGGCCTCGACCAGCTCGGCGTCGGTGAAATCGGTCGGCTTGTCGCCCTCGACGACGGTCTTGCCGCCTCGAAGAACCGAGACACGGTCGGCGATGGCACGGGCCTCGTGCAGCTTGTGGGTGATCATCACGACCGACAGGCCCCGGGCCCGCAGGTCGTTCACGCACGAGAACAACCCATCGACCTCCTGGGGGGCCAAGACGCTGGTGGGCTCGTCGAGGATCAGCACCTTGGCGCCCGCGGCCAGCACCTTGGCCAGCTCCACCTGTTGGCGCTGGGCGATCGGCAGGTTGCGGACCTTGGCGTGGGGCGACACATCGAGGCCGAGCTGTTCACTCACCTCGGTGAGGCGGCGCTCGACCTCGGCCCGGTTGAGCCTGAGCCCCCGGCCGCCGAGGGCCAGGGCGACATTCTCCACCACGGTGAGAGCTGGTACCAGGCGGAAGTCCTGGAATACCATCCCGATGCCGAGCTTGCGGGCCACGATGGGCGAGGTGACCGCCACCGGCTTCCCCTCCCAGCGCACCTCGCCTTCGTTCGGCTGATAGACGCCGTACAGGAGCTTCATCAAGGTGCTCTTGCCGGCGCCGTTCTCTCCCAGGACGCAGTGGACCTCGCCGGGATACAGGGCCAGGTTGACCTGGTCGTTGGCGACGACGGGCCCGAAGCGGATGCCGAGCCCGACGGCCTCCAAGAGTGGCGTGGGGACTGTTGCAGGGTTGGTTTGGGGGGTCAAGCTCGGTCCTCCTTGCGGTCGAGCATCCGAGCCAGGGCGAGGTTGGCGAGGGTTTCGACAACGGCCATGGATTCCGTCAGGTGGTCACCGAGGGCGGTGGCCGCCTCGCTCAGGTCACCCGCCAGCAAGGCGGTGACGATGGCGAGGTGCTGATCAACCGTCGCCTGGATGCGATCGGCGGCCAGGAAGTCGTGCATGCGGACCATCCGGATGCGCTGGTTGACGTGGCGGAGCATCTCGGCGAGAGCCTCGTTGCCGGCCGCCTCGGCGATGCCGACGTGGAACGCCTCGTCGGTGATCACAAAGCCAGGATCGGGTTCCGGCAGATCCTCGGCGAGGGTCGCCCAGTCATCGTGGATCTGGAGAAGGATGCCCCGGTTGTGGGGGACACCCTCGGCCGCCGGCCGGCCGACGGCGAGCAGTTCCAGCCCTTTTCGCACCTCGTAGAGCTCCCGGACCCCGCTCACGATCGGGGGCCGGGGCCGGTAGCCGCCCTCGGGGTGGCGGTCGATCAGCCCTTCGCTGTGCAGCCGGAGGAGGGCCTCGCGGATCGGGGTCCGCGAGATGCCGATATGGGCGGCCAGCCGTTCTTCGCCCAGGCGGGCTCCGAGGCGGAACTCGCCCAGGAGGATCAGGCGTTTGAGTTCGGTGTAGGCCCCCTCAGCGCGCGAACCGGGAGAGGGTGTGTGCGGCTGTGTATACACGCCGGTGGACAGTAGAAAGCGGGCGTTGCCGGGCTATATCTGCGCCGTTACGCCTTGGAGAGCGCTGCCTTGCCCGAAACTTTCACGGGGATTGAGTGTGCTCGCCGCCCACCGCCGCGCCTCGGGGGGACTCCGGCGCGCCAGCCGCCCTTCGAGCTGATCAGCCGACCGGCTGGGGCTCGCGGGTCGGCTTGTCCACCGTCACCGGTGGCCGCGCACCTTCGGGCAGCGGAGAGCCCTCGAGGTGGAACTTGGGGATCCAGGCGAGCGACTTCGGGAACCACCAGTTGGCGTCGCCCAGCAGTTCCATGGCGGCGGGCACCAGGATCATGCGCACCACCGTCGCGTCGACCAGCACTGCCACCGCGAGACCGAGGCCGAACTCCTTGATGACCCGCTGGTCGCCGAACACGAAGCTCCCGAAGACGCAGACCATGATGGCGGCGGCGGCGGTGATCACCCGGGCGGTGACCGCAAGGCCGTTGGCGACCGCCTCCCGATTGTCGCGGCCGTTGGTGTCGTACTCCTCCTTGATGCGGCTGAGGAGGAAGACCTCGTAGTCCATGGACAAGCCGAAGAGGATGGCGAACAGCATCATGGGCAAGAAGCTCTCGATCGGCCCAGCCTTGCCGACGCCGAGCAAACCTTTTCCCCAGCCCCATTGGAAAACCGCCACCAGGGCGCCGTAGGCCGCGCCGATGGACAGCAGGTTCATCACGACGGCCTTGAGCGGGACGACGACGGAGCGGAACACCACCAGCAGGAGCAGGAAGCTGAGGGCCAGGACCACGCCGATGAACAGCGGCAGGCGGCCCTGCAGCTTGGTGGCGATGTCGTCGAAGGCGGCGGTGACGCCGCCCACATGCACCTTGACGTCGCTACCGGCGGTCGCCTGGGGAATGACGGTGCTGCGGAGCCGGTGGATCAGTGTGACCGTCGCCTGGTCCTGCGACGAGGTGGTGGGGATCACCTGGATGATGGCGGCGTTGCCCGCCGGGTTCAGGCGGGGCGCCCCTGCCTGGGCCACGCCCGGGGTGGCGGCCACGGCGGCGGTCACCTTCTGCAACGTGGGCAGGTCCTGAGGGCCGGCGATCTGCGCGGCCAGCACGAGCGGGCCACTGGCGCCGGCACCGAAGCCCTCGGCCTTGAGGTCGAATGCCCGCCGGGTCGTTTGGGTGGCGGGAGTGTTGCTGGCGTCGGTGGAGCCGAGTCGGATGGAGAGCACCGGCACGGCCAGTACGACCATCGTCACCAGCCCGACGGCGACGAAGGGCCAGGGATGGCGCTGCAGCAGGTGGCCCCAGCGGTAGCCGGCGGTGCTACGGGGATCCTTGACCTTGCCGGTGCCGGGGATGTGGAGCTTGTCGATGTTGCGGCCTACGAACCCGAGCACGGCGGGGAGCAGGGTCAGCGAGGCGGCCATGGTGACCGCCACCACTGCCGCGGCGCCGACGCCGAGGCCGCCGATGAAGGTGATGCCGATCAGCAGCATGCCGAGAAGCGAGATGACGACGGTGGTTCCCGCGAAGAACACGGCACGCCCCGCCGTGTCGAGGGCGGTGACGACGGCTTGCTCGGGGTCGAGTCCCTGGTGGAGACCCTGCCGGTAGCGGGTGACGATAAACAGGGCGTAGTCGATGCCCACGCCGAGGCCGATCATGGCGGCCAGCTGGGTCGCGAAGTCCGGCACCGAGGTGAGGTGGGAGAGCAACCCGACCACGGCGAAGCCGATCCCGATGCCGAACAGGGCGGTGAGAATGGGCAGGCCCATGGCGAGCAGCGAGCCGAATGCGATCAGCAGGATGATGACCGCAGCAATGAGGCCGATGAGCTCGGTGTTGCCGAGGGCGCCGCGTGTGGTGAACAGGTCACCGCCACCTTCGACCTGCAGCCCGTTGCCCCCCGCGCCGGCTACCAGTTTCGTGATCTGGTCCCGGGTGGCGGTCGTGATCGACTGGCCCTCCACCTTCAGGTTCACCGTGGCGTAACCCACGGTCCCGTCGGCGCTGATCTGGCGGCCACCGTCGGCGGCGAAAGGACTCGTGACTTCGGCGACCTGCGGGACCTTGGCCACCGCCGCGAACAGGGCTTCGAGGCGGGGCTTGACCGCGGCGTCGGTGACTCCCGCCGGGGCCTTGAACACGATGTCGGCCGAGCTGCCCCCTTGGGACGGGAAGCGGCTCTGCAGCAGATCGGTGGCCGCCTGGGAGTCGGTGCCGCTGAGGCGGAAGCTCTGGCTCCACGCCGAGCCCGCCTGGCTCGAAGCCACACTGAGCACGACCATGGCGAGGATCCAGCCGAGCAGCACGAGGCGCCGGTGACGGTACGACGTTCTGGCAAGACGAGCAAGCATCGGAGGGGAACCTTCCAGGTCGCTGGGACAGCCAACAGTTACTCTACACAGATAGTTGGCTAAGGCAAGTTATGGATTTACCAAGGGTCTGACGACAGATCGGCTAAAGTGCAGTTGGGGGAGGATGCCATGAGCCCGAAGTTCATCAGCCGCCGCGACGGCAATCTTGATCACGAGATCATCGATCTGATGTTCACGCTTATGGACTCGTTCAAGGGGCGCTTCGTGGCGGTCCTCGAAGCGGCCGACCTGCCGATGTCCCAGGGACACTTGCTGATGTGCCTCGACGAGCCGACTCCGATGAACGTGCTCGCCCGCCGCATGAGCTTCGACGCGTCGCACATCACCGCGATCATCGATCGGCTGGAGGAGCGCCAGCTGATCGAGCGCCGTGTCGACCCCCACGACCGGCGGGTGAAGCTCGTCACCCTCACCGCGGCGGGCACCGTGCTCCAGGAACAGATCCGCGATCGCCTCCTCGACAGCCTGCCACCGCTCAATCTCCTCGACGACGTCCAGCGGACTCAGCTGCGCGACCTCCTGGCCGCGGCGACCGGGACAGAGGTGAGGGCGGCCGGCGACCAGGTCTTGGCCGTTCAGGGCGCGAGCAGCGCTGACCTGACCTGATCCGAGGCGGGCCTACGCGATCGGGGTTCTGTCGGTAAGTCCTGCTAGACTTCAGGTTTCTTCAGCATAGTGTTGGAACCAGTCGCCCGCCTCGCCCACCTCGCCAGACAGAGGAGACAGGTAAAATGGCCCTGCCGCGCCGAGGATATGACGCCTTTTCACCTCCCGATGCGGGCGCGGCAAAGGCGGCCGGCTATGAGTTCGGGATGCACTACGGGGCCGGCGGCACAAAAAACAAATGGCTCACCCATGCGGTACGCACGGCGAATCATAACGCCGGGATCGACGTCGGGCTCAACTACGAAGGCGACGAGAGCGACGCCGATTCGGGTTTCGCCGGAGGTGTGAAGAACGCGACCAAAGCCAACGATTTCTTCGATTCACTCGACGCCCCCACCGATGTTGCCATCTACTATTCGGTCGACACCGCCCGCACCGCCGACCAGATTCGTGAATATTTTCGGGGGATCGCCTCCGTCGGACGGCGGCCCGTGGGTGGCTACGGCGGGACAGAGATGTTGGCCATGCTCGACGAAGGACTGATCCGATATTGGTGGCAAGCCAATGCTGGGGGCTGGTCTGGATTCCAGACCCAGCATTTTCCAAGCCATCCCAGAGCCTGCATCCGCCAGTTCGTGGATGTCACCAATCCTATTCCGATCCCCCACGCACAAGTGGGCGAGCAACAGTTCGCAAATATAAAGCAGGACGAACAGTTGATGGACGACTGCGGCCTGTGGCTTTCACCTACCAGTACGCAAGGAGACATGTTGTCCGCAGCCGACATTCAAGCTATCGAAGCCCATATCGACGCGACTGTCCGCGATGCCGAGAGGACGATCAACAAAGCGCAGGACGATCACTCCGGGGAAATAATTGCAGCCATACGGGAACAGTCTGCGATCCTGTCGCGGATCGCGGCCAAGCTGGGCGCCTGAGGCGGTTTCATCCGGTCACCGCCTGGCGGCGTCACCGGTCTTTGCCTTGAGGAGGTGGGCGACTATCTCGGAGTCAGGGCCGCAACTATCTGGGAGTCAGGGCCGCAATCCCTGACTGACCCGGGTGCTGGCCGCTTTCACGATCGTGAGGGCTGCGGTGGAGACGTCGGTCGGTTGCGCGGGGCCGTTGATCTCGGCCAACGTGATCGCTGATCCCGTGAGGACCATGGCTCGGGCGTGTCGTGGAGACAAGACCGCAAGGTAG
The DNA here is from genome assembly GCA_963851105.1 of uncultured Actinomycetota bacterium. Classification (GTDB taxonomy): domain Bacteria; phylum Actinomycetota; class Acidimicrobiia; order Acidimicrobiales; family Palsa-688; genus DATARN01. Next base: position 208,284 of record CAWKNP010000003.1, read on the forward strand.
GCGCGATCACCGAACGTGAAGGGATGCGCGGTGGGATCGAACTGTTGCTCGGACTGGAACGTCGTAGTGGCCTCGGCGGCCGTGGCGTACACGTTCACCGCCAGAGCGACGTTGACGTCGTGATCGGAGGCGAACCACAGGCACCCTGACGATGTCGGGATCTGCGTGAGCGGCCCGGCTCTCAGAAGGCGGACGACGTCCGCGGTCGGATACAAAGCACAAACCGGCGTCGCCGGCGCGGACGCGGTGATCGGCGGCGTAGACGACGGTGAGTCCGTCACGGGCGAAGTCGAAGTTGACCGGGCACCAACAGCTCCGGAAGATCCCGCGCCTGAACAACCGACGAGAACAAGCAAAGCAAAGGCGATCGTGCCAACCCGAGGCGAGAGACGGTCAGCGTGTCTACGCAACGTCGTAATGTTCGGCTTGACTGTCGTTTCCGCTTGCTTGGTGTTGCTGTATGAAACCGCCGGCATATCGTACCCTTCTATAGCTTTAGGCAAAACTCGATGAGACTAGTCAGATGGTGGCGATAGCGTCCAGACGACACGAGACTTGGTGGCCGTGCCTAGACAAAGCCGAGAGATACCGCTGCGTGTTCGTATCCGGGTGCGGGTATTCCTACTCTCAGTCACCATCATGGCTTAACTTTAGTGCTCGATTTAGACAAAACTCAAAATGAACAGGACACATGCGAGCAACTTAAGGAAGATCCCGCTGAAGAATGCCTGACGTGCATTTTTTCTGAAGATTGGACTTAAACTGCGCCACCGTTCGGCCGGGCGATTTGCCAACGTTTTAGCGCGCAGCAATAATGTGCCTGAATCGATCATCAGCATCAGTCCAACGAAAAAGATCATCGTTGCTGCCGTCCGCATCAGAACCCGAGCTTGCTAAGGAAGGTTGATAGCGTCGCCCTGCCGATTCTCGCAGGTAATGTAAGGCCGGGAATAACGCTGTTAACCCCAAAGCCCAACGCAGTTGTTGCGAAACTGTTGCCGCAGGCGAATGGCCCCTCATTGTTGCACGTGGCTACTGCACTTAGTCCGCTCGCTAATGCTTTTGCCTTTGAAGTCACGATGGACAGCAGTGCCCGGGCATGGTTGGTCAAGAAACTCCATTCCCGCATCCATCTTGAGAGTAGTCCAATACCGTAGAAAAGGGCTTGATTTTCTCGACTAGGTTCGGGTTGTGACCAACGTCGGCGACCTGACGATCGAAGCGGGGCCACCCCCCGAGCCTTCGGTCCGCTCGGGTCGCCTGCGCCTGGCGGTGGGTTTATTGATCAGCGCGGGTGCGCTCTACACCGTGGTGTCCTCGGCCGGTGGGTTCGCCGATTCGTTGCACGCCCTGGCCTCGGTGGACCTCCGACGACTGGGCCTGGGAGCAGTGGCCGAGGCGGGCAGCTTTGCCATTTTGGGCGTGATGCTGCGCCGCCTGACGGGCGGGCGGGTTCACGGCCTGACGGCGATCCGTCTCGCCCTGGTCGTCGTCGGGTTGGGCAACGTCCTGCCGGCGGCGCCCGCCGAGGGCCTGGCCATGGCCGGTTCCGAAATGCGCCGCCGGGGCGTCGAACCCCATCGCACCCGCATCGCCCTCGGACTGATGCAGTGGTACTCGACCCGGGCGTTATTCGGTATCGCCGCCCTTGACGTCCTCGTCGTGGTGGCCATCACCAACATCCGCTATCCGGGCCGGGCACCCGGCCACCTCGTGTTGGCGGCCATGGCGGTGGGAGTGATCGCGGTGCTCATCACCACGGCCTGGCTGGCCAGCCGGCGCCAGACGATCGAATTGATCGCGGTCGCCGTGGGCCGCCTGGTGTTCTGGAAGCCCTCGACCAGTACGGCCGAACGGCGCCTCCTCGGCACGTCCTGGCACGACGAGATCCACGGGGTGCTCGGCTCGGGACGCAACCAGGCTCGCCTGGCCGGTCTGGCCATGGCTTCCTGCCTGGCCGACGGCGCCTGCTTCCGCTTCGCCCTCATCGCCGTCGGTGTCCACGTCAACCCCGGAGTGTTCCTCCTGGCCTACGCCGTCGGGATGATCGCCGCCATGGTGCCCCTAGTGCCCGCCGGCCTGGGAGTGGTCGAGACGGTCGTGCCTGCCCTCTTGCACCGTGCCGGCGTGCCCCTCACCACCGCACTCGCCGGTGTACTGGCCTACCGCATGATCGGGACACTGCTGCCGGCGGTGTGCGGGACGATCGCTCTGGTACGTCTTCGTTTGGGCACGATCGGCGCTCCTGCCAAAAGTGAAGTCAGCACGGTTTAGCGGTCACACCCGTCATTTACACTGGTCTTCATGCTGTTGGATGCACTTACGGCGGTAATCGACGAGTTAGTAAGCTCCGAGCCCGCGTCGTTGGCCGACGCTGACACCGTCATCGAGCTGCACCGCCAACTTGACCGCCTCCAGGCAGCGATTACCCGGGTCACGGGAGCGTTTGACACCGAGGGCGGCTGGCAACTCGACCGGGCGCGCAACGCGGCCCAGTGGATCGCCGTCAAGTGCCATCGGGCCCAGTCGATGGCCAAAGGCGAGGTGGCCCTAGCTCGCGCCATGCGCCACCTACCCGAGGCGGAAGACGCTTGGTCGGTTGGGGATATCAGCGCCGAGCACGTCCGGATCCTGGCGAAGGTTCGCCGTCCCGGCTTGGAAGCACGTCTCGCCGAGGACGAGGCGACACTTGTCGGCCATGCCAAAGAGCTGACGTTCCACCAGTACGCCAAAATTCTTGCGTACTGGGCACAGTGCGCCGACCCGAAAGGCGACGAAGAACTCTTTGAGGACCAACAGGAGCAGCGCCGGTTCCACCTGTCGCGGAGCTTCGGAGACATGTGGTTCGGCGACACAGTCCTCGACCCGATCGGCGGCGCCATCGTGGACAACGAGATCTCCCGCATCGAAAAAGAGATGTTCGAGGCTGACTGGTCTGCCGCAAAGGAGCGCTTAGGCCGCGAACCCACAGTGCTGGAGCTGGGCCGGACCCCGCCACAGCGCCGCGCCGACGCGCTGGTCGAGATGGCGGTGCGCTCAGCAACCGCGCCGGCCGACGGACGCCGTCCGGCGCCGCTGTTCACCGTTCTGGTGGGATGGGAGACCCTCAAAGGCCGAATCTGTGAGCTGGCCGACGGCACCGTGCAATCGCCTGCCGCCTTGATCCCGTGGCTCGACACCGCATGGTTGGAACGGGTCGTCTTCGACGGCCCGTCACGCGTCCTCGACGTGGGCGTCACACGCCGCCTGTTCGTCGGTGGCACACGGCGCGCCATCGAAGTCCGGGATCAATACTGCTTCCACGAAATTCTGTGAGGTCCCGGCCTGCGACTGCCAGGCCGACCACATCGTGCCGTTCGAGGCCGGCGGGCCCACCAGCCAGGACAACGGTCGCATGGCCTGCGGGTTCCACAACCGGGATCGCAACCGACCACCCCCCGAGACGCGACCAGATTGAAGGTCGGCGCAAGCAAGGGCTATCGGGGCAGACGTCCCGCTTGGTCGCTTCGAGATTTCGGGGCGAGGTTTGCAGCCGCGAGCGGGGCCTCTGCCGTCGCGGCCTCAGCAACTGGCGTTACCGTCACGGGTTCCACGACCGGAGTAGGCGCGGGCGGAGCGACGGCGGGCGGAGCGGGCGCAGCCACACCGGGCGCAGGCGGGGGGAATATTCGTGGAGCAGGTGCAGGGCTTTCGGCGGGAGGTGACCCATTGGTCCCGTTGGTCCCGGTCGGACTCGGCACAACGGGCGCGCTGGGCACGAGGAACCTTCCGATGACCGGGAGCTCCCAGAAAGACTCGGCGCGGGCCACAGCGATGAGGGCGGGAAGGGCGTGCTCCGGGGAGTCGTAGAGGGCGTAGCGAGGCTGCCAATCGGGGTCGAACTTGGCGTTGAACTTCCACAGCGACTCGATCTGCATGGAGTCCGACATGCGGCGCAGGAACCACGCCTGGATCCGCTGCGACATCCCGTCACCCGCCTCGCCCGCCAGCACCGCCCGCATGGTGGCGAAGTTGAGGCCGAGGCCCCGCTTGCCATGGGCCTTCAGGTAGCGGATGGTCTCGACCACCGCGAAGTCGAGGAGTCCGTTGGGGTGCTCGTTGTTATCCCGGCGCATCAGATCGAGCGAGTATCCGTTGATCCCCGGCGCCGGCACGTACTGGCAGAAGGCGACCGGCTCGGCCGGTCGTGTCGCCTCGGCGGCGCCGGCTCCGGCCTCGGCCCCGTCGGCCTCAGCGGCTCCGGCGGCCTCGGCGGCCCCGGCCGGCCCACCGGCGCCACCGGCCCAGCCGCCCTTGGTCGAGCCGGGCGGGCCCCAGACCACCGCCAGCAACAGGCCGTCGTCGGAGGCATCGAAGGCCCTGCCGAGGGTCATGGAGAAGCCCCGCTCGACGTCGCCCCGGCGGCTCTTGGTCATGACGCCCTCGAGCTGGGTGCGTAGCGCCTCGTCGAGGTTCGCCGGGTCGTGGAAGGTAATGGTGTAGCCGTACTTGGCGACCCGGTTGACGGCCTGGCGGAGACCCTTGAAGCGGCCCCCGTCGAGGGTGAAGCGGGTGCAGTCCACCACCGCCTCGTCGCCGAGGTACAGGTCGTGCATGCCCGCCGCCCGGTAGACGGGAAGCCACTCCTCGCCGGCGCCGAGCACCGCCAGCGTCCAGCCCTTCTCGTCAGCGAACTGGCGAAACGCCCTCCACGCCTCTTCCCGCTCGGCTTGGGGACCGATGGGATCGGGTGAAACCAGGCACACCCCGCCGTACACCGCGTAGGCCACGAGGCTGTCGCCCCAGAAGAAGTACTCCTTGTCGGTCCGCAAGGCGAAATAGTCGAGGGTGCCCGACCCGTGGCGGCGGACGACCTCCCGGGCCGAGGCCAGGCCCTTGATCCCGCCGGCCGGGGCAACGACGGGTCCGGCGCTGGCCCGGCGGGCTACCACCGGCCGCGAGACCAGGTAGGCCACCGCCAGTCCGAGGCCGATGGCGATCGCCAGCATGGACGGGGCGAAGAAGTCGTCGAGGCGGTCCGGCAGCTTGATCGTGCGCAGCCCGATCATCCGCTCCGTGGCCGCCACGTAGGCCCGGGGCAGCGGCAGGCGCTGGTGGTGGCGGCTGCGGGCCAGGCGGGTCCCGACCTCGACGGCCGCCGTGCCGAGCGCGACCGATACCACCGCGCCCCAAAGCAGGGTGAGCACGCCGCGCCTGGTGGACGGCTTGTCGACTCCGGCTCGGAAGGCGTCGCGGTTGAGCAGCAGGTAGCCGGCAACCAGGGCGGTGGCCAGCGCCTCCTCGACATCGAAGCCCTTGACCAGATGGAGGATGAAGGTCCCTGCCAGCAGTGCCTCGGCGATCAGCCACGCCCGCCGCTGGCCCCGGCGGATACTGCGGGCCAGGACGAGGAGCCCGAGGCTGGCCAGGGCGACGAGGGCGTCGGCGGCCTGCGGCACCGCCAGCGGTACGTAGTGCAGCACCTCGGAGAGGCGCTGGCGCATGGGTGCCAGGAACGCCGACAGCAAGCTGAGCAGCCCGGCCGCCGCCACCAGGGCGGCCGCCCACCGCCGGACCCGCCGGACCCGCCGATCGACCGCCACCGGGGCGGGCCACGACCCGCCGTGAGGAAAGGTGGCGACCACGACAGGATGGCGGTCTTCGGTGGGAGGGGCCAGCTCCGAGCCCCGCCGCGTCAGCAGCCGCTCGACCACCGTGGCGCCGGGAAGATCCTGGCGGCTGTGCAGCAGGCGCACGTGCAGCTCGCTGCCCGCCTCGAGCTCGACCCACGACACCTGGCGCTGGGCCAGGAACAACGACGGCGCACCGAGGGCGTCGAGCCGGGCGGGCGACTCCGACACCACCTCGGCGGCGCAGCCGGTGTTGGCATAGAAGCCGCGGCCCAGATAGGTGAGCTCAGGCCGGCGGGTGTTCCCGGTGATGAGGCCGGCGTGGCCGGCGGTGACCAGGGTGCGGGCCTCGGCGCGGGCAGGCCCGTTTCGGTCCTGGCGGTCGTCGCCCGCCACGCCCCGAAGAGCCATGCCGGCCAGCGCCTTCCACGTACCGCGCACCAGAAGGGCGACGATGGTGCCGACCAGGATGAAGCCGATCACCGTGACGAGGACGAGGAACATGGCGACCCGGGTCTCGGTGGCCACAGAGTTATGGGCGCGGCGGACGACGGCGAAGGGCAGCCGCAGCAGCAGCGCGGCCACGATCGGCAGCGCCAGGACCCAGGCGTGACGACCGAGGCGCCGGTAGGTGAGCCGGGAGGCGAGGAAGCGCGGAAACGATGCTGGGTCGTCGAGGGACTCCAGCCCCTTCAACCAGCTCTCGCGCCTGCGATCGCCCCGCGCCAGCGACGTCGATTCCCCGAGAGCCGGCAACACCTCACACACCAGGTGGTGGCCGAGCGGGCTCTCGGCGGGATTGTGCGGATCCTGCAGCGCGGTGAGGGGATCGAGGCGGTGGCCGGGCTCGACGCGCACGAGCCGGGGCCCCATCCCGGTGGCGATCGTCAGGTCCGCGGCCAGGGCGATCTCCGCTCCGAGCAGGTCCCGTACCGCGGCCGAAGCGGCCGCGTCCCATACCGTGCGGCCATCGCGGGCGCCGGGTAGGTAGAGCACCCGCCGCCCCGCACCGGCGGCGAAAGCCTTCACCGCCCGAACCAGGGCGGGATGGGCACCGAGGGCGGACCGGGCGTCGGCACCGCCGGGACACAGCAACTCCAGGCAGCTGCCGTTGAACACCACCAGGCCGGGTCCCGTCCAGGCGTCGATCGCCTGGGCCAGCTCGGTCCCCGCGGCGGTCGATGTCGGCGTCGCGGTGGGGCCGAGGTGGAGGTCGTTGACGACGAGGACCCGCCCACCGAGCGGGACCTCGACCAGCAGCACATCGGGGACTGCCGGTTGGGTCACAATTAGTTCATCCTCGGACAGGATCTGTTCACTGTCACCCCCATGTTGGCAGGTTGGCAGCTTGTGAAGGCAGTCACTACGCTCCCATGAACGATGTCAAGCTTCCTCCGCAGCTACCTCACGGTGGCAATTTTCGCTGGGGCGGCGGTCGTGCTGGTCGTCCTGATGCTGGGTTTGGGAAGCTTGCTGAGACCTACCCGCCCGCAGGCCCAGAAATACATCGCCTATGAGAGTGGTGTCGACCCGATCGGCGAGGGCTGGTCGCAGAGCCAGATCCGGTACTACGTGTTCGCGCTGCTGTTCGTCATGTTCGACGTCGAGACGGTCTTCATCTTGCCATGGGCGGTGCGGGTCAAGGCGCTCGGCACCTACGGCCTGGTCGAGGCGACCGCCTTCATCGTGATCCTCGCCCTCGGGCTCCTCTACGCCTGGCGGAAAGGGGTCCTGCGGTGGGTCTAGTCGAACGGGGCTGGGTCCCCAAGCCGCTGTCCGCGCTGCTCAACAGCGCCCGTAGCTACTCGCTGTGGGTCTACCAGTGGGGCCTCGCCTGCTGCGCCATCGAGATGGGTGCCGCCTTCGGCTCCCCGCGCTACGACGTCATGCGCCTCGGCGTCATCCCCTTCCCGGCGTCGGCGCGCCAGGCCGACTTGGTCGTGATCAGCGGCACGGTCACCGACAAGATGGCCCCGCCCATCCGCCGCCTCTACGAGCAGATGCCCGATCCCAAGTACGTGATCTCGATGGGCAGCTGCGCCAACTGCGGCGGGCCCTACTGGGACAGCTACTCCGTCACCAAGGGCGTGGACCAGATCATCCCGGTGGACGTGTACGTGCCCGGTTGCCCGCCTAGGCCCGAAGCCCTCCTCGAAGGGATCGTGCTGCTGCAGCAGGCAATCCGCAAGGAGAACATGGCCGACCGCTGGCGGGGTGACCCGATCGTCGTCGGCGGGGGCACCATCGACGGCGCCACGCCGGTCAAGGTCATCTCCAAGCGCAAGGCCAAGGCCGCCGCCGCGGCCCGGCCGACGCTGGAGGAGACCACCGCCGCCTACCTCGCCACCCATCCCGATGTCACAAGCGCAACCGGCGACGCCCCCGGCGACGAGCCCATCGGCGACGCCGCGACGGAAAAAGTGACGACCGGTGGCTGACGAGACGGTCATCGAGGCGACTGTAGAGCCGGCTGCCCCCGACGCGCTCCGCCAACCGATGCTCGACCTGCTCCAGAGCTCCCTCGGCGGCAACCTGCTCGCCTACGAGCTGAACCCGGGCGACGACCTCTGTATCCGGGTCGACCGGTCGGTCTGGCGCCAAACCGTCGAGTTGTGCCGGGACCGGTTGGGGCTCTCCTACTTCTGCTTTCTCTCCGGGATCGACTGGCAGCAGAATCCCTCTCTGCTCGGCGAGAAGGCGTGGGAGGCGGAAGAAGCCGTCATCGAGGCCACCGAAGAGGCCATCGAAGAAGACGAGGGCGATGATCACGCCGCCGGAGCGGACGCAGCCGCGGCCGAGGATGCCGCGGCCGAAGAAGTCATCGGCGAGGCGATCCTCGCGCAAGGCGCCCCTCCCGCCCTCCGCACGGGTGTGGCCGGCGGTGACAGCCGCTTCCAGGTCTTCGCCCGCCTCTACAACGTCACGACGCACGTGGGCCTGACGCTGAAGGCCGACCTCGACGACGCCGACCCCCGCATCGAGTCGCTGGTGCCCCTCTACCGGGGCGCCGACTGGCATGAGCGGGAGGCGTGGGAGATGTACGGCTTCAACTTCGACGGCCACCCTGGCCTGCGCCACCTCTACCTGCCGACGGAGTTCGAGGGGTACCCCCTGCGCAAGGACTTCCCGTTGCTGGCCCGGATCGTGAAACCGTGGCCCGGCCTGGTCAACGTCGAGGGCATGCCCGGCGAGGAAGCCGACCCGGACTCCGATCCCCTGGCTGGGGTCGACGGGACCTGACCATGGCAGTCAACATCACCGATCGTCAGCGCTCCGCCTACATAGCGGCCCAAGCCGCCGATGCGCGGGTCAACGTCGAACTCGAAGCCGAGGGCATGACCCTCAACATCGGGCCGCAGCACCCCGCCACCCACGGCACGTTGCGAATTGTCGTGCGCCTCGACGGCGAGCAGGTGCTCTGGGCCGAGCCGGTGGCCGGCTATATGCACCGGGGCTACGAGAAGCTCACCGAGGTCCGCACCTACCCCCAGATAACGACGCTGGTCAACCGTATCGACTGGCTGGGTAGCTTCTGCAACGAGGTGCCGTTCATTTTGGCGGCCGAGAAGCTCATGGATATCGAGGCACCCGCCCGGGCCCAGTGGATCCGTTGCACCCTGTTCGAGCTCGGGCGCATCGCCAACCTCATCCTCTTCCTCGGCGACATGGGCGTGCAGCTGGGCGCCCTGACCCCGGTGTTCTTTGCCTTCCGCGACCGCGAGCACGTCCTCAACCTCATCGAGGCCGCGACCGGCGGCCGCTTCCACCCGAACTTCGACCGCATCGGCGGCCTGAAGGAGGACCTGCCCAAGGGCTGGATCGACGAGACCCGCGGCGTCCTCAAGAAGGTCATCGGCTTCTGCGACGAGATCGAGACCCTGCTCATGGGCAACGAGATCTTCGAGCGCCGGACCCGCGGCATCGGCGTCATCCCGCCCCACGTCGCCCTGGAGTACGGGCTCTCGGGCGCCAACGCCCGGGCCTCGGGCATCGACTTCGACCTCCGCCGCGACGAGCCGTCGCCCCTGCCGTGGAGCAAGTGCGATTTCAAGGTCTGGACGCACCCCGACGGCGACTCGTTTGCCCGCTACTGGGTCCGCCTCCAAGAGGTCCGCGAGGCGTCGAAGATCGTCGGCCAGCTGCTCGAGGGCATGCCGAGTGGTGCCATCCAGGCCAAGGTTCCCCGGATCATCAAGGTGCCCGCGGGCGAGGCATGGGTCCATACCGAAAACCCCCTCGGCGAGATGGGTTACTACGTGGTTAGCCAGGGCGGTCTCGGCCCGTTCCGATGCAAGATCCGTACGCCCTCTTTTTCCAATGTTTCCATCACCCCGTGGCTCCTTCGGGGTGTCTTCGTACCGGACGTCATCACCATCCTGGCATCTCTCTATTTCATCCTTGGCGATATCGACCGGTGATGTTCGCGGCCCTGAACCTCCCTTACTGGGCGTCGACGCTGATCAAGGTCCTCCTGGTCCTGATCGCGGTACCCACCGCCACCGCGCTCATCGTGCAGACCTTCCTGTTCAAGGTCATGGCGCACATGCAGAGCCGCCTCGGGCCTATGGAGGCGGGTCCCCACGGCTCGCTGCAGCTCATGGCCGATGGCGGCAAGTTCCTCCAGAAAGAGCTGATCGCTCCCGCCCGGGCCGACAAGAAGGTCTTCGCGCTCGCCCCGGTCATCGTGCTCATCAGCACGTTCATGCTCTATGTAGTCATCCCCGTCGGCCCCGGCGCCATCGGCGAGAATCTCGACACCGGCATCTTCTTCGCCCTCGCCGTCAGCTCCCTGTCGGTCATCGGGATCCTGGCGGCGGGCTGGGCGTCGGCCAACAAGTACTCCCTCATGGGCGGCCTGCGCGCCGCCGGCCAGCTCATCGCCTACGAATTGCCCCTCGTGCTGGCGGTGGTCGGCGTCGTCATGATGGCGGGGACGCTGTCACTCCAGGGCATCATCCGGGCCCAGACCCATTTTCACTTGTTCGGCAGCAGCCTCGTGCTGCCCTTCGCCATTCCCCAGGTTGTCGGCTTTGTGCTGTTCCTCATCGCCTCCCAGGCCGAGCTGACCCAGACACCGTTCGACATGCCCATCGCCGAATCGGAGTTGGTCGCGGGCTACCAGACCGAGTACAGCGGGCTCCTTTTCCTCTTCTTCTACATAGGCGAGTTTGGCACCGCCTTCGGGCTGTCGGCTATCGCCTCCACCCTTTTTCTCGGTGGCTGGTGGATCCCCTTCTACCATCCCACCGGTCTGTGGGGCGACCTGTTCGGCTTCGGGGTGCTGTTCGCCAAGACGATGGCGGTGGCTTTTCTGATCTTCTGGATCCGGTTCACTTATCCCCGCTTCCGTGAGGATCAGCTGCAGGCGTTCGCCTGGAAGGTCCTCATCCCGATCGCGCTGGTCAACGTTCTGGCCACCGCGGCATTCAAGGTGGTGCTTGGTTAGATGGCTCCCCACATGAAGGTGCCCGGCCTGGTCAAAGGTCTCGGCGTCACCCTAAAGACAATGCTCACGCCCGCGGTGACGGTGCAGTACACCGGTCCCCACGGCAAGGAACGGGAGGATCCGCCCGCCCGGGCCCGGGGCGTCATCGCCCTGAAAGAGGAGAACTGCACTGTCTGTATGCTCTGCGCCCGGCAATGCCCGGACTGGTGCATCTACATCGAGGGCCACAAAGACAAGGCCCCACCCCGGCGCGAAGGCGGTAAGCCCCGGTCGGTGCAGTACCTCGACCGCTTCGACATCGACTATGGCCTGTGCATGTACTGCGGTATCTGCGTCGAGGTCTGCCCCTTCGACGCCCTGTTCTGGAGCCCCGAGTTCGAATACTCCGAATCCCGAATCGCCGACCTCCTTCACGACAAGACCCGCCTGGGCGAATGGATGGAGGGTGTTCCCGACCCGCTGCCCCTCGAAGTCGGCGCTCTTGCCAAAAAGGGTGGGAAAAAGTAGCTCATGAGTGGCACCGGTCTTGCGCTCGTTCATGGCCTCGATGTGGCTCAGCAGATCGCCTTCGCCATTTTGGCGCTGGCCATGGCGCTGTCAGCGGTGCGCATGGTGACGACCCAGAATCTGGTTCACGCCGCCTTGTACCTGACTGTTGTGCTGGCCGGGGCGGCGGGCATCTACATCCTGCTGGCTGCGGAGTTCGTCGCCGTCACCCAGGTGCTCGTCTACATCGGCGCCATCGTCGTGCTGATGCTCTTCGGGCTGTTCCTCACCCGGGCGCCGATCGGCACCGCCCAGGACCTGGACAACAACCAGCGCTGGCTTGCGGCCGTCATCTCGCTCCTCCTCTTCGGCGTCCTGGCCGCCGTCCTGCAGCGCGGGTTCAAAGGAACCCACGTCAACCCGACCGTTTTGACCGACGGCGGCAGCAACACCGCGGCCATCGGCGTGTCTATCTTCCATGACTTCGTGGTGCCGTTCGAAGCGGCGTCCATTCTCCTACTGGCCGCGCTGGTGGGCGCCGTCGTGATCGCTCGCCGGGACTAAGAAATGCTCCTCAACGAATTCCTCCTCCTCGCCGCCTTCTTGTTCTGCACCGGCGTCTACGGCGTCCTGGCCCGCAAGAACAGTGTGCTGGTGCTGATGTCGGTCGAGCTCATCCTGAATGCCGTCAACATCAACCTGATCGCCTTCGGGGCCTTCAACAAGACGATCGCGGGCCAGGTCTTCGCCCTGTTCGTCATCGCCGTGGCGGCCGCCGAAGTCGGCGTCGGGCTGGCGATCGTGCTGCTCATCTACCGCAACCGCCACTCAATCGACCTGGACAAGGTCGACGTCATGAAGGGCTGACGCACAGTGGACTGGTTCCTCACCAACGCCTGGCTCATCCCGCTCGTCCCGAGCCTGAGTTTCGTGATCATCCTGCTGTTCGGGAAGAAGATGCCCCACAAGGGCTCCGAGGTCGGCGTGGCATCGGTGCTCATCAGCTTCGCGCTGGCGATCGGCACTGCCGTCGCATGGATCCAGCGGGCCCCGGCGGGTCCCGACCACATCCGGCCGGCGGCGGTCAACGACCTCTTCTTGTGGTTCAAGATTGGGCCCAACACCACCCACTTCGGGATCCACATCGACGGACTGGCCGTCATGCTGCTGTTCGTCGTCGGCTTCATCTCGTCGATGGTGCACATCTTCTCGCTGGAGTACCTGCGGGGAGACCGGCGGTACACCTACTACTTCGCCGCCCTGTCGCTGTTCACCGCCTCCATGTTCACCATGGTCACCGCCGCCAACTCGCTGCAGCTGCTGCTCGGCTGGGAGGGGATGGGGGTTTGCTCGTTCATGTTGATCGGCCACTGGTGGGAGGACAAGCCCAACTCCGACGCCGCCCTGAAGGCGTTCTTCACCACCCGGACCGGCGACATCGGCCTGCTCATCGGCATCACCATGACGTTCTTCCTGGCCGGCCAGACCTTCGACATCGAGAAGATCAATGCCGCCGCGGTGGCGGGGAAGATGCCCCACACCCTCCTGCTATTCGCCGGGCTGGCGCTGATGGCGGCGGTGGTCGGCAAGTCGGCGCAGTTCCCGCTGCACACCTGGCTGCCTGACGCCATGGCCGGCCCGACGCCCGTGTCGGCCCTGATCCACGCCGCCACCATGGTCGTCGCCGGCGTCTACCTCATCAGCCGGTTCTACGGTGTTTTCTCGCAGGCTTTCCACATCTTCACCCCGGGACACACCGGCTTCAACCTGGTGGCCATCATCGGAGGGGTCACGATCATCATCGCTGCCCTCTTGGCGTTCGTGCAGCACGACATCAAGAAGGTGCTGGCCTACTCCACGGTCAGCCAGCTGGGCTACATGGTGATGGCCCTCGGGTGCGGGGCGTGGACGGCGGCCATCTTCCACCTCTTTACCCACGCCTTCTTCAAGGCCGACCTGTTCCTCGGTGCCGGCTCGGTCAGCCACTCCGGTTCGCACCACAGCTTCGACATGAAAAAGGACATGGGTGGCCTGCGCAAGCACATGCCGGTCACCTTCACGACGTTCGTGATCGGCTCCGCCGCCCTGGCCGGGATCTTCCCGCTGGCCGGGTTCTGGTCGAAGGACGAGATCCTGGCCAGCGTGGGCCACAATGGCTACACCGCCTTCATGGTCATCGGCGTCATCGGGGCGATGATGACGGCCGGCTACATGACTCGCTGCGTGTGGCTGACGTTCTACGGGGAGTTCCGCGGCCACGGCCATCCCGCGGAGTCGCCCCGCGAGATCACCGTGCCGCTCATCATCCTCACCGTCATGGCGGTAGTGGCGGGCTGGTTCAACGGCTTCGGGCTGCACTATTTCTCCAAGTGGACCGAGAACCCGATCGTGGCTTCGGCGGCCGCGCTGGCCCACGCCACCGAGGCGAGGTTCTCGTGGCCCACCGCCATCGTGTCCTCGCTCGCCGTACTCGCCGCCATCGCCATCGCCTGGGCGTACTACGAGTTCCACGCCTTCGCCTTCTTCCACGAGCTCACCGAACGGTCCGCGCTGGCGCGGGCCGGTTACGAGTTCGTGTGGAACAAGTACTACCTCGACCGGCTCTGGACCGACCTGGTCGTGGGTTCGATCAAGACGCAGGTGGCGGCGGCGGCCAACTGGTTCAACCAGAACGTTCTCGACGGCGTCGTCAACGCGGTCGCGGCCGGCTCGGTCATCGTCGCCCGGTTCACCTATCGCTACATCGACCAGGACGTGGTCGATGGCCTGGTCAACGGAACCGCATCCTCGGCCGAAGGGGGCGGGAGCATCCTGCGAAAGATGCAGACCGGCCGGGTTCAGCAGTACGCCGCCGCCTTCTTCGGCGTCGGCGTGGTCGTCATCGGCATCGGCCTCCTGGCCCTGACCCATTCGTTTTAGATCGTTGAGAGAGGCGGAGGCTCGTGAGTCCCTTTGACCACTGGGTACTGACCGGGACGATCTTCGTCCCGATCATCGGGGCGGTGGTGATTGGGCTCATACCCAGCGCCCAGGAGCTCCAGATAAAGGCCGCGGCCCTCGTGACCACGCTGGTGACGCTGGCCCTCGGCGTCTACCTGGTGATCGCGTTCAACTACGACAAGTCGAAGGTGCTGCAGTTCCAGGTCAACCGGCCCTGGATCGACGTGATCCACAGCCGGTACCACGTGGGCGTCGACGGCATCTCGCTGCCGATGCTGGTGCTGTCGATGTTCATCACCGTCCTGTGCGTCGTCTACAGCTGGGACCACTTCCCCGAGCCCCGCGATCCCAAGGGTTTCCTGATCCTCATGCTGATCCTCGAGGTCGGTATGAACGGCACGTTCATCGCCGAGGACCTGATCCTGTTCTTCGTGTTCTTCGAGCTGGTCCTGCTTCCCATGTACTTCATGATCGGCCGCTGGGGCGGCGAGCGCCGGCAGTACGCCTCGATCAAGTTCTTCCTGTTCACCCTCTTCGGCTCGGCCCTGATGATCCTGAGCTTCCTGGCGCTGTACTTCAAAGCGGGCGGGACGACCTTCGACATCCCCGGCCTCATCGCCTACTTCAACGATCCCTCCCACGCCCTGCAGCAGGCGACGGCGGTGCTGATCTTCGGGGGGCTGTTCATCGGCTTCGCCATCAAGGTGCCCATGTTCCCGTTCCACACCTGGCTGCCCGACGCCCACACCGAGGCGCCTACGGTCGGGTCGGTCATCCTGGCCGCCATCCTGCTCAAGTTGGGGACCTACGGGTTCATCCGCATCGCCATCCCCATGCTCCCCAAGGCGGCCGCGTCGTGGGCCCCTTGGATCGGCGGCCTGGCGGTGATCGGCATCATCTACGGCGCCCTCTGCTGCCTGGCCCAGACCGACCTGAAACGCCTGATCGCGTTCTCGTCGGTCGCCCACATGGGCTTCGTGATGCTCGGCATCTCGACGCTGACGTCCTATGGCATCAACGCGGCCGTCTTCGGGATGGTCGCCCACGGCCTGATCACCGGGATGCTGTTCTTCCTCGTGGGCTCCATCCACGAGCGCTACGGGACTCGTGAGATCGGCCGGTTGGGCGGGTTGCTGACCCAGGCCCCGCACCTCGGGTGGATCTTGGGCTTCTGCGCCATGGCCTCGTTGGGCTTGCCCGGCCTGGCCGGGTTCTGGGGGGAGTTCCCCGCCATCTTGTCGTCGTTCGACCCGTCCTCGGCGGTGGGCCAGCACCTGGGCCTGTTCCGGGCCTACATGGTGATCGCGGCGGTCGGGACGGTGCTGGCCGCGGGCTACCTGCTGTGGATGTTCCAGCGGGTGGCGTTCGGGGTGCCCAAGTCGGAGTTCGAGAAAGCCCACATCCATGACGTCCACCGGCCGGAATGGATCGCCTGGACGCCGATGCTGGTGCTCATCGTCATCCTCGGGATCTACCCCCATGCCCTGTTCAAGACGACCGACGGGGCTGTCACCCAGGCCACGGTCAACGTTCCCGCCCCGGTCAACATCGTGCCGGGCGGCGCCGCGACCGCCGCCGCCCCCGCCCCATGATCGGTCTGCTTTCGGTCGTTGCGCCCGCGTTCAAGACGCCGCATTTCGACTACCACGCCCTGGCACCGGAGATGGTGCTGACCGCGGTCATCCTGCTCGTGCTGGTCGTCGACCTGATCGTCGACGAGACCCACAAGTCGATCGTGACCCAGCTCGCCGGCGTCGGCATCCTGGCCGCCTTCGTGCCGATCGTCACCCTGGCCACCAGCGGGATCTCCAACACGCCCCGGTCGATGTTCGGCGGCGCCTACGAGGTGGACGTGTTCTCCTTGGTCCTCAAGGCCCTGTTCCTCGGCATCGGCTACGTGATCTTGTTGATGAGCACCAACTACATCGAGGACGGGGACTACTACGAAGGTGAGTTCTCCTTCCTCATCCTGTGCTCGCTGCTCGGCATGCTCGTCATGGCCAGCTCCCGCGACCTGATCTCGATCTTCATCGCCCTCGAGCTGCTGTCGATCCCCGGCTACCTGCTGGCCGGCTGGCGCAAGCGGGACCTCAAGTCGAACGAGGCGTCGCTCAAGTACTACCTGCTCGGGGTGCTGGCGTCGGGGGTCATGTTGTACGGGATGTCGCTGATCTTCGGGGCGACGGGGAGCACCGTTCTCGTTGATATCTCGTCCAAGCTGGCGGTGAGCCACGACTTACGGCCCGTCGTGACCATCGGCATCTTCTTCGTGATCATCGGCTTCGCCTTCAAGGTCTCGGCGGTGCCGTTCCACTTCTGGGCGCCCGACACCTACGAGGGATCGCCGACGCCGGTGACCGCCTTCTTGTCGGTCGCCTCGAAGACGGGCGGCTTCGTCGCCTTGCTGGAGCTCGTCTACGTGGGGTTTTTCGCCCGCAGTGACGTGTGGCAGCCGTTGTTCTGGATCCTGGCGGCGCTGACCATGACCGTCGGCAATCTGATCGCCCTGCGCCAGACCAACATCATCCGGATGCTGGCCTACTCCTCCATCGCCCAGGCCGGCTACATCCTTGTGCCGTTCGCGGTGGCCGGCGACATCGCCACCGCCCACCAGCACGACGCCATCACCGCCAGCATCGTGTACCTGCTGCTGTACTCGGCCATGAACCTGGGCGCCTTCGCGGTGGTCATGGCGGTGGCCCGCAAGACCCGCAGCGGCGAAATCTCCTCCTACGGGGGCCTGTTCTCCTACGCCCCGGGCCTGACCGTCGTGATGACCGCCTTCCTGTTCTCCCTGGCCGGCATCCCGCCCCTCGGCGGCTGGTTCGCGAAGTTCTATGTGTTCAAGTCCGTCGGTGAGGCCAACACGCCTGCGGGTTGGATCCTCGGCGGCATCGTGGCCGTCAATTCGGTCATCGCCCTGTTCTATTACGCCAACGTGGCCCGGTTGATGTGGATGGCGCCGGTTCCCGACGAGGATCACACCCCCATCCGAGTTCCTGCCGCCCTGGCCACTTCCATCGGGATCTGCGTCTTGGTCGTCGTGGCTCTTGGTGTGTATCCGCAGGCGTTCGCTCGCCTGGGGGACTTGGCGCACCTGTCCCGGTAAGGACGGGTTCATCGCTTCGGTCGGCGGGTAGTACTCGGCGTCGGCGACGAGACGCTGACGGGCGGGATTCGTCGCGCCATCCGGGGGGTTGGGTTGTGCCGAAGAGGAGGTGGCCGGGCGGCGACGCTCCCGCCTCGTCTAGGAGGTTCTGCAATGTCCCTTGTTCGTCTTCTTCCTGCTTGGTTGCACGCGGTGGCTGACTATGCCGTTGGTATCGGGCTCATCGTCATTGCGCTGCTTGTCGGCGGGGCCACCAAGGCTGTGCTGCCCGGTGTCGTGGTCGGCGCGGTCGTGCTCCTGGTGAGCCTGATCACCAAGTACCCCCTGGGCCTGATCAAGGTGCTGCCGTTCACGGTGCACTCGGCCGGCGACTACTTGGCCGGTGCCCTGCTGCTGGCCTCGCCGTTCGCCCTGGGCTTGTGGTCCAGTGCCCGCCCCCTGAGCATCGTGTACCTGGTGGCCGGCGTCGCTGTCGTCGGGGTCAGCCTGATCACCAACTACCAGTGGAGCCCGAAGCGCCAGCCGGCCAGCCGGCCCGCGTCCGGGCGCTCCGAGCGCGCCGAGCGCTCCGAGCGGGGCGACGCCCGGCAGTGGTACACCGCGGCCGCCGGCGCCCGCACCCAGCCGGCCCCGGCCCCGGCTTACGAAGAGCCCACCTACGCCCGACCCGGCGGTCCCTCCTACGCGGCGCAAGGCGCGGCCCCGTCCGCTCCCGAGCGGGCCGTCTCTCTCCGCGACGCGATCGCGGCCAGCCGCCTGGCTTCATAACAACCAGTCGTTGCTTGCAAACGAAGGCGGGGGCTGCGGCCCCCGCCTTTCGTGACAAGAACCCTTCGTAGCCTCCCGAGGGGTAGCGCGATTTCCGTTGCGTACACGACGGAAATCGCGCTACCCCTTCACACGCTGCCAGTGCGCCGGCCTCTAGGTGCGTTGGACGGGGGAAATGTGCCGGATCGGCCGATTCCGCGGTTACCGATCGTCAGTCGAAGATGAGGAGTGTCTCCAAGCCGCGTAGGGCTGATCGCAGGGTTGCTTTTACCGTGCCCTCCGGAATATTCAGGATTGTCGCAGCTTGGCGGTAGCTGAAACCCATGTAGTAGGCGAGCCAGATGGCCTGCCGCTGCTTTATGGGTAGCGACTCGACGGCTTCACGGATCTCGAGGATGTCGTTGCGATAACCGCGGTCGCTGCGATCACCGCAGAGCCGCGCATATTCCTCCTGGCGCAGGCGGCGGGCGGCATCTGAACGGGCCCAGTCAAGCGCCCGGCTTCGTGCGATGACGTGGAGGTAGCCGTTGAGCGAGCCCCGCTCAGGGTCGAATCGTGACGCTGACGCCCAAAATCCGGCAAAGACGTCTTGGGCGATCTCGTCGACCGGAGCATGGGGCACCAGGCGGTGGATATAGGCGTGCAGCCGGGTTTCATAGCGCCCGCAGATAATTTCCAGCGCCGTCTGGCTCCCTGCGGTGAGGGCGTCGACGAGCTGGCGGTCGGACGGCCCGAAGTCGGTCGTGGTGGCGGTCGCGGTCACGCCGTCTCCGCCGCACGTAGCACTCTGCTGATATTGCGCAGACCAGCACGAATGCTGCGCTTCACGGTGTTCTCGGTGAGCCCCAAGTCCCGTGCCACGTCGCAATAGCCCTGTCCGGTGCGCAGCATCAGGCGGATAGGAGCGCTCTGCTCATCAGGCAGGTTGTTGAGCGCATCGCGGACTCGCTCGGAAATGACCACGGCCTCCACGACCTCATCGAAATGGGGCACGACGGCCAGAGGGAGCCGAGAGGAGCGGAGCCCCCGGTTCCTGGTGTCGGCGCCCGAGCGCACACAGTCGACCGCGGCGAGGTGCGCGACCGTCGCCAACCACGGTCGCAACGGGCCCCTGCCGGTCGGGTATCGCTCAGGTCGATTCCACAGATCCAAGAAGGCGGCCTGAGTAATATCCTCGGCGAGATCTTGGTCGCAGGTGACGCGCAGCGCGGAGGCGAATACCGCCGGTCCCGAGCGATCATAAAGCGCGGCCAAGGCCGTCGTATCCCGCTTGATTATCCGTTCGCGCAACATTCGTTCCTCCGCGGCCGGAGGTAACGAATCGGAGCAAGCATTCACTCGTGGGGGCCTTTGCTGTCACGCCTGCAGAGTCGCCGGGGTCTGGGACGACAACAAATAGCTCTCCCGTTCTACCATGTTTCTTCGTTGCCTGAGACCCGTGAGCGGAGATGGCGCCGGCAGGAACGATCGGGCATGGTGGGGATTGTGGGTACCGGGCTTGGAGCGCGCATCGCGGAGCGGGCCCGCCGCTTCGGGTCCCTACCGTGGTCGGCGTTCATGGAAGCGGCCCTGTACGACCCCGAGGAGGGGTTCTACCAGGCGGGCGGCCGGGCGGGCCGGGCCGGCGACTTCGTGACCAGCCCCGAGTTGGGGCCGCTGTTCGCGGTGGCCGTCGCCCACGCCCTGGATGCCTGCTGGGAGGAGCTGGGCCGGCCGGATCCCTTTTTGGTGGTCGAAGCGGCGGCGGGAACAGGCACGCTGGCACGCGACATCCTGGCCGCGACCCCGGCCTGTGGTCCCGCGCTTCGCTACGTCCTCGTCGAGCAGTCGGCGTCGCTGCGCGCCGCCCAGGCGACCCACCTGCCGATCGAGTTGCCGACGCTGGTCCTCGGACCGATCGCGTCGCCGGCCGACGACGGCGACGATGACGACGCTCGGTCGCAACCGGGCATCGGACCCCTTGTCACAGCCCTGGCAGACCTGCCGGCCGTGCCCGTCGTTGGGGTGGTGCTGGCCAACGAGCTGCTCGACAACCTGCCCGTCGACCTGCTCGAGTTCCACGCCGGCCGGTGGCACGAGGTCCGGGTGGCGGCGCCTGAATCGGGTGACGACGAGCTGGTCGAAATGCTGGTCCCCGCCTCCGATCGGGTCGCGGCGGCGGCCGATCGGCTGTCGGGCGGGGCCGTGCCCGAAGGCGGCCGGATCCCTCTTGAGGCGGCGGCCGCAGAGTGGCTGGCCCTGGCGTTGGCGACCGTCGCCGAGGGACGGGTGATCGTCATTGACTACGTCGACACCACCGCGGCCCTGGCCCGGCGCCCCTGGCGGGAGTGGCTCCGGACATTCCGGAACCACCAGCCCGCCCTTTTTCCCCTGGTTGCCCCCGGGACGCAGGACATCACCTGTGTTGTCGCGTGTGACCAGTTGGCCGCCGTTCGGCCGCCCGACGACGATCGTTCGCAGGCGGAGTGGCTGATGGCGCAGGGGATGGACCGGTTGGTGGCGGCGGCTCGGGAGACGTGGCAGGAGCGGGCCGCCATCGGCGACCTCACCGCCCTCCGGGCGCGCAGCCGGGTCCACGAAGGCGGGGCGCTGACCGACCCCGCGGGCCTGGGCAGTCATCGGGTTCTCCAATGGATCGTCAGAGGACGGGCATAGGCTCGATGCCATGACGGCCACAGACGAGACCAACGAGGGCGGGAATCCGGCAATCGAGGCGTACTACCTGGAGGACCGGACGTTCCCCCCTCCGGAGGATTTCGTGGCCGACGCGCTCGTCACCGACGACAGCTTGTACACCCGGGCCAACGAGGATTGGGAGGCATTCTGGGCCGACCAGGCGGCCGCGCTGGACTGGTTCGAACCATGGGACACGGTGCTCGAGTGGCAATTGCCCTTCGCCAAGTGGTTCGTGGGCGGCACCCTCAACGTCTCCTACAACTGCCTCGATCGCCACGTCGCCGCCGGGCGCGGCGACCGGGTCGCGTACCACTGGGAGGGCGAGCCGGGCGACACCAGGACGATCACCTACGCCGACCTGCTGACCGACGTGTGCCGTTTCGCCAACGTACTCAAGTCGCTCGGTGTCAAGCGGGGCGACCGGGTGGCGATCTACATGCCCATGATCCCCGAGCTTCCCGTGGCCATGCTGGCGTGTACCCGCATCGGGGCGGCCCACTCGGTGGTGTTCGGTGGTTTCTCGGCCGATGCGCTGAAGGGCCGGATCAACGACGCCGAGGCCCGGGTCCTGATCACCGCCGACGGTGGCAACCGGAAGGGGGCGCCGTCGCTGCTGAAGCCGGCGGCCGACAAGGCGCTGGCCGACACCCCGACGATCGAGCACGTGGTCGTCGTCCGGCGCAGCGAGTCCGACGTGGACATGACCGACGGCCGCGACCAGTGGTGGCACGACCTCATGGCCGACGCCCCGGCGCAGTGCGAGCCCGAGCACATGGAATCCGAGGACCTGCTGTACCTGCTGTACACCAGCGGGACCACGGCCAAGCCCAAGGGCATCATGCACACGACCGGCGGTTACCTGACGCAGGTGGCGTTCACCCACAAGTACGTGTTCGACCTGCACGCCGACCGTGACGTGTACTGGTGCGCGGCCGACATCGGCTGGGTCACGGGCCACAGCTACATCGTGTACGGACCGCTCGCCAACGGGGCGACGTCGGTCATGTACGAGGGCACCCCCGACTTCCCCGACAAGGATCGGTGGTGGTCGATCATCGAGAAGTACGGCGTGTCGATCCTGTACTGCGCCCCGACCGCGATCCGGACGTTCATGAAGTGGGGCACGCAGTTCCCCGAGGCGCACGACCTGAGCTCGCTGCGGGTGCTCGGGACGGTGGGTGAGCCCATCAATCCCGAGGCCTGGATCTGGTATTGGAAGAACATCGGGGGCGGACGATGCCCGGTGGTCGACACCTGGTGGCAGACGGAGACCGGCGCCATCATGATCTCCGCGCTCCCTGGGGTGACCACGTTGAAGCCGGGGTCGGCCACGAGGCCACTTCCGGGCATCTTCGCCTCGGTGGTGGACGAGGCCGGCGAGCCGGTGGAGGTCGGAGGTGGCTACCTGACCTTGACCAAGCCGTGGCCGTCGATGCTGCGAGGCATCTACCGCGATCCCGAGCGGTACAAGTCGACGTACTGGAGCCGCTTCGAGGGGCAGTACTTCGCGGGCGACGGGGCCAAGCTCGACGAGGACGGCTACCTGTGGTTGCTCGGCCGGGTGGACGACGTCATGAACGTGTCGGGCCATCGCATCTCGACCACCGAGGTGGAGTCGGCCCTCGTGGATCACCACACCGTCGCCGAGGCGGCGGTGGTCGGGGCAAAGGATGAGACCACCGGGCAGGCGATCATCGCCTACGTGACGCTGAAGTCCGAGTTCGCGGCCGACGAGTCCCACGGCGAGGAGCTGCGAACGTACGTGGCCGACAAGCTCGGCAAGTTCGGGCGCCCCAAGACCATCATCTTCACGCCCGACCTGCCCAAGACCCGTAGCGGCAAGATCATGCGCCGTCTCCTGCGCGATGTCGCCGAGGGGCGCGACCTCGGGGACACGACGACGCTCGCCGACGCCAACGTGGTCGACGAGATCAAGAAGCGGGCATCGTCGAGCCCGGGTGAGGAATAGGCATCGCCGGGTCTGGTCCGGTGCCGGAGTCGGTGCTACTGCCGCCCGCGCCCGGGTATTGGGCGTGGCGGGAGCAGCCGCTGGCGGGCGGGCGAGCGGTCGTGTTCGACCTGGACGGCGTGCTCTCCGACGCCGCCCGGCGCCAGCACTTCCTGGAGGGCGGCCACCGGGACTGGGACGCCTTTTTCGACGCCTGCGGCGATGACGAGCTCATCGCCGAGGTGGCGCGGGTGCTCGAGGTCCTTGACCAGTCGTTGCGGATCGTGCTGCTCACGGGGCGCCCGTTGCGGGTCCAACCGCAAACGCTGGCGTGGCTCACCCGCTACGAGTTGCGCTGGGACCTGCTGATCATGCGGCCCTCGGGCGACTACGCCGCCGCCCGCGCCTTCAAGCGCCGATCGGTCGCACAACTACGCGCCTACGGGATGCACCTCGAGCTGGCCTTCGAGGACGATCGGCGCAATCTGGAGATGTTCCGGGCCGAGGGGGTGCCGTGCCTGTACGTGCATTCGGGCTACTACGACTGACCGGGACTGGGGGCTCGGCCCCGGCGGTCCCGCCGCCCCCGAAACGCCAGAAGGGGCGCGGGTGGCAGTACCTTCGCGGGGGAACGAAAAGGAACACACCATGAGCAAGAACACCATCAAAACCGTCATCCTGCTGGCCTTCATCGGCGGCTTGTTCATGCTCGTCGGCGAGCTGATCGGCGGCGGCAACGGGCTGATCATCGCCTTCTTCCTGGCCCTGGCCTTCGTGGGCTTCCAGTACTGGAAATCGGACAGCCTGGCTATCCGGGCGGCCCGGGCGACACCGGTCACCGAGGAACAGATGCCGCAGTATTACGCGGTCGTGCGCGACCTGACGCAGCGCGCCGGCCTGCCGATGCCGAAGCTCTACGTCACACCGGACATGCAGCCCAACGCCTTCGCCACCGGCCGCAACCCCGACCACGCGGCGGTCGCCGTCACCCGCGGCATCCTCGAGATCTGCTCCTGGGACGAGATGCGGGGGGTGCTGGCCCACGAGCTGTGCCACGTCGGCAACCGCGACATCCTCATCACGTCGATCGCCGCCAGCCTGGCGCTGGCCATCACCTTCATCTCCCGTTTCGCACTGTTCTTCGGCGGCGGGGGCGACGGCGAGGGCAACATGTTCGAGCAGCTGGCCCTACTCCTCCTGGCGCCGCTGGCGGCGGTGGTCCTGCAGCTCGCCCTGTCCCGCAGCCGGGAGTACGAAGCCGACCGCTGCGGAGCGCGGATGCTGGGCGACGGCGAACCGCTGGCACGGGCCCTCGGAAAGCTGGAGATGGCCGCCCGCCAGGTACCGATGAACATCCCACCGGCGATGGCGCCCCTCTACATCGTCAACCCGCTGGCCGGGCGCCGGATGGCCTTGAAGAACCTCTTCGCCGACCACCCGCCGACCGAGGACCGAATCAAGCGGCTGCGGGAACGGGAGTGGGCCCGGTAGCACCGGTGGAGACCCGGTAGCACGGGTGGAGTCGGAGACCGGGGGGCAGGCCGGGGGGATGGGGCCGCGACGGGAGGGGAGTACGGCTGGCCTCAGTTCGGCCGCGAACCGGCTGCCTGAGCGCCCGGCGCCTAGTCCCGGAAGTTCTCGAATTGCAGCGGGATGCCGAAGTCCTCGCCCTTCAGGGCGGCGATCGCGGCCTGCAAGTCGTCGCGCTTCTTCGCGGAGACCCGGACCTGGTCGCCCTGGGTTTGCGACGAGAGGCCCTTGGGCGCCTTGTCCTTCAGGAAGCGGTTGATGGCCCGGGCGTTGTCTGACGAGATGCCCGCCTTGAGGGTGATCGTCTGGCGCGAAGCCCCCTTGGCGGCTTCCTCGACCTTGCCGTAGTCGAGGGCCTTCAGCGACACCTGGCGGCGGACCATCTTCTCTTCGAGAACCTGCACCAGGGCCCGCAGGCGATCCTCGGTGGAGGAGTGGAGCTTGATCTCCTGGTCGTTGAGCTCGATGCTCGAGTCGGTGTTCTTGAAGTCGAAGCGAGTGGTCACTTCACGGGCCGCCTGGTCGACCGCGTTCTTGACCTCCTGCATGTCGACCTGCGAAACAACGTCGAAGGTAGGCACACCGACACGCTATCGTCGTCAGCCCTGGGTCGGTGCCCGAGTGGCCAAAGGGAGCAGACTGTAAATCTGCCGGCACAGCCTACGGTGGTTCAAATCCGCCCCGGCCCACTGGACGTACTTGCAGGTCAGCGGGGCATGGATGGGGATCTGCAGGACCGGATTCACGTCCCCCCGCTGGCCCCTAGTCCCCCTTTTTCTTCTTCCCCTTGCCGCCTCCGCGATCCGTTCTCGGTGCCGGCGCCTGCACCGCGACTGCGGGCGTCGTGGTGGGCACCGTCACCGTCGCCGGCGACAACGTGTTGAGTTGCGTGTCAACCTGGGATGCGGCCGCCAGGATCGCGGCGGCGCGGCTGGCGGACAGCTGACCCTGCCCCTGCGACGCGCTGACCGCGGCCCGCATCTGGGCCAGTTGCACGCGGGCGCCGGCGATGTCGTGGCTCGCCGCCGCGGCTCGGACGGCGGCGGCCTGCTTGGCGAGCGTCGCCGACGCGCTCGCGCTCATACTCGCGCCCGACGAGGAGGCACATGCGGCGAAGCCCAGCCCGCACGCCGCGACGAGCCCCAACACCGATAACCTCCGCCTCACTTCTTCACTGCCTGTTCGAGCTGGCGCAGCGCCGCGTCGAGGGGCGCGGGAATCGCACCCGACGCGACCGGCTGGACTGCCGCGGGCACGGTCGTGGCGGCGGGCGCGGTGGTGGCGGCGGGCGTGGTCGTCGTAGGCGACGCGGTCGTGGCGGTGGTGGCGCTGGACGAGCCGTGACCGCCTGAGATGGCGACGATGAGCGAGATCACGATCAGCGCCAAGGCGCCGGCGGCGGCAAACACAAGACCATGGCCTCGCCGAGGGCGCCCACTCAGCGCGCCGGACCAACCAGGCCCGCCCGCCAACGCCGCGCCGGACACCGGTGGCGGCATCACCCGGGTAGTAGTCGGTCGGGGCGCGGCGAAACCGGCGGCCGCGGCCGCCGCGTCGGGCCTGCAGGCCCGCAGGGCGGCGGTCATCTGGGCGGCGCTGGCGAAGCGAGCAGCAGGGTCTCCGTCGATGGCGCGCATAATGACCGCTGCCAAGGCAGAGGGGATCTCGGGGCGCCATTCGCTCACCGGAACCGGGGCGGCCGACAGCGCCGCGCCGGGGATGGCGGGATCGAAAGGCCGCTGCCCGGTCGCCGCTTCATACAGGACGATGCCGGCGCTGTACAGGTCACCGGAGATCGTGGCGGGGCCGCCGGCGAGGCGCTCGGGGGCCAGGTACTGCGGGGTCCCGACGATCATCCCGGTCATGGTCAGCCCCTGGTCGGCCACCTCGAGGCTCTTGGCGATCCCGAAGTCACCGACCTTCCAGCACCCGTCGCCCGCCGCCATCACGTTGCGGGGTTTCACATCACGGTGGATCAGCCCTTCGCCGTGGGCTGCGCCCAGCGCATCGAGGATCTGGAGGCCAAGCTCCCGGACCGAGGCAACCGCCAGCGGGCTCACCGCGATGGCATCGGCCAGTGTCGTCCCCGCCAGGCGTTCCATCACTAGGAACGGGATCCCGCCCTCCTCCCCGGAGTCGAACACGGCGACGACGTGGGGATGCACAAGGCGGGCTGCCAGCCGGGCTTCGTTTTCGAACCGATCCCGCACCGCCGGCTCGTGGGCCATGTCGGACCGCAGCAGCTTGATCGCCACGGCCCGTTGCAGGCGGCGGTCATGGCCGGCGCGGACCTCCCCCATGCCCCCGACGCCGAGGACCTCGCCCACCTCGTAGCGCCCCGCCAGCACGGTCACGCCCGACCGATCCATGGTTTGGGTTCTACCACTCGTGGTCAGGACCTATTCCCGACCGACTTTCACGAGGCGAGGGCCTCGGCCACCGCCTTGCCCACCTGCTCGGTCTCGATGAGGAAGCCGTCGTGGCCACAGCCCGAGCTGACGGTCTGGACCTCGGGGTGCCCGGGGAGGAGGTTGGCCAGCTCCGCCTGGAGGTAGGGCGGGTACAGGCGGTCGCTGTCGATCGAAACGACCGTCGAGGCCGCGGTGACCCGGGCCAGGGCGGCCGCCACGCCGCCCCGGCCGCGTCCCACGTCGTGGTGGTCCATGGCCCGGCTGAGCACGAGGTAGCTGTTGGCGTCGAAGCGGGCCACCAGCTTGTGGGCGTGATAATCGAGATAGCCCTCGACGCTGTACTGCCCACCGGCAAACGGGCCCGGCCCGGGTTGGGAATCGCGGCTGAAGCGGGCGGCCAGTTCGGGTTCGCAGCGGTAGGAGATGTGCCCGATCCGGCGGGCCAGGCCGAGTCCGATCACCGGACCCGACCCAGGGCCGCCGTAGTAGTCGCCTCCGGCGAAGGCAAGGTCGCTGCGGATGGCGATGGCCTGCACGGCACACAGCGCGATCTGCTCGGCGGTCGCGGCGGCGCCGCACGCGATGGCGATCAACCGGCTGACGCGCTCGGGGTAGGTAACGGCCCACTCAAGCGCCCGCATGCCGCCCATCGACCCGCCCACGACCGCCGCCCAGCGCCCGATGCCGAGATGATCGGCCAGCGCCGCCTCGACCGAGACCTGGTCGCGCACCGTCAGTTCGGCGAAGCGTGATCCCCACGGGCAGCCGTCCGGCGCCAGGGACGAGGGGCCGGTGGTGCCCTGGCAGCCACCGAGCACGTTGGGGCAGACGACGAACCACCGGTCGGTGTCGATGGCGGCGCCGGGACCGATCAGGCCGGACCACCAGCCTTGGGAACCGGCGGCGTGGCTGTCACCGGTGAGGGCGTGCATGACGAGGACGGCGTTGTCCCGATTGGGGGACAGGCAGCCCCAGGTCTCGTAGGCCACCGTGACGGCGCCCATGGTGGCGCCGAGCTCCAGTGAAAGGGCGGCGTCGGTGAAGACCGTCGCAAAGAGCCGGCGGCCCGGGTCATCCCCGGGCCGCCAAAACTGACTGGTCACGCCGTAAATCTAGGACTTCGCGGCGCGGAATCCGGCGTCGAGGTCGGCGAGGATGTCCTCGATCGTCTCGACACCGACCGACAGGCGGACCAGGTCGGGGGTGACTCCGGTCGTCGCCTGCTCGGCCTCGGTGAGCTGGGAGTGCGTTGTCGTGGCGGGGTGGATGACCAGGCTCCGTACGTCGCCCACGTTGGCCACGTGGCTGTGCAGCTCTAAGGCGTCGACGAAGTTGCGGCCCGCCTTGGCGCCGCCGTTGATCCCGAAGCTCAGGATCGACCCGGCACCGCGGGGAAGGAGTTCCTGAGCCCGGGCATACCAGCGGGAGGAGGGGAGTCCGGGGTAGGTGACCCAGCGGACCTCGTCGCGCCCTTCGAGGAACTCGGCCACCGCCTGGGCGTTTTGGACATGGCGCTCCATGCGCAGGCTGAGGGTCTCGACGCCTTGGATGAACAGGAAGGCATTGAGCGGGGCGATGGCGGGGCCGAGGTCACGCAGACCCTGGACCCGGACCTTGGCGATGAAAGCGCCCGGTCCCAGGGCTTCCCAATACTTGAGCCCGTGATAGCTGGGGTCGGGTTCGGTAAAGCTCGGATGGCGACCGCTGGCGCCGAAGTCGAAGTTGCCCGAGTCGACGATGATCCCGCCGATGGCGGTGCCGTGGCCGCCGATGAACTTGGTGGCGGAGTGCACGACGATGTCGGCGCCGTGCTCGAACGGCCGATTGAGATACGGCGTCGCCAGCGTGTTGTCGACGATCAGAGGCACCTGGCGCTCGTGGCCCACCCGGGAGATGCCCGGGATGTCGAGGACGTCACCTCGGGGGTTGCCGATGGTCTCGCCGTAGAACGCCCGGGTGTTGGGACGCACCGCCGCCGCCCAGGCATCCAGATCGTCGGGGTCGTCGACGAACGATACGTCGATACCCAGCTTGGGCAGCGTGTAGTGGAACAGGTTGTACGTCCCCCCGTACAACGAGGAGGACGAAACGATGTGACCGCCGGTGTCGGTGAGGCCAAGGATGGCCAGCGTCTGCGCCGCCTGGCCGGAGGCCACTGCCAGCGCGCCAACACCTCCTTCGAGGTTGGCCACCCGTTCCTCCAGCACCGCTTGGGTCGGGTTCATGATGCGGGTGTAGATGTTTCCCGGCTCGCCGAGGGCGAACAGGGCCGCGGCATGGTCGGTGTCGCGGAACTGGTAGCTCGTCGTCTGGTAGATCGGAACCGCTCGGGCTCCCGTAGTGGGATCGGGCGATGCTCCGGCGTGGATCTGGCGGGTCTCGAATCCTCGGGCGTCAGCAGGCATACCCTCGATGCTCCCAAACCCGACCAAATCTGTCAACTATCTCCGAAAGTGGCGACGCGCCCGATCGTCCGGCGGATGGCCGGTTTGCCGTCCAGCGCCGGGAGTGCCGTCTGGCGCGTCGCGATCAGGCAAGCAGCGCCCTGGGTCACGGCTTCCAGCAGGAGGCCGGCGATCACGCCGGCGTTGCGGTCGTCCTGATGGCCCGTGGGTTCGTCGGCCAGGATGACCGTGGGGCGCGTGGCGAGCGCCCTGGCGACCATGACCCGTTGCTGCTCGCCGACGGAGATCTGGTCCACGAGGCGTTCCAGGAGATGGGCCAGACCCAACCGCTGCAGTGTCTCGGTCATCGCCACGTCGAGACGAGGCGGTCGTCGGTGGTCGGCGCCCCGCAAGGGCAGGGTGATGTTCTCGACCACGGTGAGCTCGTCGAGGAGGGCCAGTGTCTGGGGGATCACCGCCACCTCCGACCAGGAGGGGGGCCGGCCGGTGGCGCTGGGCCAGGAAATGGTGCCCCGATCGGGTTGCTCCCAGCCCGCCAGCAGGTGGACGATAGCCGTCTTGCCGCTGCCCGACGGGCCGTGAAGGGCGACGAGCGTGCCTGCGGCCAGTGTGAGGTCGAAGTCCTCGACCGCGGTCACCGGGCCGGTCGAGCTCCGGTACGTCTTGGCGACGCCGGTCGCCACGATCGCGGGGCCCGTCATGGCCGCCCTGTCCTCGGCACCGGGGCGGTCACCGTCGCCGGTGTCATGGTTGCCGCAGGGTGATGACCTCGCCCGCGACGACGATCTCGGCGACGCGGCCGGGAAGCTGGCGGAGGGCCTCTTCGGGCAGAAGGACCCGCCCGGCGGGGTCGACGGCCACGCGGAGGGGACCGGTCGCCGACTTGGTGGCGGCTAGCACGCCGTGGCGGATCACCAGGACCTGGTCGGCCCGGTCGGTCAGGACGGGATCATGGGACGAAACGACGAACGTCTGCCCAGCCCGGGTGAGGCGGCCGATGCTGGCGGCCACGGCGGCGGCGCCGTCGGGGTCGAGGTCGGCGGTGGGTTCGTCGGCGATGACCAGCGCCGGGTTGCCGGCCACCGCCATGGCGACGGCCAGGCGTTGCTGCTGGCCGTCGGAGAGCTCGTCGGGTCGCCGGTCGGCGGCGTCGCCCAAGGTGGCGGCAGCCAGCAACTCGTCGATGTCCAACGCCGCGCTCGTGCCCCGCATCTGCCACGCCAACCGCAAGTGGCCGGCGACGGTCAGGTAGTCGATCAGGTTGTCCGCCGGGCGCTGGAACACATAGCCGATCTGCTGGGCCACAAGCCGGCGCCGGACCCGCGCCGAGAGGTGCGAGGTCGGGCGGCCGGCGATGGTGATCTGTCCCGCGCTCGGTGCCTCGAGGCAGGCCAGGAGCCGCAGCAGGGTCGACTTGCCGGCTCCCGAGGCCCCGATGACCGCCGTCAGGGTCCCTGACCCGAAGGTGGCATCGATGCCCCGCAACACCGTGACGCCGCCTCGGTCGGACGGATAGATCTGCACCACATCGGTGCAGGCGGCGGCCAGCACCGCAGGGTGCTCAGCGAGCATCACGCAGTAGCTCGGGGAGACTCCGGGCCCGGGAAGACCGTTCCACCACGGCGCTGAGTGCGATCGCGGCTAGCGCGGCGCCGGCCACGCAGGCCACGGCGGCCGCGGCGTCGAAACGGAACAGCGGCGCTGGCGGGCTGTTGGGCAATGGATCGAGCTGGGAGAAGATGAGTACCACCGCGACCCAGGCGAGCGTTACGCCGGCCACGACGCCACTCGCCAACAGCGCCGTCACCTCGGCCAGCGTGGCCCGGCGGGCGCTGCGAGCGGTGACGCCGAGTCGCAGGGCCACGGCGGTGCCGAGGCGCCGGCGCCGAGAGTTCGCCGCGAAGTACAAGCCGATCCCGCACACGGTCACCGCGCCCGCCGCCAACCCGATGAGTTGCAGGTAGTCGAGGGCCCAGAGCTGCGGTTGCAGCGATGAGCCGGCGACGGCGGCGGCCGCCCGGGTGGTGGCGTTTATGGGCAGACCGGCGAGGGCGAGTCGCCCCGACAGGCCGGCGTCGGTGCTGTTGACCCAGATTTGGGGTGCGGAGCTGACTCCGACGGCGGCCAGCACCGAACGGTCGACCACCAGCAGGCTGCGCCCGGTCTGCTGGCCGGGGAAGGCGGTGACGCGGGCGACCACCTGGGCCGGCAATGAAACCGATCCCTTGTCGCCGGAAAGGGCGATTGTCAGGTCGTCGGGCACCGCCCGACCGACGGTGATGACCGGAACCCGTCCCCCGACCGGTCCCGCTGCCAACCGGCGGAGCAGGGCAGGCAGGGATTGTGAGGCGAAGCTCGACTCCCAAAAGGCGGCCCGGGCGAAGGTGGCGGGATCGACCCCGATGACCGCGGCCGCGACGTGGCCCTCGGTGGTGATGTCCTCCCCGGTCACCGTCACCAACGTGGCGTGGCCCGCGGCCGGGTCGCCGGCGGGCACCCCGACGGCTGTGCGGAGGTTGAAGACCTGCGCCGCTCCGGGCGCCAGCGTCGCCTTGGCGCCCACCGTGGCTCGCAACGACGCCGCCAGGGAGGCGCCGAACATCACGATCCCGATGGAGACGGCGGCGGCGGTGACCATGGGCGCGGCCCGCCAGCGCCCCGCCGCCAGGCGCCGCGCCGCCAACCATAGCGATGTCGGCAGGTGGCGGGCGGCGGCGTCGAGCAGCCGCCGCGACAGCAGCAGGCGGGCGATCAGACCGGCGGAGCAGGCCAGCATGAGCACGGGAAACAGCAGCACCAAGCCGTCGACGCGCGGCGCCGTGGCGGAGGCGACGACGGCGCTACCGCGGGTCCGCAACTCGTAATACGCGGCCGCGGCCAATGCGGCCGCGATGAGCTCCCAGAGCGGCAAGCGTTCCTTTTCCCCGAGCACGCCGGCACGGACGTCGAGGTGGCGGACCCGGGTGGCCACCACGACGGCCCCGACGCCGAGACCGACGGCGGTGGCGATCAACGCCGAGACGCACGCCACCACCACCGCCGATGACTCGGTGGCCGGGCTCGGCCCGAACGCCCGCACCGTCGTTATTGCCACCGCGAGGCCGGCGGCGGCTCCGGCCACGGTGGGCACCGACAGCTCCAGCACCGCCTTGGCTGCCAAGGCCCACGGCGCCGCCCCGCGCACCGCCAGCATCCGCAGCTCGACCCGGCGCCGTTCGAGCCAGGTCCCGGTCGCCGCGATGATCACCAGGATGGCCACTGCCACACTGGCCAGGCCGACCGGTCCGACCGCGGAGGCGACGGCGGCGCTGGTGCGCTCGGCGTGCGCGATGCTGGCCGGCAGGTCGAGGTGGACGGGCCCGTCGCCGAGGACCTGGCCGAGTGCCGAGTTCGGGTCCTGGGCGGCGGCCGCCGCTGCGCCCAGGCGAGACTGGGCGGTCCTGGCGGCCGAGATCGTCCACGCCGCGCTGGTGGGCGGGTACTCCACCCAGGCCGTGGTCGAGGTGGTGGCGGCTTGGCGCAAGACGGCGACCAGGGCCGCCTGATCCATGACCGCCACGGGGGGAGTGGCATTGTTGCCGAACACCTCGATCTGGGGCTGGAGCGAGCACCAGAACTGGTCCCGCTCGACGAGCAGGTCGCGGAACACGCCTTGGACCGTTAGCACAGCGGTGGTCGCGCCGATGCGTAGTGCGAGATGGTCGCCCGCACCGGCGTGGACCTGATTGGCGGTCGTGTCCGGCAACCAGATCCCCGCGGTGGCGACGCGGCTGAGGACGTGGATGTGGGCCGGAGCAGCCCCCGATCGGGCGATCAGGGTGACTTCCTGGGGTAGGCCGGCGTGGGTGGTGACCACGTCGGCTCGGCCCCCGAACAAGGTGATGACGGCGCTGCCGAGATGCGGGGTGCCCCGCAGGCTGGTGGCCAGGGCGGTGGTGGAGGCCGCCAGGTCGATTCCGCCGGGCGGGGGCGGAGTCACGCCGGGGAGGGCGGCCTGGCGCACGACCCGGAGTCCGACGTCGTAGGGGCAGCCGGCGACGAGATCCTGGTGCAGGGCGCCGCTCGTGGCCGACGAGACGAAGACGGGGCGGGAACCGGCGGCCAGCCCGAGGACGATCCCCGCCACGCCGAGGCCCGCGAACAGCGCGGGCGAGCGGAACGCCAGGAGGGGTGCCCGGCGCCAGGGGGCCCATTGCAGGAGCCGGGTCCGCCGGGTCACGGACCTAGTCTGGCCGATAACCCGTCAGCGGCCGCCCCTGAAACCCGATCGATCGCCGGGTGCCCGCCCCACCCGCGGTCAGCGCCCGCAGATCAGTTCTGGGGCGCGAACCCGTTGTTTCGATGCCGCCGCGGCAAACGAATCGAACGGCGTCAGCCCCGCAGCGTCTGCAGCGCTTCGAGCGCCTTGTCGGCGTGCACCGACATGCGGACCTCGCTCTTGACGACGTCGATGACGCGGCCGTCGCGGCCCACGACGAAGGTTGCCCGCTTTGTCGGCAGGGGCCCACTGCGGTGAACGCCAAAGAGCTTGGCCACGGTGTTGTCCGGGGCGTCGGACAGCAGCGGGTAGTCGAAGTCGTACTTGTCGCCGAACTGCTTCTGCTTGGCCACAGTGTCGTGGCTGATGCCGAGGCGCTGGGCGCCGACCGCCTCGAACTCCGCCTTCATGTCGCGGAAGTGGCAACTCTCGATCGTGCAGCCGGGCGTCATGGCGCCGGGGTAGAAGAACACCACGACCGGTCCTGCGGCCAGGAATTCACTGAACCGCCGGCGCCTCCCGGTCTGGTCAGGCAAGTCGAAGTCGGGAACCACATCACCGGTGCGCACGGCGGCGATGGTAGGCACCCCGTCGCCGCTATCTGCCTCCATCCGACCCTGGGCCGCCAGAAGCTCACAGGAGCCGCTGCATCAGGGCGACGTCAAGCCAACGCCCGAATTTGCGCCCGACCTCGCGCTCCACGCCGACCAGCTGGAATCCGCAGGAGGTGTGGATCGCGATCGACGCGGCATGACCGTCGACGATCCGGGCCATCACGGCGTGAAAGCCGTGGGCGCCGACAACCGTTATGAGATCGGTGAGCAGCAGGCGGCCAATGCCCTGGCCCCGCCGGTCGCTGCGCACGTAGACAGAGTCCTCGACGGTGGTCGAGTAGGCCGGGCGGCTCCGGTACGGCGAGACCGAGGCGAACCCGACCACCTCGCCGGCGTCGTCGACGGCCACGATGGCGGGATGGGCGCCGCGATGGTCGGCCAACCACGCCAGCTGCTCCTCGGGGGAACGGGGCACCATGTCGAAGGTGACGGTCGAGCCCACCACCTCGGCGTTGTAGATCGCCCGCGTCGCCTCGGCGTCGTCGATCGTCGCCAGGCGGGTGTGCATCTGTCGCACGCTACCCAGCGCCAGCGGGCACCCGCCCGGGCCTGGCCGCGGCTGGACTACCATGCCTGGGTTACCCCATGCCGGGTCGACCGCCCCCTTAGCTCAGTCGGCAGAGCACAGCCATGGTAAGGCTGGTGTCGTCGGTTCGATTCCGACAGGGGGCTCGCCCCACCAACTACAAACCACCAGGGCGGCGTAGCTCAGTAGGCAGAGCAAACGGCTCATAATCGTTAGGTCGTCGGTTCAAGTCCGACCGCCGCTACCGACCCCAGATCACCCCCAAGGAGAGCAGTGGCAAAGAACGAGAAGCGGGTGAAGGTCACCCTGGCCTGCGACGTCTGCAAACGGCGCAACTACATCACCATGAAGAACAAGCAGAACGATCGCGAGCGCATCGAGCTCAAGAAGTACTGCAAGTGGGAGCGGCAACACACCACCCACAAGGAGACCAGGTAGTCGTCGCCGACGACCAGGTAACCCGTGCAGCCCTTCCCGAGTCTCATCAGGTGATGCCACCGGATCTCACCGGCTTGGTCACTGCGGCCAGGTCAGGGGACAAGTCGGCATTCGACGAGCTGGTCAAAGCCACTTACGCCGACATGTACACGCTGGCCTACCGACTTACGGGAAACGAAGAGGACGCACGCGACGTGGTCCAAGACGCCTATCTCCGGGCTTACCGTGGCCTGAAGCACTTCCGCGGCGACGCCCGCTTCACCACCTGGATGTACCGCATCACCGCCAACTGCTCGTCCACCCACCTGGCCAAGCGGTCCCGCAACCGCCATGACGACCTCGATGACACCGCCGAGATCATCGACATCGACCCCGGCCACGACCCCGAACGCCAAGCCGAGTACAGCTTCGAGCGCGATCAGTTGGCCGCCGCCCTCGCCGAGCTGCCACCGCGCCTGCGGGCGGTCATCGTGCTGCGCGATGTCTACGACCTCTCCCACGGGTCGATCGCAACCGAACTCGGGATCACCGAGGCGGCCGCCAAGGTCCGCCTCCACCGGGCCCGTCGCAAGCTCCGCGAGCGGCTGTTCCCCGCCCGCTCCCACCCCGTTGTCGAGGAGGAGGAAGGTGACGCCCGTGCTGTCTGAGCATCGGGAACACCAGTGGCGCACCGCCCGGCGCCTGACGTGTGAGGAAGTGGCCGCCGCCCTGCCCGCCATCGTCGACGGCAACGAGCGGGCGGACCGCCGCGTCGAGCACCACGTGGCGACCTGCCTGCGTTGCCAGGCCGAGCTGGTCCACTACCGCCGCCTGCTGCGGGCACTGCGCCAGCTGCGCACCGAGTACCTCGAGCCGGCGCCGGGCGTGCTGAGCGGGATCCTGGCGACGATCGAGGAGGCGGGCGAGCAGGGCGCCATCCGCTCGCTCCTGTCCGGCCGCCGGGCCGCCTACATCGGCGGCGTCGCCGTGGCCGCCACCGCCGCGGGGGCGGCGGGGACAATCGTGCTGGTGACCCGGGCCTCGGCGCGCCGGCGCATGCCACTCGCCGGCTAGGTCGGGAAAAGGGGTCCGGCGTCCCCCCGTTCTCGCCGCCGGGGAGAGTGAAAGTCCGGACTTGGATGCTATCCTCGCTCGTGGAGGCCCACCGCCTGCAATAGGGCAGTAGCTCAATTGGTAGAGCACCGGTCTCCAAAACCGGCGGTTGGGGGTTCGAGTCCCTCCTGCCCTGCTCCACTCGTCTGGAAGGTCAACGCAACGTGAGCATGAACCGAGAACAAAAGCGGTTGCTCCAGCGCCAGGGCCAGCTTGGCGCGGACGGCGAGCCGGCAACGCGAAAGCGTGAGCAGACGCGGCCCTCTCCGAGCGCCCAGGCGGCGCAGCGCAGCCGGGTCAAGCCCCGCGAGTTCCTTCACGAGGTCAACGTCGAGCTCCGCAAGGTGGCGTGGCCCACCCGGGCCGAGACGATCAACTACTCGACCGTCGTGCTCATAACCCTTGTCATCCTGATCATCTTGATCTTCTTCCTGGACTACGGCTTCTCCGCCGCCGCCAAATTCCTCTTTAAGTGATGAGTGAAATCGACCAGAACCCCAGCAACGTCTTGACCGAAGCGCCCGTCGAAGCCGACCCCGACAAGGCGGTGATGACCGAGGACGAAGTGCTCGGCCTCACCCCCGACGAGGAGGCCGCTGATGTCGCGCCCGTCATCGAGAGCGCCTATGACCGTCCCGGCAAGTGGTACGTGGTCCACACCTACGCCGGCTACGAGAACAAGGTGAAGTCGAACCTCGAGAGCCGCATCGCTTCCATGAACATGGAGGAGCGCATCTTCGAGGTCGTCATTCCCGTCGAGGATGTCATCGAGTTCAAGAACGGAAAGAAGCAGGTCGTCTCGAAGAAGGTCTTCCCCGGCTACCTCATGGTGCGCTTGGACCTCGACGACGACTCGTGGTACGTGGTCCGCAACACCCCCGGTGTGACCGGTTTCGTGGGCCTCGGTGCCCGCCCGACCCCGCTGTCGCGCAAGGAGGTGGAGGGCATCCTCCAGGTCAAGGTCGACGGCCAGGAGACGACCAAGAAGGGCCGGCCCCGGTTGGAGTACGAGGTGGGTGAGTCGGTGCGGGTCAAGGAAGGCCCATTCGCCGACTTCACGGGAACCATCGCCGAGATCAACGAGGACCAGCTCAAGCTCAAGGTCCTGGTCAACATCTTCGGCCGGGAGACCCCGGTCGAACTCGAGTTCGCGCAGGTCGCGAAGCTGTAAGGGAGTCTTTTTCTGCAATGGCCAAGCGCCAGGTAGTTGCAATCGTCAAAATCCAGCTGCCCGCGGGCAAGGCCACACCGGCGCCCCCGGTCGGCACCGCCCTCGGCCCCCACGGCGTCCAGACGATGGAGTTCTGCCGCCAGTACAACGCGGCCACCGAGGACCGCACGGGTCAGGTGATCCCTGTCGAGATCACGATCTTCGCCGACCGGACCTTCACCTTCATCCTCAAGACGCCCCCGACCCCGGTGCTCCTGCGCCAGGCGGCGGGCCTCGACAAGGGCTCGACCACCCCCGGGCGGGCCTTGGCCGGCTCCGTCACCGACAGCCAGGTCACTGAGATCGCCCAGATCAAAATGCCCGACCTCAACGCCAACGATCTCGACGCCGCCAAGCGCCAGGTCCGCGGTACCGCCCGCTCCATGGGCATCAAGGTCGAGGCGTAAAACCACCAATAACCCGGCACCGAGGAGGACCTCGCCTCGGGCCGGCAACAGAGAGGGAGCCATCATGGCGAAGCACGGAAAGAAATACATCGATGCCCGACGCGGCTTCGACCCCCAGGCGTCGTACTCACCGGTAGAAGCGCTCGACCTGGTCAAGAGTCTGGCTCACGCCGGCTTTGACGAGACCGTCGAGCTGGCGGTGCGCCTCGGCGTCGATC
Organism: uncultured Actinomycetota bacterium; assembly: GCA_963851105.1. Taxonomy (GTDB): domain Bacteria; phylum Actinomycetota; class Acidimicrobiia; order Acidimicrobiales; family Palsa-688; genus DATARN01. Next base: position 246,375 of record CAWKNP010000003.1, read on the forward strand.
CCCGGCGGGCCGACCAGGTGGTCCGGGGCACGGTCTCGCTGCCCTCGGGCACCGGCAAACCGGTACGGGTCGCGGTCTTCGCGGCCGGCGATGCGGCCGAGGCGGCCCGGGCGGCGGGAGCCGACATCGTCGGTTCCGACGACTTGGTTGCCAGGGTGGACGGCGGCTTCATGGATTTCGACGTCGCCATCGCGACGCCCGACCTCATGGGCCAAGTGGGCAAGCTGGGCCGCAAGCTCGGCCCCCGCGGCCTCATGCCCAACCCCAAGACGGGCACGGTCACGACCGACGTGGCCCGAGCGGTGGGCGAGTTCAAGGGCGGCAAGGTCGAATACCGCGCCGACACCCGCTCGCGCGGCGTCGTCCAGGTCCCCATCGGCAGGGTGAGCTTCGAGCGGGAAAAGCTGCTGCTCAACTTCCGCGCCGTTGTCGACGAGCTCAACCGGGCCAAGCCCGCCGCCGCCAAGGGCCGGTACATGAAGTCGGTGGCGGTGTCGTCGACCATGGGCCCCGGGATCGACATCGACATCAACCGCCTGCGGGTGACCGACGAGGAACTGGCCGCCACCGGGTAAACTGCCTCCGAGTTTTCCACTACGCCGAAGACATCCGGTGCGCCTTCGGGCGCATAAATCCTGACGAGGCGAACGGGTCGACCCCTCCGGGTGCTTGTTCGCGCGTCGCACAAGCTTGAGAGGAGGTGACCGATGGACAACCCGAGACCGGAGAAGGTGGCGGTCGTTACCGAAGTGCGGGAGCGTTTCGAGCGCTCCAGCGCCGCCATCTTGACCGAGTACCGCGGTCTCACCGTGAAAGACATCGCCGCCCTGCGGCGTACCCTTCGCGAGGCGGGCAGCGAGTACAAGATCTACAAGAACACCCTCGTGCGCTTCGCCGCCCATGACCTCGGTCTGAGCGAGCTGGACAGCCTGCTGACCGGTCCCACCGCCATCGCGTTCGTCGACGGTGATGCCGCCAGCGTCGCCAAGGCCCTGCGGGAGTACGCCAGGACCAACCCCAAGCTCACGGTCAAGGGGGGCGTGCTCGGCAACCGCATCATGTCCGTCGCCGACGCGTCCGCCCTGGCTGATCTGCCGCCCCGGGAAGTCGTCCTGGCCCGCCTCGCCGGCGCGCTCGCTTCTCCGATGCAGACCTTCGCGGGGCTGCTGGCGGCTGTTCCCCGGAACTTCGCGTACGGGTTGAAGGCGCTGCTCGAAAAGCGGGGGGCGCGCCGACCGGCGACGATGCGACAGGCGTGTCGGCTCCCGTCGACGGGGAAACGTCGACCTCCACCGACACACCTGACGCCCCTCCTTCTGGGTCGGCTGAGGTCACTGATGCTGGCGATGCTGTGCCCGGGGCGGCTGCTGACCCCGAGCCTGAGGCCGTTGCTGCAGTTGAGCCCGAACCGGTTGCTGTCGCTGCGGCCGAGCCGGCTCCGGCTGCGGTTGAGCCGGAGCCTGATGCCGCTGCCGCTGCCGCCGCGGCCGAGTCGGTTGCGGTTGAGGCCGAGCCTGACGCCGCGGCCGAGCCGGTTGCGGTTGAGCCCGAGCCTGACGCCGCTGCCGTTGCGGACTCAGTTGCTGCGGTCGTACCAGAGCCGCCGCTGCCTGAGACCGCCCCCGACGCCGACGAGCCTGCGGCTGCCCTGGTGGCCGACCACGACGTCTCCGATCCGGGGATCACACTGGCGACCGAGGCGACCGAACCGACCGAGAAGACCGAGGCGACCGAGGCGACCGAGCCGCCGGTGCTGGAGGATGCCGCCGATGCCGCTTCCTCGCCGGCGCTTGCCGATGAGCCAGCCGAGGCCCAGCCTCTGGCGGCGCATGGGATCCCGGCTGTGGTTGAGCCGAAGATTCTCTCGGTTGAGCCGGAGCCCGAGGTCGCTCTCGAGAACGACGCCACTGCGATCGACCCACCCACCACGCCTGCGGACTCACCGTCGGCTGACTGACCCCACCCACCCTTTTCCACCCCTGTAAGGAGCATGCACCATGGCTACCAAGGCTGAGATCCTCGATTCCATCGCCAACATGACCGTTCTCGAGCTCTCCGAACTTCTCAAGGAGTTCGAGGAGATGTTCGGCGTCACCGCCGCCGCCCCCGCCGCAGCCGCGGCCAGCTCCGGCGGTCCCGCCGCGGCCGAGCCCGAGGTCGAGGAGCAGGACGAGTTCGACGTCATCATCACCGGCGCCGGCGAGAAGAAGATCCAGGTCATCAAGGAAGTCCGCTCGCTCACCAGCCTCGGCCTGAAAGAAGCCAAGGATCTGGTCGACAGCGCCCCCAAGGCAGTCCTCGAAAAGGTCTCAAAGGAAGAGGCGGCCAAGGCCAAGGCGCAGCTCGAAGCAGCCGGCGCATCTGTCGAAGTCAAGTAGTTCCGCCTGGTTTGGCGGCAAACCCTTGACCGGGGCGAGCCGCTGACCTACCCTGCGTTGCAGAAGCGCCCAAAAGCGGTTGCTTTTGCTCGCGCGCTGTTTTACACTGGCCAGTTGCCGTGCTCGTCTGCCATGCGCACCCTCGTTCTTTTCCTGTGGGTGGCGCGCGCCCTTACGGCTCCCGAACTGCCTTTCACGTCTCATTCTGAGGAGTAGGCCTTTGCCGTCACGTCCGCTCACCCGGGAGCGCTTTTCTTTCGCCAACCACGACGAAGTCCTGCCGCTGCCGGATCTCATCTCGATCCAACGAGATTCATTCAAGTGGTTCCTCGAGAAGGGTCTTGCCGAGACGTTTCACGACATCAGCCCGATCGAGGATTTTTCGGGCTCGTTGAAGCTGATCCTCGACTTCGATCCCGACGATCAGGATCTGCGCCCGCCGCCGAAGTTCTCGGTGGAGGAGTGCAAAGAGAAGGACATGACGTACGCCGCGCCGATCTTCGTGCGGGCACAGTTCCAAAACGCCAACACCGGCGAGATCAAGGAACAGACCGTCTTCATGGGCGACTTCCCAATGATGACGGACAAGGGCACGTTCATCATCAACGGCACCGAGCGTGTCGTCGTGTCCCAGTTGGTCCGGTCCCCGGGCGTCATTTTCCAGCCGGGTCGCGACCTGAAGACCGTTGTCACCGGGACCATCCACCCCTACCGCGGTGAGTGGATCGAGTTCGACGTGGAGGCCAAGCCGGGCAAAGACATCACCGCCGGCTCCCGGGTGGCGCGCAAGCGCCGGCTGTCGCTGTTCGTGCTGCTGCGGGCCATGGGCTACACCGACGAGGCGTTCCTCGACCGCTTCGTGCGCCACTTCGACTTCCTCGAGGGGCAGTGGGAGAAGGAGCGCGAGCTGGCGCCGACCCAGGAGGAGGCGCTACTCGAGATCTACAAGCGGGCCCGTCCCGGTGAGCCGCCGAGCGTCGAGTCCGCCCGCGCCTATTTCGAGAACGCCTTCTTCAACCCGAAGCGCTACGACCTCACTCGTGTGGGGCGCTACAAGCTCGACCGCAAGCTGGGACCCGAGATCCAGAAGGCCGCCGACCTTTTCGACATCGACCTGGAGCGGCCCGTGCCCGGCCAGGGCGTCCTGTCGCGCAGCGAGATCGTGGCGACCTGCTGCTACCTGCTGCACCTGGCCAAGGGCGAGCCGGGCTACCGCCTCGACGACCAGGATCACTTTGCGAACCGGCGCATCCGTTCGGTCGGAGAGCTGATTCAGAATCAGGTCCGCGTCGGCCTGTCGCGCATGGAGCGTGTCGTCCGGGAACGGATGACGACCCAGGACGTCGAAGCGATCACGCCCCAGACCCTGATCAACATCCGGCCCGTGGTGGCCGCCATCAAGGAATTCTTCGGGACCAGCCAGCTGTCGCAGTTCATGGACCAGACGAACCCGCTGTCGGGCCTGACCCACAAGCGCCGTCTTTCCGCCATGGGCCCCGGTGGCCTTTCCCGCGAGCGTGCCGGTTTCGAGGTCCGAGACGTGCACACCTCCCACTACGGGCGCATGTGCCCCATCGAGACGCCCGAAGGCCCGAACATCGGCCTGATCGGCCACCTGGCCAGCTACGGCCGGATCAACAACTACGGCTTCATCGAGACGCCCTACCGCAAGGTGGTCGACGGGCGGGTGACCGACGAGATCACCTACCTGGCCGCCGACGAGGAAGAGGAATACGTCATCGCCCAGGCCAACGCCAAGCTGGCCCCCGACGGGACCCTGCTCGACGACCGGGTCCTGGTCCGCCGTGCCCCCCTAGGACCAGGCGTCCGGGTCAGTGCCGCCGGCGGGACCTCGTACGGGACGACCTCGGAGGTCGACTTCGTGCCCCCCGCCGAGGTGGACCTGATGGACGTGTCGCCCAAGCAGATCGTTTCGATTTCCACCGCCCTCATCCCCTTCATCGAGCACGACGACGCCAACCGGGCCCTCATGGGCGCCAACATGCAGAAGCAGGCGGTTCCGCTGGTGCGGCCCGAGGCCCCGTACATCGGGACCGGGGTCGAGGCCCGCGCCGCCCGCGACGCCGGCGATGTCTCCCTCGCCGAGGGCGATGGCACCGTCGTCGAGGTGAGCGGCGAGCACGTGACCGTCGACTACGTCCCCGGCCAGTTCGACCGCCTCGGTATCCCGCTTGGCCGCAAGGTCTACCGGCTGTCGAAGTTCCGCCGGTCCAACCAGAACACCTGCCTCAACCAGCGCATCGTGGTCGAGGAGGGAACCGAGGTCGTCAAGAACGACGTGCTCGCCGATGGTCCTTCCACCGACCGGGGCGAACTTGCCCTCGGCAAGAACCTGCTGGTCGCTTTCATGCCCTGGGAGGGCTACAACTACGAGGACGCCATCATCCTCTCCGAGCGGATGGTCCGCGACGACGTCCTGACCTCGATCCATATCGAGGAGCACGAGGTCGACGCCCGCGACACCAAACTGGGTGCCGAGGAGATCACGCGGGACATCCCCAACCTCTCCGAGGAGATCCTGAAGGACCTCGACGAACGCGGCATCATCCGCATCGGCGCCGAAGTCGGTGCCGGCGATGTCCTGGTGGGCAAGGTCACCCCGAAGGGCGAGACCGAGCTCACCCCCGAAGAGCGCCTGCTGCGGGCCATCTTCGGTGAGAAGGCCCGGGAGGTCCGCGACACCTCGCTCAAGGTGCCCCACGGGGAGTCGGGCAAGGTCATCGACGTGCGGGTGTTCTCACGCGAGGACGCGCACGAGCTGCCGCCGGGGGTCAACCAGCTGGTCCGGGTGTACGTGGCCCAGCGCCGCAAGATCTCCGAGGGTGACAAGCTCGCCGGCCGCCATGGCAACAAGGGCGTCATCTCCAAGATCCTGCCGCTGGAGGACATGCCGTACATGGCCGACGGCACCCCCGTCGACATCATCTTGAACCCCCTCGGCGTCCCCTCGCGGATGAACGTGGGCCAGGTGCTGGAAAGTCACCTCGGCTACGCCGCCCGCTGGGGCTGGGAGGGCAACGAGCTGGCCACGGTTCCCGTCCAGGGGACCGAGAACAAAACCCGCACGGTGACCCCGCCGTCGACGTGGGTGGCGACACCGGTGTTCGACGGCGCCCACTGGGACGAAGAGGACAACGCCGGCCGCCACGAGACCATCACCACCATCTTCGAGCACCTGCAGCCCGAGGCGCCGGGGACCGAGTACGGGCGCGACGGCCACCTGCTCGGTGGCAACGGCAAGGCCACGCTGTACAACGGCCGCACTGGTGAGCCGTACGACAACCAGATCAGCGTCGGATTCGTCTACATCTTGAAGCTGGCCCACCTTGTTGACGACAAGATCCACGCCCGCTCGACCGGCCCCTACTCGATGATCACGCAGCAGCCCCTGGGGGGCAAAGCCCAGTTCGGCGGCCAGCGGTTCGGCGAGATGGAGGTCTGGGCACTCGAGGCCTACGGGGCCGCCTACGCCCTGCAGGAACTACTGACCATCAAGTCTGACGACGTCCTCGGCCGGGTCAAGGTCTACGAGGCGATCGTCAAGGGAGAGAACATCCCCGAGCCCGGCATCCCCGAGAGCTTCAAGGTGCTCATCAAGGAGATGCAGAGCCTGTGCCTCAACGTCGAGGTGCTGTCCAACACCGGTGAAGAGATCGAGATGCGCGAGCTCGACGAGGACGTGTTCCGCACCGCCGAAGAGCTCGGTATCGACATCAGCCGCCCGGAACGGGGTTCAGACGAAGAAGACGCACGCCGCGCCAGCGAGAGAGGCTTTTAGCGCATGCTGGATGTGAACAACTTTGAACAACTGCGGATCGGTTTGGCCACGGCCGACTCCATCCGCGCCTGGTCGAACGGTGAAGTCAAAAAGCCCGAGACCATCAACTACCGCACCCTGCGCCCAGAGAAGGACGGCCTGTTCTGCGAGAAGATCTTCGGTCCGACCAAGGACTGGGAGTGCTACTGCGGCAAGTACAAGCGCGTCCGTTTCCGCGGCATCATCTGCGAGCGCTGCGGCGTCGAGGTCACCCGATCCAAGGTCCGGCGCGAGCGCATGGGCCACATCGAGCTGGCGGCCCCCGTGGTCCACATCTGGTACCTCCGGGGCACCCGGTCGTGGCTGGCCTACCTGCTCATGGGCACCGAAGCCCGTGAGGAGCTGAAGGCCAAGCAACTCGAGAAGGTCATCTACTTCGCCGCCAATCTCGTCACCTTCGTCGACGAGGACAAGCGCCATCAGGACCTGCCGTCACTCGAATCCGAGCTCATCGAGGAGCTGGCCGAGATCGCGCCGTCAGCGCGACCTCGACGTCGACCGGCGCTTCAAGACGCTGGAAGAAAACATCGCCAAGCTGGAGACCGACGGCGCCAAGGAGTCGGAGATCAAGGCTCGCCAGAAGGCGGGCGAGAAGGAGATCACCGGCATCCGGGAGCGGGCCGAGGCCGATCTGGAGCTGGTCAAGCGATCCTTCGACGAGTTCAAGGAGCTGCACTCCCGCAAGATCATCGAGGACGAGCTGCTGTGGCGCGAGCTCAAGGACCGCTACGGGGACTATTTCCGCGGCGGCATGGGCGCCGAGGCCATCGCCCAGCTGATCCACGAGATCGACCTCGACGACGAAGAGGTCAAGCTCCGCAACAACATCGACCCGACCGACGGGCGCCGCCCGCTGTCGGTGCAACGCAAGCAGAAGGCCATCAAGCGGCTGAAGATCGTGTCGGCGTTCAACCGCCGCGACGAGCACGGCCGGCGGATCAACGACCCCCGGGCCATGATCCTCGACGCCGTGCCCGTCATCCCGCCCGAGCTACGGCCGATGGTGCAGCTCGACGGTGGTCGTTTCGCCACCTCCGACCTCAACGACCTGTACCGCCGGGTCATCAACCGCAACAACCGGCTGAAGCGCCTGCTGGACCTGGGTGCCCCCGAGATCATCGTGAACAACGAGAAGCGGATGCTGCAGGAGGCCGTCGACGCCCTGTTCGACAACGGCCGCCGCGGCCGTCCCGTGACCGGTCCCGGTAACCGCCCGCTGAAGTCGTTGTCGGACATGTTGAAGGGCAAGCAGGGCCGGTTCCGCCAGAACCTTCTCGGCAAGCGCGTCGACTACTCCGGCCGCTCCGTCATCGTGGTCGGCCCCCTGCTCAAGCTGCACCAATGCGGCCTGCCCAAGCAGATGGCCCTCGAGTTGTTCAAGCCCTTCGTCATGAAGCGCCTCGTCGACTTGGAGCTGGCCCAGAACATCAAGTCGGCCAAGCGCATGGTGGAACGGCGCCGGGCCCAGGTCTGGGACGTCCTCGAAGAGGTCATCAAGGAGCACCCGGTGTTCCTGAACCGGGCCCCGACCCTGCACCGCCTCGGTATCCAAGCCTTCGAGCCGGTCCTCGTCGAGGGCAAGGCCATCCAGATCCACCCGCTGGTGTGCACCGCCTTCAACGCCGATTTCGACGGCGACCAGATGGCGGTCCACCTTCCGTTGTCGGCCGAGGCCCAGGCCGAGGCCCGGGTGCTCATGCTGTCGGCCAACAACATCCTGTCCCCGGCCACCGGTCGTCCGATCGTGACGCCGACCCAGGACATGGTGTTCGGCGCCTACTACCTGACCGTCATTCGCGACGGGGCCAAGGGTGAGGGCCGGACGTTCCGGAACCTCTACGAGGT